>NZ_WUYX01000031.1 GCF_009834785.1 Natronorubrum halalkaliphilum
ACGATGTGGAAAGGCCTCAAGAAACTTCAGACCTGGGTAGAGGGATACGAACTGCGCTCCTGAGACTTATGGGTAAGAGACAGGCCTAAAGACGCGGGTATGCGCTATTTTCTGTATCAGGAAGATGATCGCTTCGGACGACGGGGCCGATTATCGCTCAGGAACGCCGTAATCGACGTGGACGTTCGGGACGCTCGCGGAGTCGGGCGCTGCGACGCCGTTCCAGTCGACGACGTGAACGTTCGTCACTTGGCCGTCGAATCGGAATCGCTGGACGCCGACGTCGATCGTACCCTCCGCGACGCTGCCCGAGACGATGGTCGCTTCCTCGACGGGGTCTTCTGCAACCATTTCGATGTCGCCGTCAACGACGATTTCGAAACTCGAGGGGACCCCTCGACCGATGATCGTTACGAGGTTTGGGAGCGGTTCAGCTTCAGTCGTGGCAGTTTGGTTCTGTACCGGAGTGTCACGTGCCATACTTTGGTAACCCGAGTATCTCGGTATAAGCTTTCTTGTCGAATAAATGGTAGCTATTCGAGAAATACAGCGAGTCGGATACTGACTGACGAGTAACACTCGCCTGTGAACTGACGATTATTGGATAGCTAAAACGGTCGTGCGTGACCGTCACACGGCAGAGAACGCCAAAATACGTCGCTGTCTCGGCCGCTCAGCGGAGCGTCGAGACCGTGTTCATGAGGTCGCGAACGAACGGCCCCATATCGTCGCGACTGAGATAGTCGAAGCGGGGCTGGTCGTAGATCGATTTCGCGACGTCGCTCACCGCTTTGGTCATCGATGGCTTCTCGACGAGATCGATATCCTTGGTGAGCACCGAGTGGAGATACAGCAGTTCACCGCGGAGGAGGTGTCCGCCGATCCCCGGCTGGTACTCGTGTTCGATTCGGTCTTTCATGCCGTTTGCCAGCAGCCAGTAGTAGTACGGGAAGTCCGCACCGGTCTGTACCGAAAACGGCAGGGAAGACCAGAAGCGCGGGTTGACTTCCATGAGTTTGAACTCGCCCGTTTCGTCGTCGCGCAGGAACTCGACCATCGCGAGCCCGTTCCACTCGAGTTCGTCGAGCAACGCCAGGCCGGATTCCTCGAGGGCCGGAATGTCTACCGATTCCCGGAAGGAACTCGGCCCGCCGGCGTAGCTGTAGCCCCGCCGCTGTCGGTGCTGGAACGTCGCAACCGGTTCGCCTTCGTCGTAAAGCGCGAAGAACCCGTACTCCTCCGTGGTCGAAACGTACTCCTGGAGCAGCGGGACGTGTTCCATCTCCGTGTGTACGTCCTCGGTACTCATCGCCCGATCCGACTCGAGATACCGCGTCGAAGGTGGTGCGACGCACGTGTCCGCCGTGTACTCCTCGACGTACTCGTCGCCGAGAATCGTATACCGCGGTTTGACGATCCACTCGCGTTCCTGATCGGGCGGCGTCGTGAACAGGGCGGTCTCCGGTGCGCCGACGCCCGCTCGATCCGCAGCCTCGAAGAGTTGCATCCGATCCTGTGCGCGCGCCAACGTTTCGAACGTCGGCCAGGGCGTACTCACGTGCTCCGCGAACTCGTCTCTGTACTTCGAGAGCACGTAGATGTCCGGCTCTCGGACGGGGATAATCGTCCGGACGTCCGGTCGCATTGCCAGCGAGCGTAGCGCGTCCTTGTACGCCACGAGATCGTCGTGTGGCGACGGCACGCGCACTGCCTCGTCACAGTACTTCGACCGAAACGCCGGCGTCGAATCGTCGTTCGAGACCACAATCGTTCGGATGCCACGTCGGCCGAGCGATCTCACGCAGGCGACGGTACTCGGTGCGGAGATTCCCGGAACAACCACCGACTCGTTTCCGTTCCAGGCGGAAGTGTCCATACATCCACTCTCTTGTGGAATAGAAATGTTATGTCGTGTCTAAATCGAGTCTCGAGAGGTTCCAGTCGCTCGTACCGCTTTCCTCGAGACCGGTTTTGTCACCGAGATCCCGTGCGAGAAGCGTTCGAGCGGTCGGTTTGACGAGCGTCGAGAGCGGGAACCGGGTGTCGGGATAGAATCGGTACCGAATCGGCGTCGGTAACGTCTTCCCGAACGCGGTGACGTAGTTCCGATCCTGGCTATCGGTGAGCGCCGCGACGAGCAGGTGGTTGATCGCCTCCCGTTCGGACTCGATTTTTCGGGGGAGGCTCTCGACGATTCGCAGGTGGTCGTCGACCCGCGAGAGTACCAGCGCAGCGAGCGGGGTCTCGCCGTCGCGCGTTGCGACGTATGTCGTGTACGTTTGGGTCGGGTTCTCGAACCGCCACCGGTAGAACTCCGCGGTCCGATTCGTATGGATTCCGTCGGGAACCGACCGTCGATAGACCGTCTCGAGAACGTCCGGTGGTGGCGTTTCGAACCGGACGACGGCCATGTCGTCCGGGGACTGGGTGACCAGTCGATCACCGGCCTGGTGTGAGCTCGTGATGACCTTGGCGATGGCGTTTGTCACCCCGCCGCTTTCGGGTTCGGTGACCGGGTCGTCGTATCCGTGGGGATAATCGTGACGTGGGTTCACGGCGGAGTCGTCGTTGGACCCGTTCGCGCCATCGGAGGTCGTTCTCGTGTCGGCGCCGCCGGTGGATCCGTCGTCGTTCCCGCCGCCGTTGCCGTCGCCGGACGTCAGCTCCTTTACGCTCCCGACGGGGTCTTGCGGTCGGTAGTACACCGGGAACGTGCCGATCTCTTTCCAGCCGTGTTTGAGGTTCCCCGGCTTGGACTTCTCGTTCGGGAAGTTAAAACAAAACGTCGGCGCGCGATCGCTGTACCGCTCGAGGGCCCACTCGTTCATCCGATCGAACAACCCCTGTCCCTGGTAGGACGGATGGACCATCGTATCACAGGGCTGGAATGCGATCCGCTCGGAGCCGTTGATCCGCATCTCCTGTGCGAAAAACGCTCGACAACCGACGAGTTTACCGTCGATTTCGGCGACGATAATCGGGACGTGATCGACGTAGGGATTGTCTTCGTACTTCCACCGAAACCAATCGGTGCTCCGTTCGCGTCCGAACACCGTTTCGTACAGCGACAGCACCGCTGCTCGGTCAGCAGGCTCGAACGGCCGGATCGTACACGATGAGTGTGTTGACGTCGGTGTTGGCTCTTTCATGAACGAGGCAGTGCCACGTGGGGGAGTGTGAACGCGACTCCGCGTCGACGTGACAGTTCTATTTCAGTCCGTGCACCAAAAGATATTGAGCCTGAATACGCCGAATTCAGCCGATAGACGGGACAGATCCGATTTCAGTCACAACTCTATATCAGTCTTACTGAGACTCTACTGATGCGGATCTCCGTTCTCGAACGGTCTACTGTCCGACAGTATCAGCGCGTGTCGAAAACAGACCGCAACTCGCACTCAGCTCCCGGCAGTCTGCCGGTTATTCCATGTAGCCGAGTCCTTTGAGTCGATCTTCGACGTCGGTGAAGTCGTCGTCGACGGCCTCGCCGCCCTCGCCTTTCGAAACGCCGGTCCGTTCGACTTTGGTCGATGCAGGCGTCGCCGCCTCGTCGAACGCATCGAAGAGGACGCGACCGTCGGCGTTTTCGGGGACGGGTTCGCCGATGCCGTGAAGAAGGGTCGGAGCGATGTCGACGACTCGCGCGCCGCGAAGCGATGCCCCGGGTTCGATCGACGGGCCGCGACAGAGGACGATCCCTTCGCTTCGGTGACTCGCGGCGTACGTTCCGGTATCACCGGTCGGCTCCCCGGTGAGGGCGTTGCGCGCCTCGTAGACGCCGTTTCCGTTGACGACCAGATCGGGTGAGCCGTCGTCGGTCGGGAACAGTTCGTCCCCGTCGGACACGGTAAGCTTCTGTTGACCGTCGTCGTCGGTCACCGATTCGAACAGGTCGGTGAGTTCGTCCTTGATCGCCGGGATCTGATTCGGATCGACGACGCCGCTGTCGAACCGTTCAGTATCGTTGACGTACAGACAGCCGGCTCCGTGAACGAACGCGACGGTCCGATCGTAGTCGACGTCGTAGAGCGCGTGATCGCCGGGGATCTGTTCGGCAACCGAATCGACGAGCGCTCGAGGCAGCGTCGAGACGATCATCTCCTCGGAGATACCGACCCGCTCGAGGGCGTCCGTGATGCGATCGCGCGAGATGCCGAGGCTCGCGAGTGCGCCGCGAGCGCCGTCGTCTTCCTCCCGGTGGAGGTAGCCGTCTCGCTCGAGGAAGTGGTTGACGTAGACCAGTTCCTCGATCGGGCCGAAGCCGTGGTCGGAGACGACGTAGAGGTCGGCGTCGTGACGGTCCGTATACGCCATCACTTCGCCGAGGATCTCGTCGAGTTTCTTGTAGTGGTCGAGGATCCGATCCATGTCCCAGATGAGATGCTGGAACCGGTCCGGGGCGGTATAGACGAAGAAGAACAGCCGCCAGTCCTCGCCGGCCTCGTCCATCTGGAGTTGCATCAGCTCGCGCCGGTCCGCGAGCATGTCGTCGACGGCCACTTCGAACTCGTCGAGGCGGTCGGCGTAGTCGGGGTAGTCGAGGCTGATATCGTAGTCGGGAATTCGGGCCTCGATCTCGTCTTTGAGTTCGGGCGGGTGGGTGTACTCCCGCTCCGTGGACGGCGTCATCATGCCGGTGACCATCGAGCCGTCGATCTCCGTTGCCGGGTAGGACATCGGGACGTTGCCGACGTGAGCGGGCGAGACCTGCTCCCAGAGGGTCGGCTGCTGAACGTCCTGGCTGGTGTACATCTCGTGGGAGTACCCCGACGAGAGATTCTGGAATCCGTAGAGGCCGTGTTTGTCCGGCCAGACGCCCGTCGCAATCGACGGCCACGCGAGTGGCGTCGTCGCGGGTGTCGTACTCTCGAGGGACCCGGATGCGCCGTCCTCGCGAAGTTGGGCGAAATTCGGGAGTTCGCCCTCCTCGCTCCATTGTTCGATGAGTCTCCACGGTACGCCGTCGAATCCGAGCACAAATGCGCGCTCGGATGTCGGGGAAGACCTGCTCATGATTGTATATTGAGACGTCAGAGACGCCTGCTGTCCTGCAGATAACGGGATGCGGGCTTTGTTATGGGGAGATTTCACGGATTCGTCCGACGATAATTGGCTGATTCGATCGGTGTACCGTAGAACACGACGGCGTCGTGAGAGACTGTGCGAACCGTAATATCGGTGCCCGTACACGCAGGGTTACGGAAGTTATCAACCATACAGGCAATCCATAACAAAACCGTCTGTTGGATAGCAATTCCGTATGAGACGTGTTCAACGGGTACTAGCCGGTGGTGGGTTTCGTGGGTAGCGTCGTTTGCTCGCTCGACGCCGAACTCGGCTGGGGGTTTCACGACCTCGCGGATCCACCTGCCGAACGGGTCGAATCCGGCCGTCGGGGCTGGAACGTGATGCTCGAGTTGCTCGACGAATTCGACGTCCCCGCGACGTGGGCCGTCGTCGGCCACCTCATGCTCGACTCCTGCGACGGAACGCACGCCGACCACCCCGCTCCCGAGGGTTGGTTCGAACGCGAACGTGAGGAGTGGGCCGACCGCGAGGATCTGCGCTTCGGCCGGGAGCTCGTCGAGGGGATTCTCGAGGCGGACGCCGATCACGAGTTCGCCAGCCACTCGTTTTCACACGTTCTGTTCGGGGACGCGGAGACGGACCACGAACTCGCGACCGCGGAACTCGAGCGCAGTACCGAGATCGCCGCCGACTGGGGCCAGCGCATCGACTCGTTCGTCTATCCGCGAAACGACGTGGGCCACCGGGACGTGCTGGCCGAGTACGACGTCTCGGCGTATCGGGGGCAGTCGCCGACCCGCGACGGCGTTCGGGGCGTCTTCGACTCGACGATTCGCGATCGATCGATGGTAGTCGAGCCGACGGTCGACGAGTACGGACTGGTCAACGTCCCGGCCTCGATGTTCCTCTTCGGGTTCGAGGGTCCGGCACGAACCGTCGCCGAGTCGATCTGGACTGATCCCATGCTCGAACTGGCTCGTCGGGGCATCGACCAGGCGGCCCGCTCGGACGGGGTCTTTCACATGTGGCTTCACCCGAACAACCTGACGAGCGAGCGCGATGACCGTCGCATGCGCGCGATCCTGTCGTACCTCGAGCGCCGCCGATCGGAGACCGATCTCACCGTCGAAACGATGGCCGACGTCGCCCAACGCGTCCGGCGTTCGCGCGGGGTCGACGGCGCCTCGAACAGTGCCGACACGCAGGCGAAAGCGACCTGGAACTGACCGCCGGCTTCGGCTCGCCGCACGGTCATTGAGAGAAGGTACCTGCTACTTCCGTCCGCTCGCGGGTATGGCGACGATAACAAAGCCTGCTGGTCGCCCGTTTTCGGACAGATGCCACCAACACTTCTGGGCCGGTGGACCGACTCGAGTGCGCTTTCACTCGGCGTACTCGGCGTCGGCAACATCGGCATGGTACACCTGAAATCGGCACTCGCGATGCCGGACGTCGACGTCGTCGCGGCTGCCGATGCGGTCCCGGAAAATCGCGACCGGGCCGAACGTGCCGGCGTGTCTCGAACGTACGACGATTACACGACGCTGCTGGACGCCGAAGACCTCGACGCGGCGGTCGTTGCGCTTCCGCCGTTTCTCCACGCGGACGCCGTCGAGCGGGCGGCCGAGGCCGGCGTCGACGTGTTCGTCGAGAAACCCCTCGCCCGCTCGACCGAGGAGGCCGACGAAATGCTCGAGACGGCTCGGGAGGCGGGGATCGCCGTCGGCGTCGATCATACGCTTCGCTACCAGCCCGATATGGCGGGAGTCAAAGGCGAGTACGAGGACGGAAGCGTCGGACACGTCCCGTACGCTTCGATCACCCGACTCAACGACCACCCGCTTGGCAAGCCGCCCGCCGACGCGGCACCGCCGGAGTGGCCGATGGACCCCGACGCCGCGGGCGGCGGCTCGCTGGTCGAACTCGGCGTCCACTGTTTCGACGTCCTCGAGTGGCTGTTCGGCGATCTCGAGGTTCGGGATGCGACGATGGGACAGACGCTCGACATTCCGGCCGAAGACGCCTCGACGGTCCTCCTTCGAGCGCCGGAGACGGAGACGACGATCACGCTCCACTGTGGCACCTACCAGTGGGAACAACTCCCCGAGGTCAACACGCGACTGCGATTGGAGGGCGTTACGGGGACGATCAGCAACCAGGATCATCTGCCCGGAAACTTCTACGCGAGCGCGGCCAAGTCCGCGCTGACGAACGTCGCGAGCCGATTTACGAGCGACGAACCGGACGTATTCGGCCCGACGTTCTACCTGCAGGCCCACTACGACGCGCTCGAGGACTTCTGTGACGCGATTCGCAACGACGAGACGCCGCCGGTCGACGGCGCCGACGGCCGACGGACGATCGAACTCGCCGAAACCGCGTACGAACTGGCCGCGGAAAGCGAGCGCGACGAACTCGAAGCGCCGGAGGTGATGCCGTGAACGTTCGCGCTACCGGCGTGGACGCCTCCGAGCGACGAGGGGGCTGGTCCCCCACCGTCGAGACGCGACTGGCGACGCTCGAGTCGCCGGTGCGTTCCGTCCTCGAGCCACACGCCGGGTCGCTGACGGCCGCCGATCGAATCACGCTCGTTCCCGACGCCCACTACCCGTTCCATCCGTCGTCGGGTATGGTGACCGACCCCGCCGTCGTCGGGTCGATCGCCAGCCACCTCGCCGGCTGGACGAAGGCGGAGATCGCCGTCGCCGGAGCGAGCGACGACCGCATCGCGTTCGATCGCACGGCCGAGTACCTGGGCTACCCCGACCTGCTCGAGCGGTTCGACGTCGACCTCGTCGATTTAGCGACGGACTCCCGCCGGGAGACCACCGCGACCGTCGACGATCGAACGGTCACGGTCTCGGTTCCCGACCGCCTCGCCGAAAGCACCGTCGTCGTCGTCCCGACGCTGCGGCCGACCGAACACGGGACGGTCGCGGGCGGCATGCGAACCCTCGAGAACGTTGTTCACGGGGACGGGACCACCGATCCCGATCTGACCGCCGTCGCTGCCACGCGTGCTATCGAACCCGCACTGACCGTCCTCGACGCCGTCACCGCCTACAGCGGGGATCCGCTCGCCGCGGACACCCTGTTAACGGGGCCGACGCCGGGCGTCGACGCCGTCGCGTCGTCGCTGCTCGAGTACTCCCTCGAGGAGGACGACGCCTTGCGATACGCGCTTGGCGACGACGAAACGCCGGTCACGGTCGAGGGCGGTACGGGTGCCGGCAGCGACGTCGATCTCGAGGCCCTTCGGAATCGGCTTCCCGACGGCGAGTTGCCGCCGCCGGACGACACCCACCCGGCCGTCTCGGTCGCCTACAGCGTCTACGCCGCGGTGGCCGGCGACGCCGTCCCACCACAACTCGAGAGTCGACGATGACCGGGACGAACGCGAAGACCGCGGCCGTCACCGGGGCAACGGGCTTTCTTGGGACCCACCTCTGTAAGCGCCTGCTCGAGGACGGGTGGGCGGTCCGCGGACTCAGTCGACCGACCTCGGATCGCGGCGACCTCGAGGGCGAGGCTATCGACTGGTACGTCGGCGACCTCTTCGACGACGAGACGCTTCGCTCGCTGGTCGACGGGGCCGACGTGGTCTTTCACCTCGCCGGGATCGGTCTCTGGAGCGCCGGCCCGGAGACCGTCGAACGCGTCAACGTCGACGGAACCGAGCGCGTACTCGAGGCGTGTCGCGACTGCGAGACCGGGCGACTCGTCTTCACCAGCACGTCCGGGACGCGTCGCCCCTCCGGCGACGCCGAATTCGCCGACGAGACGGACGTCGCCGAACCGATCGGGGCCTACCAGTCGTCGAAGGCCCAGGCGGAGGATCTGGTCGATCAGTACGCCGAAACGGACGGCGACGCCGTCACCGTCCACCCGACCTCGATCTTCGGTCCCGGCGACGGGGAGTTCACCGTTCAGTTGCTCTCGATGGGTCTCGAGCCGACCATGCCGGCCTACCTCCCGGGCGGGCTGAGCATCGTCGGGGTCTCCGACGTCGTCGACGGCCTGCTGCTGGCGGCCGAACGCGGCGAGACCGGCGAGCACTACATCCTCGGCGGCGAGAACCTCACGTACAATCAGGCGGTCTCGCGGATCGCGCACACCGTCGACGGCTCGCCGGCGCGGATCCGCGTCCCGGCTACGGCGATCCACGCCGCTGGTCCGGTCGCCGAAGCCGCCAGCGCCGTCGCCGGCGTCCGCATGTTTCCGTTCGACCGCCAGATGGCACAGCTCGCGACCCAGCGGCTGTTTTACACCTCGAGAAAGGCCGAGTCCCAACTGGGGTACGAGTACCAGCCCATCGAGGCCCACCTGCCGGAGACGATGGAGTGGTATCGGGAGGACGTACGGTAGTCGTCGGCTTTCGATTCGTGGCCGGGGATGGAGAGTGTGGGGACTTGCGCACTCGAAAATTCAGATCGTTCTTCACCGAGGCGTTTTCTCCAAATATTCAGAAGGGCCGCCGGCCAGTCCACGAATCTGCAATCGCTCGAGAGTCTTCAGAAAGCGGTTGGAGGTCAGAGCGCTACGAGTCCCCGAAAGATGTTCGCGGCGTTAGTCGGGAGTAGAGGACTCGAGTTGCGGCGGATCCCGTACACGCTGTTCCGTTTCGCCCGCAACCCGCTCGTAGATCTCGAGCATCTGGTCCGCCGTGCGTTCGATACTGACTTCTTCGGCGGCCTCGCGACCGTTCGATCGCTCCCCGCGTTTGAGCACGTCCATCAGGCCGACGATCAGTTCCTCGTCGTCGGTCGCGACTCGAGAGGGGAAGACGCCGCTCAATCGTTCTCGAACGTCGCCGACGTCGAGGGCGACCACGGGCAGGTTGCAGGCCATCGCCTCCTTCACCGAGTTGGGCGACCCCTCGCTGTCGGAGGTCAGAAGGAGGGCGTCCGCGGCGTTCATGTAGTCCGGCACCGCGTCGTGAGCGACGCCCGAGACGGTCCGGAGTTCGACCGGCCGATCGAGCAAATTATCCGCCGCACTGACCACTCGCTTCGCTCGCGGGTAGTTCTTGACCGTCCGGTCGGGCGAGTACGGGAACAACACCTGATAGGCGTCGTCGACGTCGTCCCAGCCAACCTTCTCGCGCGCGCGATTCTGAGATTCCGGCCGGAACGTCTCGAGGTCGACGCCGTCGGGGATCACCCGGCAATCCCGCCCGAGAACCTCGCGCATCTCCTCGGACATGACGACGACTTCCTCACACAGGGGCGCACACGCGCTGCTGATCGGCTTGACGGGTCCGTGTACGTCCGATCCCCACAGGGACAGCACCACCGGCGTCCGCAGCTGTGCGAGCGCCATGGGTGCCGTCAGCCCGTAGTGGGCGTGGATCAGGTCGTACCCGTTCGTCGATTCCGCGAGCACCTTCGGAACCGTCTTGAGGTAGTCGGTCGGCCCGCGGGAGGTATCGGCGGCGACCTCGCCCGAAATCGGCAGCGTGGTAAACGAAACGCCCCGGCGCTCGAGTTCGGCCATCTGCTGGTTCATGAACGGTGCGTCGGCGTTCGCCGTGAGCGTGAGGACGTGCATTCCGATTGGCCGAAATCAGCAGTCCGCAGTGTATTGTTATATGGCGAACAGCGACGCTACAGTGCCCTTCAGGCCGAGAATACACATTCTCGAGATCGGAAACGAAAACGCGAGGCGCATCGCGATTCGAGTTTTCTTCACGTACTCGTGTACGTCGGTTCGGAATCCAAAAGTAGTCTGTAACGGTGTCTCGGCCATCTGTCCGGCCGATATCGGCTCGCTATTCGGATGGTAACGAAACGGTATCCGGCCACTGCGCCCGTCGATCGCGGACCTGGATTTCGGTATCTGCTCGATTCGGAGTTCTCTCAGCTGTATTCGGGCGCTACGCGATCGCGTCGATTCGGCGCGTGACCCCAACGAACCCCGAAATCGAGTAGTTGTGGTATTACAAAGGGTCGATCTCGGTTACGCTGTACCGATGCGGATCCTCGTCCTTGCGAACACGCCGGCACACGTTCATCTGTATCGACACGCCGTCGACCGCCTCGAAGACGCGGGACACGACGTGCTCGTCCTGACTCGAGAGTACGCCTGTACGACGGACCTACTGGATTTCTACGGCATGCCCTATCGAGTGTACGGTGAGCACGGGACCGACCGCTACTCGAAGCTCAAGTTCGCCCGCGAACTCGGCGGGCAGTTCTTCACGATCGGTCGCGAGGCGCGTCGCTTCGACCCGGACGTCATCTTCGGTCGGGGCCCGTACGCCGCCTACGCGGGCACGCTCACGCGAACACCGGTCGTACTCGTCCTCGACGACGAGCCGACTGCGTTCAACCACACGATCTCCCGGCCCTTCGCGAACTGTATTCTCTCGCCCCGAGTCACCCGCCGCGATCTCGGGGACGATCACTACACGTTCGACGGCTTCAAAGAGTGTGCGTATCTCCACCCCGAGGTGTTCGAGCGGGACGCGAACGTCCGCGAGTTCCTCGGCGTCGAGCCGGACGAACAGTACATCCTCGTCCGCTTCAATGCCCTCGACGCCTTCCACGACACCGATCTGGAAGGATTCAAGCCCCACCAGCGTCGCGACCTGGTCGAACGGCTGAGCGAACACGCGACCGTCTTCGTCTCGGACGAGGGCGACGAGATGGACTTCCGGGACCTGCCCGCCCGTCCGTACGAGCTTCACCCCGCCCTGATCCACGACGCGATGGCCGAGGCGTCGCTGTTGGTCGCGGACACGGGAACGATGGCCACCGAAGCGGCGCTGTTGGGAACGCCCGCGTTCCGGTATCGCGGCACCGACGACCGCGAATACGGGGAGTTCCAGGAACTCGAGCGAGCCGGACTCGCCGAGCAGTTCGACGAGTACGCCGCGGTTCGCGATCGCTCGCTCGAGATTCTCACGGACGACGACGTACCCGCTCGCTGGCAACAGCGCCGACAGGAGTACGTCAGCGACCTGGTGAACCTGTCGGATCTGCTGGTCGACGTGGCCGAATCTCGCGGCGCTATCGACCGCCTCAGTTCGTCGACCCGACAGACGTTACAACGCAAACGACCGGAGCAAGCGCAACTGTAGGGCCGGAGGCTCCAGCATCGCCTTCGGTACCGTCTCTGCTGCTCGAGGAGGGCACCATTTTTTCGAGCGGCCATAGCGAGTTCTGACAGTTCGACTGTGAGTCACGACTGCCGGCACTAGCAAGTACGGTTTGTATCCCGCTGTTCGTTGAGGCTGGAGGTACGCAATGTATCAGGATCTGTTGCTCGCGACGGACGGGAACGAGGGCGCTCGCCAGGCGACGAAACACGCGATCGGGCTGGCTGATAGTCTCGGTGCAACGGTACACATCGTATCGGTGTCCGAGGAGGGGCCACACAGCTCCGAAAAGCGCGACCAGATGCGTTCGGACCCGGAAGACGAGGCCGTTCAGGCGGTCGAGGAGGCCGAACGGGCCGTCTCTCAGGAAGGAATCGAGACGACGACGACCGTCCGTCACGGCGTCGCCCAGGAGGAGATCGTCGACGTTGCCGAGACGAACGCGATCGATCTGATCGTCATGGGGACCCACGGGCGGACCGGCCTCGATCATCTGGTCGTCGGCAGCGTCGCCGAAGAGGTGGTTCGGAACGCACCGGTGCCGGTCGTTACGGTCCGAGACCAGACCTAGCAACGCTCTTCGGCTGCTTTCGACGGTGTTCCCGTTCGGAACATGCCGACGGTGTCGGCCCCTCAGAACGGCCGTTGTCCCGTTTGTCGCGCGGTCGTGTCGCTTTCGGCGTAATACTGTACTACTCGCGGATACGCGATCGATAATTAACCCTCGTGGCTCGCAACGACCTGCTATCGTGACCGTTCGGGTTGTACTGCCCCTCGATCGAGTCGCAACTGATCGAGCGGGCTGGCAGCCGGTGTCCTCACCGCGGCTCGAGCAGCCGGGCGACTGGCAGTTGCCACGAGCGGGGGTGACTCGCCGGCCACCACGACGCGAGGCGACTGACCGGCGATCACGACGATCCCGGGCGGCAGACCCCTCGCCGCGATGCGGACCGCCCGTCCAGCCGTCGCCGACGGAGGTGACCCATCGGTGAGCGACGAACGCGCGACCGTCGTCGGCGACGTTCTTCGGGTGCTCGTCGTCGGCGACTCCCGGACGATCGACGGCGCGATGGACGCGCTGTCCGCGTCGTTCGAATCGATCTCGCTCGTCAGGGAACGAACCGTCTCGAGCGCCATCGGGCGGCTCGCACAGCTCGATATCCACTGCGTCGTCTGCCCGCTCGAGGGACCGGGGGGCGATTCGTCGGTCCTCGAGCGGTTCCGGGAGCGAGACGACGAGCTTCCGATCGTCGCCGTGACGGGCGAGCGACCGGTGAATGAGGCGGCGATCGACACCGCACTCGAGTCGGGAGCGACTGACGTCGTCGACGCCGACGATCCGCGATCGCTCGTCGCCGTCCGGGTCCGAAACGCGGCCGAACGCTACCGCCTCGTCGCCGAATCGGAACGACGCAGCCGGACGATCCTCGAGCGCTCCGACGCGCTGGTCTGGGTGCTCGATGGAACGGGGATCGTCGAGTACGCGAGTTCGGCCGTCGAATCGCGAATGGGGTATACGCCGGACGAACTCGAGCGGACGCCGCTAACCCAGCTCGTTCATCCGGACGACCGCGAAACGGCTCGAGAGACGGTCTCGACGGTATCGACGGCCGCGGTCGGGACGAGCGAGGACGTTTCCGTGCGGATCGGACACGGCGACGGCGCCTGGCACGTGTACGAACTCACCGTCACCAATCGGCTCACGGATCCGCTCGTCGAGGGCGTCGTGGTCACGTTCTCGACCGCGCCCGCCGCTGACACGGACGGCGTTCGGACGGCGCTCGATCGGCTCGGACAACCGGTTTTCACGCTCGGTCCGCAGTGGGAGCTTCGCTACGCGAACGCGGCTGCCGACCGCCTCTTCGTCGCGGACGACGGGGCTGTCGAGCCCGGAGCGGTCGTCTGGGACCTCCTCGACGATACCGTTCGCGGGACGTTCTCCGAACGGTTTCTCGAGGCTCGGACGACCGATAGCGCCGTCGAGTTCGAGACGGCGTACCCGGCGCTCGAGACGCGGTTCGCGGTCTCCGTTCGTCCCGGCGAAGACGGGATCACCGTGTCCGCACGCGAGATCGGTGACGGCGTACCCGGCGCCGCCGACCGGGAGCGGTTCGATCTTCTCGAGTCGATCGTCGACGCGCTCGACGACGGCCTCGCCGTCCTCGAGGGATCGACGATTCGGTTCGCCAACACTGCGCTGTTCGACCTGACCGGGGCGGAGACGCTCGTCGGCCGCGAACTGGAGACGGTGTTCGACGACGATCTGACGGCAGCGATCCGCGAGCGAGCGGACGCTCCGGTCGTCAGGTGGATGGAACCGGTCTCGGGGACGCTCGTCGCCGGAGACGACTCCTGTCCCGTCGACGTGTTCGTCACGCCGCTGTCCGGTGACGATCGAACCCTCTGTGTCGTTCGCGACAGGGATCGGTCGCCGGCCGCCGCGCTGTCGACCGTCCGCGAGACGGTCGCGACGCTCCGCGACGCCGAAACCCGCCCCGCCGTTCGTCAGTCCGTCGTCGACGCGGCACTCGCCTGTACCGACGCCGATCTCGTCGGCTGGTATCTCGTCGACGAGGACGCACTCAGGCCGGCAGCGGTCGCGACGGCCCTCTCGACACCCCCGGTCGAACTGCCGTCGATCGATCGAACAGAAATCGACTTGCTCGAGCGTCTCGAGACCGGGGGGAAGACGGATTCGGACACCGACACCAGTACTGGAGCCAACACAGACACAGACACAGACACAGACACAGACACAGACACAGACACAGACTCAGACACCGACGCCGACGCCGACGCTGATGCTGCTGTCGGCCAAGGAACCGTCTTCGACCGATCCGCGCTCGATCCCGCACTCGCTCGGTCCGGCATCCGTGCGGAACGAGTCCTCGTCGTTCCGGTCGCCGACCACGGCCTCCTGCTCGCGACCAGCACCGAGCCGATGGCGTTCGAGGGGCTCGATCGGACGCCCCTCGAGGTCGTCGTCGGGGCCGCGTCGACGACGCTCGACGCACTCGAGCGAGGGTCGGCAATTCGGACGTACGAAGCCGATATCGACCGCCTCGAGTCCGTCGTCGCCCAATGTCGGCGCCTGTGCGAAATCGAGCGGACGCTGCTCGCCGGCGACACCCGCGTCGACATCGAGCAGCGACTCTGTGATGCGCTCGTCTCGCTCGAGCCCGTCGGAACGGCCGGTTCGATCGAACTGGCCTGGGTCGGCCACGTCGATACCGGTTCCGACCGAGTCGTCCCGAACGCCTGGGCGGGCCGAGACGGCGAGTTCCTCGACTCGACTGCGGTTTCGCTTTCGACGGCTGCCGATGGTGTACAGCCTCATCCGACGGCGACCGCTGTTGCGAGACGCGAGCCGACGGTGCTCGATGATATCCCGCGTCATGAGGGGACGCACGACCCCGACCGCGACCAGAAGTGGCGACGTCGCGCGATCGAGCGCGGGTTTCGATCCGTCCTGAGCGTCCCGCTGGGTACCGACAGTCTGCAGTACGGGACGCTCACCCTCTATGCGGATCAGCCATCGGCGTTCGACGACGCCACGCGACGGGCGTGTACCCATCTCGCGGCGGTCGCGAGCTACGCGATTGCCGCGGTCGAACGGAAACGCGCGTTGCTCTCCGATCGCATCACCGAACTCGAGATCGTCCTCCGAGACGGCGACGAGCCGCTGTCGTCGATCGCCCGTCGGTTGGACCGGAAACTCGACGTCCAGGCCGTCGTTCCCCGTTCGTCGAGCGGGTCGACGGTGTTCTGTACCGCCCCGGACGTCGGCGAGGACGCGATCGACGCCGCCCTCGAATCGCAGCCGTCGATCGAATCGGGACGGCTCGTCGGCGAGCGCGCGGCGGATTCGGTGCTCGAACTCGTCTTCTCCGAATCGACCGTCGCGGAGACGCTCGCGGACCACGGCGGGATCTTGCGGTCGATTACGCCGGTTGACGACCGTGCCCGACTCGTCGTCGAACTCTCGAGTACCGTCGACGTTCGGTCGTTCGTCCGCACGATCCGGCGAACCCATCCCGGTACGGAACTGGTTGCCCGTCGCGAACGCGACCGATCCGCTCGGAACGGCCGCGCGTTCGATGCCGAACTTCGCGGTCGCCTCTCGGAGCGACAGTTTCGAACCCTGGAGACGGCGTACTACGGCGGGTTCTTCGAGTGGCCCCGCGAGAGCACCGGCGAGGAAATCGCCGACTCGATCGGCGTCTCACAGCCGACGTTCAGCCGCCACCTGCGGGTCGCCCAGCACAAGCTGTTTGAGTTGCTGTTCGACGAGCGAACCGACAGCAACGAGAACTGAACGGCGCAACTGTCTCGAGTATTTGATGCTTACTACGGGATCCGATCTCGAAATCGACGGTAATACGCTGTTTCTTTCCGCTATCGACAGTCCGGTGAAACGACGCGTGAATAGGTATAGCCCCTTATTTTCGCCGTCGTTCCGTGTATAGCGTCTACGATGATGTAGTCGCAGTCGAATTTGGTTTGCAATGAGCGAGTTCGCGGTAACGAGGAATTACGACGGTCATCCATCCGGATGGCGGATCGACCTGTGAGCATCGACATTGCGAATTACGACGGCGAACGAACCAGCATCCGATCGCAGGCGGAGGGTGGCATCGTCGCACAGCTTCGTCTCGATAACACCGCTCTCTTCTTGCAGCCGACCCTGCGTCGGGCACCCGACGTCACCGTCGAACCCGAGTACTGGACGACCATCGGAACGGGCCGAACGCTCGTTTTCTGTACCGTCTACGGCGACGACTTCGACGGCTTCGAAGCCGCTCTCGAGACGGACCCGACGGTCGCGGATCCGGTCCTCGCCGATCGCTATCCCGACCGGCGCGTCTATCGGGTCGCCCTCACCGAGCGAGCGGAGACGTTCATCGCGAAGACGGCCGAGGTCGGCGGTCGCCTGCTCGACCTCTCGAGTTCGCGGGACGGCTGGCTCGTCCAGTTGCAGTTCCCCAGCCGGGACGATCTCGTCGCGTTCAACGAGTACTGCCGCGAGCGAGACATTTCGGTCACGGTCGACCACCTACGGGTTTCCGACGACGAGGACGACGGCGTCGTCGCACTAACCGAGAAACAACAGGAACTGCTCGCCGTCGCCCACGAGGAGGGGTACTTCGACGTTCCGCGAGGCATCTCCCAGGACGAACTGGCGGACCGACTCGGCGTTTCGAAGTCGGCGGTTTCCCAGCGGCTTCGTCGAGCGATCGGCGAACTCTGCGCCTCGAAGTTGTGCTGATCGCGCCGGTCGGCTGATCGGCGGTATCGATCCGCCTGCTCGACGGTGTCGTACGCCCATGTGGTGAATTTGACTCGAGACGCTCGAGCGACCGGCACCTGCAACAGCAATTCTAATTTCCAGTGGATATCTGGTTGTGGGCAAGAGCCACGCTACCGTACGTTCGTCGGGAACAAAAGACGAAATTCGTCGCACCACAGCCGCCCGGAGCCACAGGAACGCGACGGCCGTCGACGCCGCCTCCGCTGTGGATTTCCGGTAGTTTACTCGTCGTCGGCCTCGTCGTCGTCTTTCATCGAGCCGAGCTGGGAGACCAGCTCGTCGGTCGAGGCGTCGGACTCGAAGGACAGCTGTCCGTCGTGGTCGTGTTCGTGGACGTTGACGGCCTCTACATCCTCGTCGTCGTCGGCCGTCTGCTGCTGTTGTTCGGATTCGTCGTAGCTACCAAAACCCATACACCACAGTTCGGTAGCGACTGGGAAAGGTGTGCCGGTTTTGCCTATTTTCTGTTATCGTGTTTTCAAACGACGTCTTCCCGTCCGATACTCCCGAACGAGGCCGAATTGGGACTCATAACATTTCTGAACTATTCGGTCATCAGCCGACTCACTTCAGCCGCAGATACTGTCGGTCGTACTCGGGTTCGCCCTGGCGCGGGTGAATCGTGATGAACGACTCCGGGGGCATCTCGGCCAACCGCGCCGGCAGGTCCTCGAGTTCGCTGTGCCAGCCGACGTCACCCCGCCGCGGTGAGATGGTGACGATGAGGTCGTCGTCGTCCGTTTCGGCTTCGAGCGTCGGCAGGACCTGTCCCCAATCGTCGAGTTCGTCGAACTCGGCCGTAGCGTCCTCTTCGACGAGTTCGAACAGTTGCTCGAACTGGTGGGCCGAGCCGTCGACGACGAGCACGTTCAGCTCCGCACCCAGGCTCGCGGCGATCCGCTTGACGATGTGGACGGCCTCGTAGAACCCCTCGTGGTGGTCAGCACCGATCGGGACCACGACGAAGATCCGTTTGGTGGTGTTGATCGGATGGCCCAGCCGGGAGATCAGGACGGGGAGCGTGGTCCGTTTGAGCACCTGGTCGATGATGCTCCCGAAGATCCGGTGGCGGAACGTGGAGGTGGCGTCCCAGCCCATGATGATCTGGTTGGCCTCGACCTCGACCGATCCCTGAACGATCCCGGAGGCGACGTTGTGATTGACGCGAGTTTCGGTCTCGATTGGCGTCTCGGCGGCGCTGCCCGCCGCGGCGAGTTCCTCGAGTTCGTCGTTGGTCTCGGCCACCGTGGCTTCCATCGAGCGGTGGTCGCTCGGCTGGACGACGGTCATCACGTGGACCGGTTCGGAGCCGCGGTTGCCTTTGATCACGAAGGCGAGTTCGAGGAGTCGCTGTTGCAGTTCGGCGTTGTGCGACAGCGGCAGCAGGATGTTGGGATCTTTCGCGCTGTCGTCGCCCTCGCCGACGTCGCGCTCGAGGGCGAGGTTCGTCGCGGCTCGTTCGGTCAGCCACGGGCTCACGAGCGCGGTCACGAGAAGCATTAGCACCACGGCGTTGAGCACTTCGGCGCCGAACAGCCCGGCATCGAACCCGATCAGCGTAATCGCGAGTGCGGCCGCTGCTTGGCCGACGGAGAGTCCGAAGATGACGTTTCGCTCGCTTACCGTGTAGTCCTGGATCGTTGCGACGAGCCAGGCGGCACTCCCTTTCGTCACGACCATAACCACGACGATCAGTGCGGTGATCTGCAGGGTTTCGGGGCCGTCCATGATGACGCTCGGATCGACGAGCATTCCGACGTGCAACAGGAAAAACGGGATGAAGAAGGCGTTCCCGACGAATTCGACCCGATTCATCAGGGTCCCGCCCTGTGGAATCAGCTGGTTCAGGGCGATGCCGGCGACGAACGCCCCGAGTATGGCGGCGAGATCGAGGAGTTCGGCGAGGCTCGCGGCGGCGAAGATGGCGACCATCACGAACAGGAACTCGAAGTAGCTCTCCTCGCTGAAGTTCTGGAAGAACCACCGGGAAATCGGCGGGAGCACGAACCAGGCGCTGCCGAACAGGACGACGAGGGAACCGAAGACCTGAGCGAACAGCCAGACGGTGAGTTCGCCTTCGACGGCGCCGGTGACGATCGCGAGGACAACCAGTGCGAGCGTATCGGTAAAGAGGATCCCGCCGAAGACGGCGGTGACGGCCCGGTTTTTCGTCACGCCAAGCCGGTTGACGATCGGATAGGCGAGCAGCGTGTGCGAGGCGAACACCGACGAGAGCAGTAGTGAGGCCCAGAGATCGAGTCCGAGGACCGTATACGTCGCGGCGGTGCCGACGAGAAACGGGATGAAGAAACTCGCGAGTCCGAACAGGGCGGCGTTCTCCGGCGCCTCTTTGAACCCCCGAATGTCGAGTTCGAGTCCGACGGTAAACAGCAGATAGATCAGTCCGACTTCCCCGAGCAGTTCGATCGCGTCCGAGTGTTCGACGAGTTCGAGCGCACCCGGACCGATAGCCGCCCCGAAAATAACGATTCCGACGATCCCCGGCTGACCGAGCCGTTTGACCAGCAGCGGGCCGACGAGAAAGATCGCCATCGCGACAGTAAAGACCAACACCGGCTGATCGAGGGGCACCTCGAGCGCGCTGGCGACGAGTGGGATACTCATCGGTGGTATCAGGAATGGTGGGTGTGCTGGTTACGGAGCGACGTCTCCGGCGATAGTTCCGGCAAATAATGCTTCTTTCGACGGCTTTCGTCTCGGAACAGCGTAATCATCGCGAAAAAATGGCGGGCCGGGTAATAAAAATATCTGATTTGAAACACCGAATGCGGATGCGTGTTCAATTCGGTCCGGACTAGTGAACGTCGCGTGTACACACGGTTGATTTCGCTCAGTTTGGGAGATGGCTACTCGTATTTGCCCGTCCATTCGGTGCTCCCAGCCGTCGGCTCGCGATCGATTGCAGGTCGGGCGTTCGGGGACTCATCATCGCTGAGCGGCCTCGATTTCCCCTATCCGTTTGGCTGTCCATATCGGTCGTTTAAGCCAGTTCACACGAACGCCTACCGTGCTGTTTGGTTAACATACTGGCGAATGAGTAGGAAAATGGAGAATATATAGCAGTTAAACCGGGTTGGATTGTACGTTTGGCCAATAAAATGGACAGTATCCATCAGTATCGTGTCCCGTACTGTTCGATACCGCAGCTCGAAAACAGCCCGTTACTCGCGAACTACCCGGTCTAGTAGTCCGTCTATAGTAATGGGTTCGGGAGGGAAGGTCTGTATCATGTCCGTGCATCGTTCGGCGTCTCGAACAGTCCCCACGGACGAACAACTACCTATGTCACGATTACGACCGTCACGGGCGACCGTTCGACACGTTGATTGCGTCTCTTCGAGGTCGAGTTCGGAAACTACCACGTCGGTCCGGGAAACGACCGCAACCGGACGAGAGAACGGAGTGTGATTCGCTGATGTGTGGAATTATCGGCAGAGTAGGCGATGGAAACGCGCTCGAACCGCTGTTGACCGGGCTTGAGAACCTCGAGTACCGGGGCTACGATTCGGCCGGCATCGCCGTCCAGAACGGCTCCGGGATCGACGTCCAGAAACGCTCGGGGAAGGTCGACGAACTGAAAGAATCGATCGGGGACACCCGTCTCGAAGGAGAGGTCGGGATCGGACACACGCGCTGGAGTACGCACGGTCCACCAACCGACGAGAACGCCCACCCGCATACCGACGGGACGAAAGACGTCGCCGTCGTTCACAACGGGATCATCGAGAACTACGCTGAACTCAAATCCAGACTCGCCGACTACGGCCACGAGTTCACCAGCGATACCGACACCGAGGTCATTCCCCATCTCATCCAGTTCTATCTCGACGAAGGGATGGACAACGAGGCGGCGTTCCGTCGCGCCATCGACGAACTCGAGGGCAGCTACGCCGTCACGGCGATGCTCTCGGGCGAACACGTCCTCTACGCTGCTCGGCAGGGATCGCCGCTCGTCGTCGGCATGGAAGACGGCGAGTACTTCCTCGCGAGCGACGTTCCGGCGTTCCTCGAGTACACCGACAGCGTGGTTTATCTCGAGGACGGCGACGTCGTCATCGTCGACGAGGACGGCGTCGAGTTTACCGACCTGGCGGGCGAGCCGATCACCCGGGAGCCGGAAACGGTCGAATGGGATCCGGAGCAGGCCGGCAAAGGCGAGTACGACCACTTCATGCTCAAGGAGATCAACGAGCAGCCGACCGCGCTCGCGCAGGCGCTCGAGGGTCGAATCGACCCCGATACCGGACGAATCGCCCTTTCGGACTTCGAACCGGGCACGTTCGAGGATATCGAGAGCGTCCAGTTCGTCGCTTGCGGAACCTCCTATCACGCCGCACTGTACGGGTCGCTCGCGCTGAACCAGGCCGGCGTCCAGTCGACCGCCCTCCTCGCCAACGAGTACAGCGTTTCCGCGCCGCCGATCGACGACGACACGCTGGTCGTCGCGGTGACCCAGAGCGGCGAGACGGCGGACACGTTGAACGCGTTGCGCCACGCTGCCGACGAGGGCGCATCGACGGTCACGGTCACGAACGTCGTCGGGTCGACGGCCGCCCGCGAGGCCGACGAGGCCCTGTTCATCCGGGCCGGCCCCGAAATAGGCGTCGCCGCGACCAAGACGTTCTCCTCTCAGGCCGTCATGCTCACGCTGCTCGGCCAGCGGATCGCCGCCGACCAGCGCGGTGACCCGTCCGCCGATCGCTCGTCGCTCCTCGCGGAACTGGCCGCGATGCCCGACGCGATCGAGGACATGCTCGCAGTCTCCGACGCCGAGGCCATCGCCGATCAGTACGCGAACAGCCAGTCCTACTTCTTCATCGGTCGCGGACTCGGATTCTCCGTCGCGCTCGAGGGGGCCCTGAAGTTCAAGGAAATCACCTACGAGCACGCCGAAGGGTTCGCATCCGGCGAACTCAAACACGGCCCGCTGGCGCTCGTCACGCCCGACACTCCCGTCTTCGCCGTCTTCACGGGTGAGGAAGACGAGAAGACGCTGAAAAACGCTGAGGAAGCACAGACTCGCGGCGCGCCCGTGATCGCGGTCTGTCCGGCGGACCACCGCGCGGTCGAGGTCGCGGACGAACACCTAGAAATTCCCGAGACGGACTCCGACCTCGCGGGGCTACTGGCGAACGTCCAGCTCCAACTGGTCTCGTACTACGCGGCCGATCTCCTCGATCGACCGATCGACAAGCCGCGAAACCTGGCCAAGAGCGTCACGGTCGAGTAACTCCGGCGCGGGCAGTTTTTCGGCGTTCGTTCTCTCCGCCTCATTCAACACGATCGATAATGATATATTTAACAAGATTTGGGAAGGCTTTTATATGTGGTTCTTGGAGACATGACAATGACCAGCACACAAATCAGCCAAAATGAGTCTTCAACTGACGGAATGGTCCGCGCCGATACTGCGTGGGGCCAGGACGCCGAAAACACGCCGGTGTATACGGTTACTGCCGCGGTTGCAGACGCGATAGACGCTGATCAGCTGGAATTGCCACCGCTGTACGAGGCAATCGATCCTGACGCACTGAATAGTCTTTTGACGTCGGGGGGAGCCCCCTCCGAGTGCCAGGTCAGCTTCCAGTATGCGGGCTGTGCGGTTACGGTACAGGGGACCGGCGAGGTTCGCGTTCGACCGGATCAGGACGCGTAAGCCGTTCTTCCGCGGTGCAGTTGACTTCTGCCCGACAGTATGAGCTTGCACGCATACGACGAGTGCTCTCGAGACTGGAGCCGCCGCTCGAGTCCGGTGAGAACGAGACCGCGTCTGCGGTCGGCGACGACCACGTCGCAGCCTTGAGTACGAGTCATCGAGGCCGCAGGAACCGGGACCACCCCCGTAGACCCGGGTCCAGGCGGCGTCGGATAGCGACCCGCACTCGACTGATCGGAATCGTTCTGGAGGGGAACCGTCGAAATCGCGTTGCGTGTGACTGACTCCCTCCACGTACCTCCCCAATACGCTATGGGATAAACCCTACACTTGACAGCGACGGCCGCTGATATCCGACCGTCGCAGCCGATACCGATTCTCGACCGGGAGACGAATTTCCGTAACCGCCCAGACAGAGCTCTTCCATCCGGTTAGCGGTCGCGTTCAACGACCTCGCCGGGAGCCGTCGTCGCACCAGTGTCGAGTTTTAGCCCCGGCGTCAGACTCGTATTGATTCCCGTCTTGACCTCGTCTCCGGCGACGACGCCGAACTTTCGACGATTCGTCGAGACGCGCTCGCCTTTGACCGTGAACTCGATATTGGCACCGTCGTGACGGAGATTCCCAACGGTCGTGCCGGCGCCGAAGTTGACATCTCGACCCAGAATACTGTCGCCGACGTAGGAGAGGTGACTGACCGACGCGCCGCGAGAGAGAACGCTGTTTTTCACTTCGACGCCGTTGCCGACCGACGCTCCCTCGCCGATCAGCGTCGCGCCGCGGACGTAGGCGTTCGGCCCGACCGTCGCACCCGACCGAATCACTACCGGTCCCTCGATCACCGCTCCCGGTTTCACGGTCGCGCCGGCTTCGACGACGACGTCGCCCTCGAGGTGAGCGTCGCCGCTGACGCGCCCCTCGAGTCGCCGGTCCGCCTCCGAGAGCTTCCACTCGTTGGCCTCGAGCAACTCCCAGGGGCGGCCGACGTCCAGCCACCGGTCGAGGGTGACGGGCGCGACTGCGAACTGTTCGAGGACGTTCGCGAGCACGTCCGTAATCTCGTGCTCGCCCCGCTCGCTCGGGGGGACCTCGAGCCACTCGCGGGCTTCCTCGGGGAAGGCGTAGGCACCAGCGTTAGCGAGGTTCGTGGGCGGATCGGTCGGCTTCTCGGTGATGTCGGTGACGGTGCCGTCGTCGGTACTGAGGACGCCGTAGTTGCGCGGATCGTCGACTTCGACGGCACAGACGGCCGGACGCTGTTCGAACAGCCGGTCGATCGCCGCCGGGTCGTACAGGTTGTCGCCGTTCAAGACGGCAAACGGCCCATCGATGTGTTCTCGAGCGGCGTTGACGGCGTCCGCCGTTCCGGTTTGGTCGGTCTGGACGGCATACGAGACGGGGGTTCCACGGTACTCGGAACCGAAGTAGTCCTTGACGGTATCGCCTTCGTAGCCGATCACGAGGACGATCTCGTCGGCTCCGGCGACGACGGCTGTGTCGACGGTGTGGGCAACGAGCGGTCTATCGGCGACGGGTAGCATCGGCTTCGGAAGCGACGCGGAGAGCGGTCTGATCCGCGTTCCTTCACCCGCCGCGAGAACAACGGCTTTCATCGCCGCAGTGTACGTCGATTCGGCGGATAATTATACGGAGGATACTCCTGTCAGGCGGTTTTGCGCTCGTTACCGTCAGAGGCTGGATGGAAACTGCCGCGATACGGTTGCTCCGAGCGGTCGAAGCGTCGACTGTCGGCCAGCAGTTCGGTCGCGATAGAACGGACATTCCGTCGACCCTGTACGGCGGCCGTCGAGGCGGGATCTACCCCCAGTAAATCGAACCATTACTGGACAGAAATATTGAATTTCCGCCGAACAGTGATCTAACACTGCTGTTTTCCGAACGGTCTCTCGAGAGTACCTTTTGGGGAAGACTCTCGAGCGAACTCGCGTAAAACGGATTATGCTGTCTATAGTAAATACTGTTCTGTGGCTACGACCTGTTGATGTCGACGGAACCAACTGATGCCAAGTGGACCCCAATGACGTCCGGCCAGCAAACGACTTCCCCACACTGTGTCAACTGTGGAAATCAGGTCACCCGTCAGTTCTCCCGCGTCTTCGGTGACAATCGCGACGTGGTCCACGCCTGCCCCGACTGTGCAACGTACCGTGAGATGAAGACGTCCGATTTCATTCCCGAAGAGAAGCGATAGCGGTTTTCGTCCGGTAGCGCAGTCCGTCAGGTCCTGTACTCAGTACGGTGACTTACCGACCGTTCGTACCGACGTTCTCTACCGCCCTCAGAGTCTCGTCTGCGGCCGACAGTGCCGATTTCGCACTGCGGTCAACGGGAGTGTGCCCTATTCCTCGAAACGTCGATCTAACGGTGTTGAACTGCCTGTACCGTTGACTCCCCGATCAACTTCGAGCTATCTTGATTCAGCGAGAGAATCCCGGCGTTCAAAACGGGGAGGACGTCATTCCGTCCTTGCCCCCTCGAAAACGGATCGTTACAATCGATTGCAGCAGCCTACGGGACGTCTACAGCGTTCGCTCCTCGTCGTTCGGGTCGATTCTCGTCAAAGACGTTCTTCAATACAACTGTTCTAGACGATTGTTTCGTGAACCGACGTTCAGCCATGTTGGCACGCAATACGCCCTGTACGTCCGTATTAGTATACCCCTATGATTCTGAACTGTCGTCACTGTATATATGACTCACTCCCGTTGGATCGACTGACAATGCCTACGGAGCTACCGTCTCGTCGCCGCCAACCGGATGCGACCGCCGGTGTGACTGAAGAACGATCACCGCTCGGGCAGATTGCCGGAGCGAACAGCCGCCGCGTCACACGAACAGGCACTGAGACTGAGACCGTCGGCCGCCGACCACTGCTATGAGTACTACTGAATCCGAACTCGAGTCCACGTCTGAATCCGAATCCGAATCCGATACGGAAACCGACGAGGCGGAGTCGGTCACGCCTCTCGTCGACTTACCCCCAAGTTCGAAACTCGTCTACAAGGTCCTCGAGTACGAGGGATCGATGACCCAGGAGGAGATCGCGAACGAATCCCGGCTTTGTCCGCGAACCGTCAGATACGCACTCGGTAAACTCGAGGACGAGAAACTGGTCGATAGTCGCGTTTCTCTCACCGACGCCCGCCAGTCGAAGTATTCGGTCGTCGACTGAGACCAAACTGAGTTTGAGTCAGAGACTGAGACTGAGTCGGTCCGCTGGCCCGATGTGCCCTGCGGTTCCAGGCAGTCGCCGATCGACCGAAATCGAATTCCTCAATCCGTCTGCGAATCGCGGTCGTGCGCCGATCGCTCGGGTGGTGCTCACCGAAGCTTTCGGTACTGATCGATAACCAGATCGAGACCGAACGATCCCGATGTGATCTCGTAGTGGGTCTCGAGTCGCGGGTTGAACTTGGCCTTGTATCGGTTGATACTCGGGACGCCAGCGCCGACGAGATCGTACCGTTCGATGCCGTCGTGCAGCCCGTCCCGCATGACGTGCCAGTCGAGGAGGTCGTTGATAGGCAGGTCGATGTCCATCTCCGGTTTCACGCCGCCTTGCCACCGGTAGCGCGTCGTCTCCGACTCGAGAACGAGAATACCGCCGACGAACTCACCGTCGACTCGACAGGTGTAGGGACGAATCGACCCGTCGGGAAGTTGTTCGTGGGCCGACCGAGCAAATTCCGGACTCAGCTGGAACGACTGGCCCTGGCTCTCATACCGTTTTGCGACCTGATCGACGATCCGTTCGACGTCCTCACCATCGCCCTCTTCGATCACGTAGGCGTCTTCGTCCGCGTTTCGAACGTTGTTCCGAGCGTCGCTACTGAACCGTTTTAACAGCGTCTCTTCGTCTATCCCCTCGAGATCGACGACGTAGGTGTGCCCCGGTTGGACGTCGTACTCGTTCCAGATGAACGGGCGCACGTCGTCGAACTCGGCGGCGACGAACTTCGAGTACAGCGGCGAAATTTCCTCGTCGATCCACTCGAGAGCTCCTTCGAGGAACCGTTTCGTTCGCCGGTCGGCTTTTCGCTGTTTGAGTTTGTCGACGTTCAAGAGGGACGGTCCAAGATAACACGACCACGATTGCGGTGCCGGCGAGAACGCACCGGTGATCGGCCCTTTGTTGTACTCAAAGACGGGAAAGAGGCCGACGGCTTCCTGCCCCTTGAACCCGGTTAGCAGATACGGCGTCGATCCGGTGTCCTCGGCCTGTAACTCCAGCGCCTCGGCTCGGTAGAACGGGTTAGTCCCGTCCGATCGTTCGACGTAACGATTCCACTCGCCGGCATCGTCTTGCGGGTCAAGTACGGTTACCTCGATACTCATTGTCAGAGATACCCCAGATCGGAAAGCCGATCCTCGACGGCAGCGTCGTCGGTCGCGCTGATCGGGGCGGGTTCGTAGGCGGGATACTCCGTTTTCGTCCCTTCGTCGATAACCGGGAGCGTGGTGCCGTCCATCTCGGCGTCGACCGGCACGTCGAACAGCGTACAGATCGTCGGTGCAACGTCGAAGATCGTCGCCCCCTCGAGCGCGACGCTCTCGTCAAAGTCGCTTCCGGCGGCTGCGACGATGCCGGTCCGTTTGTGGTTCCACGGTTCCATCGGCTCGCCGAACTGTTCGGTTCCGACGTCGGCGGTGATCGCGTTGTTGAAATCGGCGGGAACGGTCATGATGTCCGGCCCTTCGTCGATGTGTGGCCCATCGAAGTACGTCTCGCGCGGCTCGACCGCGTCGAACATCGGCTCGCCGTCGGGCGTTCGAACGGCTTCGAGTTTCTCGATGAGTTTCGAGCGGACGTCCTCGTAATCGGACTCGGGAACCCGGCCGTTCGGTTCGCGCCCCTCGAGATTGATTCGGACGCCGAGTTCGCTCTTCGACCGCACGTAGGCTTTCGATTCTGGGAAGTCGACCTGCTCGCTCGCCGCCCTGATCATGTCGTTGGGGACGCGACTGCCGATCGGCTCTTTGAGCCCGACTGTATCCAACGTCTTCGCGACTCGCTGCGTTGTAATCCCGAATTTCGCGGCGACGTTCATGATTCGCTCGAGGGTGCTCGTCTCGTGTTCCCCGGCGTTGTCGCCCTCGAGAAGGTCGTTTTCCCAGGCTTTCGACCAGGTGGGCATCCCCTCGCCGCCGCTCTGGACGTCGAGGAGACCCTGCTCCCGAAAGAACTCGTTGACCCGGAACTCGTGACCGGTTACTTTGCCAATACCGTGATCGCTGACGATCAGGACGTTTTCGGGATCGGTTTCTGCTATCGTCTCGGCGATCTGACGGTCGACCTCGCGGTAGACGGCTTCGATCGCTTCCTTGTCTCCCGGTCGTTCGTGGAACACGGAGTCCGTCTGCTGAAACTGGACGAATCCGAATTCGGGACTCATTCGACGGCAGAGGTACCGAAACGCCTTTCCGCGTCGTTTGATCGTTTGCTCGTAGCCGTCGATCGAGTGCTCCGGCGTGTCGGTGCTCTGTGGATAGACGTGGTAGTCCCCGCAGGCCATCTTCACGTCTTCGAGGATGCCGTCGGGATGGCAAGGCGGGTCTTCCGGTGCAGTCATTCCCGGTATCAGTGCCCCGTTGAACTCGCGAGGTGGATGGGTTACGGGGACGTTGACGACGACGCTCGAGATCCCGTGTTCGCTCAGCAGTTCCCAGACCGGTCGTTCTCGAACGTGGGTCGAGTTCACCACGTCCCAGTCGTAGCCGTCGAACGAGAGAAAATCGAAGACGCCGTGTTTTCCGGGATTCTTTCCCGTGTACATCGACGGCCAGGCGCTTGCCGTCCACGGCGGAATCTGTGACTCCAGTGGACCACTGGTCCCGGTTTCGAACAGTCGCTGTAACGTGGGTACCTCGTCGGCCTCGAACAGCGGCTCGAGTACCGACCGACAGCCTGCGTCGAGACCCACAACCAGTAGACGAAGATCATTTTCACCAGTCGAACCGTCCATAGTCGGTACGGATGTGCTACCCGGGTTTTGTTATTCGATTACTGGTTACCTGTAAGGAACGACTGCGTTCTCGACAATGATTCATATGTTGGCCACGCCCGCGTTGTAAGCAGTAACTGTGTTTGCTATGTGTTCTAGTACCGTACCCATCACTAAGGGGATATTCGTCTACCGCTGAAATGATGGTTGGGAAAAGTATGATGGTGTATCACATGGTATCTCTTTTCGAACAATGATCCGCGACGCGCCGTCGCTTTTCGTCTGGTCATTGTCCGAACAGCGATTGTCGAGTTTCGACGCGTTCCTCGAACACTACGCAACCACCGTCGTCTTCTACGGATCCGGAAAGGCTGCGCTGCGTGATGGGCTGGCCGGCCTCGTCGAGCCCGGACAGAACGTCCTCATCCCGGCGTATCTCCCCGATGCAGTCGCTGAACCGTTTCACGACCTCGGCCTCGAGGCTCGCTACTACGCCATCCAGGAAAATCTCGCGCCCGACCTCGCCGATATCGAGCGACGGATCGACGACGAGACGGCCGCTGTCATGTCGGTCAACTACTTCGGCTTCCCCCAGCCCGGACTCGAGGAGTTCGTGTCGCTCGTCGACGAGTACGACTGTTACCACATCGACGACAACGCACACGGCCCGTTCAGTGTCGACAACGGAACGTTACTCGGTACTCGCGGTAGCCTCGGAGTGACGAGCCTCTGGAAACTGTTACCGATTCCGAACGGAGCGGTTCTCTACTGCAACGACGACGACGTCGTCGATCGACTCGAGCCGTCCTCGTTTGCCGGCGTCTCCGATCGAGTCACCGTTTCTGACTGTCACTTCGTCCTTAAATCGGTCCTCGTCGATCTACTCAGCGCGAACCCCACCGTCCGCCGGTCGGTTACCGACCTCGTCACCGGTCGAGGTCGAGCGCCCTCGATTCCGAATCCGGCCGACCGATACGAGGCTGACAAAGTGCCGATGTCCAAACTGTCGTCGCACGTCGTCGAAGATGTGAACCCGAGTGCGATTCGGGACTCGCGCCGATCGAATTACCGCGCGTGGCGACGGATTTTCGACGCTGTGGACGACGTCGAACCGCTCTTCGAGAGCCTTCCTCGGGGGATCTGTCCGCAGGTATTTCCCGTCCGGACGCCGACGCCACAGCGACTCCTCGCGGAACTCGAACGCTGCGGTGTTACTGGCGGACACACGTGGCCGCGGCTTTCCAGTACCGTCACCGAAGACCCAGCGTACGAGGTTTCGACGAACCTGGCCCGAGAAGTCGTCGTCCTTCCGGTTCACCAGCATATCGATCCGTCCTCGATCGATGCCGTCGGCGACCGACTCCGCTGGTAACGTCACTCGGCCGTTGCCATTGCGTTCAGTTTTGCCAGGATTACGTCATCGAGCGTGTAGGTTCGTTCGGCCGGCCGGTCGAGAACGCCCGCCGTCCGGAGCTCCGAGAGGAGCCCCTGCACTGCGACCGTCGAGCGCCCGACCCTGTCTGCGACGGCTTCGGCCTCGAGCGGCCCGTCGCGAGCCAGCGCAACGAGCACTCGACGGGCCGTCGACGCTGTACACTGTGATTGGTCGGCCGCACGCGTGAGGTCCTCGTCGATCCAGTCGCCTTCGAACAGTTCCTCCGGTTCGCTCCCGCCAGTCGCAGTGGTGATCTCCGTTTGGGACTCGGTCCCCGTCTCATCCGACTCGTCGGCGACGTTCGTATAGCCGAACTCGACGTCGTTCCCACCAGCCTGAACGATTTCCGTTTCTGTTTCAGTCTCCGTCTCCGTCTCGACCTCGGATTCCGACCGCTCGTCTTCCCGTGCCGCTTCGAGTTCGCGAACCCGTGCCCGCAGTCGCTCGTTTTCCTCGCGCAACCGATCTCTCGCTTCCGTCCGCGATTCAAGTTGCGTCTCGAGCGTCTCGATTCGCTCCTTGCCGTCGGAGAGTTCCGCCTCGAGTTCGTCCCGCTCTTCTTCGAGGTCGACAAGTTCGTCGTGAAGCCGACGCAGTTCCTCGTCGTTTCCACCGCCCAACTGGGTCTGGACCGACCCCGTCCCCGTCAGCGCGTCCGCCATTTGCTTGGCCGCACTCGAGACGTCACGCGCCGACTCGAGTTCGTCTTCCAGGGTCTCGATTCGCTTTTCTTTCTTCTCGAGTTCGTTCTCGAGTTCGAGGATTCGATCCTCTTCGCGCTCCTTTCGTTCCGAAATATCCTGCAGATCACCGACGAGGGCATCCGAGACGGACTTGAGTTCGGGCCGTTCGAAATCGTCCAGCCCCGGCGTCGCTCCGGCGTCGAAGGTTCGTTTTCGACGGAACTGGATCTTGCGGACGTCGAGTTCGGTCCAATCGGTCTGGACGAACGCCTGCCCGTCGTTGAGATCCGAGACGAGTTCCGAGTACTCCGTGTCGATGATGCGGCCGACGACCTTGGTGTCGTTGTCCCAGGTGAGGCGGTGCCAGACGAGCCAGTTCGCCTGCGTGATGAAATCCTTCTTGACGTCGGCCGGTCGCTGGCTGATCCCGAGAATTCCGAGCCCGTGCTTTCGGCCGCGTTTGCTGATCTTGATCAGGAGGTTGCCCGTCTCGCCGACGCCGCCACCCTCCGGAATGTACTCGTGGACCTCCTCGACGACCAGCAGGAACGGCTTTTTCAGCTTCTTTTCCTTGACGAACAGCTGTCGAGCGATCTTTCGCAGCAGTTCGTCGGCGACCTCTTCGTCGAGATAGCCCGACACGTCAAGAATCACCGGGACGTTCTCCTCGAGTGCGAGCGAGGCCATCTGTTCGGCGTGTTCCGGCCCGATCTGAATGTCACACTCTTCGTCCGCGCCCGCGTGGAGCATCTCGTACTCCTCTTTGAGCCCGTAGTACTCGCCGTCCGTGTCGACGATCAAAAGCGGAAAGCCCGCCTCGAGTAATTCTTCGGCGATAACCGACGCGGTGTTCGATTTTCCGGAACCGGACTTCCCCGTGACGAATCCGCGACCGGTCAGTAGTTCGACGACGGGGAGGGACAGATCCTGTCCGTCGTCCGTTTCGCCGACGAGGATCTCGCGCTGGTCGCTCACCGACCCATCACCTCGTTCGCGTGCGACGTGTTCATATATCAGTACACTCCCAATACGGGACCTTGAATATTGGCCTCGATGCATGTGTGACCTCGCGTTGCTCGAGTCGGCACAAGGTGAAGACGGTCTAAACTGTGTACACAGTTCAGACTGTGTGCTGCTGTCGTCTGTAGGGGGTATCGATTCGGGTGCTGCTCTTCGGCCCGTGACCAGTCGACTAGGCACTGTGCACAACGTCTACACTGTCCGGACAGTTACAAAACTGCAAGGTTTACACTGTTCACACAGTGTAGACGTTGCGTTCGATTTCTCTAGCATCGGATATACCCGAGTAGCACTTTCAAACCCTCTACCGGCATTACTCTCCTACACATTCTACACAGTGCACACCGTGTAGCCTCCACTACAATCACACAGTGTGCACTGTGTAGAATGTGTGTGATTTTCCGCTACTGTTAAGTCACTGTATTTGAATTATAGGGCTGTCTCTCGTCGCGTCCAACCGGACAAATCACCGCTTTACATTGTACAATGTCCACACCGTGCACACGCTTTCGACCGTTCGCACGTCGAGAACCGTTCGAACGGTCCATCGGTTCGTCAACGCCGCAACCGTGTGGGCAGTCTACACTGTGTGGACGGTCTACACCGTGTAGACTTCCCGGACGGTTTCCGGCGTCTAAACCGCGCCGACTATCGAACAATTCCGTGTCGAAACTATCGAGCGAACGGTCTCAACAGCGTCCACATTCTACACTGTGTAAACCGCGAAGAACGTGTGGGAGGTACACACATCGGAAACAGCTCACGACGTTCGGACGGTGTTTGCCGTCTCGAGCCCGGATGCGACGATCGAGGTGTCACAAATGACGACCAACGACCCACGCGCCGTGAGCGTCGCCCTCCAGAAGGGCGGCGTCGGCAAAACGACGCTCGCGATCAACCTCGCCGAACGACTCGCCAACCGAGACAACGATGTCCTGCTCGTCGACTTAGACCAGCAGGGAAACGCCACCGAAGGCGTCGGCCTGAGCGACGCGTACTCCAGTGACGTTCACATCGGTGACGTCCTCGAGGACGGCTCCGGAATCGCACTCGAGGACGTGATCCGTTCGACCGACTCGTTCGACGTCCTTCCGGCCCACGAGGATCTGGACAGCGTCGAGAACAGCATTCGGAGCGCGACCTTCGGCGAACTGTGGATCAGAAACGAGATCGTCGATCCCGTCCTTGGTGAGGAGTACGACTACGTCGTCGTCGACTCGCCGCCGAATCTCGGCCCGCTCGCTGACGCCTCGCTCATCTCGACCCAGAACGTCATCGTGCCGCTTCGAATGAGCGAACCCAGCGTGAGCGGATTCGAGCGTATGTACACCCAGCAGATCGGCCCGATTCGCAAGGAAATCGACCTCGACATCATGGCGATCGTTCCGAACTCGCTGGCCGGCGATAACGAAGAGAAACGGATCATCGGCGACCTCGAGGACTCGCAGTTCGGGGCATTCCTGCCTCGGTTCGCACGAGCGGATCACTTCGAGGACTCGAACTCGCCCGGACCGGGAATACGAGAGCGGATCGCGTTCAAACGAGCGTGGCGCGAGGGGGTCCCGCTCGCGGCGTACGATCCGGAGAACGATATGCTCGAGCGACTCGACGAACTGGCCGCGATCGTCGAACGCGGAGGTGTCGCCGATGCCCGATGATAACCGGTTTGCGGGCCTGAGCGAGGCGGTCGACGACGATGGTTCGGCGACCAACGAAGACGACAGCCAGCCTGCCGAGTCGGCGGTGGATGCGGACTCGAGTGGAGAATCGAACCCGAACGCAGCCTCGAACTCGGGGTCAACGAAGACCGAGTTCGAATCCGTCGCTGCTGAGACAGACACCGACAGCGTTGTCGACACCGACGCCACCGATATCGATACCGCCGATTCCGGTGCAGATACAGATTCAGACTCAGACTCCGTCTCTGCCTCCAACTCCAGCTCCGAAACGAGCGATGCTGACGATCCGACCGCCTTCCCGTTCGACGCAGCGGAGAAAAAGACGGCGTACGTTCGGCCCGAGACGCTCGACGATCTGGAAGACGCGCGCGCGTTAGTCGATGCGCAGCTGCGAACGCAACACGACGTCCGCGATTTAACCGGCCGCGAGTTCTACGACGCGGTCTTTCGGCTCGCCGCGGCGGATACGGACGGCCTGATCGAGGCGGTGCTCGAGGCCCGCGACGACTGACTCGGTGTCGGTTGTAGCGTTGCTACTCCGTTGGACCTGTTCGGTCCGGAGCGGTAGTCTCGGTGGCATCGTCGGCCTCCGTGTCGGCGTTGGTGCCCGATTCGGTAGCATCGCCATCATCGCTCCCGTCGCCACCGTCGTTACCGTCGCGTTCAACAGTCTGCTCGCGGATCGTCATCCCCTTGCGACCGAGATGTTGGAGTTGCTTGCGAGCGAAATCCTCCTCTCGAGTGCCGCGTGTCGCCAGCACGTAGACGAGCGCGCCGCCGGCGGGGCGCATCGTCCGTCCGGCCCGCTGCGTACCCTGACGCCGCGAGCCGCCGAGTCCGGACGCGACGATCGCGAGGTCCGCGGTCGGCAGATCGATCCCCTCGTCGCCCACGCGAGAGACGAGCAACAGGTCGCGTTCGTTCCGTCGGAAATCCTCGAGCAGCCGTCGCCGCTCGTGATGGGGCGTCTCGCCGCTAAGGAAGGGCACGTCGAGGGCAGCTGCGAGGGCTCGCCCCTGCTCTAGGTAGTCGACGAAGACGAGCGCCTTCGCGTCGGGGTGGGCCGAAAGGAGGAACCGCACTTCGTCGATCTTGCCCCGGTTTTGGGCGGCGATCCGATACCGTTCCTGGCCGTCGGCGGAGGCGTAGGCGTTTTGCTGTTCGTCGTCGCCCCACGGCACGTACCGGATCTCGAGTTCGGGTTCGGCGACGAACCCATCATCGAACAGCGCTTCCCAGTCGGTGCCGATCGGCGGCCCGACGAGGGTGAAGATCTCTTTCTGGCGGTCGTCTTCTCGGATCGGAGATGCGGACAAGCCCAGGCGATGCCGGGACTGCAGGTGCGTGCTCCGCCGGTAGACGTCCGAGGGAACGTGCTGGCACTCGTCGAAGACGACCAGCCCCCACTCGCGGTCGTCAAACAGCGATCGATGACGATCCATCCCCGCGATCTGGTAGGTTGCGATTGTCACGGGCCGGACGTTCTTCTGGCCGCCGTGGTACTGGCCGATCTGGTGGGGTTCGAGCGACGTATACTCCGCGATCGTCTCGGCCCACTGCCGTGCGAGGTCGCGACTCGGGACGAGTACGAGCGTCTCGCCGCCGACGTGAGCCATCGCCCCCATCGCAGCGATCGTTTTCCCGCTTCCCGGCGGGCCGACGAAGACGCCCTCGCCGGACTCGGCGAAGCGATCGACCCAGGTCTGTTGGTACCCTCGCAGTTGTACCGTGAACTCGATCGGAAGGTCCTCGCCGGACAGCAGATCCCGGTGATCCTGTACCGGGTAGCCCGCTTCGTAGAGGATCCGCTTGATCGCAGCCTCCGATCCCTCCTGGACCCAGTCTTCGGTCTCGGAGATGGGGGCGTGGACGTGTTCTTCGTCGAGTTTCTGCCGAGCGACGTTGCCCATGATTTCCGGGCTCTGTCCCTCGAGTACCGTGTAGCCGTCCTCGTGGGTGGCGAGTCGGAACTGGTGGGCTCGATCCCACTGGCTCTCGACCCAGTCCTCGAGTTGGTCCGAGCGCTGGCCCAACGCCTGGCGCATCGTCCGCGCGAGTCCCTCGAACTCGTCGTGGGGTGCTTGCCAGACGTCTTCGGGTCTGACAACGTAGCGATAGCCGTCCTCGCCGTTGCCGTCCGCGAGGTGGGCGAACTGAGCAAGTTGGGCGCGGGTGAACTGATCCGGCCGGTCGACGATAATTTCTCTGCGTTTGGGGAAGACGACGACCCGTTCCCGATCGGTCAGATCCTCGAGTTCGCTGGGGTACCAGACCACGGGGTCCGTCTCGACGGAATGCCGTTGCAGGTCGCCTCGGTCGGCGAGGGCCTCGAGCGCCTCGCTGGCCGTTTCCTGGGGGAGATCGAGGGCTCGAGCGACGGCTGCAGCGGTGAGGACGGGTCGGCCCGCTTTCTGGGAGGCGTCGTGGAAATCTGCAATCGTCAACGCCTCGGGGTGGTCGTCCGAACCGTCGCCGGTCGCCTGCTCCTGTGGCTCGTCGCCAGTCGCCTGCGAGGAGGGGTCGTCGGTCACTGCCCGGTCGTAGCGGCGGTACGGGTAAACCGATTTCGCTCGAGTTGATGGGTAGTATTTTATCCGAGGGCTAACTCAAGACCGCCGGACTACCGCCTAAAAACTAGAAACCGGGCAACAACCAGCTGTAGTAGTCCGTAATAACATCTATCGCTCCGTACGCTACCGCCACGGCCATCGCTGCACAAATCGCGAGTAAGATCAATCCGAGAGACATGAAATACACGAGCGTCTCAGAGTCCATGATAATCGAACAGAGACGGGTTGGTAAAAAACATGGTACAATCTATTTCTGAAACGACCTCCGTTTTATCTGCTTCAACTGGAGATTTGCGTGCGGAGGTGGGGGCAGGGCGCTGTAACTTTCTGGGGCTGTCCCTTTGGGAGCAGTGTGGAGGCAGACAGTTGACTTGCGACCTTGGTCTGAGCTATACTACAGAAGTGAGAATCGAACCGCCACCACACACCACAGCTTCCGTTGTTTCCGCTGAAACAGTATTTTGGAACCTGACAACCCCACTGCTTCCGCTGTTACTCACAAATCGATTCGCTGTCGTAGGTGTGTACACGCCCTGAAACAACCGTTTAGGTATATACACCATCTGTGTCCGGTTAAGGCCATACCTCCGTTTTGAAGGCTTGAGCCACCTGTTTATTCAAGGTGAGGCGTGATCTCTCTGGT
>NZ_WUYX01000032.1 GCF_009834785.1 Natronorubrum halalkaliphilum
ATACACCAACAACGACCGATCCTCCAAGAGAGGCTCGCTACCGCTACACAACCGATGGCTGAGGGTTAGCTAAAGACAGATGGTGATCGTGGTATAGCTATTATTTGTGTGATTGTATCTACTTCATAGCTAATAATCGTTCAGTTGGAGAGAAACTCGCGCTATGAAATTCAATAGACGCGACATAGTGAAAGGTATCGGTGCGGCAGGGGCAACGTTGTTCGTTACCGGGGTTGCTTCGGCGAGCGACGGACAGGCGCGTTACATCGCGCGGACGTCCGGGCAGGGAGCGAACGTGGAGTCTACTGAATTCGACGTTCTGACTGAACTTGCGGGCGGCGAGTTGTCGCTGGTAACCGGCCCGGAAGATGCGGTCGACGATCTCGAAAACGTTCACGGCGTCACTGCCGCTGTTCGAGACCTCGCCCTTGAACTCGAACCGGTTATCGAAGACGAGCACGACGAGATTCCGGACGACCCTGACGACGTCTACGACGAACTGCTCTGGGACAAGCAAGTACAGGACGTGCGCGAGGCACAGGCACACGCGACGGGCGAGGGAACGACGGTGGCGGTCATCGACACCGGGGTCGACGAAGGCCATCCCGACCTCTCGAATCTCGACGTTGACGCCAGCGCCGCTATCATCGACGGCGAGGTTGCATCTCACCAGGGCGACCCCAACGGACATGGCACCCACGTTGCGGGGACGGCCGCCGCAACGGGCGACGAAATCATGACGGGGACCGCTCCCAACGCGACGATAATCTCCGTGGACGTGCTGGGTTACGGCACCGGCACGTTCGGTGACATCATGGTCGGGATGGAGTACGCCGCCGACGTCGGCGCGGACGCCGCCAACATCAGTCTCGGCTTTATGATGGCTCCACAGGACTTCGCCGAATTCGACGATACCGTGGGGATGTACCGGCGGATGTTCGAGCCTGTCACAAACTACGGGCGACGCGAGGGAACACTGTACGTCGGGTCGGCTGGCAACGACGAGACAGACCTGCAGGGCGGGTGGCTCCGCCTCTGGAACGGACTGTCAGGGATCATCGGCGTCAGCGCCACCGGCCCGAATGATAAACTCACGTTCTACTCAAACTGGGGGCGCAACGACGTCGACGTCGGCGCGCCCGGCGGCGGCTACGAAACCGAAGAGAAAACGGTCGACCTGGGAACCGAGTGGCCGTACCCACTTAACCTCGTGTTCTCGACGTACCCCGGCGGATACGCGTGGCTGGCGGGAACGTCGATGGCGGCCCCGCAAGTCACCGGTCTCGCCGCCCTGGTGCGCGAACTTGACGAGGGTGCGAACACGCAGCAGGTGCTCCAGGCCATCCGGCAAGGTGCGGAGGCCGCGGATAACCGCGGTGACACGGAACTCGGCGCGGGACGCGTCAACGCGCTGAATACCGTCGAACGGTTGGACTAACCGATCGCGAGACTGCTACTGACCGCGACTGCGCCCATATTTTTGATCGATACCAAAAGCAGCGTCAGCGTCACAAAAACGGAGAGGAGTAGCGCGATAGGCCCGTCGAATCTTGTATCAATGACGTCTCGCGGAATAGTTGAGTGCAAAACGCCGGCGAAAGGCCGACGTTAAAGCCCCCTTCCGCTGGTGGTGTGTCAATCGGAAGGTGATCGCGAATCGTATGTCGGCTGGAAAGGTCGACGTTGGAACGATCGCGATCAGTAGCGGGGACTGTCCGAACGCCTCAGTTGGACGGATAGCGTCGGCAACGACAATATCCACCTCCCCGCCGAGTAGGTATTCGGCCCTGCCCGTTTATATCTATTGGCACATTGAACTATGCTGTTTTATCACACACCTGTTTGTAGTCGTTTTCTCAGTGTTATGGCAACCAAAACTCGAGGAATCAATAATAAGAGCCATTCTGAACGTAATTTGGCTTCCTGGGTCGAAAAATGCAAAACCATTACAAATGGGACGTGTGTAATTCGAGACGGGTTGGAGTGGTAGGTGGTGTTGGTGGTTTCACTCCAACCCAATTTCCGATTCTCTAACCTTGCCCTTGAATCCCACGCTATTAGTTGACAAACGTCAAATAACCATCCAGACGTGTCGTTCGGAAAATGGAGTCGATCGAGATCTTCGGCTGTTCGGTTCCACGGTGACCGCCGTTCCCATGCCACCGGAACAGTGGTAGATCGCTCGAGCGAACCATGTTGTCCTTGACGATCGTACAGCCAGAGCGCCCGTGGGGCCCGTAGACGACGAAACAGTACCAGCCGTCCGCTCGCCGGAGCTTTTCGTGGTACTCGCTGTAGACCGTGAAATTCCCCGGCTGGCCGTCGGTATGCTCGAGCATCGTACTCTTGATCTCGATGGGCGTGCCCTTCTGAAATCGAGCGACGTGCCAGCTGGCTCGCTCGAGTGCGAGCGACCAGGGCCGCCACTCCGGTCGCGGCTGACTGGATTCGACGTATCTCGATCCGGAATTCACCGCGCTGAACACGCTCGTCGCGAACGTTTTTCGGGCGGCTCGATCGCGATTCGCACCGATGTAGCGCACGGGCGCGCGTGAGAGAGGCATCCGGGCACTCGACCTTCCCGATTGCGAACTCGAGGGCGAATCGCTCGGACTTCAGTTCGTTCACCGGCCAGAAACGGGGACACCGCTCAAAAAGGCGAGAAGGGCGAACGGTGGAACAGTATCACCGGTCTCGTCGCCGGGGTCCTTCAGGACTACATCGACGGTCCACGAGAAGACTCGACCGATGACCACGAGCGGTCTCCGCTGTTAACGACAAAGTCAGGCCGACCGGCCGTTTCGACGATTCGAGATACGATGTACGGAGTCACACGTCCATGCTGGCGCGGTGCCGAGTGTTCGCACGATTGTGACCCTGTGGAGTGCGACGCGCCGCTCTACTCGAAAGCGAGTACATGCCAATCCTCGAGGTCGCCCCACGACGTTCGAAGCGATCGGGTGACGGCTTACCGTCGCGAGGACGTTCCTCCTCGAGTCGTCGGCGATCGTCTCGATTCGAGCGACGATATCCTCGATCGGCATTACGACCGGCGGAACCCCCAAGAAAAGGCAGAACATCGTCGCGATTATCTTCCAGACCTATGATCGTGACTTACGAAGACTCGAAGACTGTAACGACCCGGGAGTTCTGTCCCGTCAGGGCCCATGGACCCGGTGGTCGGTAGCGAGCAGACCCAACCAGCACAGAACAGATCACCGATGATAGCGCGGTTCTCTTTCCCACAATTCGATTTCAACTACACGACCGAGAGATCCGACCTGGTGAGTGGGATGCTGTGACCGAATTCATTCAGAGAATGACGTTCCAAACCTGTCCACAGCTCTTGCATCTATAGGATCGCTTTCGATTCGAGTTCAATACTTCCTGATCAGTTCGCTCTCCATCTTCAGCTAAACAGTTTGGACAAGTTACACCCAAGTCATCACCGAGTTTGGTCGGTCTGAGCATAATTCGTGTCCCAAACTGGTTGGGTTAGACGCGTCCTCTACCTGGTGGGGAAGAGCGGCTCAGAATGGCCCATATTTGAAGACGATTCGAACCACCACTCGTACACGTTCCTGTTCTCTTGGAACAATATGTATGAGACTCCCTCTCTTTCGGCCCGCAATCCGACGGTCTTAAATGTACCCGTGGCCTCGGATTGAATGCAAAGAAGAAGTGATCGACGGAACGTTCAACTCGTTCCGTCATCTCGGATCACTCGAGTCCGAAGGGGTTATGTACCC
>NZ_WUYX01000033.1 GCF_009834785.1 Natronorubrum halalkaliphilum
TGGGGTACATAACCCCTTCGGACTCGAGTGATCCGAGATGACGGAACGAGTTGAACGTTCCGTCGATCACTTCTTCTTTGCATTTACATCCGAATGCCCTCGTACATATAAGGGCGTCGGATCGGAGCTCACCGGAAACCGCAGCCGGCGACGCGTTTCCGATCCGAACTGAACGCCCAGACACGTATAAGGGCACCGGATAACTGTGGCCGGTGAAACCGGCCACGAGCGTATCACGTTCGGAATGCCCGTATGCGTATAAGATCATCGGACCGAACCGATGAGCCGCGTACGAGGGCGGATGTTGTACCTACCTCCGTGCCGGAACACGGCCGGAGGGGACGTAGCGTCGCGTGCCACGTCGTTCGCATTAGTACGGAAGTCCGAGTCCATACATAAGGCCGTCGAATAAGAGAGCCATCGGAACCCGATACCATGGCACGGTTTTCCACCACTCATAGGTTTGAGTGATACTCACAGATACTGTCGGCACTCGATCCCATGAGAGCCATCCGACTCGGCGAAGTAGAGTGTCACGCGGGCGGAGGTCGGTCGATCATCCCGCCCTTGTAGACGCGGTCGGACCGAATGAGACCCGCGTAGATGGTACTCGAGCGTGCATGCGCAAGAAGGCTTCGTGACACCGTCGCGGTAGGACCGAATTCGGACACACAGACAGACCGAATCAGTTCGGGAACAGGTCGGTACGGAGGCGAATGCATCGATGCCGATAAACCACGTGCGTTGTAAGAGACAAACGAATGGTCCGGGACCCGATCGCTTCGGAGTCAACCCCGTCAGCAGAAGAGATCTGCTCTGCGCTCGACGATCCCGACTGTCGTGAGATTATCCGGAATCTCGAGGAACCCATGACGGCTTCTGAGCTAACGAAACGGTGTGAAATCCCACAATCGACGCTGTATCGAAAACTGGAGCTGCTAACTGACTCGACGCTACTCGAGGAGTCGACTGAGATTCGTCAGGACGGACATCACGCGAGCAAGTACGCGATCGCGTTCGACGAGATCACGCTCGGGTTAGACGAGAATCGATCGCTGTCGGTCCAGATCGAACGACCGGCCCGAACGGCGGACGAACGGCTTGCGGAACTGTGGTCGGAGGTACGAAAGGAAACATGAGCCCACACCATACCGGTGCGACCGAAATTGCACTTGCGCTGGCGGTCGTCAAGACGCTCGTTCTCGTGGTCGGGAGCGTGATCACGTACTTCGCGTTCAAAGCCTATCGCCGGACTCGACAGCAGGCACTCGGTCTACTCGCCGGCGGCTTCGGACTCGTGACGCTGGGGCTCGTTCTCGCGGGGATGCTGTACGAACTGCTCGGCGTTCAACTCGCTATGGGAATTTTGCTCGAGAGCTTGCTCGTACTGGCCGGGTTCCTCGTGATCGCGTATTCGTTGTACGTCCAGTAATCACGGAAGAGTCGGAACAGCCGGAAGAGGGTCGAAGGAGCCGGAAAAGCGTATGAGACCCCTGAAGAAAACTAGATGAGCCCGAGGGGTTAGCCCTCGAATCCGGCGTCGTCCATGATTTCTGCGAACTCGTCGGTCTCCATCGCGTCTTCGTAGACGATAGCAGTCGCCATACCGCCGGGGTAGCTGCCCTGGTTGGTCACGTGGTGGACCTTGTGGCAGTGGGCTGGGTAGATACCGGGATCGGAATCGGCCTCGAACTCGAGGGTGTACCGCTCGGCGGGACCGATGTTGATGACGTCTTCGTCGTACTGGGCCGATTCGGGAATCGGCGACCCGTCCTTTTCGATGACGGTGAAGCGGTGGCCGTGCGTGTGGAACGGGTGTGACTCGTAGCCGTTGTTCGCAATGTTGAGGTGGACGGTATCGCCCTGGGAGACGATCAGCGGCGTACCGTCTTCGGGGTGGAACGTCGTCGGCGCGCTGCGGCCGTTGAGCGAGTACGCGTCGGGCGACCGATTGACCGGATCGTAGTCAGCGTCGCCGCCCGCCTCGAAGTCATGGAGATCGGTGTCCCAGTCTCGCAGCGTAAAGAAGTACTCGCGGTCCGGCGGCTCGTAGTCCTCCGGATCGACACGGAGGATACCGTACATCCCCATATCCAGGTGATTGTGCGTCTGATAATGGCAGTGATAGACGTGGGTTCCGGGGACGTCGGCCTCGAGCGTGTAGGTGTGGCTCTCGCCAGCACTGACGTGGGTGCGGTTGCTGACGGGTGCCCCGTCGTCCTCCCAGGATTTGCCGACGGCGTGGACGTGGACGGTGTGGGGGCGGTTGTGTTCGCTGTTATCGTAGGTGAGTTCGAACGTGTCGCCCTCGGACATGCGGTAAATCGGTCCGGGAACCGATGGGGCGAAGTCGTCCGCTTGCCAGGCCCATACTTCGGGGAGTTCCAGGGGACCGCCCGCGGCGTCGTCGGTGACGAACTGGTGACGTGCGGGGACGGTCCGAAGCGTCGATTCGTAGTTCTGTTCGGCGATGTCGACAATCTGTGGCGGTTCGGTGTACTGATAGTCGGTTAGCGGTCCGTCGTCACCGTCGCTTCCGTTCTCGGCGGATTCGGCGTCGCCGTTACCATCGTCATCCTCGTTCGAGAGCATCGCGGTACAGCCGGCGAGTGCACCGAGCGCACCGGTGCCGGCGAGCGAGAGGACGGTGCGGCGTCGGAGTCGGGGAGAGCGGTTAGATGTCATGGTCTTGGTCTCATCCGACTGTTGGCACCGCCTAATGAAGGGTTGTTAAGGTGGTTCCCATCGAGCGGGAGATTGTGAAAGGGGTTCCCACCGAACGGGAAGGAGAACGGTGAACGGCGGCAATCGGCGATAACCCGTCGGATCCGAAGAGAGATCGTGATACGGATTTGCTGTAACTATGTACCGCCGATCACCAGGGACGAGGTCGGTGATCGGCGATAATTGACTACAGTAAACCGTATGAGCCGTCCTCTGGTTCCGATTCCGATTGCCGGTTATCGATACCCGTTCCAGACTGGAACCGGGATTGGCACCCGATTACCGATTGAGCGTGTGAATCGCATGGCCGAGGGCGTTCTCGGCGGCCTCCATTACGGATTCCGAGAGCGTCGGGTGGGCGTGGACCGTCGAGGCGACGTCCTCGAGCGTCGCACCGAGTTCGACCGCGAGGCCGAGTTCGCCGATCAGTTCGGAGGCCTCGGGGCCGACGATACTGGCACCGAGGACGTAGCCGTCCTCGTCGTCGGCGACGATCTTGACGAAGCCGCTGGAGTCGCCGGTCGTCAGGGCGCGCCCGCTGGCCTGGAACGGGAACTTCCCGACGACGGTCTCGAAGCCGGCCTCCTCGGCTTCGGATTCGGTCATCCCGACGGTTGCGATTTCGGGGTCGGTGAAGACGACCGCGGGCATGGCCTGATAGTCGATGGCAGCGGGTTTGCCGGCGATCACCTCGGCGGCGACCTGCCCTTCCATACTGCCTTTGTGGGCGAGCATCGGCTCGCCCGCGACGTCGCCGACGGCGAAGATGTGATCGGCGTTCGTGCGTGCGCGCGAATCGGTATCGATGAAGCCTCGGTCGTCGGCGTCCACGCCGGCTTGATCGAGGTCGAGCGTGTCCGAGACGGGCTCGCGACCGACGGCGACGAGGACCTTTTCGGCGTCGAGCTCGAGCGTTTCGGACTCGGCGGCGTCGGCCTGATCGCCCGCGGCTTCACCCTGCACCTCGCTTCCGCCGTCCGCTTCGGGTTGTTCGGCCGGTTCGGCGATGACCTGGATACTGTCGCCGTCACCCTCACCCGCGTACTGCCACTCCGAGGCCGTGTAGCCGAAGTGGAACTCGATCCCGAGATCGTTCGCCCGCTGTTTGACCGGCCGTTTCAGATCGTCGTCGTACCCCGGCAGAATCGAGTCGAGCATCTCGATGACGGTCACCTCGGTTCCCATCTTGGCGTAGACGCTCGCCAGTTCCATCCCGATGTAGCCGCCGCCGACGACGACCATCGAGTCGGGGACGGTGTCGAGGGCGAGCGCCTGACGCGAGTTCAGCACCGGCTCATCGCCGTACTCGAAGTTCGGAATCTCGATGGGGCGAGAGCCCGTCGCGATGATCGCGTTCTCGAACTCGAGCGTTTCCGAGCCCTGTCCCTCGCCGCTGTGAGAGACGCGGACGGTGTTCTCGTCTGCGAAGGTGGCGGTTCCCTCGAGAAGGTTGACCTGGTTGGCCTTGCAGAGTTTCTCGACGCCGCTCGTGAGTTGGTCGACGACGCCGTCTTTCCAGTCGACCATGCCCGCCAGATCGATCGCGGGATTGGCGTGGATACCCATCTCCTCGGCGTTGCCGGCCTCGTAGGCGATGTCCGTGGCCGTGATCAGCGCCTTCGACGGGATACAGCCGTGGTTCAGACAGGTACCGCCGTAGGCGTCCTTTTCGACGAGCGTGACGTCCAGATCGAGCTGTCCGGCACGGATCGCGGCGACGTAGCCGGCGGGCCCCGCGCCGATGATCAGGACGTCGGTTCCGGTCGTGACGTCTCCGACGACCATCAGTTGGCTCCCTCCCTTCCGTGCGGACTCGCGGTACTCATGTTCGTAGTGTTGTGTAACATTATTCGAGCAGTAGTAGGCGTGGGTTTTCGAGGTATTCCATCACTGTGTTCGTAAACTGTGCGCCGACTGCACCGTCGATCAGTCGGTGATCGAACGACAGCGACAGCGTCATGACGGATCGGGGTTCGATCGATTCCTCGCCGGTTTCGTCGGTCACGACGCGTGGCTTGCGCTTGATCTCGCCGACGGCGAGAATGCCCGACTCCGGATAGTTGAGGATCGGTGTGGCGTACTCGCCGCCGATGCCGCCGATATTCGTGATCGTAAACGTCGAGCCGCGCAACTCGTCGGGACTGATCGAGCGTTCGCGGGCCTTCGTGACGAGTTCGTTCATCTCGGAGGAAAGCTGGAGCAGCCCCTTTCGGTCGGCGTCGTCGACGACGGGGACCATTAGTCCGACGTCGGTCGCGGTCGCGACGCCGATATTGTAGTAGTTTCGGTGGACGATTTCGTCGTTGTCGTCGTCGATAACCGCGTTCATCTCGGGGTACTCTTTCAGCGCCGCGATGACTGCCTTCATGATAAACGGCATGTAGGTCAGCCGGATCCCCTGGTCCTCAGCCCGCGGTTTGAGTTCCTCGCGAGCCTCGACGAGTTCGGTGACGTCGACCTCGTCGTGGTGGGTGACGTGGGGCGCGCTGTACTTCGACTCGACCATCGCGTCGGCGATCGTCTTTCGCACGCCCTTGAACGGTTCCCGCCGTTCGCGCTCGCCCTCGGCGAACTGTGACCCAGTCCCGTCGACGGGCTCACCGGCTTCGATCGCTTCCCGATCGGCCTGCTGGGCCTGGCGCTGCATCTCCGCGTACTCACGGACCGCTTCGGGGGTGACGAACGCCTCGCCGTCCCGTTGCTCGTCCGTGGGCACCGCGTCGATGTCGACGCCCTCCTCCATGGCGATTCGCCGCGTCGCGGGGGCGGCGAGGGTCTTGTCGCGGTCGGCCGACTCCACCTGCGCCGAACCCGGACTGGGACTTGTGCTTCGGGACTGTGAGCGACTCGAGTCGTCGGCTGCCGGTGACGATTCGGTCTCCGCTTCGCTTTGGGTCTGGGCCTGCGTCTGGGCTTGAGTTTGGGCCTGGGCCTGTTCCTGCGTGCCGCCGGCGGACCCGGCACCCGCTGCAGCCTGTACGTCGGCAGCGGTGATCCGACCACCGGGTCCGCTGCCACGGATCTGCGAGAGGTCGAGTCCCTCTTCGCGTGCCATGCGTCGTACGCGCGGGGGTGCGAAGACTCGATCCTGGGGCGTCGCGGTCTCCTCGGCGTCGGCCCCGGTTGCACCCGGGCTGCCGGCTGCGCCGTCGGCATCGTCGGCCTGGGCAGCGTCCGGCGAATCGACACCCGCGGGCTCGCTCGCCTGCTCTTGGGCCGATTCGGTCGGTTCTTCGTCGGCCTCGCCTTCCACGTCGAACGTGATGAAGACGTTGCCGACCGGGATCACGTCGCCCTCCTCGTAGTGTTGCTCGCGCACCGTCCCGTTGACCGGCGCGGGAACCTCGACGAGTGCCTTGTCCGTCTCGACCTCCGCGACCGGCTGATCTTCTGACACCTCGTCGCCCTCGTCGACCAGCCAGGTGACCAGTTCCCCCTCCGCAACACCCTCACCGACGTCCGGTAGTTCGAACTCTCTGACCATGCTAGAACCCCACAGCGTTTCGAATGCCGTCTTCGATACGAGCCGGCTCCGGCAGGTAGTAGTCCTCGAGCGCGTACAGCGGGAACGGTGTATCGAACCCGGTGATTCGCTCGACCGGTGCCTCCTGATGGAGAAGCGCCTCCTCCTGTAAGGTAGCCGTGATCTCGGCACCGAGTCCGCCCGTCTTGGGGGCCTCGTGGACGACCGCGGCGCGACCCGTCTTCTTGAAGGATTCGACGATCGTTTCCTCGTCCAGCGGCGACAGCGTTCGCAGGTCGATCACCTCGGCGTCGATTCCTTCCTCCTCGAGATTCTCTGCGGCCTCGATAGTCGGTCGGGTCATCGCGCCCCACGTGTAGACCGAAATGTCGCTTCCCTCCCGGCGGACGGCCGCCTCACCGAGCGGTACTTCGTAGGATTCGTTGGGGACCTCCTCGCGGAACGCGCGGTAGATGAGCTTCGGTTCGAGGAAGATCACCGGATCGGGGCTCCGAATCGCGCTGGTCAGCAACCCCTTCGCGTCGGCGGGCGTCGAGGGGATGACGACCTTGAGTCCGGGCTGGTGGACGAACATCGCCTCCGAAGACTCGGAGTGGTGTTCGGGCGCGCGGATGCCGCCGCCGTAGGGTGCTCGAATGACCATCGGGCAGGTGTATCTGCCGCGCGAGCGCGTTCGCAGGCGCGCCGCGTGGGAGACGATCTGATCGAATCCGGGGTAGATGAACCCCAGGAACTGGATTTCGGGAACGGGACGCATCCCGTAGGCGGCCATGCCGATCGCCGTCCCGATGATACCCGACTCCGCGAGCGGCGTATCGATGACGCGGTTCTCGCCGAACTCGTCGTACAGCCCCTCTGTGGCGCGGAAGACGCCGCCGTTCTTGCCGACGTCTTCGCCCATGACGACGACGTCGTCGTCCTGCTCCATCTGCGTGTGTAGTCCGTCTCGGACCGCCTGTACCAGCGTGAGGTTCTCGGTATCTGCGTCGGATTGTGTCTCTGCTGCCATCTTATCCCTCCAGAAGTGCGTCGTCGCCGTGTCGTTCGCGAATCGATTCGAAGTACTCGAGTTGCCGTTCGAGCCGTCGAGGCATGCCCTCGTACACGTGGGCGAAGATCTCCTCGGGATCGGGACGGTCGACTGCCTCCGCGCTGTCGATCGCGTCGGCAACGTCGCCCTGAATGCGCGACTCGATCGCGTCGACGCGTTCGTCGTCGAGTATCCCCTCGTTTCGGAGGTACGACTCGAGACGCGGGATCGGGTCCTTTTCCTTCCACTCTTCGACCTCGTCTTCGTCGCGGTAGACCGAGGGATCGTCAGCCGTCGTGTGCGCACCGAAGCGGTACTGCACGGCCTCGATCAGCGTCGGTCGGAGTTCGCCTTCGCCCGGATTCTTGGCCTTCTCGACGGCGTCGCGGGTAACTTTGTAGACCGCGAGCGGGTCCATCCCGTCGACCTGAACGCCCTCGAAGCCGTAGGCTTCGGCCTTCTGGGCCAGCGTATCACTCGCCGTCTGGCGTTCGCGCGGAACCGAAATGGCCCATTGGTTGTTGTTACAGAAGAAAACGTTCGGCGTGTCGAAGACGCCCGCGAAGTTGAGGCCTTCGTGGAAGTCGCCTTCGGAGGTCGCGCCGTCGCCGAAGTAACAGAGGAACGCGTTGTCCTCGCCCTGCAATTTCGAGGCCCAGGCAGCCCCCGTTGCGTGGGGGATCTGGGTCGCGATGGGAACCGCGACGGTGAAGATGTTCGCCTCCTCGGGGATCTTGTTGCCCTGTTCGTGACCCATCCAGTAGAGCAGCGTCTGCTCCAGGGACACTCCGCGAACTAATCCGGTTCCGTGTTCGCGGTAACTGGGGAACACCCAGTCATCCTGATCGAGCGCGTGGGCACTGCCGATCTGGGCCGCTTCCTGACCCGACAGCGGCGGGTACGTCCCCATTCGTCCCTGCCGCTGGAGACTCACCGCCCGTTCGTCGAAGTGCCGAACTAACCGCATCTGTTCGTACATCTCGACGAGTTCGTCCTCGGTCAGGTCGGGGACGTCGGCGTCCTCGAGCACTCGGCCGTCTTCGTCGAGTATCTGTACTCGGTCGTCGGGTTCGCGCTGTAACATACTCACGGATAGGCCCACCTTCGCATACTCGTGGGATTGAACAGCACCGGGTATAGAATTTTCGTAAATAGTTTACTAACGACGGAATTATTGCAACACTACACTACAGGAGGCCGATGATGTGGTGAAGGAGTGGACAATCGTCACCCCATATCCGGCATCGTAGATAAACGACATTTTCACCACCGTTTTCAACCGAAAACTGGACGTGCGTCGAAAGTAGTTTCCGCAATCGCAGTCGCCCCAATCGGATCAGACGGGTTGCTGTACCGATTTTCCGGCGCACCCGGGAGGCGATTTGCGACTGGTTTAAAATGTCTTCGAGCAGACCGGCTCAGAAGCACTCGAGGAGGTCGCCGTCAGATACTGATCCACACGAAGCAAGCGCGCAGGTTACTGCACCGATTCTGCAGTTGATGACTCGCGAGCCTCGGCTCGAGCTTCCTCCACGCTCTTTCCTTCCCGCAACACGGCGTCGACGAACAGTTCGCCGGCCTTGTACGACGAACGCACCATCGGGCCGCTGGCGCAGTACAGGAACCCTAACTCCTCCTCGGCGACGCGTCGCCACGTCTCGTACTTGTCGGGGTGGTCGTAGCGCCGGACCTCGAGGTGATCCCGCGAGGGCCGCAGGTACTGCCCGAGCGTGACGATGTCGACGCCGCGCTCGCGCAGGTCGGCCATCGTCTGGTAAACTTCGTGGTCGTACTCGCCGTGGCCGAGCATGATCGAGGTCTTGGTGTATATGTCGCTTTCCCGCTCGACTTGCTCCAAGACGCTCAAACTCTGCTCGTAGCCGGCGCGGCGGTCGCGGACGGGAAACTGCAGTCGCTCGACGGTTTCGACGTTGTGGGCGATTACGTCCGGGTCGGCCTCGATGATCTTGCGCACGAGGTGTGCTTCCCCCTGGAAGTCGGGGATCAGCACTTCCACGAGGATACCCGGGTGGCGATCCTTGATCTCGCGAATCGTCTCGGCGAAGTGGCCCGCGCCCTGGTCGGGCAGGTCGTCCCGGTCGACGCTGGTCAGGACGACGTAGTCCAGTCCGATTTCGGCGACCGCCTCGGCCACGTTTGCGGGTTCCTCGGGATCGAGGGGTTCCATGCCACCGGTCTGGACGTCACAGAAGTTGCAGGCTCGAGAACAGCGATCCCCCATCAGCATGAACGTCGCCGTCCCGCCCGCCCCGTTGCCGGTCCCGGCCCCGCCGGACCAGCATTCGCCGAGATTCGGGCAGTTCGCTTCCTCGCAGACGGTGTGAAGGTTGCGCTCGCGCAGCGTCTCTCGAATGTCGGCGAACTCCCGACCCGACGGTGGCCGCATCTTCAGCCACTCGGGCTTGCGTGCGCTGCTCATACCTCGACAATGGAGTGCGCAGTGAAAAACGGTGGTGATTTTGCGAGTCGGTCGCCTCCGGACTCAATCACGCCGCGGCCGTCTCCGATCGCCCGATCGTACCCACTACTCCCGCGTACGTGCCGATTACGGAGCGTAACCACCTGATAGCTTTATCCAGCGGAACAGACTAGTCACCACTGATGGCCTTTAGCACGACCCCCGACTGGTTTCACCTCAGCGACGACGACGACGTCGTCTGGGAGAGTCGCCCCCATCCGATCACGATGGGCCTCGGGCTCCCGGTCGGGATCGCGTTCGCACTCGTCGGGTTCGTCCTCGCGGGCTGGACCGCGTCCGACGGCGTCGGCCTCCTGACGGTCGCCGGCCTGTTCGTCGGGATCGCCGGCACGGCGCTGGCGGGCGCGCGCTACCTCGTCTGGACGAACACCCGCTACGTGATCACGACCTCGGAGCTGTACAAGAAATACGGCGTCGTCTCGAGAGACGTCACCCAGTTCCGCCTCGATCGCGTCCAGAATACGAGCCTCAGCCAGAGCGTGACCGGCCGCGCGCTCGGGTACGGCGACCTGACCGTCTACACCGCCGGCTCGGGGGAACCCGAACTCACCTTCGAGCGGGTTTCGAATCCCGAACGCGCCTCGCAACTGTTGAGCGACCAACTCGAGAACACGACGACCGACGAGTCGGTCGTCTAATACTACCGGCCAGCAGTCAATACAAAGCCGATCGTGAATTCGGGTCGTCGCCCACGGTGACGACTCCAGCAGAATGATCGGCTTCACGTCGCTCTGTCCAACAGTATGAATTCCAGGAGATCGACGGTATTCGGGAGTGGACGGAGGGCTGCGGCTACGACCGTTCGAAAACCCGACATCGACTTGTATCTGGTTGCACAGAGGTGATTGACGTAGAGACATTCAATTTTACCAAAACTTATATACAAGTGTCATTAGTGATTGGAACAGGTATCCATTAATGGCAGAAGCAACCGCAGGAGCAACCACGAACGACGAAAAAGTAAACGAAGTGCTCGCAGCGCTCATTTCGTTCCTCATCCCGGGTGTCGGACAGATTTACAACGGACAAACCTCTCGCGGACTCGCCTTCCTCGGCATATACTTCGCGTTCTGGGTGTTCACTGTAATTATGATGTTCCTCCTCATCGGATTCATCATTATGTTCATGGCACCGCTGATTCACATCGCTGCCGCCGCCGATGCCTACATCCAGGCGGGGAAGATCAACGCCGGTGAAGTGAGACTGTAAGTCGAAAAGGGCGAACGGATCAGCGTTTTCTGCGCGGTCTAGAATGACACGAGTAGGGTGGCAAATACCCGATAGATGGGAATATCTTCGAGTTAAACCACAAAGCCCATTAGATAAACCGACATCCGGATCGACACAATGGCGTCACAACTGTCGACAGCCAACGACGGCCGTGAGGTGTCGCGCGGTTCGAGCATCGCGGCGAGTGCGGGACTCGGCGTCCTCGCGGCTGCGATCGGCTATCTCGTGACGTACGTACTGGTCGCCGGCGAGGTCCGAGAGGTATTCGACGGGGAGGTTACCGAGTGGAAGGGGGTCGCCTGGTACTTCTACAACGCCCACATGGTCGACATCGAGACCACGGGCTCGTTCGGCTCCTTCGGGGGCTCGAGCACTGCGGACTTCATCGCGCAGTCGAGTAGTTCGAGCGCGACGCTGCTGTACGTGGTTCCGCCGCTCGTGCTTCTCGGGATCGGTGCCCTTCTGGCCATACAATGGAACGTCACCGATATCGGCGAGGGTGTCATCGCCGGGGTTCCGGTGACGATCGGTTACGCGGTCGTAATGGGACTCGGCGCACTCGTCGCCGAATCCAGTTCGGAGGGAACGATCTTCGGTATCGAAGCCGCCGGCTCGATCGCGCCGGAGTTCGTTCCCGCGATCGTCCTCGGCGGTATTCTCTACCCGCTGGTGTTCGCGACCGCCGGTGCCGTGCTCGCCGCCGTGGTCGCCGGTCGGTGATCGACGCGATTCGATCGGCGGGCGGTGACGGCGACTCGACGATTGGACGACCGGACGGCCCGACAGTCGAACCAGCGTACAGACGCCAGTCGTCGAGCCACCGCGACTCGAATCTCGCGCCTCAAATCACCGCCCCACGCATCGCCGCGACTCGAAGGAAACGCCTTTGACCTGCCACCCCCCGTTTCCGTGTGATGGAGGTCGCCGAGGTTCTCCCCGAATTCGCCGACGCCTTCGCCTTCGAGGAGTTCAACCGAATGCAACGCGAGGCACTGCCCGCATTACTCGAGTCCGACGATAACGTGGTCGCGAGCGCGCCGACCGCTTCCGGCAAGACCGCGCTCGCGGAGCTGGCGATCTGTAAGGCGCTCGCCGACGGCGGGACCGCCCTGTTTATCGCCCCGTTACGGGCGCTGACGAACGAAAAGGAAGACGACTGGGACCGCTTCGAGAGCCTGGATTACTCGGTGTACGTCGTCACCGGCGAGCGGGACCTGAACCCGCGGCGCGCGCGGCGCGCGGACATCCTCGTGATGACGCCCGAGAAACTCGACTCGGCGACGCGCAAACACGACTCTCGACGCTACGATTTCGTCACGGACATCGACGTCTGCGTCATTGACGAAGTCCACCTGCTCGACGCTGATCGCAGAGGCTCGGTGCTCGAGGTTACGATCTCTCGTCTGCGCCGACTCTGTGATCCCCGCGTCATCGCGCTCTCGGCGACGATGCCGAACGTCACCGACGTGGCGGCGTGGCTCGACGCGCCCGACGAGACGACCTTCGAGTTCGGCGAGGAGTACCGCCCCGTCGATCTCAACGCGGGCGTCAAGACGTACACGCACGGCGAGAACTCCTTTGCGGACAAGTACCGCCGACTCTACCGCGCGCTCGACCTCGCGGAACCCCACCTCAGGGAGGACGGTCAGACGCTCGTCTTCGTCTCCTCCCGACAGGACACCGTGCAGGCGGCCAAGAAGGCCAGAGACGAGATCGCCGAGCGGGACATTCCGATGGGCGTCCGGGGCGACATCGAGTTCCACGACGAGTCGAAGGAGGCCCTCGACAACGACACGCTTCGCAATTCGGTCCTCGACGGCGTCGCCTTTCACCACGCGGGGCTCTCGAAAGACGAGCGCGACCTCGTCGAACAGTGGTTCAAGGAGGGCCACATCGAACTGCTGTTCTCGACGTCGACGCTGGCCTGGGGCGTCAATCTCCCCGCCCGCTGCGTCGTGATTCGGGACACGAAGGTCCACGATCCGCTCGAGGGCGAAGTCGACATGAGCCCGCTCGACGTGCTCCAGATGCTCGGGCGCGCGGGACGGCCGGGGTACGACGACATCGGCTACGGCTGGGTCGTCTGCGACGGCGCGGAAGCCGACAAGTACCGCCGACTGCTTCGGGACGGCAAAGAGATCGAATCCCGCCTCGCAGAGAGCCTCGAGACCCACCTCAACGCCGAAATCGCGATGGGGACGATCACCGATCTCGAGGAGGTGATGAACTGGCTCGAGACGACGTTCTACTACGTCCGCGGCCAGTCGAAACCCGAGGCGTACGACTTTCCGAACCTTCGCCAGCGCGTCCGGGACTGCCTCGAGGATCTGGTCGACCGGGGCTTCGTCGAAATCGGCGACTCGGCGAACCTCTCGATCGAGGCGACCCCGCGCGGCGTGCTCGCCTCGAAGTACTACCTGCGCCTCGAGACGGCGGCCCGATTCGCAGCCCTGTGTGACCGGGTGAACGACGGTGCGGGCAAGATAGCGCCCGACGACGTTCTCGAGGCGGTCGCGACCGCGGAGGAGTTCGATTCGGTTTCCGCCAGACAGTCCGAGCGCGACGCGATCAACGCGATACTGGTCGGCCGGGAGACCGGCGACCTCGAAGCCGGCCAGCGGAAGGTGCTTGCGATCCTGCGGAGCGCCGCCAACGGCTCGACGCCGTCGGAACTCGCCAGCGACGCGTGGGTGATCCGGCGCAACGCGACGCGACTGATCTCGGCGCTGGGTGCGTTCCTCGATCGGCTTGCAGGGCCGCACGCGGCCAACCTCGCCCGCCGGGTCGAAGCCCGTATCGAGAACGGCGTCGCCGAGGACGCGGTCGGGCTGACGGCGATCGATCGCGTCGGTCCGGGGCGGGCGAGCAAACTGGCGGCAGAAGAACTGACGACGCCCGGCGACATCGTCTCGGCCGGGATCGACGGCCTCGTCGCGGCCGGCCTCTCGGAGGGCGTCGCCGAACCCGTCTACGAGGGCGCACAATCGCTGCCCTCGGTCGAGGTCGACTGGGGCGAGTTCCCCGAAACGATCGCGACGGGCGAGAACGAGGTCTGCGAAGTGACGATCCGAAACGTCGGCGAACCCGCACGGGCGGGTATTCGGGTGACCGTCAACGACCAACCGAGCAACGCTCCCTCGAGTCGATCGGGAGCCGACGGTCCCGATGACAGCGTCGAGATGACGAGTACGAGCACCTACCTCCGCGGCGAGGAGACCGTTCCTGTCGGTGTCTTCGGCGCGGACGCCGCCGAACTCGAGTACACGGTCAGCGTCGCCTTCCCCGAAGAGCCGCTGCTCCCGATCCAGGACCAGCGGCGAGTCGACGTCGAGTAGCACGCACGCGGTAGCAGTACGCCTCCGAGTCCGGCACTCCCCGAACCCGGAACACGCGGGTCGAGGTACTTTCAGTGACGGGAGACGATTATATCGTGATGCAATCGCAGAATCAGCCGCGGGATCCGGCACCCGCGATGGATTCGATGGACGAGGACAGCGAACGACTCGACCCGATCGCGTTCGGCTTCGCGCTGGGGACGACGATGGCGGCCAGCATCGGCCTCATCGGCATCGTTTCGCGGTTCGGCATGGCCGAGCGATGGCGAGTACTGTTCGCCGACATGTACCCCGGATTCGAGCGGGACGAGGGGGCCCTCGCCGGGATCGTCTGGGGGGCCGCCGACGGCTTCGTGTTCGGCGTGGTCGTCGGCTGGCTTTACAACGTGTTCCGTCGCGACTGAAGCGATTGGACGCGCTCGAGACAGAGACGGACTACGGTACGGGACGGATCGGTTCGGTGACTCTCGCCTCTCCGGTCCCCCCGTTTCCGGATCGTTGACGGCATCTACTCGCGGATTCCTAAAGAACTGAAAGCGAAAGCAGTAACGAGAGTAAACCGTTACTCCGCGCGCTCGAGGACCGTCTCTCGCAACTCGGAGGCCATCTCGACCACCTCGTCGGCCGGCGAAAGGTCGATGTCGCCGTGGGCGTCGATCCGGTAGGCCACGACGACCGTTCCGGCTCGAGCCGCCGCCTCGATCCCGTTCTCGGAGTCCTCGACGACGACGCACTCCCCCGTGGGCACGCCGACCTCGTCGGCCGCGTACTCGAACACGTCGGGTTCCGGCTTGCTCGCCGCCTCGATGTCGTCGGCGCTGATCACGCGATCGAATTCGCCCTCGAGATCGAAGCGGTCGATAACCCGGCCGATCCACTCGTGGGGCGAGGAGGAGACGACGGCGGTGGTGACGCCTCGGTCCTCGAGGGTCGCGAGCAGGTCGTGGAGGCCGTCGAGCAGGTCGACGCGTTCGGTGTAGATCTCCTCGGCGGCCGCTGCGAAGCGATCGACGTACTCCTCGCGCGAGACGGCCGTCTCGTACTCGCTCTCGAGGTAGTCGTATATCTCGCGGTAGTTCATCCCGCTCACCTCGGCGACGTCGACATCTTGGTCGGGGACGACCCAGGGGAGGATGTCTTCGCGTTGGAAGTCGACCCAATAGTCCTCGCTGTTGACGAGAACGCCGTCCATATCGAACAGCACTGCGCTCATGGGGCGGCCTACCCGGCCGTCACGGATAGCCGTTTGGCAAGGAGCAATCGGACTCGAGCAAGCGTCACCATCGCTCGGCCACATTCGGTCGTTCCAGTCGTCTACCAACCCTCGAGACGAACCGAACTAGCCGAACACTTCGCCGCGTTCGTACACCATCTCCTCGCTCACCTCGCTGGCGACGTCCTCGCCGAACTCGCGCTCGACGAGCCACAGCGCTAGGTCAATCCCCGAGGTGACGCCGCCCGCGGTCAGCACGTCGCCGTCGTCGACGATTCGCTCGTCGACCACGTTCGCCGCGTGGTCCTCGAGGTCGTCCTCCGCGACCGGGTGGGTCGCCGCGGGCCGGCCCTCGAGCAGATCCGCTTCGGCGAGGATCATCGCGCCGGTGCAAACCGAGGCGACCGTCGCCCCTTCGGTGTAACACTCGTCGACGGCGTCCGGCAACGTTCCGTCGTCGACGACCGCGCGGACGCCTTCGTTGGCCGTCGTCCAGCCGCCACCGGGGACGATCAAGATGTCCGGCTGGCCGAGGGTGCCCTGGGACTCGACGCGCAGGTCGTGGCTCGCGGTAACGATATCAGTCTCCTCGAGCGTCACCAGGCTCGTCTCGAGCGGTGCGCCGGCCTGGGCGGCGTTTTCGAGCACTTCGTACGGACCGATCGCATCGAGTTCGTCGAACCCTTCGAACAGCACGATTTCGGCGGTTGTTTCGGCCATAACAGATCGTCGACCGCGCGGAAGAAACGTGTTTTGCTGGAACGGACAGCAGGAGGGACGGAGCGTCGAGGGACGGCGAATGCGCGAGACCCGGTCCTATAGTAGCGACTGAAAGTCAGTGCACACCTGATCGCAAGACGGCTTCGCGATCAGTATGTCATTCGTTTCAGTCGCTACTATAGACGTCCGCCGACGCAATCTCGGTGAGCGCGTCGAACACCGCCTCGTTGCCGTGGCTCGAACCAGCGGGTCCGACGCCACGCGTAAGGAATCCTCGTCGTTCACGGCGAGGAGGATGTCAATTGTGCGTTCTTCTCTGCTGACCGGTTGGGCGTTGGGTCAAACGGGTTTCGTTCGATTTTTGCCGTTGATCGCCGATCGTTTCGTATGGACGACTCTCAGGAAGCCGTCGCCGAATTCGTCGACGACTACGACCTCGAGACGCCGCCCGAGTTCCGACTGCTCGACCTCGTCTCGGAGGTCGGCGAACTCGCGAAGGACGCGAACGCGTCGACCGACTACGGCGAGTCGCCCGCCGATATCGACCTCGAGTCGGACGAACTCGGCGACGTACTGTTCGCGGCGCTCGCGCTCGCCGACTCGCTCGAGGTCGACGCCGACGCGGCGCTGGAGGAGGCGCTCGAGAAGTACGAACGGCGGATGGACGACGCCGAAACGCCCGGCTCAGGCGAATGAGAGAAGATTACGGAACTACGTCGGCCTCGACCTCGAGTACCGACGACGCCGCGTCTTGAACCGGCTCGAGAACGTCCGGGCGCGCGTAGACGCCGAGCCGCCAGATTTCGCGAGCGCAGGCGTCCAGTCCGGCGACCAGCGACGAGCGTTCCTCGAGCCGCCGAAGGTCGCCGTCGACGACGATTCGGGCCCTGGATTCGGGCGAACTCGGTTCGGAAGGGCTGTCGACGACGACGGCCGCGGGATCCACGCCCGCAATATCGGCGATTTCTCGTTCGAGGGCTCGCGTGCGATCGTACTCGATCCCGACGAAGCGGTCGGGAACGGCGTCGCGACGAGCCCAGATCGCTCGCTTGTAGAGTCGCCGTTCGCGCAGGCGGGTCGCGACGTCGGCCGTCGGCCCGTGAGCCTCGAGGGTGGCGAGCAGTTCCGCGTCGGTCAACCGGGCGAAGCGATCCGCGTCGATCGCTTCATCGGCGAGGATGCGTTCGCTCGCGCGGTCGAGCATCGCGCCCGCGATCCGCGAGACGTGGTGGCGATAGACGGTCGCGTTCATCAGCGTCCGGGCGATTAGCGCGCTCTCGGCGGTCGCGACGTCCCCCGCTTCGAGCGCGAGTTTCCCGTCGACGATCCGCAGCGAGTAGAGGAGTCGCGCGTGGTCGATCGTCCCGTAGGGAACGCCCGTGTGGTGGGCGTCGCGAACGAGATAGTCCAGTCGATCGACGTCGAGCGGGCCGGAGACGAGCTCACCGAGCGGGCCGCGGCCGTCGACGGTCGCCGCGACCGCCTGCGGATCCAGTCCCTGCGCCTCGAGGACGTCACCGAGTTCGCCGTCCGTGAGCAACCACTCGATTTCGTCGTGGTGACGGCCGAGGTGGCGCTCGATGGCGGCTTCGGTCTGGTGACCGAACGGGCCGTGGCCGACGTCGTGGACCAGCGCCGCCGCGCGCAGACGATCCGCGAGATCGTCCTCGAGATCGAGTTTCTCGACGGCGCTCGAGGCGAGATGATAGACGCCGAGACTGTGTTCAAACCGGGTGTGGTTCGCGGAGGGGTAGACGAGTTGGACGGTACTCAGCTGGCGCACGGACCGCAGGCGCTGCATCGGGGCGGTATCCAGAACTGCCTCCGCAGTCGGATCGAGTTCGATATAGTCGTGAACGCTATCCTTGATCGTCGTCATCTGGTGTTACGTAGTCCTCACGAGCAGAGTGTCTTAGCCGCGGTGATTCCGTTCGGGTTCGACTCCAGCCGGTGGGCTGGGAGCGATCACAGCACCGCCATTCCTGCCTGTCCGAGCCGAGAACGATCACAGCACCGTTCGCTCGAGTTGCGCGTAGGTCTCCTCGAGCGATCCCGAATTATCGATCACGACGTGATCGCGTTCGATCGGTTCGAACGACTCGCGAAGTTGCAGGTGCTGTTCGAACTGGGCATCGCTGATCGTGTTCGTCCGCCTTTCGATCCGTTCCTCGACGACCTCGAGCGCGCAGGTGACGTGGACGAACATCGCGTCGGCCCCGGCCTCGCGGGCGACGGTCACGGCCTGGTCGCGGTTCGTTCTGGTTCGAAACGTCGCGTCGAGGACGACGTCGGTACCGGACTCGAGGTCGGTACGGGCACGCTCGAGCAGTTCCGCGTAGGTCGCCGCGCTCTCGGCGCTGGTGTACGACGGATTAGGGAACAGCTCCTTGCGGACGGCGTCGCTGCGATACCGCGTTGCCGAGAGCCGTTCTGCGGCGTAGGCGGACGCGACCGATTTTCCCACACCGGGCAGTCCACAGTAGACGAGTAGCGTTGGACGGGCCACAGCGGACAGTCAGTCGGACGGTTACTAAATCCGAACGGTTTGGAATTGGCGTTATCTTGGTTTCCCGGCTGTAGTGGATCAATATGTTTTGTGTTCACATTGACCAAACGAGCGGACACGTTATCCTGATACGCCAGACAATTGCATGATCGACAAGAAAACAACGAGAGGAAACCGTCATTCAGGGGAGTCGATCAGTTATCTGAGATGTGAGAAACATCAGTTCGAATAGTAAGACAGCTATAGACACGGGGAGACCGAACTATCATTGTTTTTATAGTGGTTGGATAGTCGTACTATGTATGGCGCGAAAACTACGGTGTGGAGACAGTACACGACGAACGTTTTTGGCGGCAACTGGTGGTGCCGCTCTCGCAGGACTGGCAGGTTGTATCGGCAGCACTGACGACGACAGCGTTCGATTCGTTCTCAACCCGGCGGAGGAACAGACGGACATCGTCGAAGAGTACACGCCGATGAAGGAGTATCTCGAAGACGAGACCGGAGCGGACGTCGAACTCATCCGTGCCGGAAGTTACGTCGAGACGCTCGAAGCACTCGAGACCGACCAGGCCGATATTGCGGACACATCGCCGACGGCAGTACCCGCCGGAGACGGCTTCGCCGACGTTGTCGGGATGCGAACGGCCTTCGGTGGCGCGCTGTACTTCTCGACGATTGCGACCACGCCCGACAGCGATATCGACGACCTGTCCGATCTCGAGGATGAAGTGATGACGACCGGTGCGCGGATGTCGACCAGTGGAACACTCTCGCCGACCGTAATGCTCTCCGAAGCGGGACTCGACATCGGAAACTTCCCCGACGGAGACGCGAACGATCTGGAGCTTCGAACAGCACCAGACCACGATACGTCGCGAGAACGCCTGATCAACGACGATGAAATCGTTGCGGCGGCAACCGGTGCGTTCGCCTCCGCACCACAGATTCCACAGGAACAGTTCGACGACTATCCGGAGTTCGTCGAACACTCTGCAGAGTACGACGATGCTGGTGGAGACATCGACGACGACAACCCCGAACTACAGTTGCTCGCCGTTTCGGACCCGCTCCCGCGAGCACCGATTATGGCCCGTAGCGAGTGGGACGATCCCGAGCGAGACGACATCGAAGCCGCACTGTTAGACGCCAGCGAGGATGATCTAATCCCCGACGACGTCGACGAGGACTACGAACTCTGGTTTACTGGCATCCAGGAAGCCGATCAGAACGATTACGAACCCGTCCAGGACATCCTCGACGAACTCGGCCTCGAGTTCCAAGACTTCGCTCCTGACGAAGAGGACGACGAATAGATAAACAGGCAGCGAAGACAACCACCATACTACCTTTACAATGTCCGCAATTCGAGTAGAGAACCTCACAAAACGGTTTGGGGATACCGTCGCCCTTGACGACGTTTCGTTCGAGATCTCGGAGGGCGAGTTTACCGTCGTCCTCGGTATTTCGGGATCGGGGAAATCGACCCTACTCAGGTGTATCAACGGACTCACGACACCGACGGACGGACGGGTAATCGTCGACGATGAACCTGTAACGTCACACCGAAACGACGTCGCGATGGTGTTCCAACAACACAACATCATCGGCGGGATGAGTGCGTACTCGAACGCGCTGAGTGGGGCACTGGGGCGAACGGATTTCACTCGGAGCCTGCTTCGATTCAACGATCGAGAGGACAAACTCCAGGCTCTCGAGGCGCTGGAGATGGTCGGACTGTTGGACGAAGCCGAACAACGCGCCGGACGAATGAGTGGTGGCCAACAACAGCGCGTGGGCATCGCCCGGGCGCTCGTTCAAGAGCCCCGGATTCTGCTCGCCGACGAGCCGGTTGCGAGTCTCGACCCGGGAAGTGCACAGACGGTGATGCAGTACCTCCGCGGTGCGGCCGAACAGGAGGACCTGACGACGATGATCAGCCTTCACCAGGTCAATCTCGCCCGTCAGTTCGGTGAGCGATTTATCGGGCTCGCGGACGGGGAGGTCGTGTTCGACGGCTACCGTGACGATCTGACGTTCGATGTCATCGACAAACTCTACGGCGGCATCAACATGGAAGAGTTCCTCGGCGGCGGCGATTCAGATACGACGGTGGCACAATGAGCACGGACCCATCGGTCGAACAGCGGTTGGAACAGATTCGACTTACACGGCGCGTTCGATGGGTTCTCTACGCCCTTCTGTCGGTCGCGTTTGCTGTCGCATTCTACGGTTCACTGGTGCTGATCGAGTTCTCGGTCGTCGATATCTATCAGCAGTTGCCGGGATTCGCCGATCGACTCGTCCACTACACTCCGAACTGGGAGTTCATTGTCGAGCGAAACTTGCCGCTCGAGTCGGTGATCACGCTCGCGATGGGCTTTGCCGGAACGATCATGGGAATCCCACTTGCCCTGCTGTTGGGTGTCCTCGGGAGCGGGAGAGTTACCCCGTACCCGTTTAATTTCATCTTCCGCTCGGTCATGGGGATCTCCCGTGCGATCCCGGCGCTCGTCTGGTTCCTGATCTTTATCCCACTCGCGGGACTGTCGGCCGTGACGGCGACCATCGCGATCGCAGTCAGTACCATCGGGAATCTCGGTCGGCTGTTCACCGACGAACTCGAAGAAGTCGAGGACGGACCCATCGAAGCGATGGAAACCACTGGGGCTTCGAAGTCCCAAACAGTCGTATTCGGGATGCTCAGCCAGGTCAAGACGTCGTTCATCGCGTGGACGCTATACATCTTCGAAGTGAACGTTCGACAGGCCGTCACGCTCGGTCTTCTCGGCGGTGGCGGGATCGGCGTGATCATTCAGGTCCAGCAGGACCTCCGTGCCTATGGGAACATGATGGCGGGTATCGTCGTCGTGCTCGTGTTGATCGTCGTCGTCGAGATGGTCAGCCAGCGACTCCGATCGTACCTCCGTGATGACGAGGAGGCCGACGGACTGATCCAACTCCTCGTCGGCTTCCCACAGCGGATGGCCGAATCGGCGCTCAAGTAATCGACTCCCGCGGTCTGATTTTGTCTTCGCCGACCGCTGACCGTCAGCGGTCTCGGTCCGATCTCGTCGATCCCTCATTCGACTCCGAGTGCTCGAGCGCGTCGCAAGAACAGTTCGTCGGCCGCGTCCCCACCCAGCACACCGGGATCGTACTCGAGCGCCGGCTTCTCGTGCCCGGCGTCTGGGAAGTGAACGGCCAGTTCGTACCGGCCGACGTCGGAATCGGCGGCATCCACGAGTCGCTCGTCGGCGCTCGAGAGGTCGAGATCGAAGGCGTCTCTGACTGTCGCGGCGAGGCTGGCTTCGGCGTGGGTGTAGCCCGGGAGCGTTTCCTTGACCGGCGCTGGAACGTTCGCGAGATAGGCCTCGGTGGCATCGTGGAGCAGGCCCCATCGGATCGCGGCCGGACTGCCGCCGCGGGCCTCGACCTCGTGGCTGACGTGGACCGAGTGTCGGGCCACGCTGTACGGCTCCGTGCCCTGGCCCGTAAACCGGGTGAGATTGGCGAGCGCGTGGGCGATATCGTCGATCGAGACGTCGGCGGGGTCGGCCGAGAGCGGCGTGATCGTCCCGCCCGATCGCGTGTTGATCGTCCCGTAGCCGCCGTTCCGTTCGGCGAGCAGCGCCTGGAGTTCGCCGACGACGGCTTCGAACTGGGCCCGAAACTCGTCGCCGGACTCATCGGCCGCTCGGAGGTCCCGCGCGAGCGTCGCTACCTCGTCCTCGAGGTGGTCGATTCGGCGCGACCGTGACGTGTTCTCGTCGTCGAACCGTTCCATGGAGTGCATTCCAGAGAGCGATACCAAAGAAGATGTGATTCCCGACCGGACGCGCGGCGTAGCCGGGGACAGGGCGACGGCACAACGGCGCGTTCGAGGGAAACAAACACCTGCCTCCGGGCCGATAGTTCCGGTTCGGAGCGACCGAGCGGACCGCAACGACTGAAGAGACATGAGACGACGACGAGTGATCGCGGGAGCCGCGACGCTAACGACGATCAGCGGCTGCCTCGACAGCGGGTCGGACGAAGACGAAACGGCTCCCGATCGAGACGAGCCACCGTTCGACGTCACGACCGTCGACGCGCCGGGCAGCGACGCCGGGACGGTCAGCGTGCCCACCGCTGAGCAGGTGCAACTCGTCAATTTCATCCGAACGACGTGTCCGACCAGCCGAGGAATGCTCTCACACGTCGGCGACGCCAAAGACCACTTCGAGGACGCCTACGACGTCGGTCCCGATGGCGAGATTCTCGTAATGACCGTCATCAACGGAACCGCCGGATCCCAGTTGTCGGAATCTGAACTCGCCGACTGGTGGGTCGAACAGGACGGGGATTGGCCCGTCGGGATCGACGAGTCGGGGCAGCTGTTCGACGCTCACGGCGTCGTCGGGACCCCGACGACCATTGCCGTCGACGGCACCGGCGACGTCCACTGGCGCGACGAGGGTGGCACCACGGCATCCAATCTGGTCAGCGGGGTCGAGACGGCCCTCGAGGCCGCAGCGGCCAACGGCGCGGACGAAGAATCCGACGACTAACGAGACGACTATAGTAGCCACTGGAAGTCAGTGCACATCTGATCGCATGACTGCTATCCGACCAGTGTGTAAACAGTTCCAGTTGTTACTATAACGAGGAGCGTCGAGTGCCGTCCCGTCCGTCGCCTACCCACGGCCCTCGTTCGTTCCTTCCCCACCGACCTTGAGTTTATATACGATTCCGCGGCCAGACTGTCCATGATCGACGACGCGATCCGCGTGCTCGCGGGCGACTGTACCGTCATCGCCGAAGGCACCGACCGCGAGGAGTACCGCGGTCGGGTAACGACGATCGTCAAACCCGACAACAGCGTGCTGGTCCACGATACCGACGGCTACCAGCCCGTTGCGTGGTTGACTCGAGCCGACAGCGTCTCGAGCGACCGCGCGAACGATTTCACGCTCGTCGCGAAGAAGGGCACCCAGACGCTGCGCATCGCCGCCCACGAGCAGGACGGGTTCGCCCACTACCCGGCGTCGACGGCCGGGACGCCGGTCGGTCAGTGTCCGGACTGTGGTAGTGCGCTCGTCCGCTCAAAGGGCGTTCACTGCGTCGGCTGTGGCGACCGCTACGGCGTTCCCGCGGACGCAACGATCCGTGAGGAACAGTGTAACTGTGACTGTGGGCTGCCCCGGATGCGCGTCGAGCGCGGTCTCGCCTTCGACGTCTGTCTCGACCGGGGCTGTGAGTCGCTCGATGCGGCTGTCAGAGAGGCGTTCGACCGCGAGTGGGACTGCCCCGAACCCGGCTGCGAGGGCGACCTTCGGATCCTCCGGCGCGGCGGTCTCATCGCCGGCTGCGAGCACTACCCCGACTGCGACACCGGCTTCGCCGTCCCCGCGGGCGTCGTCGACGGCGAGTGCGGCTGCGGGCTCCCGACCTTCGAAACGCGGAGCGGTTCCCGGTGTCTCGACGCGACGTGTGAGAAGGGGATCGCGAAGCCGCTCGAGGCCGAGTCCGCGGCGGACGATTGATACGGTTTGCTGTACCGATTTGCCGGTGGGACCGCAAGCCGTCCTGCGGTCCCATCGGTAATGACGTAGTGCAGACAGTATGAGTCGTGGCCCGCCGATCCGAATCCGTCCGCGGACGAGAGCCGAAGCGGGATCGATGGGCAAGCGATCCGCAGCCCCTTAGTTCCGCCCGGCCAACACCCGACTATGACACTCGAGGGGCGATTCGACGAGGAGCGGGGCGTGGTCCGCGTGGGGAGCGACGCACGACAGCGCTATCACGATTCGCGGGGCTACGGCTATCCGCTCGAGGGCAACGAGATCGCCCTCGCACCGATCGAGGCGGCCCACCTGCTCTACCGGGGCGACCTCGAGGCGGTCGTCGACGACGCGACCGGCGAGCGCCTCACGTTCCGGGAGTTCGTGGCCCGCGAGCCCGGCGCGAAGTTCGGCGTTCGGTTTCTCGTCTACGCGGACCTTCGATCGCGAGGGTTTTACCTCTCGCCGGCCGCGGAGCCGTGGGTTTCCGACCCCCCGACAGGAGAGGCGGACTTCGCGGTCTTTCCGCGCGGCAAGGGCCCCGGCGACGGCGAGGTGGAGTACGCACTGCGGGTGATCGGCGAGCGGACCGACGTTCCCGCAGACGAACTCGGAGACGGCGTCCTCGCAGTCGTCGACGAGGAGAGCGAAATTACGTACTTCGAGGTCTCCCGGCGAGATCCGACGGGCGCGTCGGTGGCCGACGCCTCGCTTCCGAACGACTGCGAGGCCACCCTACTGGCCGATCGCGTGGTCGTCTGGAAGCCGCCGCTTTCCCTCTACGAAACCACGTTCTACGGCCAGCCGCTCGAGGGCCGAGAGTACGACGAGCCCACCCTGCAGCTGTCGTTGCTCGAGGCGGCCTATCTCGCCGAACGGGACGCGATCGACCTCGAGCCGTCGACGGTCCGCGAACGCGGTCGCGAGGTCGAAGGCGAGCGGTTCGAGCGTCGATTGGCGGTCTACACCGAACTGCGCGAGCGCGGCGTCGTCCCCAAAACGGGCTACAAGTTCGGCGCGGACTTCCGGACCTACGCCGAGGTGGAGTCGGTGGAGAATCTCGGACACTCAGAGTTGCTGGTTCGGGTCCATCCCGACGACTACGTCTTCGAGCCCCGCGACCTCGCGCTGGACGTTCGGCTGGCCCACGGCGTCCGCAAGACGATGGTGTTCGCGCTGGTCGGCGAGACCGGCGGGATCGACTGGTGGTCGCTCGAGCGGTTGACGCCCTGAGACGACTGTACGGCAGCCCGTACGAGGAATGAGTCGTGTCTCGAGCCGCCGATCCGGGTCCCGAGGAACTCGTACGCTACTAGTGTCTCCGACGAACGGAAACGTGAAAGTCTCGACGTGAGAGGGGAGTAGTATGCAACTCGAGGTGATCGGCATCGGCGGCGCGGGCTGTCGCATCGCCGGCGCGATCCGGGCCGCGGAGCCGTCGGGGCACTCGTTCATCGAGGACGTCTTCGCGTTCGATACGACCGACGAACTGCTAACGCAGACGGCGGACACCGCCGTTCCCGAGTCACATCGTTATCGATACGGCGACGGGATCGACGGCGGACTCGGCGGCGATCTCCAGCGCGGCTTCGAAGTCGGGGAGGAACACGTCGAGGAACTCGATCGAGCGCTGGACGAGGGAACGCCGACGGCGGCGGACGCCTTCCTCGTCGCGGTCGGTCTCGGCGGCGCGACCGGCGGCGGAACGGCCCCCGCGCTGGTCGCGACGCTCCACCGGCAGTACGACAAGCCGGTCTACGTCCTCGCGACGCTGCCGGCCGACCGCGAGTTCGAGCGAGGAGGTGACGGAGCGGCCGAAAGCGATAGTCACTCGAGCGAATCCGCCCCCGCCGCCGGGGCCGCCGAACCGTCGCGACCGAACGCGGCGGCGAACGCGGTCCACACGCTCGAGCGACTCGACGGCCTCGCGAGCGCGGTTATCTGCTTCGACAACGACCGGTGGCTGCGCACCGGTGAGAGTCTCGTCGAGGGACGTGAGCGATGCAACCGAGAACTGGCGACACGGGTATCGGCGTTCTTCGCCGCCGGTGCCGGCGGCGCCGGATCGGGTGAGACGATCGCCGAGACGGTCATCGACGCGAGCGACGTCGGCCGCGTCATGGGGAGCCAGACGGCGATCGTGACGCTCGGCTACGGCGAACAGGACGTCGACACCGGCGGCTCGCGGTTCGGTCTCGGTCTCTTTTCCGCAAAACCCGACGTGGAGACGAGCAGCGCGGTCAGCGCGATCGAGACGGTGATTCGAAAGGGGATTCACGGTAAACTCACGCTCGAGTGCGATCCCGAGAGCGCCCAACGGGCGCTGCTGATCGTCGGCGGGCCGCCGGCGTGGCTCAACCGACAGGCAATCGCCGAAGGGCGACGGGCCCTCGAGTCGACCATCGGCGGACGAGTGGTGCTCGGCGGCGACGCACCGCGACCCGACGGCGAGGCCGTCTTCGCAGCGGTCGTCCTCGCCGACGTCGGGCCGGTCGAACGGCTCGAGGAGTTGCGGGCGGCGGCCGAGCGGGTGGAGTGACCAGTGACCGGATTCGGGAGGGCGGCCCTCGCTGCCGGAGGCAGCTACAGGCGGGCCACCCCCGAGCAGCTACGTAGCCCGTCGAGAAGCGCTGCCTCAGTCGGGCGACGACGCGCCCGGAATCACCGCGCCTTCGTGCTCAAGCAGGTGCCGTTTCAGGTCCACGCCGCCGGCGTAGCCGACGAGCGAATCGGCGCCGACGACCCGGTGGCAGGGGACGATCACGGGGATCGGATTCCGGCTGCAGGCCTGTCCGACCGCGATCGGAGCGGTCTCGAGGGTCGCCGCGAGATCGCCGTAGGTTCGGGTCTCGCCGGATGGAATTTGCGCCATCGCCCGCATGACCGAGCCCGTGAAGGTGTCGGGGTACTCGATCTCGAGATCGAACGTCGTCCGCGTCCCGCGCTCGTACTCCCGTAGCTGTTCGCGGATCGTTTCGGGAGCCGCGTCGATCCTCGAGTCGTCGAGTTCGCGGTCGTATCCAAAGAGCCGGATATCCATGCGGAATCCTTGGTCGTGTGGATGCTTCACTCTATGCCGGATCGGGTCTCGTCGGGTCGTTCGGATCGGTCGGATCGCTCGACGCTTCGCACGAAGCCTCGTCCGGTTCGGCCGGCTCACCGCAGCGAAGCCGAAGGCTTTTGCGCGCTGGCGCGCCAAACCGCACCTAATGACCGGAGACGACCCACGCGAGGAGCGGACGGAGCCACGGAGCGACGGCGGAGCCGCGGGCGCAGACAACGAGGGATCGTCGACCCCTCGAGCGGACGGTGGAACCGTCGACGACATCGCGCTCGATCCGTGGGGCTCCTCGAGCGTCTCCGACTATCGGAAGCTGTTCGAGGAGTTCGGCATCGAGGAGTTCGACGAAGTGCTCGAGGAAGTGCCGAACCCCCACTACCTGATGCGCCGCGGCGTCATCTTCGGCCATCGCGACTACCGGCCGGTCGCGCGGGCCTTACGAAACGACGAGCCCGCGGCCGTCCTCTCCGGGTTCATGCCGACCGGCGACCCCCACATCGGGCACAAACTCGTCTTCGACGAGATCATCTGGCACCAACAGCAGGGAGCCGACGCCTACGCCCTGATCGCCGACCTCGAGGCCAACTCCGCCCGGGGGATGAGCTGGGCGGAGATCGACGAACACGCCCGAGACTACCTGCTTTCCCTGCTCGCGCTCGGCTTCGATCCCGAAGAAGGAGAACTCTACCGCCAGTCGACCAACCGCGAACTACAGGATCTGGCCTTCGAACTCGGCGCGGACGCCAACTTCTCGGAGTTCCAGTCGATCTACGGCTTCGACGGCGAGACCGACGTCTCCCACATGCAGTCCGTCGTCACCCAGATGGCCGATATCCTCTACCCGCAACTCGAGGAACCCAAACCGACCGTCATCCCCGTCGGGCCGGATCAGGACCCCCACGTCCGACTCGCCCGGGACCTCGCCGAGCGGATGCGATTCTTCAAGGTGAGCGAGGCGTACGCCAGCTTCGAACTCGAGCCCGAGGAACGCGACCTCGTGGTGGAGTTTTACGAGCGACTCGAGCCCGCCGACTTCGACGACGACACCCTGCGCTGTGTCCACGTCGCCGAGGCGCTCGAGGAGACGCCGCTGTCGAAGATCGACGTCGCCGCCGACGTCCTCAGTTCGGTTCTGACGAAGCTCAACGAGGCCGGGATGGAGCCGATCCGGCCGCGAACGCGCTTTTTCGACCGCCGGGCGACCGACGATGCGTTCGACGCCCTGATCGACGCCATCGACGGCGAGAAGCGAGTCTACGAGAGCCACGTCGACGCCTTCGACATCGATCTCGAAGCCGCGGAAGAGCTCGCTCGCGAGGTCGAGGTCGACAACGGCGGCCACGGCTTCCAGCCGCCGTCGTCAATCTACCACCGGTTCATGACCGGACTGACCGGCGGGAAGATGTCCTCCTCGATCCCGGCCAGCCACATCTCGCTGCTGGACGACCCCGAAGACGGCTACGACAAGGTGAAGGCGGCGTCGACGGGCGGCCGCGAGACGGCCGAAGAGCACCGCGAACTCGGCGGCCGGGCCGACGAGTGTCCCGTCTACGAGCTGTACGCCTACCTGCTGTCCGGGGACGACGACGAGTTCGCCAAACGCGTCTACGACGAGTGCGTCGGCGGCGAACGCCTCTGTGGCGACTGTAAGGAGCAAGCCGCCCAGTTGATGCAGGAGTTCCTCGAGGACCACCAAGAGAAACGCGAGGAAGTCGAGGAGTTGCTCGAGGACGCGGATATCGAACTCGAATCGCCGCGCCGACGGGAGTAGGGAGCGACCACACCGAGAGCGGCGCGTGAGCAGCGATACACCCGACTATTTTTTGTCCCATCGCAGAGGGAGAAAGCATATCCCGGGCCCCGTTGTAGGCCGGGTCGATGGAGTCCGGTCGATCCGGCGATCCGAACCGAGACGTAATCGTCTGTGCCGACGTCCTCGGCTCGTTCGGCGTCACGCCTGCAGCCGTTCGCGCCCAGCGCCGGGAGTATCGGACCGTGGTTCCGCCCGGACGGGCCAGCGACGAGTCGCTGGAATCGATCCTGACCGACGTCCTCGCCGACGCACGCGACCGCACGGCCACGGTTCGCCAGACGATCTCGCAGCACGATCGCGGTCTCAGCTGTTCGGCTCGGTACGCCCAGACTGCACTGGCGCGCGAACTCGAGCAGCTCTTCGAGGCGATCGACTGGTCGCTCAAGTGGGCGCGAACCGGACCGGCGGCTAACGGCCGGGACCGACTGGAGTTCGTCGCGACGGACCCGAACGGCCGGTCTCGAGAGACGACGGTCACCTACCCGTCGACGCCGCTGGCAGACGATAATCTGCCCGCCGTCCTGAGGACCGTCGACGAGGACCTGCTCGCGGGAACCGACGCGACGGTGGTCCTGCTCTCCGCGGGCGTCGATCGCTGGCGAGCGGCGCTGGTCGAAGCGGGCGAACTCGAGACGCTCCGCGAGCGCTACGGGCCGCGGATTTCAGCGTTCGATCGACCGCTGCTCGCGGAGCACGAACTCGAGGCGTACGTTCCGGAGTGCGAGGTGACGGGCGGCACGGACGGCTCGTTCGGTTCCGGGACGATGGTCAGTGACGGCACTGACTCGGGGCCCTGGCCCGCGTGGGCGCTCGAGCGCGCCGAACGCCGGTCGGGGTGTCGGGAGACGGAGCCGGAACCGGAACTAGAACCAAAATCGAAATCAGAGTCAGAGCAGCGTCGCTCGGAGTCAGCACAGCCGTCGGTCGCGTCACTCATCGACGAAGCCGAACCCGGAGCAGAATCAGAAGCCGAACCCGAACCCGAGATCGAAGCCGAGACTGAGCCGAAGACCGACGCGACCGAAACTCGAGTCGACGATGGGGTAGGCGATACGGCGTCTCCCTCGTCCGCGGAAATCGACGGCTTCGAGATCCGCGGCGGCTCGCCGACGGTGTCTCGAGTGAGCACCGACGACTCGAGCAGCGGATCGGCTGACGGGAGATCAATCGGTACTCGATCGAGTCGCGATGAACGCGAGCCGCGAAACGGTCGGGGCGATCAGCGTCGTACCGGGCGCAGCGATAGCGGATTTGACGCCGACGGGGATGGTCAGGTGGAGAGGGATGTCGATGAGGACGAGACTGAAGACGGCTTTGGAACCCTCTCCGGAACGCAAAAGACGGCCCGGATCGCCGACGACTCGTTCGGCACCGACGACGTCTTCGAGACCGAGAACGACCGGTATCGCGCGCTCGGGGCCGCGCTCGGCGCCGGCGGGGCCGTCACCGTCGAGGGGCTGCTCGAGGACGACGACTTCCTCCCGGAACTGCCGGCCGTCGAACCGGTGGAGACCCGCATCGAGTTTCCGGACACCTTCGACCCTGCAGCGGTGTCCGAGGCGAAGGCTTCGGCCGAACAGTCCGGTTTCGAGTGGGTCGACTCCGGGTCGCTCGAGACGACGCGGGTCTCGAACGGCTAACTCGCGGACGCGAGCGACGCGGTAGTATGATGGCCCGCTGACGGCGTGACAGGGTGACGGAGTGGCACCACCACAATATTTTTACTCCGGTCGTGAGTCCCCTCGAGTATGGCACCCGAATCCCACGAACGTGCCGGTATCGCCACCCAGCTACAGCGAACGCGGTCGGGATTCGGTTTCTTTTTCGCCCGGTGAGTCCGGGCTGGTGGACCCGCAGGAGGCCAATTCGGTCCCCGCGGAGAAACCGTCCGCAACGGACCAGTCGACCGCGAAAGCGAGCGGCGAACGCCTCGAAGGCCGACGAGCGACGGTCGTCGGTTCGAGGCCTCGCCCACCGCGAGTCGACGTCGAACGGAGTCGGAACCGCTAACTGACCGACCCACGGCAATTCAGGTAAGCGAATGCAACTTCCAGCACAACAGGTCGCGGTCGTCGAGGCCGCGAGCGCAGACGAGGCACAGTCCGTCGACGCCCTCGCTGCGGCGACCGACCTCCCTCCGGAGACCGTCACCGGCGCGGTCTTCGAACTCGAGGAGGAGGGACTGGTCGCCGTCGAGGAGCGAGTCGACGAAACGGTCACGAGCACCGACGAGGGCGCGGCGTACGCCGCGGAAGGACTTCCCGAAGTCCGGCTCTACGAGGCGGCGCTCGAGGCCGGCGCCGACAGCGACCCCGTCCAGATGGGACGGGTCATCGGCGCCTCGGGACTCGAGGGGCCGCAGGTCGATATCGCGCTCTCGAACTACGCCCGCAAGGGGTACGGCGTTATCGACAGCGGCGAGATTACGGCCGATCCGGACGCCGATCCCTCGGCGGACGCGGAAGCGAACGCGCTCGAGGTGCTTTCGGACGCGGGCGAGGCCGCTGTCGACGACGTCGCGGTCGACGACGCCACCGCCGACCAACTCGAGCGCCGCGGCCTGCTCGAGCGAACCGAGTCGACGATCCGCGAAGTCACCCTCACCGAGCGCGCCGTCACGGAACTGATGGCGGGAATCGAGACCGCCGAAACGGTGGGACAGGTCACGCCGGAACTGCTCACCAGTGGCGACTGGGAAGACGTCGAGTTCGCCGAGTACAACGTCGAAGCCGACGCCGAGCAGTTCGAGGGCGGCAAGGTCCACATCCTCCGGCAGATGTCCGAGCGCGTCAAGGACGTCCTCGTCGGCATGGGCTTCCAGGAGATGGACGGCCCCCACGCCGACGCGGACTTCTGGATCAACGACTGTCTGTTCATGCCCCAGGACCACCCGGCGCGGACCCACTGGGACCGATTCGCCCTCGAGCAGCCGAGCCACATCGACGAGTTGCCCGAAGACCTCGTCGAGCGCGTCGAGCGCGCCCACAGAGAGGGGATCGGCGAAGACAGCGAGGGCTATCACTCCCCGTGGGACGAGGACTTCGCCCGTGCACTCGCGCTACGCGGTCACACGACCTCGCTCTCGACGCGCTATCTCTCCGGCGAGGAAATCGGCAAGATCGAACCGCCCGCGCGCTTTTTCAGCGTCGAGAAGGCCTACCGCAACGACACGCTCGACGCGACCCACCTGCTCGAGTTCTACCAGATCGAGGGCTGGGTGATGGCCGAGGATCTCTCGGTTCGGGATCTCATGGGTACCTTCGAGGAGTTCTACGCCCAGTTCGGCATCGAAGATATCCAGTTCAAGCCCCACTACAACCCCTACACCGAGCCCAGCTTCGAACTGTTCGGTACCCACCCCACCACGGGCGAACTGATCGAGATCGGGAACTCCGGTATCTTCCGCGAGGAGATGCTCGAGCCGCTTGGCGTCGACTGCGACGTGATGGCCTGGGGACTGGCCCTGGAGCGACTCGCCATGCTCACAACGGGTGCGGAGGACATCCGCGACCTCCACGGCACGCTCGCCGACCTCGAGTTCCTGCGGAACGCGGAGGTGACCTACTGATGCCCACTGTCGATATCGACCCCGACGAACTGCGAGAACTGACCGGCCACGAGGACAAAGGCGACGACGACCTCATCGACGACCTGTTCGGACTCGGTCTCGAGTTCGAGGGCCGAACCGAGGACGGCGAGTTCGAACTCGAGTTCGCGCCAGACCGCCTCGATCGGCTTTCTGTCGAGGGCGTCGCACGGTCGCTGCGATACCACTACGGCGACGCTCGCGGCGTCCACGTCCCCTCGCCGAACTCGGCGGAGTGGACCATCGAAGTCGACGAGTCGGTGCCCGACGAGCGACCGTACGTCACGGGCGCGGTAATTCGCGACGTGAACCTCGACGAGGACGCCCTCGATTCGCTCATCCAGTTGCAGGAAAAACTCCACGCGACGATGGGGCGCAAGCGCGCGAAGGGCGCGATCGGTATTCACGATCTGACGATGCTGAAAGGCGGGGCTGCGACGGACGGCGGCAACCCGACCATCCGGTACGTCGGCGTCGAACCCAACGAAGACCGGTTCGTCCCGCTCGATTCGGACGAAGAAATGACGCCCGCGGAGGTCTTAGAGAACCACCAGACCGGCGAGAAGTACGCCGACCTCGTCAGCGGGTACGACCGGTATCCCGCGATCTACGACGACATCGGCCTGTTCTCGTTCCCGCCGGTCATTAACGGCCGTCGAACCGAGGTTTCGACCGACTCTCGAGACCTGTTCGTCGAGATGACGGGCACCGACCAGTGGACGATCGACAAGATGCTGAACATCGTCTGCTACGCGCTCTCCGCGCGCGGAGCGACCCTCGAGGACGTTCGCGTCGAGTACCCCGGTGGCGAGTCCGGGAACGCGGACTCGGAGGGGAGCCGGACGCAGTCCGCCGGACGCGAAATCGTTCGTCCGGATCTCTCCACGAAGACGAAGACCGTCTCTCACGACCGCATCGAGACCATTCTCGGCATCGATCTGGATCCCGAGGAAGTGATCGACCTCGCGGAACGGTCGGGGCTCGAAGCCGAGCGGGATGAAACCGAAACCGGCGACCTCGTCTACGACGTTACCATCCCGCCCTACCGCGTCGACGTCCTCCACCCGCTGGACGTCATCGACGACCTCGGGCGGGCCTACGGCTTCAACGACCTCGAGCCGACCTACCCCGACGTGGGGACCGTCGGCGGTCGCCACGAGCGCTCGCGACTCGAACGAGCCGCGCGCACCCAACTCGTCGGCCTCGGGTTCGAGGACATGTTGAACTTCCACATGACCAACGAAGCGGAGAACTACGAGCGCCTCGGTCTCGAGCCGGGCAGCGACGCGTACGGGGCCGGCGAACCCGCGACGATCAAAGAGGCCTACAGCGAGGACTACACGATCTTGCGGACGTGGGTGACGCCCTCGCTCTTGAAGATTCTCGAGCGAAACACGCACCGATCCTACCCCCAACACCTCTCGGAGATTGGCTTCCGGGCCGCACTCGACGACGGCGAGAACACCGGCGTCGGCGAGAGCCGACACGTTGGGGCCGTGCTCGCGAACCACGACGCGGGGTACGAAGACGCCAAGGCGCGCCTGCAGGCGCTCGCGCGGAACTTCGACGTGGACCTCGAAACGCCGCCGACGGAGCACCCGTCCTTCATTTCGGGTCGAACCGCCGCCGTCGTCATCGACGGCGAGGACGTCGGCGTGATCGGTGAGGTTCACCCGAAGGTGCTCGTCGAGTACGACCTCGAGGTGCCAGTGGCGGCGTTCGAGTTCGATCTCGAGGCGCTACAGTAGTCGAGAGTCGCTTTCGAGTCTCGGGTTTGGAGAACGGTCCGCGGCGGTAGGCCGACGTATTGTACCGCGAGCGAGCGGGCCGACGACTGATGTGATTAGCGCGGCGCGTAGCGCCGCGGAAAGCGAACGGCGAAGCCGTGAGCCGAGCAACGCGAGCGAACGGAAGGAGGAGTGCTTTTGATCGACCTTTTACCAGGGACGTTGCGCTGTGTGGCAGCTACGCTGCCGCCAGCGTAACAGACTGCAGAGTAAAAGGTCGTTTTTAGAACTCGTGTTCTACGTCATCCTCGTCTGCTTTCTGGATGATGATCTTACCGTCCCGGACTCGGACGAAGACTTCGTCGCCGATATCCATACCCGCGACCTCGAGTTCGTCCTCGTGCAGGTTGAGGTGGACGTTGTGGTAGTTGCCGTCTTCGTCTTTGGCACCGCTTGGACTCAGCTTCTTTTTCCGTACCATCGCGGGATTCTATGACGAACTTCGCCGTAGGATATACTTAAGTGTTTTCGACGACTCAACGGGTGGTCTTGTCTCGCACGAGTCGAGAGGGGACCGTCGAGAGTCGGATGGGAGACACGAGAGATACTGCGGAAGACTGGCGTAGGCTACGTACTTAAAGATACCGGCGCAGTCGGTCGGTTTTCGGGGATATCTTTATGTCGGATCGTGTGCTGAATTGACACGGAGGCGAAACCATGGTACGTGAAGACGGTAAACGAAACTTTGCACTGCGCGAGTCGGGCGGCGACGAGTCGAGCGTCTTCTCGGGAAACACTCCCCGCCAGGCTGCCCTCAAGGCAGCCCGGCGACTCGAGCCCGGCTCGAGTGAAGACGAAGCAGAACGCGTCGAACTGAAGCTACGAGAGAAAGGGACGGACAAAGTCCACATCTACGACGGGTGGGCGTGGGAAGAGACCGCGCCGGACGACAAACCCGACTGGATGCCGAGCGAGATCACGGAAGCAAACGTCTCGAAGAAAGGGATCGACCACCTCGAGGAGTGACGGAACAACGGAGCGTTTTCGTTCAGCACGTATCGAATAGCAACTTCGTATTTTCTGGCGAACAATCCAGCAATCACGCCGGCAGAGGTGTTACAATCGACGACCGAGGCGAACTGGTGCAACAGTGTCCCCGAGAGCCACCCGATTGCCGTTCCCCAGAACTGACCGACGGCAGTTCGCGTGAGTTGCCCCATCGCTCACCGATGTCGATGCCGACGCTGACGCCGACACGGATAGTGATGCTGACGCTGATACCAACGCTGACGCCGGCACCGATGCCGACCTTGACGCGCCGTTGAGGGAGATAACACTCACCGGATCCGGACTCTCACTGCAAGGATCAACGACCCATTTCAGAGCCCGCGGTGACTGGACTACTATGCCGCTTCGACCGCCGACGGAAGCAGACCTCCGTAGCCTCGGCGACTCACTGTATCTCGATCTCACGGACGAGGAACTCGAGTTTTTCGCCGAGATGGCCGAACAGCGAGCCAGCGCCTACGAGACGGTTCGTTCGTACGATCCCGAGTCGCGACTCGGGGGCAGCGAACGCCGGGAACGAAGCGCCGGCGTTCGCGTCCCCGACGAGGAGAACCCGCACAACGCCTGGGTGAGCAGGTGTTACGTGGCGGGTGACGACGGTGGCGAACTGGACGGACTGGAGATCGCGATCAAGGACAACGTCTGCGTCGCCGGCGTCGAACTGACCTGCGGCTCGGAGGTCGTCGAGGGATACGTTCCCGACGTCGACGCGACGATCGTCACCCGGCTGCTCGAGGCCGGCGCGGACGTTACCGGCAAGGCGAACATGGACGATTTCGCCATGACGACGACGGGCCACAGCGCGTTCGGACCGATCACGAACCCTCACGACGACGACTATCTGGCGGGCGGCTCGAGCGGGGGGAGTGCGGTCGCCGTCGCGGCCGGCGACGCGGACGCCGCCATCGGCACCGACCAGGGCGGCAGCGTCCGGATTCCGGCCGCGTTCTGCGGCGTCGTGGGCCACAAACCGACGTACGGACTCGTCCCCTACACGGGCTGTATCGGCCTCGCATACGCGATCGACCATCCGGGCCCGATGGCGACGGACGTCGAGACCGTCGCGCGGATTCTGACGGTGATCGCCGGGAGTAACGAACGCGACCTGCGGAATCCGATGCCGGTTCCGGTCGAACCCTATCACGACCGACTCGAGGGGGACGCCTCCGACCTGTCGATCGGCATCTTGCGGGAGGGGTTCGACCAGTCCGAGGCCGACGAGGGCGTCCTCGAGTGCGTTCGCAGCGGGCTCGAAACGCTCGAGTCCGAGGGGGCAACGCTCGAGGACGTGTCCGAGCCGATGCATCTCGATGCGGCGGATATCCACTCCGTCTGTACGGCGGAAGGGCTCCTCGACGCGATGATTGGGGAGGGGCTCGGCCACGGCTGGAAAGCCTGGTACAACACCTCCTGGATCGAGTTCTTCGGATCGACCCGCCGGGTTCGGGCCGACGACTTCCCGGCACCGCTCAAACTGGACCTGCTCATGGGCGCGTACACGAACGATACCTACCACTCGCGATACTACGCCGACGGGATGAACCTCGTCGTCGAACTCACCGAACGCTACGACGCGCTCCTGGCGGACCACGATTTACTGGCGATGCCGACGACGCTGCGGACCGCGCCCGAACACGATCCCGAGATGGATCAGTACGACCGCATGCGAGAAACGAAGGTCGTCGCCAACACGACCGCATTTAATCGAACCGGCCACCCTGCGGTCAGCGTCCCCGTCGGCGAGGTCGACGGCCTCCCGGTCGGCCTCATGCTCGTCGGTTCGCGGTTCGACGACGCGACGGTCCTCGACGCCGCGGAGACCCTCGAGTCAGCGCTCGAGGATTGAGTTACTCGGTTGCAGCTACGGGTTCGAACTCGAGTCCGCGACGATCGACGCGAAGTTCTCGATCACGCGGTAGGCGTCGCTGTCGTCGAGTCGACACGCGTCTTCCGTCCAGTCGGCCTCGGCTGCGAGTCGCTCGCGCAGGTCCGGCGTGAACTCGGGATGGAACTGGACGGTCCACAGCGGCGCCGTTCGGTGGCGAGTCGCGAACGCGCAGTAGTAATCCGCCGAGCCGATGATCTCGAGGCCGTCTCCCGATTCGGTTACGACGTCGCCGTGGAGGACGGGGACGACCGGCGAGACGCCCTCGAAGAGCGGATCATCGTCGAGTTCGGCCTCGACCGGACGGGCGGTCGTTCCGACGTGTTCGACGGTGCCACCGAGGGCTCGGTTGACGATCTGGTGTCCGAAACAGACGCCGAGCGTCGGGATCTCACGGTCGAGTAGCTCCCGAACGAGACGCTCCTGCTCGGTAATCCACGGCCGCTCGTCGGCCTCGTAGACGCCCGCTGTCGAGCCCGTGAGGACCACGCCGTCGGCACGCTCGAGGTCGGGTCGCTCGCCGCCGGGGTAGTCGAGTTCTCGAGCGCCGGGGGCCGCGTCCGACACGAATTCGGCGAGCGCGTCGCAGTGGTACTCGGCGTCCGGATCGACCTCGTTCCGGACGACGGTGATCGTCGGTTCCATTGCTCGAGCGTTCGGCGTCCGCCCGAAAAACGGTATCGCCCGCGGAATAGAGGGGATGGATTCAGCTCGGCGATTGGTTTCCAGTTGCGTACCAACTACTGGGTCACTCAGTTACTATCTCGGCGGGCTCGCCACACAGATTCTCAATCCCAAGGGGAAAATCAGAGCGGTGAACGACGAATATCCGGTCGGTTTCATTGCGTGTCGCCCCCTTCACTACGCGAATTTCTTCGCATACCGATACAGGGCGAGTACAACGAGTGAGTTCATCGAGACACTCGACAGCAGAAGACACTGGTTTCGCCTCATCGTCCACGTTGATCTCTCGTCTTCGTCATCCGCCTGGAGCCCGCGAACGTGTGCGATCCCGGCGACTACCCATCCCGTGAGTGCGAGCGTGAGTAACGTGAGTGACAGTCGGCGCATACCCCGACATACGCGGCGAGAACGCATAATACGATGTCCAAGGGGTGGAACGATCCGCAACTCGAGGATTGAGACATCTCCGAGCGAAGCTCGGATACTCGGCGAGCTTGTCAGAATGTCGCCAGACCGACAACCTGGCGAACGAACACCTCGCGGACGCCGAGTTCGGCGACTGAGGTCGCTGGTCATACCACCGGGCATGTGATGGCTGGGCGCGCTGCTGCGACTGTCACCGTCGGAGACGTCCGCAGAATCCGTTCGTTCTGCTGGGCATCGCAAACCGCTAGTGCTCAACGGCCGCGAATTCGCGACCGACTTCGTCGTGACTGCCGTTCGGCGATATCAGTTCGATCGATCGGAGACGTAAGCCTCGGGTTCCGGGGACGCAGATCCATCGACGGGCTCGTCCGTCTCCATCGGCTCGTCAGTGCCAGCATCCGCCGGTTCTTCGGTACCGTTGGCCCTCGAGTCGCCCAGCCTGGCGGCCGTCGGTTCGGCGATTCTCGAGCCGACCGATCCGACGGACGGGGGGTCGTCGGTCGATCCCGCTTCCGCGGCGGCGTCGCCGGCCGAACTCGAGCCGTCGAGCAACGCGACGGCCATCCGACCGGCGACATAGGCGAAGCCGTTCGAGAGGTGGACAAAGACGACCGCGAGGATCGCGCCGACGCCCAACGCGAGGAACGCTTCCGGGAGCGTCCCGATCGTCCACGTGATCGGCTCGTCGTTGACGGTGATCAGTTCGGCCTCGTAGGGGTAGTGCAGCGGCGCGGTGAGCACCGAGAGGATCGTGGCGAGCGCGATCAACAGCAGTATGCTGACGAACCAGATCCAGAACTTCAACAGGACGAACCCGAGTCCGCGCCAGGTCGACGCCGCATCGAGATACGCACGGATCGTCGCCAGCAGCCCGCCGTCCGGGGGCGAGCGAACGTCGTCGGGCGACTCGAGATCGACCTCGAGTAGCGCGTTGGCGACGATCCGCTCGAGACCCGCGGCGAGTCGGGTGCCGAAGACGGTCGCGAGGAGAATCGGGATGCCGATAAGCAAGACCGAGAAGAAGAGCCCGAAGGTGAAGCCGAACAGCAGGGGCATGCCGTAGATGAACCCCAGCGGAAGTGCCAGCAGCAGGTAGCACAGGTTTTTGTACGCCTGACGATCTGTGACGACACCGAGGATATCGCCGGCCGAGTCGCCGCGAACTCGAAGCGTGGAGGGCACCATCTCGGCCAGAATTATTGCCCGGATAACATAAATTCCGATGGTCGGCTGCGGCCGCAGAAAACGAGGAACAACGTATAACGGCTACAAGGAGTGTCTACGCCGGACTCGAGCCCGACGATCGGCCGCCCCGGAGCAGCTTGAGGAGTCCCTGTGCGGCCAGTCCGACGACCATCCACTTCCAGGCGAGGACGGCGACGCCGAGGAGCGCGAGTGCGCGGATTCGGTTCCCGTTGCTGAACGACTTCTTCGCTTCCGACAGCACCGAGACGACCGTCAGCGATCGCGTTGCCGTCGAGCCGAGGAGTTTCTTGAGTACCATATCTGTCGTTGGGAACCCGACCGAATAACAAGCGCCCCGGAGCGCGCAAGCGTGGGCCGGCTCGAGCGGGCTGGCGCGGTCACTCCGGATCGAAGCCGCCAACGAGGTACTCGAGTGCGAACAGCGCGATCGCACCGAAAAGGGCCCACGCGGCCGTCAGCGCGATGGTCTCGGTCGTCCACGCGTGGGCCTCGCCGATGTTGTGCAACGGGGCCGGGATCGAGCCGGCGATGAGACTCACGAGGAAGACGAGCGTGAGCTCCCGATGACTGGCGAGCGCAGCGCGGACGATACGAGCGATCGTGACGAGGCCGACGAGTCCGCCGGCCACGAACAGGACGATGGTCGCTCCCGGGTCGGTGACCGCGGCGAGCGAGCCGCCGCCGACCAGGTCGCCGACGGCGCGAACGAACGCGCTCAGTTCCGACGAGAGGAAGACGTACTGACCGAGGAGGATCAGGATCAGCGAACCGGAGATCCCCGGCAGGATCATCGCGCTGATGGCGATCGCGCCGGCGAAGAAGATCACGGCGCGGCCGCCGCCGGGTAGCTGGACGATATCCGCGGCGACGAGCAACGCGAGCGTCGCCCCCGCTACCGCAGCGCCGACGTGTTTCGCCGAGGCGAACTCAAGGCTCCGACCGAGGGCGATCGCCGAGGCGGCGATCAGGCCGGTGAAAAAGCCGAAGAGAGCGATCGGATGGGAGTCCGCGAGTGCCGAGACGGTGCCGGCGATGAGCACGACCGACGTGACCATGCCGACGCCCAGCGGAAGCAGGAACTGCAGATCCATCTCGACCAGCGCTTTCCGCGCTCGATCACGTCGGTCGGAGCGGTATCCGCCGAGGACGGCGACGGCCCGACGCGGCGTGAGCGCGGTGACGGCCGCGATCAGACGCCCGTAGAAGCCGAGCAGTAGCGCAACGGTGCCGCCGGAGACGCCCGGGAGCGCGTCCGCCGCCCCCATACAGAGCCCGTAGCCGTAGATCCGGAGGAGTTCGAGTCGGTCGATCACGAGATCAGTTCGTTCATACCCCATACGTCCACTCCTGGCGACCTGTACTCGGGTTTCGGTTTCGGACCGTTCGACGTCGTTGCCGCCGGCTCGAGTCGGCCCGAACAGGACACCGTTTCGTCTGCATAGCCGAACGGTCCCCGCCCGTGCGTATAAAAGTGCGTCAACGCCGTCAGTGCGTGTTATCGGTAGAGAGTACCACGAGTTGTGTATTCAGAATTATATCTGGAACTGAATAGAGAGCACACGCTTCCGATCCCTCACAACCCGTTCGTCGTCGACCGGTTTCCACCGTGGAGACGCCGTTTCCGGAACGGGACGGAACAAAGATTGTTGCTCGAGGGAAATACTCCGGTACTGGTATCGGCGACAGAATCCGCAATCATCGCGTCCGATCGGGGTCCCACTCGCCCACTTCGACGATCAGTCCCGCCCGACGAAGTCCGTCGGCGAGCGGATCGCCGATAGCTGCCGCCGGGGTGAGGATGCCGCCCTCGAGTGGCGAGTCGATCTCCTCGTTCACGAGACAGATCGCGGCCTCGCCGAGCATCCTCGCGGTGGCGCCGTACCCAGGATCCCAGTCGGCGCTGATTCGACTCTCGACGACGAACGGCCCGTCGGTGGCGGTTCCGCGACCGAGCACGCGAATCGTAAAGTATCCGTTCTCGATCTCCGCCCTCGTCGGTCCCTCACCCGGATCGGGGAACGCGAACCGACGGAGGGCTTCCCGCGTCGGGCCGAAGGCCAGTCCCGCAGTCGCCACCCCGAGGCTGGCTGTGACGGCGCTTGCCCCCATCATCCCGACGGGCCCCGATCCGACTGGGACGACCTCCGTACACTCGAACTCGCGACCCCACGGATACTCGAGCAGCGCGTTACTCCGCCGAATCACCCGCTCGTTCACGACCGCCATCGGCGACGGTGCGGTCCACTCGCCTCGCAGCGGGTCTTTCCTCGGGAACGACTGGGCGCCAGGATCGACGCCGTCGCGCTCGCCCGGCGGTGCCAGCGAATACGGGTTCCGAAGCGTCTGCCGGGCGACCGGATCGGTGGACGCGGCCCGGAATACTTCGAGGACGCTCGAGGTCGTTCCGCCGCTTACCCCGCCGCGACCGTCCTCGAGGTAGATCCGAACCAGGTCACAGGGCGTCCCGAACTCGTCGATGGCGAACGACTGCACGAGCTTCGCCCCGAGGTCGGCTGGGATCGAATCGAACCCGCAGCTGTGGACGATACGAGCGCCCGCGTCGACCGCGTCGTCGTGGTACCGGTCGATCATCTCCCGGACCCAGTTCACTTCTCCGGTGAGATCGCAGTAGTCCGTTCCGGCCGAGATACACGCCTCGACGAGCGGCGTGCCGTACTTGGTGTAGGGCCCGACGGTCGTACAGACGACGCGGGTATCCTCGGCAATAGCGCGCAGGCTCTCCGGATCCGTCGCATCGCCGATGACGATCGGGAGCTCATCCCATCCGGTGCGCTGCTCAACGAGCGCAGTTTCCAGTTCGCGAAGCCGCGTCTCGTCGCGACCGCCGAGGGCGAGCGAGAGGTCGTCCGACGTGTACTGTTCGGTGAGGTACTCGGCGACGAGACGGCCGGCGACGCCGGTTGCACCCCAGAGGACGAGATCGTACGGTCGGTCGGTGTTCGACACGAGTAGTAGTCGCTTCGTGGCCCATCGCCCTCAACCGTTCGGTGGTCCCACACTGGTCTCAGGCCGCCCCGCCAAATGTAGCCGTTAGCTGGTATGGCAGTGCGGTTTTGTATTTGCCGTGCGAAAACTATTCATGCCAACTGTTACCGTTCATGGTCGCGATCTCGAGTGTGAACGAGGCGCGGTGCTCCGGGACGTCCTTCTCGAGGCGGACGAGTCACCGCACAACGGTCGGGCGGACGCTCTCAACTGTCGCGGGCTGGGGACGTGTGGAACCTGTGCCGTTGCGGTGTCCGGCGAGGTGGGAGAGCTCGGGCCCCGAGAACGACTTCGCCTATCGGTTCCGCCGCACAACGTCGATTCCGGGCTCCGGCTCGCCTGCCAGCTCCGCGTCGAAGACGACCTGGTCGTCGAGAAGTACCCCGGGTTCTGGGGCCAGCACACTGACCAGACGAAGGAGAAGGAAGAGGATACGGGGGAACCGTGAGCGGGGGCGAGGAAATCGAACTCACCGTAATCAACGACGGCGACCGATCGACGATCACGGTCGAACGCGGGACAACGCTTCGGGACGCCCTCCAGAATCGGGGGGTTTCGGTCTACGGAACCGTCTCGTCGCAGCTCAACTGCGGGGGCCGGGGGCTGTGTGCGACCTGTACCGTCGAGGTCGACCCGGCACCCGAGCCGGTCCACTGGCACGACGCTGCCGCCGTCCGATTTGGCTATCCGCGGCTGTCCTGCTGTCTCGAGGTCGACCGACCGATGACTGTCAGACTCCTCGAGAAACGCGTCTGGGGGCAGGTCCTTCCCCGGCGAACTGATTCCGAGTGACGTCTCGAGGACGGTATCCGACTCGGTGACCGAGATCGATTACAGCTTCACGGACTCGTCCTCGGATGTCATCGACACCACAAAATGTTAATTGCTGAACTAATAACAAGTGTCTAATGACCGAACACTCCCAGGAGAATCGACGACTCTGGAACGAATGGAGCGACGACTTCCAGGCCCTCTGGAACGCTGATACGGACAACGGGGAACTACCACCGACACCGTCCCCGTTCGAACCAGAGGCCCCCGGTGGTCGCCAGCGCGGAATTCTCACCTCAGTCGAGGGGAAGGATTATGTCGAGTTGGGCTGCGGTGGCGGCCAAGCAGCTGTCGGAACCGCTGAACGAGGGGCAGAAACTGTCGTGGGTGTTGATTTTTCGGGCGAACAACTACGACACGCGAGACAACTACGGGAGTTCTGCGGCGTCGACGTTCAGTTTGTTACGGGTGACGTGACGGATCTCCCACTCGCCGATGACAGGTTCGATATAGCGTCCTCCGAATGGGCGTTCCAGATGGTCGAACACCTCGACCAGGCACTCGACGAAGCCCACCGTGTCCTGCGGGATGGCGGTGTTTTCGTACTCAGCGCACCACATCCCGTCTACGAAACCCTCGATACGGACAGGGGGATCGTTGACGGGAACTATTTCGACATCGGTCCCCGGAAGATTACAATCGACGAGGATTACGAATCGACGTTGACCGTCTTTGACCGGACGGTCGCCGATCTCCACAACGGTCTCGTTGACGCCGGATTTGCGGTCCGACGGATCATCGAACATAGACAGCGTGAGGTTGAGGAGAACCAACCGTCGGAAAGCGATCTACCCGAGATATTGTGGAACGTACCAAAGAGCGTTCGGTTCTGGGCAGTCGCAGAGTGAGCCAGAATCCGGGAAGCCAATGACGGATCGCCCAATTCTCTCTACTCACCACGCTTCTCCTGGCAGCTATCGGGGAATCGATTGCTGCGCCGATACCTGCTTGGCCTCCACTGAGCGACCATCTAAATCGAGCCAGATCGAAAGCCACATTCGCGCCCTGGATTCAGTACCCCGCGAAGAGCATCTATTGAAGAGTTTTATGACGTTTTCACTCGTCCTGCTGCGGCCGGTGCCGCTTCCCGCGGATTGATCCGCTATCCTCCCGATATGAGGGTATGTCGAACGCAGCCGATCGCGCCTACGAACTCGGGTTTCGAACGGTCGACACCGAGTACGCCGATCGACGGCTGCCGGTCGAGGGAACCGTGCCGCCGTGGCTCTCCGGGGCGTTGATCCGGAACGGACCGGGACGGTTCGAGTTCGGCGGCGAGCGCGCGACCCACTGGTTCGACGGTCTGGCGATGCTCCGCCGCTACGGGTTCGCGGACGGCACCGTTTCGTACACGAACCGGTTCCTGCGCACCGACGCGTACGCGGCCGCCGATTCCGGCCACGGTGCGGCGGAGTTCGCGACCGGCGGCGGTTCGTTCCGCCGGACCCTGCGGTGGCTCCGGTCGCTCGGGCCACCCGAACCGACGGACAACGCGAACGTCCACGTCGCCAAACTCGGGAAGCACTTCGTCGCGCTCACGGAAGCACCGCGGCGGATCGCGTTCGACCCGGTAACGCTCGAGACCCGCGGCGAGTTTCGGTGGCGCGACGATATTCCGGAGCATCTGGCGACGGCCCACCTGACGGTCGATCCCAATCGTGAGGAGACGATCGGCTACAGTACAGAGTTCGGTCTCTCCCCGACGTATCACCTTTTCCGGATCCCGCACGGCCACGCTGCCCGACGACACGTCGCCACCGTCCCGGCCGCCGGTCCCGGATACGTCCACGACTGTTCGATCACCGACTCGCATATTATCATCGTGGAGACGCCGCTCCGGATCGCGATGACGAAGGCACTAGCGCCGTGGAATCAAGGATTCCTCGATCTCCTTGAGTACGACGAGACGGCTACGAGCAGGTTCATCATCGTCGATCGGGACGCCGAAACGCTCGTCGGGACGCTGGAAACGCCGCCGTTCTTCACGTTCCATCACGTCAACGCTTACAAGGACGACGACGAGCTGGTCCTGGATCTCGTCGCGTTCGACGACGACGAAATCGTCCGGGCGCTCACCTTCGACGTTCTCTCGGCGGACGGCTTCGTCGCGGCTCCCGACGGTCAGTTCGTTCGATTCCGACTCCATCCCGGCGAGGGACGCGTCCGACGCTTCGAGCGGTACGACGGCGGGATGGAGCTTCCGACGGTTCCGAAACCGGTTCGGGGACGACGGTATCGGTACGCGTACGCACAGGCGACCGGCAGGACGGGCGCGAACGGACTGGTCAAACTCGACGTCGAACGAGGAACCGCAACGGAATGGTGGGAACGTGGCGTCTACGTCGAAGAACCGCGGATGGTGCAGCGACCGGGCGGGACCGCCGCGGACGACGGCGTCGTGATCGCGACGGCGCTTGACACCCGACGGGAGCGATCGTTGCTGCTCGTGTTCGATGCCGAAACGTTGGCCGAGAGAGCACGTGCACCCCTTCCACACGCCGTTCCCTTTGGCTTCCACGGTCGATTCTTTCCCACGGTATGAAACGCGTCCGGTCGAACGAGGACGCCCTCGTTCTCGAGCGATTCGAATCGACGGCGACGGCTTAGTTTCGGCCGCGCTAATCCGCGCTCCGGACACGGTACACGCGCGATATTCAGGCCGGGCGACCGAGCGTGTACAGGAACATCGGCGTCCGTCCCGCCGCTCGAGGCGCGAAGAAATCCGAAACGACGTCGTCGTAGAACGTCAGTCCGGTCCCGCCCAGCGTCCGGTGGGCGTAGGTGGCCAGATAGAGCCGCCCCGCCGTCAACGCGGCCTCGAGTTGGGCCGCTCGATACCCGCGGTCGCCGAACCCGTCGACGACCGCTTCGAGATCGGTCATGAAGTAAATACAGACGGCTGCGTCGCCGCCGAGACGCTGGTCCAGCGCGAGGTGGGCCGCCTCCTGACGGAACTCGCCGGACCGGAGACGTTCGAGTTCGCCCGCTCCGGGACGGTAGCGGTAGCTGCCGGATGCGAGGCCGTCGACGCCGTTGACGATGAGATAGGGGTCGACGAACGTCAGCGGCGAGTCGTCCGGGGCGTCGCGACGGACGTCCATCGGGACGCCGCGGACGCTCCGGTCGAGGACTGTCGACAGTTTTCGGACGCTGATCGAATCGCGCTCGTACTCGCGACAGGAGCCGCGGCGACGGATCGTCTCGTGGAGGGGCCGACTCGAGGCCGTCTCGTGGTCGACCGGCTCGAGCGAAACGCGAGGGCCGTCGCCGGAGTCACGCGCACCGATCGGGTCGGCGGCCGTGGGCCCGCCGGTCCGCCACGATTCGGCCTCCGTGCCGTCCGCGAGCGTGCCGGCCGACCACGCCTCGCGGATCAGCGGGAACTGCTTCTCGGTCGGCGAGAGCGGTTCGGTTTCGGGATCGATCGGCTCGACGTCGGCCGTCTCAGACGGTGAGATGTCGGCACCGGAGCCGATCGGCACGATCTCGAGTGGAGCTTCACGTTCCGGATCCACGCCAAGCAACTCAGCGACGGGGCGGTCAGCAAACCCGGTGACGATCTCGGCGCGGTAGTCGAGCGCGTGGGCCACCGCCAGCAGGTTCGCGAGCGTCGTACCGGAGTCCCAGAAGGCGTGACGGAACGCCCGTTCGTCGTACTTCCAGGCGTTGCGCCACCACGTCGAGGTCGCGACGAACGATAGCGGTGCGTCGGCGACGGCGTCGTCCCGGCTTGCGGCCGCGAGCGCGCCGCGGTAGTCGCCCTCCCGTACCACGTCGAGCGAGAGCGTCCGCGGGTCGAAATGGTAGACGCCAGCCGCGAGACCGTCGTCCCCTCGAGCATCGCTCTCGAGGTCTCCGCAGACGAGGTACAGATCCACGTGATAGAGCGCGCCGGTGGTCGCCGCGGCCCGAAAGAGCAGGCTGTGGCCGCGTCTCTCGAGTTCCTTCGTGATCCCCGCCGCGTCGTAGTTCAGGGTCGTGACGGTCTCGAGCGTCGGTCGCCGCGTGCGAGTCGCCGACCCGTTCGGGGTGGGTTCGGCGACCGCCGACAGCGCTGGCTGCTGGGGCGGCCGGATCCGATCGGCCAGCGACCTCGTCGGGAGCCCCGTATACACCTTGTACGGCGTCGGCTTATTGTCAAAATCGAGGCGTTTACTGCCCTCACGGACGCTTTTCGGCGAGTGTTTCGTTCGCTCGTGGTAGGCTCGAGCACCAGTTGCCATGTCAAGTGACACCACGCCAGTTCCGAAAAAGCCGGGCGGGAACTTTTTCTCGCTCCGGTTTAATACGCTGCTCACGAAGCATGGATCTCGAGTCGATTCCGGGCGTCGGTGAGAAGACGGCCCGAGCGTTGTCGGAGCTCGACGACCCCGAGCGCGCGCTGCGGGCGGGCGACGTCGCGGCGATCGCGACCGCACCGGGGATCACCCAGGGCCGAGCCGCTCGGATCGCACGCGGTGCGATCCGGGTCGAACACGACGATCCGGGGGGATTTCTCGCGACCGACCGCGCTCGCGACGTGTACCGGAACGTCCTCGCGTTGCTCAAGTCCCGCACCGTCACGGACTACGCCGCCCAGCGACTCGAGACGATCTATCCCAGCACTCGCCGCTCGCGAATCGAGGAAGTACAGGCGTTCGCCGGCGACGCCCTCGAGCGCGAGCACGACGAGGACGTACTCGCAGCCCTCGAGGGCGTCGAACCGCTCCGGAGCCCGGGCGATATCCGGGTCCGCGAACGCTGTCTGGCGACGACCGACGCCGAGCGCTACTCGGAGGCGCGCGAGGCGATCCCGGAGCTCTCCGTCGAAATCGTCGAGGACGCACAGGGGCTGGCGGAACTCGCGCGGGGCTACTCGACGGTGATCGCGCTCGACGAATCCTTTGCGGGCGTCACCATCGATGGCGACGTGCAGGTCAGACCCGACGCGCTCGAGACCCCCGCCGAAGTCGTCCCCGAACGTCCGCTCGCCTTTTTCGCGCGGAATCGGGATCGACTCCAGGCCGCCGTCGAGGTCCACCAGGCCGCCGGACTCGAGCCTGCGTGTGACCTCGACGCGCTCGAAGACGGCCTCTCGCGACTCGACGAGGACGGCACCGTCGCGGGCGACGACGAACTCGATCGGCTGACGACGGCCGTCGACGACCTCGACGCGGCGGTCGGCGCAGCCGAGAGCGTCGCCAACGATCGCCTCCGGGAGGCGATTCGGGAGCAAGACGTCACGATCGAGGGGTCGGACCTACTCTCGTTAGTCGAACGCGGGGCGGGCGTCGACTCGCTGCTCTCGCGGGAACTCGCCGACGAGTACGCGGCGGCCATCGAGGCGGCCCGCGACCACCTCGTCGACGCGCTCGACCTCGATCAGGGCGAGGCCGAGATCGCGCGCCGGGCCTTTAGCGACGAGCCGACGTTCCCGGTCGAGCGCGACGAGGCGGTCGTCTCGCGACTCGACGAGGAACTGACGGCGACCAAAGAGCGGCGAGCCGGACGGCTCAAACGCGAACTCGCCGCCGATCTGGCCGACCAGCGCGAGGGGGCCCGACAGCTGGTTCGGGACGCCCTCGAGTTGGACGTCGAACTCGCCATCGCGCGATTCGCCCGCGAGTTCGAGTGTACGATGCCGGAGTTCGTGGGGAGCGAGACGCTACGCATCTCGGAAGACAGCGAGGCGCCACGCGCCTCGGAAGACGGCGAGGCGTCACGCGCCTCGGAAAACAGCGAGGCAGTCGGCTTCACCATCGAGGGCGGACAGTCGCCGCTGCTCGACGAGCCCCTCGAGGCGATCGACCCCGTCGATTACGAGGTGTCGGGCGTCGCCTTGCTCTCGGGAGTCAACAGCGGCGGAAAGACGTCGACGCTGGATCTGGTCGCGAGCGTCGTCGTGCTGGCCCACATGGGCCTTCCCGTTCCCGCCGAGCGAGTGCGCTTGCGTCGGTTCGACGATCTCCACTACCACGCCAAGACGCAGGGGACGCTCGACGCCGGCGCGTTCGAGTCCACCGTCCGCGAGTTCGCCGATCTCGCGCAGGGCGGCGAGGGCTCGCTGGTTCTAGTCGACGAACTCGAGAGCATCACCGAACCCGGCGCCTCGGCGAAGATCATCGCCGGTATCCTGGAGGCGCTCTCCGAAAACGGCGCGACGGCGGTGTTCGTCTCCCACCTGGCGGGCGAGATCCGCGAGATGGCCGATTACGACGTGACCGTCGACGGGATCGAAGCAGTGGGACTGGTCGACGGCGAACTCGAGGTGAACCGGTCGCCGGTCAAAGACCACCTTGCGCGATCGACGCCGGAGCTGATCGTCGAGAAGCTGGCCGACGAGGCTCGGGAGCCGGTCGCTAACGGCGGCGTCCCCGAGGAGGAGGCGGGACCCGTTTTCTACGATCGATTGCTCGAGAAGTTCGAGTGACCCGTGAGCCGGTGGTCCACATTTTCCGACCGAGAAACCGCGGTGTGGGTGCTATAGGTGTCCTCGGCCACCCTCGGTTCGATGACGAACGCTTTCGAGTTCACCGGAGTTGCCGGCAGTCGATCACGGAGCCGTCGAGCGTTCCTGGCGCTCGGTGCGAGTGCAAGTACGGTAGCTCTCGCCGGTTGTGCGTCGGTCGCCAACTTCCTCGCGGACATGGTCCTCGACGACGTGAACGTGTTCAACGGCACGGATCGGGAACGGTCGGGGTCGATCGAGATCACCGATCCCGACGGGACAGTCGTCCTCGAGGAACGGTTCGAGATCGCTCCCGAAGACGAGGACGACGACAACGACGTAGACGAGGACTCCGGCGAAGTGTACGAGGACGTGTTTACCGGCGACGGCGAGTACGTCGTCTCGATCGAACTCGACGACGACAGCGAGATAGACGGCGAGCGGACGGCCGAGGAGACCGTCGAGATTACCGACGTCGAAGCGGACCACATCGCGGTTCTGCTCGGTGCGGACGGAGCCCAGGGTCCGATCTCGGTCGTCGTAATCCAGGAGTTCACCGACATCGGGGAGTACGTCGAGGAGTAGTCGTCTCGCTCGAGCGCGTGGCCGTACTGACAGGGAACCGCTCTACCGACCGTCAGTCGGTTACCGCCGGTTTTCGGTTCGGACGACGTCTACTTCTGGACCGCCGTCGGTGACGGCCACCGTCACTTCGTCGACGGCGTTTCGATAGACCTTGCAGTGGTCATCGCTCGAGTAGCCGCGGCCGAACCCCCCTACTCGACAGGTTCGAACCGGTGGAGAAACGCGGTGTTCTCGTCATCCCACTCCGTGTCGTGGGTTCGTTCGATTCGCCGCTTGTACGCCTCGAGGTCCGGCGACCCCTCGGCCCGGGCGTCCTCGTCGGTGAGGTCTCCGAGTCGGCGCTCGGTCATTTCCACAATCTCGAAGGTCGTCCCGCGGATTTCGAACGTGTCGCCTTCGGCCGCGTGCGGATCGCCGCGGTGAATCTGCGTGATCTCGTCCTCGAGCGCACCCTCTCGGAGCCGTTCGGCGGGAAGCAGGTCGTCGGCGTCGATCGTACCCATACTCGAGGGGAACGGTCGCTAGTTAGTAATCCTGTTGGTGTGGTTAACAACCCTGTAGTTCGGTCGAGGTGACTTTACGTATCCCTCGAACGACCAGTCGATATGGACCTCGCGATCACCGACACGCTCGCGCTCACGATGGCCGACGATCGACTGGGAATTCTCGAGGACGCGACGGTCGCCATCGAGGGCGGCAAACTCGCGTTCGTCGGCCCGTCAAGCGAGTTCGAGGGCGACGCCGACCGGGCGATCGACGGCAGCGATCGCGTGACGATGCCTGGACTGGTGAACGTCCACGCCCACACCGATCTGACGCTGCTTCGCGGCGGCGCACAGGACGTCCCCGAAATCGAGTGGATGAATCGGGCGCTCGGCCCGCTCTCGGAGGCGATGGAGCACGAGGATCGCGTCGCGGGCGCACGACTCGGCGTCCTCGAGGCGCTTCGCTCGGGGGTGACCACCGTCGGCGAGTACGCGACGAACGTCCGCGGACTCGTCGAGGCGGTCTACGACCCCATGGGCGTCCGCGTCGTGGCCGCCGAGACGATCAACGCGGTCGACGATTCGGCGGCCGACCTCGGACCGAACGAGCCGTATCCGCTCGACGACGAGCGGGGACGGGCCGCACTCGAGCGAAACGAGGCGCTGTTCGACGCCTACGCCGATCACGAGCACGTCTCCTGTCTCTACGGCCCGCAGGCGCTCGATATGGTTCCGCCGGGGCTGCTCGAGGAGATTCGGGACCGCGCTGCGGCCAACGACCGGGGAATCCACATGCACGTCGCGCAAGGCGAGCGCGAGCGACGGCAGATCGAAGCCCGCTACGGCGCGGGTGAGACGACCGTGAGCGTCCTCGAAGACCACGGACTCGTTTCGGACCGGTTGCTCGCGGCACACCTCCACGACGCCGCGCCCGCGGAGCGCGAGCGCCTCGCCGACGCCGGCGTGCGGATGGCCGCGAACCCGTGTTCGATCGCCGCGATCGACGGAATCGTCCCGCCGATCGTCGAGTATCGCGAACACGGCGGCGTCGCGGGAATCGGCACCGACCAGGCGCCGGGACCGGGCGGTCACGACTTCCTCCGCGAACTGCGGACGACGGCGCTGCTCTCGAAAACCGACCGCGAGGATCCGACCGCCTTCCCGGCCTGGGAGGCGCTCCGGGTCGGAACGATCGAGGGAGCGCGCACGCTCGGCATCGCCGATCGCGTCGGCTCCCTCGAGGTCGGCAAGCGAGCCGATATCGCGGTCCTCGACCTCGAGCATCCCTCCACGGCGCCGACGGTCTCGAACCCCCTGCGGACGGCGATTCCGAACCTCGTCTACGGCGCGAACGCCGGCGTGGTCGACACGGTCGTCGTCGACGGCGATCCGGTGCTCGAGAACGGCGAAATCGTCACCGCTGCGGAAGACGACATTCTCGAGGCGGCGACCGAACGGGCGACGGACGTCTTCGATCGGACGGCCGATGCGTGGCGAACGGCGGACTCGACGCTCGTCGATGCGGTCGACGACGGCTGGCTCTGATCAGCGCGCGCCGACGGCGGAGGGACTAATTCGACCGAACGGGATGGTCAACCCCCTCAGAATGCAAGTGCAACGCCTACCCACACAGTCGGCCGATGATACGACATGCCACACCAGTTCGCGTGTTCGGAAGGGAACTGTCAGTTCGTGATACGCTCGAGCAGTGCCGACGAGGTGAAACGGTTGGTGCGGGCGCACGTCCGAATGACCCACGGTGGACGAATCGATCCGGCGGATCTCGAACGCGGAATAGAACGGATCGAGCTGGCCTGATCGCCCCGCGAGTAACCCCCGTATACCGAGGGCAGCGGTGCGAATTCTGACCGAGCAGCCTAGATCCGACCGCGTTCGCTGCGAAGAACTAAGTAGCTCGGACAGCGTGGTGAAAGTGATGGCAGACGACCCTGGGGAGGGGATGTTGTCGTGGGACGAATCCGTGTTCAAGAACGAGCACGTCTTCGAAATCGACTACATACCCGAGACGTTCAAGCACCGCGAGGGCCAGACCCAGAGCCTGACGTACGCGCTCCGGCCGGCGGTGCGCGGGTCGCGACCGCTGAACGTCATGGTTCGCGGGCCACCCGGCACTGGCAAGACCACGTCCATTCAGAAGCTGTTCGACGAGGTCGGCGCTCAAACCAGCGACGTCCGCACGATTCGCGTCAACTGCCAGGTCAACGCAACCCGTTACTCGGTGTTCTCGCGGCTGTTCGAGGGCACCTTCGACTACGAACCCCCCTCCTCGGGCATTTCCTTCAAGAAACTGTTCGGCCAGATCGCCGAGAAACTCGTCGAGGAGGACCGCGTGCTCGTCGTCGCTCTGGACGACGTCAACTACCTCTTCTACGAAAACGAGGCCTCGGACACGCTCTACTCGCTCCTACGAGCCCACGAGGAGTATCCCGGCGCGAAGATCGGCGTCGTCGTCGTCTCCTCCGATCCCGCACTCGACGTCATCGACGAACTCGACTCGCGGGTCCAGAGCGTGTTCCGCCCCGAAGACGTCTACTTCCCCGTCTACGACCAGCCCGAGATCGTCGACATCCTCGCGGAGCGAACCAAACGTGGTTTCCACGACGGCGTCATCTCGCGGGACACCCTGGAGTACGTCGCCGAACTCACCGCCGACAGCGGCGACCTCCGCGTCGGGATCGACCTGCTACGACGCGCCGGGTTGAACGCCGAGATGCGCGCCAGTCGAACCGTCGAGATGCAAGACGTCGAAGAGGCCTTCGAGAAATCGAAGTATATCAACCTCTCGCGGAGCCTCTCCGGCCTGACCGACACCGAACAGGCGCTGCTCGAGGTGATCGCCCACAACGACGGCGATCAGGCCGGCGACGTCTACGAGGCGTTCCACGAGCGGACCGACCTCGGCTACACGCGCTACTCCGAGATCGTCAACAAGCTCGACCAGTTGGGGCTGATCGACGCCGACTACGCGGAGGTCGACGGCCGCGGCCGTTCGCGGTCGCTGACGCTTTCCTACGAGAAGGACGCCGTGTTGGAACGACTCGAGTGACGACCTCGAGTATGGCCCTGAACCGATTTTCGAACCGAGCCCGGATAGCAATGCTGGCAGGCCGCTTACCCGGCGAGAGCGCGTATTCGGGGTATGCCAACGCTCCTGCTCTACGGCTCGTACGGCTTCGTCGGATCGCTGATCGCAAACGAGGCCATCGACCGCGGACTGGATCCGATACTCGCCGGTCGTGACCGCGAAACGCTCCGCGAACAGGTCGACGACCTCGAGCAACCGGGGCGTCGGTTCTCGCTCGACGACCCCGACACCGTCGCGGAGGCCCTCGAGGACGTCGACTGCGTCTTGAACTGCGCCGGCCCGTTCTCGAACACGGCCGACCCGCTCGTCGAGGGCTGTCTCGAAAGCGGGACTGACTATGTCGATATCACGGGCGAAATTCCGGTCATCGAATCGATCGAAGATCGAGACGCTGCGGCGGAAGGCGCCGGCGTGACGCTGCTTCCCTCGGCCGCGCTCTCGACGGTGCCGATGGACTGTCTCGCCGCCCACCTCCATGAGCGACTGCCGGAAGCGACCGACCTCGCGCTGGGAGTCGACTCGTTCCGGGTGCCCTCAATCGGCACGGTTCGGACGGTGATCGAAGGGGCCGAAGACGGCGGCACGATACGGCGAGACGGACACCTCGAGAACGTGCCGACGGCGTGGCGCACCCGGGAAATCGACTTCGGTCGCGGAGAGCGGCCGGCGATTACGATGCCGATGGGGGACGTGTCGACGGCCCACTACACGACCGGAATACCGAACGTCGAGATGTACGCGGTGATGCCCCAGCCCGCCCGAACGGCGCTCAAGCTCCACCGCTACCTCGCGCCGGTGCTGGCGGTGAAGCCGGTACAACAGGTCTTGAAGCTGCTCGCTGGCGTTCGCGAAGGTCCGTCCGAGCGGGCGCGGGAACGCGGATCGGCCTACATCTGGGGCGAGGCCACCGCCGACGACGGCGAGCGCGTCGTCTCTCGGCTGCGGACGCCGGATCCGTACATCGTGACCACCGACGCGGCCGTAACGGTTACCGAACGCGTGCTCGCGGGTGAGACGGACAGCGGCTTCCAGACGCCGGCGGGTGCGTTCGGAACCGAACTGGTCTTCGAACTCGAGGGCGTCGAGGGCTTCTTCGACGAGTCGACGCCGGAAGAGACCTCGCCGGTGAGTCCGTTGCTCCAGTAGGCCGGGCAGACTCGCGGTCGAGAGACCGGGTCGAGTTTGGCACTGGATCGGAGTCGGACGTTACGCGTTTTTACCCAAGAGTACGTCTCCGGACTGCTGGCACGATACCGCCTGAACGTTCCGGCACGAAATACAAACAGCGAGTAGGTCCTCCTATTGGGAGCCAATGTACGCGTTCGTCTCCCTGCTGAACAGTCTCTCGCTCTCGATGCTCGTCGTTCGCATCGGAACCGTTACGCTCACGATGCCCGGCCTCTCGAGGAGGTCGCGTCGTTTCGGTCGCCGTCGGCCTTCTCGGGGGTCGGGTTCACGACCGACGAGGCCGCTCGGAATCGAGCGCGACGGCGACACCTACAACGGCGCGCCGGCAAGCGGGCATACGACTCACGCCGGCGACCGTATCATCGCCTACGGTCATCACGACCGTCTGATCGATGTTTCGACAACAGGTAGAGGGTATCGCCCCGATCAACGCTGGGACCCTCGGAGAATGAGCGGTCCGATCGCCAGTGTTCGCTTCGCCGCGGTTGCGATCCGGATGACGTACGCCGAAAGGAGGAAGAACGGGACTAGCGTAATCGTAAAGGCGATCGAAACCAGCCACAGCACGTTCTCGATGCCGGCGGTCGTCCCGGGAGCCGTCGACGCATCGACGAACGTGAACATAATGCCAGCGACCAGCAGCGCCGGGATCGCCGCGTACAGGATCAGTCGCGAGAGATCGATGAGTTCCCACTGGAAGTAGAGCGTCTTGACGTGCTCGCGGGCCGGCCCGAACATGACGAGCGCCGTCCTGAGTTCGTCGATGGCCGCCCGGTGGTCGTCGTCCATGACGTCGCCGTAGTCGTCCTCGAGGCGCTCGAGCTGAAAGATCTTCCAGGAGTAGTTGTAGTCGAGCGCGGCGTTCAGGACCTCGAAGGTGCCGAACTGCGCCCCGTCGAGTTGCTCGCGGACGGTGTCGGCGTTGCCGGTCAGACTCTCGACGTACTCGTCGACTTCGGCTGCGAGTTCCCCATCGTCGGCACTGTCGGTCGATTCCTGGAACCCCTCCGCTCGCGAGTCGGTCGCGTCGATGAGACTTCGCAACAGGGCCGAGGGATCCGCCGGCGACGGTTTGCCGACGAGATCCGTGACGTGATCCCGGAAATCCATCATCTCGCTCATCCGACGGTGTTGTTCGCCGAGCGGGCCGTTTTCTTCGGAGATTATGAGCTGGCTGATCGTGACGACCAGCGTGACACCGGTGATGAGCGCACCGATCATGGCCGAGAACAGCGTCTCGATGACGCCGCGCTCCTCGAGCAGCTCCGACAGCGGCGGCTCGAGTTGTGAGCCGACGCCGACGAAGAGCGCGAAGAACGCGACCGAGAGGACGACAGTAACGAACGTGCGATTCGCACCGAGAAGCAACCAGAGCTTGAGCCGGCTCTCGTCGGCCCGCTCGCGCATGGTGTCCTGGGTGCTTACCTCGTCACTCATCGGTAGCGCTCGCCGGTCGCTTGAAGACGAGATACTTCGTGCCGCCACCGTCGTACTCGATAGTCGTCACGAGTTCCCAGCCCTCGGCGCCGAGTTCGTTCAGGGTGGCCGACGGATCGGTCGCTTCCTCCATCGTCGGCCCGCGCGGTGGTTCGATAACGGTGTACTGCCAGGAAGGGTGACCAGACTGACTCATACTGGGGCCTATCACGGAGCCGCTCAAAACGGTTCACCCGGCAAGCAGCCGACCACCCAGCAGTTGCCGCCCGAAGCGTGAGGCGACGCGTGGCTGTTGGATCACTATGGAACGGGCTGCGATCACTGAAACGGTACGCGACCGAACCGAAGCCGACGAGGAGGGCGCGACCGACGCGACGCAAGCCGTCCTGACGACGCTCGGTGAACGGCTGAGCGCCGATCGGGCCGAAGATCTGGCGTCCGAACTCCCCGAGGAGCTGAGCGATCGGCTCACGGCGGGCGAATCCGGTGAACAGTTCTCCGAGGAGGAGTACATCTCACGAGTCGACCAGCGTCTGGACACGTTCGACGTTACCGGCGAACGCGCGGCGACTGCCGTGCTGGCGACGATCCTCGAGGGCCTCGGCGAAGACGAGCGGGCGGCGGTCGTCGACCAGTTCGAACAGTACGGGTTCGAAACCCTGCTCGGGGAGACGAACGTCGATATCGACGTGAGTGAACGGTCGCCGCGCGAGCGGTAGGCGGTAGCCGGCAGGTAGCCGTCTGCGGAACAGGGCAGGGCGCAACGGCAGGTCAGGCCTGATCGACTTCTTCGCGATACGACTCGGTCGTCTCGAGCGCGCTCTCGACTTTGTCTTTCGTATCGCCGCTGGCCCGCTCGCGGACCTGCCGGAGCGTGTTGAGGTGTTGGTCGAGAATCGCGTGGTCGGGTTCGTGATCGCCGACCGTATAGTCGCGGAACGAGTCGGCAGTCTCGCGAATGTCCTCTCGAACGTCGTCTTCGGCCGTCTTCGTCGCTTGTTCGAGGTCGTCGCGCGCGTCTTTCAGTTCCTGGACCATACCGAAACCACCACGACCGCACTGATAACGATTGGCCGGACATTAGCCACGTCCCGACGCCATCTCCCGATCGGGGACTGCTCACACACGACTCCGAAACCGGCGTCGTTCGAGTGTGAGACTCGTTCGATCGGGGCATACTGTCGGACAGAAGTCAACGAGAAGTCGGTCGCGAATTCGCGGCCGTTCTCGGGGATGACGGCCGCAGTAGCGCGACCGATCTTCGAATCGTTCTGTCCGGCAGTATCAGAGACAACCGCTGAGAAGGAACGGTCGCGGATCGACGCGTCGAGAGTCGAACCGTACCGACGGCAGTTGGCGGAAGGGGTTTCGAGGCGTTCGACTCCGGGCATCCGTCGGATGGCGCCGAGGGATGTCGCTATCGATCCAATAAATCGGTGGACAGAATTTGCGAGTACCCCTACCCGCTGTCCACCGTCCTACCAAGTCGATTGGAGTTCTGGGGAATATGCTTTGTGGTCTTTTCGAACGTGTCGCGACGAGAACGAAACTGAACCCCGTCCCGCTCCGGTGGGCAGCAGTGGGTCTCGAGTCGGATCAGTCGCCGCCTCGAGCGAAGGGAGGTCCGTCGGTCGGACCCGTCGTCGGCTCAACTCGTCGAGGAATCATCGAAGCGGCGGCTGGGATAGTACGTGATCGGGGCGTTTCCCGCTAGCTCGTGCCGACTCTTCTCCGGGATCCGGGTGCGCCCAGTATATAGTTACTTTGTGTCATCTAACGCTTGTCATATCTATTCCATCATGTATCCCTAGTTATTGTTTCAAATGGAGGTTACCGACGCGCTTGATCCGCTACAACAGTTCATATGCCGTTTAGAGGTTCTCACTCTCGATTTCTCTCAATTTTGCTCGACAAATACCACAACAGGACAGTAGAGCAGACTACCACAACGGCGCGGATATTGGCAGGGAGAGCGGCTATCAATGCAGGATAGAAGGGATACCCGTGAACGTGTACTCTCTGTCCGAAATTACGATCCCTTCGTGCTCGCTCTATCTATCCGATAGTATAGTAACTAATCATTCCGATAGTTCGGTGCGATTCGAGACGGACTGCGGTTGAGGTCGAGCGCCCTCGAGCGCACCGCTCCTCGAAACCACTGTCACTGAACAAACCGATCGAGCCGAACTCCTCGTCCCGCTGATTCGGTTCCGACGGGCGATAGCCCCTCTTAGGCCCTCATACGGGTTACTGTAGTCAATGACCGCCGATCGCCGACCCCGTTCTGGCTATCGGCGTACATAGTTACAGCAATCCGTATCAGGAGTCGTCGCCGAACGCACCGCGCTCCTCGAGGTCGTCAAGCGTCGCCTCGTCGTACCCCAGTTCTTCGAAGACGCTCCGGTTGTGCTCGCCCAGCCGCGGCGGCGGCGACTCGAAGCCGCTGTCCGCGTGACCGTAATTGAGTGGGTGTTCGATGACGGGAATTTCGCCTCGCTCGGGGTCCTCGATCGTCGTTACGGCATCGCGGGCCTCTGTCTGTTCGTTGTACAGCGCGTCCTCGACCTCGTAGACGGGGCCGGCCGGGATGCCGGCCTCCTCGACGAGCAGCGTCATCCACTCCTCGGTCGTCAGTTCCGACAGCGTTTTCTCGAGTTCCGCCTCGAGTTCGTCCATGTGTTCGACGCGATCGCCGTTGGTTTCGAAGCGGTCGTCCTCGGCCAGTTCGGGACGATCGATCGCCTCGCAGAGCCCTCGCCAGAGCTTCTGGTTGAGACAGGCGACGTTGATGTAGCCGTCGGCGGTTTCGAAGGTCTGGTAGGGTGCGAGAACGGGGTCTTTCGTCCCCATCCGAGAGGGTGATTCGTCGGCGAACACCTTGCCGGCCTGTTTGGTCAGCCACGGGAGCGCGGCGTCGAGCATCCCAAGATCGATGTACTCCCCCTCACCTGTCTGCTCGCGGCGATAGAGGGCATTCGAGATCCCGAACGACGCCCACATCGCCGTGATGAGGTCGGTCATCGGGAGGCCCACTTTTACGGGCCGACCGCCGTCCTCGCCCGTGACGCTCATGATGCCGCTCATTCCCTGAATCATCAGGTCGTATCCCGGTCGCTGTCGCCACGGCCCGGTCTGTCCGAACGCCGAAATGGCGCAGTAGATGATGTCGTCGTTGTGCGAGCGGATCGTCTCCTCGTCGACGTCGAGGCGGTCCGCGGTTCCGGGCCGATAGTTCTGGAGGAAGACGTCGGCTTCGCTCGCGAGGTCGTACAGCGCCTCGCGGCCGGCCTCGCTCTTCAGATCGAGTTCGACGCTCTTCTTGCCGTAATTGACCGTCCAGAAGTACGGCGACTCGCCGTCGATAAACGGCGGCCCGGAGTGTCGGTTATCGTCACCCGCGCCGGGTCGTTCGACCTTGATGACCTCTGCTCCCTGATTCGCGAGCATCAGCGAACAGAAGCCGCCAGTGACGAACGTCGTCAGATCGATGACTCTCACGCCCTCGAGAATGCGATCGTCAGTCGTCATGTAATACCATGGTAATCCGTTCGCCGGGGCAAAAACCTTCCTATCCCACAGCCGCGACGGTGACGGTCACTCGAGCGCCGTCGTCGGTACGACGTCGACCCGCTCGCCGGCGGCGAGCCCCTCCGTCGTGAGGACGAACCCGTCCGCGGCGGCCGCCCGCGTACTCGAGGAGAGGACGCTCGGGTCGAACGTCTCCTCGTAGACCGACAGCGGCGAGGACGCGTGGCCGAGCGGCGTCGCGTCGTCGCCGTCGAGGGTCACCGGAATCGCGTAGGTGAACCCCGACGGACCGAGGCCGACGTCCTGGGTGAACGTTCGCTCGAGCGACGGCGGACTCGCCTCCCCGGTAAAGAGCGGCCGGGCGACGAGGGTCGTACTCACGTAGGCGCCGATGGGTTTGCCCGGAACGGCGACGGCGAGCGCGTCGTACGCCGGAAGCCGGGCGATCGCGATCGGCTTCCCGGGCCGAATCCGGACCCGGTGGAACGTGACCTCGCCGAGCGACGCGAGCGCGTCGAGGACGTAGTCTTTCTTTCCGACGCTGGTGCCCCCGGTCGTCACGACGACGTCGTTCGCTTCCGCGAGGTCGGCGATCCGGTCCTCGACCCGGTCGTCCTCGTCGGGAACCGATCCTTCGTAGGTCGGTTCGTGGCCCCAGCCTCGAACCAGGTTACAGAGCATCGGCGAGTCGAGATCCGTGTGTCGCCCCTCGTGGATTTCGGTGCCGGTCGCGAGCACCGCGACGGAGAACGGCTCCGCGACGGCGACTTCCTCCCGGCCGACGTCCCGAAGCAAGATCGCATCGAGCGCCGAGAGCCGATCGCCGGCCGCGTAGAGTCGGTCGCCGGCGGCGACGTTCGAGCCACGCTCGTAGACGTAGGTTCCCGCGTCGAGATCGGGTTTCTCGAGTCGGTCGTCGACGACGGACGTGTCCTCGCGCTTGACGACCGTGTCGGCTCGTTTCGGCAGCGGCGCACCCGTCGCGATCTCGATCGCCCGTCCGGCCTCGAGCGTCGGCGGCTCCGTCTCCGGGTAGATATCCGCGTCGACGACCTCGAGCGGCCCCTCATCCTCGGCGGCGAACGCGTAGCCGTCCATCGTGGCGTGGTCGGCCGCCGGCTGATCGGCCTCGGCGACTACGTCCTCGGCGATCACCCGACCGGCTACTCGATCGACGGCTACCGTTTCCGTCTGCGTCTGCGCCCTGTCCTCGAGAAAGGAGTCCCGACAGGCGAGTGCGTGATCGATCGCGTCTTCGAGCCAGAGCAGGTCGTCGTGATCGGACATGGTGGTGGCATTCGGCGCAACCGAAAAAGCGTTTGTGACGTCGTCCCGTGGTCTCGAGCGCGAAGGAGACGGGGTCCGTAGATGCGTTCTGCTCGTCTCGTGAGCGCTGTTCCCCTATTGTGGTTCTCGTTCGCCTTCAGCTACTCCTTCTTCTCCCCCTTTCAGTTCTCGCTCACGTTTTGCCTCTTGCTCCGCTCTCACCGTCTCGATCGCCGGCTCGAGTTCGTCGTAGAGCGCCTCGGCGTCCGCCGGAAAGACCTCGACGGGTTTCGGCTGACTGTGGGTGTGGATCCGGACTCGGTCGCGATGGCGATAGGTGCGATAGATGCTCCAGCAACCGAACGCGGCCAGTCCGACGCCGGCGAAGGCGTTTTCCGGAATCGAGTAGACGCCGAACGCGACGAGGGACAGGCTCAGTATCGCGAGAAACCAGTTGAACGATTCGTTGCTGACCTCGCTGACGTTCGTGTACGGAACGCTCGTGGTCTCGTCGCGCTTTCGCACGAGGAGACGGCTGTCGGTCACCGCGATCTCCTCGCCCGAACGAAGGTCGCCTCGATAGTGGAGCCGTTCGCCGGTATCGAGGTCGAGACCGTTTCGACTCGGCATTACCGTCTCTCGACGAGCGTTCGTAATCAAACTTTCCCCGATTCGGCAAAAATACGCGTCGAATCGGCCGGTTGGCCGTCGGTTCGTCGCGGTTAGTCGGCTCTGTCGACCGGTTTCGGATCGTCAGACGAGCGCATCTTCTCGAACATGGTAACGAACTCCTCGTCGTCTTCGGCGAGTTGTTCCCACTGCGAGAGTCCGCGTTCCTCTTTCGTTCCGCGAATCGTGTTGTCGAGCACGAAGGCGACGATCCCACCGACCGCCATCGTCGTCGAGCCGATCACGAAGATCGTATCGGAGACGATCTGTTCGCCGAGGATCGGTCCGATCACCGTCGCGCCGGAGGCGATCTCCTGGAACTCGGCGGCGCCGCCGACGTTCGCCATGTACTCCGGAATCGCGAGGCCGAGGAAGAGCGCGATACCGATGATGAAGACGTTACGCGAGGCGTCGAGGTCGACGTACTTGAGGTTCGACAGACCAACGGCGGCGATCTGTCCGAACATCGCGATGTACAGTGCGCCGACGATCGGCGTCGGAATCGTCGTGATCAACGCGCCGAAGTAGCCGACGAATCCGACGAGTAACATCACGATCGCACCGATCTGGACGACGTAGCGCGATGCGACGCCGGTGATACCGATCGCACCGATGTTCTCACCGTAGGAGGTCGAGCCGTTGCCCGTCCCCATGATACCGGCGATCACGTTGCCGACTCCTTCCATTCCGATCCCGTGGTTGATCCGTTTCTCGCTCGGCGCACCGACGCCGGCGATGCGGGCGACGGCGTAGTAGTCGCCGAGACTCTCGACCATCGAGGCGAGAATACCGGCGAAGATCCCGACCGTGAACGCGAGGGTAACCTGTGGCATCCCCCACTGCAGCGGCGTGATTACCTGGATCGCAGACGCCTCGGCGACGGCTGCGCTGTCGACGTAGCCGACCGTTTCAGGTCCGTATACGCCGGTCGCGGACAATACCGCGGCGAGGACCCACGCGACGACGATTCCCAGCAGGACCGGGAACAGTTTCGCGTACCGGCTGTACTGATCGAGGTACTGGGAGAACAGGACGATCAGGAACAGCGTCAGTCCCAGCAGCCACCAGTTCTGGTCGGGCGTCGTCACGTCTTGGACGCCGACGAGCGAGAGACCGATCAGAACGATCACCGGGGCGATAACGACCGGCGAAAGGTAGTACTTCAGCTTCCCCAGCGCGCCGATGTAACCCAGCAAGACCTGGACTAACGCAGCGACGATGATCGCGCCCTGTAGCTCGACTATCGTCGCCTCCCAGCCGGTACCCATCGCGGCGATGATCGCCAGCGCCGGCGCGAGTAGCGCGAAGGTACCTCCCTGAACGATCGGATACCGATTCCCGAACGTCGTCTGTAACAGCGTCGCGATACCCGAAACGACGAAGAACGTCCCCACGAGCCGCGCCGTTTCCGCTGCGGGCATCTCCATCGCCCCCGCAAGGATCAGCGGGATCGCGACGGTCGCGCCGATCATTGTCAGATAGTGCTGTACCCCCAGCAGGATCGATTCGCCCAGCGGTGGTTTATCATCGATCCCGTACTCGACGAACGACGCCTCCTCGCGGGAGATGTCCCCGCCGTCCGTTCTGATTTCGTCCGTACGTTCGTTGTGATCAGTCATATGTCCATCTCCTGTTGATGATTGTCTACCGTGTCGAGTGTCCACACCCGTACAGGTATAGGAACAAAACCAAAGCGAACACATATAAAGGTACCGCCGTAGGCGGGCGATCAGCCGGTGTCGGTTCACCGTTGAACGATTTCGGTACTACCGGTACGTGATCCGGTACTCGTTTTGCGACCGGTGAAATCCGACGGCGGGGAATGAACTATTACAGTTCGCCTCCATCTGTAGATTCGATGGTATCTCACCCGGAGTACGCAGTTACTGCTGAGTTAGACGTAATGGTTGAAACCCGTGATGGCGTCGAGCTAGCAACCGATATTTATCGGCCGGCCGATCCGGACACCGGCGAGCCGATCGACGAACCCAAACCTGTGTTGCTCGATCGGACGCCCTACGGCAAGCGCGGCCGGATGGAACGACACGGGGAATGGTACGCAAAGCGCGGCTACGTCGTCGCCATCCAGGACTGTCGGGGGCGATTCAACAGCGGCGGCGACTACTACATCTTCATCAACGAGCCCGAAGACGGCTACGACACGGTCGAGTGGCTCGCCGACCAACCCTACTGCGACGGACAGGTCGGCACCTTCGGCACCTCCTACGGCGCCTGGGTCCAGAACGCGCTCGCGACGCAGGATCCACCCCACCTCGAGGCCATGTTCGTCAACCAGGGCGCGGCGAACGGTCGAAAGGCGACGTTCCGACACAACGGCACCTTCGAACTGCGCTGGCTCTGCTGGGCGTTCACGCTCGGCGGCGGCTTCGCACAGCGGGCCCTCGAGGACTCGGACATTCAGCAGCGACTGGCAAACGTCGACGTTCGGGACGTGCTTGCAAACGGCCCCGCACAGCCGGGCCAATCCCCGCTTCGACACATTCCAGACTACGAGGAGTGGGCGTTCGACATCATGACTCAGGGAGCCGCGAGCGACGAGCTCTGGCAGGAGCCCGGCATGAACTTCGAGGCCTACTACGACGAGTCCGCCGACGTCCCGACGGTGTACTCGGGCGCCTGGTACGACTCCTACACGAAGGCGACCTGCGACAACTTTGAGGCGCTGGCCGAGCGCAAAGACAGCGACCACTTTCTGTTGATGGGGCCGTGGACCCACGGCTGGAACAGCTACCCGCTGCCCTCCTGGAACAAGTCCTACTCCGGGGAACTCGAGTTCGGCGAGCAGGCCCTGCGCGACTATCAGGAGACCCGACTGCGCTTTTTCGATCACTACCTCAAGGGGAAAGACACCTGGGACGACCAGCCGACGGTCCAGTACTTCCAGATGGGGACCGGCGACGGCGAACAGACGCGCGAGGGGCGGCTCTTCCACGGCGGCGAGTGGCGCTCGGGCGAGGAGTGGCCCCTGCCGGACACCGAGTTCACGACCTACTACATCCACGAGGACGGCCGACTCACGACCGACGAGCCGACCGCCGAGGACGCCGCGACGAGCTACGAGTTCGACCCCCGCGACCCCGTCCCGACCATCGGCGGCAACTGCTCGTCGTACATCACCTACGAGCCTCGGGAGGAGAACATCCTAGAGTATCCGCTGAGCGAGCGCAAACTGCAGGACCTCACCGGCCGCGGCGGCTTCGACCAGCGAACCCGGGAGGACACATTCGGGGCCGAACCGCCGTACGGCCCGCTCGAGGAGCGAAACGACGTGCTCGTCTACCGGACGCCGCCGCTCGAGGAGGATGTCGAAATCGCCGGACCGATCCGGGTCCGCGTCTACGGCTCGACCGACGCCCCCGACACCGACTTCACGGCGAAGCTGATCGACGAGCACCCGCCGAGCGAGGAGTTCCCGAACGGGGCCGCGATCAACCTCTGTGACTCCATCTGTCGCGGCCGCTACCGCGGCTACCGCGACGAGCCGGACCTGCTCGAGGACGGCGAGGTCTACGAGTTCGAGATGGAGCCGTACCCGACGGCGAACGTGTTCAAGGAGGGCCACCGCATCCGGCTGGATATCTCCTCGTCGAACTACCCGCGCTACGACGTGAACAACAACACCGGCGGACCGCTCTACGGTGACCGCGAGTACCGGACCGCGACGAACACCGTCCACCATAACGCGGAGTACGCGACGCAGATCGAACTGCCGATTCAGTCGCGCTGAACGCTCGAGTGGGCGCGGTTTCGGACTGGCGTCGACGTTTTGTTTTGCACGTACTGGTTCTGATTCAGATTCGGGTTCGGATTCGGATGCGGATTCGAGGTCGGATTAGGTCGGATCGGCTTCATATTCGGATTCGAACCGCCAACGCCCCGTAGACGCCGCTTCTCAGACGGCGACTGTACGTCGGTACCGGCCCGCCTACAGCCGCCGTGGTTGGAACGAGACATCGGTACAGCAGACCGTATCAGCGAACGGCCGAAACGCCAGTCCCGGCCCCAGATCCGGCACCGGAACCGGCTGCAGTCCCGTCGGTCTCGAGTTCGAAACCGGCCAGGCTCCCCTCCATCTCGGCCGCCATGTCGTCGATCGCCTCCGAGATGTCGACCACCTGCCCGACGGTGGCGGTCTGTTGTTCGATGCTCGCGGAGACCGCAGCCATCCGCGCTTCGATCTCGTCGCTCCGTTCGGAGAGGTCTCGAACGATATCCTCGACGGTTTCGGTGTTCGCCGCCTGTTCTTCCGCGGTGCGGGCGATCGCCTGAATTTCGCGGTCGGTTTCCCGAACGGCGACCTCGATATCCTCGATGTGGTCGACCACTCCCTCGACGGCCTCGGCACCCGTCTGTACCGTCCGGTTGCTTCGCTCGATCGCGTTCATCGTCTCTTCGACGCCCGACTGGAGGTTCTCGATGTCGTCGGCGATCTCGGCGACGGTCTCCTTGGACTCGTCCGCCAGCCCCTTGATCTCGTTCGCGACGACGGCGAACCCGTTGCCGGAGTCGTCGGAGTGGGCCGCCTGAATGTTGGCGTTCAACGCGAGCAGGTTGGTCTGATCGGCGATATCCGCGATCAGTTCGGCCATCTCGCTGATGGTCTGCATTCGCCCCTGTAAGGACCGGACGTGTTCGACGTTCGTCTCGGACGCCTCCATCGCCTCGTGAATCTTCTCGAGGGCGGTCTCGGCGTCTTCGACGCCTTCTTCGGTTCGGTCGCTGGCCGTCGCGGCGCGCCGCTCGATCGCCTCGGCGTTCTCCGAGATGCGGTCGACCGCGGACGAGAGGTTCGTGACGTTCTCCTCGGCGATCGTCGCCTGCTCGGCCTGCTCGACCGCCATCTCGTCGACAGCGTCGCTGGCCTCGTCGATCTCGTCGGTCGCGGACGTGGTCTCTTCGCCCGCAGCGATCAGATCGTCGCTGATATCGGCCAGCTCTTCGGCGGTGTGTCGGGCGTCGACCAGCGCGTCGTGGATGTTCTCGATGGCTGTCCCCAGGTCCGCAGCCATCGTCGAAAAGCGTTCGTGAGCGTCCCGAACCTCCTCGAAGTCGGCCTCCGGTTCGGGAACCGCCGGCTCGACTGTGAAGTCGCCCTGACTGAGACGGTTCGTCCAGTCCTGGAAGGCGTCGACGACCTCGTTCTGGTAGGTCTGATACTGCTCTAAGGTCTCCTGGCGGTTGACGGCGTTGACCCGTTCGGAGACGTCGCGATTGATCTCGATCGCCCCCGCGAGTTCGCCCGTCGCGTCGAACAGCGGGAAGAACGTCCGGCTGACGTGAATCGTTTCGCCGTCGGCCTCGACGACGCCCTCGAGGTTCTGGATGGCCTCGCCGGTGTCGAGGACCTCCCGCATGACGCTGTTGTCGGCCTCGTCGTAGTCGAACAGGTTATCGCCGGGAAGTTCGCCGGGAACGCGACCGAACAGTTCCCGGCACTCCTTGTTCGAGTGCGTAAAGGTTCCCTCCGCGTCGACGACGAATATCGGGTCGTTGGACCCTTGCAGGAAGCTAATGATGATCGATTCGGCCGTCGCACCACCGAACGGACTGTCGCCGTTTACACGTTCGACGTCACCGTTGGGACCGAGCAACCCGTCCCCCTCGTCCTGCCAATCAGTCGTATCGAGCCCCGCGGACCCGGCCCCGGTCGGCTCCTGGTTCTCGTCCGTCTCGGACTCGCTCGTTTCCGTCGAACTCGTACTTCCGAGCAGAGATATCAAGGAGTTAGTCATACGTACCTCAGCGAAGTTTGACCACTTAAATCTACTCGCCGAGGTTCGTGGTAACATCACCCATATTACAGCTATCAGCCAGCAAAGTATAGTATCCGCTAAGCGATGTACACGGACTCCCACCGGCCGCGATTTGCATCGGTGGAAACTCAGATCGACTGCACGAGTTCGACGACGTAGCCGTCCGGATCCTCGAGAAACGCCACGCGGGCGTCGGCCGCCTCGACCGTCATCGGTTCGGCGACGATGGCCGGATCGGCGGCGTCGACGATGCGTTCGAACTCGGCGTCGGTATCGTCGACCGAAAAGGCAACGTGGTCGATTCCCTCCGGCGAGACGGCGCCGTCGTCGTCCGGGTCGTGTTTGAACTGTAGTTCGGCGCCGTCCTCCGTCCCGACGTAGTAGTTGACGACGCCGTCGTCGCCGGTGAACTGAGACTGGTACTCGAGTCCCAGCACGCCCTCGTAGAACTCGGTCGTTTGCTCGAGATCGGACACCCACAGTGCGGTGTGTATGACGTTCATAGGACTACACTCTCCCGAAAGGGCAAATAGTTTCGTCCGGCCACCAATTACGCCGACAACCGGGAAGAGCCGCGGCGAGATAACACTTAAGGAGAGTCTGTCTGATAATAGTGCATGGCAATTTCTATCGAACGCGAACGATTCGTCGAGACGATGCGCGAACAGGCCGAAATCGGTGCGACCGAAGGCGGCGGGCTCCACCGACTCGCGCTCTCGGACGAGGACAAGGCGATCCGCGACTGGTTCGCGGAGCAGTTAGCGGCTCTGGACCTCTCGATCCGGATCGACGAGTTCGGGAACATGTTCGGACGCCGCGACGGGACCGATCCGGACGCCGATCCGGTGCTCGTCGGCTCCCACCTCGACTCCCAGCCGTACGGCGGGATCTACGACGGGGCGCTCGGCGTCGTCGCCCCGCTCGAGTTGCTCCGAACGCTCGAGGATGAGGGGATCGAGACGCGACGTCCGATCGAGATCGTCAACTGGACGAACGAGGAGGGATCCCGGTTCCAGCCGGCGATGCAGGGCAGCGGCGTCTGGACGAACGAACTGGACCTCGAGACACAGTACGAGCGGACCGACGAGGACGGGAACAGCGTCCGCGAGGAACTCGAACGGATCGGGTACCTGGGCGATGTCCCGGCGGAACCCCGCGACTACGAGGCCTACTTCGAACTCCACATCGAGCAGGGGCCGTACCTCGAACTCGAGGGCGTGGACGTCGGCGTCGTGACCGGCGTCGTCGGCTTCTACTGGGGGGCGACGACGTTTACCGGCGAAGCGGACCACTCCGGGCCGACGCCGATGCACGACCGGTCGGACGCGCTGGTCGCGGCGGCCGACGTGATCACCGGCATCCGCCGGATTCCGGGCTCGCTCGGTGATCGAACCGTCGGGACGGTCGGCTATCTCGACGTCGACCCGAACTCGATCAACATCATTCCCGGCGAGGTAACCTTCACCTGGGGATTCAGAGATCCGTCCGACGAGATCGTCGACGAGGCGAAAGCGCGGGCGCTGGCCGAGATCGAGGCCGCCGCCGAACGGGAGGGCGTCGAGTGGGAGGTAGAAAAGCGAATGCGATCGGCGAGCGTCGATTTCGCCGATCGGTGTATCGACGCGGTCCAGACGAGCGCGGACGACCTCGGCTACGACAGCATGCAACTCTACAGCGGCGCGGGCCACGACGCCGCCCACCTGAGCAAGGTTACGGATACGAGCATGGTGTTCGCTGTCAGCGAGAACGGCAAGAGCCACTCCGAGGAGGAGTTCACCAGCTGGGACGACTGTTACGCGGCGGCGAATACGCTCGCGAACGCGGTAGTTCGGGTCGCGGGCCTCGAGGAGTGAGGAAGACCGGGAGACCGGGAAACTGGGAAGTTGGGAAACCGGGAAGCTGGGAAACCGGCCGTTCAGAACGCCCAATCGGTGGACTCGCGCTCGACGAACCGTCCGTGCCCGTTCTCCGCGACGATCTTGCCGTCGTCGGCGACGAGTTCGCCGCGAACGAAGGTTTGTTTGACGCGGCCGGTTACCTCGCGGCCCTCGTAGATCGAGAAGTCCGCGACCGAGGCGTTCTCCTCGGCGGTGATCGCGTACGTCTCGTTCGGATCGAAGACCACGATATCCGCGTCCGTTCCCGGGTCGAGGGTTCCCTTCCCCGGCAGGCCGAAGATCCGCGCGGGATTACGCGAGAGGACCCGGACCAGGAACGGGTACGAGAATCCGCGTTCGATAACCGCCTCGTCGTGAAACACCGGTAGGTTCGTCTGGAGCGCGTTCGCGCCGAACTTGCTGTCCCACCAGTCGTCCACCTGCTTGCTCTCTTTCGTGTACCCGCAGTGGTCCGTCGAAACCACGTCCAGGGTTCCGGCCTCGAGGTGTTCGAACATCGCCTCGATGTCGTCGGGTTTCCGGATCGGCGGCGCGATCATCGGTAGGTTGCCGAGTTCCTCGAAGATCGAGTCGTCGAGCGTCGTGTAGTGGGTACAGGTTTCGGCGCGCAGCATCTCCTCGCCGTAGCGCTCGCGGTAGCGGGCCAGTACGTCCGCGGACTTCCGACAGGACGTGTGAATGCCGTAGTACCGACAGCCGGCTTCCATCGCCATCCGCGCGGCGGCGTCGGCCGCGATCGCCTCGGCGTAGTCGGGTCGCGAGCGCGGATACCACTCCGGATCCCCCTTCCCTTCCCGCTGGAACTGCGCCGTGCGATCGTCACAGATGGTGGCGTCTTCGGAGTGCAACACGGCGAACGCGTCCAGATCCGCGAGCGCCTCGAACACGCGGTTCATGAACCCGTTCTCGAGCCCGAACTCGTAGGCGGTGAACAGTTTGATCGACGGCACCCCGGCGTCGACGACGGCCTCGAGTTCCTCGAGGACGGCCCGGTCCTCGCGGGTGATCGCGCCGTGGAGGCCGTAATCGACGACGGCCTCCTCGGCCTTCGCCCGCTTTCGCTCGATCCCCTCGCGGAGCGTTCCGGGTTCGTCCCAGGGGCTCATCTCGCCGACCCAGGCCTGCCAGGCGAAGTCGATGTACGTCGTCGTGCCGCCGAGCGCGGCCGCTTTCGTGGCCGTTTCGTACGTATCGAACGAGAACATATCATCGATGTGAACGTGGGGGTCGATGACGCCCGGCATCACCATCGATCCCGTCGCGTCGATCGTGTGATCCGCCTCGGGCATCGATTCTCCATCGCCGACGGCGGCGATTCGTTCGCCGTCGATCGCGACATCCGCATCGAACGTGTCAGTTGGCGTGACTACCGTTCCACCACGTATGATAGTGTCAACCATAGTCAGTCAACGGAGTAGGACCCGATAAATGTTGGTCCCGACGCAGACTCCGCCACGGACCGTCTCCGGGCGGAGTAAGGGGTGTGTACAGCATCCCCTCGTCACACCGTACCAAACTTTGATTAGCTCGAGCGCCTACTGTGAGACGACAATGGGAGACGACACCGAATCGGAGACGGATCTGAACGAGATCGAACGGTTGGACAAAGCGCACGTGTTCGGGACGTGGTCCTTTCAGAACGAGGTTCGGCCGCGGCAGGTCGTCGGTGCCGAGGGAAACCGGTTCGAGACGGCGGACGGGGAGGAGTACCTCGACTTTTCGGGCCAGTTGATGTGTTCGAACCTGGGCCACTCCGCGGATCGGGTCGCCGACGCGATGGCGGAACAGGCCCGCGAAGGGGCGTACTTCGCGCCGGGGTACACGACGGAGAATCGTGCCCGCCTGGGGGAGAAACTCGCCGAGGTGACGCCCGGATCGCTCTCCAAGACCTTCTTCTCGACCAGCGGCACCGAGGCCGTCGAGGCCGCGATCAAGATCGCCCGAATGTACACGGGCAACCACAAGATCGTCTCCCGCTATCGGTCCTACCACGGCGCGACCTACGGTTCGATCAGCGTCACCGGCGATCCGCGGCGGCTCATGGCCGAACCCGGTATTCCGGGCGCGATCAAGGCCCCGGATCCGTACGCCTACGGCTCGACGATGGACCCGATGGAGAGCCTCGAGTACATCGACGAGATGCTCATGCTCGAGGGCGACACCGTCGCCGCCGTGCTCGTCGAACCGGTCGTCGGCTCGAACGGGATCCTCGTGCCCCCGCCGGAGTATCTCCCGCGGCTCAAAGAGATCGCCCACGATCACGGCGCGTTGCTCATCTGTGACGAGGTGATGAGCGGCTTCGGCCGGACCGGCGAGTGGTTCGCGTCCGATCTGTTCGACGTGACCCCCGATATCATGACGATGGCCAAGGGGCTCTCGGGTGCGTACGCGCCCCTCGGCGGGACGATCGTCACCGACGAAGTCGCCGCCCACTTCGAGGACGAGATGTTCTGTCACGGCCACACCTACGCGGGACACCCGGTCGCGTGTGCGGCCGGGCTGGCGGCGATCGAGACCTACGAATCGGAAGGGCTGATCGACCGCGCCGACGAGGTCGGCCGCTACCTCGGAGACCGCCTCGAGGAGCTACAGGAGACCCATCCGAGCGTGGGCGAGACCCGCGGCGTCGGGCTGTTCCGCGGCATCGAACTGACGAAACGGGCGGACGAACGCGTCCCGTTCGGCGAACGGAAAGACAAGATCTCGACCGGGACGACGGTCGTCGACGAGGTCGCCGCCCGCGCGGGCGACCGCGGCGTCTACGTCGCGAACATGATCAACACGCTGATCATCGCGCCGCCGCTGTCGATCACTCGCGAGGAAATCGACGAAGCGGTCGACGCGCTCGACCACGCGCTCGACCACGCCGACGAATCGATGGAGGGGACCCCGTGAGCGAGTTGCCGTCCGTTTACGGAGGTGAGATTCTCCACGTGGACCTCGAGTCCGGGGAGACGGACCGCGAGCGGATCGAGCCCGAAGACGCGAGAGCGCTGCTCGGCGGCAACGGGTTCGCGGCGGCGCAGGTCCACGAACACGTCCCGCCCGATGCGGACCCCTTCGATCCGGCGAACGTGGTCGTCTTCGCGGTCGGACCGATGAACGCGACGCCGTTTCAGAGCACGAGTCGCGGCGTCGTCGGCTTCGTCAGCCCGATGACGAACGGCTTCTTCGACAGCACGTTCGGCGGGACGTTCCCCCGCGCCCAGAAGACGACGGGGTTCGAAGCCATCGTCCTCCACGGGGAGGCCCCGGAACTCTCCACCGTCTGCGTCGACGAGGAGGGGGCGACGGTCTCGGAGGCCGAGGAGTTGGCAGGACTGGATACCTACGAGACCTGCGAGGCGGTCCGCGAGCGCGAAGAAAGCGAGGACGAGAGCGACGTCCACGTCGTCGCGGCCGGCCCCGCCGGCGAGAATCGGGTTCGGTACGCGTGTCTGGTCCACCGCGGCCGCGACCGGGAGGGCGTCGCGGGCCGCGGCGGCAGCGGTGCCGTCCTCGGCGCGAAGAACGTCAAGGCCGTCGCGGTCCGAGAGGGATCGTTCGAGCCCGAGGTCGCCGAGGAAGAGACCTTCCGCGAACTGACGATGAGCCGAATGCAGCCGTTGATGGAGGAAACCGAGATGCTCCAGGAGTACGGCACCAGCGGCCTCGTCAATCCCGTCAACGAGATGGGGAAACTCGGGGTCAGAAACAACCAGTCCGAGCAGGCCGATCCCGAGTTCGCGGAAGCGATCAGCGGCGAGACGTTGAAAGAGGAGTACGTCACCGAGGATACGACGTGTGCCAACTGTGCGGTCCGCTGTGGGAAACACGTCAGCGTCCAGTCCGAAGGAATGACCCAGGCGAAGATCCCCGAGTTCGAGAGCCTCTTTGGCACCGCTACGATGCAGGCGGTCGACGACATCAAGCGAGTCATGAAGGCGAACGATCTCTGCGACCGACTCGGCATGGACACGATCAGCTGGGGCGTCACCGTCGCGTTCGCCCGCGAGTGCGCCGAGAACGGGCTCATAGACGCCGATGACTCGGCCCATCTCGAGTTCGGCGACGCCGACGGACTGGTCGAACTCGCGCGTCAGACCGCCGCTCGAGAGGGGATCGGCGACGAACTCGCCGCGGGGTCGTTCAGGCTCGCAGCGTCGCTCCCAGAGAAGGCCGAACGCTACCTTCACGGCGCGAAGGGCCTCGAGTTCGCCGCCCACTCCCCGCGCGGGCTCAAGGGGATGAGCATCGGCTACGCCACGTCGACTCGCGGCGGCTCCCACCACGACACCCGTCCGACGCTCCAGTACGGCGGCGAGCACGCCGAGACGACGGACGGAACGGCCGAGTTCGCCGCCAGATCCCAGCACTTCACCGCGCTCGGCGACTCGCTCACCCAGTGTCGGTTCGTCAGCGAAGGCGGCTGGGGCAAGCGAATCGGGGACCGGTATCGGGACGCCCTGCAGGCCGCCACCGGCTGGGAGTTGACCACGGAAGACGTCGAAACCATCGGCGAGCGGATCTACAACCTCGAGCGGCTGATCAACGTCGAGCGAGGCGTCGCCGACCGCGAGTCGGACACGCTTCCTCATCGCGTACTGCACGAACCCATTCCGGACGGGCCTGCCGCCGGCATGCACTGTCCGCCCGACGAACTGGCGGCGATGCTCGCCGAGTACTACGCCTACAGAGGCTGGGACGAAGACGGGAAACCGACGCCGGAGACGCTCGAGTCCCTCGGTCTCGACGAGCGCGCGGGGTGACGACCGTGGAGCTCCGAGTGAAGCTGTTCGGAATGCTTCGCTCCCGGGTCGAACGGCGATCGATCCAGTTAACACTCGCCGACTCGGACCCGACCGTTGCCGACGCGCTCGCCCGCCTCGAGCGCGAACACCCCGAACTGGCGGGCGAACTCCTCGAGGACGGACGGATCGTCACGACGGTTACCGTCCTTCGAAACGGCCGCCTCGTCGACCGCGACGCGCCGGAGACGGTTCCGCTCGAGGCGGGGGACGAGTTGAGTCTCACGCCGCCGATCACCGGCGGCTGAAGGTTTCGAAGGAGCTGAAAGTTTCGAGTGTGCTGAAGATGCTGAACCGTCCCGGTCAGACCTATAGATCTCTCCGGGGCACATGGTTGATTATCCTGACGAGCGATCACGACGGGAAGCGCCGCCGGCAGCCGAGCAGTGTGCGTGCCGGCGAGTTCAGCGGCCGATCGAGCGCATCCAGCACAGCCAGATGATCCCGACGGTCAGCCCCATCGCCGCGAAGCCGGCGGCGTAGCTCTCCGTGGCCGCCAACAGCAATCCGACCAGCCACGGGTACGCCAACGCGCCGCCGTTGCCGACGAGCAACATCCCGGACAGCGTCACGCCCGGATCGTCCGCGAGTTCGGAGAACGCGAGACTGAACAGCGGTCCGAAGGGGATACCGAACCCGAAGCCGGTCAGGACGAGTCCGACGGCGATCCCCGGTTCGGACTCGGCCGCGATCGCCGCCGCCAGCCCGCCGAGCACGACGGCGAGACCGAACAGCGTCCCCGCAACGGTGGCTCGCTCGCCGTACTCCCGGGACAGCCAGCCGCCGATCCCTCGCCCCAGAACCGTCGCCAGGGCGAACCCGACGAGGACTGCGGTCCCCGGAAGCGGGGATCCGGCGAGCACCTCTGCGTACCAGGTCGACGCGACGATCAGAAATCCGAACGTCGCCATGTTACCGAGGCCGAGGGCGAGGCCGCCGGCCGATGCGAACGGTTCGAGGTACGATCGGAGCGTCGTTCGCGCGGTCGCGCCGACGGGGGGCAGTCCGCTCGTTACCGCGCCCCCGACGAGCGCGACGCCCGCGGCGGCCGTGGCCGGACCGACTGGACCGAACGCGGGAACCGCGACGGGACCGGCCGCCAGTCCGACGGCCAGTCCGAGCGTGAACAGCGCGCCGAGCAGCCCCTGTGCGGTGGCGGTGTCAGCGCCGCTGGTCCGCAATCCGACGTACTTCATCCCGGCGACGAACGCCGTCCCCTGCCCGAGTCCCAACAGCAGCCGCGAGAGGTACGTGACTTCGAGCGCGAGGACGCCGCCGAGCGCGATGCCGACGCCGGCGAGTGCGAGCCCGCTCGCAGCGACCCACTCGACGGGTTTCGTCCGGGTCAGTCGATCCGCCGGGACGACGGCGACGAGCTGGCCGAGCAGGAACAGCGACATTCCGAACCCCGCGGCGTCCGGCGCGACCCCGCGCTCGATGAGCAGGGAGACGTAGGCCCCGTAGCCGCCGACGGCGAGTCCGAGCCCGAACAGTCCCGTTCCGATCGCACCGATGGGGCCCCAGGGGATCGATCGCGCTTCGCTCGGATCGGCTGCACGGACCGTCATTGGAACGAACGTCCAACTAGACGGGTATATGAATTGCGAATCCGTACAATCTCGCGGTTCCGTACGGTAATCGCTGACCTGACCGTAACACATATCAACTCCCATTTTAATTGGTAGACATATCATGGGAAGTGACAGCCATTCGCACGATACTGGCTCGGGAGCTGATCTGATCGAGTACGATATCGACGACGAACCACCGCTGTCCGAAGCGATTCCGCTCGGCATCCAGCACCTGCTGGCGATGTTCCTCTCGACGGTCGCACTGCCGCTCGTCATCGCGGGAGCGATCGGTCTCGAGCCGGCCGAGACGACGTTCATTGTCCAGATGGCGCTGCTCGTCGCGGGAATTTCGACGATCGTCCAGGTGTACTCCGTCGGGCCGGTCGGCGCACGCCTCCCGATCGTGATGGGGACGAGCGCGATCTTCGTCGCGCCGCTGATCGACATCGGGAACGCGTTCGGGCTGGCCGCGATCTTCGGCGCGGTGATCGTCGCCGCCCCGGTCGAAATCGTCATCGGCTACTTCTACGACGATCTCCGGCGGTTCTTCCCGCCGCTGGTGACGGGCACCGTCGTCATGCTCGTCGGACTGACCCTGATCCCGACCGCGATCGACTACTCCGCCGGCGGTCCGGGTGCCGAAACCTACGGCAACCTCGAGAACCTGGCGCTCGCGGGGCTCGTCTTCGCCGCCGCGATCGGTTTCAATCAGTTCTTCGACGGCCTGCTCTCGATCTCGAGCGTGCTGATCGCGGTCGTCCTCGGCTACCTCGCGGCGATCCCGCTCGGACTCCTCGACCTCTCTGGAGTCGGCGAGTCCAGCTGGGTGGCGGTTCCGATGCCCCTCGAGTTCGGCGTCGCGTTCCACCCGAGCGCGATCCTGATCGCGGCGTTTGCCTACGTCGTCACCTCGATCGAGACGATCGGGGACATCGAAGGGACGACGGGGACGGTCGGACGGACGGCGACCTCGCGGGAGATGCGCGGCGGACTGTTCGCGGACGGATTCATGAGCATGTTCGCCGGCCTGTTCAACGCCTTTCCGAACACGTCCTTCTCCCAGAACGTCGGCCTCATCGGCTTCACCGGCGTCGCGAGCAAGTTCGTCGTGGGCATCTGTGGCGTCTTTCTCGTCATCCTCGGGCTGATCCCGAAAGTCGCGGCGGTCGTCGCGGCGATGCCCAATCCGGTACTCGGCGGGGCCGCGATCGTGCTGTTCGGGATGATCTTCTCGATCGGGATGCGAATCGTCGCGAACCGGGTCGACCTGACCCGTCGGAACCTGACGATCATCGCCGTCTCGATCGTCCTCGGCGTCGGCGTCGAGGTCAGACCCGACGCGATCGGACAGCTCCCCGATGATGTGCAGGTGCTGGTCGGCTCCGGCCTGCTGGTCGGCGGCGTCACCGCCCTCGTGTTGAACGCGATCCTGCCCGCCGACGGCGACACGAGACAGGGGCCGACGCAGGTCGAGGAGACGGAACGGGCGGACTGATACTGTCGGACAGCAGTCAATACGAAGCCGATCGTGAATTCGAGGTCCTCGCCCACGGTGACGACCCCGGCAAAACGATTGGATTCACGTCGTTCTGTCCAACAGTATGAAAGCGGTCCTGTTTCGGGCGGTCGGTTACAATTGATTACCGCAAACCGCCACCGCTACCTGCGCGCTGAGACGCTACTGTCGCTCGAACCGCTATTTACGGCTCGAGAACGACCATCCCGTGGCTCTGGCCGGACCGAATGCGCTCGTGGACGTCCGGCACCTCCTCGAGGCCGACGCGCTCGGTAACGACGGGGTCGATGCGGCCGTCGGCGAGCAACCGTGCGGCTCGGACGACCTCGTCTTTCGTGGCGTACCGAGAGCCCAGAATCGACGCCTCCGACGCGACGAACTCCTTCAGCGGCGGCGCAAACGACCGATCGTGGTGCGTGGTCAGCGAAACGATCTGGCCGCCCATCGAAAGCGCCTCCCAGGCGTCGGAGAGCGTGTCCGTATCGCCGACCGTGTCGACCACGACGGTCGGCCCGTCGCCGTTCGGTGTCGCCGTCTCGAGTCGCTTCGCGAAGTCGGTGCCCCGTGCATCGATCGGCTGAACCGCCGGGCCGGTGACGGAATCGACGTACTCGAGGCGCTCGTCCGTGATCTCCGCGGCCAACACTCGAGCCCCTCTGAGCGCGGCCAGTTGCGAGAGGTGGATCCCGATCCGTCCGGCCGCGCCGATGACCAGAACGGTGTCGCGGTCGGTGACGTCCGTTCGTCGGCAGACGTGCAACGGCGTCGCGAGTCCGTCGGTGGCGATCGCGCCCTCGGCGAACGTCGCGCCCTCGGGGAGCGGAAGGACGTTCGAGGCCGGAAGCACGGTCTGCTCGGCGTACGCGCCGTCCCAGTTGACGCCGTACCAGCCGCCGACGTTCGTACACTGATTCGTCTCGCCCCGGCGGCAGCGATCGCAGTCGCCGCAGGTGAGATAGAAGTACGAGAGCACGCGGTCGCCGGGCGTGACTCCCTCGACCGCCTCGCCGACGGCGTCGACGATCCCGGCGAACTCGTGGCCCGGAATCCGCGGCGTCAGTGACGGGTCGTCGTCGAGGCCTCCTTGAATCGCGTTTTCGATCGTCCGCGTCACGCCACACGCACGAACGTCGACGCGAACTTCGTTCGGACCCGGCTCGGGGTCCGGCACCGATTCGACCGAGAGCGATCCGCCCCACTCCTCGAGAACACAGGCGTCCATACGGATACAGTCACAGGGAAGTACCAAGATACTGTCGGACAGACGCCGTGTTCCGCGACTATCGGCATAACTGATGCGGACAGGTGTACGTCGGTGCCGGAGCGATCGCGAGCACTGCGGTCGCTCCGGAACGCAGGAACGACGGACCGTATGAAACGGTTTCTCCCAATCGCCAGACGAGTCGCCGATCGGGTGGTCGGTGATTTCACGGCTTCTCTCCCCCGCTCGCGGCCCGGTGTTCCCAATTTCTTAGATGTTGGGGGAGGTATATGTTTCTCCGTAACTATACGACATGTATGCCGGAACGCATCCTGGTACCAGTCGACGGATCGAAGCAAGCAGAAGCGGCACTCGAGTACGCGGTCGAAACGTTCCCCGAGGCCTCGATTACGGTGTTACACGCCATGGAAACGGGGCAGGGTGATCTGGGGACGTTGTCCGGAATGACAGGCGATATCCCGGACGACGAGCCGGAGCAAAAGCAGTCCAAGGAGTATCTGGAGGGGGCTCGAACGCTGGCCGCCGAGCACGGCGTCGAAATCGAGACCGAACGCGGCCGAGGCCGACCGGACCGACTGATCGTCAAACGCGCCGAGGACGGAGAGTACGATATGATCGTCATCGGTAGCCACGGCCGGGACGGCGTCGCCAGAGTCCTTCTGGGAAGCGTCGCGGAAAAGGTCACGCGTCGGTCGTCGATTCCCGTGCTCGTCGTCCGGTAACGATCCTGCCGAACGCCATCGACATCTTTTGTCGCGTTCAGTTGGAGTTCCGATCAGCGGGTGCTATCGACTCGATCCGCGTCCTCGGGAATCCGGTGTGCCGACAGAATACCGGTTTTCTCGAGGGCGTAGTAGCCGACGATGTGGGCAGCCGTTGCCGCGAGCATGCCGTTGAGCGCCGCCATCCCCGGAATCGGTGCCGACACCGTGACGCCCGGAACGATCGAGCCGGCGGTCAGGACGGCGACGAGACAGCCGACCACGTACGCAATCACGCCGGTCCAGCGGACGCTCGTGAACTGAATGTCGTCCATCCGGGGAATACCATCGCGCCAACACAGCAGGAAGTCGGCGATAATGATCGCGCCGAGCGGCGGGATGTACTGTCCCAGCAACTCGAGCCACGGGAGCAAGAGGGCGTCAGCGCCGGCCAGTGCGAGCGCGATCCCGATCAGACAGCCCGCGATGACGAACGGGCGCTTGCGATCGAACTCGAAGGCCTCCGCACCGGCCACGCTGAACGCGTACGCCGCGTTGTCGTTCGTCGTCCAGATGTTCAGGATGAGTGCGATCAGGCCGACGGTCGCGAGTCCCTGTGCGACCAGCACTTCGTAGAGGTCTCCCTGCGGCGTCACCTCGTAGACGGCGCCGCCGACCGCACCGCTGAGAAAGAGGAAACTGTTGCCGACGAGGAAGGCGATCAGTCCCGCCCAGAACGCAATTCGAGAGTTGATGGCGAACCGTGCCCAGTTGGGCGCCTGCGTTCCGGCGCTGATGAACGTCCCGACGACGATCGTCACCGCCAGACCGAACGTCATCTCGCCGCCGCCGGTCTGGGCCAACAGACCGTCGATGCCGCCGGCATCACCGATCGCGAGGTAGATCGAGAGAACGCCGACGAGGACGAGAAACGGAACGGCGACGTACGAGAGCTTCTCCATCCCCTCGTAGCCGAAGTACGCCGTCATCATGTGCAACAGTCCCCAGATGAGGATCAGTGCACTGACCATCGCCGCACTCTCGAGGCCGAAGTACGTCGCCGTCGGGATCGCCACCATCGGAATGGTGACGCCGAACCAGCCGACTTGCGTCCCGCCCAGCAGCAGATCCGCCCATTTCGCACCGACCCGACCGAACGAGTACCGGGCCAACAGGACGGTCGTAAGCCCCGCCTTCGCGGAGATCGCACAGAGGAGCGCGACGTAGCCGCCGAGGATGATGTGCCCGACGACCATCGCGCTCAACATCTCCTGAAAGCCCATCGCCGCACTGACCTCCGCACCCGCCCACATCGTCCCCGCAAAGAAGACGAGCCCGAGCAGCACTGCCGAGAGGCTAATCAGTCCTTTCCGTTCGTCCTTCGGGACGTGATCTAGGGGGTAGTCAGGATCGGGAAGATCCTCGTGGCCGAATACGATACGTCGCCAGTCGAATCCATCGTCACGTGCTGCCATTACACACGGTATATAACTCACCTATAATGAAATTTTTCGACAACTGACCAATAGCTCTCGGAGAACGGCCAACATCGGCATTCTGGCCCGGTCATGGTCGAACGACGAGCAGTAGGTCTATTAGGCTACTGGCGCGAATGGGATCCGTATGACCACGTGGCTCGTCACCGATGCAACGACACGCGACGGATCGTCGGTCGACATCGCGATCGAAGACGGCGCGATCAGCCGGCTCGAGGACGCCGGCTCGATCGATCCCTCGACCGTCCCGGACGACCGGCGGTACGACGCGGACGGCCGGCTCGTAACGCCGACGCTGACCGAACCACACCTTCACCTCGACGCGACCCTGACCGCGGGCGAGCCCCGCTGGAACGAGTCGGGGACCCTCGCGGAGGGGATCGGTATCTGGGGCGAGCGAAAGCGGTCACTCGAGGCCGACGACGTCAAAGCCCGAGCCGAGCAGGCGATCGAGTGGCTCGCGGCCAACGGCGTGACCCGCGTTCGAACGCACGCCGACACGACCGAAACGTCACTGACCGGCGTCCGGGCGCTGATCGAACTTCGCGAGGACGTCGCCGATCTGGTCGATCTCCAGGTCGTCGCGTTTCCCCAGGACGGCGTCTTTACGGACGAGTCACACGAGGATTTGCTTCGGGAGGCACTCGAGATGGGCGCGGACGTCGTCGGTGCGATTCCGCACAACGAACACACCCGCGAGGACGGCGTCGCCTCGGTCGAACTCGCGATGGACCTCGCGGAGCGGTACGACCGGCCGGTCGACGCCCACATCGACGAGACGGACGATCCCGGCTCTCGCTTTACGGAAGTGCTCGCCAGCGAGTCGATCAAACGCGGGATCGGCGACCGCGTGACGGCAAGTCACACGACGGCGATGCACTCGTATCCGAACAGCTACGCGGCGAAGGTGATCTCCCTGCTCGCCGAGAGCGATGTCGACGTGGTTACCAACCCGCCGGACAACGCGGTGTTGCAGGGTCGCTACGACGACTATCCGCGGCGACGCGGTCACACCCGGATCGACGAACTTCGAGACGCCGGCGTCACCGTCGGACTCGGGCACGACTCCGTGATGGATCCGTGGTACCACTACGGACGGGGCGATCCGCTCGACGCCGCGTTCGTCCTACTCCACTACGCCCACATGAGCGGCCGCGGCGACGTCGAACCGATCTGGGAGATGCTCACCGAAGCGAACGCGGAGGTCTTCGGCGTCGACGACTACGGCCTCGCGGCGGGCGCCGAAGGGTCGCTCGTCGTCTACGACGCCCCCGATCCGTTTAACGCGCTTCGAACGCAAGCGCCGCGAACGCTGGTGCTCAAGGACGGTCGCGAAATCGCCCGAACGGAACCCGCGAGCACGCGCGTCATCCGCGAAAACGGCGACGAAGAATCCGATCGGTCGGTCGACTTCCACCGGTAAGGACGGGTCGGACCTCAACCGACAACGATCGCCGCCAGCTCTCACCGCCACCCACGGCAGGTACCCCGCTCTGTTACCGGTGAACGGTCGACTCCAGTTCGGTTTCGGCCACGACGCTCCCCTCGTGAACCACCCAGCGAGGCGATCGACCGCGGCGAATCGCCTCGTGGCGGCTCTCGACCTCGCTCGGGAAGACGTTGAACGTAGCCGGAGCCCCGGGCTCGAGCCCGTGATCGCACCCGAGAACGGTCGCTGCGTTTGCGGTGACAAAGTTCCACGCGAGCCGTCGCTCCGCGGGTGTGGTAAGCTGGGCCGCGTGTGCAGTGAGCAGCGCCGTCTCGAGCATGCTGGCCCGTCCGTACGGGTAGAACCCGTCGAGAAGGCAGTCCTGACCGGCCGCCACGGTGACTCCCGAGTCGACTAGTTCGTCGACTCGGGTGATCCCGCGGCGCTTCGGATGGCCGTCGTGACGTCCCTGTAACAGGAGGTTCGTCGGCGGGTTGGTGATCACCGTCAGGCCCGCCTCGGCGACGAGATCGATCACCCGCGCCGCGTGCGGATCGTCGTACGCCGCCAGTGCACAGGTGTGGCCCGCCGTCACCGGGCGGTCGAATCCGCGATCGATAACCTCGGCGGCGAGATACTCGAGCGACCGCGCCGCGGGATCGTCGGTCTCGTCGACGTGCATGTCGACGCCGACGCCGTAGCGGTCGGCCAGATCGAGACAGATATCGACGTGTTCGCGCCGGTCGGCGTCCGTCCGCTCGTTGTCCGGCATTCCGCCGACGAGGTCGGCGCCCGACTCGAGGGCACGCTCGAGCAGGTCTGCGGTGCCGTCGTCCTGCAGGATCCCCTCCTGGGGGAACGCGACGATTTCGACGTCGGCAATCCCGGAACAGGCCTCCCGGGCGGCCAACACGCCCTCGAGCGGCGTCAGGCCGCCGATCGTGTCCACGTCGACGTGAGTTCGGATGCGCGTACAGCCGTTCCTGACGTGGGCCTCGATCCCACGGATCGCACGGTCGCGGACGTCCTCGAGGGTGTAGTCGGCCTTGCGGTTATGGATGCTCGAGATCGCCTCGGCGAGCGTGCCGGATTCGTTCGGCGGGAGATCCGGCGCGATGTAGGCTTTGTCGAGGTGGACGTGCGGATCGATGAAGCCGGCGGCGACGAGGCCGCCGTCGGCGTCGATCACCGTGGCCGTAGCTGTTGACTCGTCAGCGTCGGACGACATCGAATTGGGATCGAGTTCGGGAACCGGATCCGAATCGAGGGCGATCGAATCGATCCGTCCGTCCGAGACGGCGATGGTAGCCAGCCCCTGCTGGTCCGGTACCGACGCGTTCTGAACGAGGAGGCAGTAGCTCATGACTCGTATTCAGCGGTCGAAACGAAAAGCGTGGGGGGTCGTTATTCGAACGCGACGCAGCGGCAGACGCTGGATTCGCCGCCGCGGAACCGCCACGGGAAGGTCCCGATCTGGACGCGCTCGTTGAGCAGTTCTTCGGGTACCTGTGCGTTCTCGACGTGGATGATGCCCTCCGGGAACAGTTCGGTGTGCATCAGCTGGTAGCCTTCCGGCGGGAAGATCTCGTCGAGATCGTCGACGCCGAGGTGGTCTGCGGCTTCCTTGGCGAGTTCCGGTCGAATGTCGCGGACGACCGTGTTCATCGGGTGGTCCGCGCTCCCACAGTCGAGGATCAGGTAGTTGATGTCCATCTCCTTACACCATTCGGCGAACTCCGCGTTCGGACCGGGGTGTTTACAGAAGAAGCGGTGCGGGTCCGCGTTCTCCTTGTGCCAGGCGTACTCCTGATAGCCCGTGTGGATGAACAGAATGTCGCCCTCGCGAACGTCACAGACGTCCTCGATCATCTCGCTCGTGTAGACGTCGTAGTCCCCGACCTTGTCGGAGATGTCCGCGACGACCGCGTCGCCGACGAGTTCGTCGAGTCCCACCTGTTCGATGTCTCGCCCGTGTGCGACGAAGTGTTTCTCGCCGTCGAGGTGGGTCCCGGTGTGGTTCATAAATTCGATCTTCTGCCCGTTTACCTTCTCGGTATCCAGGCTCTTTTCGTACCATACCTTGGGGTTGTCGTACGTCGGCCATGCCGGCGTATCCTGTGACCACGGCTGTGTCAGGTCGTGCATCTCGTAGCCATCGAGCATACCTACGTCATTACCGTCTCGTCACTTAAACCTACGTGAACGGGCGAAACCCCGAAATCCAGGACGTCACGGGAGCGATCAGTGTCATCGGTGGGATAAGTCGGCGCCGAAAAGACGAGGCGCCACCACACTCCAACCGCGCGATCAGGTATGCAGTCACCACCAATGGTTACTCCAGCGATCGTTCACCGTGGGAACACGGAACAACACTTATTAGTACTGTTGAGTAAAGGATACGATGTCTGTGTGAACGACACATGATTATCTGTAACACCCCCCAGCACCGAACTCGGTTCGGCCATCGGCTGGCGACGAGTACCTTCAGGTCACACCGCGCCGAGTGGCCATGAAGCCGGCACCGTTCACGCACCACCGGCCGGATTCAGTCGAGGAGGTCCTTACCCTGCTCGACGACCTCGAGGAGGCCGAACTCCTCGCGGGGAACCAGTCGCTGGGCATCGTGATGGCGAACCGACTCGCAACGCCCGAGCACCTCATCGATCTCAACGGCGTCGACGAACTCGCGTTTATCGACGAAGACGACGACGCAGTCCGGGTCGGGGCGATGACCCGACACCGGACGATCGAGCGGTCGGACCGCCTCGAGGAGGCCGTGCCGATGCTTCCCGAGGCCGCAGAACAGATCGCCGGTCCGTCGGTTCGAAACCAGGGGACGATCGGCGGCAGTATCGGCGAGGCCGATCCCGCCGGGAACTACCCCGCGGCGCTGGTCGCGCTCGAGGGCGTGCTTCACCTGCGTTCGGCCGACGGAACGCGCGAGGTTCCCGCCGACGAGTACTTCATCGCCTACATGTTCACGGATCTACGCGAGGAAGAGATCATCGAGTCCGTCTCGATCCCGACCGAGCCGTTCCCGACCGACCGAACGGGAATGGCGTTTCTGGAACTCAAGCGAGCCGCCCAGACCTGGCCGACCGTCAGCGCCGCGACTGCGATCCGGGTCGACGATCCGAACGCGGACGACCCAGTCGTCGAAGACGCACGCATTGCGCTGGCTAACGCCGCCGACATTCCGCTTCGCGTCGAAGACGCGGAGGCCGTCCTCGAAGGGGAGCCGCTCTCCGAGGAGGCGCTCGCGGAGGCGAGCGAGCTCGTGACGGCGGCGGTCACGCCTGAAGGAGAGATGCACGCCGACCGAGAGTACAAGGAGGAAGTGGCCGGCGAGTACGCGAAACGCTCGCTCGAAACGTCGTACGAACGCGCAGTAACAGCAGAACAAGCGAACGGAGCCTAAATCACTATGTTAGAATTTAGCGGCGAAAACGAGATGGAACAGTCGAGAGAAGAACTCTGGCCGTACTTCACCGACCCCGACGTGCTCGCGGAGTGTGCGCCGGGTTGCAAGGAGATGGTCCTCGAATCACCCCACGAGATCACGGCCGTGTTAGCAGTCGGCGTCGGCAGCGTCAAGCCGGAGTTCAACGTCGACGCCATCGTCACGGAGCTCGAATACCCCGAGAAACTGGTGCTCAAAGCCGAAGGAAACGCACCACGAAACGAGTTCGAGATGACTGCGACGATGGAGATGATCGAGCAGGAAGACGGCGGGACGACCGTCGCCTGGGAGGCGAAAGCCGACGTGTCCGGAACGATCGTCAGCCTCGGCGGCCGAGCGTTAAAGAGCGTCACGAACCGCCTGGTCAAGAAGTACTTCGCCGACATGCAAGCCGCCGTCGAAGCGGGCGAAGGAGCAGAATCGAAACTCGAGGCCGCACCGCCCGAAGCGCTCGAGGACTTCGATATCGATCTGGAAGAAGAAGCAGCGTAAGCGGACGACCCTCTTTTTGCGGATCCGTTCCCGTTCCCGTTCGGCGTGGCCGATTGATCGCGACGATCTGATAGAGGGAGCTACGTTTCGAACGTCGAACGCCGCGAAACCGTCAGAAGAGAGGACGTCGGTTATTCGTCGTCTCGGAGCTTCGTCCGGAGGTGATCCGGTGAGACGGGGATCCGATTCGCGGGTTCGTCGATCTCGAGGGGATCGAGCGCCGCGTTGATCGACGTCGCGATGCTCGCGGGCGCGTCGATCATCCCGCCCTCGCCGACGCCTTTCGCGCCGGTTTCGGTGAACGGCGACGGCGTCTCCGTGTGCTCCATCTCGATCTCGGGGACGGTCTCGATAGAGGGCAGCAGGTAGTCGAACAGCGTAATCGCCTGGGGCTGGCCGTCGTCCTCGTAGCCGAACTCCTCGAGCAGCGCCGCGCCGACGCCCTGAGCGATGCCGCCGTGGGCCTGTCCCTCGACGATCATCGGGTTGAGCATGGTGCCGCAGTCGCGGACGGTGTAGAACTTGAGGATATCGACCTCGCCGGTTTCGACGTCGACCTCGACGATGGGCGCGTTCGCGCCGAAGGCGGCGGTCGGATAGACCGGGAACTTCTGTGCGAGCGCCTCGTCGAACTCCTCGTACTCGGTCGCCGGGTGATCGTAGTTGTAGCTGACGCTGGTGAGTCGCTCGTCGCGCTCGGCGTCGAGTTCGGCGAGGTCCGCGAGCGAGAACGAGCCGTCGGCGTCGAGCCGTTCGACGGTCCCGTCCTGGTAGGTAACGTCATCCGTCGAGACGCCCCAGTGGTCGGCCGCGAGTTCCACCGCGCTTTCCACGAGTCGTTCCGCGACGCCGACGGTCGCTCCCGAAAGCATGACGGCCATCCGCGAGGCCGCACTCCCGTACTCGGTCGGCGCGTCGACGCTGTCGAGGTAGCCGACCTCGATGTCGCTGGGAAGAATCTCGAGTTCGTCGGCGAGCAACTGCGAGACCAGCGTCTGGTGGCCCTGTCCCGACGAGTCGGTCGCGAGGAACGCGTGGACGGTTCCGTCCTCCCGGAGTTCGGCGCGGAGGTGTTCGGGCAGTTCCTCGACCTCGTCCCGGGACCGTTCGTCGAGCGCCTCCCGGTTGGAGCGCTGTCGGTCCGTCCAGTCGGAGCCGCTGACGCCGGGTTCGATGATGACGCTCGGCTGGACACCGCGGTACTTCCCCTCCTCGCGTTTCGATTCGACGACCTCAGGGTCGAGGAGGCCGCCGTCCCGTTCGTCCTCGATGATCTCTTCGATGCGGTCGAGCGTCGCGGGGTAGTCCCCCGAGTCGTAGATGTTCTTCGAGGGCAGCGTGTACGGCATCTGATCGGGCGTGATCAGGTTCCGTCGGCGGAACTCCGTCGGATCCATTCCGATCTCGCGGGCCGCTTGATCGACGAGCATCTCGAGGGCGTAGATGTGCGGATCGACGCCGAATCCGCGGTAGGCGGTTTGCGAGGTTTTGTTCGTCAACACGAGATCGTACTCGTAGCTGACGTCATCGATCTCGTAGGAGTTGGTTACCACCGACAGCGGCTTCAGCACCTGATTGATCGGATACCGGGGGAACGCGCCGAAGTCGTCGACGAACCAGACGTCGAGCCCGCGCATCGTGCCGTCGTCGTCGACGGCCATTCGAACCTCGTACTCGCGGTCGGAGGAGTGCATGTCGCCGCCCTGAAGGTTCTCGATTCGATCCTCTTCGTATTTCACCGGACGCTCGAGTTCCTTGCTCGCCATCGCAGCCAGACAGCAGTAGCGGTGGATCCCGATCTTCGTCCCGTAGCTGCCGCCGACGTCCGGGGGAACGCTGATTCGCACATCGTCGGCGTCGTAGCCGAGCGGTTCGTGGATCATGTCGTCGACGAGCGTGTGCAACTGGATGTTACAGTCGATGTCGAAGGAGTCGCTTTCCTCGTCGTACTGGGCAACGACGCCTGCGGTCTCGAGCGGAACGCCGGAGATGCGGCCCCAGGAGTACTCGCCCTCGACGACGTGGTCGGCTTCCTCGAAGGCCGCGTCGGGATCGCCGAACTCGATGTGTTCGTTGTCGACGACGTTCGTGCCGATCGACTCGTGGAGGACGACCTCGTCTTCGCGAGCGTCCATCCCGTCGGCGACGGCCTCGAGCGTGTCGTACTCGACCTCGACGAGGTCGGCGACGTCCTCGGCCGCGTAGCGGTTGGAGGCGACGACCAGCGCGACCGGTTCGCCGACGAACCGAGCCGTCTGGTCGGCCAGCGCCCACTCGGGGAGTTCGACGGCCTCGCCGGTGGCGCCGATTTTGACCCGACCGACGCCTGTCGGCATCGGATGATACGATTCTTTGAGGTCCTCGGCGGTGAGGACGAGTTCGCACTCGGGGTGAGCCTCCGCTTCGCTCGCGTCGATGGAGGCGATATCGGCGTGGGCGTGCATGCTGCGCACGAGCGTCATATGGAGGCAGTTCTCCGGCGTGATGTCGTGGATGTACTCGGCCTTACCGGTCAGAATCCGGTGATCCTCAACTCGGGGGAGACCCGTTCCCGTGAACGACTGGGACGACGATTCTCGCTCCGTTTCGGTCTCCGTCTCGCCTGGCTGTGACTTGGACATGGTTACTCCTCCGTTCCCGTTCCCGTTTCCGTTTCCGCTGTCGCGTCCATCTCGTCTGCGGCGCGTTCGACGGCCTCGTAGATGTTCTGGTAGCCGGTACACCGACAGATGTTATCCGCCAGCCCCTCTTCGATCTCTTCTCGAGAGGGGTCGGGATTCTCCTCGATCAGTTCCTTGGCGGCCATGACGAACCCGCTCGTACAGAACCCACACTGGAGCGCGTGGGTCTCGTGGAACGCTTCCTGAATCGGGTGGAGGGACCCGTCTTCGGCCAGCCCTTCGACGGTCGAGATTTCCTTGCCGTCCGCCTGGACCGCATACGAGAGACAGCTCTTTACCGTTCGTCCCTCCTGCTGGACGGTACAGGCCCCGCAAACACCGTGCTCGCAGCCGACTCGAACCCCGCGGAGACCGCACTCGTTGCGAAGGAAGTCAGAGAGTTTGAGCCGCGGTTCGACCTCTGCGGTGATAGGTTCGCCGTTGACGGTCACGGTGATTTCTTCGGTGACGGGACCGTCGTACTCGCCTGTGCTATCTGTACTCATGGATACATCGTACGTATCCTGACCGAAACATAAACGTTGCGCTGTGACCGGTGATATCGCACCACAAACGGGTTACACTCAAGTAGGTCGGGTGAGAGAGCATACGTATGGTCGAATCGACCGCAGACCTTCGAGTGACCAATGCGCGAGTCGTCACGCCGAACGGTACTATCAGCGGCGGTGTAGCAGCGAACGACGGCATTATCGTCGGCGTCGGAACCGAGTCAAATCTCCCCGAAGCGGACCGTGAAATCGACGCCGAGGGCAACTACCTGATCCCCGGGTTCATCGATCCCCACGTTCACTGGGGTCTCTCCCGGTACGAGTTCGACTACCACGAAGGACTCGAGCACGACTTCGAGACCGAAACGCGCGGTGCCATCCACGGCGGCGTGACGTCGGTCGTCAACTTCCTCCTCCAGAAGGAGCCCTACGTGCCGGATATGGACTTCTTCAAGCGCGCCGGCGAAGAGAACTCCTACATCGACTTCGCCTACCACGCGATCGTCCATCAGGACCACCACGTCGCGGAAATCGAGGACCTCGCCGAGGCGGGAATCCGCTCGTACAAGGTCTTCTTCAACTGGTACAAGAACGCCTCGCCCGAACTCGGGATCGATCACTCCGACGCGGGCGGCGTCTACAAGGTCCTCGACAAAGTATCCGACATCCCCAACGGCGTCGTGATGTTCCACGCCGAAAACGAGGACCTCGCGATCGAGCGCCGGAAGGAACTCCAGGAGGAGGGCCGCAACGACCTGGAAGCCTGGAGCGAGTCGGCACCGAACATCTGCGAGGCGATGCAGATCGAACAGATCGGCCGCCTCACGGAGTACACCGACTCCCGAGCGTACATCGTCCACATGAGCACGGGCGAAGGCGTCGACATCTGCAAGCGCTTCCAGGAGCAGGGCGTTAACCTCCACGCGGAGACCCTGCCGGCGTTTCTCTCCCACACCTACGAGCAGGACGATCTCGGCGTCTGGGGCAAGATCTCCCCGCCGCTCCGTGGCGAAGACAGCAAAACGCGCCTCTGGGAGGGGCTTCGCAACGGCGTCGTCGACTACGTCGGCACCGACCACTGCCCGCACAAACTCGAGTTCAAGGAGAAGGACACCGGCAAACACGGCGACATCTGGGACGCCATCCCCGGGGACAACAACGGTATCGAGTACTTCCTGCCCGTCATGATGAGCGAGGGCGTCAACAAGAACCGGATCAGCATGGAGCGACTCGTCGAGGTCTGTTCGACCAACAACGCCAAGCGCTGGGGTCTGTACCCGCGTAAAGGGGCGATCGCCGAGGGCTCCGACGCCGACATGGTCATCGTCGACCTCGAGAAGAGTGCGGTCGTCGACGACGACTTCTATCACACGATGGAACCGCGCTACTCGACGTTCCACGGCGAGGAACTGACCGGCCTGCCGACCCACACCATCGTCGGCGGCGAGGTCGCCGTCGAGGACGGCGAACTGCTCGCCGAACCGGGCGGACAGGACTACCTGCCCCGCGGACCCGAAGGCGTCGCACTCGAGTAACGATGGGCGAACTCGTCGGCATCGTGCTCGCGGCGGGTCTCGGGACCCGGTTCGAGGACGGGAACAAACTGCTCGCGACGATCGGCGGTGACGCAGACGCCGCGGACGCTGCGAGCAGCGAGACCGACGAACGCGACCCCCTTCGGCGGAGCGACGACCCGATCGTCCGCCGCGCCGCTCGCACGTTCGCCGTCGACGCCGTCGATCACACGATCGCGATCCTCGGTCACGAGGCCGACGCCGTCCGCGAGGCCGTCGCGGCTCACGTCGACGAGACGAGACGCAATCCGTCGTACGATCGCGGCCAGAGCACGTCCGTCCGAGCGGGTGCTCGTGCCGCCCGCGACCGCGGTGCCGACGCCGCGCTCTTTTTGCCGGGCGATATGCCCTGCGTCGATCCGACGACCGTAGAGAAAATCGTCGCAACGTATCGGGACGGCGGCGGCGACGTCATCGTGCCGACTCGAGACGGGCGACGCGGAAATCCGGTCCTGTTCGATGCCGCTCTGTTCGACGACCTGCTGGACGTCTCGGGCGATACCGGCGGCCGAGCGCTGTTCGATACGGCCGACGTTCGTCGCGTCGCCGTACGGGATGGCGGGATTCACATCGACGTCGACACGGTGGCGGACCGGGACCGACTCCGGCGCGGTCAGTCGGACCGTGCCCCGGACTCGGGTTCCGATTCAGATTTCGCTTCGGATTCCGGCTCGGACTCCGACTCCGACGGCGATCGATCGTGAATCCGGCCCTCGCGGTCGCGTAATCGGCCCCCGCCTCGGCCGTTACTCACCGCGAGCACTTCCGAAACGACACTCATCGCGATCTCGATCGGCTCGCCGCCGCCGAGGTCGAGACCGACCGGCGAGGCGATCCGCTCGCGGTCAGCCTCAAACAGCGTTACCCCGTCCTCTTCGAGTTCTCCCCGCAATCGCTGGAACCGTTCGCGCGGCCCCATGAGTCCGATAAACGGCGCCGACGTCTCCAGCAACGACTCGAGTGCCAGTCGGTCGTCGAGGAAGTTATGTGACATGATGACGACGGACGTGCGATCGTCGACCAGTTCGTCGATCTCGCTCGGGTGCGTGGCGAGGACGCGATCGGCCCGCGGGAACGACGATTCGTCCGCCTGTCCGCCCCGAGCGGTCGCGACCGTCACCTCGAAACCGACCTCTCGAGCCAGGCGCGTCACCGGCCGAACGTCGGGTTGGCCGCCGAAAACGAGCAGTTTCGTCGCCGGTTCGATGCCGTCGATAAAGAGTTCGACCGAGCCGTCCTCGGTATCGACCGTTCGGCGCTCCCAGCGGCCGTCGCCAGCCAGGTCCCGCGCGTCGTCCAGCACCGACTCGAGAACGGCCGGCGGAACGGACGGTCTGTCGTCGGGATCGATCGCCGCTCCCGCTCGAGGCACTATCGCGCGCGCACCGACGGGGATCGAGTCGGAGCCGTCGATCACGGTGACGAGCGACCGCGCTTCGCCGGTCGTGAACGCGTCGACGGGGTCGCGCCACGATCCGTCCGCGGGTTCGACGAGGACGTCGACGATTCCCTCGCAGCCGAGGCCGAGTCCCCAGCCGTCGTCGTCGGCCGTGAGATCGAACGTGACGACGGTCGGCGAGCCGTCCGCGATGACGTCGCGCCCGACGTTCTGGAGCGGGCCTTCGAGACAGCCGGCCGTGATTCCGCCGTAGGTCGATCCGTCGTCTCCCAGCAGCATCTTTGCACCCGGTCGTCGGTACGCGGAGCCGTCGACGCCGACGACGGTGGCGACCGCTCGATCAGCCGTACCCTCGAGCGTCCGGTCGAGTCGTTCGAAGATCTCGAGGGTGGTTATCCCCCACGGGTCGGCGGGCTCGGTATCGGTCATACGAGACTAGTCGGCTGCGAGCGGTATATTCGTTGTCCCCACTTTCCGTTCCACGATATGGGATATAGCCGGTCGTCGCCTATCCGTCGTTCGTCCATTCGTCCCCTATATTTCAGCAATCTCTGCCAATAGCAATCGCATCGGACGATTACTTTCGTATTTCGTCCATAATCGGAATTATTCCCACGTTCATTGTGTGGTAATGTTTCACAAGGCGTTCCACCATACTGAACACTTATGTGGGGCGATGTCCATTGGTATGGTATGACAGCACCCGAGTCGGGGGGAATACAGGCGGTCGATCGCGCGTTCGACATCGTCGAAGCGCTGAACGAACTCGACGGCGCGGGCGTCTCCGAGCTCGCGAACTACGTCGGACTGCCCAAGAGCACCGTCCACAACCACCTGAGCACGTTAGAGCGCGCCGAGTACGTCGTTCGCGAAAACGGCAGCTATCGGACCAGCCTGAAGTTTCTCCAGATCAGCGAAACCGCCCGCAACCAGCACGAACTGTATCAGGTCGCACGCTCCGAGGTCGACCAACTCGTCGAGAAGACCGGCGAAATCTCGGCGCTGATGACCGAAGAGCACGGCCGCAGCGTCTTCATTTACCGGAGTCGCGGACCGGAGGCTGCTCGTATCGATACGTGTATCGGCGATCGAGTTCCGATCCACTGTACGGCGCTCGGAAAGGCGATCCTGGCGTTTCTCCCCGAGGAGCGCCGCAACGAGATCATCGATCGGCACGGCTTGCCGGAAGTCACCCGAAACACGATTTCGGATCGAGAAGTGCTCGCCGAAGAACTCGAGACGATCCGAGAAGAGCAGATCGCATACGACGACGAAGAGCGCCTAAACGGGCTTCGAAGCGTTGCAGCGCCGATCCTCGACGGAACGGATTCGGTAATCGGCTCAATTAGTGTCGCCGGCCCGACGCATAGAATGCAAGGGGAGCGATTCAATACGGAACTCCCGGAAACTGTCCTCGGCGTCGCGAACGTTATCGAACTCAACATCCAGCACACATAGACGTTCGGCGATACTGAACAGCTGTTCTCGATCGGCTATTGGTCAATAATAGTCACTAGCCGACATCATTGTACGTCAGATCGCAAGACGGGAGCGCGGTTCGGAACGAACGGAGTGAGTGAGAACCGCGGAACGCGAATAGCGCGGGATCACCGGTCCCGCGAACCGTGCGAACGGCGGCATGCCGCCGTGAGCAGCGTGCCAATCGGTTCAGTGTATACTCGAGGGACGCGGACTACAGTTCATTGCTCGGTGTTTACAAAGGTACTTATGTAATTATGTCAGCCGTTCCTGTTCGAGTTTTCAACTGTGCTTCTCCGGGCGGAGAACGTGCTGAAAGGGAATCTCGAGCGGAGGCTAACCACAATATATCTAATAGACATTATAGTAATATAACCGATGTTTTCTATACATCCAGTTACTATATCTCGATCCCATATGTTCTTCGAATTTCTCGAACGGGCGGTTGGTGTTTGTATATAGCTCAATACTATACACTACATATCCATTTATGAACCGTATAAATAGACAGGCTACTAAATAGCTCCGGGATCAATCGTCGCAAAGAACAAATTCGGAATCAGTGGGTGAAGATATCTATAACCCCGAAATACGTCTCTATCTGGCTACTTCGATCGTTCCAGCACCACGACAAACTTATAATGGAATTTTGGTAGTTCTTGTATACCATTTTCTATCTGGCATTTTGGGTCAGTTGCTGAGATATCGTGGACACCGTCTGATAGCACCTCGCTCGAGGGAGTCACGAACCGACGGCGTTCGAGGATAACCCTCGAGCCAGCCCGCTCGAGCGTTCGCGAAGCGTGCGGGTGAAGTACGTGCAATTCCTATAGCGGCTAACCGTGAACGACACGAAAGGTCCCCTCCAGCCGGATCGTCCCGACGTCGATCGACCGTTTACGGTCGACGCCCCGTTCGAACCCGCGGGTGACCAACCCGAGGCGATCGAACAGTTAGCCGAGGGCTATCAGTCGGGAATGGACAAACAGACGCTGCTCGGCGTCACCGGGTCGGGGAAGACCAACACCGTCTCGTGGACGATCGAGGAGGTGCAGAAACCGACGCTGGTCATCGCCCACAACAAGACGCTGGCGGCCCAGTTGTACGAGGAGTTTCGGAACCTCTTCCCCGAAAACGCCGTCGAGTACTTCGTCTCCTACTACGACTACTATCAGCCCGAAGCCTACGTCGAACAGAGCGACACCTACATCGACAAGGACGCCTCGATCAACGACGAGATCGACCGACTGCGCCACTCCGCGACCCGCTCGCTGCTCACCCGCGAGGACGTCATCGTCGTCGCCTCGGTCTCCGCGATCTACGGCCTCGGTGATCCGCGCAACTACATCGACATGTCGCTCCGACTCGAGGTCGGCGAGGAGGTCGGCCGCGACGAGTTGTTAAAACAGCTCGTCGACCTGAACTACGAGCGCAACGACGTCGACTTCACGCAGGGGACCTTCCGCGTCCGCGGCGATACCGTCGAGATTTATCCGATGTACGGCCGCTACGCGGTGCGCGTCGAGCTCTGGGGCGACGAGATCGACCGTATGGTCAAGGTCGATCCGCTCGAGGGCACGACCCAGGGCGACCAGCAGGCCGTATTGATCCACCCGGCGGAGCACTACTCGATTCCCGAGACGAAACTCGAGAACGCGATGGACGAGATCCGCGACGATCTGGACTCCCGGATCTCGTACTTCGAGCGCAAGGGCGACATGATCGCCGCCCAGCGAATCGACGAACGGACCACGTTCGACCTCGAGATGATGCAGGAGACGGGCTACTGTTCGGGGATCGAGAACTACTCGCTGTATCTCTCCGATCGCGAATCCGGCGAAGCACCGTACACCTTGCTCGACTACTTCCCCGACGACTTCCTGACCGTGGTCGACGAATCCCACGTGACGCTGCCCCAGATTCGGGGCCAGTATGCCGGCGACAAGTCCCGAAAGGACTCGCTGGTCGACAACGGGTTCCGACTCCCAACCGCCTACGACAACCGGCCGCTCACGTTCGAGGAGTTCGAGGAAAAGACCGACCAGACGCTGTACGTCAGCGCGACGCCGAGCGACTACGAGCGCGAGGAGAGCGACCAGATCGTCGAACAGATCGTTCGACCGACCCACCTCGTGGACCCGCAGATCGAGGTCTCGGACGCCAGCGGGCAGGTCGACGACCTGATAAACCGAATCGACGACCGGATCGAGCGCGACGAACGAACCCTCGTGACGACGCTCACGAAGCGGATGGCCGAAGATCTGACCGAATATCTCGAGGAGTCCGGCGTCGACGTCGCCTACATGCACGACGAGACGGACACCCTGGAGCGCCACGAGATCATCCGTTCGCTGCGATTAGGCGAGATCGACGTGCTCGTCGGGATCAACCTCCTGCGGGAAGGGCTGGACATCCCCGAAGTCTCCCTGGTGGCGATTCTCGACGCCGATCAGGAGGGGTTCCTGCGCTCGGAGACGACGCTCGTCCAGACGATGGGACGGGCCGCCCGAAACGTCAACGGCGAGGTCGTCCTCTACGCCGACGACCCCTCGAACGCGATGGAGTCCGCGATCGACGAGACCCAACGCCGCCGCGAGATCCAACAGGAGTACAACGAGGAACACGACCTCGAGCCGACCACGATCGAGAAGGAGGTCAGCGAGACGAACCTGCCCGGCTCGAAGACCGACACCTCGAGCGTCTCCGGGAAGGAACTCGCCGACGACGACGAGGCCGCCCGCTACATCGAGGAACTCGAAAGCCGGATGGAAGAAGCGGCGGGGAACCTCGAGTTCGAACTGGCTGCGGATATCCGGGATCGAATTCGGGAGGTCCGCGAGGAGTTCGAACTCGAGGGCGGCGACGAGGGAATTGCGCCCCCGTCCGAGGAGTTCTGAGAGGCTACAACTCGAGCGTGTAGACCGCCTCGTCGTAGTAGTTGCCGTCGATTTCGACCTCGCCCGTATTGGTCTGTTCGAACCCCAGCCCCTCGTAGAATCGGCGACTGGTGTCGTTGAACGCAAAGTCAATTGAGCGAATTCGGTCGACGTCGTAGACCTCGAGTTGCTCGACTAGACGCTCGTGCAGGTCGGTTCCGACCCCGTCGCCTTGCGCGTCTGGTTTGACGTACATCCGGAGAATATCGGCCGTTTCTCCCTGGGCGACCGCGTGGGTGAAACCGACGATTTCGCCGTTCTCGCCGTCTTCGCTGTCCTCACCGTCCCTCATCCCACTCTCGTCCGCGGCGCGCGGGTCCGCCTCGACGACGAGGACGACCGTACCGGGTGCCCGAAGCGGCATCGAGTCGTCGGTGTACCAGTTGTCGACCGTCCGGTCGATCAGGTCGTCCTCGAGTTCGTCGTAGGTGTCGTGCCAGGTCTGGCGGGCAACGGCCTTGATCGCCGGAAAGTCGTCTGGCTCCGCCGGACGAATCTTCATACGCGTAGTTGCGACGGGTAGCATAAAGTGACTTCGACCCTGACACCGGTTCCCAACATCGCTCGCTGTGGGGTACGTCACTCCTGAACGTCGAATCCGCGGTCGCGAAGTAACTCCGGAACGCGGTCACGGTGGTCGCCCTGGAGTTCGACCCGTCCCTCGTCGACCGTTCCACCCGTCCCCAGCGAACTCTTCAGCTCCGAGGCGATCGATTTGACCTCGGACTGCTCGAGGTCGAACCCCTCGACGATCGTTACGGGCTTGTCGTACCGTCGGCTTTCCATCCGGATCGACAGGAGTTGCTGGGACGTCTCGAGGTCCCCCTGACTGTCGAGTTCGTCGAGCAGGTCGTCGAGTTCGTCGTCGTTTGCCATCAGATACCATACGGTATCGACGAGGATAGACCTATCCCTGTCTTCGCAACGGCTTCGCGGGCAGAAAGTGGTCCACTACCGACGGGACCTAGAGCCGGGATTTAATCGTCTCCGCCGTCTTCTCGCCGACGCCCGAGATCGACTCGAGGTCCTCGAGGCTCGCTTCCCGAACGTTTTCGACGCTCCCGAAGCGCCCGAGCAGCCGCTTTCTGGTTTCGGGGCCGACGCCGGGGACGTCGTCGAGCACCGTCTTTACCTCGTCACGGATCGTCTGGTGGTACTGCACCGCAAAACGGTGGGACTCGTCGCGGACCCGCTGGACCAGATGGAGGTGGGGTGCGTCGCTGGGCCACGAGAATTGCCGATCCGGCGTTATCACCTGCTCTTCGGCCTTCGCCAGCGCGATCGCCGGCACGTCCCAGCCGACCGCTGCGATCACATCGCGGGCCGCCTCGAGTTGTCCCTCGCCGCCGTCGATCACCAGCAGATCGGGATCGGGGCGGTCGTCGCGACCCTCGACGGCGCGGCTGGCACGCCACTCGAGCAACGCCCGCATGTTGTCGTAGTCGTCGTTCTGATCGGTGAGTTTCTTCCGGCGGTAGTCCGCTTTCTCGGCGTTGCCGTCGACGAAGGTCACGTTGCTCCCGACCGCCGCCGTCCCCTGTGCGTGGCTCACGTCAAAGCCCTCGATCCGGCGGGCCGACGCGATCTCGAGGGCGTCGGCGAGCATGCCGCACTCGTCGCGACCGCCGACGTTCCGGCGGGCGTTCTTCAGCGCGAGTTCGACCAGTTTGGCCTCGCGGCCGGCACCCGGCACGCGGACCGAGACGCCCTCGGCCTCGAGCCAGGCCGCGACCTCGTCGTCGCCGTGGCGTTCGGGCAGGAGCAGGGCGTCGGGCAGATCGCGCTCGGCGTAGTACTGGACGAGGAAGGCCGCGAGAACGGCGGGAATGCCCCCCGTCCCTGTCTCTGTCCCTGTTTCCGTCCCGGATCCCGTCCCCCGCCCGCCCCCCGTCTCGTCGCCGGATCGAGTCGCCTCGACCGCGTCCGCCCCGGGCGCCTCGAGCGTGTGCCGATCCCGGTCGACCAGCTTGCCGTGTTCGGCTCGCAGGCGAGCGACCGTCGCGTCTTCGCCCTCGATGGCGACGCCGAGGACGTCGACGGCCCGTTCGTCGCCGACCGACTGGACCGCCTCGCCGCCCTCGCCGTGGAACGCCTCGACGGTCTCGAGGCGGTCACGGAGGTTCGCCGCGCGCTCGAAGTTCTGGTCCTGCGCTGCGGCCTCCATCTCTCGGCGCAGCGGATCCGCGAGAATACCGGTCTCGCCCTCGAGGAAGCGTTCGACTGCCGTCACGTCCTCCGCGTAGCTCTCGAGGTCGATCTCGCGGGTACAGGGTGCCGTACAGAGGGCCATCTCGTAGTCCAGACACGGCCGGTCTCGGCCCGCGTACTTGTGGTCCGAACAGCCCCGGACGCCGTAAGTCTCTCGCAGTGCTTTCACGACGGTCTCGACCTGCCGTTTGCTGGTATAGGGACCGAAGACGGTCGCGGCCCCACTCGCGGTTTCACCGCCCGTATTCGAGGCGTTTCCCGCCTCGCTGTCGGGATCGCGCGTCACTTCGATCCGCGGAGCCTCGTGGTTCGTCACCTGAACCATCGGGTACGACTTGTCGTCTTTGAGCCGGACGTTGTACCGCGGCTGGTGGCGCTTGATCAGGTTCGCCTCGAGCAACAGCGCCTGCGTCTCGGTGTCGGTGACGGCGATCTCGATTTCGTCGGCGCGGTCGACCATCCGGCGAATTCGCGCGCTTCGCGGGTCGGCGTACGACCGGACCCGACTCCGGAGGTCGACGGCTTTCCCGACGTAGAGCGTGGTTCCTTCGGCCCGGAACTGGTAGACGCCGGGCTCACGCGGTAACGATCCCGCTCGCTCGCGAACCCCGTCGGCGTTCATCGGCGGGCCTAGGAGGTCAGTGGCTTTCAGCCTGACTCCTTGGACTCGGTCAGCGCGTCACCGGCGAGGGTCACGCCGTCAGCCTCGGACGGCGGTGTCGGCCCGATCGCTTCCACGAGATCGATCGGCCGATCGGCCTCGAGGTCGGCGTCACTGACCGGCACCGAGATGTCATCGGCCCCGCTCACACGGAGGACGAGGCGTCGCGAACGCGACCCGATGTAGCGTCCGAAGATCACCGCAGCAGCGGCTAACACGAGCAATCCGGCCGCGAAAATGGAGAGTTCGAACGCGATGAGAATCGTCTGGATGGTCTCGAAAAGCCCGTCGACGACGCCCGTGGGATCGCCGCCCTCCGGACCGGCGCCGGTGACGCGGTCGGCCAGATCAATCGCGGAGCCGAGCAACAGAAGGCCGAGTCCGAGGAACAGCAGGACCGTCATCCAGACCAGGTGTCGCGGCGCGCTCTCGGTTTCGACGGAGACGCGCGTGACGTTCGGTCGGTCGACGTGACGATAGTCCGCCGCGTCGCCGTCGGTACTGAAGACGATCACCCGCTGATTCGTGACGACGACCGTCGCGGCGTCGAGGTCGACGCGTCGTCGCTCGCGTTCGCCTTCGTACAGCAACTCCTCGAGGTGCTCGCTCCAGGATCCGAGCATCGGTGTTCGTACTCCCCTGTCCGCCGTCGAGGGGGAAATAGCTCGCGGCGCGTTCCGTTGGCTGCGAAACCGGGGCTGGAGGGTGGAGACGGAAGATGAGAGACGAGAGGTGAGAGACGGGAAACGAGAGACGGTACATTCTCGGTCGTCGATCCGCAAAAACGGAGTATGAGTGACTCGACGGTCCGGTGCTGGCTGGTCGAACGAACGTTCGACGACCGCAACCTCGTGACAATCGTCTACGCGACGCCCGACGGCTCGCGATACCAACAGCGAGAGCGATCGTCGACGTCACTACAGACCGGGTCGCCGGTCACCGCCGCCGTGGACGTTCCCGAGGACGAACTCGAGCCAGTCTCCGACGAGGCCACCAGAGATCGCTACGCAACCGAGGTCGAGCGGACCGCCGAACAGTACAACCCGGACGAGCGAATCTGACGGCGTATTTGTTCCTCGTGTTTAGACGGAAGATTATTGCGTCGAAGTAACAACTCTTATCGGCGAACGTCGTGACCACACAGCTATGCCAGCTATCACGGTCGACAACCTGACCAAGTCCTACGGTCAGACCCTCGCGCTCGAGGACCTCTCGTTTCGGGTCGAAGAGGGCGAGGTGTTCGGCTTTCTCGGACCCAACGGGGCCGGCAAGTCGACGACGATCAACGTCGTTCTCGACTTTATCCGGCCGACGGCCGGCGAGGTTACCGTCCTGGGCCTCGACGCGCAGGCCCACAGCCGCGAGATCCGCTCGCGAACGGGCGTCCTCCCCGAAGGCGTCGAAACCTACGACCGCCTCACCGCCCGGCAACACCTCGAGTTCGCTATCGACTCGAAAGACGCCGACGACGAGCCCGAAGCCCTGCTCGAGCGGGTCGGCCTGGTCGACGCCATCGACAAGAAAGCCGGCGGCTACTCGAAAGGGATGTCCCAGCGGCTCATGCTCGCGATGGCGCTCGTAGGAGAGCCGGATCTCCTCATCCTGGATGAACCCTCGACGGGACTCGACCCGAACGGGGCCCGCGAGATGCGCGAAATCGTCCGCGAGGAGAACGCTCGCGGCGCGACTGTCTTCTTCTCGAGTCACATCATGGAACAGGTCGAAGCGGTCTGTGACCGCGTCGGTATCCTCCGGGACGGCGAGATGGTCGCGGTCGACACCGTCGAGGGGCTTCGTGACTCCGTTAGCGGCGGAACGAGTCTTCGGGTCACCGTCGACCGCGTAGACGACGAGACGCTGCAGGCGGTCCGTTCGTTGCCCGACGTCTCCGACGCGACCACGGAAGACGAAACCACGCTGGTCGTGCAGGTCGACGGCTCCAAGACCGCCGTACTGAGCGAACTCGAGGACCGCGGAATCGAGGTCCGGGACTTCACCACGCGTGAGGCCTCGCTCGAGGACGTCTTCCAGTCGTACACTACCGGCTCGGAGGTGGAAGCACAATGAGTTCCGAAACCGGATTCGAGAGGGACGCAGAATCGGACTCGGCATCGCCCTCGCCCTCGAGCTCCGTCAATCTCGAAAGCGTGCGTGCGATCGCGAAAAAAGACTTTCAGGACGCGATCCGCTCGTGGCTGTTCTGGGGACTGAGTTTCTTCTTCTTCCTGCTGTTGGTCGGGGTCACCGGAACGCTCGCGTACTTCGGGGAAGATATCGCCGCGGAGGGGGCGACGACGGATATGCTCGTCTTCTTTACCAGCGAAATAACGCGAGTCGTGATTCCGCTGATCGCGCTAATCCTCGGCTGGAAAGCCATCGCCGGCGAGCGTGAAACCGGGAGCATCAAGATTCTGCTCTCCTTGCCCCACTCCCGAAAGGACGTCCTGCTCGGGAAACTCATCGGCCGGTCGGCGGTTCTCTCGGTCTCGCTGATCGTCGGCTTCGGGCTTGCCGCAGTGGTCGTTGCCGCGCTACTCGGCGCCTTCGATATCGTCGATTACATCGGTCTCCTCGGGATGTCGATCATCTACGGCGTCGCCTACACGAGTATCGCCGTCTCGCTTTCGTCGCTAACCAAGTCGACGACGATCGCCGGTGCCGCGATGGCCGGCGTCTTCCTCGTGTTCTACGGCGTCTGGAACACGCTGTCGACCATGTTTGGCCTGCTGGCCGAGCGAGAGATACTCTTCTTCGATACCGTTACTTATACAGGCGAGTTCGACGGACAGGAGTTCCAGGGCGAACGTCTGCAAGACTGGGTCTACTTCATCCTGAACATAGATCCCGGCGAAGCCTACGGAAGCGTCCTGACGCTGGTTACCGACGTCGACGCAATCGAATTGCAGGTCGAACTCAACGAGCAGATGTTCGGCGGGGAACTGCCGTTTTTCCTCCAGGACTGGTTTTCGTTTCTCATCCTGCTGTTCTGGATCGTCGCCCCGATCGCCGTCGCGCTCTACCGGTTCGATCGCGTCGACCTTTGACATCCTCCCCGCGCTGAAGCGCGAGGATTCCTCTCGTGGGGGTCTCAGTCGTCTGAGTCCCCGAGAGCGATATTCCCACTCGACGTGGTACTCCGGTTTGTGTACGCCTCGTTGGCCGTTGTCTCCGTGATGGAGGGCGGGTTGTGGTGTTCCCGCCAGTCATGATTGTTCCACTTGAGGTACACGGGCCGTGCCATCGGCCCGACTTCTGTCTGCCGTCTCAGGAACGATTCCGACGCGACGAGGTCGGCGTGTCCTTTGAACCCGCACGGGCACGCCAGCGAATCCTCATAGCGAATCGTCTCTTCGCGCTCGCCGCATTCCGGGCACTCCTGACTCGTCCACGCTTCGGACTCCTCCTCGACCGCGATGCCGTGCTCTTCGCAGACGCTTTCGAGGCGGGTGATGAACCTCCGATACGCCCAGAAGTTGTGCGTCTTCTCGTTCACACACGCCGACCAGTGCGTCGATAACACGCCCCTGATATCGCCCACGTACAGCGTGGAGACACCCTCGTCGTATAGCCGTTCCACGAGGTCGCGGACGAGTGCGTCTTGGGCGTGGTTGCGGCGATTCGTGCGTTTTCGGTACAAGCGGTCGATTCGCTTACTGGATTTGTGCTGGTCTTCGAGGAGCGACTGATAGTACGCGATTTGCTCGGTGGTTTCGCGGAACCGCTCGAACAATTCGTGTCCATCGTACAGGAGTTGTGAGCCGGTTGTCGTCGTGCAGGCGACGAGGTTGTTCGCGCCAACGTCCAGAGCGGCTTCGTGGGAAGCCAGTGGTGAGTCCAGTCGAGAATCGTCGATGGTGACTGGTTGGAAAGCCCTGAACGTGTCTGCGAGTTCGTCGTACACGAGTTCGAGTCGGCCCTGCTCGCCGCTCCACTTCGGGTCGCCCGCGACTTCAACGCGAAAGCGTTGGTTCCGATTCAACCCAAGCTCCTCTTTGAGTTCAGAACCAATCGGGACTTCGAGTCGGGAACGCTCCCCGAACTCGATGGTGTATTGATCGTTGCGGACGTAGGTTCGGAGGGCTCGCCCGTCCTCCTCATTTCCCCAGTACCCCGGTGGAGACGGTTTCTCATCGAGTTCCCCGGCGTGGTACTTCTCGTTGCTGGAGAAGAACGACCGCCACGCTTCGGAGTTCTTGCGGATGATTTGCTGGGCGACACTACTGCTGAGGACGCCTTTGTATTTGCCTTCGAGACTCCGTGTCGGCGGCCCAGACGCTTTCATCCTCGTCTGAGAAGAAGGCTTGGCGGCGAGCGTAGTTCGTCTCGTTCCAGAGACTCGCAGAAGCGTCCAACCAGTGGACGAACACCTCACGCTCTTTCTCAGAGCGCGGGCGAACGTCGAACTGGTTGGCTCGCTTCATCACTCCAGCCTACGAAATATTTATTTGTATAGGTATGGATTAGCGTGGGAGACTCGGCCTTGCTATCGAATGTGAATTGTTTTATAGTTGTCGGATTCATCCCCGCCGTGAACGACGGGGCTTTCTCCTTGCTTCTCCGTAACTCGCCGCGCTCGGTTTTCGTGCCTTCGCTCGACCCGCGAGTCGCGACTTCGCTCCAGTCCGCGATGAAGACACTCAGCAGTTCCTGGCAATCTATTAAGGTGTGCAGCGAACGTACCCGCAGTCGTGACCGACTGCATCTTCTACGGCGGCAAAGGCGGCGTCGGTAAGACGACCTGTGCGGCGGCGACCGGGCTTCGACTCGCCGACGCCGGTCGAGAGACGCTGGTCGTCTCGACCGATCCGGCCCACTCGCTGTCCGACTCGCTCGAGACCGATCTCGGGCCCGAACCGCAGCGACTCGAGCGCAGACCCGTCGGCGGCGATGAGCAGACCGACGACGGAGGCAGCCTCTGGGCCGTCGAAATCGACCCTGAGACGCAGAAAGCACGCTACGAGAAGCTGGCGCGAGCACTCGCGAAAGACCTCCGAAGCGCCGGCATCCGACTCTCCGACGAGGAAGTCGAGCGCATCTTCGCCTCGGGGGCACCGGCCGGCAGCGACGAGATCGCGGCGCTCGATTTACTCGTCGAGTACGTCGACTCGGGCGAGTGGGACGTCGTCGTCTTCGACACCGCACCGACGGGTCACACCCTCCGGCTGTTCGACATGCCCGAAGTGATGGGGTTGGCCCTCGAGACCGCTCGCTCGCTCCGCGGGCAGGCCAAACGGATCGGGAACGCGGCCCGAACTGCGGTGCTCGGGCCCATGTCGATGCTGAGCGACAGCGCCGACGATGAAGAAGAGAGCCTCGAGGCGTTTCAGGCTCGCCTCGAGCGCGCCCGCGACTTGCTCACCGATCCCGAACGGACGGAGTTTCGCGTCGTCTTGCTCCCCGAAGGGATGGCCATCGCCGAATCCGAACGGTTGGTCGAGACGCTCCGGGAAGCCGGCGTCCGAGTCGATCGGATCGTCGTGAATCAGGTGCTCGCGGACCCCGACGAGGACTGTTCGCGCTGTCGCTCGCGGCGCGATCGTCACGAAAAGCGGATTTCGGAGGTTCGGGAGATGTTTTCGGGCCTCGAGGTCGTTACGCTACCCGAGCGGGAGGGCGAAGTCCAGGGGCTCGAAGCGGTCGCCTCGATCGCGGAGCGGCTTCCCGCGGAGGGTGAACCGGCGCGTCGTAGCCGGCGAACGTGAAAGACTACTTACCGGTTCGCGTGGAGAGTACACCGTATGAGAACGACGAACGATCGAAAGCCGGCTGTGAACGGGTGGTGATCGGATGCGGCGGACAGCAGTCGTCGTACTCGTCGCGCTGGTCGTCGTCACCGCGGGGTGTGGAACGTTCGATTCGTCGCCGGAACCGGATCCGGACCCGGACCGCGAGCCCTACGAGGTCGACGACGAGTTCGAACCGAGACTGGTACCGGGCTTAACGGAAGACGGCGTCTCCGACGGAGCCGCCCTCGCGAACGAACACTACCGTACACTCGAGGGAAGCTTCCACGGCGAGTACCGGGTCAGCGTCGGCGAGAGCGAATCGAACGAAACTGTCGAGGAGGGAACCCGGACGATCACGGCGGATGTCAGGGAGACCGAAACCGAGTACGATCCGGCACACGTCGGCGGCGATTCGGAGACGATCATCGAACGACACACGTGGGCCGACAGCGACGTGCAGTTCACCAGGCAGGTGAACGCGTCGGGAGCCGTCACCTATTATCCGGACGCACCGCTCCATTCGACGGAGCCGAGCCTCCCGGTTTCGCTGCTCGAACTCTACGGGGACATCGAAACGGTCACCGTCGACCGGGCGAACGACACGGAACGCTACCGTCTCGCGGGAGCCGGCGACTTTGCGCCCGTCGAAAACGCGTCGTACGAACTCGTCCTCGCTGAATCCGGGTACGTCGATCAGTACCACATCGAAGGGATCCAGGAACGGAACGGCGAGCGAACGGCCGTCGTCTACAGGGGAGGGTTCGAAGCACTCGACGATCCCGATCTCGAGGTGCCGGCGTGGCTCGAGGAGGCCGAAGACGCGACAGAAGGTCCGACAACGGAGTGAGCCGGCGATCTCAGTGGACTGATAGCTATTTCGGCTTGTACTCGCCGGAGACCGCCCGCTCGAGTTCGATTCTCCGGATCGCCACGAACGCCCCGGCGGCGCGCCGTCAGTCGAGTTCGATCCCGCGTTCGTTCAACAGGTCCCGAAATTCGGCTTCGCCGACGATCGGCACGTCGTTGGCCGCGGCGTCGTCACGTTTTGACTGTCCAGGATTCTCGCCGACGACGAGGTAGTCCGTGTTCCCGGAAACGCTACCCGTCGCGTTGGCCCCGTGGGCCTCGACGGTCGCTTGAGCCTCGCTTCTGGTCACCCCTTCGAGCGACCCAGTAAAGACGAAGGTCAGCCCCTCGAGTGCGTCGCCGCTGGATTCGAACTCGGCTTCCTGCGGCGAAACGTGCTCGAGCAACTCGTCCACGGCGTCGGCGTTGGCCTCGCTGGTAAAGAAGTCCTGGAGCTGTTGAGCGACCGCCTCGCCGACATCGTCGACGCCCTCGAGTCGCTCCGGTTCGTTCTTCGCGGCCTCGCGGAACGCCTCGAACGTGGCGAACTCGCGGGCGAGTTCCCGGGCCGTCGTCGGGCCGACGTGAGGGATGCCGAGCGCCGACAGGAACGCCGCGAGCGGCGGCTCGCGGCTCGAGTCGATCTCGGAGAGCAGGTTCTCGGCGCTGGTCTCGCCCCAGCCCTCGAGCGACGTCAACTCCTCGCGCTCGAGGTCGTAGAGGTCGGCAACGGATTCCAACAACTCGGCGTCGACGAGCTGTCGGACGCTCTTCTCGCCCAGTCCCTCGAGATCCAGCCCGTCGTCGCCGGCGTAGTACTCGATCAATCGCCGAAGCTGGGCGTCACACGCTACCCCGCCGGTACAGAACGCCATCGGCCCGTCGCGCTCGACGGGACTGCCACAGACGGGGCAAGTGTCGGGTAATTCGTAGTGGCCCTCGCTGTCCTTCTCGACGACCTCTTCGACGTAGGGGATCACGTCGCCCGCGCGCTGGACGCGGACGGTGTCGCCGACGTTGACGTTCTTCTCGGCGATCTCCTCCGGATTGTGCAGACTCGCTCGCGAGACGGTGACGCCGCCGACGTCGACCGGCTCGAGCAGCGCGACCGGCGTGAGCCGACCGGTTCGACCGACCTGAACGGCCACGTCGACGATCGGCGTTATCTCTGCCCGCGCAGGGAACTTGTAGGCGAACGCGTAGCGGTCGTGGCGCGCCGTGCGACCCAGCTCTTCGCGGGCCTCGCGGTCGTCAACCTTGATAACGGTACCGTCGATCTCGTAGTTCAGGTCGTCGCGGATCTCGACCAGACGGTCGCGGTACTCGATTGCATCCTCGATGTCGTCGACGACTTCGACCCGGTCGTTGACGCGCAGCCCCCACTCGGGGAAGCGTTCGAGTTCGTCGCGGTGACTGTTTTCGAGGTCGCTGGCCTCGAGCACATCGAAGTAGAAGACCTCGAGCGGGCGGTCGGCGACGACGGAAGAGTCAAGCTGGCGAATCGTTCCGGCGGTAGCGTTTCGCGGGTTCGCAAAGGGTTCCTCGCCGCGCTCGATGCGCTCGCGGTTGTGCGTCTGAAAGGCGTCTTTGGGCATGTAGACCTCGCCGCGCACCGCGAGGAAGTCGGGATAGTCGCCGTGGAGTCGCTGGGGAACGGAGCCGATCGTCCGCGCGTTTCGGGTGACGTCGTCGCCCTCGCGGCCGTCGCCGCGGGTGACCGCGCGCGTCAAGCTCCCGTCCTCGTAGACGAACTCCATCGAAACGCCGTCGAACTTGGGTTCGCAGACGTAGTCGACGTCCCCGACCTCCCTGCGCACGCGATCGGCGAACTCGCGAACGTCGTCGGCCTCGCCGCTCTGATCGATCGAGAGCATCGGCGCGACGTGTTCGACCGTTTCGAAGGCCTCGAGCGGTTCGCCGCCGACGCTTCGGGTTGGGCTGTCGGGGTGTGAGAGATCGAAGGCTTCCTCGAGGTCGCGCAGCCGTGCGAAGAGTGCGTCGTAGGTTCGATCGGCGATGATCGGATCGTTCTCGACGTAGTATCGTCGGTCGTGGTCGCGGATGGCCTCGCGCAACTGCTCGGCCTGCCGTTCGGCCGCCGATTCTGAGAGTTCGTCGACCGGATCGAAGTCGGTCGGCGGCGCTCGGAGATAGGGGTTGTCTTCGTCCGCGTTCTCATCGGTGAGGGACATCGCTCTTGCTCGAGAGTACAGAAATAACGGAGAAAAACCCCACGGCTCCGCCCGCGGAGACCTGGTGATCGAGCGCAAAAACCTCGCGGCTATGCAATCGCCCTTATCCCCACGGGCTGTCGCCGACCTCAGCGCGAATCATCGGTCCGACCGCGACGCGACAGTCCGCTCGAGGAACGGCGATACACAGCAAGACGTAGCCGTCCGCTCGCTCCGACTTCGTGAGCGCCGCGGGCTGGCGTCGGTAGTCGAACGCGTTCGCGGCGTCGACCGGGCCCTCATCATCGCCGGCAGACCCCGGGCTCTCGAGTCCGCCGTCAGTGCCATCCCCGTCGACGGCGAGCACCCGACCGACGCAGGTGATACAGGTCCCCTTTCGACAGTCCGCCGGGAGCCGGATCCGCTCTCGCTGGGCCGCCTCGAGCACCGACTCTTTCGGATCGACCGCGACGGTGTCGGTGCCGCCGTTCGTCCACTCGAGTGTCACCTCGTAGCGGGTCATCGCTCGGTCCTCGCCGTCGACCGTCGTTCGACCGATTCCATTACAGTCGGAACGACGACGGGCAGGGCAAAAAAGGGTAGAGCCGGACCGCAGACTCCCCACCTCACGGTCGCACAATACCCAGTCTTTACCCGCATCCGATCCGTAGACCGAGTAGATGGGACAGGGAACGGAATTCGGGCTGGTCGACCTCGAGGAAGTGGAAACGCCGGGCGACGAGTGGGAGGAGATCGACGTCTCGGAGACCGAGGCCGACCGGATCGCTCGCAAACGCGACCGCGAGTTCGAGCAGTTCGAAGAGCGGATCAAAGACGCCGACCAGTTCAAAGTCGAGCAGTCGGTGTTCGACGACGCGACGCTGGCGGCGCTCTACAAACTCGTCCAGGACGGCTACGTCGAAGCCTTCGGCGGGCCGCTCTCGACGGGCAAGGAGGCCAATGTCTACCACGCGCTGGGCGACGACCGCGACGTCGCGGTCAAGATCTACCGGATCAACGCCTCGAACTTCCGGCAGATGCGCGACTACCTCGAGGGCGACCCCCGATTCGAAGGTCTCGGCGGCAAGAAGAAAGATGTCGTCCTCGCCTGGACGAAGAAGGAACTCGCGAACCTCGAGCGGGCCAGAGCGGCCGGCGTTCGCGTACCGGAGCCGATCGCCACCGAGCGCAACGTCTTGGTCATGGAGTACATCGGCGACGACGAGGGTCGCGCGAAACGGCTCGGCGAGGTCCACATCGAGAACCCCCAGACCGCCTACGAGGTCATGCGTGAGTACATGCGCCGACTCTACTCCGCGGGCATCATCCACGGCGACCTGAGCGAGTACAACGTCGTCTTCGACGAGGGCCAACTCGTGATCATCGACGTCGGGCAGGCCGTGACCGTCCACCACCCGAACAGCCGGACGTTCCTCGAGCGCGACTGCCGAAACGTCGCGAGTTTCTTCTCGCGACAGGGGCTGGAGACGAGCGAGGAGGAGTTGCTCGAGTTCGTGACGAGTCCGGAGCCGGATCCGTCTCGGGACTGAGTGAGTGACGTACGGATCTCGACGAAATCTTCATTACCGTCTCGCAAAAATAACGGAGTCATGACGGCCGCTCTCGAGTGGCAGTGGCGCTGGCAGATCCCCTCGAGAGCGGACAGTTCCTTCGCGGCCGGCGACGCGGCTTAACCCGTCGGCTGTCGCGGCGGACGCTCCCTTCGCTTGTTTTCGTTCGTATCGACTTCCAGCCGCCGCAGTCTACGGTTCGAGACGAATGACAGAACCAAACGGAACCTCAAACAGCACCGACAACACCAGCACAGCCCGATCGAGCGAATCGAACCCTGCCGACGACGAGTTCACCGTCACCCCCTACGCCGTCGACGGGACGGTCGACTACGCGAAACTGCTCGAGCGGTTCGGAGCCGACCCGCTGACCGACGACCAGATCGATCGCTTCCCCGATCAGCCGATGCTCCGCCGTCGAACGTTCTACGCCGGCCGGGACGCCGATCGTTATCTCGAGGCCGTCGAGTCGGACGAGCCGCACGCGATCGTCACCGGCAGAGGTCCCTCGGGACCGATGCACCTCGGCCACGTTCTCCCACTCTACCTCGCGAAACGATTCCAGCAGGCGACGGGTGCGACCGTCTACGTGCCGCTCTCGGACGACGAGAAGTTCCTCGCGAAAGAGCAGTCATTCGAGTCGATCGGGGCGTACACGCGCGAAAACCTGCGGGACATCCTGGCCGTCGGCTTCGATCCCGAACGGACGCGAATCGTCGTCGATACGGCCGATTCGGATGTGATCTATCCGATCGCCGTTCGACTCGCGAAGCACCTCACGCCCGCGACGGTCGACGCCGTCTACGGCCAACAGGATACCGTCGGACTGCAATTCTACCCCGCCGTGCAAGCGACCCACCTTCTGCTCCCGCAACTCGTCGCGGGCCGCCAGCCGACGCTCGTCCCCGTCGCCGTCGATCAGGACCCCCACGTTCGCGTCTGTCGCGACGTGGCCGCAAAGGACGCCCTTCCCGTCGAAAAACCGGGCGCCCTACTCGGACGATTCCTTCCCAGTCTCGACGGCCCGGGGAAGATGAGTAGCTCCGGCGATGCGCCGTCGATCGAGCTCACGGCGGACCCCGAGACTGTCGCGGAAACGATCCGAACCCACGCCTACACTGGCGGGCGAGCGACGCTCGAGGAACACCGCGAGCACGGCGGCGATCCGGCCGTCGACGTTCCCTTCCAGTACCTGCGATTCTTCTTCGAGAACGACGACGAACGACTCGAGCGAATCGCAGCCGACTACCGATCGGGCGACCTGCTGAGCGGCGAATTGAAGGAGATCGCGATCGACCGAATCACGGGGTTTCTGACGGCCCACCAGCAGCGACGTTCGAAACTCGGCTCGCTCGAGGAGGCCCTCGAACCCTACCGACTAACTGAGCAGGAGCGACGACGAGCGCTCGAACGAGCCGGCGTGCCGTCGGGACTCGAATCGTAGGCCGAGTCGAGTCGAACCCCCGAACGCATTTGAGTCTCGCAGTCGCGTCATAGCGTATGAACATCGGGATCATTTCGGACACCCACGACAACGTCGAGGCGATCGAGCGCGCGACCGAGATTTTCGAGGAGGAGGGCGTCGAGGTCGTGATCCACTGCGGCGACTTCGTCGCCCCGCTGATGATCGGCTACTTCGGCGAGTTCGAACTCCACGGTGTCCTCGGGAACAACGACGGTGACGTCGCGAGCCTTCAATCGCAATTCGACGCGCTGGGCGGCGAGAGCGAGCTCCACGGCCGCTTCGCGAGCCTCGAGTTCGACGGCCTCTCCTTCGCCGTTCTCCACGGCGAGAGCCTCGAGGAGGTCGAGGCCATCGCGGCCGGCGAGACGTACGACTTCGTCTGCTACGGTCACCACCACGAGCGCGAGCTATCGAACGAGGGCCGAACGACGGTGTGCAACCCCGGCGCGCACGTACTAGCGAAGTCCGAGAAAGATCGGACGGTCGCGATCGTGGATACCCTCTCGGAAACGGTACGGTTCCGGTCGGTAGCGGAGTGAGAGGCCGACGCGAACGCCCGTCAATCACACCCGTACCGTGCGGACCAAGCTCTTAACCTCACCCAGCCAGTACGGTCTTGTATGCAACACGTGAAGATTCCGCAGGACCGCATCGGCGTTCTCATCGGCGAAGGCGGTGAGACGATGCGCGAAATCGAGGCGGAAGCCGAGGTGCGACTCGACATCGATTCGGAGAACGGCTCCGTGGCCGTCGAGACCGTCGGCGACCCCGTTCTCGGGCTCAAAGCGCCCGATATCGTCCGTGCGATCGGCCGCGGCTTCGCACCCGAGGCCGCGCTCAGACTGCTCGAGGACGAGATGATGTTGTTCGACGTCGTCGATATCGACGCCGCCGCACGCAACAAGAACGATATGAAACGCAAGAAGGGACGCCTCATCGGCGAAGGCGGCCGAACCCGCGAACTCATGGAGGAGTTGACGGGTGCCGACGTCGTCATCTACGGCTCGACGCTCGGGATCATCGGCGCACCACAGCAGGTCGATGCCGTCCGCAGCGCCGCCGAAATGCTCCTCGACGGCGCGCCACACGGAGCCGTCTACTCGTTCCTCGAGGAGAAACACAACGAGATGAAACATCAGGGGATGCAGTACCACCGGTTCCCCGGCGGTCAGTCCTGACTGCACTTTTCCCTCGATTTCCTCGGCGTAGCACCCTATTCCCTCGAGACGAACCGGGCCGAGTGCCTACGATCAGCGCACTCGCTGTCGGTTCTCAGCGCCTGTCACGGCAGAGAGTATATAAATAATGGGAGCGCGTTCGACAGGGAACCGCCGTGCGACGCCCTCGTAAGGAGGTTTAGCTCGACGTCTCTCGAAAGACTTATGTAGAATCACAATCAATCCTTCGCTTGACTATGGCACAACAGCAGATGGGCAATCAGCCCCTTATCGTTCTCTCGGAGGACAGCCAGCGGACATCCGGCAAAGACGCGCAGTCGATGAACATCCAAGCCGGGAAGGCCGTCGCCGAATCCGTACGGACCACGCTCGGTCCGAAGGGAATGGATAAGATGCTCGTCGACTCGACGGGTAACGTCATCGTCACGAACGACGGTGTCACCCTGCTCTCGGAGATGGAGATCGACCACCCGGCAGCCGACATGATCGTCGAAGTCGCCGAAACCCAGGAAGACGAAGTCGGTGACGGGACCACCAGCGCCGTCGTCATCTCCGGCGAACTCCTCAGTCAGGCCGAGGAACTCCTCGACCAGGACATCCACGCCACCACCCTCGCCCAGGGGTACCGCCAGGCCGCCGAAGAGGCCATCGACGCGCTCGAGGAGATCGCCATCGAGGTCGACGAGGACGACGACGAGGTCCTCCAACAGATCGCCGCCACGGCGATGACCGGGAAGGGCGCAGAAAGCGCCCGCGACCTGCTCTCCGGACTCGTCGTCGACGCCGTTCAGTCGGTCGCCGACGACGACGGTGTCGACACGGACAACATCAAAGTCGAGAAGGTCGTCGGCGGCTCGATCGAGAACTCCGAGCTCGTCGAAGGCGTCATCGTCGACAAGGAACGCGTCTCCGACAGCATGCCGTACTTCGCCGAGGACGCAAACGTCGCCATCATCGACGGCGACCTCGAGATCAAGGAGACCGAGATCGACGCCGAGGTCAACGTCACCGACCCCGACCAGCTCGAGCAGTTCTTAGAGCAGGAAGAGGCCCAGCTGCGCGAGATGGCCGAGGAGATCGCCGCTGTCGGCGCTGACGTCGTCTTCGTCGACGGCGGCATCGACGACATGGCCCAGCACTACCTCGCCCAGGAAGGCATCATCGCCGTCCGCCGCGTCAAGTCCAGCGACCAGGGACAGCTGGCCCGCGCAACCGGTGCCACGCCCGTCACGAGCGTCGACGACCTGACCGAGGACGACCTCGGCTTCGCCGGCAGCGTCGCCCAGAAGGAGATCGCCGGCGACCAGCGCATCTTCGTCGAGGACGTCGACGACGCCAAGGCCGTCACCCTCATCCTTCGGGGTGGCACCGAACACGTCATCGACGAAGTCGACCGCGCCATCGAGGACTCGCTGGGCGTCGTCCGCACCACGGTCGAGGACGGCAAAGTCCTCGCCGGTGGCGGCGCTCCCGAAGTCGAGCTCTCGCTCGCGCTGCGCGACTACGCCGACTCCGTCGGCGGGCGCGAACAGCTCGCCGTCGAAGCGTTCGCCGACGCCCTTGAGGTCATCCCGCGCACGCTGGCCGAGAACGCCGGGCTCGACCCCATCGACTCCCTCGTGGAACTTCGCGCCGACCACGACGCCGGCGACACGAGCTCCGGACTGGACGCCTTCACCGGCGACACCATCGACATGGATTCCGAGGGCGTCTACGAGCCGCTTCGCGTGAAGACCCAGGCCATCGAGTCCGCCACCGAGGCGGCCGTCATGCTGCTTCGCATCGACGACGTCATCGCCGCCGGCGACCTCGCGGTTGCCGACGACGATGGTGACGAGGAGATGCCACCGGGCGGCGGTGGCATGGGCGGCGGCATGGGCGGTATGGGCGGCGGCATGGGCGGCATGATGTAAGCGAGGGGCGAGCACAGCGAACCCCTCCGAAACGGCGAACGGCGAACAACGTGAGCCGTGGGCAGTGACCCTGGCCCACGAGCCACCGCCGCCGACCGCTGACCGCCGTTTCGAGTCGGTCCATATTCGTTTGCCGTTCGGCTGACGTGTTATTCTATTGCCACCACCTTCTCGAAAACACGGTGAGAACCGCCTATCGCGTTCGAAACGGTTACTGATGAGCAGTTGCGGTGCCTCCGGCGATTCACTACGAATAAGTAGCTTCCCGCAATATTCGCCAGCATGAACACGATTCTTCTGAACAGCGACGACGTCGACGAACACGCGCGACTCGCCGACGTCATCGACGCCGTCGAGCAAGCCTTCGGGGCATTCGAACGCGGAGACACCCAGATGCCCGCGAAATCATATATCGATCTGCCCCAGTACAACGGCGACTTTCGGTCGATGCCCGCCTACCTCGAGACCGACGACTGGGACGCCGCCGGGCTGAAGTGGGTCAACGTCCACCCGGACAACCCCACCGATCACGATCTCCCGACGGTGCTGGGGACGATGATCTACTCCGACCCGGAGACCGCGGTCCCGCTTGCGATCATGGACGGGACCATGCTCACGATGAAACGCACCGGCGCCGCGGCGGCCGTCGCGACCGACCACCTCGCCGTCGAGGACGCCTCGAGTCTCGGCATCGTCGGGGCCGGCGTCCAGTCGTACACCCAACTCGAGGCGATCAGCGAGGTGCGCGACATCACGGAGGTCGTCGTCTCGGACCCGGACACGGAGCGCGTCGAGCGGTTCGTCGAGGCGTTTGACGACCGATTCGACATCCGCAGCGGTTCGATTTCGGAGGCCGGGCACTGCGACATCCTCTCGACGGTAACGCCCGTCGAAGACCCGATCGTCGGTCCGGACGACGTCGGCGAGCACACCCACATCAACGCGATGGGTGCCGACGCCGAGGGCAAACACGAACTCGCGGACGACCTCCTGCGGGCGGCCAGAATCGTCATCGACGACCACGAGCAGTGTACGCACTCGGGCGAGATCAACGTCCCCTACCACGAGGGCGTGCTCACGGACGACGACATCTACGGCGAAATCGGCGAGATCGTCGTCGGCGCGAAAGACGGTCGAACCGCCGAGACGGGCGTCACCGTCTTCGACTCGACCGGCCTGGCCATCCAGGACGTCGCCGCAGCCCACGTCGTCTACGAGAACGCTCGCGAAGGCGACGACGGCTACGCGTTCGGTCTGATCGATACCGAACAGTAGCGGCTGTGACGACGGGGAAATCGAGTGGTTCGATTGGCGATTTTCGCTATTGAACGTCGGTACTGCATCGAGAGCCGGAATCGAGAATTGAAACGGAGAGCCGCGAGTCGGGAGGACCAAGAAGCGGCCCGCAACCAGTATCCGCAGCGGTCTCTCATACGGATTGCTGTAACTATGTACCGCCGATCGCCGACCCCGTTCTGGCGATCGGCGGTAATTGACTACAGTAAACCGTATCAGAGCAGTCGCGGAATCGAACCCGTCATCGAGAGCTCATCGCAGTAGTGGACGACCGGATCGCCCGTCGGCTCCGGCAGATCGTTCGCCTCGAACATCGTGTTCTCGTGGATCGTCACCTCCGCGGGCTGAAGCGGCCACGGATCGTGTGCGATTTCGGCGGCCAGAACGCCTCGCTGCTCCGCCGCGTAGAACCGCCGGCGCTCGGTCAGCCAGTACGCGAACGACTCCGGGTCCGGCGTGTACACGTCCCCGACCGGACCGTACGTCGCCGAAAAGCGTGCAGGGGTGTCCGCCGACTCGAACCGCGGACGGGTACCGACCGCGGTCTGGCCTCGCGTACTCGAGAACGCGACCTGTTCGTCGTCGGCACCGACTCGCATGTGTGCGTGATAGACCGGCAGCCGAGTCGTCCGACCGATGGCCGCGGCGATCAGCGGACTGCCGACGTCGATACTGAAGAAGAACAGACCGGGATCGCCGCGGTGCCGGACGTACGTGCGAACGTTAAGTTCGGCAAACGCCATTCTGAGAGCCGGCGGCGTTCCGCGGAGACCGGCCTTCGTGAGGACGAACGGAAGGACGCTGATCCAGGCGGCCCCGTCCCGCGTTTCGAGCGTGAGTTGGTCGGGTACGTGCGGGCGAAGGGCGTCGGGATCGACCGGCCAGTGGATGAAGAGTCCGTCCCGCCACGTCATCGAGGCGACGTGGGGAGCGGTCGGTGACGACCCGCCGGAAAACGTCCAGCGAAACGGATCCGTTCGCGTTCGTGATCGATCTCGTGACTGACGTTCGTTCTGTTCGTTCATCCTCGAGAGTCAGCCCAGGGGCTGTACCTCACGATACGTGAGACAGCGGCATAAAGGAGACAGTTGGCTGTCAGATCCGATTACGGTTTGGCTACTCGAGGGGTTCGACGAGTGACACTGGCAGACAGTCGACTGGACGTCAGTACCGACGCACCTACGGCGGCTGTGGTTGCGCCGGGTACTCGGCACAGCAGTCCGTCTCAGTCGTCGATCTCGATCCCCGGCCGACCGGGTGTAGCGTTTTTCAGCACGCTGTCGTCGGCGTCGGCGGCGCGAACGACGCGCACTGGCGCGTCGAACTCGCGTTCGATCAGCCAGGCCGCTGACTCGAGGGCGGCGTGTTCCTCGCCCGGCGAGAGCGTCATCGAGAGCGCCTCGCGTTCGGCCTGCAGATCCTGGCCGTAGTCCGCCGCCGCGTCGCCTTGCTCGCGGATGTGGGACTCCTGCATGAGTTCGCCGATCAGGTTGTCGGCGTCGCTCTCGATCGCGATCTCGAGGGCGTCGTACTTCCACTCGGGAGCGATGACGACGTCGATCCCCGTCGGCTCTTCGATGCCGGCGACCTCGACGATGTCACGGATGTCCTCGCGGGTGTTCTGGACCAGTTGGCGGCGTTTGCGAACGTGGTCGCGGTCGACCTCGGCGGTCGGCCACTCGGCGTCGGCGACGAGGTCGTCGTTACCCAGGTCGTCCCACAGCTCCTCCGCGAGGTGGGGAGCGACCGGTGCGAGTAGGCGGACGACCGCCGACAGCCCGCGCTCGTAGGTCGCCGGATGGGGATCGGCGTGAGTGGCGTATTGCCGCAGCGTCCGCGTCAGATCCTGAGTTTCCCGCAGCGCTCGGTTGAACGTCAGATCGTCGTACTCCTCCGAGGCGATGGCGATCGTCGCGTCGATTTCCGCGTCGACGTAGCTCGCGACGGTGTCGTTCTCGCCGTCCGGCTCATCGGCGACGTAGTCTTCGACCATCCCCTTGAGCCGGCCGAGGAACGCGTACGTCGAGCGAACACCCTCCTCGCTCCAGTCGAAGTCGCGCTCGGGCTGGGCGGCCTGCATCATAAAGAGTCGGGCCGTGTCGGCGCCGTACTCCTCGACGATCCGCTGAGGCGAGACCGTGTTCCCCTTCGATTTGGACATCTTCTCGCCCTCCAATTGGACCATCCCCTGTGCCAGCAGGTTCGTGAAGGGTTCGCGGTGCTCGAGCCCCTCGTGGTCGGCCAGCACCTTCGTGAAGAATCGGGAGTAGAGCAGGTGCATCACGGCGTGTTCGATGCCGCCGACGTACTGATCGACGGGCATCCAGTCGTTGGCCTGCTCCAAGTCGAAGGGCACGTCTTCCGCACCCGGCGAGACGTATCGCAGGAAGTACCACGAGGAGTCGACGAAGGTGTCCATCGTGTCCGTTTCGCGAGTCGCCTCGCCACCACACTCGGGGCAGGTCGTCCGCTTCCACTCCTCGGCGGCATCCAGCGGGTTCCCGGTGGTGTTGATGAACTCCGGCAACTCCACGGGCAGGTCCTCCTCGGGAACCATGACGGCACCGCAGTCGTCGTGGCAGTGAACGACCGGAATCGGCGTTCCCCAGTACCGTTGGCGGGAGATCCCCCAGTCGCGAAGCTGGTACTGGGTGGCCTCCTCGGCGCTGTCGATCTCGTCGGTCAGCCGCTCGCGAGCCACCTCGCTCTTGAGGCCGGAGTAGTCGCCCGAGTTCACGAGCACACCGTCGTCGGTGAACGCTTCCTCGCTGACGTCCGGCGCGTCGGGGACCGTCTCGCCGTCCCAGTCCTCGGGTTTCGGCGCGATGACCGGCTTGATCTCTTCGTCCATCTTCTGTGCGAAGGCGTGGTCGCGCTCGTCGTGGCCGGGGACGGCCATCAGGGCGCCCGTCCCGACGTCCGAGAGGACGAAGTCGGCGACGTAGACGGGGATCTCGTCGCCCGTGACGGGGTTGGTCGCGGTCAGGTCGGTCTCGACGCCGTTCGGCTCGTCGCCTTCGGGGTCAGCCTCGTGCTCGATAAACTGGCGAACGTCTTCGTCTTCCTCGGCGACCGCCTCGCTGATCGGGTGGTCCGGCGCGAGCGCGAAGAACGTCGCGCCGTGGATGGTGTCGACGCGAGTTGTGAAGGCCTCGACCGAGCCATAGCCGTCGATGGCAAAGTCCAGTTCCGTCCCGTACTGCCGGCCAATCCAGTTGCGCTGCATCTGGCGGACCGAGTTCGGCCAGCCCTCGAGGTCGTCGATGTCCTCGAGTAACTCGTCTGCGTACTCCGTAATCTTCAGGAACCACTGCTCGAGTTCGCGCTGTTCGACCGGCGTATCACAGCGCCAGCAGAGTTCGGCCTCGCCTTCGACCTGCTCGTCGGCCAGGACCGTCTCGCAGTGGGGACACCAGTTGACCTCGGCGTCGCGGCGTTCGACCAGTCCTTCGTCGTGGAACCGGGAGAAGAGCCACTGATTCCACTGATAGTACTCCGGCGTGCAGGTGGCGATCTCGCGATCCCAGTCGTAGCCAAAGCCCATCGCGTTCATCTGGTCGCGCATCGTGTCGATGCAGTCGAACGTCCAGTCGCGCGGGTTGGTGTCGCGTTCCTTGGCCGCGTTCTCCGCGGGCAGCCCGAAGGCGTCCCACCCCATCGGATGGAGTACCTCGTCGCCCTGCATCCGTCGGAACCGGGCGTACGCGTCCGTAATCGTGTAGTTTCGGACGTGTCCCATGTGGAGTTTGCCCGACGGATACGGGTACATCCCGAGGACGTACGTCGGATCCTCGATATCGTCGGGCGTTCGATAGGCGTCCGCCTCGTCCCACGCCTCCTGCCAGCGCCGTTCGACCGACTCGTGGTCGTATCCCGCGTCGCTCATTCTTATATACGAATGTGGCCGTCGCCGCCCTATAGCTTTCCATACACCTGTCGGTCGTGGCAGGATTGGCCCACCCCGAAAAGCGTCCGAGTTTCGACGACGGTCGCGGCAAGCACCGACTCGTTACTCGATATCGATCTCCCTCGAGTCGTCGCTGCCGGCGACTTTCGGGAGTCGAACCGTCAACACGCCCTCGTCGTAGCCGGCCGACACCGCCTCTTCCTCGACCGGCTCCGGCAGACGAATCCGCCGGTTCGCCGAGGTTCGGGTCCGTTCCCGGCGGAGATAGCGCCCCTCCGCGTACTCCTCGTCCTCGCGGCCGGCCTCGAGGCGCAAGGTTCCTTCCGAGAGGGTGAGGTCGATGTCGTCGGTCTCGTAGCCCGGTAAATCGGCGGTGACGAGGTACTCCTCGCCGGTGTCGACGACGTCGACCGGAACCGATCCCGGGACCTGCAGTCCGCCGCTGGTCATTCCCGATTCGACCTGCTGGCTGACGCGGTCGAGCATTGCCTCGATATCCTCGAACGGATTTCCTCGCATAGTCGCCGCTACGCCCTCGAACGGGATAAATTCTGCCCGCGACTCGAGGTCAGAAGAAAGTCACTCGGGCAGCGATACCAACCCGTCCTCGAGCGCGTCGAACAAGACGTCGCGCGCGTGGCCGTCCGGATCGACGTTCTCGTAGACCGCCTTCACCTCGCCGTCGGCGAGGACGAAGGTCGTCCGCGCGGTCGTTCCACCCTGTACGTCGACGCCGAACGCCGCGGCGAGTTCGGCCTCCGGATCGGCCAGCAGGTCGAACTCGAGGCCCTCCTGTTCGCAAAACGCGTCGTGGGAGTCCACGTCGTCGGTCGAGACGCCGTAGACGTCCACGCCCGCATCCGCGTAGCTCTCGCGCTCGCGCTGGAACTGATTGGCCTCGATCGTACAGCCTGGGGTGTCGTCTTTCGGGTAGAAGTAGAGGACGGTCGGATCGTCGAACTCGAGGGTGATTTCCTCGCCGTTCTGGTTCGGTGCGGTCACGGTCGGCGCGTCGGTGCCTTCCTCGAGGGTCATGGGCGGGTGTACCGCGGGGATGCTGAAAACCGTTTGCGATACGATCGAATCGTCTCGACTCCCCTCCGGGTCGTCGTATTCAGCAACACCTAACAGTCCGGTATCTGTGGGTTGATCTATGAATTACACGGTCCTTCGCGTCTGGGGTATCCCGATCCGGTTGAATATCTCGCTGTTCGTCTTTCTCCCGATCCTCGCGTGGCTCATCGGCAGCGGCGAACAGCTGGCGGCGTACGCGACGCTCATCAACAGCATGACGCCGGCGACGGTCGAAGCCGCACAGCTCACCGACGCCGATCGGTGGATCATCGGCACCGCCGCCGCCATCGGGCTGTTCGCGAGCGTCACGTTACACGAACTGGGTCACGCCTGGGCGGCCATGCGCTACGACATCGAGGTCGAGTCGATCACGCTCTGGATTCTCGGCGGCCTGGCGAGCCTGACCGAGATGCCAAAGGAGTGGAACCGCGAGTTCTGGATCGCGGTCGCCGGTCCCGTCACGAGCCTCCTCGTCGGAGCTGTCTGTCTCGCCGCGCTCTTCGTGGTTCCCGAGTCGGCCACGCTCGTCGTCTTTGCTCTCGGGCTGCTCGCCGTGATGAACGTTGTGCTGGCGATTTTCAACATGCTCCCGGCGTTTCCGATGGACGGCGGCCGTGTGCTTCGAGCCGTCCTCGCCCGCAACCGCTCGTACGTCAGCGCCACACGGACGGCCGCCCGTGCCGGGATCGCGTTTGCGATCGTGTTCATCTTCCTGGGCGTGGTCGTCGCATTCAGTCCGGTTCTCGTGCTGGTGGCCCTGTTCATCTATATCGGTGCGACAACCGAATCCCGCACCGTCGTCATCGCCGAACTGCTCTCGGGGTTCAGCGTCAGCGATCTGGTTAGCCAGTCCGAGACGGTGCCGGCCGACGCGACCGCCGAAACCATACTCGCTCGCCTGCTCAGTGCCCGCCGGACGAATCTGGCCGTCGTCGACAAGAGCGGCACGGTCGTCGGCGCGATCACCGCGTCCGCGCTACGCGATATCCGACCCGCGGAGTACGAGACCACGACCGTCGGCGAAATCGCGACGACCGACCTTCCACGAATCGACGGCGAAACGAGCGCGTTCGACGCGCTTCAGGAACTTCGAAGCGGCCGATCGGAGGCCGTCCTCGTCGAGCGAGACGGGGTTCCAATCGGACTGGTCTCACAGGAAGATTTCACCGCGGTCCTCAATTTCCGCCGCGACACCGTCGCGTTCTGAGCACCCCGGTCGGCGGCCGTTCGTTACCGGTCGAAAACGGAGCGACTCGACGCGCTTCTGGCTAAATAACCAGTCTTCGCTACAACTGTTATCCGACCACGTGTTCGGTATCGTACGACCCCAGCCGACGGACCCAGCCCTTCTCCGCCAGGTCCTCGAGATCCTCGATCGCTTCCTTCGTCCGGGCCTCGTACAGTCCTGCCTCGATGTCGACGTGGAAGACGTAGTCACCCAGCCGCTGACCGCTCGGCCGGGACTCGACGCGCGTCAGGTTGATATCTCGATCCGCGAAGGGCTCGAGCAGTTCGAGCAGCAGGCCGGGGTAGTTCGCGTTCGGATAGACCACGAGCGAACTCTTGCCGCCCCCTTTCGAACGCGCTTCGGCGGGCGCGAGCGCGAAGAACCGCGTCGCGTTGGAATCCTGGTCCTGAATGTCCTCGGCGATCACCTCGAGACCGTCGCCACCGTTGTCGGGGTGACCGATGCCCGCCATCGACGGATCGTCGCGGGCGAATTCGACGCCCTGAGCGGTGCTCGCGACGGCTTCGAGCGTAGCGTCGGGATACTCGCGCTCGAGGTAGGAGCGACACTGTGCGAGCGCCTGCGAGTGGCTGGCAACGGTGTCGAACTCCGGACCCTGAGCGATCAGGGCGTGTCTGATCGGGGTGACGATTTCTCGGACGACGGCGACGTCGTACTCCGCGAGGGCGTCGAGGCTTTCGGTGACGCTGCCCTCGATACTGTTCTCGATCGGGATGACGCCGCGGTCGTACTCGCCGCCGGCAACGGCGTCGACGATCGAGGTCACGGACTGACGGAACTCGACCGCGTCGTCGACTGCCGTCGCTGCTCGATGTGAGTAGGTTCCTTCGGGACCCAACGTAACTGCAGTCATTGGCAGGTGATAGCGTGGACGGGGCCAAAATACCTCGGGTCGGTGTTAGTCTCGCGTGGATCGGCTCACGCGGTCGCCGTGACGATGTCGTCCTCGTACTCCGCGACCGCCGAGAGGACGGCGTTCCGGTCGGCTTCGTCGACGTCGAACTCCGCGAGCGTCTTCTCGAGGTGCGTGGCGATAACAGTGAAGTCCGTCCGGTTGATGCCGAGATCGTCGTGTGCGGACGCCATGTTCTCACCGGTGTAGTCGACGGGACCGCCGGCGACCGCGCTGATGAACTGCGTCTGGTGGGCCCGTTGTTTTTGCATGTCGACGTCGTCGAAGAAGTGGGAAACTCGTTCGTCCGCCACAATTCGTTCGTAGAATCGGTCGACAACCGCCGCAATCGCGTCCTCGCCGCCGAGTCGTTCGTAGAGAGTGTCGCTCATCCGCCTGCGGCTACCGGCCCGACGCACATAAACAACAGTTCGAATATATTCGCTGCGATCAGACTCGGCTGCGGTCGGTCGCGTCGATAGCGGGGAACCGGTCCGTCGGATCCGTCGGATCCCTCGTACTGGTCCGGCCCGTTCAGTCCGCCCAAGTCGTCAATCTGTCCGATCCGTCCAATCTATCCGATCCGTCCGACCGCTCGATCCAGCCGACCCGTTCAACCCGCCCACTCGCCACCCCACTCCGTCCCCCAGCCGGTAATGTCATCGAAACGGACCCGCGCCGGTCAAGCGTGCGCTTTTCATACTCCAAGCGACGACTGATGGCTATGAGAACACGCGGGACGTTGCGATTGGCGACGCGGGGCTCTACGCTCGCCCGACGACAGGCCTCACTGGTACAGGAGGCCCTCAAGGACCGACGGTACGAAGCCGAACTCGTCACCGTCGAGACGACGGGCGACCAGATCAGAGACGAGCTAATCCACCGGCTGGGAAAGACCGGCGCGTTCGTCCGCGAACTCGACGAGCGCGTCCTCGAGGGCGACCTCGACGGCGCGATCCACTCGATGAAGGACATGCCGACGGAGCAGCCACAGGAACTGATCACCGCGGCGGTGCCGGAACGGGGCGCGCCGGGCGACGCCCTCGTCACGCCCGACGGGTCGACGCTCGAGGAACTCCCCGACGGCGCGACCGTCGGCACCTCGAGTCTCCGACGGCGCGCGCAGTTGCTCTCGGAGCGCCCCAATCTCGAAATCGAACCGCTGCGCGGGAACGTGGATACGCGCCTCGAGAAGCTACTCGCGCCCGCGTTACAGGCCGAGCATCAGGAGCGCACGGAGGCCGATAAGGAACGCAAGGGTAACACCGGCGACGAGGATTTCGAACCCGAGTTCGACCGGACGGCCGACGAGTGGTTCGACGGCCTTTCGGAACTCGAGAAGCAGGCCCTCGGCCGCGAGGTCGAGACCGAGTACGATGCGATCGTCCTCGCACAGGCGGGCCTCGAGCGCAGCGGGTTAGAACACTACGTTGAGTACCAGGAACTGCCCACGTCGACGTTCGTCCCCGCGCCGGGCCAGGGTGCGCTCGCGGTGACGGCGACCGACGGCGAGACGGCCCGGGAGATTCAGTCCGCGATCGACCACCCCCGCAGTCGCGTCGAGACGACGGTCGAACGGAGCATTCTCGCGGAACTCGGCGGCGGCTGTATCGCCCCGGTCGGCATCTACGCGGTGCTTCAGGGCGAGTACGTTCACGCCAGCGTCACCGTCTTCGACCGCGACGGCAAGGAGTCGGTGACCGGGAGCCGCGATCTGCCGGTCGAAACCCACGCCGAAGCCGCACGGGAGTTTGCCCGCGACCTGTCCGAGCGCGGTGCGGCCACGCTCATCGAACGGGCGCGGGACGACGCCGACGGGACCGACAATACTGACGTTGCCGAGGATGATAAGCCGATGGGGAAGTAGCGATCAGACGGAGATGGCTGAAGACACTATCGACCCCGCTCCCGGAACCGTCTATCTCGTCGGGAGCGGACCCGGTGATCCCGATCTGCTGACCATCAAAGCCAAGCGCCTGCTCGAAACCGCTGACATCGTGCTCCACGACAAGCTACCGGGGCCGGAAATCATCGAACTGCTTCCCGCAGGTCGCCGCGAAGACGTCGGAAAACGCGCACACGGCGACAATCGAACACCCCAGTCCGAGATCAACGAGCGGTTAGTCGAACTCGCCCGCGAGGGTAACTCCGTCGTTCGGCTCAAAGGCGGCGACTCGTTCGTCTTCGGCCGCGGCGGCGAAGAGGCCGAGTATCTCGCCGCTCGCGACGTCCCGTTCGAGGTGGTTCCGGCCGTTACGTCCGCCATCGCTGCACCCGCGGTAGCCGGCATTCCGGTGACCCACCGCGATCACGCCTCTTCCGTTTCGTTCGTCACGGGCCACGAAGATCCGAACAAACCGGAGTCGACCGTCGACTGGGAGGCCCTCGCAGCGACTGGTGGAACCATCGTCGTCCTCATGGGAGTCACTCGGTTACCCGATTACACGAGAGCGCTCCGCGACGCCGGGATGCGACCCGAAACGCCCGTCGCGCTCGTCGAACGCGGTACCTGGCCCACCCAACAGGTCGGCACGGGCACGCTCGAAACGATCGTCGACGTTCGCGACGAGAACGGCATTTCGCCACCCGCCGTGACGGTAATCGGCGACGTCGCCGGGACCCGCGACTCGGTCGTCGAGTTCCTTCGGAACGATTACGGCGACGCCGGCGAAGGTAGCTAACGAGAGCGAACGATGCACGGAACACCCACGGTCGCCGTCTTCCGACCCGACGACGACCGACTCACTGACGCCGTCGCCCTGCTCGAAGACCTCGGAGCCGACCCCGTCCCGGACCCGATGCTCGCGGTCGACGCGACCGGCGCGACGCCGCGAACCGACGCCGACTACGTCGTCTTCACGAGCAAGACCGGCGCAGAACTCGTCTCCGAAGCGGGCTGGCAACCGGGCGCGGAAACCGTCTGTGCGATCGGTCCTGCGACGGCCGATGCGCTCCGTGCCGAAGGGTACGCCGTCGATCTCGTTCCCGAGGAGTTCACCTCGAGCGGTCTGGTCGCCGCACTCGACGGGCGGATCGACGGCGCGCGCGTCGAAGTCGCCCGCAGCGACCACGGCAGCGACGTGTTACTCGACGGGTTCGAAGATGCAGGCGCGTACGTCCACGAGACGGTTCTCTACCGGCTGGTTCGGCCGGCTGGCAGCGGCAAGTCGACCGAGTTAGCCGCCGAAGGTAGCCTCGATGCTCTCTGTTTCACCTCCTCTCTCACCGTCGAGCACTTCCTCGAGGCCGCCGCCGAGCGAGGGATCCGCGAGGACGCGCTGGCGGGCCTTGCAGACGCTACCGTCGGGGTCATCGGCGATCCGACCGCCGAGACCGCCCGGTCCCTAGGGATCGACGTCGACGTGGTTCCCGACGACGCCACGTTCGATGCACTCGCCCGCGAGACGTTCGCGACCGTCCCGACGCCTCGCGAGTGAACGGCCTCCACTTCGTCTCTCACGAAGTATCTACGGAACACGGTTGAAACCGCGGCGAAAGCGCGTGTGAGTCGCTCGCAACTGGAGGTCGCAAGGTCAACACGTACGCTCGTCGGACGCCTAGACGGCCCGTGGCAGTAGAATCAGTCCTCGAGAACAAACTGGATCCGCCGGGAACTGTCAGATTGCGAGTAGCCTTTCTCCTCCTCTGGGGTATCGACGTGATCGCCGCGACGCTGTTCTTTCTCGTTCCGTACGCCACCGAACTCAACCCCGTCACCGTCTTCTTCTACGGACTGTTCGGATTACCCGGCGTCGCGCTTGCAGCGACCGGATACGCCCTGATCGTCGTCGCGATCGGTCACGTGCTCCCGGAACCGCTGGACAGTCGCTTCGTCGCGGTCGTCGTGCTCATGTACGTGCTGTTCGCAGCGAACAATATCCCCCTGCTGCTGTACGCCGAATCGCTGCCGGAACTGCTCGCAACCCACGGCTACCTCTGAACGCCACTACACACCCGATCGCCGGCCGAGTCGGCGATCAGTGTGGCACCCGATCGGTTGGTCACACGAGGACCAGACCGCACCTTTATCAGCGAAGGCGGCCCAACCACACCTCGATGGCTGGGCCGATTCCCGATCTCGAAGACCGTGCGACTCGCTGTGCACAGCGATTGTGCGAGGCCGATCGCGTCCTGCTCGCCTCCCACATCGACGCCGACGGACTAACCAGCGCCGCGATCGCCTCGAGCGCGCTCGAGCGGGCTGGAATTCCCTTCGAGACGGTCTTCGAGAAACAGCTCGACGAGGCGGCGGTCGCCGATATCGCGGCGACCGACTACGACACTGTCCTCTTTACAGACTTCGGGAGCGGCCAGCTCGACGTGATCGGCGACCGCGAGGACGCCGGCGATTTCACCCCCGTCATCGCGGACCACCACCAGCCCGCCGATCGAGAAACCGAATACCACCTCAACCCGCTCCTGTTCGGCATCAACGGTGCCTCAGAGCTTTCGGGAGCCGGCGCGAGTTACGTGCTCGCCCGAGCACTGGCGACCGTTGCGGACAACCGGACGGCCCGGTCCGTCGCGACCGACGGCGGGACGACTGCCGCCGCCCGAGCGGACAACCGCGACCTCGCGGCCCTCGCCGTCGTCGGCGCCGTCGGCGACATGCAGGCCTCGGGCGGCGAACTCCACGGCGCGAACGCAAAAATCGTCGAAGAAGGCGTCGACGCCGGCGTCATCGAGACCGGCAAAGATCTCGCACTCTACGGGAAACAGACCCGTCCGCTACCGAAACTCCTCGAGTACGCCACCGACGTCCACATTCCCGGTATCTCGAACGACCAACAGGGTGCGCTGCGATTTCTCGATGGCCTCGACCTCGAGTTGAAACGCGACGGCGAGTGGCGGCGCTGGTCCGGACTGACGAACGACGAGAAACAAACCGTCGCCAGCGCGCTCGTCAAACGGGCGGTCTCGAGCGGCGTCCCCGCGAAAAAGATCGACCAACTCGTCAGCACTGCCTACGTCCTTCCCGAGGAGCCGGTCGGGACCGAACTCCGGGATGCCAGCGAGTTCTCGACGCTGCTCAACGCGACCGCCCGCTACGAACGGGCCGACGTCGGTCTCGGCGTCTGCCTCGGCGATCGAACGGACGCCCTCGAGCGCGCCCGAAAACTGCTCCGGGAGCACCGCCGCAACCTTTCGGAAGGAATCGATCTCGTGACGCGCGAAGGCGTCACTCACGCGGACAACCTGCAGTGGTTCCACGCCGGCGACCGGATCCGGGAGACCATCGTGGGCATTGTCGCCGGAATGGCGATGGGCAACGCGGGGATCAGTCGGTCGAAGCCGATCATCGCCTTCGCGGAGAAAAACGACGACGAGGTCAAAGTCTCGGCTCGGGGCACGCACAACCTCGTCCGGAAGGGGCTCGACCTCTCCGCCGTGATGGGAGACGCCTCGCGCGTCGTCGGCGGTGACGGTGGCGGCCACGACGTTGCTGCCGGTGCGACGGTACCGACAGGCGAAGAGGAAGCGTTCGTCGAACGCGCCGACGAAATCCTCGGCGAGCAACTTTCCTGATTAGTCGATAGTCGATAGTCGGTAATCGGTAATCGGATACCCGGATACGAACCGCTATCCCGACCGATCCATCGACGCCGGAACCGTCGGCAGCAGCGGCGCACGCGAGGTCAGCAGATACGTCGACTTCCGAACCGCACCTTTGGCGTACTGAACCGTGCTCTTGTGAATCGGCGTGCGCTTACCGCGAATCTGCGTTCGACCCTCGAGAATGGCTTCGACGAGTTCGTCGCCGTCGATATCGGCCTTGGTCGGGTTTTCGGCGTCGGGTTCGACGAGAATCTCGGTGTAGGCCTTGCCGACGTTCGGAAGGTAGTGAGCGTCGCTCGCGCCGATTTCGGGATAGTCGCGGCGGCGAGCGAACGTGCGAGCGCGCCGATTCCGGTACCCGGTAAAGACCATCGAGTTGTAGGTCTCGATCGCATCGGCGTCTTTGATGCGTCGTTTGCGGACGCCGTGGCGGCTGCGTTGGAAGGGGTGGGGAACGATCGCGATTCCGCCGAGTTCACGGACGGTTTCGACCGTCTCCATGAACGGCTGTCCGGGATCCGGACGTTCCTCGACACCGATTGCCAGCAGGTGGCCGTGCCGGGTCGAGACCTCGACACCGGGGATACCGACCAGGCCGTACTCGGGGGCGAGGGCTGCAGCACGTAATGACTCGCTGATTTCGTCGTGATCGGTGATAACGACCCCATCGAGGCCGATATCCGCCGCATGCTCGAGAACGAGTTCGATCGGTTCGTGACCGTCGTAGGAGTCGTCTGAGTGGACGTGGAAGTCGATAGCGAAGGGGATCTGAGATGTCATAGGACGATCGGAGAGCTTCCGGTACCCCCTCTTCTTCGGAATCAAGTATAAGCGCTCCGCCACCGAGCGAAGACGACGGAAAGGTTGCTATTCCGTATCGCAATATGTGATTTATAGGATTAGATTCCGGAGATGTCGTCGGTCACTGCCAGCCCAGAAGTATCGAGATTGGACGATTCGAGCGAGTAGGTCCGGGAGTGAAGCAGCCGAGAGATACCGAGCGGTCGTCTTGCACCCATTCGAGGCAATCATCGATTAGTGCGAGGGGAAAGTCGGACCCAGAAGAGGTGAATCTCGGTATCACGAACTGGTGCGTTCTCCGGCGTAGATCAGTGCGCCGAAAACAAACCGAGCACCGTGTCGGCTAACGGAGACGGTTCGGCATCGAGCTACGGGAGATAGTCTGCGGTATTCGAACGAGCACCTTCGACAACACAGTTGAGAATCCGACGCATCTCGGAGGCTGTGAGTGAAAAACGTATTCGCCACGTCAGTTCTCACGGCCGACGTTGTCGACTGTGATAGTTCGATCATCGAGGGCCGGCCGACGTACGGTTGATCGATATCGCGGATAGTGGTCGATAGTGACTCCCGACCGTCACTGGCCATCCGACCACTGGATGGCGTTGTGACCGGTGTGCGATGAGGTTCGAGAGCGACAATAGAATCCACTGCCGATCCGATCGGGAGACTGCAGTCCCGCCCCGATCACATATCGCGAGTGGCGAGTACATTCGTCGTATCCGTGATGAGCAAGCCGTTCAACACGGTGAATGACGTCGAACTATCGGACGAGTTCGGCGTGTATCAGATCCTGAACGCGATCAAGTACCATCGATGGAAGACTGCTGGATCCGTTGTGGTCCATAAACCACATTTGCGTACGGACGAATAACGGCCGCTGCGCGGCTACTCGCTGTGTGAGAGCAGCGCTCCAGTCTCGAGCGCGAAGAGAGCAATACACCACATACCACTATATAGAATGGGGCGGGCGAGGTGAAAACGACGAGTCACACCGTACTACGGCGCTGGCTCGTCGTCGGGAACGGCGTCCGAAAACCGAATTCGGTCGAGGGTCGCCTCCATCTCGATTGGATCGGCCGGTTGGTCAACGGACTCGTGGATTCGGTGCATACACTCGAGCAATCCATCGACGGCGGCTCGCCGAGTCGAGACCCGACCGATGGACTCGACAATGGCTCGGTCGCCGAGCGAATATCGATATCGGAGTTCCCAGCAGTGACTGAGGCCGAGTCCCGGATGCGACCGGTCTGCAGACCGGTCGGCGATGAGTTCGATCGGTGGCTGGCTGTGACGGTACGCGAACTTGCCGTCACAGCAGGCAACGGGCCCCCATTTTGGCGGCAGCGCCTCGCGTGGAATGGGGGGATGATCGAGGGACATATGCAGTGCTCAGGACCGACGCATGAGTGTTGGTTCCGCTTGCGTACGCGTCGTCCGTATATAGGAGATGCCTACCGAGACAGGTGGTTGATACGTTTAATCGGTTGTTACCGCCGAGCGGTCGATCGTCCGACTTTTGTCGTCGCTCATCGTCGATACGGGTATGGCCGACTTCGACCCCGAGAAATTCGAAGACAAGTACGCCAACTACTTTCCCGAACTCCAACAGGCGTACAAGAACGCGTTCAATCGGATGAACGACCGGTACGACTCCGAGCTCGTACACGCGATCGATCAACAGGTGTTGAACGAAAGCGAACCGTTTTACGAGGGTGACGGCGAGTTCCGAATCGAACTTCCCGACGATCCCCACGGCCGGGTAACCGGCGTCCTCGTCGAGGAAGATCGGTTCGAAGAGGTCCTCGAGATCCACGTCGAAGAGATCGAAACCGAACTGCGGCGTGTCTTCGGCTTCGCATAATCGACACGGGACACCCGTCGGACGCGTGCCGGAGGTGTCGACAGCCGAACATGGATGACGGAAGGTTTAGGGGGGCTGATACCCAATGCAGTTCTATGAGCACCGAGACCCAGAACGACGGAGACGATCTCGAAGACCGCGTCGCGAACTTCCTGCGACGGAACTTCCCGCAGATTCAGATGCACGGCGGCAGCGCTGCGATTCAGGACCTCGACCGTGAGAGCGGTGAGGTCACCATCGCACTCGGCGGCGCCTGCAGCGGCTGCGGTATCTCCCCGATGACGATTCAGGCGATCAAGAGCCGAATGGTCAAAGAAATTCCCGAAATCGAAAAAGTCAACGCCCACACCGGCGCCGAGGGCGGCGACGACATGGGCGGCGGCATGAGCCCGTCGTTCCCCGGCGAAACCGTCGACGACGACGGCGCTGAAACGGACGAAGGCCCCGAAGCTCCGTTCTAACTCGACATCGTCTCCGGCGGCGTTGATTGTTGTTTTCGACACCGGACAGCTGTTACTCTCGAAGGCCACGACCACGTTCCCACGTCCGAACGAGCGATGCCAGCAGCCGGTTCGTCGGTACCTCGAGTTCGCGTTCGGCCGCTCGGTCGACCACGTAGCCGTTGATCGCGTCGATTTCGGTCCGTCGGGCTGCGAGAACGTCCTGGTGCATCGAAGACGTGTTCCCCGCCGTCGCAGCCGCGACGTCTTCCATCGCGTCGAGAGCCGTACGATTCGAGAGCCTCACGTCGACGGCGCGAGCGACCCGTGCCGTTTCTCTCGTCGCAGTCCGGGCGAGGTCGTTCGTGTCGGCCTCGAGAACCGCACCGTTCTCGGTCCTCGTCAGCGCCGTCACCGCGTTGATTCCGGCGTTGACTGCGAGTTTCTCCCAGAGTCGCCGCGGCATGTCCGCGGCGACGGTCGTCTCAAGGCCCGCCGAGGCGAACAGGTCCCCGATCCGGTCGGCGTGGGCGGAGGGGCCGCCGGTTCGTGCGCCGAGGACGATCTCACCGATACCCGTACACTCGACGACTCCCGGATCTCGCAGGATTGCGCCGTAGGAAGCGGTTCCGGCAAGAATCGGGCACTCGAGTCGGGCCGCGAGCGCCTCCTCGTTCCCCATGCCGTTCTGGAGTGAGAGAACGGACCCGTACGACCCCGTTTCGAGCACCTCGGCCGCGGCTGCCGTGTCGAACGATTTGACCGTGACGATCGCGAGGTCGGCCTCGAGTCCGCGACCGTCGGTCGTCGCGGCCGGGTCGACGGTCGCCTCGAGTTTGCCGACCAGTTCGAGGCCCGATTCGGCGACAGCGTCGGCATGGGCGTCGCGAGCGACGAGCGTTACCTCGTTGGAAGAGTCACGCGCGAGTATCCCGCCGACGAGGCTGCCGAGGCTGCCGGCTCCGAAGACCACGATATCCATGGCTGTAGCTTGCAGTGAGGCGACCGTAATAAAAGCGGTTTTCGGCCCAGTCCTCGTTCAGTAGGAGAGGTTTCGCGTACGGTCCCGCAGAACGAACAGCTGTCGGGCAGGTCGCTATGAAGTCCGCCCATCTCTCCGCACTCGAGACAACGCCATATCACGTGCGCTTCACCGAACTCGTCGCCGCATCGAACGTGCTCGATGCTCAGTCTCTCGAGACCGTCCCGGAGCGTGACGTGGAACCCCTCCTCGTCGAAGCCGCGGATACGGCCGATCATCGCTGCCTTCCGCGTAGACTGCCGTTCGAACTCGGGATGCGGCTGGTCGTGTTCTGTATCCTTAGTGATGAATAACGCCCTCAGAGGCAAGAACGGTAGTGCGATGCTCGAGGCGGGTGAATTATATCGCTGTGAGACTGTACAGATATGCAGTAAACAGTGCGTAAATCAATAGCCGCGATATAGAATCCTGTTCCTCGCACCCCACTCGTCGAGACGGCGTGAGTATTGTACTCGAGTGTAGTTACTTACCTCGGAAGTTCTTCCGCGAAAACGCCGTTGAACACCCGGTATTCGGCCAGTTCGCGAGCGTCTGTCGGCCGTCGTTCGCAAAACCACCAGCAGACGAGTATATGTGAGTGGTACACACGGTAATAGAAAACGATATAACATCCCCATCCAGATACCAGAGAGTGAGAGTTAGTAGCACACCTGGTTCGCCCGATAGTGCGCTTCCGGTCGAATCACACTGTCTCGAGTTCGTGAGCGTCAGCAGTGGCCCGGCTACTGCTGGGGAAAAGGCCGACACCGTTCCGGCGCAACCGGCAGTTATGAAGCGTCGCTCGACTCGTTTCGACAGTCCCCTCCAGCCGACTGCGACTACTGAACCGCTTCGAAACAAGCCCAGCGACGGCGTATCCGTGCCATGACGGGAACCGGTATCGCCACCGTCGGCGACTGCCGAATCGCCTATCGGCGGGCGGGAACGAGCGGCCCACCCGTCGTGCTCTGTCACGGCGCGGGAATCGACGACGCGACGGTTTCGTGGCGACACACCATCGACGCCCTCGCGGACGACTACCGGGTCTACGGGATCGACTGGCCGGAGTACGGAAACAGCACCGGAGACGTGACCCACACCCTCGAGACGTACGTCGACGTCCTCGAGGGGTTCCTCAAGACGATTCCGGAAGAACGCGTCTCGCTCGCCGGGATTTCGATGGGCGGCGGCGTCGCGCTGGGCTACGCCCTCGAGCATCCCGACCGCGTCGAACAGCTCGCGCTGGTCGACAGCTACGGGCTCGGTGACCGACTACCGAACGCGTTGCCCTGGAAACTCCTGTCACAGGTCCCCGGAATGACCGAGTTTGGGAAAATCGCCGCCAGCACCTCCACCAAGAGTGTCCGAATGGTCCTCGACAGTCTCGTTGCGGACGCCGACGACCTCCCCGACCCGTTCGTCGAGGACGTCAGGCAGAAGCTCATGGAACCGGGCTCGATCCAGGCGTTCAAGGAGTTTCAGGGGAACGAACTCTCCTTCGACGGCCGCGTCGAGACGAACTTCGTCGACGATCTCGAGACGCTATCCGTTCCGACGTTACTCGTCCACGGCAAGGAAGACCCGCTGGTTCCCGTCGAGTGGTCGATGCGAGCGGCGGACCGGATTCCGGACGCTGAACTGGATCTGGTGGACAACTGCGGTCATTGGACCCCCCGTGAACGACCCGAGCGGTTCAACGAGCGCCTCCTGGACTGGCTGCCGGACTCCCACGCGCCACGGCCCCAGTATCCGAAAGCGGAGATTCCGGGGCTCACTCGAGCGAGCGACTGATCGGGATCGTTTGAATGTTCACCGCTACTCACCGTGAGTGAGCCCTCAGGGCGAACGAGCGGGCCGACGACTGATGTGGAGACCGCGGATCGGCCGGAACGGAGGAAGGAGTGCTTCTGGTGGAGGGTTTGCGGAGGGACACCGCGACGGCGATTCGCCGTCGCGGGAGACTGTAGCGAAAAAGCTCCTACATGAAGTCCTCGATCCCGCTCTGCTTGTTCTTGTCGTTCTCGAAGATACTCTCGAGCGATTTCTCGAGCACTTCTAGCCGCTGTTTCGTGTAGGGGCGACAATCGTACTCATCGGCGACCTGGATCGCGGTCTGCATGTACTTGTTGACCGACCCCTTGTGGACGGTGAGGTTAACGCGGCCGCCGCATTCCCGGCAGTCGCCGGTCAGGGGCATCCGGCGGAACTTCTCGCCGCAGTCGAGACAGCGGGTCTCCTGCCGGGCGAACGCCCGCAGGTTCCCGATCAGGTCCGGCAGGAAGTGGTACTCGATAACCCGCTCGGCCACGTCAGTTTCGTCGACGGCCTCGAGTTTGCGCGAGAGCTCGAGCTGGGCGTCCATCTTGTCCATCATCGAGCCCAGCGTCTTGTAGGCGGAGAGATCGGGGCCCATCGCGATGTCGGTGGTGTCGTGGGTATGCTCGAAACCAGCGTACTCCCCGTCGGTGCCAAGGGTATCCTCACCGATCTGGATGTCGACGGACTCGGGATCGGCCTGCTCGAGGGTCGCGAGATAGAACTCGCGGGGGTACTGCGAGGCGATGTCCATGTTGTGGGCCTCGTCGTCGATTTCGGAGGGGTCGATCCGAGAGGACATGACCAAGGGCGCGTCCATCTTCCCGCCCCGTTGATCTGGCAAGAAACTGGTACTAAAGTTCAATAACCCGTCCATAAGGAGCATAACGCAATCTTCGTCACCGTCACAATTCCTGCGTTTTGCGGCGTGAAAGTACGGATGTGCATATCCGACAGCCGCACTCGTGAAACCGATCACCCTCCCGACAGTTGCTGCGCTCGTGTGTGGCGCCATCCCGAACACCAACTCGCCGACCAGTTCCTGTCGGTCGTCGATCTCGTAGTACGGCTCGAGGCCGTAGTACTGCTCGAGCAGGTCGTCGATGAAGTCGGCGGTCTGCATCATGTGCTCGGCTGCACCATCCGAGAGCACGATATCCTGGACTTTGAGTTCGACCAGTTGGTCCTCGTGGGTCAGCGGATCGCCGTGGATGTCTTCCTCGTAGCCGAGCGCCTGTAGTTGGCCGACGTCGATATCGAGTTCGGCGGCCCGGACCGACGTCACGGGAAGGTCAGTCATATCGTAGCGGACGGTGCCGTCTTTAAACGAGGAGACGTCGTGTTTCGCCCGGAGCACACCTTTCTCGATCGGTTCGGGGATTTTGGTCGCCGAAGACAGCCCTTTAACGCCTTTCAGAATCTCGAAGGCGTTCTCGCGTTCGCCGACCGACTCGAGGGCGTTGCGGTACTCCTCGTGGACGTCGATTTCGCGGTTCTCGACGCAGGTGGCCTCGCGCTCACAGTGGTCACACTCGACGCGACCGGCCTCGTCGGGCTCGATCCGCGAGTCGCAGTCGGGACAGCGATAGTCGGGAGTCGTCCGCGAGTTGCAGTCCGGACAGCGGTTCTTAAAGGTCTCCGTCTCGCAGTCGGGACAGCGCTGGCGGCCGATCTGGACCTCGACGACGCCGGGGGTGTCCTGCATCGTCTCGGCGTGTTTGGCGGCGTCGGCGACGTTGCGCTGTGCGCCGCCGGCCTCGCCGATCGGGAACAGGGTGTGGACCGGCGGGCTCAGGTCGCGGCGTTCGGACTTTTCGGGGCGGCCCATCCGGTTGCCGACCCGGGTCGGTGCGCGTTCGCGGACCGTAAACGGAGCGACCTCGTTGACCGCCTCGATGGCGTTGTCGCCGTCCGTTTCGTGGCCCCACATCCGAGCGCGTTCGGAGAGGTCATCGTCGGTCCAGGTGCGCTCGAGTTCGATGGTGGGGGCCGACTCCCGGCGTTCCGTCTGCTCGCCCGTCTGCTCGTCCGCGTCGGGATCAGCACCGGCATCGGTATCCCGATCGGACTCCAGCGCAGCACCGTCGGTAACCGCCCGTCGCGGTTCGCAGCCGACCGTCCGGACGAACGGCCGCCAGTCGTCGATCTCGATCCGGTTCTCGTCAGGCCGCTGGCGGTGTTCGATGATGATCGTCTCGAGGGCGTCTCGAGTCGCGTCGCTGTACTCGAGGACGAGCGTGCCGTCGTTGTCGTCAGCGTCATTAGAACTGCTCTCGTTCTCGATCCAGCCCCCCGAGACCGCGTCGGCGAGGTCACAGAACGCTTCGACCGAGATATCGTGCCAGAGGTAGGTGTACTGGGGATGGAGCGGCGCGTCGTACTCGAGGGCCCACTCGAGGGCGGTCTCGGCGTCGGGGAACTCCTGATCGATCCGCGGGTCGTCCTCGAGTGCCTGCGCGTCCGCGCCAGCGTCGTCCATGTCCTGAATCCACCATTCGTAGACGTAGGAGGCCGGTGCGAGCGGGTGGTTGTTCTCGACGAACTCACCGTAGTTGACCAGATACTCGCCGGTATCGAGGATCTTCTCGACGCCGTTTCTGATCTCGAGGGCCTCCTCCGGGTCGTCGATCCGGCGCACGTCGCCGTTTGCCAGTTTGACCGTGGGGCCGTCGATGCTGTCGACGGGGATGATCCCGTGGGCTTTCCCCGGTCGTTCGGTCTTGATCTGGGTCCCCGTCGCGAGGAAGTCGTCGACCAGATGCATCGTCGCGGGATGGATCCCGCCGGTCGCGAACCCGTGGTTACGCGCGCGGCCGTACCGGAGTCGGAACCCACCCTCGGCGCTGGGATGGGAGAAGACCGGACGGCCGGCGATCAGATCTCGGAGGAACTTCGTCGACGGGTCGGCCCGCGGTGGACCGCCCGTCCCGTCGTCGGAGTCGCCGTCTTCGCCGTCGGCTGCCCCACCGTCGTTCTCGTCCGCGTCCGCGTCTGCTTTCGCATCGTCGTCCCCGTCCTCAGTTCCGTCGCCCGCTGTGTCCCCCTCGTCGTCGGCGTAGTTGCCGTCGATCAGGTCCTGCAGCCACGGCCAGTCGATCTCGTCAAGATTTCGCGTGTAACGCTGGATTTTCGGAGCCTTGAGCGCGATTCCCTCCGCGAGGACGAGACACATCCCGCCGCGGGCGCTGTTGGTGTCGACGCGCTCTAGGTCGCGAAAGCCGGAGACTTCCTCGTCGCCCGTCGCCTCTCCGTCGAGCATGATCGGGAGGTGTTTGGCGATGAACTTGGCCTCCTTCGCCTTCGGCGTGTACTGGAGTCCGGTCTCCTTGTCGTAGAGACCGATCTCCTCGGCGTAGCGTTCGATCTCGTCGGTTCGAGCGTTGTACTGTTCGATTCCGACCAAAGCGCGCGTGTAGTCGGCCACGAGGACGGACAGCGCCTGTGCCGTCCCGCCGGCCGATCGGATCGGCCCGGCGTAGTAGACGTTGATGAACTCGGTCCCGTCGTCGTTCTCGAGGATTTCGACCCTGTCGATCCCCTCGATGGGCGCGGCGACAACACCCTCGGTAAGCAGAGCGACTGCGGTTCGGACCGCCCCTTCGACCTTGCCCGCTTTCGTTTCGTAGTCGCCGACTCTGCCTTCCGCGAAGTCCTTCGCGAGTTCGAGCGCAGCCTCCTCGCGGGACATCTGGCCCTCGAGTTCGCGGACCCGTTCGGCGACGCCGTCGATGCCGAGAATGTTCTCGACGCGGTCGGCCATGTCCTTGGCGACCGGAATCTCGACCTCGGAGTCGGGATCAGCGCCGCGCTCTTTGGCTCGTTCGGCGACGTCGAACGCCTCGTCTAACTCGGACTCGAGACGCTGGAAGTACCGTTTGTCTTCCTCCCGCATATCAGAGCCAGAGATCGAGTTCGGTCGATTCGTCGTACTCGCGTTCGAGACCCTCCTCGAAGACCCGCATGTAGACCTCGCCGGCCCAGACGGTTGCTTCGTTCAGATGGCCTGCAAGGGCGTTCCCGTCGGGATCCGAGAGAACGGCGTGAGTGTGGGCAAAGCGCTCGTCATCCAGCCAGGAGACGTTGCCGACGCAGCTTGCGACCTCGAGTGGCTCGTCGAACTCGATGGCCTCGTACGTGCAGTCGTCCTGATCGTAAAACCAGCATTCGGCATCCTGGACAGCCCCGAGACCCTGAAACCAGGCCGCGTCGGCCTCGACCTCGCGGGCGAGTGACTCGATCTCGGCCCGCCAGTCGGCACCAGTCTCGAGGCGGGCGATATACTCCGCGTCCGTCTCGACCGCCCTGTAGTTCATACTGTGCCATCACGGGGGCGATGACAAAAATGCCACTGGTCTTCGATCCAGAGGCTGGCGACCGAGCTGTTTCCGAATCAGATTAGTAATTGCTATCACACATTCACTCACTGCTGTACTGTCCTGTGCAATTGAATACACATCAGTAGTTTTGCGGACAAATAGGGCCTCATATCGATGCCGTCGAGAGCGTCGTCGCGCGGTTTGATTGTAGGTCAGATATGAAAGGGATGTGTCAGCGTAGCTATTCATTTAGTATCTCATATAGTTAAAATAGATGTATCTTTAATAGTTGTTTGTGAAAGAGTCAATATTTGTCCGATTAGGAATGCGGTAAAATCTGCTTTCGATCTGTAGCCCCCTGCTACCAATATACCACGGGTGGCATTGTTTATCGAGATGGTACACGACCAGCTCACCGCCACACGACGGCGGTTACTTGCATCAGGTGCAGCGGTCAGTGCAGGCATGGTTGCGGGGTGCATTGGTGGGGACAATGGCGCCGGACCCGACGGACAACACCTCCTGTATACGCAGGAAGTGAATCCGGAGGGCGACTTCGATCCAATCGTCTCCAACGACGCCTACAGCGCGCAAATCATCCACCAGGTCTACGACGGCCTGTACGAGTACGACTACGACCTCGAGCTCCAGCCCAAACTCGCCGCGGGCGAGCCCGAAGAGGAGGAAGACGGCGAACGATACATCATCGAAATCGTCGACGACGCGGAGTTCCACAACGGTGACCCCGTCACCGCCGAGGACGTCGCCCACTCGTTTACCGCACCCGTCGAAGAGGACACCGACAACCGGCCGGAGTACGACTTCATCGACGTGGACGGAACGGAGGCTATCGACGAGCACACGGTCCAGATCGATCTCGAACATCCCTACGGGCCGTTCGAAACTCTCACGGTGGCGACGTACGTCGTCAACGAGTCGGTACGAACCGACGATCCGGACGACTACAACACGAACCCCGTCGGCTCCGGCCCGTTCACGTTCGACGACTGGACGTCCGACGAGTTCGTCGAACTCGAGGCATGGGACGACTACTGGGGCGACCCACAGCCCGAACTCGAGTCGGTCCGGTTCGAGGCGGCCGAAGACGACGCCGGCCGCGTCTCACAGATTCTCGCGGGCGACACGGACGCGATCGCGACCGTCCCGCCGGAAGACTGGGACCAGATCGACGGCGAGGAGGGGATCGACGTCCACCGGACCGAGAGCCCGTCCTACATGTACGTCGCGTTCAACTGCAACGAAGGGGAGACGACCGATCCCGAGGTGCGACGGGGGATCGCCCACGCGTTCTCGATGAGCGAGTTCGTCGACGCGAACCTCGGCGACGGCGGAACGCCGATAGCCTCTCCGATTCCGCCGATCGTCAACGAGATCTGGGACTTCCCGACGGACGACTGGGACGAAGCCACACCGGACTACGATCCAGACGAAGCCGAGGAGTTACTCGAGTCGGGGCTGGACGATCCCGACGACTGGAATCCGACCATCATCGTCCCGCCGGACGACGTGCGCATCGCGCTGGGCGAACTGATCGCGTCACGACTGGACGAACTTGGCTACGACGCCGAAGTCCAGAGCCTCGACTTCGCGACGCTGACTGACACGTACATCTCGGGCGACGCGGACGACTACGAGATGTACATCCTCGGTTGGACCGGCGGCCCCGATCCCGACGTTTACCTCTACAACCTGTTCCACGAGGACAACGCCGGCGTCACCCAGGGGCACTTCTACGAGGGAAGCGACGACTTCCACGATACGATCTCCGAGGCGCGACAGACGGCCGATCAGGACGAGCGTCGCGAGATGTATATCGACGTCATCGACGAAATCGTCGAGGAGCTTCCAGCGATGGCCGCTTACTCCGAGCACAACACGATCGCGACCCAGGACTACGTCACCGACATGCAGCCGCATCCGAACGTCTCGTACAATCCGGAACTCGTCTCCGACGACAACAACGTCGGCATCGACGAGGAGTAGGCGTCGAGACGCCATCGCCTCCTTTCGGATGCGATCGAAACCGGAACCGACTGGATCACCGAACCGAACGGCGCCAACGGACGCCTCACAGGATGACGATACTGACACTGTAATCGAGACGAACGCACATGGGACTGCTTCGATACACGATTTACCGACTGCTCCAGGCGATTCCCGTCCTGATCGGAATCTCCATCATCACGTTCGTGCTGGCAAATCTGGCACCGGGCGACCCCGTCAGACTCATGTTACAGGGCCAGCAAGCCGACGAGGAACTCATCAGGACGATCGAACAACGCTACGGGCTCGATCAGCCGCTGCACGTCCGGTACTGGAACTACATGACCGGACTCGTCCAGGGCGATCTGGGCTACAGCATCCACCGCAGGCGGCCCGTCTCCGATCTCATGCTCGAGCGGGCCGGTCCGACGCTACTGCTGGTCCTGTCAGCGTATCTCTTCGCGATTGTGACCGCGATCCCCCTCGGGATCATCGCGGCCAAACGCCGGAACGAACCGACGGACCACATCTCGCGGATCGTCGCCCTGATCGGCGTCAGCACGCCTTCGTTCTGGATCGGCATCATGCTGATCATCGTCTTCGCGGTCAGACTCGGCGTCCTTCCGTCGGCGGGACTGGTTTACCCGTGGCAACCGCCCGAAGCGGCCGGTCACGGCAGCTACCTCGAACACTGGACGGAGACGATCAGGCACCTGATACTGCCGATGATCGCGCTGGGGACGCTCCAGATGGCGACGCTGATGCGGGTCGAACGAACGCAGATGATCGAATCGTTACAGGAGGAGTACGTCAAACTCGCCCGCGCGTACGGCGTTCCGGAGCGGACGATCCTCCGAAAACACGCGTTCCGATCGGCCCAGCTACCGATCATCACCATCATCGGGCTCAACCTGTCGACGGCACTCGGGGGTGCCGTCCTGGTCGAGACCGTCTTCGCGATCAATGGGATCGGACGCCTGTTCGTCGAGGCGATCCAGCAACTCGACTACCAGTTAATCATGGGAATCACGATGGTCCTCGGGTTCATGTTCGTCGTCGGTGTCGTCATTACGGACATCTCCTACGCGTACATCGATCCGCGAGTGACCTACGGGGAGCGTGAGTGACAATGAGAGGTGCATAACAAATGGCGACGACCGAATCACAACTCGACGATCAGGAGCCGGGTGCCGCCGAAGGCGGGTCGGTCGACGAAGAGGTCGAAACGCGCGTCGGTTGGCGCTACACCCTGGCGAAGGTCAAGCGAGACGCGACCGCTCGTATCGGGCTGTACATCGTCGCGTTCGTCATCTTCATCGCGGCGTTCGCGGCGATCGATAGCAACCTCTCGCGGCTCACGTTCGACACGATGTCGGACTACACCGCCGCACAGGCGATTCCGTTCTTCGACCACCCGACGCGGATTCCGCCGCCGGGTGAAGCGCACCCGAACGAGCCACCGGTGTTCGTCGACGGCGGGTCCCTCTCCCATCCGCTGGGGACCGATCCGCAGGGACGCGACTACTTCACCCGCATCATCTACGGCTCGCAGGTGTCGGTCAGCGTCGGGCTCGCATCGACGGCGATCGGCCTGATCGGCGGAACGATAATCGGTTCGATCGCGGGCTACTACGGCGGCTGGATCGACGACCTCCTGATGCGGTCGGTCGAGACGGTGTACGCGATTCCGCCGCTCGTGCTGATCATCGTCTTCACGGTCTTCATCAGCGGAGGCAGCCCCGACATTCAGTACGCGGTGATCGGCGTCGGCATCGCCTTCATCCCGGTGTTCGCCCGGATCATCCGCAGTCGGGTGCTGTCCGTTCGGGAGATGGATTATATCGAGGCCGCACGCGCCGCGGGAGTCAAGGACCGCAACATCATCCGCAGACACGTCATTCCGAACAGCTTCGCACCCGTCATGGTGTACGCAACGCTGCAGATCGGCGTGACGATCCTGATCGTCGCCGGTCTCTCCTTCCTGGGGTACGGTGCCCAGCCGCCGACGCCCGACTGGGGTGAAATGCTCCGAATCGCTCACGGTCGGTATATGCACTCGAACATCTGGCTGTCGATCTGGCCCGGCCTGGCGATCCTCGTGACCATCATGGGGTTCAACCTGTTCGGCGACGGGCTTCAGGACGCACTCGACCCGCGGATCGAAAACTAACCATGAGCTCTGAACCACTGCTTCGCGTCGAAAACCTCAAGACTCAGTTCTTCACCGAGACCGGTACCGTTCGCGCCGTCGACGGCATCTCCTTCGAAGTCTACGAGGGAGAGATCGTCGGCCTCGTCGGCGAATCGGGGGCCGGCAAGAGCGTCGCCTCGATGAGCCTGCTTCGGCTCGTCGAAAGCCCTGGCGAGATCGTCGGCGGGACGATCGAGTACAAGGGCGAAACGATCTTCGATCTCGAGGAGGGCCCCGACGGAGAGCTCCGGGAACACCCGGACATGCTCTCGGAGTCCGAAATGCGCGAGCGGATCCGCGGCCGGGAGATCGCGGTGATCTTTCAGGATCCGATGGAGTCGCTCAACCCGGTGTTTACCGTCGGCGGTCAGCTTCGGGAATTCATCGAAATCAACCGTGAGCTTCCGAAAGACGAGGCGAAAGCCGAGGCCGTTCGAATGCTTCGCGAGGTCGGCATTCCCGACCCCGAAGACCGGTACGAGGAGTACCCGCACCAGTTCTCCGGGGGCATGCGCCAACGCGTGCTCATCGCGATGGCGCTGGCCTGCGAGCCGAACCTGATCATCGCCGACGAGCCGACGACCGCACTGGACGTCACCGTCGAGGGGCAGATCCTCGACCTCGTCGACGATCTGCAGGATCGCTACGATACGAGTTTTATCTGGGTCACCCACGATATGGGCGTCGTCGCCGAAATCTGTGACCGGGTGAACGTCATGTATCTCGGCGAAGTCGTCGAGCAGGCACCGGTAGACGAGTTGTTCTACGACACTAAACACCCCTACACGAGCGCTCTCCTGGATTCGATGCCACGACCCGACCGAACCGTCGACGAACTCGAGCCCATCGAAGGCGTGATGCCCGAAGCGATCAACCCACCCTCCGGCTGTCGGTTCCATCCCCGCTGTCCCGACGCCAGGGAAGTCTGTACGCGCGTTCATCCGGAGAATCTCGAGGTCGACCAGGCTGAGGGGTACCCGCATCGGGCAGCCTGTGTCAAACACGACGTCTTCGACGTGGGTTACGACGAGAGCGTGCCACTCGAGAAAGGTGACGAAGCCGAGACGAGAGTCGGTGAGACGGGCTCGGATGAGAACGTGGATTCGACGGTCGAAGAGGGGCAAGCATCTACCGACGGCGGAAAGGCGAACGAAGCAAACCAAACGAATCGAAGTCCGAACAGAGACGGAGGTGAGTCACGGCCATGAGTACGCCGGACGAACCGATCGGCTTCGGAGAGAGCGATATCGCCCACGGCGAGACGTTGCTCGAGGTCGACGGGCTGACGAAGTACTTCTCGTCGGATTCGGGGTTGTTCGCGGGCATCAACCTCGAGACCGACCAGTTCCCGCCGGTGAGTTTCGGGGTCGATCAGGTAGAAGCCGTCGACGACGTCTCCTTCGAGATCAAGATGGGTGAGACGCTGGGACTGGTCGGCGAGTCGGGCTGTGGGAAGAGTACGCTCGGGCGCACCCTCCTTCGCCTGCTGGATCCCACCGACGGGACGATCAGCTTCAAGGGCGACGATCTGGCCGAGATGAGCGGCGAGGAACTGCGTCAGAAGCGCTCGGAGATCCAGATGATCTTCCAGGATCCGCAGTCGTCGCTGGACCCCCGGATGAAAGTCGGTCAGATCATCGAAGAGCCGATGCGGGCCCACGACATGTTCGACGACGAGGGCCGCGAAGCCCGTGCGAAGGAGTTGCTCGAGAAGGTCGGTCTCGATCCGCGCCACTATAACCGCCATCCCCACGCCTTCTCCGGCGGACAGCGCCAGCGGATTAACCTGGCGCGTGCACTATCGGTCGACCCCGACTTCGTCGTCTGTGACGAACCCGTCTCCGCACTCGACGTCTCCATCCAGGCGCAGGTGATGAACACGATGGAGGAACTCCAGGAGGAGTTCGGGCTGACCTACCTCTTTATCGCCCACGACCTCTCGGTTATCCGGCACATCTCCGACCGGGTCGCGGTGATGTATCTGGGCCATATCGTCGAACTCGCCGAGAAGGAGGAACTGTTCGAGAACCCACAGCATCCCTACACGAGGGCGTTACTCGAGTCGATTCCCGTCCCGGATCCGCGGGAGACCGGGGTTCGGGGCGTCCTCGAGGGCGAGGTTCCGAGTCCCCAGAATCCGCCTTCGGGCTGTCGGTTCCGGACGCGGTGTCCGCGGCTGATAAAGCCCGAGGAGTACGATCTGACCGACGAGCAGTGGAAGCACACCCGAGCGTTCATGCGCGCCGTCAAGCGTCGGACGTTCGAACCGATGACGGCCCCCGAGATCCGACGGGAGTTCTTCGGCGGCGACACACCCCGAGGCGAGGCTGGTGAGATCGTCGAGGAGGCGATCGATCTCATCGAAGGCGACGGCGAGTATCAGGGCGACGAAGACGACGAACGAGAGGGGTGGAAACGGGCGACCGATCTCCTGCTCGAGTCCTTCGCCGAGCGGAGTATCTGCGCCCAGGAGCAACCCGCCTACGAACTCGAGTCCGAACTCGGGACGGGGACGCACTTCGCGGCCTGTCACCTCCACCGGTAACGGACCTCCGTCGGGTCGAATACGGCGGTCCTCTCGCAACGATTCGCCAGTAGTATCTGATTTTGTATGCTTGTCAACTGTGCTCAAGACACGAGGTGCTGTTCAAAATGAGGGTCCTCATTCCGTATCGAGCGGTCTCGAGACGTTCGTTCGCTCTATACCGGAAACCGTTCTTCTCGCCGTCAGAGTGACACGATCTTTCATCTCATAAATACTTATACGCTCGACTCTCCTTGTTACTCGTGTATGAGTAAAATACTCGCTACCGTTACGGCAGGCTCGAACCGACTCGCGAAGGCGCGACGAACGATCGAACACTCACCCGGGTTCGGTGACGACCGATCGACGAACGACGACGGCAGTCCCGCAACGCGTATTCCGCCGGGCGGTTTCCTCACCGGGTGAGGAACGGGCCCGATGACCCTCGCCGCGGTTGCGGATTCCCCTTCTTCCGTCCGATCGAAACCGACTGTAGTAGCCACTGAAGGTACGTCTCTTTGAGAAGGCAGGCGATCGAACGGGAGGTGCTACGTCGAACCCGATCGCGTAGACGAATTACGGCAGCGACTTGCGTGGGTATGTCCGTGCGCCCACCCCCTTCAGGGGGGCAGGACGCAGGCCCGGCGCAACCGTGCGGTGTTTTGCGAGACCAATAGCGTGGATTCCAAACAGCACTACGACGTTCCGATAGGAACTGGGGAAGCAGTCGCGCGAACGCGCTTCATCCCCTCCCTACGGTGGGACGGGGTACTCGCGCTGTGTTCCGTTTAAAAACGTTTCTAACAGTATGAGTGCGACCGACCGAAAATCGAGACGGAAAACGGCACCGACGTTCGATCGGGACACCGACGACGGGATCGTGCCTCTGACCTCACGATGACTGCGCCGTCGACCGATGTCCGTTCGTTATACGGGCCGCCGTACGTCAGTTCCGGCGCAACCGCGACCGTCATGCGGTTGTACCGGTGAATCGGTACAGGCGACCGTATTAGTCAGACGAGTTGGCGTGGTCCGGTGGACCGCCGCCGTTACCGTTCCCGTCATCGTCCGCTTCATTGTCGCCCGTTTCGTCGTCATCATCGTCCGCATCCGACGGGCCACCGGCGTGTTCCGGTGGTCCCTGATTACCCGTCTCCGTATCCTCGCCAGGCGGCCCCGCGTGGCTCGGCGGGCCCGCGTGATCGGGCGCGTTACCCGGATTGTTCGCGACGACGAAGTTCGCCACCGTCAGCCCGAGCGGCCCGTCGGTGTCGCCTTTCGCGTCCTCGACGAACGCGGAGACGAGCGATCCGAAGGTGTCGAATTCGGCCGGTTCGAGCGTCACGGTTTCCGTCGCGAACTCGTCGTCGAGCGTCGCTTCGAACTCGACCGCGACGCTCTCGTTCCCGATCGGCGCGTCGAAGACGGCCGTTCCGTTCCCGTCCGTCGTCGCGCTGTCCGCGTAGGACGCGTTCTCGTCGACGGCCGAGGCGGTGACGGTCACGTTCTCGACGCCCGCGCCGGCCTCGGTGACCGTCGCGAGTACGTCGTTCCCTGTCTGTTTGACCTCGAGTGCGAATTCGTCGTCGGACACGTCGAGACTGTCGCCGTCACCGTCATCGGCCGTCGCAGCCGCCGCACCCGCGGGTGCGAACGCCGCGAAAATCATGACGGCAGCCAGCGTCGCCGCGACCAGTTTCCGTGTACTCATCCCGATCGAGACATTCAGGAATTAGCGAATAAACCCACCCGGCAGTTCCCGACGGTTCGGTTCCTACAAAACGACTTTAGAGGCGTTTTGAGAGTTTATAACTTATTCTGAGTGTTTAGATTTCGTGCCGTTTGTCTACCGGTCGGACTCACTCTTCGGCGCGGGCGACCAACGCCTCGGCCGCTTCGCTCGCCTGAGTCCGAACCGCGTCCGCATCGAGAGACAGCACTTCTCGGTCGCGCATGAGCACCTGGCCGTCACAGACGGTGTGGCGGACGTCGGCCGCCGCGGCGGCATACGCGAGATGGCTGACGAGATCGTGACGCGGCGTCAGGTGAGCCTGTTCGAGGTCGATCACGGCCAGATCGGCGGGCGCACCTTCCTCGAGATAGCCGGTATCGAGACCGATGGCGTCGGCGCTGCCCTGGGTCATCATCTCGACGACCGCTTCCGCGGGAACGGCGCTGGCGTCCTCGCCGGCGATCTTTCCGATCATGGCCGCGTCTCGGGCCTCGTCTAACATTGAGAGATCGTTGTTCGAGGCTGCGCCGTCTGTGCCGATCCCCACCGTCACCCCGGCGTCGAGCATGCGCTGGACGGGAGCCATCCCGCTGGCCAGTTTCATATTCGAGGCCGGACAGTGGATCACGCTCGTCCCGGCCTCCGCGAGCAGGGCGATCTCGCTCTCGTCGAGGTGGACGCCGTGGGCGATGAAGTCCTCCGGTTCGACCATCCCCCGCTCGGCGGCGTAGGCCATCGGCCGCACGCCGCGTTCCTCGACGATCGGCGCAACCTCGTTTGCGGTTTCGTTGGCGTGATAGTGGATCGGAACCCCGATCTCGCGGGCCTGCGGTACGAACTCGTCTAAGTACTCCGCGCCGACGGTCGTCAGCGAGTGCGGCATGAAGGCCGTCGAGATACGGCCGTCGGCCCGGCCGTCGAGTTCGCGGGCGACCTCGAGTCCTTCCCGTGCGTCCGCGCGGGCCTCCTCGTCGTCCGAGGCGACGGTGACGATGCCGTGACCGAGGCGAGCGCGGAGGCCGGCCTCCTCGACGGCGTCCGCGATCTGGGGTACCATGAAGTACATGTCCGCGAAGGCGGTCGTCCCGGACTTGATCATCTCGAGCAAGCCGAGTTTCGCGCCCAGGTTGACGTCTTCGGGCGTCAGTTCGGCTTCCGTCGGCCAGATGTCCTCCTGAAGCCAGGCGTCGAGGGACTTGTCGTCGGCGTACCCCCGGAGCAGCGTCATCGCGACGTGACAGTGGCCGTTGACGAAGCCGGGCGTCACGAGCGAGTCGGACGCGTCGAGCGTCTCGTCCACGTCGCCCGCGAGATCATCGCCGATCTCGAGGATCTCGCCGTCGTCCTGATCGATCAGTACGTCCGCACGAGCCACCGTGATGTCGGGCAACAGCACCTGCCCGCCGGTGATCGCCAGTGTCGTCATGGATCGCCGTTTCTCCCGCGACGGCCTTATACTATCGAATGGGGCCGCGGCTTTTCGGGGGTCGATGCGGTTGCGGCTCCCGCGAAACCGACGTTGTCGCGGTTCCCCCGCCAACGTATCGCTACTCCCCCGAAACCGCCACCACGACAGCCCCCGAAACCAACGCTACCGCGGCGAACACCGCCAGTACCCGTCTCGTTCCCGAACCGCGTAGTCGACCGCCTCGAGCGCCGCCCTCGTTTCGCCCGGAATGTCCCGACCGAATCCCTCGGCGTGGCTCTCGAGGAAGACGATCGGCCCGTGGCGCTCGAGCGTGTCGCGAGCCCCCCGAACGACGGCCGGAGCCGCCCCTTCGACGTCGATCTTGACGACGTCCGGGGGCGGAAGCTCGGCGGCGAGGTCGTCCAGCCGGCGGATCGGGACGGATCGAACGTCGGCGACGGTCGCTTCCCAGCGGGTCGCGCTCTCGCGGTCGAACCCCGAAAGTTCGGGGTACGTCGAAACGTAGAAGGGGCGCTCGTCGGTCTCGTCGCCGAGTCCGCAGGCGCGGACCGAGATCCGCTCCTCGAGCGCGTTCAGTCGGACGTTCGCCCGGAGTCGGGAGACGGTAGACGGCGACGGTTCGAACGCGACGATCCGTCGATCGGGCGCGTCGCTCGCCAGCGCAAGGGCGTAGATACCGATGTTCGCGCCGATGTCGTAGACGGTGTCTTCGGGACCGCAGCAGGCGGCCACGTCCGCGAGCATCGCGTCGCTCCCGTGGCGGTTGAGGGGTTCGTAACAGCGAACCGTCCCCGCGGGCGTCCGGTTCCGACGGGCGACCAGTTCGCGGTCGTAGTTCGCTCGAGCGAGTCGGAAGTAGCTCCGATAGCCGACGCTGCGCACGCTCCGAAAGAGACGCGTCGCGACGGCACAGGGGTGAATCGACACGCTGGGTTCGACCGGGACGACGGGCGCAAACGGATTGTATATTCGGTTCCTACCGCGCGACAGACGGGGCGTTCCAACCCAACGCCTACGGTCGTCGCCGGTGTCCCTCCTCGAGAATGGAAGCCGAGACGGTCGAACGAATCGTCAGCGTTGCCCTCGGATCCGAGGTCCGGTCGTGCTATCGGCCTCGGTCAGGGTCCGTTGCCGACACCGCGATCTGCCGGCTCGCTGTCGATGGCGACGACGCTCCTCGAGTCGTGTGCAAACGCGGCGGCGCGAGCGTCTGGACCGGCGACGTGATCGAACCGCTCGTGGTCGAGCACGTCGCTGCGACTACCGATCTCCCCGTGCCAGCGGTGCTCGCCTCGGGGTCGATTTCGGGTACCGAACGCGAACGCGGACGGGGCGACCCGCTCGAGCGCTGGGCGTGCTACGAGTTCCGCGCGGGGACGAATCCCGGCCCGCGCTATCTCGACCTCGAGCCGGCCGTTCGTCGCCGACTGGTCGCCGACGCCGGCGGACTTCTCGGTCGGTTGCACGCGACGCCGGCGCTGGCGTTCGATCGGGTCGGCGGGCTGGCCCGCAGCGCGGACGGAACCGGACTCCATCTGCGCGACCCCGACGGCTGGCACGCGATCGATCCCGGTCCGCCGCTGAATTCGCTGCCGGTGTCGCTGGCCGGCGACGACGGCTGTCGGCCGGTGGTAACTCACGGAGACTACCAGCCCGGCAACCTGCTGATCGCCGGGAGCGATAGCGACGCGAAGCCGGGAACCGTCACCGCCGTCCTCGACTGGGGAAACGCCCACGTCACCCACGCCGAGTACGCGCTGGCCCGAGCCGAGGTCAGGTTTATCGACGGCTACGCGGGCCGGCTCTCCCGCGACGAGCGGAACCGGCTGCGGCGCGCGTTTCGAGGGAGGTACGCCGAACGCGGTTCGCTCGAGTCGGCGTTCGACCGGCGAGCGCCGATCTACAAGCTGCTGTGGGCGGCCCAGTCCGGCGCGAACTACCTGCAGATCGCCCGCGACTCGCGAGGCCGACAACAGCTCCGACGGCAGTGTCGTCAGCTGCTCGAGTGTGGACGGTGGACTCCAGTGAGACAGTCGGTCGTGTCGCTCGGCTCCGACCCGTCCGAATCGCGACCAACCGGATCCTGCAGTAGTCGGCGGATTTATTTCGCGTTTCGTTGACTGATCGTGTATGAACGGGAACGGGAGTAGGAACAGCGACGACCGCGACGGACGGCCCTCGATCGCATCCGAACGCGACGACACGGGCGACGCCGAGCACCGCGACACCTACGGCGTCGACCGCGATCGCAGCAGTGAGGCCGACGAGTCCCGAGTGGGGCAGCCGACGGTCGACCCCAGGGATAAGCCGGCCCCCTCGCCCTCGACTCCGGATCCGGGTTCGGATCCGGATTCGGAACGCGGCGGTGGCCCGCCGGAGCCACCGAATTCCACGACGGTCCGCTACTGGACCGGACTCACGCTCGCGCTCGCGCTGATCACGTTCGCTACCGCCGCGGCGATCTTCGTCGCCTACGGCGAATCGACGGCGGCCGCCGGGGCCGTCGTCCTCGGCCTCGGATTCGGTGCGATCGCGCTCGCCGGCCGGACGACAACGCCAGCGGTATTCCGGGTCCTCGACGACGCCTGGACCGAACACCGACTGTACGCCTGGTTTGCGACCGGGCTGTTCGCGTTCGGCGCCCTTATCGGAGCGTTGCTCTACGCCGCCGGCGTCAACCTGATCGACCTCTTTCTCGAGATGATCATGCAGGAGTTCGGCGAGGACGAACTCCCCGGCGGCGGTGACGACCTCGCGGGCGAAGAGAACCTCGAGCTCTCGGCGTCGTTTTTCATCATGAATAACACGCCGCCGTTTCTGGCGGCGATCTTCGGGGCGCTCACGCTGGGTACCCTGACGGTCATCATCATGATATTCAACGGCGTTCTGGTCGGCAACATCGCGGTGTTCGCCGGGATGGAAACCGGATTCGGCCTGATCATCGCGCTGCTTGCACCCCACGGTATCTTCGAACTGCCCGCGCTGTTCATCGCCGCGGGGATCGGGTTCCGGTTCGTCCACCGCGCCGGCCAGCGGATCGCCGGCACGCGCGACGCGCTGGTGACCAGATCGTACCTCCTTCGGACGACCGCACTGGTCGTCTTCGCGTGGCTACTTCTCGTCCTCGCGGCGTTCGTCGAGGCCTACGTGACCTTCATCATCGCGGAGGCGCTCTTCCCGACGCAGATGGGGTGAGAACGGGCTCGACGCTGTCCGATCGAAAATATGGAACAACGGCGAACGGTCGACAGCTGACGGCTGATGACCGATGACAATAGCGGACACCTGCTAGTCGATACCCGACGACAACCGGCTACCGACAACTGACCGCGCTGCGGCTACCGGCTACAACGACCCGCTAGCGGCGAAGCCACGCGATCGGTTTCAACACCGCCAGCCGGTACTCCTCGTGCGGGTCGTACTTCGCAAACGAGAGACTGTTGGCCATCACGCTCACGCTCGAGGCAGCCATCGCCAGGCCCGCCAGCGCCGGGTTCAGCAGGCCCAGCGAGGCGATCGGGATCAGCGTCGTGTTGTAAGCGAAGGCCCAGAACAAGTTCTGTCGCACCTTCGAGATGGTCGCCTCGGAGATGCGGACGGCCTTGAGCACGTCCGCCGGATCGTCGCGCATCAGGGTGACGTCCGCCGACTCGATGGCGACGTCGGTGCCCGAGCCGATGGCGACGCCGACCTGCGCCGTGGTGAGCGCCGGGGCGTCGTTGACGCCGTCCCCGACCATCATCACTCGAGCGCCGTCGGACTGCAGTTCCTCGATGTGATCCGCCTTGTCCTCCGGCAGCACCGCCGCGCGCACGTTGTCGGGATCGATTCCGACCTGTTCGGCCACCGCGCGGGCCGTCCGCTCGTTGTCGCCGGTGAGCATCACGACCTCGGTGCCGCGCTCGCGGAGCGCTGCGACGGTCTCCGTGGCGCTCTCGCGCACTTCGTCGGCTACCGCGAGCACGCCCAGCAGTCGGCCGTCGACCGCGACCGGCATCGCCGTCTTCCCCTCGCGCTCGAGTCGGGTCAGCGTCTCCTCTGCGGGGCCGGTGTCGATCCCCGCGTCCTCGAGGAGCTTCCGGCGACCGATCAGGACGCTGCCGCGGTCGGTCTCGGCACGGATTCCGTGCCCGGGCACGTTTTCGAACTCGCTGACGTCGCCGATCGCGACGCCGCGCTCGTCAGCGCCCTCGACGATTGCCCGCGCAATTGGGTGTTCGGAGCCGGACTCGGCCGCCGCAGCCGCGCCCAAAACGTACGACTCGAGGTCCTCCTCGCGTTCGTTGGGACCCGCCAGTACCCCGCCGTCCGCTGCTGTATCGGCGTCGGTGCCGCCGTCCGTCGCGGCCTGCTCCCCGACGAGTTCGACGTCCGTCAGCACCATCTCACCGTGAGTCAGGGTCCCCGTCTTGTCGAAGACGATCGTATCGATACCTCGGACCTGCTCGAGCACGTCGCCGCCCTTGAACAGGACGCCGTTGGTTGCCGAGAGCGTCGAGCCGACCATCGTCGCCGCGGGCGTCGCCAGCCCCAGGGCGCAGGGACAGGCGATCAGCAGCGCCGAGGCGAGGACGACCACGGAGAACTCGAGGACCGGCACGCCACCCGCGACGGGGCCGCCGCCGACGGGCTCTAAGACCGGGATCCACGCGCCCAGCGCCGCGGAAACATCGTACAGCACATCCGGTGCTGCGAACCACAGCAGCGCCCAAAAGACCGCGTTGAGGATCACCGCGGGAACGAAGTACGCGCTCACCTTGTCGACCAGTCGCTGGATCTCGGGCTGGCGCGACTGGGCCTCCTTCACTCGGTCGACGATCTGCTGGATCGCCGTCTCGGAGCCGACCTTCGTCGCTTCCACGAGCAAGACGCCGTTCTCGTTGATCGTCGAGCCGACGACTTCGTCCCCCTCACCCTTTTCGACCGGGACCGACTCGCCGGTGAGCATCGACTCGTCCACGGCGCTCTGGCCGTCGACGACGACACCGTCCGTCGGAATTCGCTCGCCCGGCCGAACCTTCATTACGTCGCCGACGGCGACGTCCTCGAGCGGCACCTGCTTCTCTTCTCCGTCTTCCACGACGGTCGCCTCCTCGGCTTCCATCTGCAAGAGCTCGCGCAGTGCGTTACCGGCTCGGGCCTTCGAGCGGACCTCGAGCCAGTTGCCGAGCGTGATGAACCAGAGGATGAAGGCGACGGCCTCGAAGTAGAGTCCGCCGGTGATCGCGCCGGCGAGGACAGCCGTACTGTAGACGTAGCCGGCGGAGGTACCGACGGCTACCAGCGTGTCCATGTTCGCCCGGCGGTTGTGGGAAAACGCCCGCCAGGCGCCCCGAAGGAACTCCATGCCGAGCGTGGCCATCAGCACGGTTGCGAGGACGAACTCGAGCCAGCCCGGCGGGTGAGCGATCGCGCCCGGAATCGGCGAGGCGACGCCGGCGAGGCCGAACAGCATCTCGAACATCATCGGGATGAACGCCAGCGTGAGGATCCCGCCGCCGATCACCAGCCGTCGCTGTCGTCGCAGTTCTTTCTCGACGGCCCGTTCGCGCTGACTCTCGCCCTGGGTTTCCTCGACCTCGTCGCGGACGGGTTCGTAGCCGGCCTCTTCGATGGCCGCGTGAACCTCGCCCAGCGAAACGTCGGTCGGGTTGTACTCGACGCGAGCCTCGTCCGAGGCGAAGTTTACGTCGGCTCGGATCACGCCCGGTAGCTCAGTCACGGCGTCCGCGACGGTCCCCGAACACGTCGAACACGACATTCCCATGACGGTGATCGTCTCCGTCTCGGAGGCCGCCTCGTAGCCCGCGTCTTCGATCGCGTCGTAGATCTCGGCCAGCGAGCGCTCGTTCGGGTCGTAGGCGACCGTCCCCTCGTCGGTCGCGTAGTTCGCGCTCGCCGACTCGACGCCCTCGAGGCCGCCAACCGCGTCCTCGACGGCCCCCGAACACGTCGAACAGGACATGCCGGTGATCTCGAGGTGCGCTCTCCTGGTGGTCATGTATAGCTGTAGGGGATACACGTTCAAGCGGATTGTGTCTTAGAAAGCGTGAATATCTCCGGGTACAAGTTTCGAAACTAAACTCGGTCGGTCCATCGGACGAATGATCGAAGATGATCGTCCCAGCGCCGTTCATGTTCGGCTCGAGATCTCCGTCGGCTGATCATGGGCCGTGCAACGACTGACTTTCCCAGGAAACGGTGATTTCAGCCGGAAAATAGGCAGTTAGCAGCCGCCAACGCCGCCCTAATGCTCACCCAGTTGGTGATTGCCGTCGTGGTGGGCGCCGTGGCTGTGGTTGCCGTCGTGGTGATCGGTGTGGTCGTGATGGTCACCGTGTACGTGATCGCTCAACCGGTCGTGCATCCACTGGATCGCATCCGTGTCGGCGCTGCCGTCGTCCGCGCTCACGAGTGCCACGCCGCCGAGTAATCCGACGGCGACCAGTACGGCCAGCCCGATTCGGAGTGGGGTTCGGTTCATTTGGGATCTCCTCAGTTACCGGTATCACCGGGGAAAGGGTATCAGTATGGGTGCAAACTCAGCGACGAGAGCGTTCGAGACCGTTTCTCGGGCGATCTAATCGTGTTTCATTGACGAGACCGTTCGTGCGGCCCGAACACGACCCGCTGGAACGATCAGTACGAGCCACCGGCGGCGGCAGTCAGCCGCGATCAGCGCTCCTCGAGGTCGTCGCTCGGATAGACGCGGTACGTCCGGCCTTGTCGTTCCCGATAGAGCAATCCCCGTTTTTCGAGGTCGGTGACGGTCTGGCTGACCTTGCTCTTCGAAAAGTCTGCTCGGTCCCGGAGCGCGATCTGCGTGATTCCGGGCGACTCGAGGACGGGCTCGAGAATTCGGCGTTCGTCCGCCGGGAGAACCTCGAGCACTCGTGGGGTCGAGTCCGACGTCGGGTCGGCTGCGGGTTCGGTGTCTGTCTTCGGTTCCGATTGGGACTCGGTTCTCGGTTCGGTTCCGGAGTCCGGCGACGACGGGCTCTCGATGCTCGCAAGCGTCGAGTCGGTCATCGTCGGATCGGTATCGTGCGCTCGAGTGTCGACCCGCTGACTCGCGTCCGTCCCCGTCGAGTCGCGGACGGCCCAGTAGATCCCAGCAACAGCGCCCGCGACGAGTAGCGATCCGAGCAGGTACCAGGCCGGCTGCAGGCCGTGGGTCGCGGTGTGGCCCATCATCTCGCCGTGAATCCGCATCTGGCGATACTGCTGCCACGCGGCAATCGCGCCTAGGGCGACGATCCCGGCCGTTACGGCGGCGATTACGGCGTCGAGTCTCGTTTGATCCACGGCTCTCGTCTCCATCGTTTTTCGGTGAGCATCCTCCATGTTTCGCTTTGGAGAGACCGGACACGCACCCGCAAGCGAACCTGTTCGATGCCATGCGGCGATCGGTGATAACTGGGTGATAGTACTATGTTGCTCCGCCGATAGCTATCCGGCAATGAGAGTCGAGGTCACCTCAATCGGGACGTTCGAGCACCGACGACGCCGACTCGAAGAGGGCTGTCGAGACCGATGAGCGAGTCGACCAACGATCCCGGCGACAATTCACGGACAGAGACCAACCCCGATCGAGACGAAAAGCCGTCGGACAGCTACTGCTCGTGTTGTCGCGTGTGTGACTGCTACCGCGACGCGCCGGGTGCCGACGAGAAGGCCGCGGATCGAAACGCTGGGCGCGACGATGACGATACCGAACACGACCACGACGAACCCCGTGATGACAGGCACGACGAGCACGACCACGGCGACCACGTCGACCACTCGGACCACGAGGACATGTTCCGACAGCGGTTTTTCGTCTGTCTCGTGCTCGCGCTGCCGGTGCTGTACTACAGTCCGATGCTTCAGGACTGGTTCGGCTTCACCGCGGTGACGTTCCCGGGAAGCGGGTTCGTCGGTCCCGTCCTCGGCGTGGTCGTCTTCGCCTACGGCGGGATCCCGTTTCTCCGAATGGGTGCCGTCGAGGCCCGAAACCGAGAGCCCGGGATGATGTTGCTCATCTCGCTGGCGATCACCGTCGCGTTCGTCTACAGCATCGCGGCCGCCGGCTTCGGCATCGGCGAACCGTTCTTCTGGGAACTCGTTACCCTGATCGTCATCTTCCTTCTTGGCCACTGGATCGAGATGCGCAGCGTCAGGCGGGCCTCGGGTGCGCTCGACGAACTCGCCGAGTTGATGCCCGAGACGGCCGAGCGGATCGCTGATGACGGGGAGACGCGGGAGGTCCCGATCGACGACCTCGAGGAAGGCGAACTCGTCCTCGTCCGGCCCGGATCGAACGTGCCGGCCGACGGCGTCGTCGAGGAGGGCGAGTCGAACGTCAACGAGTCGATGGTCACCGGCGAGTCGAAACCGGTGAAGAAAGAGCCCGGCAGCGAGGTCATCGGCGGGACGACCAACCGCGACGGCAGCCTGCGCGTTCGCGTCGCCGCGACCGGCGAGGAGACGACGCTGTCGGGAATCATGCGACTGGTCGAGGACGCACAGGAGAGTCGGTCGAGGACGCAGGTTCTGGCCGACCGGGCCGCTGGCTGGCTGTTCTACGCGGCGCTCGGCGTCGCCGCGGTGACCGCCGTCGGCTGGACGCTCGCCGTCGGCTTCGGACTGCCGGTCGTCGAGCGCGTCGTGACGGTGCTCGTCATCGCCTGTCCCCACGCGCTGGGGCTTGCCGTGCCCCTGGTCGTGGCCATCAACACCTCGATGGCCGCCCGGCACGGGATGCTCGTTCGTGATCGGATCGCCATGGAACAAGCCCGAGATCTCGATACGGTCGTCTTCGACAAGACGGGGACGCTAACCGCGGGCGAGCAGGGCATCGTCGGGATCGAGACGGTCGCAGACTGGAGCGAGGACGACGTCCTCACGCTCGCGGCCGCCGCCGAGGGCGACTCCGAACACATGATCGCCCAGGCCATCCGCGACGAAGCGGCCGACCGCGGCCTCGAGGTGCCCGACGTCCGCGGGTTCGAGGCACTCGAGGGCCGGGGCGTCCGCGCGACGATCGAGCACGACGTGGCACCGGCCGTAGCTGGCGGTGAGCCGGACGGCACCGGTGGATCGAGCGACCGAGACGGCCGCACCGTCTCCGTCGGCGGCCCGAACCTGCTCCGCCATCTCGAGGTCGACCCGGACGGCGACCTCGAGCGCTTCGCCGACGACGCCGGGTCCCGCGGCGAGGGCGTCGTCTACGTGCTCCGGGACGAGCAGGTCGTCGGGGCGATCGCGCTGGCAGACGTGATTCGCGAGGAAAGTTTCGAGGCGATCGACGCGCTCCACGGGATGGGCGTCGAGGTTGCGATGTTGACCGGCGACGACGCGGACGTCGCCCACAGCGTCGCCGACGAACTCGGCATCGACACCGTCTTCGCGGAGGTGTTACCCGAGGACAAAGACGAGAAGATCCTCGAGTTACAGGACCGGGGCCACTTGGTCGCGATGGTCGGCGACGGCGTCAACGACGCCCCCGCGCTGACGCGCTCGGACGTCGGCATCGCCATCGGCTCGGGAACCGACGTCGCCGTCGAGTCCGCCGACGTCGTGCTCGTCGAAAATGATCCGCGCGACGTCGCCAGCCTCGTCCGGCTGAGCGCGAAGAGCTACCGGAAGATGCAGGAGAACATCATCTGGGCGGCTGGCTACAACGTGTTCGCCCTGCCGCTTGCTGCCGGCGTGCTCGCACCGATCGGGATCCTGCTTTCGCCCGCGGTCGGCGCGGTGCTCATGTCCGCGAGCACGGTGATCGTCGCGATCAACGCGCAGTTGCTTCGACGGGCGGATCTATCGGTTTGACCTCCTCCCCGCGCTGAAGCGCGAGGATTCCTCCGTGGGTAATCCAACCAGACTGGTTACCCCGGCTGTGAACTTGCGGGTTTGCTGACGCTGGTTTGGTCAAACAGACACGAACCTTCCCCAAAACGGGCGGGTACCCAGTCGTGTCCATCCCACTCCCAGTACACCCCATCACACTCTTCCGAGTTCACGGGTGCGTCCCTGCCGCGTTCAGCAGACAGGGCAGCGGGCCGGGCCATCGGCCCCACTTCACTCTGCAACACGTTCCACGCCCCAACAACGTCACTATGAGCATCCAACTCACAGTCATGACACCGGAACGAATCGCCTGATCGAGTCACATCCTCACTACCACACTCCGGACACCGACTACTCGAATCGGCTTCAGACACGTCCGCAACACGCATACCAACATCACCCAGCGTCAACGCTACCCGTTCCACGAGTTGGCGGTGCGACCAGAAATTGTGCGTCTTCTTGTTCACGTCCGCACTCCAATGAGTATCCAACACGTCGGTCAAGTCACCAACGTACACCGTGTCAACGTTCCGTTCGAGCAGCCACTCTGCGGCGTGTTTCACCGCCGCGTCACGACTGTGATTGCGTTTTCGTGACCTCGCATCGTACAAGCGTTGGATACGGTGGCTCGTGTATTCGTCGTCTGGTAGTTTCGATTGGAGTGTGGCGATTCGCTTGGAATACCTCTGGAATCGATCAAACTCCGGGCGGGCGTGGTAGACGGCGGTATCACCGCTTTCGGTGACGACAGCTAGTGTGTTGTTCGCACCTACGTCGATGGCGGCTGCCCGCGTCGTGTTCTCTGAATCGAGTGTGTGAGTGAACGCATCCTCCCGCTGTTCACGTAGTTTGTCTGGTTGAATGCGGGCAAGATGCTGGACACGAAGCTGGTCAGCGTGTTCGTCGTAGATGAGTTCCAATCGGCTGTCGTCGCCGTCCCACTGTGGGTTGCCGCGGACTTCGAGTGTGATGCGTTCCTGATACTCGAAGTCGTAGCGGTCTTCGAGTACGTCACCGACGCCGAACTCCAACGTACTTCGGTTTTCGTCCTTCGGTTTTCGTCCCAGTTGAGGGTGTAGAGGTCGTTGCGGACGAGGCCGTGAAGTTCGTAGCCGTCGTCACGGTTGCCCCAGTAGCCGGGTGGACTGGGTTTCTCGGTGACCGATGAGTTAGAGTCGTCGTGGTATTTGTCGAGGAGGCGGAAGTGGCTCCGCCATGCCTCCGAGTTTTTGGTCCCGTCCCAAAGTCGTCTAGAGTTCGCCTCTGGTAGCTTCAATTGACACCTCCATTGTGATGGCTGTTTTGGCTGAGCGCTCGAGCAGTTCGTCGGCGAACG
>NZ_WUYX01000034.1 GCF_009834785.1 Natronorubrum halalkaliphilum
TGTCCTCATGTTCGCCATCATCAACATAGAAAAGCTCTGTGAACCACTCTAACTACCATTCAGCAGCTATTCAACAAAGCACAATTTTAGATTTTTAGGGTGTATTGAGACGATCAATCGTCGGTAGCCACCGCTCCCTCGGTTTCGGCGTCGTTCGACAGCGACCGCCACAGGAGGGTGACCGAGACGGCCGCACCCACCAGCGCGATCACCGAGAGCGTCGCGAAGAACACACCCATCGTAGCGCGATCCAGCAGGAGTCCACCCGCGGAGATGCTCAGCGCGCCCAGTCCGAACATCCCAAGATAGGTGTAGCCGTAGGAGAGCCCGCGCGTGTCGGCGGGCGTGTAGACAGCGACCGCCTCCTGGTAGAACGGTTCGATCGCGAACAGCGCGAAGCCGAGGATCCCGCAGTACAGCGCGACCGCCGCGAGTCCCATCGAGGATATCGGCACGAACGCGACGGCGAGGATTGCGAGGGCAACGAAGACCACGACCAGTCCGCGAGCCACGGGGACGCGCCCGGTCAACTTCCCCGCGACGTACTGACCCGCCATTCCGGCGACGAGCAGTCCGACGTAGACGTAGTCGCCGATCGAGAACTCCTCGAGGCCGCCCGGCGGTTCGATCCCGTCCGTCGACGGGAGCCCGCCCAGAAGCTCGGGCAGGTAGGTGAGGACACCGCGATAGTAGAGCCCGACGACCGTGACGATGGCGAACACGAGCAGGAAGGAACTGGCAAACAGCGTCCGCGAGTTCGAGACGAACCCGGAGCCGGCCGATTGCGAGCCAGCCCCGGTCTCGTCCCGGGACGGCGCGTGACCCCCCTCGAGCGCAGCGGTCGGATCGAACTCGGCTCGGAGTCCGTAGACGGTCGCCACCGCGCCGGGAACGGCAAGCGCCACGGCGACGAGTCGCCAGTCCAGCGCGAGCAACAGCGTCGCGGTAGCGAACGGACCCAACGCGATACCGACGTTACCGGCGATGCCGTGCCGGGCGAAGACCGTCCCCCGTTCGTCGACGCCGGTGCTGATCAGGGCGAGACCTGCGGGATGGTAGATGCTGGCGAATATTCCCCAACACAACAGGCCCGCCGCGAGAGCGTAGATCGAAGTCGCGAACGCGAGGGCGACGAAGGAGGCACTCATGCCGGCGAGACAGACCAGAACGAGTCGCTTCGGCCCGTATCGGTCGGCGAGCATTCCCGCGGGTAACGCGCCGAGGCCGAATGGCGCATAGCCCAGCGCGATGACGACGCCGAGGAGCCCGACGCTCACCTCGAAGGCCTCGAGCCAAACGACGAGAAAAATCGGTATCGCTAACTCGAACCAGTGAACGGTGCCGTGTGCGAGCATGGTAAACCTCGCGACCGCCCTGTCGTTATCGGAGAGTGTCATTTCGTCTCTGTCGCAGCTATCGGTCCTCTCGATCAGCGGTCGGTACTCAACGACCGAACTCGATCGGTCGGTGGCACCGGCCCTGACCCGAATGACGCGACCGTCCTGTGGGTCGTCGCGCCGGACCGTCTGCTGGCTGATTCGTGTCGGGCCACTTAGCGACTTGGAAAGCACACTACAGCGACGCGGTGTTTTGCCTTTTCTCGGTGCGTTCGTCCTTGCGGTTGATACTGCCGGACAGAACGATTCGAATATCGGTCGCGCTACTGCGGCCGTCCTCGGGGATGACGGCCGCGAATTCGCGACCGACTTCTCAGTGACTGCTGTCCGACAGTATGAGTCCGCGCTCGGGGATGAACGCGCACCTGCCAGCATTGCAGCCGGTCTGCTCGGAAAGCGCTCGCACCGTCCATTACAATGCAGCACCGTTTCGAGATACAGTACTCGACTCGGTCCCGAAAACGCAGCTACAGCAGCTATGCTGGTTAGAATAGGTGCAATAGGTGCAGTAGATACAATAGGTGGAACGGGCACAATGGGGACCTTTTCCACCTCACCTAAACTACCTATTGCAGATATTCTGACTGCTCTACCTATCGCACCTATTGTACCTACTGAGTCCACAATAGGTGGAGTTAAGAAGATAGAATGAAACCAGTCAATAGCACTGAAAGACACGATATTTGGACAATAGGCACCTATTGTTCCCTATTCAAAACGGACCCAATCCACTAATGGAAGCTTCAACGACCGACCCACGTGCCGTCAGCGTGGTCATTCTGAAAGGCGGCGTCGGCAAATCAACAACCTCGATGAATCTCGCGCGCCAACTCGCCGAGCGCGGCGAGACGCTCTACGCTGACCTCGACCCGAACGGCCACGCGACTAATGGCCTCGGCTTCGAAGCAGCCTATCAGAGCGATATCAATCTCGGGGACGTTATCCTCGAAGGCGATGCGACACCTCACGACCTGATTCGGTCGACCGACCACGGATTCGATCTGCTCCCGTCGTCGAACACGCTAGAAGACGTCGAAAACGACCTCGCCGGCGCGATGCAAGGATCGGCACGGATCAAATCGAAGATCGTCGATCCGCTGCTCGGAACCGAATACGACTACGTGGTATTTGACTGTCCGGCATACCCTGGGATGCTCAACAACAACGCGCTCGTCGCGACGGGAAACGTCATCATCCCGATCGAACCGGGCTCGAGCGCGATCGGCGGCTACAAGCGAACCATGGAACGGCTGATCGAACCGGCACGAGAGTACATCGATGTCGACGTTCTCGCGGTCGTCCCGAACAAACTCGCCGATCGGATCGATCAACAAACCGAAGATCGAGAACTGCTCGAGAACCTGAACACGGCGACCTACGAGGTCAATCCCGGACAGCCGCTACAGGAGGCCGTTCCGGACTTCGCCCGGATTACAGCCGAGGAGTTCGACGCAATCGACGCCGGTGAGATGGAGTCTCCGAAACCGGGGATTCGACACCGGTCTGCACTCTCGCGATCGCTACAGCACAATCAGCCGCTACAGGAGTATGCTCCCGAGAGCGACCAGATCGACTACTACGTGGAACTGGCAGAGATCGTTGCAGCCGGAGGGATCGACCGATGAGCAATCCGTTCGACGATCTCAAATCGGATGACGGCGGACGAACCGAACCGGCGGACGAAAACGATACTGACCCGGGAGCGGATTCGATGCGGACTGTCGACGAACCACCGTCGGAGGACGCTCCCAACTCGAGTGTGAACGATGGGGCGACGCCGGAGCAGTCTGGAGCTCCGAACGAATCCAGCGGAGGCCCCGGAGCGTCGCTATCGCCCGCGGAGTCGGGTCCCGCGTTCGAATACAGCGAGGTTCAGCAGAAACCGTTTTACGCGCGAACTGAGACGGTCGACGAATTCAAGAACACCGTTCGAACTTCGATCGTTCCGACGCTCGCTGAAGCAGACGTTCTCGACGAGGAAACCCGTGAGATTCACGATGCGATCCTCCGTCTCGCGAACGAACGCCCCGAACGTGTCGCCGAACTCGTACTCGAGGAACGGCGTCAGTCGGGTCCCGAATAAGCACGTCGACGCTTCCGGTACTGCAGAGATGTGTTTCGGAGTACGGACAATCACGCTACTCGTCTCATCGCTACTTTCCATCCTCGGAACAGGGCGGAACGTGGCTGAGAGACACTCAGAACGACGAGCGGGAGTTCCCGGCCAACGCAGCAGTATAGCCGTCCGCGGCGGATCAGACGTACTCGAGGGTTCACGGCAGCATCTCCCACCAGTGTCCGTGCTTTCCATATACCATTGTATGGTTTACATCGGCTGTTTTCTCGTGATAAGGAGGCCTCTCCATAGAATGCGCGGATTTGGATGGAGACGGCGATCGATTACGGTGATAGTCGCATGGTTTTGTGAGTACTCTTTCATTCAGGACTCACGAACGGCAAAACCAGACCGAGCGTTGGATGATCACCACGCGCGACACGCGATTGTCAGGCCGCTATCGAGCAGTTCTTGCGGTCGAAATCGTGGAGGACCAAGCGGAACTATCGGTAAAAGCCCCTACCACTGCGTTGAGGACTCGTGTGAAGACTTTAGGATTTCATACGGACTGCTGTACCGAGTTACCGGTGCAAGTATGTTGGCTGCGGTTGTGCCGGCACTGACCTCCAGTAGACCGTATCAGACAGATCAACAGTCCGGGACCGCGGTTGACGAATGATCGTCGATACGCTCGAGGACCTGCTACTTGCGACCTCACATCGGGGGTGTTTGGCTCGACGACGCGCAGGTCAGCCCCTCCGTCGCCGGCAGCGGGTCTATGGGAGAGAGAATCGCTATAGAGTGAGACCTCGTAAACGAGTGCCCGCCGAAGGGCGATGGCGTCGGTCGAGTATCAGCGTCTACTGCCCGGGTCGTGACTGTGCGTCACAGTTACGATCACCTCACTCTACGGCCGACGAAGAAAAAACGTAATGACGGGATTCCCAGACCGACCGCTCAGGTACGTTCGCTGGTACTCGATGGTCGTCGCAACGACGTCGGTGTGGGAGCAAGTGGATTCGCAGAATGCGCTCAACTGAACTGTTGATCGAGAGAGGTTAGTAATCGTTCTCTCGATTGCACAAGACTGGCTCGATCGTGGACAAAACAACAAATATACCTCATAGCGCGATACAAAAGAGCCCACTCCCTGCTGGACTGACCAGTCGTTCCAATTGTTCCTCGTCGGGACTCTACAGTTGCGTTGAACGGAATTACAGAATATCCCCTGCTGGTCACGACGACATCGGGGTATCAGGGCATTCGTGGGCAAACGCGCTGGTCGACTCGAGGTATTCAAAGTCTGCCGTGAGGAGGGTTCGAGACGGCATAGTCATTAGTAACGACGCTCATCGAATCATGCGATGGTCTGTGCGAAGTCCGAGATGGATCTTAGTGAAAAAGGTATCCGCACCCGCGGCGGCCGACGCGATGCTGGCGAGATAATGGTAGTCAACGTGGCCTCACCGTTGCTCCCGTTTCTGGACGAAGACGTTCTGTTCACAGCGTGCGTTCTGCTGGCCGTCGACGGAGTGCCGTTGACGAGTAGCGGGCCTTGCTGAAATCTTGTGGTTAGACCGGCGTGGATTCTCCGAGAGCGGTGTTCGGTTTCGTGTCCGTATCTCTGCGATCAACTGAGCTGTAAACTGTCAAATCCACTTACACCCTTCATCTATTGCTGCTGTTGTTCCCGTTGTGGCTACTCTACTCCGCTATCTATTGTGCCTGTTCTTTCTATTCCACTCATTGTACCTATTGTACCTATTTCACCTATTGTAGATATTGTAAACCGAGAACGCTATCGCTGAAACGGTACACACCTAAGAACCGCCGTGTCCAGTCCCGAGAAGTCGGGTTCTCGCAAAGACGACGCTGAAGAAACACCGTTCTCTCGCCCCTCGTGCTGCCACCACTGACGACGATCGTCTCGAGCAAACTTGTTCGATTGACCCGTTCCGCTGAGACGATACCGACAGCGAGACTGTAACACCCGACTCCGTTTCCCGTTCTCCAGTCTCGGGTCGAACGCGAATCGAAGCCGCTGCAAGTATGACAACTAAGGATCGGATGGTCATCGGACCAGTTGTACGATCCACCGGATTTGCTACACCCTTTCCAGGAGTCCGGCCCACAACGCATCCACTATGACCGAAATTGGCTACAAACTCATCTGTGAGGAGCACGGTCCGAACGATCTCGTCGAGTACGCGACGCTCGCGGATCGGTCGGCGTTCGAGTACGCGCTGATCTCCGACCACTATCATCCGTGGACGTCGACGCAGGGTGAGAGTCCGTTCGTCTGGAACGTGATCGGAGCGATTGCCCAGGCGACCGACGATCTGCGGCTCGGAACGGCCATCACGTGTCCGATCATCCGGTATCATCCGGCGATCATCGCGCAAGCGGCCGCGACCGCTGGCGTGCAGTTGCCCGACCGGTTCTTCCTCGGCGTCGGCACCGGCGAACAGCTAAGCGAACACATCCTCGGCGACCGGTGGCCGGAACACGAGGTCCGACTTGAGATGCTTCGTGAGGCGGTCGAGGTCATTCGGGCCCTGTGGAGCGGTGAAACCGTCAGCTATCGGGGCGACTATTACACGGTCGAGAACGCTCGAGTGTATACGCTGCCGGATGAACTGCCGCCGATCAGGGTCGCCGCTGATGGTCCGAACGCGGCACGAGCGGCGGGTGAAATCGGTGACGGGATCGTCGCGGTCGCACCCGACGAGGAATTACTCAGCGAGTTCGAGGATGGGGGCGGGGAGGATGATCCGCGGTACGCCGAAATCGACGTCTGTTACGCCGCGGACAAACAGGAGGCCGTCGAAACGGCCCACGAAATCTGGCCGCAAGCGGCACTCCCCGGAGAACTCATGTGGGAACTCCCGACGCCCGCACACTTCGAGCAGGCGGTCGAAGCAGTCTCCGAGGAGGACATCGCAGAGTTGGTCGTCTGCGGTTCGGACCCGGAAGCGCATATCGAAGCGATCGAGCAGTATATCGATGCCGGGTTCGATCACGTGACCATCCACCAGATCGGCTCGAATCAGGACGAGTTCGTCGAGTTCTACGAGAGTGAGGTGCTGCCAGCAATCGACTGACCGGATCACAGAAAAGACAGTGATGAGCTAGCCGTCGGCTTACCGATACGGCTCAAACTCCTTGCCGAAGATGGCGAAGTAGATGACTCCGATCAGTCCGATGATCGAGGCGATCGTAAACGAGAGTTCGGGGGACGCGTACTGCCAGAGGATTCCGCCAAGCAATCCGCTCGGGATCACGATCATCCCGCGGAGGAAGTAATACGAGCCGGTGACCCGCCCGCCGGATCCCTGTTCCGCCGGGCCGACGATGAGTGCCTTGTGAGCCGGCAATCCGGCGAATCGAAGGCCGGAGAAGGCGAACAGTGCGACGAGGATCCAGATATTTTCCGGGGCGAAAATCAGCATGATCGGGAACGCGGCGTAGACGAAGAACCCGGCCCCGACGACGGGCTTCAGTCCGGTGTATTCCGCGATTTTCGCCGCGGGAGCCATCGTGAGTAACGCGACGAGCATCTCGATTCCCGAGAGAAGCCCGAAGAACGCGGCCGGCGCGAGGTCTACCGAGCCGATCGCCGGGACGTTAATCGCGAGTCCGATTTCCATGAGCTGCGTGATCACGAGGATGAAGAAGACGTACACCATCCCGTTAGCGAAGCGAACGAGTGCGTCGGCGACTAAGAGCGGACGCAGCGGGTCCGGGAGCGCTCGAAGATCGGCGAGTATCTGTCCGAACCCTTCGAACTCCTTCCCGACGGAGTCCGCATCGGTTTCGTACAAGTAGTGTTGCATGACCGTAGCGAGCAGCGCGAAGACGATTCCGATGACGAGCACCCACAGAAACCCCGGCATGAACTCGTCTGCTACGAGAACGGCGACGATCAGCGGGGCGATCAGAAACGCCGTCCGTCGGAACGTTTCGGTACTCGCAAACCCGTGGGCTAACCGGCTCGGATCGGTCGCCTGCTTGACGATCGCGTAGTGGCCGCCGATCCCGAACGACTTCCAACACTGGGCTAACAGCAACCCGACGAAGACCCAGACCCACGGCTCGAGGCTGATAACGCCGAGATCGATCGTCGGAACGAACGCGGCTCCCAACCACACTGCGAAGCCGATCGCCGAGAGAAACCCGAACACGGTCAGGGCGTACCGCGATCCAACGCGGTCGGAGACGACTCCACCGTAGTACGGATACACCGCACCGATCACGTTCCCGAAGGTACCCCACGCGCCGACAACGACGCCCGCTGCACCGAGGAAGACAAGATATTCGGAGAGAAAGCGGTTGGTCATCTGGAAACCGAGGCTGAACGCGAACATCGCCAGCGAAAGTACCAGTACGTCCCGCTGAAGGGAGAAAAATTGTCTGAACGTATCTAGCGGTCCCGTTTCCTCCGCATCGACGGTAACTTGTTCTCTGCTCATTGATAGTGAAGGTTCTCGAGGAGTCAGTTAATCGTTCGACTGATCGATCCGATCGAGGACGTCTTCGACACGACGGCGAGTCGGCCGACGGTTCCGACGCGGACGACCGCGATTGTGGCCATGAGCGTAAATCACGTCTCGCGGACAAATAGATTATCCATTATGGTAAACCAATATTGATTTACCACCTCGGGTGTTTTCCGTTATCGAGGACTCAAGACGAACTATGACCGGCCGGAAGAACGCGATGTTAACGACGGAAGACCGGCGGTGGCTGACGGGCGAAAAGAGCTACGAGGGGGAACACGCGAAACAGCAGCGCTACCAGCGCCGCCGAGATATCCGGGAACGCGTCTATAACTCGATACTCGATTTTTCTGTTTTGTTCGAGCATCTCGAGGAAGGCGAACGGGAGAAACTGTTCGGGAGCCCGGGAACGGATCAGGACGCACTCACCGATGATCGCCAGTTCACCGACGGAGTTTGCGATGCGCTTGCGTTCCTGCTGTACAGTACGGGGATCAACTCGATGATGGATTCTGGCGGCAGTTCGGATCCAGTCGCCGACCGGGTGCTTACCGAAGCACTGCACCGGTCGGGACAGAGAGACGGAATTTTCGTCGAAGACGTGGACCTCGATATCGATGCGGTGAATCTCCCGCGAGCGTCACTGCTCGAGGACCTGGAGGCAGGGAAGGAACTCTCTCCGAGCGAACTCCGATTGCTGCTCGAAAGCGAAGACGTGGATACGCGAAACGTACAAGAACATATTCGACGAGAGGTTTTCGATAAATGACAGCGACGCCAACAACCGCTCAGTCCCGTGGTTCGATCCGAGAACCGATGGTACTGCGACGAGAGTATGAGAGTCCGAGTGGACGAGTAGACGAGGAGGATAATCGATGACGACGACGCCGACCGACACGTTCGAACGAGAACTGGGGAAGCTCTATCACGCCGAGCTGGAAATTCTCGACCTTCACGCTGACCTTGCGGAGGCTGCGGCGAGCGAGGACGTGAAGACGCTGTTTACGGATCACGAAGCGGATACCGTCGAGCAGATCCATCGTATCGAACGGATATTCGAAGAGTTGGGCGAAGAGCCCCATGCTGCGGGCAGTCCCGTCATGGAGGGGATACTCGCGGAGAAAGACCAGATTGTTTCCACGAACGCGCCGCCGGACCTTCGAGATCTGGACGTGTTGAGCACCGGAATGATGAACGAACGGTTCGAAATCACGGTGCTCGATCGGCTGTTGCTCGTCGCGTCGGAGTTGGATCTCCCCGACGAAATCGCGACGGGACTCGAGGCGAACCGACAAGAGGCAAAGGCTGCACTCACCGAGATGGAAGCGATTGTCGAACGGAGGCGGCTCGAATGACGGGCGGACCATCTGTCTTTAGCTAACCCTCAGCCATCGGTTGTGTAGCGGTAGCGAGCCTCTCTTGGAGGATCGGTCGTTGTTGGTGTAT
>NZ_WUYX01000035.1 GCF_009834785.1 Natronorubrum halalkaliphilum
GATACACCAACAACGACCGATCCTCCAAGAGAGGCTCGCTACCGCTACACAACCGATGGCTGAGGGTTAGCTAAAGACAGATGCACTCACGGTGGCGCTTGCCGACCCGAACCGGCAAGGCGATACTGTCGAACCGAAATCAGATTAGACCCGCCCGCGAACAGTGGGATATGAACGTTGACGAGGAAACCATCCGAAATCGGAGCACGGCCGCCGTCTTCGAGCGTGGAGAAAAGTACCGCAAGGAGGGACGCATCGACCAGCGTGACCGGTTCGACGACCTCGTTACCGCGGCCGTCAGCGGGTCGAAACTGTACGACGTGACGATCGAGTTCGGCGGACGGAGTCTCGATACGAAGTGTACCTGCCCATACGACGAGGGTGGCGACTGCAAACACGTTGTCGCCGTGTTGCTGGATATCGCCGCTGATCCGCCAGCAGACGACAGCGAGGACGTCGAGGCAGTTCTCGACGACGTGTCGGCCGACGACTTGCGTAGGTTCGTCCGTGATGCACTCGCCAAAGACGCTGAATTACGCGAGCAGTTCCTTGCACAGTTTGGTGACGACCACAAGTCAGTCAACGAGTACCGCGAGGAAATCGCCCAGCTATTCGAACAGCATGCTGACCCCAGCGTGTACGACGCGATTGACTTCGCTCGGTTTTTCGAGATTGCCGAGCAGTACCGTGATCGAGACCGGTATCTGGCCGCCGCGACGGTGTATCGGGCCATATTCGAGGAAGTCGATGAGAAATCGAACTGGATCGACGGGTCCTACGACCACTACGCGAAAACCATCCAGAGAGCTATCGACGGCTACGCCGACTGCATTCTTGCGACTGATCCAACTCCGGAGGAGTTCGACACATACGCGGGCATACTGGAAGCACGAGCGTCGACAGAGCCGCCGATCAACAACGAGCAGTTCTGGCGCGAACTCGACAATCTTGAGGAGCGATACGATGAGTGAGGTTGATGAGCGATTCGTCATCGAGATTGGGAGCGGAACAGTAGTCCATATCATCGATATGGATACCGATCAAGGCGAGAGAAACGATCGCTTCTCGTTCGGTATCGGTGGTCCCGGGGAGATGATGTGTAGTCACGGTAACCGGCATCCGCGCCCGCAGCACGTCCCGGTATCGGAGTTTCTCGCCGACCCCGATATCGATAAAGATGGCCTCGAGGGCGATGCACCCGACGAAATCTGCTCGTATTGTTGGTCGAACACGCGGGAGGCAGTCGGGAACGAACAGGACCAAGCTGGCGACGACATATCTGAGCGGATAGGAACCGTCGGCTATCGGCTCCGATGGAAGCAGAAAGGCTGTGCGCGAGACGAGTGGTACGATATCGTCGTCAAGCCGGAGACCACAGTAGCAGAACTGGATAGACTCGTCTGTCGGTTCACGACGCTCGATGACTTCCATCTCCGGATGTACGGGCTCGAAGACGAGTATCTGGAGTCCAGTCTCAACGTGCTTCCCGACCACCAGTACGAGGAAGCAGGCGGCCGGTCGTACACAAGAGCAAGTGAAATGACGATTGCAGATGTCGCCGAGCGTGCGACACTCTGGGATGGCGACAGACTCAGCATGGTCTATGATTTCGGCACGCCGTCGCACTACTACTGTATCGTCAAGGATGTCTACGAGCCGCCGGAGCTTGCCGAGATTGTTGAGCGCGATGACGTGATTGCGTCGACTGATACGGCCGCGATTGTTAGGGAGAAACGACCATGACGGAGGAAACGGATGAAAAGCGAAACAGCCGCATTCGGAGGGAGATACTCACCGATGCCTACACCGCAGATGAGATGGCTATCAGTTGGTGCTACCATCTGGAGCGTGAGATGTCTTTCCCGTTCCAAGCGCGGTGTATCAAGGAGCGGACGATCTCACCACTGCGAGAGGAAGAAGAGGTACCTGTCGTTGGAATGACCGACGAAGTAGTCAGCAGCAGTGAGATGTTCGTCCTCGTGGAGTGGATGGACCGAGAGTTCGGTGTCCCCTTGTCGCAGCTCGAAGTACTCGACGCGGACAGCGATACCAGAAAAGCGGTTGACGACTGGCACTACTGGAACGGCGACGGCGGTCGATTGAGCTGAACGCGCGATTAACTGCGCTCTGACTCCGTATTCGACGCGTACTCTTCGGCTAGCTCAACCACGTCATAGACGTGAATCCCACTTTTGAACCACAGGACGCGCTCCGACGCATTGCCGAAGTCCTCGTCGGCACAGTCGAGGCGCTCAGAAACCGCGAGCACGAAGTTGTCGGCGTCGACCTGCCGAATCTTCGCCAGTTTCGACTGCAGGTACTCCGGGGTCCAGAAGCCCACAATCTCGATGATCGCCCGTCTGCCATCGGGGTGTTCGATAGCGAAATCCGGAATCATCACTTCCGCGCCGAGGTCGAAGACATCGTCCTCGCGCGTGAGGGTCCACTCAGTGTTCGCTCGCTCCCACTTCCGGGCGAGGGTCCGTTCGAGGTCGCTATCGAACTGCTGGCCAGTGCTGTAGTGTGAGACGAGGCCGTCAGTGTGGTCGAGTGTGAGGCGGTTACTGCCGCTGACCGTCTCCTCGTCCAGAATTTCTGCGCGCATCTCCCAGCGGTCACACAGCGGCAACGCGGGGAGGAAATTGGCCATCCGAATGCCGTACTTCTGGGACTTGCGAAACAGTGAGGCCGGGCCGTCGAGATCGGCCCCGTAGCCCGCTGCAAGATCGGTACTCCCAACGCGGTTGCCGTCGCCATCGATTGGATAGATCCGATGCATCAACCCGAACAGCTTCATGTAGCTGAACACCGTGCCGAAGTGGTCCCAGACCCGAATCTGCATCTTCGACGCGTCGTAGAGGACGGCTTGGGCCAGCGCCAAATTGTACCGTGCCAGCAGCCAGTCGACGGTCTGGGCTGTCTGGTCGTAGGCCTGCTTGCTGTTGCCGGTCAACTTCGTCGTCGACGTGGTCTCAGCAGCGTCGTAGTCCTCCACAGTCTGGTCGCCGAATCGGACCAAGAGCTTGTTATCATCCAGATCCGCGTACATCCCCCGGTAGCACTCTTTGAGGGAGATACCGAGTTCGTCAGCGACGGCGCTGTACACTTCGAGTTTCTGTGTGTCTTCCCCGAGTGTGGGTTGGCGCACGATTGGATAGTGGTCGTTCGCGCGCTCGAACAGTCGCTGGCGAATCTCTCGTGGGTCGGCTGTGGCCTGTTGCTCGAACTCACACTCGTCTTTCAATAGCTTCGCCAGTCCCTGGACGATTTTGTAGTCGGTATTGTCGACCGTTAGGTCGTCGATGGCAGCTTCGAGCTCGCCTTTCGGTTCGCCGAGGTGGTCCTCGAAGAGGTCGATAAGTGTAGCTGCAGTCGATCGATACCGCTCGTCGGAGATGTCGATGAACAGTGGGCGAACTTCACCATCACGTGTCCGCGAGCGTGCAAGGTCAGCTGTCAGCACTGCTACTCACCCCATCGCGGCGTCGCTGGGAAACATATGTCTCCATCGTGTCGGTCGTAATAATCTCGTAGAGTCGTGCTGGCTGGCGGTCATCAGTCGGTCGGAGAATGCGACCGAGCCGTTGGGCATACTGTCGTTTCGAAGCACTACCGGAGAGGATGATCCCGACATTGGCCGCGGGCACGTCGATGCCCTCGTCGAGCACTTGCGAGGTGGCGAGCATGGAGTACTCCCCTGAACGAAATCGTTCGAGTATCTCGGTGCGTTCGTCAGTGTCGGTCTGGTGAGTGATACACGGGAGGATAAACTCCCGAGAGATATCGTAGGCAAAGTCGTTGTTCGCGGTGAAAACGATGACGCGGTCATCGTGGTGACGTTTGAGGAGGTTGTCGAGCGTGTCGAGTTTCTTCGTCGCCGTCCGAGCGATTCGTTCCGCGCGTTGCTTAGCAATAAGCGCGCGGCGTCCCTGGGGGTCGTAGGACGTGCGTTTGAGAAACTCCGCGTACCCCTGTTCTTTCCACAGGTCGAAATCATGATTGTCGACGTACTCCCGATAGCGTTGGTACTCGTCGTCGTATTCAGTGCGTTCCTCGCTGGTGAGTTCGACTGACATCTGGATGGTTTCGTACTCGCTCAGGAACTCCCCGGCGAGGTCGTCAACGGCTTCCTCGTAGACGACCGGTCCCATGCGGTCTTCAAGGAGTTCTTCGCGGCCGTCCGCCCGTTCGTAGGTTGCAGTGAGGCCGAGTCGGTACGGGGCAATCGTCATTTCGGGGATTTGCAGGTAGGTTTCGGCCGCCAGATGGTGTGTTTCGTCGGTGATGAGGAGGCCAAACCGGTCGCCATACTCGTCGATGTAGCGGTAGGCACTGTCGTAGGTGGTCACGGTCAGTGCTGTAATCTCGTGGCTCCCGCCGCCGAGGACACCCACCTTCTCCGTGAGTTGGTCACCGAAGGCATTCGTCAGCGTGGCGTGCCACTGATTCATCAGATCGATCGTCGGTGTGACGATGAGTGCACTGACGCCGGCGTCGGCGATGGCCTGCAACCCGAGGAAGGTTTTCCCGCTGCCGGTTGGAAGGATGACGGTACCCTGCCGGTCGTGGGTCCGCCACGCCTCAAGCGCGGCCTGCTGATAGTCACGCGGTTCGATTTGGAGTGCGGGTGTCAGAGCGAGGTCGGGATAGGCTCGCGCAGCGTCTGTAACGTCGTGGCTGAAGCCATCCTGGAGTGTGGTCTGGCCGTTGTTCTCAGCCCACTGGCCGACCCATTCTAGGAGCGCCCGGTATCGGTAGGCTTGTGCCCGGTACGCATCGACACGGTCGTCCCATTCCGCGTAGAGGACTGTCTCAGGTGCGTTCTCCAGCAGGAGCGTTCCGTCGTCGAATTCGAGCCGCATTCGGTACCTGAACGCATGCGTGTCGGACGATTCAATCTGTCGGGGGCTGGCTGAGTGCCAGAGCGCCAACGCACGGTCAGTGATAGCACAGCGTCACGTTTTCGGGACGTACCACAGTATACAGACACAAAACATGGACTACCCGACTCGAGAGGAAATACGATCGCTCTGTACCGAACAGTCGTTCGAGCGCGGTGTCAACTATTACCACCAAGATCGGGTGAAGGAACTGGATATCGACGGCGGCGAGATCAGAGCCACTGTTCGGGGATCCAACTACTACGATGTCGCTCTCGATCTCGTGGACGATGCGGTCCGGTCTCATTGCAGTTGTCCGTACGACTACGCGGGCGACTGCAAACACGTCGTCGCGGTCTTGCTCACCGTAGATGACCGAGACACCGAGACGGTGAGCGATCCCGAACGGGACGAGACGGTCGATATCGAATCGCTGATCGAACAGACGGCACCCGAGGACCTCCGAGCGTTTCTGCATGACATCGTTGCGGAGGATCGAGATATCCGCGATCGGTTCGTCGCGTTCGTCGGCGAAGACACGGGCAAAACCGTCTACGACTACAAGCAGGAAATCAATCGACTATTCGACGACGCTGTCAGCCGGCGAGGGATGATCGAACACGACACGCACATCGACTTCTCGCAGTACACCGACCTCGCGGAGACGCATCGAGAACGAGGCCATGTCGAGACGGCAGCGGATATCTATCGAGCGGTTTCCGAGGCGGTACGTGAAAACTTGGACCGGGTTGACGACAGCAGCGGATACTACGGCCGAAAGTTGGAACGCGCTATCGAGTCGTATGCAGAGACGGTCGCAGAACAGGACCTCGACCACGAGCGAAAGCGACCGTACATCCAGTATCTCTGTGAAGAGTTCGTCGGGGCAGACTACGGCTTCGCCAGCGACGACTACGACGACGCACTCCGAACGCTCTGCACGACGGACACAGACCTCGAATATTGGCTGAAGCAACTCGACGCACACGTGTCCGGTGTCACACTCGACGAAGTACTGTCGGGAGAGTCACCCTCGAAAGCGGACGACCAACGAAATAACACTGAAGACAGCGTCGATACATCCGACGGATCAGCGAGAGACGACGAGTCGACTGTCCACTCCGAGCGAACGGGTGACGTTCTCTACGTATCCGATTTCACCGATGGTCCGCTCAGCACTGACGATTTCACCGGTGGAGCAATAGATATCGAACACTTGGCCGTCGGGACACTGAAACTCGAGTACTTCGTCGGTGACGCGTTCGAGAAGTTACGAGTCGATGAACCGACGACCGTCGAGAGACACACCGCTAGCGTTGAGCCGACCGAATCAGGAACGACCGACACGAAGGTATCGTCGTCACTCCAGAAGCGGCGGATATTCTCGACCCACGTTTACATCCTCGAGGAACTCGGCGACGAAGGCGCCCTCTCGCAACTCTACGAGGGGATTTACCTCGAAAGCAAGCGCTTCTGCGAGGAGTACGCCCGACAGCTGATCGACGAAGGTAATGAAGACCGTGCGATCGAAGTCGTCGAAAGTGGTATCCATACGTTCCGATCTGCTCGTTCACTTCGCTGGCTCGCTGCCGACCTCTACGAGGACCGGGATATGGACGAGTATCGTACCACGCTGAAACAGTTGTTTCTCGATCATACGGAGTGGGCAGCGTACGATGACCTGAAGTCGGTCTGTGACGATCAGGAGTGGCAGTCCATCCACGAGGAATTCGAGCGGCATTTCGAACGGGACGATAGAAAGGACCTCGTCGCGCTGTACGTCCACGACGACGACCTCGAAAAAGCGTTCGTCCAACTGAAGGAGAACGCAGACCTCTCGTCAGTTCGCCAGCACCGTGATCCAGTCGCAACCGCTGCGCCGGTCGAGTACTTCGAACTCTACCGGGAACTGCTCGTCCCGTTTGCCGCCAACGACACGGGGCGACGCCACTACCGAGACATCGCCGACCATCTAGAAGAGATGCGAGGATTGGTTCCCGAAGCGCGGTTCGAAGAGTTTGTCGATTTCCTGATAGACAAGCACTCGAACCGCCCGGCGTTCTTGGACGAACTGGAGAAAGCTGGGTTTTGATGATGGCTATCAACGTAGTTACTCACACGGCTGATGCCCCACACCTGTGAGAACTGCGGCGAGATATTCGAGACGCTGGCTAAGCTGCGCCTGCACGACTGTCCAGTGGAACAAGAAGCCGCCGAACAAAAACGTCGAGAACGAGAGTGGGAAGAATTCGATGCGTGGATTCGGAAACTAGAACACGAAGAGGCGACGGCAGTCAAACGGAAGGCGTCCGACGAGTTGGTCGACGCCCTCGAACGGGCGGTGGACGGTGACCACGAAGCAGTCCTTCAGGTACTCGCACAGTACGAGCGCCATCTCTCCGAAGAGTGGGAAAACTACGAGGACGGACATTACTGGGGATTCCACGACGTGTTCTTCGGACCAGTTGTCGATGGACTGGAAACAGCGGTGTCGACAGAGGGATGGCCGCTCCTGCTTGACGTGCTAGAGGCCTACTGGCCCGAGAACTCGTTTGAATTCGAGAGATACCCGGAACACGAACCGTTTGACCGGGAGGAAACCGACGATTACGACCAGTTTCCCCACATCAGTCACGTCCTCACGACTGTCGCCGGCAAGCAGGTGGTCCGGACACGTCGGACCGATGGCGTCGCAGCCATTCCAGCCGGGGCGCTCGACTACCAGTTGCGTTTTCATCGCCACCCCGGCGACGAGAGCCCGTGGATTGACTCGATGAGTTACGGGTGGGGAATCGAACATCCGGAGCACCCTGTCCGAGAGAACATCGAGATGCTCGTCCGAGGGCAGTATGACCTCTGGGCCAGTACAGCGATCGAACATGCATTCCACGCCAACCAGCACGCTACCGCGTCGCTTCTCGAAGACGTGTTTGAGGAGGAGATCGTCGCTGATCCCGGACTGCTTTTTCGACCCATTGGTGCAATCGAGCACGGATACTATCCGGATACAAGCGGACACTGGGGATGGGAAACCCTCTATCCCGAGTTTACCGAAACCGGGTTCGACTGGGATACTGACGTTCAGGAGCGACTCCGCACTGTCGTTGAGGAGTGTGGCTTCGCCGCACAGCTGTCCGACGACTGGGCGTTTGCAGATCTCTTGTTATGACCTGTACAGCCGCCGAACGTTTACCCGTGATACCGGACCTACCGCTTATCTATGGCCGAGATGCGAGATGCGAAGCCGATTCCAACAACCGTCCTGCGAGACACGCGCGAACAGCATCCGTGGACGTTCGACGAGTGTGCAGTCGAGACGCGCGACGTGACGCTCTCGACCGGCGACTACGCTGTCCCGGCCGACTGTACTCATGACCCGGATCGGACACCTACTACCCATGGTTCGCGGTCGAGCGCAAGTCAGGGCACGACTTCCTCACCGCACTCACATGGGAACGCGACCGATTTACGTCCGAACTGCGGCGGGCCGCTGAGTGGTCACAGCCCATTGCGGTCGTCGTAGAAACCTCTTGGCAAACCCTCCTTCGCAATCACGGTTGCATGGCGTGGCGGGATATCCATCCAAACCAGATCGTGGGTACGCTCTCGGCGTGGACTGATCAATACAACGTCGCGTTCCATTTCGCAGAGTCCCGACGGCAAGCGGAACTGTGTGCGTATCTCCTCCTCGTCCGTCGGAGTCTACTACGACGACGTGAGCAAATCTGACGTGATGCTCACTCTGTCCAGAAGCCGTGTTGCCGCTCCTCGATCTCGCCGAGGACTATCGAAGCATGTCACGCCATTTCTCCGAGTTTGATGCGTCGTTGCCGGATGTTGGCGTATCCGGACCCGGGTATACGTGGTCACGGGTATTGTAGTCGATACCGGTATACGAATTCAAAATCGACTAATCTACGGTGCAATTTCACTATCCGTTTTCTGAGATATTGAAATCAGAGCGGATATGCACCAAGACAATGCCGTCTTGGGCTTTAGGGTATCGTGCTAGAGCCAAGGGCCGGATTTGAACCGGCGGTGGGCGGCTCTGCAGGCCGCTGCGTTCGGCCGGACTCTGCCACCTTGGCGCACCTAAACGTTGTCACTGTGGTCGTTTAAGCATAGCGATACGGCACAAGCGTTGCTATGGGTGGACAGTGAATAACTGCAAAAACCCCGAACAGCCAACCCAGTGGCTGTCCAGGGTAATGAACTGCGCTCGGGAGAGCACAGAAAGTATG
>NZ_WUYX01000004.1 GCF_009834785.1 Natronorubrum halalkaliphilum
CTTCGCCGAGTCGTCAGCAGCAATGAGATGATCTCACGGGCTCACGCTGTGCCGGCTGTCGAGACCTCGGGGTAAACACATACCTGTAACGATATACCGGTGGGGCCGCGAGTCGTCCTGCGATCCCACCCGAAACGAATTACAGCAGACAGTATCAGACCGTAAAAAGGTGGCCGTCAGTAGGCACGTCGAACAGGCCGACACGCGCCCCTGCATCGAGCCACGCGTGGCCGTAGGAAAACGATGCCAGCGCATTGACGAGGTCGCCTTCCTCCCGAAAGTGGGTTCCGTCCTCGAGATACGAGGACGCCATCTCGTAACACTCATCGGCCGCCTCGGCCATTGGCGTTCCCTCCGGCGGTGCGACCGACGCTTCCTCCAGTGCCTCCGCGAGCAACTCCCCGTACCGATCCGTCTTCTCCTCGAGATCCGCAGCCATACTCGATTCTCGAGCGTCCCCACCGTAAGTGCGTCGTCGTCGAGTTCGTCGACGCAGCGCGATCCACTGACGGGTAACAGTGCCACCGAACGTCACAGGAACGGTCAGTTCGTTGCTGAGAACGCAAGCGGTTTAGGCACTCTGTCCCAATTCGGTGCCATGAGCGAACAGCCTCGAGTCGAGATTTATACCAAAGAGGACTGCCCCTACTGTGAAAAAGCCAAGGACCTCTTCGATGCGAAAGGCATCGAGTACGAGACGTACAACGTCACTGGTGACGACGAGCTATTCGAGGAGATGGTCGAACGCGCAAACGGACGCAAAACCGCTCCCGAAGTGTTCATCGACGACGAACTGATCGGCGGCTGGGACGACACCAGCGCGCTCGACGAGACCGGCGAACTGGACGAGAAACTCGGCATCGAGCGCGAGGGCGAGGACGGCGAAGTGCTCGAACACCGCAAACTCATCATCGCCGGCACCGGCATCGCCGGGCTGACGGCAGCGATCTACGCCGGCCGCGGGGACAACGAACCGCTGGTCATCGAGGGCGACGAGCCCGGCGGCCAGCTCACTCTGACGACCGACGTCGCAAACTACCCCGGCTTCCCCGAGGGAATCGGCGGCCCCGAACTCGTGAACAACATGAAAGAGCAGGCCCGACAGTTCGGCGCCGAGCTGAAAAACGGCATCATCGAGACCGTCGAGGCCTCGAGTCGGCCGTTCCGCGTCGAGATGACCAACGGCGACGTTTACACCGCAGATGCCGTCATCGCGGCCTCGGGCGCGAGCGCGCGAACACTCGGTATCCCCGGCGAGGACGAACTCATGGGCTACGGCCTCTCGACGTGTGCCACCTGTGACGGCGCGTTCTTCCGCGGCGAGGACATGCTCGTCGTCGGCGGCGGCGACGCCGCCATGGAGGAGGCCACCTTCCTCACCAAGTTCGCTGACACCGTCTACATCGCCCACCGCCGCGAGGAGTTCCGCGCCGAACAGTACTGGGTCAACCGCGTCCACGAAAAGGTCGAGGAGGGCGAGATCGAGATCATGAAAAACACCGAGGTAACCGAACTCCACGGCTCCCAGGAGGAGGGCGTCGACTACGTCACCCTCGTCGAGAACGATAAGGGCCATCCGACGGATCGGCTGGACGACCCCGAAACCAACGAGTTCGAGTTCGACGTCGGGGCCGTCTTCTTCGCCATCGGCCACACCCCGAACACCGAGTACCTCGAGGGCACCGGCGTCGAGATGGACGACGAGGGCTACCTCCGAACGCAGGGTGGCGACGGCGGTGGCCAGACCGAAACCGACGTCCCCGGCATCTTCGGCGCCGGCGACGTCGTCGACTACCACTACCAGCAGGCCGTCACCGCCGCCGGGATGGGGAGCAAGGCCGCACTGGACGCCGACGAGTATCTCGAGGACCTCGAGCGCACCGAGTCGACGAGCGACGGCGAGGTCGTGGCTGCGGACGACTGAGGGCTGCGGCGGTTGCGACGCGGGCGTTGATTTTGCTGGAGTTCGTGTTTCGGTGGTTGCGATAGTAAATTCGAGTTTGTTCGAAACACCGAGTGAACCGCCTCGAGGTCCCGTGGTTCGAGAAACGCCGTCTTTACGCAAACGCGAAGCGTTCGCGGATAGCGGGATCCGATGATTTGCTCATACGGACCGTTGTCGTTCGTTACCGGTGATCGCTGCTCCCGTCGAAACGATCACCGGTAAAACGCTACAACAATCCGTATCAGTCACGCCAATCGAAAACCTCCATACGATCCCGAGACACCCGGTCTGCTCCGCCTGTAAACTGTCTCAACGCCTCGTGTGAGACCGGCTGCAATACCCCAAAGGGAGCCTGACATCGGTCGTTCGTGTGTCTTAGCGATCGAGCCGTCAATCAGATCTTGCAAAAATACCCGACCTTCGATCACCAACGTCTGGTCCTCGACACCGACTACGGAGAGCACATCGCTAATAGCTCGTTTGGCGACCGTATCGCTTACGAAGACGGTGATATGTTGGTTGCGGCTTTCGACATACTGGTAGGCTAACCCGGCAAGAACGGTATCAGTTTTCTCGATTTCGTCCTCAGTAACGTCATCTGCAGAAAGGTGAAGCATCCGAGTCCGAGTTTTGTCAACGACTTTCGAGACGCGAGGGACGGAAAAGTCGATCCGTCCTGGTTCGATCCATCCAGCATCCTTGCCGCCTGCAGACGATCGCGTTGATATCCGTATGCTTCCGGACTCTCTCCGAGTTCTTCAGCTACGTGCTGGGGTACTGTAACCATGATGTTTCGTCGACGGACGAAGCGCTCAAAGGCCCGGTACTTTTCGTTCGACGGTCCTCCCATTGCGAATAGCACGCTACTGTCGATGATCGCGGCGCTATCCCTCGGATTCGTTCCGCAGACATTACTTCGGTCGCTCCACATACGGATCGTACGCCGTCGCTTCCGCAACGACATCCTGCAAGGTAGTGATAACTGTCATCCCCTCGATCCGGTGTACATCGAGTTTGTTCGCCGCAGTTCGCTGAGTCAGTTCGCCGTTCATCACTCGGAGTGTGTAGTGAAGGGCAGCGGCCAGTTTTGCAACTCCCTGTCGTTCGACGAAGACGCGGATATCTTCGTTGTCGAGTTGCCGTCCAATCGCATCGACAAGCGTCGGCGTCGCGGTCACTTCACCATGATCCGTCTCGATTTCGAGGTGAATCGGGGCAACGGTCACTGTCGCAGCCTTGCCATCGTCGTGCCGAGTCAACACGTCCATCTCCTCGAGTTGGCCAACGTACTTGTACGTCGTCGAGTGGGCCATCTCGAGATCGCGTTTGATTGCCTCCATTCCGATTGGACCGTTTTGGAGGATGTAGCTGTAGAGACGGGCAAGCCGGGGCGTATTTAGCAACTCAGCGTAAGTGAGCAGCTCAGTAAACGTCGCTTCGGGGTCGGGAGGGGAAACAATGTAGTCGTCCGTCGACATCACAGTACATGTTCTATGGATAGTGTATTAAGTCTTTTTCGAGAAAAGTGGCTCACTCGAGCCGGCCGTTCACTCCCGCTCGAGTAACCCGGCGTGAACCCGACAGCCACAGGGGTTGGCCTGGTGGTCGGTCGGGCCCGCGACCGTGACGGTCACGATCCGGGTGTTACCTGGGGGGCAGGCTGGGAGTGAGTTGGTCGGGCTCTCGTAGCTGTCGTGGCTGTGGACGACCGCTCGGATACGAGTGCGCCGACCACTAACGCGGACTCTACGAGCGGAGACGACAGCCACGACCTCGAGCCAACGCCCATCTCGAGTGCGTGGCTTCGCTGCTGCTATCGTCGTTGGGTCTCTGAGAAGTAGGCTGCTGTCACTGCGTCTCGAGTTCGTTCCGTTATCGGTGTCCGTGATTCGAGTCGCTACAACGACCACTATCGACTGATCACGACGGCTGTCGCTGTCGGGTGTAGCGTGCGAAAGAAAGGAAAGTTCGTCAAGGGCCGGACGAAGTCCGGTGGTTAGTGGGTAGCTGCGTTAGTTCTGACGTCGCAGGGCCAGCATGGCGGCTGCGAGCAGAGCGACGACAGCGACAGCGACGCCAAAGCCAGGCGTACCGTCATCGTCGGAGTCGTCGTCAGAGTCGTCAGAGTCGTCAGCGTCGTCAGAGTCGTCCGAGTCGTCGTGGTCATCGGAGTCGTCGGTCTTCTCGCCAACGGTCAGCGTACCTTCGTAGGTGTCTTCGGCGTCGTCGGACTCAGCGGTGACGCTGAAGTCGTAGTCGTCGCCTTCGGCGAGATCGGCGCCGGTCGTGAACGTGTGTTCACCAGCGGAGTCGCCGTCGATCTCGAGTTCCTCGGTCCACTCCTCACCGTCGAGCTCGAGGGTGAGGTCAGCGGTGATCGAGGAGTCCTTGTTGTTGGTCACGGTGACATCGAAGTCAGCGTCTGCACCAACGTCGATCTGGGATGGGTAGTCGACGCTAACGTCGAGGTCCTTTTCGCCAACATCTTCGCCAGCCTCGTCGAGGGTGACATCCGTCAGGACAGCGTCATCTGCAGCGCCGTCACCACTGTAAGTTTCCTCAGCGGTGATGTCGAAGAGCGAACCAACCTGTTCGCCCTCGAGGTCGAATTCAGCAGCGAACGTGTAGTCGTCTGCAACGACCGTGTCGGTGTAGTCGACGAAGCCACCTTCACTGCTTGGCGAGTCTGCGTTAGCTTCGAGTTCCGTACCGGGTGCGACGTTCGTCGTACCGGTTGCGGTTGCGTCGGAGTCAGCTGGGAGCGAGTCGATTGCGTCCCAGTCGATGTTACGTTCCTCGAATTCGAGGTCGAGTTCCGCCTCGTATTCCTCGTCCTCAGCAACGTAGTCGTTCTCATCAGTCACCGTGAAGGTAACTGCGTGCGTTGCATCGTCGTAGTTGAACTCGTCAGCACCTTCGTCGATGCTAACTGCAAAGACGAGGTCACCGTCGTACTCGTCAACGTCGTCGCTGACAAGATCAACGGTAAGGTTGTAGTCGCCGCCTTCGTCCGTGCTGTTATAAGTAACGACATCATCATCGATCAGACCAGCCTTCTCCTGGGTAATCTCGACAACGAAGTCATCTTCGTCAAGGTGGTCGATTGCGCCGTCAGCACCGAAGTCCTCGAGGGTCATGAGGAGCTTGTCGCCCTGTGCGATGGTGTCCGCTTCGGTAGCGTACTCATCGAAGTCCTCGAGATCGTCGACGTCTTCGTCAGCTGGTGCAACGGAGGAGACCGTGTCACCGAAGCCATCGTGAGCGTCGACAACAAGTCGGTCTCGGTCGAAGTCGTTGAAGTCGGTCACGTTGACCGAGTTGTCGGTAGTATCCAGACCAGCGTTATCGGATGGGCCGATGTTCAGATCCCAGTTGTGGTTGGGAAGTGGCTGGTCGATGTCCTCATCAGCGCTAAAGGCATCGGTTACCTCAGCATCGTAGTCATCGTGGACACTCCATGCCTCAGCGTCACTGGGTGCGTGCGTGTTGTAGAGAAGAACGACTTCGTCATCCTCGATGTCGCTCACCTGAACAGCGGAGGCGAAGTCGAGGCTCTCTTCGTGAATAACGACAGCGGCACTGTCAACCTGGTCGACACCGATGGTGATCTCTGCGAAGTCACCCTGGTCGACATCTTCGACGTTAACGAACTCGTAGTCCGCGTCGTCGTCAGTCACAGTGACCGACGCGTTGTCGGAAGCCGTCGTGTCAGTCACGTCGAACGTGAATTCGTAGTCGCCAACGTCGCTTTCGGCGAAGTCAGCTTCGATCTGGTCGGAGTCGTTGAGACCCTCAATCAGAACAGCATCATCATCATCGTGGTCGACGCTGTCACTGAAGATCTGGTCGAGGTCACTGTCGCTGAGTGAGTCACCTTCGAGTTCACCAGTCACCAGGACATCAGCGTAATCCTCAGCGTCGTCGCGTGGGATGTCGCTAACGTCTTCGTAGCTGATGGTAGCTGGGGCATCCTGGGAAGCGACACTGGAGTCGAATTCAGTCTCGACTTCGTGTTCGTTCACCCAGAAGGAGCCGGTATCGGTTCCGTTGTTGTCGATGTAGTACCGGCCGTCGTCGAGTTCACTCGTGTCAACAGTAGCGTTTCCGCTGTCGTCGACACGGAGGTTATCGACCGTGTCCCCGCCCTGCATCAGGTCAGAGGGGTCCTCAAGGTTCGTGAATTTAACCGTCTGTCCGATCCATACGTCATCGCCTGACAGACTGTCCGCGTCAAGCGTCTTATCAGCATCACTGTCGGCCGCCGCCGCACCCGCAAACGCTGCGGACATGGCGACAACAGACAGTACCATAAGCGCGGCCAGGGCCACTGCGCGACCCTTTTCGCGGAATGAAGTTTCGTTTGTCATTTATGTTGTCTTGTGTTTCGTGTTTCGTTGGTTTGCGTGCGATTCGGTCGGAGTGCGAGCGAGCGACCAGCGTGTATCGACACGCTGCCTCGCACCGGGTAGGGGTAATACAACGTATAAAGCATCCCGTAATAAGTTTTCTGGATATCCTATTGCTCCATTGACTCGAGTAATCACCCACAAAACCACCAGACGAGAGCCCGATAGCCGGCTCCAGACGCCGATTCTCACGGATTCCTGAATGTCGCTACTAAATGAATATTACTGCCGAATGCCCCCAGTATCGACGATCGTAATCCGGCTTTCCGCGAGGAAAGACGCGACTGGTCGACACCCATCCCGTCTGCCACAAGCCGTCTCCCGGTCGTAATACGACCTTACCGGCCTCGAGACGGCCGATCGATCCGAAGCCGACCGGCTAAGCGCGGGCTCGCTGCGGGCGAGAATCCCACCTCCAATGCGAAGTCCGAAATACTGCCAATACTCTCGAGTCGCCAACTCCTGGGCGGTGTCGCCCTACAGAAACGATACCGAGCCGATCATCAACACGAACTGAACGTAAGGCTGCGATCGAGTTCCCCACCCGATCACAACCCGAAAATGAGCCCGCAGATCACTCACACCAAAACCGCGACGTCCGACCGACTCGTACGGTTTGCGGTGACGGTTTACCGGTGCAACCGCAAGTCGTCCTGCGGTTGCGCCGGAAATGACTTACAGCAGACCGTCTCAGAACGGGAACAGCGAGTCGGCCTCGAGGTCGCGCTCGAGCAGTTCGATCTCGTGGCCGTCCTGATCTTTCGTAAAGGCGTACATGTTGTCGTTGCTCTCGGGGTCGCGATAGTCGGGTGCCTCGCGCTCGAGGAGCTGGTCCCAGTCCTCGGCGAGGTCGTCGACGCGGATACAGAGGTGGCCCCAGGCGTCGCCCATGTCGTAGGATCGGCCGTCGTAGTTGTAGGTGAGTTCGAGCGACATCGCTTCGTCGGCGGCGTCCTCGGGCTCGACGAAGTAGTTCGCGAAGGTGTCGGACTCCCAGCGACCGACCTCTTGGTACTCGAACTTGCGGGTCCAGTAGCCGAGCGCTTCGTCGGCGTCCTCGACGCGGATCATGGTGTGGTCGAGCGACCACGTCGCCCCCTGATCGCGCTGGACGATCTCGATCTCGTGGCCGTCCGGGTCCTTGACGAACGCGTAGCGCCCGCCGCAGGACTCGGGATCGCGGTAGTCCTCGACGCCTTCGTCCATCAGCTGCTGGTAGTGCTCCTCGAGTTCGCCGTCGGGGACGCGAACCGCGACGTGGCCCCAGGCGTCGCCGACCTCGAGGTCGTCGGTCCCTTCGTTGTGGGTGAGCTCGAGCAGGGCACCCTCCTCGTGTACGTCCTCGGGCCCGAGGTAGACGATGGTGAAGTCGTCGCCCTCGAAGCGGTCTTTCTCCTCGTACGCCAGATGCGTCTGGTACCAGTCGAGGGATTCCTCCAGATCGGTGACGCGGATCATCGTGTGGTCGAGCGTTCCGTCCATACACGAATCGTCTGCTGCGGGCGGCAAAAACGTGGCGAAGGCGGCGGTCTACTCGTCTCGCCGGTCGCTCTCGCCGGTCTCCTCGAGCGTCTGGGACGCAATCGGGTGGAGCCCCTTTCGGCCGGCGTCGAGTTCTGACAGCCCGCGGACGAGAACGACGAGCAAGACGACGCCCAGCGGGAGGAACAAGACGGGCGAAACGCCGAGATAGCCGTAGAGCAGGTAACAGACCACGACGACGGCCATGACGGTCGTGGCATAGTAAAACTGCGTGCGCACGTGATCGATCAGATCCGCGCCGGTAAACGTCGACGAGAGCACCGAGGTGTCCGAAATCGGCGAGGTGTGATCGCCGAAGATCGCCCCCGAGAAGACGGCACCGACGACGACGGGCATGAGTTCGAACGATCCCGTCAGCCCGTATGCGATTTCGATGGCCAGCGGCGTCACGATCCCCATCGTCGCCCACGACGACCCCATCGTGAACGCGATGAAGGCCGCGACGAACAGGATGATGACGGGGAAGATTTCGACCGGGACGGTGTCGCCGACAGCACCAGCGACGTAGTCGCCCGTCTCGAGGGCCGACGCGACGTCGCTGATCCCCCACGCGAGGATGAGGATCGTCACGGCCGTCACCATGAGCTTGAACCCGTCGAGGACGGTATCGACGCCGTCACCGGTGTCGAAGAGGTCGTAGACGACGCCGATCGCGATCGCGGCCGCGACCATGGCGAAGGATCCCCAGACCAGCGCGCCGGCAAAGTCGCCCGCGCCGACGATATCGACGAGCACCTGCACCAGCCCCGCATCGTCCGCGGCGGCTCCGATGGTCGTCGCTTCGCCCGCTTCGGCCTGCTCGCCGACCCACGCGTCGTAGCCGGTCCAGAACGCACCCGCCAGCGTGACCGCGATGAGGACGACGACGGGCGCGAAGAACGTTCGCAGCATCGGGCGGTCCTCGATCGGCTCGCCGAGGTCTTTCTCGACTTCCTGGAGTGGCTGGGCGTCCTCGCGGCTGACCTTGCCGGTCGTCCACGCGCGGTGTTCCGCGTCCAACATCTCGCCGTAATCCCGTCGCGTGTAGACGATAATACCGACCATCGCAATCGCCAGCAGCGAGTAGGTGTTGTAGGGAATCGACCAGACGAACGTCTCGAACGCCGAGGGAGACTCGTCTTCGACGCCGAGGTCTTCGTACCCGGCGGCGATCAGCGACAGCTGAAACGCGACCCAACTCGAGAGGCCGATCGTCGCGACGGGGGCAGCCGTCGAGTCGACGATGTAGGACAGCTTCTCGCGGGAGATCCGCAGCTGATCGGAGATTTCGCGCATCGTGCTTCCGACGATGGCCGTGTTGGCGTAGTCGTCGAAGAACATCAGCAGTCCCAGGAGCCACGTTGTCAGTCCGACCTTCCGCTGGGTCTCGAGTCGTCCCATCGCCCAGTTGCGAACGGCGATCGCGCCGCCGAGTCGCCAGATGAGCGCGACGCCCGATCCCAACAGGAGCGTAAACAGGAGGATCTGGACGTGAAAGCCGTCGTCGGCGATGATCGCGCCGACGATCCAGTCGAACGTCTGTGCGATACCGAGACTCTCGGTGTAGATGATCGCACCCGACCAGATGCCGAGAAACAGCGACAGCATCGGTCGCCGAGTGACGATCGCGAGGAGGATCGCGAGCAGCGGCGGAACCAACGACAGTGCACCGAATTCGGACATAGTAGACGAGCCATCGAGCTAGCGAATAACGCTAGTCGATCGGAACGGTACACTCTTCCTGATACGTAATTCTGCGGCGGCTGAACGAACAGGGGGGGGGACAGTCGGTCGAGTCGACTCCGCGTCCGGGCGACGGCAATCGAGGCCGCCGATCCGCGTGGAACGACGGGAGCTACCGACGCAAAATCAGTTTCAGCACGTCCTCGTCCTCGAGAACGTGATCCTTGCCGACCTGCTGTTGGTCGTGGGTCGCGCTGGAGCCCGTGACGCGGGCGAAGCGGAACCGCTCTTCCATCTCGCCGCCGAGTTTCTCGATGGCTTCACCGACGGTGGTTCCCTCCTCGATGACCAGCGGCTCCTCCCAGTCGATGCCGCGACCGGGTTTTTCCATGTAGACGCGGATGAGCCCGAGATTCTCCCAGATGCGATCTTTGAGGACGTCGAGGCCCTTCTCCTGTTCGGCGCTGATGAAGGTGACCTCCTCGGGGTCGAGATTTCGCTCGCGAAGTTGTTCGTCAACCTGCTCCTTGTAGTCGGGTTCGATCAGATCGACCTTGTTCACGCACGTGATCGACGGGATGTACTCGCGGTTTTCCATCAGGCCGTCGATCAGCCGGTCGATGGTGACCGTCTCCTGTAAGTTCAGATCGGCGTTGACGTAGCCCTGATCGCGAAGCACGTCCGAAATCGTCTCCTCGTCTAACTCCTGTTCCGCACTCGAGGTGATCTTGATGCCGTCTTTGATCTTCGGACGGACCGTGACCCGCGGCGGTTCCTGATCGACGCGGATATTGATGTCGTACAGCTCCTCTTGGAGGCGCTCGTACTGGTCGATCTCGAATACCGACAGCATGAAGATGATCAGGTCGGCGTTGCGGACCACCGCGAGCACCTGCTGCCCGTCGCCTTTCCCCGACGCCGCGCCCTCGATGAGCCCGGGGACGTCCAGCAGCTGGATGTTCGCTCCGCGATGGTTGAGCATGCCTGGGTTGACGTCCAGCGTCGTGAACTCGTAGGAGCCGGTCTCGCTCTCGGCGTTGGTCAACGAATTCAGCAGCGACGACTTGCCGACGCTGGGAAACCCGACCAGCGCAACCGTCGCGTCCCCGTGTTTCTCGACGGAGTAGCCGGTGCCGCCGCCCGACGAACTCTGGTTCTCGAGTTTCTCTTTTTTCTCCGCAAGCTTCGACTTCAGCCGGCCAATGTGGGCCTCCGTCGACTTGTTGTAGGGCGTATTCGCAATTTCGTCTTCGATCTCTTCGATCTCCTCCTCGAGCCCCATTTGTCTGTACCCAACCGCCCACGCCGAAAAACACTTTCGAGACGCACGGCAAGTGGGATCCTTCGTCGTGGTTCGCATCGGCTCGCGAGCGGCGGCTCCGAACGGTTGAGGCGAGCGCAGATGAAAAATGGCTTCGGAAGAGAGTGTAAAACGAGGGCGGTACTATCGTATCTCCCCGTAACTTCTGACCAACTCTCCCGCAACGTACCGTCGCTGTTCGAATCCGAGGGCGTTGCAGATCAGGGTGTGGCCCATGAACGACACCGCGTAGTCGCCCATGCCGAACGGATGAAGCTCGGTCTGTTGGGCCGGCGGCAGGACGGAGCCGAGGACGTTGATCTCGCTGTCGCCAGCGGCGAGCCGCCCGGCGCCGACGCCCTCGCCACCGATCGTTCCGGCGACTTCACCGTCAGCCGTCTCGAAGGCGTCCTCGTCGACGACCGTCGCCGGCTGGTCGACGCCGGTCGTGTAGCCGAGCTGTGACCCCTTCCACATCTCCTGTTGCCGGGGACGGATCCCCGCGAGGAAGTCGTGGTCGAAGTCGCGGTCCTCGAGGTTGGCGAACTGAACCTCGATGTCGTCGACGTCCTCGGTGTCGATGTCGGCGGCGTCGCCGACGTCGAGAACCCCGAGGAGGTTGACGCCCCCGTCGGTCAACACCAGGTCGCCGCCGGCCTCGACGAACTCTTCGATGGCCGAGATGTATCGAGAATCGTCGATGCCGTCGTCGTGAGAGACGACCAGCTTATCGTAGTGGCGCTGCCCGGAATTACCTCGGAGCAGTCGCCCGCGGCTGACGTGGTGGACGCTCATTTCGTCCATCGCGCCGTCTTCGACGTACGGCTCGAGGTCGGCGAAGAACTGCATCGGGTTGACCTCGTACTCGGTCTGTTCGTACCCCAGGGTCTCTTCGGGGTCGGGGATCCCTTCGGACTCGAGGAGGGTCAACTGGACGTCGACGTCGGCGTCGGCGTCGGAATCGACCTCGACGCTCCAGTCGCCAGCTTCGGGACGTTGGACGAACCAGTCCTCGAAGTCGGTGCTGCGGACGTCCCGCTCCGCGAGGTCGACCTCGCGGACGACGTTCCCGCCGGGATTGACGAGTCGGGCCGTCCCCTGGCTGGCGCTTTCGAGTCCCTGGAAGTGGACGAACAACGAGTGTCCGGACTCGCTGGCGTGCGCGTGGACGTGCCCCCGACCGGGCTGGACGGTCTCGTGGTGCCGACTGACTTGCGTTCCACCCGCTCCGGGACCGCCCGCGTGGGCCGGCGGGCCGCCCGCGTGGCCCTTACGGGGACCGCGTTCCGGCTCCGGTGTGTGTGGAAGGTCCCCGGACGAGCGCGTCAGCGTCTCGGTGGAGACGTAGGCGGTGTCCTGGCCCTCGGTCGCCACGGTCGCCTCGGTCTCCGCGGCGGTCATTCGGGCGTACTCGCGCATCGACAGGCGGTAGGCCGTCTCGTAGTGACGCGACCAGTAGGGCTTCCACTGTTTGATGGCTGACCCGAAGTGATTCGAGATAATGACCTCGGGAGCGACGGTGACCGCGCCGAGCCCGCCGAACTCTTCGGGCTGGCCGGCCCAACCCAGGAACGCGCCGGTCACCTGGTAGGAGAGCGAATCGTAGATCGTCCCCCAGTCGAGCAGGCCCTCGTAGCTGTCGCCTTCGGGCAGGAACGGGGCTCCGTACTCGGTTTCACCAGCCGCCATGATGTCGGATGCCAGCGGTTCGTTCTCGATCGAACCCCACTCGTCGGCCATCGCCTCGCCGATCTGGATGCTCACCTCGTCCAAGTCGTGGGTCTTGTCGTGGGTGAACGGGGCGTTCGTCTCGAGGTTGAACACCATGTGGTCGGCGGTGTACATCCCGTGGTAGTCACAGAGGAATTCCACGTTGTCGTAGTCGCGGAAGTGCTCGACGATGGCCAGCGAGTCAGGGACCATCTCGTGGTACCCCCGACCCTCGGGATCGCCGGGACGCACGTCAGGCGTATCCTCGGGTTCGGCGGGCCAGAATGACGGGTCCGTCCAGCCCATGGTCGGGTACTGTCGATTCGTGTCGAGACCCGACGCGTTCCCTCGCTGGAAGTTCCAGTCGTGACCCCCGACCCACGGGATCTCGGTCTCGGGCTTCCGTGAGACCCATCCGTCCGGGTTCGTGAACAGGAAGAGGAGGACGACGTCGTCGAGTAGTTCCTCGAAGTCGGAGGCCTCGCCGTAGGCGATGTCCTCGATGATCCGACAGCCGGCCTCAGTGCCGGCTCGCTCGTCGCCGTGGATGTTGAGCGAGTAGACGACCTTCTCCTTCTCGGCGAACGACGCCTCGTCGTCGACGTCGTTCGTGACCTCGGCGACGTAGACGTCGCTCGGGTCGGGGTTCACTTCGGTAAACTGGTTATTCCAGCCGGGAGACTCCCCGATCGAGTAGAAGTCGATCCGGTCGGGTGCGACCGCTTCTTCCAGGTACCTGATGCCCTGGACGGACTCCTCGAACGAGAGCCAGTCGCGAGACTCCTCGACGGGCGGGAAGACGCCGTCGGCGTAGGGGTCCTCCAGGTGCCACCACGGATTGGCCCCCATGGAGTAAGCGGCCTCCTCGATGTCGTCCCCGAACTCCTCGAGGACCGACTCGAGTTCCTCGGCGTCGAGACGGGCGTGGGCCGCCGGCGTCGGCTCGCTTCGAGTCACGGCCGTCGGCGGGGCGGTCTGGTCGTCGACGTCCCAATCGGGTTCAGTGTACTCCGCTTCGAAGTCCGTCGGAACGCCGTCCTCAAATTTGATGACGAGTGGTGTCTCGTACTCATCCGGAGTTGCGTTGACGACGAAGGCGGCCCTCTCCGTCAGCACATCGTGCTCGGCAGTAGCCGATACCGTACTCGGCAGCGCGAGTGCCGCACCGGTTGCCGCCGCAACGCTCAAGAAGGTGCGCCGTCCGACGCTACCGCCGTCGAATGCGCTTTCGTCGAGTTCCGCGGCTTCTTCGTGGGTGTAGCGTTCCTGATCGTCGTCCCGTATCGCTCGGTCGGAATTGTCTTGTTCAGTGCTCATGTTTCACTTGGTAACTCTCCGCACAGTCGGCTATCACAGAGTATTATAATATCATGACTATCTCTTTCAGATTAACGTGTCTGACGCAATACTTATTGGAAATAAATAACTACATCAAAGAATGGAGCCATCGAATATGATGATGTTACAACAAGTTATCCAAAGAGAATGATAATGAATATATCATTTAATAGGTTTCAGTATTGAGTAATTAGCCTGTTGCCGATACTCATCCAACCGTATCACTGGTGAGATATTCACTAAACCTACTTTTTCGGAAAAACGCTCGCTCGAGAACCGTCCCCCGAGCGATGGTACCGCTTGTTACGATTACCATTCGCAACGGTTTTCGACACGCATAAACGACACGCACGTCATCAATCGAAACGATGCCAGACGCGACGCGGCTGCGCGATAGCACGCAGCTCGTGCTTCCGCGAGAGACCCTCGAGGAACTCGAGCCGCCGCTGGACGAGGAGTTTACCCTGACCGTCGTCCCCGAAGGCGAGAAGTACTACCGGATCATCGGTAGCCCCGTCGAGATCAAAGCGGCAAGCGAGTTTCTTGCTCGCCGCGGGATCAGTATCCAGTGAGTTAAACGGCGATGGACACCGGGTTTCGCGACGACTGTGCACTCGGTGTCTCCCATTCGCCCGAGAGCTACCGCTCGGGATGTACTGACGCGTCGAACCCGCCGCGAACCAGCGGCTTTGCGATGTGTCTTCGCGCACACGGGGGCACCTCGTACCAGCCCGCTTCCAGATCGCGCTCGAGATCGCGCGCTACTTTTCCGTCCGCGCTCGTCCCACAGTCCCGACAGCGATACCCCTGATTCCGACCGGCGCTCTCCATCGTTCGCTCGCAGTCGGGACAGGTCGGCGTCACGTATTCGCTCGTGACGAGGTCGCGGACCGCGAACTTCTCGAGTTTGAGCGTTCCGCGAGAGACCTCGCCGCAGGCGGTAATTCGATCTCCGACTCGGAGCGCTCGAACGCGGTCGCGAAAGCGTTTGGTCGGTTCGAAGGCGGCACACTCGAGGCGCGATTCGGGCCGCATTCCGGCTTCGCGGTTGTTCTCGCCCCCGTCGTCACGCTCCGCCTCGAGTTCGACGAATACGTGCCCGCCTCGCCGCGTCTCGGGGTCGCTCGCCACCCGTCCCGAAACGCGATAGGCGTAGCCGTCCGCGATCGACTCGAGGGTACCATCCTGCAGATGGATATCCGTCCCCTGGTTGGTCACGAACAGCCGGCTCGAGGCGACGGGTTCGCTCTCGATCCGCTCCGCCACGCGTCGAACGGCGTCGGGATTGTCGCCGCGGATCCCGTACAGGATCGGGCCGGGGGTGTGGGGCACGCAGACGGTCTCGTCCTCGCCGCGGTCGACCGTATCCCACACGTCCGGATACCCCCAGTCGGCCGCAGCGAAGACGCTCTCGCGGTCGACGTCGCGCGGGGTCCCCCACCGGCTCGAGTCGCGATAGGAGATGTATTCGTAGGTCCACTCGGGGAGTGCACGCCAGCTGCCGACGGCGGCCAGCGCTCCGATCCGCCCGCGGCCGTTACCGGTGTGCCAGGAGCGGTAGCCGTGGCGCTCGAGCAGAGCCGCGGCGTCGTCGATCGCGAGGTGTTCGCGGATCGCTCGCGTGGCGAACGTACGCACGTCGTCGGGCGTTTCGTCGAGGTCGGTCTCGGTCACGACGAGCCCCGGGTGGGTCCGCTCGTCGGCGGTTTCCGCGAGCGACTCGAGGCGGTCGCGGGCGACGGCGAACGCCGTCTCCGGCTCGGCGTCGGTGTGGATCGCGAGCGCGGCGTTCCCCCGGGTCTTGTACTCGACGGCCGGGTTGAGTCGGACGAGGAGCAGTCGTGTGACCGAACTCCCCTCTCGGCGCAGTCGCTCGGCGATCCGCGCGGCGACGTAGGTCGTACACATTCCGCGTTCGCGGGAGTCCGTATCGTCGATCCCGACGACAGTCATCGGCCGCCTTTGGGCCGGCACCGAGTAACCCCTTTCGGACGGTAACCGATCCGTACCACCGGCACGGATCGAAACGGAGAATCACTCGACACGAGCCATATTTCCTACCGGACGGGAAAACCAGTATAAAAGTATACCCCCGGTACAGTAGCGAACCGCGTCACGGCACCCGGATATCCCGGGGAAAACGTCTTATACGAGGAATAGCTTACATCCCCCTATGTCCCGCTCCGCACTGGTCGGCAACGTGACCGCGATGTTAGAGGACGCGGGCTTCGTGGTAAGCGACCGGTGTGCGATCCGGCCGAAGAGTTTCGACATCGCAGCCCGCCGCGGTGAAGACCTGATTCTGGTGAAGATTCTCGGCAACATCGACGCGTTCAACGAGGCAACGGGCCACGAGATGCGTCGTCTGGGGACCTACCTCAACGCGACGCCGCTCGTCATCGGCCTGCGTAGTCGCGACGAGGACCTCAAGCCCGACGTCGTCTACTTCCGACACGGCGTCCCCGTGTTCAGTCCCGATACGGCGTACAACCTGTTCATCGAAGACGTCCCGCCGCTGATTTACGCCGCACCCGGCGGCCTCTACGTCAACATCGACGGCGACCTGCTCGCCGACGAACGCGAGGACAGAGACTGGAGTCTCGGCCAACTGGCCAGCGAACTCGGCGTCTCCCGACGGACCGTCTCGAAGTACGAAGACGGGATGAACGCCTCCGTCGAAATCGCGATGGCGCTTCAGGAACTGTTCGACGCGCCGCTGACGAGCCCAGTCGACGTCCTCGAGGGAGCCGACGAAGTCCACGAGACCGACGCGACGCCCGACGATCCCGAGGCAGATCCGGACGACGAACAGGTCGTCGCCGTCCTCACTCGAGCCGGCTACAACGTCCACCCGACGCTTCGGTCGCCGTTCAAGGCCGTCAGCCGCGACGATGAGGACGACGACGAAGACGTCGTGCTCACCGGCCACTCCGAGTTCACGAAGGCCGCCGAGAAACGCGCCCGAATCATGAGTTCGATCGGCCACGTCACCCACACGCAGTCGGTCTACGTCGTCGACCGCGCGAAACAGGAGTCCGTCGACGGCACGGCACTGGTCGAACGCGACGAACTCGCGGAACTCGGCGACGCCGCAGAACTCCGGAAGGTTATCCGGGAGCGCGCCGAACGCGAAGAAGCGGCCTGAACGAGACGACACCTCGGATTCGAACTCGTCAGTAGCCGCGGTGGACTCGTCGCGCCCAGCCTGCAGTTCTCGATAGTCAACAGCGACTCGAGAGCATCGACTCGAGACGGTCAGAAAGAGGCTCGAACGGGACGACAAAACAAATGCCGATTCAGGCGTACGTTTCCTCGAGATACTCGACGATATCGTCGCTTTCGGACATCCCTTCCACGCCCTGGGACTCGTCGGTGATGACGGGGACGCCGGTCTGTCCGCTTACGTTCTCCACTTCCGTCCGCTCGTCGTGTGACCGGGGAACTTCGATGATGTCGTACTCGAGGTCCAGGTCGTCGAGTTTCGTGCGGACTTTCGCGCAGTACGGACAGCCGGGGAGTTCGTACATCGTGATGTCAGCCATGGGCGAGGATAGTCGACTGAGGCCTAAGAGGCCACCGGTCGGCCCCTCGATTGCCGGAATCGAGAACGCAGCCGGAACCGGCCTCGGAGCGCCGAGGGAGCGGACCGATCAGAACGTGATCTGCCCCGCTTCGACGGCGAAATAGACGACGAAGTAGCCGATAAAGGAAAGCGCGAGTACCCACTGGCCGGGCGTCACGTCGCGGGTTTCGCCGATAGCGGCCTTGATGACCGGATAGCTGATGATCCCTGCAGCCAGCCCGTTCGCGATCGAGGCGGTCAGCGGCATGATCGTGATCGTCAGGCCGGCGGAGATGGCCCAGACGGGGTCCTGCCAGTCGATGTCGGCGACGCCCCGGAGCATGATAATCCCGACGACGACGAGCGCGATGTACGTCGCGTACTGGGGAATCGCTCGCATGAGCGGGACGAAGAACAAGGCGAGCAGGAAAAAGACGCCGACGATGAGGGCGGCAAAGCCGGTTCGGCCGCCCTCCTCGATCCCCGTCGACGACTCGATGTACGTCGTCACCGTCGACGTCCCGATCATCGCACCGAAGGTCGTCCCGACCGCGTCAGCCATCAGCGGGCGCTCGATCTCGGGGAGGTCACCCTCCTCGTCGAGGAAGCCGCCGATCTGCGAGACGCCGATGAGCGTCCCTGCGGTATCGAAGAAGTCCACGAAGAAGAACGTGAAGACGACGAGCGCGAAGACGAGCGGATCGTCGGTCATCATCCCGAGGCCGTCGATGAAGCCCGAAATCAGCGGGGTGATATCGTACTCGACGGAGAGCAGCATGCTGACAAGACCGTCGTTCGTGACCTGTTCGTAGGCCGGTGCCGGCGCTAACGTGCCGGGCGAGACGACGTCGAGAACCGTCAGAAGCCAGCCCGCGATTGCCGTCGTCAGAATGCCGATGATGATCGAGCCACGGATGCCGCGAGCGTAGAGGAAAAAGGTCAATCCGAGTCCCGCGAGCGAGAGCGCCGCGACGGGGCTCTCGAGGACGTTTCCGAGCGTCAGCAGCGTCGCCTCGTAGCCGACGACGACCTGCATCTCCTGGAGTCCCAGAAAGAGGAGGAAGACGCCGATACCGGCCCCGACGGCGAACTTGACGGGTTCGGGAAAGAGTTCGATGACGTACTTGCGGGCCCCGACGGCGGTCAGTGCGATGAAGATGATCCCCTCGACGAAGACGGCGGCGAGCGCGAGTTCCCACGGCACGCCGAGAATGATCACGACGGTAAAGGCGAAGAAAGCGTTGAGTCCCATCCCCGGAGCCAGGCCGAACGGTCGGTTCGCCCAGAACGCCATCACGCCGATCGCCAGGACGGAAGCGAGAATCGTCGCGATCGCGAGCACGTCCCGCGTCTGGGCGTCGGTGTAGCCGTCGATAGTGATGGCTTCGGCCAGAATCGCGGGGTTGACCACGATGATGTAGGCCATCGCCAGGAACGTCGTCACCCCGGCGAGCGTTTCTGTTCGATAGTCGGTCTCGTGTTCGTCGAATCCGAAGTAGTCCGCTATTGTGTCGGAAGCCCCCATATTGGACGTTCGAGCATAACCAGAGTGCTTAGTTAAATGTTCCCGTCCGAGTCCGTCCAGAGGTTAGGCACGTTCGTGTATAACAGTACAGCCCATCGTTTCTATCGACGACGACTACAGTCAATCAAACCGTACCGGACGATGAATCGGCCCCTCGAGTTTTACCCGTATCGCGGAAAACACTCGAGTATGGGATTTGAGCCGGCTGTTCGGGACGACGCTGGACCGTCGAAGCCGACAGCGGACGGGACGTACCGACTCGCGAAGGTAGTTTCGGGTGGTTGTGCGTGATTGCGAACCGAGAACGGGTAGCGACGACCGGCGCACGCGACGTCGCACTCGCTTGCATCGAGGCGGGAATCGAGGCCGGCCAGCCGCGGCGCGTGGTCCGCGAGGCGGTCTCCCTCGACGGGGACACCCTTCACGTCGCCGAAACGACAATCGACCTCTCGAAATACGACGAAGTCGCGGTCCTCGGCGGCGGAAACGCCGCCGCCCACGTCGCCGCGGCGCTCGAGTCCGTCCTCGGCGACCGGATCGACCGCGGCGTCGTCGTCACTGACGATCCCGTCGAAACCGAATGTGTCTCCGTACTCGAGGGCGATCACCCGGTTCCGAGCGAGCGCGGCGTCGAGAGCACCCGAGAACTGCTCGCGGCCGCCGATGCGGCGACCGACCGAACGCTCGTGCTGGCGGCGATTACGGGCGGCGGCAGCGCGCTCATGCCCGCACCCGCGGGCGACGTCTCGCTCGAGGCGCTCCAGCGAACCACGACCGCACTGCTCGAGAGCGGGGCCGACATCCACGAGATCAACGCCGTCCGAAAGCACTGTTCGGCCCTGAAAGGCGGCCGGCTGGCCCGTCGTGCGACCCCGGCGACGGTCGTCTCGCTGGTCCTGAGCGACGTCGTCGGCAACGACCTGAGCGCCATCGCGAGCGGTCCCCTCGCAGCCGACGAGTCGACGTTCGCGGACGCGCTCGCGGTTCTCGAGCGCTACGCGGTCGCCGTTCCCGACGCCGTCCGGACCCACCTCGAGCGCGGTGCAGTCGGCGACCGTCCCGAAACGCCGGGGCCCGACGATCCCGTCTTCGAGAACATCTCGAATCACGTTATCGCGGACGGCACGACGGTGCTCGAGGCGGCTCGGGATGCAGCCGCGAAACGCGGGTACGATCCGCTCGTGCTCTCATCCCGCGTTCGTGGGGAGGCCCGCGAGGCGGCGATGACCCACGTCGCCATCGCGGAAGAGGTGCTGGCCACGGGAACGCCGGTCTCGCCGCCGGCCGTCCTCCTCTCGGGTGGCGAGACGACCGTGACGGTCACCGGCGACGGCACCGGCGGGCCGAACCAGGAGTTCGCGACGAGCGCGGCCCTCGAGTTGGAACGCGGAATCACCGTCGCCGCCGTGGACACGGACGGAATCGACGGCGCGACCGACGCGGCGGGTGCGATCGTCGATGAGGCGGCCGTCGAGGACGAGGCGACGGCCCGCGCGGCGCTCGAGGCGAACGACGTGTACCCGTTCCTCGAGGACCGCGATTCGCTCGTGGTGACCGGTCCGTCGGGAACGAACCTGAACGATCTGCGGATTCTCGTCGTGGAATGAGCGCCAGGTGCGGATCATCGGACGGAGTCACCGTTCGGCGATTGTGTGCTCTTCGACCAACTCGACGGCCGTTCCCGACGTGAGCAGCTCCGAGTTCGGCGAATAGGCCTTCGGTTCGGGCCTCTTCGAAACAACCAGTTGACCGAGACATCGAGCCAACGTATTTCACCTCGGGCGTGCACAGTAGTACCATGAGATTCGTCATCGTGGGTTACGGACGCGTCGGCTCGCGGACAGCGCGTATTCTGACCGAAGAGGGACACGACGCTATCGTCGTCGATACCGACCTCGATCGGATCGAACGGGCCGAGGGCGACGGTTTCGAGACGTTCCAGGGTGACGGGGCCGACGAGGACGTCCTGATGGACGCCGGGATCGACGACGCCGACGCCATCGGCGCGTTCACGCCCGACCTCAACGTCAACTTCGCGGCCTGCATGGTCGGCGATCACCACGGCTGCCGCACGGTCTTGCGAATCGACGAGGACTACCGCGAGGACATCTACGAGAAGTACGCTGCGGACGTCGACGAGATCGTCTACCCCGAACGGCTCGGTGCCGCGGGGGCCAAGACCGCCATGCTCGGCGGCGACTTCAACGTCGTCGCAGATCTCGCCACGAACTTGCAGCTGACCGTCCTCGAGATCAGGGACGGCTCGCCGGCCGTCGGCAAGCGAATGAGCGAACTCGAGTTGCCCGAGGGGGCGCGGATCTACGCGCACGGACGCGAGCGCGAGTCACTGACGATTCCGCTCCCGGGGACGGAACTCGCCGTCGGCGACGAGGTCGCGGTGATTACCGAGACCGATCGGGCGGAAGAGGTCCGGTCGACGCTACTGCCGGCGAGCGCCTGATCGGTCGTCGGAATGGTGTACTGTTTTCGAAATTGCGAGTGCGGCGAGCGGCGAGCGCGGACGGACGCCTCGTGTGGCACACGGATCGTCCGAAAGCGCGAGCGAAGTGAAACGCAAAAACGGAAGGGAGCGGGAGTGAGAGGTGTGCTGGCGCGCGGGTGGGGTGGAGTGGGATGGGGAATGCCTCTGACAGTGCGCGCCGATTGAATCAAAGGTCGTTCGGACAAATAAAACCGCGTCAGACATTCGGCTGACGCGAACACAATCGGGTTACTCGTCGGCCTCGGGGCGAAAGACCAGTACGTTCTGGTGGACCATCGACGGCACGAACGAGAACGGATAGCCGTAGACGTGCAGGTCCTTCGTGGGATCGTACCAGATCAGGTTCGCCGCGAGCGTCACCGGCGCGGTCGATTCGATCGCTCGAGCGAGATCGGCCGAGAGGAACTCGTAGGACTGCTCGCGGTACATATCGCCGATGAAGACGACGAGATGGCCGTCGGGCGCGACCGCGTCGGTGAATCGGCCGAACTTTGCGGCCATGTCGGCCAGCCACTCGGCTTTGGTCTGCGTTTCTGCGTCGGCGTCGTCGCCACCGTCGCTTGCGGACGCCGTATCGCCGGCCGATTCGTCGGCGTCGTCCCCCTCGAACGATCCGAGTTTGCTCTCCCGCGTCGCACGTTCGTTTCGGGTCTGCTCGAGTTCGTCCATGTTCCAGTAGGGAACGTCCGTCAGCAGGAGGTCGACCGAGCCCTCGGGGACGTCCGCGATCAACTCGGCGCAGTCGCCGTGGCGGATGTCCTGTTCGGCAAGCGGTGGATCGCCGCGGGCGCGACGGGCGTCGTTCTCGCGCTCGAGAACGGTCTCGTAGATTTCGATCCAGCGTCGGGTCTGCTCGAACCCGATCGCCTCGCGCAGTCCCGTCCCTTCGTGCTCGCAGAAACTCGCCCCGAGCAGCGTCCCGCCGACGCCGGCGAACGGATCGAGGACGGTGTCGCCGGCCTTGCTGAACCGGCCGATCAGCTCGGCACAGAGCCGCGGCGGCTTCTGTCCGCCGTGTTCGCTGCGCAGGTCGTGTTGAACGTCGGGCGGATAACGCTCCGCGATCACCGATTTCGTGGCGTACTTCCACTCCTTGCCCGTGAGGTCGTTGACCCGGTTTCGCTCGTCGTAGACGCCCCGACCCTCGAGATAGCGCTGGTGGTCGGCCAATTCGTCCGTGTCGATCACCTCGCCGTCCTCGACCGGGAGCGACTCGTCGCGAGCGCGCTCGGCGTCGAATTCACCGTCATCGTCCGTGAACAGCCGACTCTGACGATGCCGGTCCCCGTCGTCTGGCATATACCTCGAGTGGTTCTTGCGGGTTCTTAAAGCCGTGTTTCTCGGCGACGGGTCTCGACAGCGGATAGTGTCCAAACGAACGCGTACGAGGAACGAACGACAAAGCAGGAGAACCGAGCACCGAGAAACGAACAACGAGCGACGGCAACCGCTCCGTCGCCGCTCGAGCCGCCCGGACCCTTTTGTCGATTCCCGGAGACGCACGAACGGATGGCAGTTGTCGGCAACGTCGTACTGATCGGTGGCAGCGTTATCGCCCTCTGGGTCGGGGCTCGGTGGCTCGTAGGCGGTGCCTCGAGACTCGCAGGTGCGGCCGGCGTCTCCCCGCTCGTCGTCGGACTCACCGTCGTCGCCTTCGGGACGTCCGCTCCGGAACTCGCCGTCTCGACGACCGCCGCACTCGGGGGGAGGGAGACGTTTCGGTCGGCAACGTCGTCGGCTCGAACGTCTTCAATCTCGGCGTGATCCTCGGCATCGTCGCCGTTCTGGCACCGTTTCGCGTGACGACGACGCTACTGCATCGTGATGCCCTCGCGATGGCCGGCGCGACGGCGATCGCGGCGGTCGTCCTCGCGAATCAGGTCGTATCGCGGCTCGAGGGTGCGCTGCTCGTCGGACTGTTGCTCGGCTATTTCGCCGCGATCGGGTTGGCGGTCCGCCGCTCGTTGGCCGGCGACGGATCGGGTGATGACGACGGCACTGGCACCGGTTCCGACTCCGTCTCCGATTCAGCCGCCGAAACGAGCCCTGGCCCGACTGTCGAGACCGGTGAGTCGGCATCCGACCTCGATGATGACGCGACACGGACGGTCGATGCACCGGTTGCTGTCGATCCACGCGTCAATTTCGCTCGCGAGAGCGTCCGCCTCCTCGCAGGCCTCGCCCTCGTCGTCGTCGGTGGACGGCTGCTCGTCGACGCGGCGACGGCAGTCGCCCTTTCGCTCGGCGTCTCGCCGTGGCTCGTCGGTGTAACGATCGTCGCCGCCGGGACCTCACTGCCGGAACTCGTCACCGCGGTCGTCGCGGCCCGACGAGGTGACGTCACTATCGCAGCCGGCAACGTCGTCGGCTCGAACGTCTTCAATCTCCTCGGCGTACTCGGACTCGCCGCGGTCGTGTCTCCGCTGGCCGTCGACCCCGCCGTTCTCCCCGGTATCGGCTGGCTGCTCGCACTGACCGTCATCGCGACGGCGCTCATCGCAACCGGGAGACGCGTAACCCGACTCGAGGGGGCCGTCCTCGTCGCGATCGGCGCGGGGTACTGGCTCGCGAGTGCAGTCGGGTATAGTAGCTACTGAAGGTCAATGCACACCTGATCCCACGACGGGAGCGCGGTTCGAAGCCCGAAGGGTGAAAACTGCGGACAGTGCGATCAGTGTGTAACTAGTTTCAGTTGTTGCTATCGGAACCACCACCGTGTGCCGACGCGTCGCTGCCCCGGTAACACGCGTGTCAGCGAGGTCCTTTGTACCCTCCAGCCCGTATATCCGCGTATGAATATGCTTATCGACGGCGAGTGGCACACGGACGCCGGTGAGTACACCGACGACGACGGTTCCTTCGAACGCCAGGAAACGTCGTTTCGGGACCGTGTTCGGGACGACCCCGACGCGGAGTTCCAGCCCGAAGCGGGACGCTACCACCTCTACGTCTCCTACGCCTGTCCGTGGGCGCACCGAACGCTCGTAATTCGCGCGCTCAAGGGTCTCGAAGACGCCATTTCGGTCTCGGTAGTCGACCCCTATCGCGACGAAGACGGCTGGCAGTTTACGCCCGAAAAGGAGGGGTGTACCCGCGACCCGGTCCTCGACGCCGACTATCTCCGGGAGCTGTATGTCGAGGCCGATCCGAACACGACGGGCCGCGTGACGGTGCCGGTCCTCTGGGACACCGAGACCGGGACGATCGTCAACAACGAGTCGAAGGAAATCATGCGGATGCTCGACACCGAGTTCGACGACATCGCCGCCAACGACGTGGACTGCTACCCGGAGGGGTATCAGGACGAGGTCGACCGGATCCTAGACGATATCTACGATCCGATCAACAACGGCGTCTACCGGGCCGGGTTCGCCACGAAGCAAGGTCCCTACGACGAAGCCGTCGAAGACCTCTTCGCGGCGCTCGAACACTGGGACGAGGTGCTGGAAGAGCAGCGCTATCTCGCCGGCGACCGGCTCACGGAAGCCGACATCGCGATGTTCACGACGCTGGTTCGGTTCGACAACGTCTATCATACCCACTTCATGTGCAACGTGCAGTACATCCGCGAGTTCGACAATCTCTGGCCGTATCTACGCGATCTGTACCAGACTGGCACCGCCGACCGACGGGAGGGGACGCCGAACGACCGAGCGGAGAGTGAAACCAGCCGTGACTCCGGCGTCGCCGGAACGGTCAACATGGACCACATCAAGGAGCACTACTATACGACCCATCCCGACGTGAATCCGCATCGGATCATCGCCCAGGGCCCCGACCTCGCGTTCGACGCCCCTCACGACCGCGACGAGTTACCGGGCGGCCCGCCGTCGGCACTGACTGCGACGAGTGCGGACGACTGACGATCGAAAAACGAGTCGCTCAGGATCCGTTTCGCGGTTTCCCCGACTGTTTGCGCCACGATTCGAAGCTGTGCTCGACCTTCTCGCCCGCGAAAAACGCCCGCCAGATGATGTATGCGGGAACGAGTACCGGCAACAACGGGAGGGCCAGAACCACGAGGATGGCCGCCATGATATACCCGAACGCGGACATCTGGAAGTTTGGCCCGTAGCCCGTCGATTCGGCTACCTTTGTGGACATATGTCTCGATACGTACCTGTCGCTATTCGGTCTTACGGTCCCGTGATCGACTGCCCGTGGACGGGGCCGGACGCTTGCGACGCCTGTCCACTCATGAGCCTAACACGTCTTCCGAGTCGTCCTGTGGCCGGTACCCCAATTCGAGCATCGTTTCCGACAACGAGAGGAATCGTTCGGAGTTGTCCGAGATACCGTGGGCCGTCATCGGTGCTGACTCGAGACTCGCCGTCGCTGCGGCCTCGATCACCCGTCGGCAGTCCCCGGGGCTGAGCCACATCGCACGGGCGTAACGCTCGCCCGAAGCGTCGCGATTCGCGACTTCCTGCTCGAGTTCGTCTTCCGAAAGTAACCAGCCGATCCGCAGGTTCACCACGTCCATTCCGTGGCGCTTCGCGTAGTAGTGGCCCATTGCCTCGCCGAAGACCTTGGTGACGCCGTAGTAGGTATCCGGATCCATCCCGTCGTCCGGTCGGACGATATCCGGTTTCCCAATCGTCGACTCCGGTCGGATCGGCGAGACCGCGTTCGACATGTTGACCGCGTGGTTCGAACTCGAGAAGACGACTCGCTCGAGGTTGTTCTCGGCGGCCGCCGCGTAGGCGTTGTAGAGGCCGTCGACGTTCGGTCCCGACACGGCGTCCCACTCGGCCCGCGGATCGGGGTTCGCCGCGAGGTGTATCAGTACGTCCTGTCCCTCCAGAACGTCGACGAACTCGTCTCGGTCGGCGATATCGATCGGCTGCGTGTCCAGGTCTTCGGTCTCGCTGTGGGAAAAGAGCGTGAGATCCGCATCGGCGTCCGAAAACGCTTCGATAGCCTCTCTCCCGACCCGTCCGGATGCGCCGGTGATGGCGATGTTCGTCATACGCGTTGGACACCACAACGCGGGAAATAGGTCGGGCCAGCGCGTTCCGGCTACGGTGACGACCGGACCTGTTTACGAACCGATCACACAGCGTCGCTCGCGGGTCGTCAGCGTTCGCAGTCCACGGTTCTCACCGTTCGAACTCCGAATCGCACAGTCGTCCCGCGATCGGGTGGCCACTCGTTTCAGGTGGCTACGATAGTCGCCGTTTGTTACAACGGCGCCGACGAGACCAGCAAGAAACGTCGCAACCAGCGACAACATCCTGGCTCCGCTAGGCACCGTCCGCGCTGTCCCGGACCTCGCTTCGATTCTCGGACTTCGGTCAGGAGTCCGTGCCCGGGGCCGGGACCGAGCTCGGGACTGTTACACCGACGTCGTCTCGTCGGTGCCGATCACCTCAACGGACGTTTCGGCCGCGTCCGTCGCTCCCTCGACCCTGGCCGGGAACGTCTGGCTGGAAGAGACCGTCGCCGTCTCGAACTCGAGCGTGACGGTTTCGGTGCCGTCGACCGTCGTCGAAGTCTCGTCGACGACCGCCGGATCGTGACCGACGACGAGGTCGACGGCCGCCGTGGCTTCCACCTCGCTCTCGAGTGCAGCCGTTACCTCGAGCGTGTCGCCCGCGTCGACGGGCGCGTTCGTCTCGAGCAGTTGGATGTCGACTCCGCCGTCGCCGTCTCCGTCCTCGCCGTCGGAGCCACCCTCGCCCTCGAACGCGCGGTCGAACGACTGGTACTCATCCCAGAAGGGCTGGGATCCCCCCTCCCCCGCACCCAGATCGATCCCGTGGTAGCGGGCCTGCTCGGGGTCGTCCCAGACCGTAAGCGGCCACGGTTCGTCAACGCCGTCTTCGATCATCGACGCCTCCGTGTGGACGTCGGTCGAAACCGCGTGACTGATTCCCTCGAGGTAGCCGTCGTAGAACTCCCGAAGCATCTCGGCCGCCCGTTCGTGATCGGCGGCGGTCACCTGCGACTGGGTCTGGGACTGCGTCCCCGTCCGGGCACCGGTGGCAGAACTGCCGGCGAGCGAGACGAGCGCCGCGGCCGCAGCACCTTTGAGGACGGTTCGTCGTCGTGAGTCGTTTTCGTCCATACCCCATCTCGCGACGATCGGGACTGAAAAGCTACCAGAACGTTGCACTGCCCGCCGCGCCGTTAATATAGAATTAGCTGAAAATCCGATTCGAAACGAACGGAGGTCGCCAGTCGCTTTCCGGGACGGGATGTCGACGGCTATTCTGACGGCGATAGCTATCGGAAACAATCCAGGATAGTGGCCGTTTCGCTCGGTGTCCCGCGAGGGTTGCTCGACGGTATCGAACGCGGAACGAGTCGTCGATCGAACCGGATGGCCGTCACTACTGTTACTCAATAATCTCTTTCCACTACGTTGAACTCACCGAAACGGGCTCAGTGATTCGTAGGCGACCACGAGCAGCGACGGCTACCGGCGATGGGTCTCGAGCGACCGCAGTCAGCACGGCTATCGATCTCATCCGACCGCAGTCAGTCCACGAACTGATCCAGCGTCGTGTCAAGCCCGTCTCGCACTTCGCTCACCAACGTTCCTTCGATGTCCAGACCGAGGACGTCGACGGCCGTCCGTCCGATGCGATCGCGCAGTTCTGGCGGCGAGTAGACGCCGAGTCGCCACTGGGAGTACTGGGCCGCTCGAAGCGCTTCGACGAGCGGCGACTGCTGACCGAGTCGGCGCACGTCACCGTTGACCATCACGCGCGTGGTCGATTCCGTCATCGACGGCCGTCCCGGCACGTCCAGGATGACGCATTCCGGATCGACATCGGCGTCGGCCGCGATCTCTCGCTCGAACTCGCGGACCGCCTCGTGTTCGGCCTCGATGATCCCGCCGGGAACGTCGTCGATCTCGGCCCACACCGCTCGCTTGTACAGCGCCCGCTGATCCAGACGTCGCGAAAACTCGCTCGTCGCCTCACTCGAGCGCAGAGTGGCGATCAGATCGTGATCGTCCATTCGCTGGAGGGTGTCGGCGTCGACCGACGTCTTCGGCGCGTCGAGCAATCGTTCGGCCGCCCGTCGGAGCATCGCTTTACTGATTCGAGCGACGCTGTGGCTGTATACGGTGGGGTTCATCAACGCTCGGGCGACCAGCAGGCTCTCGGCGGCCTGGACGTTTCCCTCCGCGAGGACGAGTTCGTCGTCGACGAAGGCGAGTTCGCGGACCAGTCGTCCGTGGTCGATCGTCCCGTAGGGAACCCCCGTGTGATGGGCGTCGCGAACGAGGTAGTCCATGCGATCGACGTCGAGTTCGCCCGAGACCAGCTGTCCGAACCGCCCTTTGCCCGCGACCAGATCCGCGACGCGACCCGGATCGAGGTCGTGATCGCGCAACACGTCACCGACGTCGCCATCGACCAGTAGCCCGTGGACGTCGTCGTGGTAGCGCCCCGTCCGCCGATAGGTTAGCGCCTCGAGGTTGTGACTGAACGGACCGTGGCCGACGTCGTGGAGGAGCGCCGCGGCGTGGACGTGTTCGGCCTGTCGGCCGTCGACGCCGAGATCGGCGAGGGCTTCGCAGGCGAGGTGGTAGACGCCGAGACTGTGCTCGAAGCGCGTGTGGTTGGCCGACGGGTAGACCAGCGAGACGGTCCCGAGCTGTCGAATCCGACGGAGCCGCTGTACTGCCGGCGTATCGAGGAGATCGCGCGCAACCCCGTCGATCCGAATGTGGTCGTGAACACTGTCCTTGATCGTTTTCATATCCGCCACTTTGGCGCAATCACACAAAAACCGTCGTAAAAACGGCGTATCTAAGCATCACTGGGCGAGCCGTCGACCGGCAGTCTCATCGGCGAGAGCGAGGACACATAAGCGGCCGTCAATTGACGCGCCGCTGCTTACCCGCGTGGCTGTTGTGCTCTCGGATTGACAATGACCGAACTCGATATCCCGCCCGACGCCGACGAAGAACAGACCGCGAAGCTCGTCCGCGAACACGTCACCGTCGGCGACGTCGTTCAGATCTGGGAGAAAAAGCGGGCCAGCGGTATGGATCCGGAGCTGACGGGCGAGGTGACGGGAATTGAAACAGGATATATCGAACTCGAGGGGCAGTCCCCGGAGGACGGGAGCGTTCGATACGACGAAATCGGGACGGTGATCAGGGTCGAACCGGCCGAGGAGTGATACGGTCTACTGTGTGTCACTATCGCTCCCGCTCGTACTGGCGGCCGGTCCGTTCGTTTCGGTCGGCCGTAGCCGTCTCCGTCGATGCCCCGTCAATAAACACCTCGTCGGGAAGGTCGTCGACCGCCACGAGCCGCTCGAGTCGATGCTCGAACTCGTCGTCGTCGATTTTCCCCTCCGCGTATCGGCGCTTGAGTTCGTCGATGGCGTCCGGCTTCGTTTCGGATTCGGGATCGGATCCGGTCTGCCCCCCGCGTGCCGGCTCCGTCCGTCCCTCGTCGTCGATCAGCAGCGTCGCGATTTCTTCGCCCCAGAACAGGAAGATCGGCGCGAGCAGGAACCAGCCGATGATCGTGATCGCCCCTGCGAGGCCCTCGAACCCGGCGAGTCCGGCGAGACTGATGAGGACGAACGTGACGAGTCCGATCAAGAGCCAGAGATCCTCGGCGACGAATTCCTGCAAGCTGTTCGACATTGTGATCAGATAGTTCGACCGGACGGCATATAGTGGTTCTGACGGATCGTAGCGGTCGTCGTACCGCTCGAGCGGCCCGATTCGGTCCGGCGGCCGACGCCGTCACTCGAGCGAAACCCACTCGCGCTTTGCGTCGCTCTCCTCGATCGCCGCGAGGACGCGCTGTGCCGCGAGTCCGTCCTCGAAACTCGGCTCGAACTCGTCGCCACCGTCGGCAGTTTCGCCGCCTCCCGCTCGAGACGGCTCCGACGCCTCGCTGACGGCCCGCAGGAACTCGTAGTTCTCGTGGACGAAGGTGTGTTCCCACCCGAGGACGTGGCCCGGCGGCCACCAGTTCTCGACGTAGGGATCGTCCTCGTCGGTCACCAGAATCGTCTCGTAGCCGCGGTTCTCCGCGACTCGCATGACCTCGAGTTCGTTCAGGCGCTCGAGGGAAAACCGAAGGCTCCCCTTCGAGCCGTGGATTTCGATCGTGTGGTCGTTTTTGTGCCCCGTCGCGAACCGGGACGCCTCGAGCGTCCCCATCGCGCCGTTTTCGAACTCGAGTTGCGCGGAGTAGGCGTCGTCGACGGTCACGGGCCGCGTTTCGTTTTCCTCGGGAACGGGCCGCTCGTCGACGAACGTCCGCAGGTGTCCGCTGACGCGTTCGATATCGCCGGCGAGTCGCTCACTGCCGACGAGGAACCGAACCAGATCGACCGTGTGCGCACCGAGGTCGCCGAGAACGCCCGACCCCGCCAGCTCCGCATCCAGACGCCAGGACCACGGTGCCTCCGGATCGGCCAGCCAATCTTGTAGATATCGCCCGCGGACGTGATGGATCTCGCCCAGTTCGCCCGCCTCGAGCAGTTCCTTCGCGTACCGAATCGCGGGCACGAACCGGTAGTTGAACGCACAGCCGGCGGGGACGCCGTCTCCCGCGTTCCGTGCCGCCTCGGCCATCTCCTCAGCCTCCTCGAGGGTCGGCGCGAGCGGCTTCTCACAGAAAACCGGCGTGCCGGCCTCGAGGGCGGCGATCGACGGCTCGGCGTGGACGTGGTTCGGCCCGAGATTGTAGAAGACGTCGACGTCGTCGACGACGTCCGCCCAGTCGGTCGCGATGGACTCGAACCCGAGTCGGTCCGCCGCGTCGGTCAACGCATCCTCGTCGCGGCCGACGAGGACGCTGCGCTCGACGTCCGGCGCGTCCGGGAAGAACATCGGCAGCCGCGCCATCGCGTTTGCGTGTGCTTTGCCCATGAACCGATAGCCGAGAACGCCGACCTCGAGTGTCATACCTGCTCATTCACAATGTGTGTAGTTAGTGGTTTTCGTCGCGAGGGCGTTCTCCGGGGTCGTCGGGTTCGCCCGACCGTCCGTTCTCGCTCGAGCGGTAGATCCCGTCGACGATCCGCTGACGTCAACGCCGCCTCGTCGCGGCCGACGAGCACGTTGCGTTCGACGCCCGGCACAATCCGTTGCGTCGCTGTCCGGCCGCTCCGAGCGCTCCTCGAGGGCCGTCCCCTCTGTGACGACGAGTTGACGATCAGTCGCTCGAGCCGTTCGTACACGTTTAGGAGAGAATATAGTTTCCCGCTCGAGACACGTAGTCGAACCGAGCACGAGAGCCCATGAGCGTTACACTCCAATTGACCGATACCGACAGCATCCACCTAACCGATGAACGTATCGAACGACGGTCGCCGGGCCATATCGAGTTTGCCGTAGCGGGAACGCTATCGCTAACCGAAGCAGTGTTGGCCGCGTTCGAGGGAGCGACGCTGAACCCCGCACAGGCGACGATCGCCATCGACGAGGGGCGGACGGTCGATATCGACCTCACCGACGAGGCGTCACTCCGACTCGAAACGATCGACGTCGGCATCGCGTCCCCCGACCCGGACGACCTCGTTCCGGAGAGCGATCCGATCTCCGCCGTCGCGGACGACGATCCGGCATCGGCCGCACCGTCACCCGACGTGCTCGCGTTTACCGTCGAGGGCGTGATCCGAGGGGTTTCGACGGAGGCGATCGAAGCCGTCGCGGCCGGCGATCCGGAGTTCGCGTCGCTCACGTTTACGGTCGACGACCTCGAACCGACGGGGGATCGAAATCGGACGTGGTCCTCGAACTCGCGCTCTTCGGGTACGGCATCGTCGTTCGCCGGAACGGACGGACGACGATCGGGACGAGCCGAGCGGGTGATCGCGAGGAGTGAGCGCGACCGAGCGGAGGGACGGCTGCTCCCCGGGCCCGTTATTCGTCCCAGTCGATCGCGTCCGTTCGCTCCGCGTGCCGCAGGATGAACGGCCCGAGCGAGCCCGTCCGTTTCGAAATCGTCGCGATCCGAAGCACGTAGGCCGCGAGCAGGAGAAACGGGACGAGCGCGACGGTCGTGCTGGCGCTGACTACCCACACCATGTTGTCTACGCCGAGCATCGTCCCCGGCACCGACGCCGGCTCGAGGTACAGCACCGTCGCCGTCGCGACGACCACGCCCGGCAGCCCGGCATAGACGATCGACCGCGTGAGGTGGACCAACTCCCACTGGAAGTACAGCGATTTGAAGTGCTCGAGCGCCGGCCCGAACAGCGTCAGGACGTCGATAAGCTCGTCGAACGCCTCGCGTTCGTCGTCGTCGAGCGCGTCCTCGTGCTCGTGGCGCAGCCGCCGAACGGCGTAGATCTTCCAGGAGTAGTTGTAGTTCAGCCCCGATCGGAGGACGCCGAACTCGCCGAAGTCGGACGTCTCGAGTTGCGAGTAGATCTCGTCGGAGTTTCGGCAGACGTTCTCGACCAGTCGCTCGGTCCGACGGTGGAGCACGTCGTCGTCGCTGTCGGCGACGGCCGCTTGCAGATCTTCCGCCCGGTCGCTGCTCGTCTTGACGAGCGCCTGCAGGAACTGCGAGGGATCGGGCGGGCCGACCGATCCGAACAGGGCCTCGACGTTGCGTCGGTACTCCATCGCCTCGTTCATCCACTGCTGCTGGTCGCCCAGCCGCCCGAGTTCCTGCGAGAGCACCAGCTGATTGATCGAGACGACCAGCGTTACGCCCGTGAGAATCGCGGCGATCAGGCCCTGAAACGCCGTGTCGACCGGCGTCCCGTGCTCCATCGCCTCGCGAAGCGGCACGGCGACTGCACCGAGCGCGACGAACGCGGCGAACACGACGGCGGACAGCAGTCCAGCGAGGAACCACCGGTTCGCATCGAGCAGGAACCAGTGAGCAACCCGACTCTCGCCGGTTCGTCCCCGGAGCGTATCGGTCGAGAACGGATCGTCCATACGGACCGTTCAGGACGCGGCCGAAAAGCGGTTGAGCCTGAACGCGGTCTCGAGCGATCTTCGGACGAGGTGACGAAAACGGCTCATACGGATTGCTGTAACTATGTACCGCCGATCACCAGGGACGAAGTCGGTGATCAGCGGTAATTGACTCCAGTAACCCGTATCAGAGACGGATCGCGCGAAACCGCAGCCGACGATAGTCCGCCGTCCACGTCTCCTCATCCCGGTCGTACAGGGCCGGCTCGAGTCGGTCCTCGACGGCGTCGATCACCGCCGTTCGTTCGGCTGCCGGCACTGACTCGAAGAGGCTGTCACCGAACATGCCGAGCCAGTTTCGAAGCCCCGCGTCGCCGCCCTCGAGTTCCGTCGGTCGATCGAACAGCCTCGCGAACCGAACTTCGAACCCGTGATCCTCGAGTCGGGTCGCGTACTCGCCGACGCTCGGGAAGTACCACGGCGATTCGGCCTCGTAGCCGCGGGCCTCGAGTTCCGCGACCGTCGCCTCGACGATCCGTTCGACGTTCCCCGTTCCGCCGAGCTCGGCCACGAATCGACCCGTTCCGGAAGAAAGCGCCTCCCGGACTGACGAGAGCACGGCCCCCTGATCCTCGTCGGGGATCCAGTGTAAGGCGGCGTTCGAAAAGACCGCGTCGAAGGGGCCCTCGAACGACATCGTCCGCGCATCGGCGTGAACGAACGTTCGGTCCGGATGCGTCTCCCGTGCCTGCTCGATCATCTCCGGTGCGCTGTCGACGCCGACGACGGTCGCGTCGCTGCTCGCGATTCGGTCCGTGAGATGGCCCGTTCCACAGCCCAGGTCGAGAATCCGTTCGCCCGGTTCGGGATCGAGCACTTCGAGAACGTCGCTTCCGTACTCGTAGACGAACGAGTGGTCCTCGTCGTAGTCGTCGGCGTTCCAGCTGTTCGATCGTGACTCGTCGCGACCCATACAGCGTCCGTTCGGCGGGCAGGGGGGAAAGAAGTAGGGGGTGATTGCTCAAAACGGCGCTATCGAACTGGCTTGGGCGTCCGCCGTTCCGAGTTATCGATGCAAGCGCGTTCGCCGGCGGTTAGACCGGCACTGACGGACGGGGTCCGTCTCATACGGACTGCTGTAACTATGTACCGCCAATCACCAGGGACGGGGTCGGTGATCGGCGGTAATTGACTACAGTAAACCGTATCAGTCGTCGGCCGGCGTCGGCGCACCGCGTTCGACGTCGATGTTGCCCTCGTCGAGGTCGGCCTCGACGTTGCGGGCCGCTTCGACCATGTTCGCCATCTTGCCGTAGGCGACCTCCCGGGGAAGCAGCTTCACGCCGCAGTCCGGCGAGACGACGAGCTGTTCCGGCGGGACGACCTCGAGCCCTTTCTTGATGTTCTCCTCGATCTGTTCGACGGATTCGACCTCGGCGACGTGGGCGTCGGTGACGCCGAGCGCGAGGTCCTTCGAGAACTCGGGGTCCTTGAAGACGTCGAGCTGGTCGTAGTCGCCGTTCGCGAGTTCGAGGTCGAACTCGTCGACGGGGAACTCGAGGATCTCGGGGTAGATACGCGAGTAGTCGCCGTAACAGACGTGCAGACCGATACGGACGTCCTCGTCGATGTCCTCGACGATGTGTTCCAGCGCCTCGCCGACGATGGCGTGGTCGTCGGGCGTCGTCGCGAGCGCGGGCTCGTCGATCTGGATGTAGCGCGCGCCGGCGTCGACGAGCTTCTCGATCTCCTCGTTGACGAGGTCGGCGAGCTCGAGCGTGAGCTCGTCGTCGTCGTCGTAGGCCTCGTTGAACGACCAGTTGGCGAGCGTGTAGGGACCGGTGATCGGGACCTTGACGGGACGGTCGCTCGCGTCGGCGGTGAACTCGTACTCGTCGACGAGCCAGCTCTCGTCGTACTCGACTTCGCTGACGACGGAGGGCTTGTCGAAGTAGTTGTGTCCCCACACCTTGACGGGGCCGTTGAACTCGTAGCCCTCGATCCGGTGGGCGAAGAACTCGACCATCTCGTTGCGCCGCATCTCGCCGTCCACGACGACGTCGAGACCCGCGCGCTCGTGTTCGTTCGTGATGAGCCGCGAGGCGTCGTCTTTGGCCTCCTGATAGTCGTCCTCGTCGAACCCGTGATCGGGGTCCTGATAGAGCTCTTTCGCGCGGTTGAGCCACTTGGGCTTGGGGTAGGAGCCGACGACGGTCGTCAGCAGGAAGTGGTCGTTCGCGTGGTCGTCCGGTCGGAACTGGTCTTTGTTCTCGTTCGTGCTCATGGGGCTGTCACCTCCGCGAGGTCCGCGGCTTCGGCGAGGACCTCGAGTTTCTCGACGTACTTCCCGTAGGGCAGGTAGAACGTCTCCGTATTTGTGGTCAGATAGGTCGTTTCGAACTCGGTTACCTGCAACTGATCCGCGACCCAGTCGACCCGGTCGCGAATCGCTTCGGGGTCCTCGACGAGCGTGTTCTGCCCGTCCGCGAGCCCCAGCGAGATGTCGCCGGTTGCGCCGTACTCCTGAAGGTTGTAGATGTTGTCGTCCTGATTCGCGACGAAGTCGAAGCCGACCGCGTCGATATCGGCGTCGAGCAAGTGGGCGTAGACCTTCTCCTCGAGTGCGCCCCAGTAGGGCTGAACGACGACGTCGGCGTCGATGGCGCTTGCAACCCGATCGATCGCCTCGCTCGCGCGTTCGTCTTCGCCGTCTTCGGGCGGCTCCTCGACGAGGGACGGCTCGAGCAGGAACAGCGTCTCGACGTCGGGGAAGGCGTCGACCTCGCCCGCGAGGAACTCTGCAACTGCGCCGAGGAACTCGGCGTCGTCGCCGTAGTGTTCGTCGGTCGCGAGGTCGGCCAGCGAGTACGGGCCGGGGAGAACGGCCTGCAGATCGTCGCCGTCAGCGAGTTCGGCTGCCGTCTCGAGTTCGCTCGCGACGTCGCCCGAGAACTCGAGGTCGCCGCTGACGACCGGCTCTCGGTAGAAGTTGTTGTTGTCGTAGTAGCGGACGATGCCGCGGGTTTCGACGGCGTCGTGGACGGCCAGCGGGTGGGCGAGCATGTCGTCCCAGCGCAGTTGCCCTTCGACGACGCGGTCGAGTCCGGCCGACTGCTGGACGTCGATCACGTCCTCGCGTGCCTCCTCGTAGGCCGCGGTGATCGCCTCGTCCTCGTCGCCGCTGATGAGGTCGTGTTTCTGGTGGCCCTTCAGATCCGAGAGGTCGTCTTTCGCCCAGTCCGGGAGCGGAAAGAGCCCCGGCGTGGTCGAAACGTACTCAGTCATCGTGACTCCGGCTAGGCTATACCGACGCTTAATATTTTCCATCCAAGTTAATGCTCCACAGTAATTTTGTCCGACTCGACCCGGATCGAGCGCGCCCTCGAGTGGCGACCCGCGACACATCCGCCGACCGAGAAGCGAATCGAGCAACTACTCGAGGTGGTCTCGGCTACGGAGAGAACGGGAATCCACGAACGGCGGGCTCCTATCGAACGAGTTCGAGCACCGTCAGCGTCTCGAAGGGGAACGAGTCGTCGGCGACGGCGACGGCGCTAAATCCTTCGTCGCCCGCCCGTTCGACCACTTCGTCGACGCCTGTGAGACTGCTGACGAGCAGGTAGACGACGCCGTCGGGCGCGAGCACGCGACCGACGCGGGCGAGAAACGGATCGATGACGGCTCGGCCGTCCTCGCCGCCCGAAAGGGCCCGTTCCATCCAGTCGTCCCACTCGTTTTCGGGGTCGGTCGGGAGATACGGCGGATTGAACGCGACCGCGTCGAACGCTTCGTCGGCGAACGGGGAAACCAGATCCGCACGAACCGTCTCGACGCCCTCAGCACGGGCCTGTCGAACGGCGTGCGGGTTCAGATCCGACGCGACGACGCGGGCGGCCGTCTCGTCGGCGATCCGGCCCGCGACGTACCCCGATCCGGTGCCGACCTCGAGAACGAGTCGCTCCTCGGCGTTGCCGAGCCGATCGCAGGCGGCTTCGGCGAGCAGTTGGGAATCCTCCGCTGGCTGGTACACGTCGGCCTGATCGTCGCGCTGATCTCTGAGTGTCATTTCGTAGTTAGTCGTCCTCCGATGGCATCTCGCGTCGCGTCTCGTGGCGTTGGTCTTGGACCTGTTCGCCGGAGCGGCCCTCGCCCATCGACCGAGTCCCGTCGTCGGCGACCTGAAACCCGCCGGTTTCGGCTCGTCCGGACAGTTCCCGCTGGGGATACGGGATCTTGATCCCTTCGTCCTCGAACCTCGCTTTGATCGCGTGAATCGCGGCCGTACGCGCCTTCGAGAACCGCCTGGCGCTCGGGTTGTCGATCCAGAACCGGACGCCGAGAACGACGGCCGAGTCGCCGAATTCCTTGGTGATGACCCGCGGCGAGGGAGCGGTCAGTGACTCGTCGAGGTCGGCGACGACCGTCTTCGCGATGTCGCCGGCCCGTTCGGGATCGGACGCGTAATCGACCCCCACGTCGACCTCGACCCGCAACCGGCCGCGTTTCGACCGATTCGTCACCATACTCGAGGCGATGACGTCGTTGGGGATCATGATGTACTCGCCGTCGAACGACTGGAGTCGCGTGTTGACGATCGAGATGTCGGTGACGATCCCCTCCTCGTCGTCGACTTCGATCCAGTCGCCGATCTCGAACGGCCGATCGAACATCAGGACGAACCCGGAAAGGACCGTCCCGAGGGTTTGCCGGGCGGCCATACCGATGACGATGCCGGCGAACCCGGCCCCGACGAGCAGCCCGCCGAGGTCGTCGATCCAAAGACCGAGGATAACGATGAGCGACAGCGACCAGATGATCACCTGCGAGGTACGGTGGGTGATTTCGCGCTGGTGATCCGTGACGGCCGAGGCCGAGCCGAGCACTTCGTCGAGGACTCGCTTGACGAATCGTGTGACGATGAGCGTCCCGACGACGAAGATGAAGGAGACGGCCGCCTGCACGATGATCTGGTCGCCGAGGCCGAGGGTCTCGGTGTAGATATCGTAGAGTTCGTCCGTCAATCCCCAGACGCCGAGCACCAGAGCAAGCGTCGCCGCGCAGGTACCGATGAGGACCGTCGTCGACACGATATCGCTGTACAACGGTTTGGTTCGCTCGTTGAGCCAGCCCTGTAGTTGCCGATAGGACAGCAAAACGATCAGTAACAGTCCGACCGCCGCGATCGTTACCGCGATCTGGAAATTCGTCCCGAACGCGTCGGACAGCCGATCGAGTGCGGTCAGTAACACGGACATAGATCAGTCCTCGTCTCTCTCGAGCGAATGATCCGCGCAGCTATGAGTATCCGTCGGTCGTGATCGGTACTGGGATCGAGTCCCGTGCGTTCGGACGGGGCGGTCACAACGCGACCCGTAACGCCGATTCTGAGGCCTCACTGTCCGTCGCCAATTTCGCTAACGTCGGCCGCAAGCTGGGCCAGCGCCGCGAACTCGGCGGGCGTCATCGCGCCGGCTCGTTTCCGCAGAATATCCTCGTCGGCCGCTTCGACGACCGAATCGGGTTCCTCGAGCCCCGAGATATGGGCCGTGTTCCGGATCGCGTTGCGGATCGTCTTCCGGCGCTGGGTGAACAGCGCCTTTACGAACCGCAGGAAGAAGTCCTCGTCGTCGACCTCGTAGTCGGGGTCGCGTGGCACTAGCCGAACGACGGCGCTCTGGACCGCCGGCGGCGGCGAGAACGCCTCCTTCGGGATCGATTCGACGAGTTCGGCCTCGGCATAGTGCTGGGTCGACACGGAGAGCCGGCCGTACTCCGAGCTGCCGGGTTCGGCGACCATCCGCTCGGCGAACTCCTGTTGAAACATCAGGACGAGCGGCCGCGTTTCGGGCAGCAGTCGGAACGTGATCTCGCTCGAGACGCCGTAGGGAAGGTTCGAGACGGAGGCCGTAAAGTCGGGGAGGTCGACCTCGAGGGCGTCGCCCTCGATCACGGTCAACCGGCCGGCGTCGATCTCCTCGGCGAACTCCTCGCGCAGGAACGCGGCGAGGTCGCGGTCGCGCTCGACGACGGTGACCTCGTCTGCGATCGCCAGCAGCCGATCCGTCAGTGCACCGGTTCCGCCCCCAATTTCGAGCAGGTGATCGGTGTCGGCGTCTATTTCGTTCAGATAGGTCGGCAGCCGATCCAACACGCGATCGTCGACGAGAAAGTGCTGGTCGCGGTCCGGATCGCCCCGGACGCCCGCCCGGGCGATCAGTCCGTCTGGATCTCTCATTGGCCGGGTTTCGGTGGGCGTCGGTGTAAACGCACCGTCTCGGCTGCGGGAGAAGAGGTCTTGCTCCTGGTACTGTTCCCGTTACTGCTCTTGTTCGTGTCGGCCGACGAACGTCTGATATTTCAGGTCGTCGTCGCGCAACTCCTCGAGAATCCGCTCGACGAGAATTTCATCGGGGTCGTGGAGCCCGGAAACGCGCTCGGACAGTTCCTCGAAGCTCTCGAAGGGCTTGCGTTTACGTTCGTCGAGGATGCCGTTGCGGAGTTTCTTCCCGATACCCGGCAGGAGATTCAGCTGGTGGAGCCGCAGCGTGATCGGTTGGGCGTCGTTGTAGAAGTCGACAAACCGCTGTTCGTCCTCCTCGACGAGGTCGGCGACGACGTACTCGAGTTCCGACTGGGCACCCGAGGAGAGATCCGCGTAGTCGACGCGGTGTGCTTCGGTGACGATCTCGCGTTCGTCGCGGGGTTCGATAACGACCTCGCTGCCGATCGTGAGTCGCTCGTCTTCGTCGAAGGCGACCTGATAGAGCTGAAAATCGCCGGTTTCGAGGACGTAACCTGCCGGTGACTTCTGGTACTGAGGACGACCGTCGTCCGAGAGCCCGTGGGCGAGATAATCCAGTACGACTGCGTGACGAGTGTCCGTCCCGTCGATATCGTCGCTACTCATTGTGTCACGATACGGTGACGGCGTACTTAAAGAGTCGGCCCCGGCCTCAGACGTACTGCGCGATGACGTTGAGGATCTCGTCGAGTTCGTCCCCCGACAGCGAGTACCGTTGCTGTGCGTACACCGATCGGAGTTCGTCCCGGTTGCGCGGGAGGAGGTTAGCGATCTTGTAGGCCGTCGGCTCGTCGACCTTCTCCATGTCTTGGAGGTCGTCGACGAGGTCCTGTGCCTCCGCGGGCTCTAAGACCGCGAATCGGTTCGCGTGTTCGATCGCTCGTGCGAGCTCGTAGCGGAGCTCGCGGTCCTCGTCCATCGCGCGTTCGGCTTCGATGTCGGCGAGCAGCTCCTTCGTTTCCGAGACCGTCAGGAACTCCTCGTCGACGATCTCTTTGAAGATCGTCATCCTGACTCAGATCCGGGACTTCTCCTGGTTCTGGGCGCGCATGTGCGCGGCGGTGACGATCAGCGTCTTCTCCTTCCCGGAGTCGCTGATCTGAACCTTGAACGCATCGCCCTGTTTACCGACGACTTCGCCGGTCTGTCCGTCGAAGCGCGGGTGGAAGCGTCCCTTAGGGACGCTCGGGTCGATCTTCAGGTGGACTTTTTCTCCTTCTTCGTACTCCTGAATCGCTCGCTGTGGTGGCGAGGAGCCGCGATCTCGAGGCTTGTTTGCGAGTTTTCTCCGCGTTCCCTGACGAGGGCCATTAGAGTTCGGCATAGTCGTACGACGCTCTTGATCGGTGACGGTTATAAAACGCACGTCTTGGCGCGCCTCGAATACCGGAGCCAGTCAGGGAACCGGTTGAATGCGGGCTGTTACCCCTCCCCGTTCCGTTCGAACACGAATCGAGAGCCGAGCCGTCGTCCCATTCTCCCGTTTTCAAGCCGCAAATCGTCGGTTCTCGCCGGTTCCCGAAAGGAGGGGTTAACCGGTTCTTTGTCCACGGATAGTTATCAGTCGCCGGCTCGCGTGCAGAAACATGCGCCACTACGACGTTCGACTCTCTCCGGCGGACGGATGGTTTCATCCGTTCGAAAAGCGACTCGAGCGAGCGGAGCGGGTCAGACGCGTCGCGATTCACAGGATCCGTCTCATCGGCGACGAACTGGGGGTGGTGCTGTACGAACTGGCGGGTGACATCGACCGGATCGAGCGACTCGTCGAGGAAGAACTCGGCTCGCTGGGCTACTGGATCGACGAGTTCGACGGCCGGATATTCCTCTGTTCGCTGTTCGTCCCGAACGACACCGTCCGCGAACTCCTCCGCGTGACGCGGGAATTTCGCGTGTTCCTCGACCCGCCGCTGACCTACACCCGGAACGGCGACCTACAGGTGACGTACTTCGCCACCGAACAGTCGTTCCAGCGGGCGGTGGACATCATCCCCGACGATATCGACGTCACCCTCGAGACGAAACAGGCGTTCGACCCCACCGAGAACGTCTTTCTCGCGAAACTCACGACGCGACAGCGCCGGCTGTTCGAGACGGCCATCGATCTCGGCTACTACGGCTCACCGCGGGACGCGACCTACGAGGAGATCGGTCGAGAGGTCGGAATCGCCGGCGGAACGGTCGGTGAACATCTCCGGAAGATCGAGGCGAAACTCGTCGATCACATCGTATCCGCGTCGGTTACGGACCCGATGGAACGCAAACGGATCCAGTGAGGACGGCGTCGGCACAGACGGCCGCGCCGACGGAAAGCAAGAGTAACCCTACTCGAGTGCATTGGCCTCCGCATGGACGATTCAGACAGTCACGACGGCGACGATTTCCGGATCGAAACCCGCTCGATCCACGCCGGACAGGAACCCGACGCGGAGACGGGCGCACTGATGACGCCGATCCACGCCAACTCGACGTACGAACAGGACGCCCCCGGGGAACACCGCGGCTACGAGTACTCCCGGACCGGTAACCCGACCCGAACCGACCTCGAGGCGAACCTCGCGAGCCTCGAGAACGCCGAGTATGGCCGCGCGTTCGCCAGCGGCATGGCCTCGATCAACACCGTGCTCAACCTGCTCGAGGCCGGCGACCACGTCGTCACCGGCAACGACGTCTACGGCGGCACCCACCGCATCTTCACGCAGGTGTACGAGGACTACGACCTCGAGTTCTCCTTCGTCGACATGACCGATCTCGAGGAGATCGAGGCCGCGTTCCGGGAGAACACGGCGCTGCTCTGGCTCGAGACCCCGACGAACCCGCTCATGTCGATCGTCGACATCGAGGGCGCAGCCGAAATCGCCCACGCGCACGACGCGCTGTGTGCGATCGACAACACGTTCGCGACGCCGTACCTCCAGCGGCCGCTGGATCTCGGCGCGGACATCGTCTCTCACTCCCTGACGAAGTATCTGGGCGGCCACTCGGACGTCGTCGTCGGCGCGCTCCTGACCAACGACGAAGAACTGGACGAGCAACTCGGCTTTTACCAGAACTCCGTCGGCGCGACGCCGGGGCCCTTCGACTCGTTCCTCGTCCTTCGGGGAACCAAGACGCTTCCCGTTCGCATGGATCGTCACTGCGAGAACGCCCGCGCGATCGCCGAGTGGCTCGACGACCATCCCGACGTCGACCGTGTCTTCTACCCCGGTCTCGAGTCCCATCCAGGCCACGAGATCGCCGCCGAGCAGATGGACGACTTCGGCGGCATGCTCAGCTTCGAACTCGACGCGAGTCTCGAGGAGGCGAGCGAAGTCGTCTCGAGGACCGAGGTCTTCACCCTCGCTGAGAGCCTCGGCGGCGTCGAGAGCCTGATCGAACAGCCCGCGCCGATGACCCACGCGGCGATCCCCCGCGAGGAGCGCGTCGAGGCCGGCCTCACGGACGGCCTGATCCGCGTCAGCGTCGGCATCGAGCACGTCGACGACCTGATCGGGGATCTCGAGCAGGCGATCGAGTCGGTCCTCGAGTAACGGGCGAGGTGCCGAAATACGGCGGCGAACAAGGCACCACGAACAACGAACGATCTTTCCTGCTGGCGGTAAACGGCTCGTCTATGGGAACTGATCAGTCGAACGAAGAACGCGACGCGGGCGTCCACACGCTGCCGATGACGGTCGAGTTCGCGGGCAGAGAGCTGACGATCACGCCGACGCTCGTCGAGTCCGAGCGCGGACTCGTCCTGATCGACGTCGGCCCGGAGGGTACCGTCGACCCGCTCCGAACGCACCTCCGCTCGCTCGGCTACGCGCTCGAGGACATCTGGCTCGTCGTCCTGACACACCACGACGCCGACCACGCCGGCGGCGTCGCGGCCCTGCTCGAGCACGTTGATGCTGTCGTCGCGACCCACCGGGAGGAAGCGCCGTACGTGACGGGCGATCGCGATCCCCTCAAGGGCGACGGCAATCGGTATCCGCCCGTCGACGTCGATCTGGAACTCACCGGCGGTGTCCGGATTCCGACGCTCGCGGGGCCGATGGACGTCGTCGACACGCCCGGGCACGCGCCTGGACACATCTCGCTGCACTTCCCCGAAGACGGGCTGTTGCTCGCCGGCGATGCACTCGTCGCGGATGGAAACGACCCGCTATCCGGGCCGAAACCCGAGTTCACGCCCGACATGGATCGCGCACTCGAGTCCGTCAGCACACTCGCCGACCTCGAGATCGAGCACGTCGTCTGTTTCCACGGCGGCTACGTCGACCGCAGTAGCGAGCGGCTTCGAGAGATCGCTGCGGACCGAGCGTGATTTCGGGTGTGAGATTCAGGTTGTAGGTTGCAGACCGCAGACTGCAAACTGCAGATGGCAGGTTGCACCCCTCGAGATCAGTCCGGTCGAAGCCTGACAATCGGCGCATCGGCGTCGTCGACGGCGACGTAGAGCGATCCCGTATCGGGGGCGACCGCCACGTCGCGGATCCGCCAGCCGCGGCCCTCGAGCAACTGGTCGGCCTCCTCGACGTCCGTCCCGTCGACGTTGAAGCGACCGAGGTACTCGCCGGCGAGATTCCCGACGAGCAGATCGCCCCGCCAGTCAGCGAATGCGTCGCCGTCGTAGAACGTCATGCCGGCCGGCGGGAACCCGCCGCTGGTGCACTCCCAGTAGTAGACCGGCTCCACCACGTCGTCGCGGTCGAAGGGGTCGTCGCCGACCGGCGTCTCGGTCCCGTACTCGCAGCCGGTGTGGGCGATCGGCCAGCCGTAGTTCCCGCCGCCCTCGACGACGTTGAGTTCGTCGCCGTCCTCTTCGCCGTGCTCGCTCTGCCAGAGGTCGTCCGTCTCGGGGTGGACGGTCATCCCCTGGGCGTTCCGGTGCCCGTAGCTAAAGAGGGAGTCTGCCCCTTCCTCGTCGCCGACGAACGGGTTGTCGTCGGGGATCGAACCGTCCGGCTCGAGACGGAGCGTGGCCCCGAGTTCGTTCGTCGTCTCCTGCGAGACGTGGTCCGGGCCGAACTCCGTGGACTGGCGATCTCCCGTCGTCACGTACACCGCCTCGTCCGGGCCGAAGACAACGCGAGAGCCGAAGTGGCCGTCGGAGTCGACGAACGGGTCGGCGACGTGGAGTTCCTCGAACTCCTCGAGCGACCCGTTCCCCTCGTCGAGTCGGCCCCGTCCCAGGTGGGTAGCCGACTCGCCGTCTTCGTTCGCCGCGGCGTAGGTCAGGTAGACCCACGGCTCTTCGTCGAAGTCGGGATGGAGCGCAACGTCGAGCAGGCCGCCCTGACCCGCCGCGTACACCTCGGGGGTTCCGTCGATCGGTTCGACGGTGCCGTCCGCTCGATCGACGAGGGTTAACTGTCCCTCCCGTTCCGTGACGAGCAACCGGGACTCGTCCGGAACGAACTCGATAGCCCAGGGGTTTGCAAAGCCCTCGGCGACCGTTTCGACCGTCCCGGGGAAGTCGTCGGCGTCCAGCAATCCGGTACAGCCGGCAACGGAGAGCGTCCCCGTTCCTGCGCCGGCTGCCAGGAACGATCGTCGGGTGTGTTTGGGCGTGCAGATGGTACTCACCCGCTCGAATACTACCGGCCGAAGCACTGTTAAGGGCGGGCGCTACGTTGCCGGGCGGATCGATCCGCGGACCGAAGATCGAGATTCGCCGACCTGGACTCCGCGGACCGAGGGTCAGGATTCCACGAACGGTGTTCCCTGTCCATAGTTCGGGCCCCCGGCGACCGCCCTCACTCCTGTACGACGTGGCCCTCGAGGTAGTTTCTGGTCTTGTCGTTGGTCGACTGGGTCCGTTTGCAGAACGTACAGACGCGATCACCGTCCTCGCGGCGGTCGTCCTCGATTTCGATCTGGAGCCCCTGTCCGCGGAGGTGCTCGAGTAGGACGTCGACGGTCTCCGGACCGGCGCGGACGGTGTGGCGCTCGCCGACGGAGTCGCCCGCCTCGACGGTCCGGATCGTCTCGCGCATCGAGAGCAGGATCGCTTCGCCGAGTTCGTGGGCGCGCTCGCGGGCGTCCGCGTCGGACTCGTCCCACTCGACGGACTGGAACGCCTCCCTGAGAAGTCGCCGGAACATGAACGGCTGGCCGTAGTCGAACGGCAGCGAGAACGCGTACGCCAGATCGCCTCGATTCGAGGCCGACGTCGTATACTTCAACTGTGCCGTCCCGTCCGGTGATTTCATCACGACGCCCTCCCGCCCGTCGGCGTCCAGGTCATCGACGAGCGCCCGGATCTCGGCGGCCTCGTCGACCGGGTAACGGCCGAACGAGCGAGTTTGTGGCACGTCGAAGGAGTCGTAGCGCTCGCGGCGCTCATCGACGGCCAGCGGCTCGCCGGACTCGCGGTCGCGCCAGTCGAACGCACGGAACGCGAGGGAGTCCACGCCCGGATAGTCGTGAGCCGTGTAGGGGTTCTCCGGACCGACCATCTCGCCGCAGAGCATCGCCCGCGGATACTCCTCGAACACCGACTCAAGATCGACCAGTCGCTCGAGCATTCGGGTGGTGAACGGACAGACGATGCCGCTGCGCGAGACGGCGAGGATATCGCCGCCGATCCGTGCCACGCGGACGTTGTACCCGTTTACCTTCTCCTCGACGACGATCCGATCGCAGCCGTGGTCGTCGAAGTGCGTCGGGACGCCCGTCGAGAGGACGAGCGTCCGCGGAACCTTCGGGAACCCGCGGACGACCTCGCCGTCGATTAAGACGGTGCCGCGCTCGATACCGCGACGATAGTCCGGCACGTGTCGGTACTCGAGACCCTCGTAGTTTCGGTGCTCGAGCAGCTCCTCGAGGCCCTCGAACGCCGGTTGCCCGATCCCGAGCCGTCTGTGGTACTCGGTATCACTCATCAGTCCGAACGACGACGTGAAACCGGAAGAAACGCGACCCAACTGATAAGGAATCCAACGCGATGAGGACGGCCTACCCGGTATTTCGAACGGATCTGGGAGCCGAGTGAGTACACCCACTCGACGAGGCGAACGATGGAATCGTATTGATTTGTCCAGCACACGGTCGAAAGAACTCGGCGCTATCGTTCACCCAATCTCTCACGTGTTGGACATTGGCGGTGATACGGCGCTAACGATCGGTGTGGAATACGAGATCGACGACCAAGAACCGGTGAGTGTTGCGGTTCTTCTCGCGGTGAGTTCGATAAGAGGGTGTGATCCGAACGCGCTCCCGCCACTATACGAGGCGATCGATCCGGATGCGTTAGAAATCGTTCTCGAGTTTCCACTTGCTTCCACTCGCTTTCGGCTGAACGGGCGGCACCTATCGTCGTTGATCGATCGAAGTCGGATACACCAATCGGCAATAGCGGCCATTCGAGCAGTTGCGTCGCCACAGCGGATCGCCCGAAGCCTGCACGGCGTTCCCGTTCGACCCTTCCCGTCGCCCGTCTCGAGTTCCTCCGAGCAGTCGACCGCCCAGCGCCGCCGAGAACACCGAAGCGGAATTCTCATCGGTGTCCGGTCACAAGTCGATCGTAATGCGACTCGAACTTCGCGTCTGCCAGCACTGTCTCGAGGGCGACGACGGTCACGGCGGCCATCAGAAGTCGGCGCTCCTGCAGGATATGGTCCAGTGTGCAGAACGGATTCAGGAACACAAGGACGTCCTCGACCTCGACGCCGTCCACATCCGGCGGGTTCGAGACGACGAGCAGGGGAAACCGGAAGCGCTGCCCGTCGTCGCGGCGACGATCCAGAACAACCAGATCGTGCTCAACGATACCCAACTCGTCGCGGAAGGAGAGGACGGAAACATGCTGTTGTACGCGAATCCGGACGACATTCTGACGGTACTCGCGGGCAACGTCGACGAGATCAGCAAGGCCGTCCACGAAGACGTCACCGTCGACCTCTCGCCGAAAGGCGCGGAGATCATCTCCGAGGCCGGCCTCGGCGCGGATCGCGAGCAGTAATGCTCCAGTGATACGGCGCTCCGACAGTGTCTCACGCACCGACTCATACGGATTGCTGTAACTATGCACCGCCGATCACCAGGGACGGGGTCGGTGATCGGCGGTAATTGACTACAGTAAACCGTATCACACTCCACTTATTTGCCCGCTCGTACCGAACAGCCGGTATGGCCAGCGAGGCGTTCAAACAACGGTTCGTCCTCGATACGTCCGTCTTTCTCACCGACGAGATCCGCCACGACGGCGAGTCACTCGAGGACGCCCTCGACCGGTTTCTCGAATTAATTGCGAACGCGCGACTCAATCTCGGCATCTCCTGTTACGTCCCGCCGACGATCCACGACGAACTCACGACGATGCTCGAGGCTCGCGACGTCGACGACGACATTTACTCGAAACTGAACACGTGGGTGATCCGCAAACACCCCGATCGGTACGCGGTGTCGATCCCGGCGAACGTCGTCTACAGCTTCGTCGACGAGATGAGTGAACGCGTCGATCGTGGTCTACGCGTCTCCGAGAAGGCCGTCCGAGAGGCCGAACAGCGCGGCGACGAACCGCTCGAGGATCACGACCACAAGACCGAGACCGACGCCGTCATCTCGGATCTCCGCGATAAGTACCGTTCGGCGTTGCGAACCGGCGTCCTCGACTCCCGCGAGGATTTCGACCTGCTGATCCTCGCGCGCGAACTCGAGGCCGGCGTTGTCACCGAGGACAATGGTATTATCGCCTGGACCGAGGACTTCGGTCTGCGATACATTCGCGGACGGGAGTTCCCCGACCTGCTCGAACAGTATCTCACCGCGGTCGATCCCGAGTCGAAGCGGACGATCGACTGATGTGGAGGTCTCCACTCACGAACTCGAGCGCGCCGAACTCGCGGCTGCCGCGCCGTTTCGCTCGCGGACGATCAGCCAGCACGACGCTAAGAAGCCGACGATGACGGTCCCGGTGAGGATGGCGAACGCGATCCGGTAGCCGAACTGGGTGTAGGCGACGGTGCCGCCGACGATTTCGCCCGTCTGGTAGGCGTCGAGTGCCATTCCCATCACCGTCGGGAGGATCGTGCCGCCGATGAATCCCGCCGTGTTGACGGTCGCCGTTGCGACGCCGCTTGCACCCGCGGGATATCGTTCCTTGACCACTGACAGAGAGAGCATCGCGGACCCGAACAGGAAACCACAGGCCAGATAGGAGACGGCGATGACGGCCAGCGGCGGCTGGCCGAAGACGGGAACGGTACCGAGTGCGACGGCGAACAGTCCGATTCCGACCGCCATCGGAACCAGTCGCCGCTCGAGTCTGTCCGAGAACCAGCCGATGGTCATCGGTCCGATCAGGACTCCGACCGACGCGAGGAGGGTAAAGTAGGAGGCCGTCGTCACGTCGAGTTCGTAGACCACGACGATGTACGGAACACCCCACATCCCGACGAGCGTCAGCATCGCCCCGTTGCCCGCGAAGAAGACGATCGACAGCAGCCACTGATCGAGGTCCCGGGCGAGCGTCCGCAGGTGACCGCCCAGCTCCGCGAGCGTGATCTCGGGTTGTTCCGGGACGCCCTCGATCGGCTCGAGGCCGGCGGCGGCCGGCGACTGGCGTGCGAGGACGAAGACGGCGCCGGCGGCGATCATTCCGACCAGACCCAGGCCGATAATCGTCGGCCGCCAGCCGACCCAGTCGACGGTGACCGCCAGCGGCGTCGTCGCGAGGATCGCACCGAGGCCGGCGATGCTGCCGGTTAGCCCGGTCATCGTCGCGAACTCGTCGGCGCGATACCAGTTGGCACAGAAGCGAAGGATCGAGACGAAGATGACGCCGCTGCCGAGGCCGATGAGCGCCCGCGACGCGAACGCGGCGAGGTAGCCGTCGCTGAGCGCGAAGCCGATTGCACCGAGACTCAACACGACGCCCCCGATCGAGCCGACGTAGCGCGGTCCGACCCGGTCGGCGAGGACGCCGGTCGGAATCTGGATGGCGGCGTAGATGAGGAAAAACGACGCGTGAAGCGTTCCCAGCTGTGCCGCCGTCGTCTCGAAATCGGCGGTCAGCCGTTCGGACAGGACGGCCGTCGAGAGTCGGTGGAGATTGACGAGTAGAAAGACGATCGCCAGCGCAGCCCACGCGAGCCACCGCCGTTTGGTGGGATCCGACAGGACGTTCACGCTGGATACGTTTCTCGAGGGGCGTGGTAAGCGTTATGAGACCGGTAAGGGAGGAACGACCGGTCGATCGGCGCTGTAGCGCGACGAATATGCCGTGTCGCTACTCGAGTGGCTACGGACCGAAAAACGGCCGAAAAGGGGTCTCCGTTTCAGATACGGCCGACGTTCTCGACGCCGACGCTTTCGACGCCTTCGACGTCCGAGAAGTTCTCCTCGACGGTTTCCGTGCCGCCCGCGCCGTCCGGGACGATCACGGTCGGGTAGAGGGCGACGAGGCCGAACGCGACTTCCTCACGTTCGACGCCGTTGATCTTCGCGCCCTCGGGGAGGGCGCTCTCGAGACGCTCCTGAAGGGCGTCCAGATCGATTTCGGGGCTGTCCGGCATGACCTTGACTTTGGCAGCTACTTTTCCCATCGTTCGAACACCTTATGGGCCGGTGAACCCGCAGTCGGGGCACTCGTAGAGGTTGCTCTGCTTGCGGCACTTGGCACAGCGGTAAATCTGGGCGCCACAGTCAGGACACTTGAACGCGGCGGCGTTCGTTCCGGCGATGTTGATCCCGCAGGACACGCAGGACCGTCTCTGCTGATCGTCCGTCGTACTCATACCCCTCCCTTCCCGCCCGGCGTTTTTAAACTACTCGATAGCAGAATCCCCTGTGGTTCCGTCACAGCGGTAGTCGGTCACTCGATAGGTGGATCGGGCGTGTGGGGGTTTCGAGGCACAAGGCACGAGGTTCGAGGTGCGACGTGCAGTGTGCGGTGGTCTCCGGCTACCGGGATCGGTTAGCGAAGCCAGCCCAGCGTTTTCTGAGCCAGAAAATCCACTTCCGGATACATTACGTTCCCCCCGAAAGGGAGACGTGAGGTTCGGCGGGCGACGCCCGACCGGACCTCTGCCTCTGACATTCCTGCCGGCCATCGATACGCTCGTCTCGAGGAATTCCCGTCCGAGAGTGCTCGAATTGTCCGTTAGACGCCGAATCGGTCTGTACCCTCTCTCCGCCGTTCGCTGTGTTAATCGTGCGGATGGAACCGCCGAACCGCCGCGGCGACCGCGTCCTCGCGGCCGAGGAACGTCACCTTGTCGCCCGCCTCGAGAACGGTGTCCGCGCTGGGGACGGACGTCTCGCCGTCGCGGGCGATGACGGCGACGATACAGCCGTCGGGGATCTCGGCGTCGAGTTCGGCGATGGTCGAGCCGCCTAGATCCTCGGCGGTGACCGAGATCTCCTGTGCGTCGTGGCCCTCGCCGAGTTTCGTCATCCACTGGGCGAGCGCGGGTCGTTCGATCTGGTTGTCGAGCGACCACGCGGTCGCGCTCGAGACGTCGATCGCGCGGACGTCGAGCGTCTCGAAGGCGTCGACGTTATCCGGTTTGTTCACGCGAGCGACGACCGTTTCGACGTCGTACTTCGTCCGGGCAAGCTGGCAGACCAGCAGGTTCGTATCGTCGTCCGCAGTCGTCGCGACCGTGATCTTGGCGTCCTCGACCCCTGCAGCCCGTAACGTCTCGTCGTCGGTGCCATCGCCCTCGCGGGCGGTAAATCCGTCCTGCCGAAGGCTATCGACGATCTCGGGGTTTTCGTCTATCAGGACGACGTTTTCGCCGCGTTTCTCCAGCCGTGTGGCGAGCGCCCGGCCGACCCGGCCGCCGCCGACGATAATGGTGCGCATTGGAATGACCTCGAAGTACTCCGCGATCTGGCGGGCGAGCCCCGCCTGCAGCACGACCGTGATGAAGATGACGAGAAAGACGGTTCCCGCGAGCGTCTGGGCGGCCTCGAACTGGCCCGCGGCCTCGAGTTCGATGGCGAACAGCGTCGCCACCGACGCCGGGATGATCCCGCGGGGACCGACGAAGGAGAGGAACAGCCGTTCGTCCCGGCTGAACTGGCGATCCGTCGCCGAGAGCGCGACGAGAATCGGTCGCACGAAGAGCGTGACCGCGACGACGACGGCGATGCCGCCGGTGCCGAGCCCGAACAGCGAGTCGAAGTCGATCAGCGCCGCGAGCGAGATGAACACGAACGAGAGCACGATCAGCGTGAGGTCCCGGTTGAACTCGAGGATCTCCTCGCGGTGTGGGAGATCGACGTTCCCCAGGACGAACCCGGCGGTCGCGGCCGCTGCGACCCCGGTCTCGGAGAACACCGACTCGGCGAGGCCGAACGCGACGAGCGCACCGGTGAGCGTCACAAACCGTGCCATCTGCGGCGCGTTGCCCGCGGGCGGCCTGACGTGAACGAGGACGGTGCGAACGACGATCGCGACGACGATGCCGATCCCGACGCCCGCCGCCAGCCGCTGGAGAAACGCCGGCGGGATCAGTTCCGGCGAGTCCGCCACGACGAGGACCTCGAAGATGACGATGGCGAGGACGGCCGCGGTCACGTCATTGAAGATCCCTTCGGCCTCGAGGGCCGTCTCGACGTGTTCGCGGACGGTCAGCACCTCGAGCAGGGGCGTGATCACCGTCGGCCCGGTCGCGATCAGCAACGCGCCGATCAGGAAGGCGATGTCCCAGTCGGTTCCCAGGAAGAACCGGACCGCGATCGCCGTGCCGACGAACGTCAGCGCCGCACCGATCGTCATCAGTCTGAGAACCGTCTGCGGAGCCTGTTCGAGCTTTTCGCGGCGCAGGTGAAAGGCCCCGTCGAAGATGATGATGGCGACGCTGACGCCGACGACCGTCGAGAGCCCGTCGCCGAAGGTTTCGATGGTGACGAACCCGAATCCCTCCGGCCCGACGACCACGCCGATGACAATCAGAAAGAGCACGCTCGGCACCTGGAGTCGCTTTGCGAGCACCTGCGCGCCGATGCCGAGCGCGAAGATGGCGATCACGACTGGCAGGATCTCCACGGGTGTCCGGATCTCACCACGCATCGAACCATAACGTCTCGGGCGAGTACGGCACGTGAGAGTGGCCGCGAGCTACCGGTATTACTGGTGTATCACGCGGCATCGAAGGTACGTGGCAGTGAAGTCGTACGGCGTCACCTCGAGAAAGTGAGAGGCGCGCTCCGGACCGTCGCCGTCCCACAACTCAACATTCAAACCTGATCGGTCCGTACAGCCAGTGAATGCGCCTCGACGACTACATCGAGGACCTCGAGCCGGACGAGGAAGCCGAGCGGCGGCGACTCGCCAAGGAGAAATCCTACGCGATCACGGACCACCTCGAGGAGTTCGAGCAGCGATTCGACGACGCCCTCAGCGGCGACTCCCTTGTGGGCTCGACGGCCCCCTCGATCTTCGTCGGCCGCTCGAACTATCCGGACATCCCCGTCGGTCTGCTCTCGCCGGTCGGCGACGAGGACGCCGCCGATGAGTACGTCACCGACGGCAACTGGTACCAACAGGAGTACGGGATCAGCGACGTGCTCCAGCGACGGACCGGTCTGCTGAACTCCAGCAAGCGCGCGAACGTCGACTCGCCGAGCATCGCGAGCCGGCTGACCCCCTCCGTGCACGACACGTGGGACGGGTTTGTCGGCGTCCAGCGGGAGGTCGCGATCGCCGGCCGACCAGTCGACTTAGAGATCGGGCTCGACGCGAAACCGGATCTCGGGCTCGACGCGGGCACGGACGTCGCGACCCCGCGCGGCCCGCGTGCCACCGCTCGGAACGCAGAACTGCGCGAGAATCCTTACGTCCCGAAGCCGGTCAAGAAGACCTTAGAAGACGACGACTGGCAGGCCCAGGGCGCGATGACCTACCTCTACCGCCGCGGGTTCGACGTTTACGAGATCAACTCGATCCTCTCGGCGGGCGCGCTCGGCGAAACGAAACAGCGCCGACTCGTGCCGACGCGCTGGTCGATCACCGCCGTCGACGACACCGTCGGACAGTTCCTCCGCGGAAGCATCCGGACCGAGCCCAGCATCGACGAGGTACAGGTCTGGGCCAACGAGTACATGGGGAACCGATACTGGATCGTGCTCGCGCCGGGCAACTGGGAGTTCGAACTCGTCGAGATGAAAGCCCCCGGCAGCATCTGGAACCCCAACCCGGGCGACGACGTCTGGCTCCAGAGCGCTAGCGAGGGGTACGAGGGCCGCTCGAGCTACGTTGAGGAGACCGCCGGCGCCTACTACGCGGCGCGGCTGGCCGTCCTCGAGCACCTCGAGTCGATCGGTCGCCAGGCGAAGTGTCTGGTCCTCCGGGAGGTGAGCGACGACTACTGGGCACCGGTCGGCGTCTGGCAAGTTCGCGAGAGCGTTCGGAACGCCTTCGAGGGAGAATTCGGCGAAGCCGAGACGTTCCACGGGGCGGTCTCGGAAGTAGCGACGCAACTCCCCGTCTCTTACGCCCGCCTCCGGCGCAAGTCGGAGCTCGCGGCGGGACTGCAGTCGAACCTCAGCGCCTTCGGTAGCTCCGGATAGCTCGTCACAATCGGCAGCGACCGCCACAGGACCCCATCAAGCGTTTTATGTGTCCGCGTTGATGTCTTCATATGATTCCGTTCGATCCGTTATTCGTACCCGGTGCGCCCGGGGGGCCGGAACTCCTGATCATGCTGTTCATGCTGGTGCTCTTCGTCGTCGTTCCGGTCGTCGTCATCGTGCTCGTCATTCAGCAACTCACCGGCGATGGTGGTGGAAGTGGCGGGAGTGGTGCCGGCGAACGACGTCCGACGCGCGACGCCGGTCGTTCCGCGAGCGATGCTGATCCCGCCCTCGAGCGGCGAGTCGCGACGCTCGAGCGACAGGTGTCGACGCTCGAACAACGCGTCGAACGCCTCGAGTCAGACGACAGCGAACTGAACGGGCGCTGAACGGAGCGCTGTTCGTCAGTTCCGGTGTGACCGCGACCCGTCCTGCGGCCGCGTCGGGGACCCGGTACAGCGTTCGGTATGGCGGAACGGCATTGCAGAAACCCTGGTGTCTAAACCGTCCGAACGCGTATACGGAGTATGTGGCTCGCGCTCGTCAGTCCCGAATTTCTCACCGCGGTAGTGATGATCGTACTACTCATCGGGATGCCGCTGTTCGTTATCGCCGTCACCGCGGTCGTCTCCGCGTACATCCAGTACGACGCCGAGCAACGGCTCGAGGAACTCGAGGAGACCGACGGTAACCGACCTCCCGATCCGATCGAAGAGAGCGATAGATAGCTGTTTTTCATACTGTCGGGCAGAAGTCAATGAGAAGTCGGTCGCGAATTCGCGGCCGTCATCCCCGAGGCGGCCGCAGTAGCGCGACCAATCTTCGAATAGTTCTGTCCGGCAGTATCAATGGCCACCGCGGCGGGCATCCCGACGCCGTCGTACGCACCGTACTACCTGTTCGGCATCCTGTCGCCGGTGGTGCTGTTTGCGGTAGCGCTGACTGGCTTCGGCGTGCCGACGCTGCGCCGGACCGAAACGGGACGGACGGCGGACTAAGGCGAAGCGGAAGGGCCGCTACGGTTCGGTATCGCTTGGTTTCCGCAGGTTTCTGTCCCGCTGTTTTCCGGAACACGGCTCGCTCGAGCCGTTCGTCGACGTCCCACCGCATGGGGAACGGACCGACGACCGAAATTCGTGACGGCCGGTACGATTATTCCGACTCAGCGAGTCGTCCGTCGGGTGCCGTCTCGGATCGCTTCGCGTTCTGGCGCTCCGCAGCGAAGTCCATTCTGCTGAAGACGTTCAATCCGGCCTTGAGCACTGCCAGCAGAACGGGTCCGAGGAACAGCCCCATGATCCCGAGCAGGTAGATGCCGCCGATGACGCCGACGAGGACGACCGCCGGATGGAGTCCCGAACTTCGGTCGACGAAGATCGCCCGCAGGTAGTTATCGACCACCGAGAGGACGGCGACTCCGTACAGCAACAGCGCGACCGCCGAGACCGGGTCGGCCGTGATACCGAGATAGACGACCGCGGGCCCCCAGACCAGCCAGACGCCGATCGCCGGAAGAAAGGAGACGACAATCATGATAACGGTCCAGAACGCCACGTTCGGGACACCGAGCAGGTAAAATCCCAGTCCGCCGAGTAGCCCCTCGACCAGCGCCACGAGGACGTGACTCTGGATCACGGCCCAGGTGACGACCTCGACCTCCTCGAACAGTTCCTCACGAACCTCCTCCTCGAGCGGCAGGATATCGCTGAGCCAGGCGACGAACTGCGGGCCGTCGACCAGCAGGTAGTAGAGGAGAAAGACGAGCACGAGCAGGCCGAAGCTCATCTGAATGCTCGCGTTCAGCAGGCCGATCAGTTCCTGTAAGGCGATCTCGACGGCCCCGGAGAGCGAGCCTTCGATTTCGGTGATGAGTTCGGTTTCGATCTCGTCGAGTACCTCGGCTTCGACCCCGAGATCGAGTGCGGCCGTTCGAAGTCCCTCGACCGCTGCCAGTTCGTCGAAGTCGTCGAGAAAGGAAAAGACGGTCTGCAGAATGACGATCGAGAAGTAGAGAATCGGGACAACTGCGGCGACGATCGCGAAACCGGTAAGCGTCAGCGCCGATAGTCGATTTCCGAGTCGTTCGGTGAGTCGCTCGTGGAGGGGAAAGAGCACGAACGCGAGGAGGGCTGCAGCCATCACATACTGTAACAGCGGCGCGACCAGCAGTGCTGCGATCGCACCGAGAGCGACGAGTAGGAGGGCGAAAAACGCGGTTCGAACGTCCATGTCTCGAGGTGATCCGTTCAGCACGTAAATGTTGACATTTTTGATTGTCACGTAGCGCTGCCGTTTGCAACGGCGCGGCCCGGAGAACGACGGTCGCGACTACCGACGCCGGAAACTGCTGCGAGAAACGCCACGAAGCGGTCGATACCGGTCACACGGCCGTACTGGAGAGCACACAGTTATCCACGTACAGCTTCTGTAACCGGCCTCGAGAGCGATCCGATCAGTCCGTTACTTCGGTCTCGGCCGACTCGAGTCGCTCGAAGGTCTCTTCGGTGAGGTCGCCGGTGGTGTCGATGATCTCGGCCCACTCGTCGTTGTCCGGTGCCGTGCCGAGCAGACGAGCGATCTTCATGATCGAGACGTGGTAGACCCGCTGACGACCCGGCTCTTCCTCCCAGACGATCATGTTACAGGGGAAGAGGCCGCCGATTCGCATCGTTTCGTCGAGCGCCTGATTCGCGATCTCGGGGTTGCAAGCGCCGAGGACGTAGTAGGGGTCGCGATCCGCGTCGACCTTCTCGTTTAACAGCTCCGAGGGCGAGAACTCGACGGGGATGCCGAACCCGACGTCCTCACAGACCTCGCGGACGTGTTCGATCGCCTCCTCGTGGTCCATCTCGAGGACGGCCTGTTTCTCACCGAAATCCTCCGGGTCGATCGCGGCAGGGTCGATTGGGAGACTCATGCGTGAGTCGTTCGTCGTCACGCCCCTTAACCTACCACCTCGTTTCCCGAGGGAGCAACGAATACCGGGGCTGTGCCGGAAGGGGGACAAACGGAAGAAAACGGCAGAAAATGGGCTCAAAACGGATTCAAACCACTGAAAAACGGTGATACGACCGTACCAGTTTAACTCGGTGAGTGTCCACCTTCCTGTCGTAATGAAACGCTTCGCACTCGCTCTCGTCGTCGCGTTCGCCGTCCTCTTCGGAGCGACGGCCGCGGCAGCGGCACAGCCCGGAAACCAGCACGCAGCGGACGGAGACGGGCCACCGGTCGAGTTACCGGAACCGGTTCCGGAATTCGTCACGGAACTCCTCGACACGATTACCGACTTCGTCACGGGCGTGATCGGTGCGCTCGGTGAGGCCGTTCGGACTGTCGTTTCAGACGTCGGTGACGTTGCACCCGGCGTTCCTTCACACGTTCACTGACCTGATCGAAACGGGTTACACGAACGCTAGTGTTGGGGATTTTACTTTTCGTCCACTTCGATATCGCGGCCTTTATTGGACTCAGTCGACGATATTTTCCGATATGCGCTATTTATACATTATATTTGATATGTATGGGTTCGGTTACTTTAAGAACTTCGAGTCAGAGGCCTCAGTATGAATTTCCGGACCGGGCTCCTGATCGTGCTCGTCGTTATCGGGGCCGCTACCGGATTCGGACCGACCGCAGCCGTCGAACCGACACAGGATGACTCGATGACCGCCGTGGGAGCCCCCGAAGAGATCGATGCCGACGAGACGCGACTCGAGGTCTCGCTACAGTCCGACGGGAGCGCAGAATGGACCGTCCAGTACCGGATGCGACTCGATGACAACGAGAGCGTCGACGCCTTCGAATCGCTTCGCGAGGACATCGCCGACGATCCCGACGCGTATACGGCCCAGTTCGTCGACCGAATCGACGCCACCGTCGAAACGGCTCGGGACGCGACCGACCGGGAGATGTCCGCCGACGGGTTCGCCGTCGAAACCAGCCGTCAGACGCTGGGAACCGAGTACGGTTTCGTCACGTATTCGTTCCACTGGCACGGGTTCGCCGCCGCCGACGGTGACGAACTCCACGCGGGAGATGCGATCGAAGGGATCTACCTCGGTGATGATACCCGACTGTCGATTGACTGGCCGGACGACTACGACCTCGTCTCGGTCGAACCGGAGCCGGACGACCGACGCGATAATCTGGTTATTTGGCACGGAAGTCAGACGGAGTTCGTCTCTGACGAGCCCAGCGTGGTCGTCTCGACCGGCGGTATCGGGATCGAAGGGATAGCGATAGGTGCGGGACTCCTCGCCATCGTCGTGGCCGCCGTCGGCGGAGCGTGGTGGTACCGGACGCGATCCGAGACAGGGGCGACCGACGACGGTACCCCATCGAGAGCAGCCGTCGGCCCCGACGACGCGAAAACGGAGGTCGGATCTGGTTCCGGTCCCGCGCCCACAACCGACTCCGGTCCCGATCCGCGAGGCGATCTGCTCAGTAACGAAGAACAGGTCCTTCGTCTACTCGAGGAGTACGACGGACGGATGAAACAGCAGGCGGTCATCGAGGAACTCGAGTGGACCGACGCAAAGACGAGCAAAGTCGTGAGCGGACTCCGCGAGGAAGGGAAACTCGAGTCGTTCCGCCTCGGTCGCGAGAACGTCCTAACGCTTCCGGACGATCATTCCGCGTCTGATCGGGATCCAGTGCGGAACAATTGACAGCGATTCGACCGTCGGTTGACGGTGTCCGATCGACGGGCAAAAACGGGCGAAATCGAAAGACAGCAACGGTTCGAAAATCGCGTTAACTGTCGTCAACGATCGTTGAACCGGAGTAATCATCTCGAGTGTATATCACGTCGAGGAATAGATACCCTGGTGTGATGCAACGACGAACGACAGTCACGCTGATGATTGCACTGATGGTCGCGCTGGCAGCGGTACCGTTCGGTGCAGCGGGGGTACTCGCGAGCGAACACGAACAGGAAACCGAGTCCGACGCCGGCTCGGTTTCGCCGGGCGAACAGCTCTCCGGCGTCATCGGGGTGCAGGAAGCGGAGGTGAACGGTGAGCTCTCGGAGCGAACCTACGGTATCAAAATTGCGAACGCGGAGAGCGACGACGAGCGCGCCGATGTCGTCGACGATCAACTCGCCGACGTCGAGGAACGACTCGCGGAACTCGAGCAGCGACTCGACGAGCTCGAGGACGCCCGAAACGATGGCGAAATCACCGAAGGACAGTATCGTGCCGAAGTTGCGACGGCTGCCGCCGAAAAGGCGACGGTCGAACGCAACGCCGAGGCCGCCCAAACGAACGCGGATGAGCTCGACCCAGAATTGCTCGAGGAGCGAGGGATCGATCTCGAGGCGATCGAAGACCTACGAGACCGGGCGAGCGAACTCGGCGGTGAGGAGGTCGCAGCGATCGCACAGTCGATCGCCGGTAACGCCGTCGGACAGTCGCCTGCCCCCGACCGCGAACCGGGTGCCCCGATAGAGACCGGCGGCCCGGACCGAACTGATGACAGTCCTGAAGACCGAGCCGGCGGTCCCGATTCGGACCGGTCGGACGATGCTGACGAACACGACGACGATTCGACCGCCGACGATGGCGAGCACGACGATTCCGAATCGTCTGAGAACGACACCGACACCGACACCGACACCGAAACCGACGACCACTCCAACGACTAGCGATGCGACGGGCATTCGGAGTTACACTCGTGGTGTCGATGCTCCTCGTCAGCGGGCTGGCGATGCCGGTCGCCGGTTCGAGCGCAGTCACCGACGAGTCGATCAACGGGCCTGCGGTCCACGTCGCCCTCGAGGCCGACGGGGACGCGACCGTGACGCTCGTGTCGGTCTACGATTTGACTGACGAGGACGAGCGGGACGCGTTCGAGACGCTTCGCGAGGACGAGAAGACGCAAGCTGATCTCCTCGAACGGTTCAGCGAGCGCCTCGAAGGGGTCGCAGACGATGTCGACACCGACGCGGACCGCGAGAAGTCAGTAGAGAGCAAATCGGTCGACGTGCGAACGAACGAGGACAGCGGTATCGTTACGTTCTCGGCGTTCTGGGACGAGTTAGCCGCCGTCGAGGGCGAAACGGTCGTCCTCATGGAGCCGTTTGCGAGCGGGTTCGAAAGCGACCGATCGCTGATCGTTACGATTCCAGACGGGACGACGATCGAGTCGGTGACGCCCGAACCGACGATTCACGAGGAATCGGCGGTGAACTGGGACGGCGAAACGGAACTCGACGGCTTCGAACTGACGGCTTCGACCGCAACGAACGACGAGTCGAGTGTCGACGCGAGCGAGACGACAACCGACGGCGTTCCCGGGTTCGGTCCGATCGGAGCGATCGTCGCGCTGGCCACCCTCCTCGTCGCGATCAGCGCCAGTCGCCGGTAACGAGTCGAATCGGATCACGAAATCGCGCACTGTTTTTGCCGCGCGAATGCGGGTTCCGAATTCCGCTCGAGTCACAGCGGTACCGGGAGCCACTCGAGGGACTCCAGAAACGGCATCGGATCGAACAGCGGATCGTGAAGGACGAGCCAGTCGAGTAAGACGAGTCCCGCGCCGTGGGCGATCACCGACGGCAGGATGGAGTTCGACTCGTAGTCGACGGCGCCGAACAGGACGTCGGTCGGTCCCGAGAGCAGGAACTCGATCGGCGGTTTCCCCGCGTGGTGGATCATGTAGACGACGGGGCTGATGAGCACCGCCTTACGGCCGATCTCCTTGACGCCGACACAGAGCAGCCCGCGATAGTAGGTTTCGGCGGCCAGCGCGAGCGTGAACAGTTGGAGCGCGTGCGGGATGAACTCGCCCGGCGCAGCCGAGGTTTCCCACATGGGATAGTACGCGCGAATCGTCGGCAGCGTCGAGCCGACGAGATAGAACGGCAGGACGAACAGCGAGAGCAAGACGGCGTTTCGAACGGCGACTCGGTTGACGTTCCAGCCGATGTGATTGCCGTGTGTGAGTCCGAGCGCGAGCGGGCCGCCGATCAGCAACACGCTGTCGACGACGGTTCGGCGGCTCAACTCGCCGGGAACGAACTGCATCCACAACAGCGTCAAAACGGCGCCGGTCAGCAGCGACTTCTGGAACCAGGAGAGTCGATCGAACTGGTCACGAAGCCAGCGACCGCCGCTTCGGACTCCCTCCGTCGCCACAGGTAGTTACTCGTCGGCCGTTGGAATCGGTCCGGTGCCGATGACCGTTCGAACGTGGGCCTCGAACTCCTGGTGGCGCTGGAAGTACGTCTCGTCGACGTCCTCGAGGACAGTCGACAGCTCCCGCGGGCCGTCAGGGGTTCGGATGACGCTGTCTCCCTCAAGTCGGTCGATCTCGCTCTTTTCTTTGGGCCAGGTCAGCCGCGACGTGACGCGGGCGAGCGGAGCGCCCTCGACGGGAGTCTCTGTTCCGAGCGTCACGGCCGGCTCTTCGTCGTCCTCGTCGCTCATGTTACTGGTCGTTTGCGTGCCCGTCGATTCAAGCTTTCGTTTCGCTCAGTCGAACACTGCCGTCGGCGGTCGCGATTCGAGGAACGCCGTGCTCGAGTGCTGAGTCCCCCTCTCGATCGGGCTCACCACCAGCGGTTCTCGACCAGCCGATCGACGGCCTCCCGGATGGTCGACTCGTTGCGCGAAAACGTAAACCGAATCCAGTCCGCTTCGGCGTCGGGATCGGTGTAGAAACTGCTCCCGGGGACGGCCGCGACGCCCGCCTCCCGTATCAGCCGGTAGCAGAACTCGATATCGCTCTCGTCGGTCGGATAGCGAGTCATGACGTAGTACGCGCCGTCGGGTTCGACCGGATCGAGTCCGGCCTCGCGGAGCCCCTCACAGAGCAGTTCACGACGCACTTCGTAGGACTCGGCAAGTTCCTCGTAGTAGGAGTCGGGCAGCGACAGCGCCTCGACGCCGGCCCGCTGGAACGGCGTCGGCGCGCAGATACTCGTGTAGTCGTGGATCTTCCGCAGTTCCCGCGAGAGGTACTCGGGGGCGAGACAGAAGCCGACGCGCCAGCCGGTGACGCTGAACGTCTTCGACATGCCGGTACAGACGACCGTCCGTTCGGCGAGGTCGCCGACCTCGACCGGGCTCACGTAGTCGTCGGTGTAGACGATGTGCTCGTAGATTTCGTCGGTCAGGACGATCAGGTCGTGTTCGAAGACGAGCTCCTCGATCCGCTCGAGTTCCTCGCGGGTGAACACCTTCCCGGTCGGGTTCATCGGCGTGTTGAGCACGAGGATGCGCGCCCGTTCGGCCGCCTCGGCCAACGCCTCGTAGTCCGGCTCGAGTCCGTCCGTCATGTCGAGCGGAATCGGCGTCGCGCCGGCGAACTGACTCGCCGGGATGTAGCTCTCGTAGACCGGCTCGAAGTAGATGACCTCGTCGTCCGGCCCGGCGAGTGAGAGCATCGTCGACATGATCGCCTCGCTGGTACCGCTGGTGATCGTCACCTCCGTCTCGGGGTCGTACTCGACGCCTTTCCACTCGGCGTACCGTTCTGAAACGGCCTCCCTGAGCTCCGGCAGCCCCCAGGTGATCGTGTACTGGCTGTCGGTGTCGATCGCCGCTTTCGCGGCGCGTTTGATCTCCGGCGGGGTTTCGTCCTCGTCGGGAATCCCCTGCGAGAGGTTGATCGCGCCCTGGCTGATCGCCTCGCGAGTCATCTCCCTGATGACCGACTCGGCGACGCCGTCCGTTCGTCCGGTCCCGACCGTTCCGTCGGGCAGTGGTCTGTTGTTCGGTGGTGTCATCTGACTGTTGCTCCTTTCGTGTCTCGCATCTGTCTCGTACCGGTGCCTGCGATCTCCATCGGTTTGCGACGGATCACTCCGCGAACGCTCGCTCGAGCAGCGTGACCAGCAGGTACGCCGCGAGTCGTTGGGTTCCCTCCGTCGAATCGTAGCGCGGGGCGACCTCCATCAGGTCGGCCGCGCCGACGGCGTCGTGCGCGCCGAGGACTTCCATCGTCTCGAGGGCCTGCTGGGCCGAGAGCCCGCCGGGGATCGGCGTCCCGGTTCCCGGCGCGACGCTCGGATCGACGCCGTCGATGTCGAAGCTGACGTAGACGGCGTCCGTGTCCGCGGCTGCCGCCTCGATCGCGTCCGTGACGACCGAGCCGATCCCGCGCTCGTCGACCTCCCGCATCGTGTAAAGGTTCAGGCCGGTCTCGTCGGCGAACTCGAAGAAGTCGGGCGACTCGTACCCCCTGATCCCGACCTGGCTCACGTTCTCGTAGTCGACGTACGGCGAGTCCGCGATCAGCGCGGTGCTCGAGCCGTGGAAATCGGTTCCGAAGACGGGGCTCTCGGAGACCGTGTCGGTGTGGGCGTCGATCTGGACGAATCCCACGCTGTCGTGGTCCGCACCTTCAGCGAAGCCGCGGACGGACGGGAACGTACAGTAGTGGTCGCCGCCGAGCAGGACGGGAAACGTCTGCGAGGCGACCGCCGCGACGTGGGACGTGATGCTCTCGGCCGTCGTCTCGTGGTCCATCGGGAAGATCGGGACGTCGCCGCAGTCGGCGACGGAGAGGTCGTCGAAGTTGACGGTCTTCCCGGTCTGCATGTTCGTCAGCCCACCCTTGTAGTCCGAGATATACGCCCACCAACCGCTGGCCTCCCGGATCGCCGCCGGGCCGTATCTGCTTCCCGGTCGGTTGGAGACGGCACCGTCGTAGGGCGCGCCGAGGACCGCCGCGTCGACGTCCCCGACGTCGTCAACCTCCCGCTCTTCGCCCTTCAGAAACCGATTGAAGCCGGCGTAGGCGAGTTCGACGTCAGCGCCCGTCGTCGACTCGCGAAACGCCGCCGCGCGCTCCCGCTGTCGATTACGCATCCGCTACCTCCGCCTCGAGGGCCTCCTCGAGCGCGTCGACGCCGGTTTCCAGTTGCTCGCGGTCGATTGAGAGCGGCGGCTGGAACCGCATGACGTTGCCGTAGTAGCCGCCGACGCCGATGACGACGCCCGCCTCGCGAAGGCGGTCGGCGACGGCCGTTGCGAGTTTTTTGTCGGGTGCCGGCGCGACGCCCATCGGCCCCGTATCGTCGGGATCGACGAGTTCGATCCCCTGCATCAGTCCGAGCCCTCGCGCGTCGCCGACGACGTCGAACGACGACTCGAGGTCGGCCAGTCGCGAGGACAGCCACTCGCCCTGTTCGCGGGCGTTGTCGACGAGTCCGCCCTGGAGTTCGTCGATCGTGGCCAGCGCTGCGGCGCAGGCGACGGGGTTGCCGCCGAACGTCGAGAGGTGGTCGCCGGATTCAAAGCTGTCCGCGACGTCGGCCGGCGCGGTGAACGCGCCGAGTGGCATCCCGTTCGCGATCCCTTTCGCCTGCGCCATGATGTCCGGTTCGACGTCGAAGTGCTCGGTGGCGAACAGCTCGCCCGTCCGGCCGTACCCCGACTGGACCTCGTCGAGAATCAGGAGTCCGCCGTGGTCGTGGACGATCTCGCTGACTCGCTCGAGCCAGCCCTCCGGCGGGACGATAATGCCACCTTCTCCCATGATCGGTTCGACGACGACCGCGGCGATGTCGTCCGACGTGTGGGTGCCGATGATATGCTCGAGTTCGTCCGCGCAGTCGTTCGAACACGACCCGTCACACGTTCGACACCGGTAGGCGTACGGCGCCGGGGTGTGCGAGACGTCGTTGATCGTCGGCGCCATGTCCTTCTTGTACGCCTTGTTGCCCGTCAGCGCGAGACTGCCGAGCGTTCGGCCGTGGAAGGCCATCTCGAGCGCGATAACTTCCGTGTTGCCGGTGTGTTTGCGGGCGAGTTTGACCGCGCCCTCGACCGCTTCTGTCCCGGAGTTACAGAAGAACGTCTTCTGAAGGTCCCCCGGCGTGATCTCGGCGAGGCGTTCGGCGAGTTCGCCGACGGGCGCGTTCGGGTGTACGTACGAGCAGCCGTGGACGAACTCCTCGAGTTGGTCCTGGGCTGCTTCGACGACCGCCGAGTTATTGTGACCGGCGTTCGTGACCGAAATCCCTGAGAAAAGATCGAGATAGGTGTTTCCGTCGAAGTCCTCTAGCGTACAGTCCGAGGCCCGTTCGACGGGAACGTTGAGGCTCTTCCAGATCGGCATCACGTACTCGTCGTACTGCGACGTCACTGTCCGATTGTCCGTATCCGCCGTGTCGAATGTCATTGTTTCACAACCCGGCAATCAGTTGCCATCCTATCGGTTGTTGGACGGGGCATAAAAGGTTACCTTCCGACGCCGATTCCCGTCGGCCTCGACGGCCGTACGCACCGAACCGACGGTGATAGCGCGGTTCGGACGCGGCGATAGAACCGACAGCGTTCCCGTTCAGGGCGGTAATCGAAAGCAAACATTAGTGTAGCTCCTCGCCCACTCTCAGCCTGAATGGCCCCGGATCTCGACAGGCGAACGTACGATATTCTCCGACTCGTCGACCGGCACGGTCCGATCGGAAGCATTCAGCTCGTCGAACTGATGCAGCGACACGGCTACGACATCAAAGACCGGACGATCAGGCTGGCCCTCTCGGAACTCGACGACCTGGGACTGACCGAAAAGGTCCCCGGACGCGGCCGCCGTCTCACGGAAAGCGGTCGCCGGGAGCTCGGTCAAGGCGACGTCAACGGTCGACTCGAGCAGATACGGGCGCGTATTGCCACCCTCACCAGCCGCGTTACGTACGATCCGAACGAGGACGCCGGCGTCCTCATCGCCTCCGGCGTCTACCTCGCGGAGGAGGACGTCGACGATGCGCTGTCTCTCGTCTCGCGACTCGACTCGTTGCCGTTCGGTCCGCTCCCGGTTGATTTCGCAGAAAGCGCCGAGACCGAACCGGGAGACTACCGGTTGCTCGCACCCTCGAGTATCACCCTCGACGGCGTCTTGCTGGCCCACGGTATCAACGCCAAACTCACGACCGCGGGCGTGCTCCAGTACGAGCCGACGCCGAGCGAGGAAACGAGCGCGCCAGCCGATTTCGGCGGCGAGATCGTCCGCTACGTCGACATAATCAACGGCAAGGGATCGTCGATCGACGTCATTACGCTCCTGATCGAAGCCGGCCGAAGCGACGTCTCGAGCATCCTCGAAGAGGGCGAGAGCGGCCTCCTCATCGGCGACGACCGCGAGTTTCCGATCCACCGACTCGAGGAGGCGCGCGACCTCGCCATCGCGACCAGAGCGTCCCTCGGGGGTGTCATCACCGTCCAGCGGCCGCGAGAACAGGATCAGATCTCGAGCGGCGACGCCGCGTGGGCGTTCGGCTCGATAACCAACGTCGGCATGGGAGAACTGTTGCTTACGGCACTCAGCGAGTACGGACTGGCAGAATCGTGGGAGACGCTGTACGGAACGGTGCCGCGACACGATTTCGAACCCGTCCAGCGGCTCGCACGGGCTCCGGCGCTGAGCGACTAATCGAGAGCGCGGTCGAGGCCGTACACGTCGGGACGGCGATCCTCGAGCGCGTCGTCGTATGTCGTCAGCGCCTTTTCTCGGGACCGCGAGAGGTCACACGTCGCCTCGAGGACGTGGCTCCCGTCGGTCGGTGCCGGGCCCGCGACCGGGGCGCCGTTCGCGTCGAGAATAACGCTCTGTCCTTCGAACGCGACGCCGCGTTCGGTCCCTGCACGGTCCGCACAGGCGATAGCCACCTTGTTCGCGTTGGCGTGAGCCACCGCCTGATGGACGCCCATCGTCCAGCCGCCGGGCCGGTTCTCCCGTCCGCCGCTGGGATCCGGCACCCAGTTCGTCGGGACGGCGATCAGATCGGCACCGCGTCGCGCCTGTGCGATCGTGGCTTCGGGAAACCACTGATCGTTGCAGATCTGGACGCCGAGTCGGCCGAAGGGCGTCTCGAAGACGGGCAGTTCGGATCCGGCCTCGAACCATCGTTTCTCCTCGTTCCAGCGGTGGACCTTCCGATAGACGCCCTCGACGCCGCTTGGTGAGACGACGAGCGCGCTGTTGTAGTAGCTCCCGTTCGCTACTTCCGGAACGCCGCCGACGATCCAGGTGTCGGTTTCGGCGGCGACCTCGGTCCAGGCTCGAGCCGTCTCGCCGTCTCGTGGTTCCGCCATCGACTCGACTTCGGCCACCGATTCGAAGACGTACCCCGACGTGGCGAGTTCCGGAAGGACGAGGAGGTCGGCGTCCGCATGATTCTGCGCGATTTCGACGGTTCGCTCGCGGTTCCGTTCGACGGCCCCGAATTCGGGAACCGTCTGGGCAGCGACGATTCGGGCGTCGCCGGCCGCCGTCATTCCCAGATACCTCCGGACATGCGGTCGATCGCGGTCATCACGACGACCGTGAGACCGATGAAGACCACGCTCGCGGCCGCGATGGTCGGCGGATACGAGTACCGGAGCTGATTGAAGATCTGGATCGGAATCGTGTCGACGAGGAACAGCGACAGCAGCCACGCGATGATGTACTCGTTCAACGAGAGGATGAACGCGAACAGCGCACCGGAGATCACGTTCGCGCGCAACAGCGGATAGGTGATCGTCCGGATCGTCCGGATCGGCGACGCGCCGAGGTTCATCGCGGCCTCTTCGTACGTCCGATCGATCTCACTGAGCCCCTGCGTGATCAGGATGAACGGGAACGGGGCGTAGAAGATCCCGTGAGCGACGATGATGCTCGTCCGAGAACCGGCAAAGCCCATCTCGAGGAAGAACACGAGGAAGGCGACGCCGATGATCACGGGCGGCACCAGAATCGGCAGGACGCCGAGCGTCCCGAAGATGGCGGCTCCGCGGTAGTCGAATCGGTCCAGTGCGAACGCGAGCACGCCGCCGATCGTGGTACTGAGGAGCGCCGCCGCCGCCGCGATGCCGAGGCTGTTGAGCAGCGCCCCGATCCAGGACGGATCGGTGAAGAACTCGGCGTACCACTGCATCGAGAACCCGCCGGGCGGGAACGTCAGGAACTGTTCGGGCGTGAACGAGACGGCGATAATGATGCCAAGCGGCGCGGCGATGAACACCATTACGGCCACGACATACAGCCTGAACGTCACCCAGATAACGGCTTCCCGCGTCTTCGAATCGACCGTCGTCACCAGCGAGTTCCCGGCCTGTGCGATCCGTCCCAGCGCTCGAGTGAGTCCGATACTCGAGGCCGCGTTACCGATCGCACTCCAGAGCCGGCCCGCGAGTCCGGCTCCGATTCCCGAGGACCCGCCGTCCGCGACGGAGTCGTCGTCATCGTCGTCGGTCGCGATCGCTTCGCTGCCGCCCAGACTCGCGGTCGTGACGTTCGTAAAGCGGATCATCACCCAGAGGAACACCAGCACGACGACGATCAGCCCGATACTCATCGCGGCGCCGAACGGGTAGTTGCTCTCGCTCATGATCTGCTGTTCGATCAGGACGGGCAGCGTCCGCTCCGCCGAACTCCCAAGAAGTCGCGGGAGCACGTACGAGCCGAGCGCCAGAATGAACACGAGCGCGGTGCCGCTCATGATCCCGTTTTTCGACAGCGGGAGCGTCACCCGTCGGAACGTCCTCGCCGGTCCGGCCCCGAGGTTCTTCGAGGCCTCGAGCAGCTCACCGTCGATGGTGCGAATGCTGCTGTAGAGGGTGAGGATCATGAAGGGGACGAAAACGTAGACCATGCCGACGACCAGCCCCCAGTAGCCCGGATAGAACGACTGGGGCTCGGAGAGGATGCCGGTCGCGACGCCGACGGAACTCAAGACGCCGCCCGAGGCCAGTATGACCTGCCACGCGTAGGCCCTGATGACGTAGGTGACCCACAGCGAGGAGATGATCGTCAGCAACAGCAGGCTTCGGAGCCACGGCCGGTTCATCCGTGCGAGGTAGTACGCCATGGGGTACCCCAGCAGGAGCGAGACGACCGCGGTCACGAGCGCGAGTTCGATCGTCAGCCACAGCTGGCCGAGATAGAGACTGCTCGTGAGAAACCGGGTGTAGTTCTCGAGGGTAAAGCCCATCTCGTACTGCCCGCCGGGAATGTTCACCCAGAAGCTGAACACGACCAGCATGCCGAGCGGGACGAGAAAGATCGCGACGAGCCAGGCCAACGGGTAGGACAGGATGTACCACTTCGCGTTCGCTTTCAGGCCCGCTCGTCCGGTCTCCGGCGCGCCGTCGTCGCTCGTGGATGTTTCAGTCGCCATCTATGCCTCCACAATTCGACACTCTTCGGCGTCGACGGCGACGGTCACTCGGTCGCCGGGCGACCGTTTGTCCATGCCGCTCCGGCGAACGACGACGAGTTCCCGACCGTCGGGGGTCTCGACTCGCAGTTCGACGCTGCTGCCGAGGTGGCGTTTGAACGTAATTTCGCCCTCGAAGACGTTGACGTCGGCCGTCGCCGTGGACGTCCCGCCGTCGGCGCTCGCGCTGTCGAACCGGAACCGTTCCGGTCGGACGATGACCGAAACGTCGGCTCCGGGTTCGACGCCGGGCCGGCTCTTCGATCGGAGTGTCAGCCCCTCGCAGTCGACGGTCGCGTACCCGTCGTCGACCGCCGTCACCGTGCCGTCGAAGATGTTCGCCGTACCGAGGAAATCCGCGACGAACCGGCTGTCCGGATCGTTGTACACTTCCTCGGGCGGTCCGACCTGTTCGAACTTTCCGTCGTTCATCACGGCGAGGCGATCGGACATCGTCAGCGCCTCCTCCTGATTGTGCGTGACGAAAACCGTCGTGATGCCGATCTCCTGTTGAATGCGGCGCAACTCGACTTGCATCTGTTCGCGGAGCTTCTTGTCGAGACTCGCCAGCGGTTCGTCGAGCAACAGCGCCTTCGGGCGGGGGGCCAGCGCGCGGGCGAGCGCGATCCGCTGTTGCTGGCCGCCGGAGAGCTGATCCGGCGTCCGATCGGCGACGCCCGGGAGTTCGACGAGCTCGAGCATCTCCTCGACGCGCGCGTCGATCTCTTCGTCCGTGTACTCCCCCGCGGCCTCCATCCCGTAGGCGATGTTCTCGTAGATGGTCATGTGGGGGAACAGCGCGAAGTCCTGGAACACCATCCCGGTATCGCGCTCGTACGGCGGCGCGTCCGTGACCTCGTCCTCGTCGATCCGCACCGCGCCGTCCGTCGGCATTTCGAAGCCGGCGATCGTTCGCAACGTGGTCGTCTTGCCACAGCCCGAGGGACCGACGAGCGTCACGAACTCGCCGCTTTCGATGTCGATGTCGACTCCCTTGACGGCGAGAACGCCGCCCGGATACTGCTTCGTAACGCCTTCGAGTGAAATTCCGCTCATCTGTACTTAACCGATGATGAACTCTTCCCAGCGTTCGCTGACCCAGTCTTCCTCTTCGACGTAGAGGTTGTAGCTGGGGACGATCGCCTCGTCCGGCCCCGGCCCCGCGATCTCGGCGTAGAAGTCCTCGTCGATCTCGGAGTACTCGCGTTCGATCGTCGGACTCGTATAGAGGTTTTCGGCCACGCGATCCTGCACCTCGGGCCGGCTCGCGTAGTCGATGAACTGACGGGCCTCCTCCTTGAGGTCCGAGGTCTCGAGGGTCACCCAGAGCCCCGAGTCGAGGATGGAACCCTCCTCGACGAAGTTCGACTGAACCGGCGCGCCGTCGTCCTGCATGACGCGGGTGATGTCACTGTAGAGCATCCCCGCCGGCACCTCGCCGTCGCGGAGTCGCTGCTGGAACTCGGCCTCGTTCTCGTACCAGAAGTTGGCCTGGTCCGTGACGCCTTCGAGTTCTTCGAACACCTCGAGCACACCGTCGCGGTCCTCGAGGATCTCCTGGCCGTCGAAGCGAACCTCTGCCGTGACATCGAGGAGGAACGAGTTCGACGCGTAGCCGAGCAGGCCGAGCGTATCCTCGTACTCGTCGTCCCAGAGGGCCTCCCAGCTGTCGACCGGCTCTTCGATGACATCCGTGTTCTGGACGAGGTTGATGTACCACGACAGGGCTCCGATGCTCGAGATGCCGCCCTCGGCCTCCCCGACGAGGTCGTCGCTGATGTACTCGAGGTTCTCGAAGTCGTCCTCGTCCCAGATGTGCCACAGGTCGGAGTTGAGCCCCTGCATGACACCGGTCTGGGCCATGATGGCGACGTCGACGGGCGCTTCGCCCGCCCCGACGGCGTTCTCGTACTGCGTGAGCGCCTCTTCGGAGGTCGGTTGCGCTTCCGACTCGACGTCGATGTCGAGCTCCTCGCTGAACGGCTCGAACAGTTCGTCGTCCATGACGTCCTGAAACACGCCGCCGTAGACGGCGACGGTCAGCGTGTCGTCGCCGTCCCCCAGCACGTCCTCGACCGTCCCCGTACAGCCCGCGAGGCCGGCGAGCGCGACAGCGCTACCACCGGCCGCAGTCGTTCGTAGAAATTCCCGCCGTCCGTGAGTGTGTGGTCCTGGCATACTATTGCCACCGTACCACTCTATCCCCGTTTCCGATATATAAAGGTTCTCACAGTCGTTCGTCTCCGGTTTTGTTTGTAATGGTCTCCTCGCTAACTGACTGATTTCACACTGGAGTTCGCAGTAATTTCTGCGAAGTGTCTATTTTTTCTTGACAACCGACGAAAAATCGGAACGTGGCTGTACCCTCTCGAGGGTCTCCCACTCGAGTGCGATCCCCGACTCGACGCAGTGGGAGATAACGCACTCGGCGGCTCCGGCGAAGGTGAGCGACGCGAACGCCCAGCCCGGCGTCCCCCACGGGAACGGTCCCGGTTCTCGCGGGCGGCGGAGATCGAGGACGCCACCCAGGGTATCGCGAGTCGAGACCGCGAGCTCTCGAGCGGTGTCGTAGTGGGCCAGTGGAAACTCCCGATTATCCGCGACCAGAAGCCCGGTCTCTCCGGCGAGCGCGCTCGAAACGTCGGTCTGTCTGGCCTCGATCAGCAGCGATACCAGATCGACCGTCGCCCGTTCGTCGCCGATGACGTCGGTGAACCGGCGGATCGCCCCGCCGTGGACCGCCGGTTCGGGATCGTCGTAAGGGACGGTGTCCGGATCGGGATGGTACTCCACGACGCCGATGGTGTCGGGATGGCTCTCGATCCCGTGGGACAGTAACACGCCGTCGATCGTCACGCTCGAGGGGACCGCGACCTCGAGACAGTCGGTGCCGTTCCGTTCGACGGGTTCGATCGACGCGACGATCGGTCCGAGCGGCGAGTCGTCGATCGCTTTCAGGCCCGCCTCGAGTGTCGCTCTGTCCTCCGTCGCGACGAGGACGGTTCCGACGACGACGTCGCCGGCGTCGGTCGCCGGATCGTAGGTCACCTGACTCGTCAGATCCGCCAGCCGCTCTCTGACCTGTTCGACCCGACCGCTGACGCCCCCTCGCTCGAGTTCCGCGCGGCCGTCCGCCGTGAGTCGTCGGCCCTTGCCGCCGACCTTCTCGGTCAGGCCAGATTCGTCGAGGTCGGCGAGCGTGAGCCGAACCGTCCGCTCGGTGATCGAGTAGCCACGCTCTCGAAGGTGTTCCGTAAGGTGGACGCTACCGATCGGTTCGTGTTCGGCCAGCAGCCGGAGGATGTCGTACGTCCGCCGGTCGGGATCGCTCGTCATCGTTCGACTACTGCTGGGCGGCGGTTAAGTGGGTGGCGAGATCCGCGAACGCGTCGACGTGGGCGTCGATCTCCTCGGCGGTGTGCTGGACGCTTACCGTCCACTGCTGGGACGCGTCGTGGGGATGGGGAATAACGCCCCTGTTTACCATCCCGAACCAGTAGGCCTCGTGGAACTCTTCGTCGACGTGGCCCCAGTCGCGGAACGTCCGAATCGGCTCGTCCGTGAAGTGGACCATTCCCTGAGAGCCGACGCTCTTTACCGTGGCCTCGAGTCCGGTGTCCGCGATGACGTCGCGGTAGCCGTCCGCGAGGCGATCGGCGAGGGTCGTGACGTGGTCGTAGGCGTCCTCGGTGAGGATCTCTCGCAACGTCACGCCGACGGCCCGCAACGCGAGCGGGTTCCCGTTGTACGTGCCGTAGTGGGCCGCGCCGGTCGCGACGCCCTCGTTCAGGTCGGCCGCGATGCAGTCCATGATCTCGCGGCGACCGCCGAACGCGCCGACGGGGTAGCCGCCGCCGATCGCTTTCGCCAGCGCGACGAGATCAGGTTGGACGCCGTAGTACTCCGCTCCGCCGCCGGGAGCCAGTTTGACGCCGGTCTTTACCTCGTCGAAGATCAGGACGACGTTGTACTCGTCGGCGAGTTCCCGCAGTCGCTCGAGGAACCCGTCTTCGGGTTCGACCAGCCCGAGATTGAGACAGGCCGGTTCGACGAGCACGGCGGCGACCTCGGCTCCGTGATCACGAAGCAACCGCTCGACGCTCTCGGCGTCGTTGTACTGCGCCAGGAGGATGTCCTCTGGCACTGAGTCCGGGACACCGCGGGACTCCCTGACCGGACGCGGATCGCGTTCGGGACCCGCCTGCTCGAGCGGCGGCATCTTGCTCACCAGCGCCGGATCGTGCGCGCCGTGATAGGCGCCTTCCATTCGAATGATCTTTTCGCGGCCGGTGTACGCCCGCGCGAGACGCGTCGCGTGCATGATCGACTCGGTGCCGCTGTTGGTGAATCGAACCTGCTCGATGGCGTCCCAGCGGTCGATCAACGGCCGGGCCGCAAACTCGATGAGATCGGTCGGTCGCGTGTAGAGCGTTCCGCGCTCGATCTGGTCGACGGCGGCTTCTTCCAGGGTCGGATGGGTGTGTCCGACGAGTTGGGTCCCGTTGTTCAACGCGAAGTCGAGGTACTCGTTGCCGTCCACGTCGTAGATCGAGCCCCCCTCCGCTCGCGCCGCGTGGACCGGGTAGGGGTCGTAGGCTCGGAACGTACTGCAGACGCCGGCCGGCACGAGTTCTCGGAGGTCCTCGGCCATCGCCGCCGACTCCGGCGTTCGTTCCTCGTAGCGCTCGCACTCGGCCGCTAGCAGTTCCTCGGTCGACGCGTCGCGAATCGGATTCGTATCTGACATTGCATCACCCGGAAGTGAACTTCCGGTTCTGATCTAGCGTTGTCGAGGATTGGTAAATAACTATTCCTCGGATACGCCACAAAAATGCGTGTAAGTAGGTGAATACGGTGTTCGTCCCGGTTCGATCGGATCGCGTTCGGAATCCGTCGCGTCTCGAGGATTTAGTCGAGCGGTATTTTGCGGAAGTTCTATTCCGGTATCGTCGTCCCGTGATCAGTAATTCGAGGCGCTCTGCTCAGTCGGTTCGAATCCCGGGTCGAAAAACGCGTCTCGACCACGGAAACGCTCCGCGGCGCGGAGACCGGGCCGAAGATCGGCGGCGGTTTCGTGACCGGTACAGCTAAGGTGGTTATTCGGTCTGTTCTTCCCATGGCATCCGCGACCGCGTTCTGGGACGAGAGCTTCCTCGAGCACGTCCCGCCCGCCGGCGAGGGCGAAGCCGAGTGGACGGGGCGTCTCGCAGTCGAGCAGCCGCATCCGGACCGACCGGAGCGGCTCCGAAACGTTCGTTCGATCGTTCGTCACGAACTGGCCGACCGCGTCCGGTGGACACAGGCTCCGGAGATAACCGACGAAGAACTTCATCGCGTGCACGATCCGGACTACGTGCGGGAGTTTCGAGCGTTCTGTGACTCCGGCGGCGGCCGAATTACCGGCGGAACCGGGGCGAACGAAGCCTCGTACCGCGCCGCCCGCCACGCCGCCGGCGGGGCCGCCGCTGCGGCGACTCACGCGCTCGAGCACGGACTCGAGGATGTTCCCTACGCGGCCGTTCGACCGAGCGGCCACCACGCCCAACCCGCACAGGCCGACGGCTTCTGTTTCTTCAACAACGCCGCCGTCGCGGCCGAGCGAGCGCTTGCGGACGACCGCGTCGAGCGCGTCTGTATCCTCGACTGGGACGTCCACCACGGAAACGGGACCCAGGAGGTCTTTTACGGCCGGGACGACGTGCTGACGATCAGCCTCCACAACGACCACTGGTCGTGGAACCCCGACGCGCACCCGCAGACGGGCGACGTGGACGAACGCGGCACGGGGCCCGGGGAAGGGTACAACCTGAACGTGCCCCTCCCGCCGGGAACGGGCGACGACGGCTACGCCGAAGCGTTCGACCGACTCGTCGAGCCCGTTATCGAGCAGTACGCTCCCGATCTGCTCGTCGTCAGCGCGGGCGGTGACGCCGGAACCGTCGATCCGCTCGGCCGGAACGTCGTCACGAAATCGGGGTTCGAATCGCTCGGCGCTCGCGCCCGCGACATCGCGGCGACCTCGGCGTCCGGACGTCTCGTCCTGCTCCAGGAGGGGGGCTACCACCCGAGCCACCTTGCCTACGCGATGCTCGGGACGCTCGAGGGCGTCCTGGGTATCGACTCCGAAATCGACGACCCGTTCGCGTGGCTCGACGAAGATTTCGAGTCGGCGGCCGACCGGATCGCCGAGATACGCGAGTACTACGCCGACTGGTGGACGCTCGAGTAACGCACGACGGACACACGGCGCCGTCGCGCGGAGTTGTCAATCGGACGGAGTTGTGACTATAAGTGATCTCCACCGCCTGGTGCCAGTATGAGTTATACCGGCGCGGATCTCTTCGTCGAGGCGCTCGAATCGTACGGTGTTACGCACTTGTTCGGCAATCCCGGGACAACCGAACTGCCGCTCATGCAGGCGCTCGTCGACGGCGATCTCGAGTACGTTCTTGGCCTCCACGAAGACGTCGCCGTCGGGGCCGCTGCAGGGTACGCGATGCGGCGGCGGTACCACGGTCACGCCGACGACGTGTTGCCACTCGGCGTCGCGAACCTCCACCTCGCGGGCGGTCTCGCTCACGGGCTCGGGAACCTGTACAACGCGGATATCTCGGGGGCCCCGCTGCTCCTCACCGCGGGCACGCACAGCCTCGATTATCAACACAAGGAGCCGATCCTCGGCGGCGACCTCGTGACGATGGCCGACCAGTTCACGAAGTGGAGCGCCGAGGTGAAAGACATCGAGGCCCTCCCGGACATGGTCCGTCGCGCCGTTCGAACTGCGCTGACGCCGCCGACGGGTCCCGTGTTCCTCGCCCTGCCCGTGGACGTCCAACTGGCCGAAACGGGGCTGTCGCCCGAGCGACTCGGCCGGATCCCGACCGCGGGACGGGGCGACGCTCGAGCCGTCGACGACGCGGTGGCGGCCGTGGCCGACGCCGACGAACCGGTCGTCGTGCTCGGAGACGAAGTCGCTCGCAGCGGGGCCGATGCCGTCGACGCGGCGGTTCGCTTCGCGGAGGCCGCCGGCGCGCGCGTCCACGGCGAGGTCCTCTCCTACGAGGTGAACCTGCCGACGGCACACGAGCAGTGGCAGGGCGTCCTCTCGACGAAAACGCCCGGAACCGCGAGCGCGATGGATACGGACACCCTCATTTTCGTCGGGTGTTCGACGAACACGACGGTCACCCGGCCGACGACGCAGTTGGTCCCCGACGACGCGACGTGCGTCCACGTGACGAACGACGCGTGGGAACTCGGCAAGCACGCGCCCGCCGACGTCGCCGTGCTCGGCGATCCGGGACAGGTCCTCGCCGAGCTCGCGGATCGCGTTTCCGACGCCGTCGACGAGACCGAGCGCGAGCGCCGGCTCGCCGCGGTCGGCGAGTGGAACGATGCCCGCGAAGGGGACTCGAGCGAAACGGTCGATGGAACGCTCACCAAAACGGGGCTCGCGCGGGCACTTCACCGGGCCGCCCCCGACGCGCTCGTCGTCAGCGAATCCGTTACGGCGGCCCCGGCGCTCCTTGAGGAGTTCCCCTTCGAGCCGACCCAATTGCTCGGGACAAAAGGCGGCGGTCTCGGCTACGGACTCCCGGCGAGCGTCGGCGCGGCCGTCGCGGAGCGCGAGGCCGGCGGCGAGCGCTCGGTCCTCGGCTACGTCGGCGACGGCTCCTACCTCTACTACCCCCAGACGCTCTACACGGCCGCCCGCTACGACCTCGATCTCACGGTCGTCGTCCCGGACAACCGCAACTATCGCATCCTCAAGGAGAACACGGCCGCGCTACTGGGCGGTGACGCCAAGGACTACGAGTACGTCGGGTTCGACTTCGATCCGTCGGTAGACCTCGCGGCAAGCGCCGAAGCCAACGGTGCGACGGGTCTCCGCGTCGAGTCGGCCGACGCGATAGACGAAACCCTGGAAGCCGCACTCGAGCAAGCGGGGCCGGTGGTCGTGGACGTTCCCGTGACCGATCGGTGAGATCGGTGTCTCGCAGCCGACCGACGCAGTCTCTCGTTCGACACCGGAATGTTATCTCTACGAATTGAAACGTGTCTGACGTACCGTTTTGTGGTGGGAGAGTAAATTGACCCGCATGACAAGTCTGACGGAGGTCTACGATGGGGGCGCACAGGGGGTGGCGAGTCCCCGGCGACTGTACGCCGGGACGGCGCTCGTCCTGCTCGGCGCGGTCCTGGCCGTCGTGGCCGTGCTCATGGCGACGACCGACCTCTTCAGCGGGTATGCGGCCGCGATTTCTCCCGGAATGAGCGACCACTACGCCGCCGTCCGAATCGCCGGTGTTCTCGCCGGTCTCGGCGTGCCGACCGCCCTCGTGGGCGTCTTCCTCGTCCTGCCGGCCGGCCGCCGCGTCCACGCCGCTGCCGCGATCAGCGTGAGCCTGTGTCTGCTCGGCGTCGTCCTCTTCTGGGACGCCTACCCCCGCCACTGGCGGGGCTACAACGACGATCTGACGCTACGGGTCTCCGCAGTCTACCTGCTCGGGCTCTTTACGGCCGTCTGGAGCCTGTTCACCGCCGTCGTCAACTTCAAGACGCGCAACAACCCCGGCGGCACCCTCGAGATGAACGTGACCCGGCACAACCAGACCGTCGTCGAGGTCACCGAATCGAACGACTCGAGCGGCTTCGGCGGCATCGGGTTCTTCGGCGGCACGCCGGACGGCGACGTCGAAACGCAGACGAATACGGCCGACGCCGACGAAACCGACGACACGACGCTCTCGTTCGACGAGGCCCCGAGTACGAGTCGGTCGCAGTCGACTCGCGGAACGGCGGGTTCGTCGACCACTGGAACCGGGGCCGGGAGCGGAACCGGCAACGGCCGCGCTCGAGCGAAAGCCGCCGGCGCCGCGACCAGCGACGGCGGAACGGCCGCCTCGGACATCACATCGCCGCTCGATGCCGGCGACGGCCACGATGCGGAAATCGTCGACTCGCCGTCCGCACAGTCCCAGCCCGAAGAACCCACGGATCGCTACTGTGGAAACTGCAAGCACTTCGAGTACGTCCGATCCTCGGAGGGGATGGTGCCCTACTGCGCCCGACACGAGACGGCGATGGACGATATGGACGCCTGCGAGGAGTGGACGCCCAACCGGCGATAACGCGGGTTGAGCCGCTTCTCGGTCGATTACGTTGCCGTCTATTGTTCGCCGTTCGAAGATCGGACCCCGAAAACGAGACCAGAACCGAACTCAGAGGCCGATCGCCTGCCGCCCCATCTCGAAGCCCCACTGGGGTACTTCGTAGATGACTAACGCGACGAGGAGTAACTCGACGACGGTGACAAACACCATCATGAGGTCCGCTCGCTTGCTACTGACCGCGACGCCGATCGGCAGCCCGAACTCCTTCTTCCAGAGCGGGTAAAACAGCGCGATGCCGCGCTTGCTGCCCGCGACGTCGAGGACGTAGTGGGTCAACACGCCGATCCAGACGTACTCGAGGTTGCCGAACACGTACGGAAAGGCGAGAAAGCCGATCAGGATCGGCAGGTTGTGCAACGTCTTCCGATGTTTCCCGAACGCGGTGTCGACGTCCGGAAACAGCGCCCCCAGGGTCACCGGCACGCCGATCATGATAATCGTTCGAAACGTCTCGAGGTCGCCCGCCGGCTCGAGCAGGTAGCCCAGCCCGAGGCTCAAGAGCACGGCGTTGAGAACGTGTCCCTTCTTGTTCATCTATCTGCTATCGACGGCCGACATCCGAATACCTTTCTCTCGGTGACTGTCCGGTATTCGTGACTGTGAGCGAATAGGGCGTTCCACAACGATTGCAGAAGCCAATCCCGCCGGTTCCGACTTCTCACTGACTACTGTCCAAAAGTATTACCGCTCGGTCTCGCCGATCGCCGCGAGGAGATCCTCGAGGGCCCGCTCGACCGTCTTCGCCCGAACGGCCGCGCGGTCGCCGTCGAACACGTACCGCGAGACGGATGCGAACGACGACTCGCTGCCCCACGGACCGGCGTAGGCGACGCCGATGTAGACGGTTCCGACCGGGTTCGCCTCTGTGCCGCCGGTGGGGCCGGCGACGCCCGTCGTCGAGACCCCCCAGGTGACGTCCGCGACGTCCCGAACCCCGCGAGCCATCTCCCGGGCGACAGGTTCCGAGACGGCACCGTGTTCGTCGAGCGCCTCCCGGCTCACTCCGAGGTGGCGACGTTTGGCGTTGTAGGCGTAGGTCGTCAGTCCCGAATCGAAGTGATCGCTCGCGCCCGGGATGGACGTAATCGCGGCACCGATCAGTCCGCCGGTACAGGATTCGGCGACGGCGACGGTCTCCTCGCGGTCCCGGAGCGCGTCACCGATCTCCATCGGAAGTTCGCGATCGATGTCGTCGTTCATCGTACTCGACTCGAGGGGATAGCGAGACGTCAAAGCACGGGTTGCACGCGACCGGCAGAGCGGACGGCCGGAGAACCGAACGGAAACAACGCGGTGAACGCACGCACAGTACAACGGAAAGAACGACGGTGGAGGCACGCCCAGTCACACGCATGGAATACGAGACGCCGCTGTTCTTTCACGTCATGGAGTACGCCAAACGGGCGGACCGCGACGTCGTCGACATGGTCAGCGGGACTCCCGACTGGGAGCCGCCCGAGTCGCTTCGCGACGCCGTTCGCGAGTACGCCGACCTCGAGTCCGACCAGTTCCAGTACCCGCCGAGCGAAGGGCTGCTCGAGTTGCGCGAGGAGATCGCCGCCCGTCGCGGGGTCGACGCCGAGCAGGTCGTGATTACGAACGGCGCGGGCGAGGCGAACTACCTCGCGATGGCGCGCGCACTCGAGCGTGACCGGGGGAGCGAGGTCATTCTGACGGATCCGGTCTACCCCTACTATCCGGGGAAGACGACGATTCTCGGCGGCACCCAACGATTCGTCGCGACGGACGAGGACGGACAGCTCGATCCGGCGGCCGTCCGCGCGGCCGCGAGCGAGGAGACCGCAGTGATCGTGGTCAACACGCCGAACAACCCGACGGGCGCGGTCTACCCCGAGGAAACGATCGAAGCGCTCGTCGACATCGCGGAGGAGTACGACGCGATTCTCGTCAGCGACGAGGTGTACGACCACTACGACCTCTCGGGGGAGTTCGCCAGCGCGCTCCAGTTCGAGTCGGACCACCGGATCGTCACCAACGCTTTTTCGAAATCGATGGCGATTACGGGGTACAGAGTCGGCTACGCGATTTTCCCGCCGACGCTCGTCGAAAACGCCAAGAGCCGACACATGCTGGTCAACGTCGCGACGACCCGCCCCGGTCAGTACGCGGTGTTGCACGCCCTGAAAGAAACGGGACCCGACTACTTCGAGGCGAACCGCCAACTACTGCGCGAGCGCGTCGAGACGTTCACCGACGCCCTCGACGCGGCGGACGCGGAGTACACCACTCCCCAGGGCTCGTTCTACGTGATGGCCCGCTTCGACGGCTATCCTGGGACCCTCGAGAACGTCGAGCGGTTGATCGACGAGGCCGGCGTCGCCGGTATGCCCGGCGAGGCCTTCGGCGACTCGCGAACGGACTGGATCCGGTTCGCGCTCGTGACGCCGCGCGCCGAGACGGCCGCCGAGCGGTTGGCGGCGTACTTCGACTGAGACCGACTGCTGTGACGATGTCCCGGCACAACCACAGACGGCCGTGGTTGTGCGGGTACGACGTACGGTAGACCGGATGAGTCTGCGAGCGTGAGCAAACCGGCAACCGCTCGTCCTTGAACCCTCTCGCCGACGCCATTTATGTACAGATAGCAGAATAGTTCACTCGAAATGACCGAACCGCTCTCCAGCGAGGAAGTGTGCCGCCGCCTGCCGACAGTGGCTCTGATCGACGACGACCGAACCCGTGCGTTCACGATCAACCTATCGTCGAAGGCACCCGAATACTTCTGGAACGTCCCGGCGAGCACCTCGGGGTACCACCATCCGGCGTGTCAAAACGAACGCGGTCTCTGGGCACACACGCTGATGCTGTCGACGATCATCGAGCGTCTCGGACCGTCCTACGTCGAACAGGGACTGCTCGAAGCGGCGGATATCGACCTCGCCCACGCCGCCGCGATCCTCCACGACCAACGGAAGATGGGGGATCCGTCGGCCCCCGCCGCAAAATCAACGTCCGACCACGACGTTCGAATGGCCGCCGTCGTCTCCGAGTCGCCGCTTTCGGACCGCATCGAACGGGCCGTCGCGAGCCACAACGGACCCTGGTACGACGGACCGAACCCGGATTCCCAACTGGACACGCTCGTCCATACGGCGGACATGATCGCGTCGACGCCGTCGATAACGCCCGGCGTTCAGGGACCGATTCCGGAAGAGTTAGACGAGTTGCCGCTGCGGGAAGTCGATCTCCGATAGCGCACGCGGCCGTCGACCGATACGCCGGTTTCGACGGTCTCGCGTCCGCTCGGTCGCGCTTCGAGCGTGAATTCGGACCGTCGGCGACCGACCGAGAAACGGGACCAGCACCGACAGCACCACCGGCTGATCGGGACCGACGAATACTCGTGACAGGACGGGGAACAGACTGGCATGAGTGGAATCGACGTCGAGCCGGTCGACGAAGAGGCCGAGGACGCGACGGCGGACGACGACGGCGCACACACCATCGAAGTGACGCCGACCGACTCCGTCGCGGACGAACAGGAGACTATCGACGTGGAGCCGTCGGACGAGCCGATCGACGGCCCCGACTACGTGCTCTACGGCGGGAAAGGTGGCGTCGGGAAGACGACGATGGCCGCCGCGACCGCCCTCGACAGCGCCCGCGGCGGGACCAGCACGCTCGTCGTCTCGACGGATCCGGCACATTCGCTCTCGGACACCTTCGAGATCGACGTCCCCGCGGAACCGGGGCGCATTCGCGACGATATCCCCCTCTACGCGGCCGAGATCGACCCCGAAGCGGCCATGGAACGCGGCCAAACCGCCTTCCCCGGCGGTGGTGATGGCGACGGATCGGGTTTCGGTTCCGGTTCCGACGGTGATCCGGGGGGCCTCTTCGGCGACGGGAGCCAGAGCGGCGGGACGGGCCAACCGGGCGGCATGGGAGACCTCGGCGGGCTCGGCGAACTTCTCGGCGGCGAGTCGCCGATGGACGCGCTCTTCGGCGGCGGCATGCCCGGCGCGGACGAAGCGGCCGCGATGCAACTCCTGCTCGAGTACATGGACGACCCCCGATTCGAGCGGGTTGTCATCGATACCGCACCGACGGGGCACACCCTCCGGCTGCTCAAACTGCCCGAGTTGATGGACTCGATGATGGGGAAAATCATCCAGTTCCGCCAGCGAATCGGCGGCATGCTCGAGGGCATGAAAGGGATGTTCGGCGGTCAGGAACCGCCCGAGGGGGACGCCGATCTCGAGGATCTGGACGAACTTCGCGAGCGAATCGAACGCCTTCGGGCGGCGCTACAGGACTCCGCGAAAACGGATTTCCGGATCGTCATGGTCCCCGAAGAGATGAGCGTCTTCGAGTCGAAGCGCCTGCGCCAGCAGCTTCAGGAGTTCCAGATTCCCGTCGGAACCGTCGTCGTCAACCGCGTGATGGAGCCGCTCTCCGACGTCACCGACGACGTGGAAGGCGAGTTCCTCCAGCCGAATCTCGACGACTGCGAGTTCTGCCAGCGGCGATGGGACGTCCAACAGGATGCGCTCCTCGAGGCGCAGGATCTCTTCCGCGGGACCGAGGTTCGTCGCGTTCCGTTGTTCGCCGAAGAGGTCCGAGGCGAGGGGATGCTCGAGGTCGTGGCGGCCTGTCTGCGGTAATCGTTCGAAGCACCCCCACGACTCCGGTAACGCAATCACTATTTTTATCTATATGACGTGATATGTGGTTGTATGAACGCGTCCGTTCAGCGAAAAGACTCGATCGGAACGATCGGCGACGCAATCGAGTGGCTCCGGCGAAATCCGATTCTGATAGGCCTCTTTTTCTTCTATGGTATCCTCGAACTGTTTGGAGAACTACTGGGCACTCTCGGCGCGGTTATCGGGTTGTTCAGTTTTCTCGTCTTGATTTACGTCGACGGAGTCGCCCACGTCATCGGACAACAGGAAGCGACCGGACACGGCGGCGATCTCGGCCAGGCGTCGACCGTCGTCCTCGGGCAGTTCGTTTCGCTGATCGGCATTTTCATTGTTTACGGACTAGTCGTCTTCGTCGGGCTTCTCTTTTTCATTATCCCCGGGGTTTACCTTGCAATTCGACTCTCGCTCGCGTTTCCGGCGTGTGTTATCGACGAAGAGGGCGCCTTCGAGAGCCTCAGCACGAGTTGGTCCGTCGCGAAGGGGAACCTGATAAAACTGTTCGGTATTACCGTCCTCTCACTCCTCATCGTCGGCGGCGTGGCCGTCGTCACGGTTCTGTTCACCGGCCTCGATGGCGGGTTCTACCTTACGTTCCTCGCCGTTTCAGCCGTACTGACCGCAGTTGTTAGTCCCGTCGTGCAGTTGGCCTACGCTCGCGTCTACCTCGAGAACCGTCCTCGGTCGGGATCATCGTCCGCCGCGGACGACCGCGGCGAAGCGTCGACGTGGGGAGGGACGGACGACGACTCCCAAACAGGGTCCGGCGACGAGTGGGGAACCGATACCCGGGACGACGACCGCTGGTAACTGGTCCCACGGGTACAGTTGCGGACGGGTGAGGCGGATTCGTATACCGGCCCGTCGTAGTACCGACCCCGACGGAAACGGCGTTTTCAACGGAATACTCGCTATCCACGCTAGTTCGATTTCCATCGGTAATCGCGTTCCAACGGGTTGGGAACCGAAGCCGCGGTTGATACCCTTGTTCGACAATTGCTCTCATGAGACGGAATGGCAGATCCTATCCCATCAGAACGGCAGCGGGCGCGTGCGATCCTCGAGACGCTCGCCCACAGGAGTCCGGCGACGACCGCCGAACTGGCGACCGCCCTCGAGACACACCCGGTGACCGTCGAGCGGACCTGTCGTGCTCTCCAAGAAGACGGCCGTATCCGCCAGTGTGCAGGAGGAGTGTATACGCTCGCCAAAACCGACGCGGCCAGTGATGAAGAGTGGTACGCGGCACGCGATCCCGGCGGTGCGATCGGCGACCGGAACGCGACGTCGAACCCCGCTGACTGATCGCCGGGTGCCCCGTCAGGGTGGTGTACTCACGCGGAAATCTGCCTTCGCTACATCCGTCCTCCCTACTCCCGCTCGAGGGATGGCTCCCGACGATTCGGTGTGGACGACCGAGCGCGATCCGGCCCGGTATCGTCGTCGGGAGCCGACGGCGTCCCGCCCGACAGTTCGTCCGTCGCACAGTCGAGACAGTAGTGGTTGTAGCCTTCCGACCGCGTATAGACGGGCACGCCGGCGAGTACGTACTCCTCGCGGTAGCGCCGAACCAGCCCCTTCCCAATCGACGACCGACAGGAGACACACCGCTCGTCGCAGTCCTCCTTCGGGCGGACGACGCGCCGGTCGACGGAACGGAGGCGACCGAATTGCGACGGTTCGTGGCGGCGGTTCAATCGGCGTCGAAACCGCGGATTGACGAACACGCCGAGGACGACGAGAACGAACGCGACGGTCAGCCAGAGCATCGCCAGCAGCGCCGTTCCCGCCGTGAGATCGCTCTGTGGGAGTTGCAAAAGGACGGTGAGCGCGGCCAGAACGCCGACGCCGATCGACAACCATCCGACGATTCCGTAGAGGAGTTCGGAAACGGCGTCCGCGAGTTTGACGACTCCACTCCTGTCAGCCATCGTACGTTCGTTAGACGTCTTCACGGTGAACGATATGTCTTTTGATACTCCCGGTACCGGATCGAACTCACACCAGCTTTCGGAGGAGTCCGTACCCCGCGTCGCGCAGTTTGTCCGGGAGGAACCGAGCGTACACGCCGTACGTGGCGAGCGGACCGATCGGGTACCGGGCCGGCGGTTCGGAAACCGTGCTCGCCTCGAGAATCGCCCGAGCGACGTCTCGAGGTTCGGAGGCGAAGGGGCCGCCGCTGCCGCCGCCGATCAATTGCATCTCGTCGTACAGCTCGTACAGCGTTTCGTAGGCCGGCGTGCGCTCGGATTCGGGGAGTTCCTCGTCGACGCGCTCGGTGAAGCTCGTCTCGACCGGACCGGGCTCGATCACGACGACGTCGATGCCGAACTCCTCGACCTCCGCACGAAGCGAGTCGCTCATCGCCTCGAGGGCGTGTTTCGAGCCCGAATACGCGCCCGATCCCGGGAACGAAATTCGTCCGGCGACGCTCGAGACGTTGATAATTCGGCCGGCACCCTGGGCGCGCATGTGCGGTAAGGCGGCGCGGGCGAGCCGGTGGGGACCGTAGACGTTGACGTCGAACTGTCGGTGAAGATCGACCGTCGAAACGTCTTCTATGGGACCCATCTGGGCGTAGCCGGCGTTGTTGACGAGACAGTCGATCGCGCCGCCGATGTCGACGACCCGTTCGACGACTCGCGCGACCTGGTCGGGATCGGTCACGTCGAGTTCGAGGGTGGTACAGCCCGCCTCTTCAAGAGCCGCGATGTCGTCCGTGTTGCGGGCCGTCGCGAACACCTGCCAGTTTTCCGTGAGGAACGCCTGCGCGGTCGCCTGACCGATTCCCGAGGAGCAGCCAGTGATCAGGACCGACTTCTTGCGGGTGTATCGGTCGTCATCGCGCTCGGCGTCGGTGGTTCGGTCGCGTTCGCTCGTGGTTGTGGTTGTCTCGGTCGATTCGGTGTCGCGGTCGTCGTCGACGACGGTGCCGTCCGGCCCGTCATCGGATTCCTCGACGTCCTCAGCGGTGGCCATACGTGACCAGTTCGAGAGACGATACCTAAGTATCGACGGTTTGTCGCGCTGACCGTAAATTCAGTTCGGACGGAATTCGAATCGTCGCCGCGAGTCCGGATCGTCGACGCCAGTACGGCGCGGCGGATGGAACGAGGCGACGTGACTGCAATTGTCGTCTTTTCGATCGAACGGCCGCGAGACGGGTGCTATCGGTGGTTGCGTTGCTACGACGCTATTCGTTGCCTACCAGTACTAGATACTGACTTTCTCGAAAGAGAACCGAGAACTATTCACTCCCTTGGTACTAACTATCACACATGTCCGGATCGACGGAGGAGCGGCCGATACTGGTCGCGGTTGCCAACCCCGACCACGCGATGCAGTTAGTTCGAACGGCCGGCGACCTCGCTCGAGCGAGCGACGGTGTCGTCCAGATCGTCTCAGTGGTCGTCAAATCGCACGAGTCTCCGTTTTCGGTGTACTCGGACGAGACGATTATCGAACGGTACGCGGGAAACAGCCGGGAAATACTCGACGGCGCACTCGCCGTCGCGCCCGACGATGTCACGGTCGAGGATTCGCTCGTGGTCAGTCGATCGGTCACCGACGGCATACTCACGGCGGTCGAGCAGACCAACGCGAGAGCGCTCGTCATCGGATGGGAGCAACGAAAGCGGCGCTCGAACGCCGTTCTCGGGACGACGATCGACCAGCTTATCGAACGCGCACCGTGTGACCTCTACGTCGAGCGCATCGGTCACGAGGCGAACGGCGTCGATTCGGTTCTGGTCCCCGTTGCAGGGGGGCCACACGTCCGTCCGGCGATCGGCGTGGCGAAAGCGATCGCCGTCCGAAACGATGCAACGGTCCAGCTCTGCTCGATCGTCGGCGACGAAACGGATTCGACGGGTGCACGCACGTCGATCGAACGTGCACAATCGATCCTCGAGGACGCACCGGGGCCGCCCGTTCGATCGGAGACGGTGATCAGGAGCGGTAACGACGTCACCGAGGAACTGGTCGAGATCGCAGCCGAACACGATGTCGTCGTGTTCGGAGCGACGCGGCAGGGCGCGATTCACCGCCGGCTCGTGGGATCGATCCCGCGGACGGTGACGCGTCGAACCGATCAGACGGTGATCCTCGCTCGGGACGGCGAGGCCGTCGGCGGTCCGATCCTGCGGCAAATTCGGCAACTGTGGCCCACGTCACGAGGATAGTCGTGTTTTCGCCGCCGCCGCAGAAACAGGAGGTACAGTAGTCACCGAAACGAGTTACACGTCGATCGCGAAGCTCCGTGCGATCGGGTGTGCGGTGACTTTCAGTTACGACTAGGGAGCGTCACCGATCTCGCGTTTGGCCTCGTCGGCGTAGCTATCGGCCAACCGAACGGGTTCCGGCAGTTTGTACGACGAGGCGAGGGCGAGCGCGACATCGGCGGCCGTTTCCGGGCCGACGCGGTGGCCGGGGCTTACGTACAGCGGATTGATGGAGCGATCCGGCGAGTCGTACTGGCGCGTCTGGACGGCGTATCCGATCAGGGTGCCGTCGGGGGCGTCGACCCTCGAGTTCGATTCGACGGCGACTCGAGTGCCCGTCGGCAGGTTCGCCGTGTCCTCGCACGGATCGCCACAGAGCAGGCTCTTCGCGATACCGATACTGGGCACGTCCCGGACGACGCCAATGTGCGTCGCGATGCCGGCCTGTCGGAAGTGAATCCGGCCGCTGCCGTCGAAGAGCAGGAGATCGGGTTCGACCGAGAGGTCCTCAAGCGCCGCGAGGATCGGTCGTCCCTCGCGGAACGACAGGAGCCCGGGGATGTAGGGGATCTCGAGGGGCCTGATCGCGTGGACGCGCTCGATGACCTCGCCGCCCCGCATAGCGACGACGGCGCTCAGGGCGCGATCCTGGTCTCCGTCGGCGTCGCTGAGAAACGACTGGTCGATGCCGGCGACGACCGGCGGATCCTCGGGGCTCGAGGCCGAGGCGAGCGGGTCGCCGAGCGTCGCGGGATCGAACTCGAAGTCGTCCTCGAAGACGGCGGCGGCGGCGATTTCGCGCTGCAGGGATTCCATCTCCTCGCGCGAGAGGTCGGCGTCCGGTGCGAGGTCGGGACGGGGTGGACTCATCGATGGGGAAGCGTTGGTGACCCGGTAAAATCAGTTACGGGGGTGCGGAGTTGCGCCGCGACGACGAGCCCACGCGGTTCACATGGGCTACGACGCGTGCGGTATGGAGTGACCGAAGACCGAAGCGACCCAAACTCAGAAGCGACGACGACCGCCGGGGCCACCGGGACCGCCCGGCCCGCCCGGACCGCCGGGCCCCATCTGAAGCTGGTTCGGAGCCCGGATGTTCTTCGTCCGTTTGAGATACTCGCCGTAGGCGAGCCCGACGAGCAGGCCGACGAGGTGTGCGCCGTGAGCGATCCCGCCGCCACCCGGGGCACCGATCACGATCAGGAGGGCGCTGATCGCCGCTGTCCCGATCGCGATGTACTTGATCGGCATCTCGATGACGAAGAAGAGGTACACCCGGAGGTCGGGGTTCAAGACCGTCACGACGCCAAGGATCGCCAGCGCGGCACCGCTGGCGCCGAGCACGCTCGAGCCGACTAGCGGACTACCGAACAGTGCGACGGCCGCGAGCTGTCCAAGGCCTGCCAGCACGCCGCTGACGATGAACAGGATCGCAAAGTCCCGAGATCCGGTATAGCGCTCTACCAGCGGCCCGAAAAAGAAGATCACGATGCTGTTGAAGACGATATGGAAGATAGAGCCTCCGGGAACGAAGAACGGCGAGTGCGCGAAGATCGACGTGACCCAGGTCCAGACGTGTCCCGGGTTCTCGGAGGAGAGGGTAAACAGGTAGTTGTGGAGGCCCATCCCGCCGACCGAGTAGGCGATTAACTGGGCCCCCATCGTGAGCCACATCAGCGCGAGGAATGTGTAGGTCATGTTCCCGCGGAAGTACGCTAACGGCCCTCCCGTCCCCGTATCGACGGGGAGTTTGTCGGTCAGACTCGAGGCTCTGGAGGACTGCCCGCTCCCGTCGCTGCTCCCGACGGTGTCGTCGAAGCCGCTGTCGAAAACGCCGCCCGGGTCGTTCCAGTCCTGCAGCCCGGTGCAACTGTGGTTTTCCGGGAGGCGATGCTCGGAACAGTAGGTCCCCCCGCAGTGCCGACAGTTGTAGGGCATGCTTTCGTCTTTCCCACACACGTCGCACTTGGCCATTGCGCGGTGGTATGCGTGGCACCGCTAAGGGATTTGGGGTTCGTTCCGGACGGTGAATAGCGGTCTCCGGCGGCGCGATACCGTCCGTATATGGGGTCGTTTCCACGAACCCATACGTTCGTCCGTGACTGGTAATCCCGTCTTACACAATTTCTCGAGCGATGGTACTACCGCCGTCCCGACTCCGAATTGGCAGCTCTCCAAATCGACACGGACCCGCCGAGTACGCCGGTTCGTCTCGACGGAGAGCCCACGAGCCGAACTGTACATTTTTGCCCTCCCGACCCGGATATCCTGACGTGCAAGAGTACGAGCGCAAGCAGCTGCTCGAGCGGGTCGAGCGCGAGGGCGCGACCGTCGGCGCGGACATCCCGGAGACGATCACCGTCCAGGGCGAGGAGATCGACCTCCGGATGTTCGTCTTCGAGATCAAGCGCCGCGAGACGGTTCCGCCGGGCGAGCGCGACCGCGTCGAGCGAGCGAAGAAGAACCTGCGACGCGAGCGAAACGACCGAATCGAGCGCATCGAGGAGGACGAGATTTCACGCGAGAAAGGCGAGGAACTCGCCGGGAGCATTATCGGGATCGATCGGGCGTTAAACGCCTTAGAGAGTCTCGGCCCGACGGACCTCGAGCGCGAACAGCAGGCCCAGCAGGCCGCCGATCGAAAACGCTGGATGTCGTTCCTGCAGAAGGCGCTCGGCCGAGACGACGACGGCCCCACGCGGAGGGGTCGCTGATGGCGACCAACGCCGAAATCGCCGGCCGATTCGAGGAGTTCGCCGACCTGCTCGAGGCCGACGACGTCGAATACAAACCCCGCGCGTACCGGCGTGCGGCCGAGAACATTCGCGCCCATCCCGTCCCGATCGGCGACCGGGTCGCCGACGGCGACGAGGCGATCCTCGACGAGATCGACGGCGTCGGCGACGCCATCTCCTCGAAGATCGTCGAGTACGTCGAAACCGGTTCGATCGAGGAACTCGAGGAGCTCCGCGCGGCGTTGCCGATCGACATCGCGGATATCACGCGCATCGAGGGGGTCGGCCCCAAGACGGCCGGGAAACTCTACCGAGAGCTCGGCGTACAGACGTTAGACGACCTCGAGGAAGCCGCCGAGGCAAACGAGATTCAGGCGATCAAGGGCTTCGGCCCGAAGACCGAGGCGAACATCCGAGACGGGATCGAATTCGCTCGGGAGGTCGGTCAGCGCCAGCTACTCGGGGAAGCGCGGCCGCTCGCGGACGACGTCCTCGAGTTCCTCGGGAACGTCGACGCGGTCGAACGATGTGAGGTCGCCGGTTCGATTCGGCGCTGGCGCGAGACCATCGGCGACGTGGACGCCCTCGTCGGAACCGACGACAACGAGGCCGTCATCGAGGCGTTCGTCGGCTGGGACTCGGTCGACGACGTAATCGAGTCCGGTCCGGAGAAGGCGAGCGTCCGCGTCGGCGAGATTCGAGTCGACCTGCGGGTCGTCGTCCCCGAGGAATTCGGCTCCGCGCTGCAATACTTTACGGGAAGCAAGGACCACAACGTCCGCCTGCGAAACTACGCGATCGATCGCGGCATGAAGCTAAACGAGTACGGCGCGTTCGACGTATCCGCGGTCGACGACCACGAGGCCGATCAGCGCGTCGGCGACCGCGTGGCCGGCGAGACCGAAGCGGGGATGTACGAAGCCCTCGACCTCCCGTGGATTCCGCCGGAACTCCGCGAGGATCGCGGCGAAATCGCTGCCGCCGAAAACGGCGAGCTTCCGGATCTAATTACTCGCGAGGACGTCCGCGGTGATCTCCACAGTCACACCGAGTGGTCCGACGGCAACACCTCCATCGAGGCGATGGTCGAGGCCGCCGAATCGAAGGGGTACGACTACTACGGCGTCGCCGATCACGCCGAAGGTCCCGGTGTCGTCGGCGGAATGGGGCTGTCGAACACCGAAATTCTAGAGCAGGTCGAACAGATCCGCGAGGTCGACGCCGCGAGCGAGATCACGGTCTTCGCGGGTATCGAGGCCAACATCGACGCCGACGGCGAGATCGGCCTCTCCGAGGACGTCATCCACGCGCTGGACGTGGTCGTCGCCTCGACACACAGCGCGCTCGATCAGGACGCCGAAACGGCGACCGACCGGCTCGTCCGCGCGATCGAGAACCCCGCGATCGACGTGCTGGGCCACCCCAGCGGCCGACTGCTCAACGAACGCTCCGGGCTGGATTTCGACGCCACCGCCCTCGGAGCGGCGGCCGCCGAACACGGCACGGCCCTCGAGGTCAACTCCAACCCGCGCCGACTCGATCTCTGGGGGAGCGCCGTCCAGGCCGCCGTCGAGGAGGGCGCTCCGATCTCGATCAACACCGACGCCCACCAGCCGTCGACGCTCGAGTACATGCGCTGGGGAGTCCACACGGCTCGGCGCGGCTGGGCCGAGCCGGGGGACGTGATCAACACCTGGGAACTCGAGGAGCTGCGGGAGTTCCTGCACTGACTAGCGACCGACACCGACTTCGATTTCCCACCCATGCGATTGCTCCTCGACGTCATGTGCGGCGGGCTGGTCGCCTACCTGCGGATGTGTGACTACGATACCGTCTACGCCGGGGATCGGGGAATCGAGGCCGACGACGCGCTTCTCGAGGCCGCACGGGAGGAAGATCGAACGCTGCTCACGCGAGACGTCGACCTCGCGAACCGAGCGGACGACGCGAACGCGATCCTCCTCGAGTCCCGGGAGGTGGAGACCCAACTGGCGGAACTCGCGGGTACGGGGCTGGATCTGACGCTCGCGGCCGAGCCGTCGTTTTGCGGACGGTGTAACGGATCGCTCGAGTCGGTCGGTCGGGCGGCGGCGACGCCGGAGTACGCGCCCGACCCCGCGGAAGTCGACGTTTGGCACTGTCGAGCGTGTGGCCAGCACTTCTGGCGAGGGAGTCACTGGGAACGGGTCGAGGCGACGCTCTCGAGAATCGACGGAGACGACGGCAACAGCGACGGAGACCCAGTCGGCGGAGCGCCGACCGAGGACCCGTAGCCGTACCGAATGAGTTCGATGCGTACGCTGCGGTCGTAATCTGAGCTATCTGTTCAGCACGAACGCAACGTCGAGGGTCGTTCGATACTCCTCGATCGTGCCGCTATCGACTTCCGCCGTCTGTGACTCGACCTCGATACCGGTGATGTTTTCGAGCGTTTCGTCCGCGTCCTCGAGCGCGTTCTGTGCGGCGTCTTCCCACGATTCGCTCGAGTTACCCGTCAACTGGATTACTTTGACTGTTTCTCCCATGATCCAGTGAATAGAGACCACAGAGAGAGGTAGTCGTTGGGCGTGAGAATGCCGTCATCAGCTCTCGGAGCGCAATATCTCACGCATCCGACGGAAGTGACCAAACTGTTTCGTTCCTCGGCGACCAACAACGGTATGCGATGTCGAACGATACCGAACGGCTCGATCGAGCAGGACGGCAGGCGGCGTACATCACCAACGAGTGGAGCAACGATCCCGCGATCATGCAGACCCAGGCGTTGTGTTATATCGGGTACCAACTCGAGCGGATCGCCGACGCGCTCGAGGAGGAGTAACCGAGGCGGAGAAACGTCGGCTCCGAAGCCGCGCGATCAGTACACGGAAACGTCGTCGAACCGACCGTCGTAGGCGATGTGACTCGGATGCGTCGGCTCGGTCCCGGAGAGGAAGAGCCGGTCGACTTTCTTCCACGTGTTCTCGTAACAGAGATGGGCGAGTTCGGCCGCCGTCGTCTGCCAGCGTCGACGGCCGTCGTGGTGAACGATCCGTCGAGGGACTCCGTCCTCGAGTGTGGTTACGAGGTCGGACTCGGAGTTGATCGCCGTCTCGAACGTCGTACAGGCGATGCCGACCGAACTCGGGAGGTGGGCGTACGACGAGGTAAACGCCGGGTACGAAAGCAGCTCGGCGAGTTCCCGTGCGCGACGATTGTGCGACGGGAGGTGTTTCGGGTTGAAAATCTCGACCGCGTCGATGACGTCACCGTACCGACGCAAGTCCGCTTCGGTGACGCTTACCGTCGCGAACTCAGGGTGGGGCGCGAGCACGGCCGCCCCCTGCCGTTCGAACTCCGCCATCGCCGCCTCGAGCGGGATGAAATCCGGAACCGGCTCCTCGAGGCCGATCGCCAGCACGTGTTTTCGATCCCGCCACGAGCCGGTGAACACCTCTCGTGCGGGTACGACCAGCAACTCCTCGTTCGAGTGGGCCGCCGCTCGCCGCCGGATCTCGGGGAGTCGAGTGAAGTGGGGTGCGTAGACGATCGCGTCGAGACCCGCGGCGACGGCTCGATCGACGACCGCATCGCTGAGCACCTTCACGTGGCAGTCGACTCGAGTCTCCTCCGCTGTGCCGTCGGTCACGACAGCGTCTTTCGGGACACCCGAGTTATGAATTCTGATTTGGCGTCTTCGGTGTGGTACCGCGTGTGATTACCATCGGTGTCGGCGTCGGTATCCGCCTCTATGTGATCGGTGGCGTCGATGCGACGGTAGTGGCCCCTCGAGGTGGGCAGAAACGAAATCGCGAGATCTCGATCGACGACGCGGTGATCGCGGTTGGCTCTCGATAGAGTGTCAAGAGAGGTCGAAAAGTCACCTCGGGGACGCTGAAACCGTTACCGTAGGCCGACGGTCGGGTTCGAACGAGTCAACTCGCTGCGAAAGGATCATTAGGCACGCCACTCGAAACATCATTGAGAGTGAATGGCCTGGGAATGCGGAATCGACGGCTGCGGTGCGGTGTTCGAGGACGTCGAGTCGACCGTCGTCCATCAGGCGACGGAACACGAGCGACGCGAGTGTAAAGTCTGTGGCACCGTCGTCCCGGACGGCTACCTCGCGATTCGACACACCTTCACCGAGCACAGCCGCGCCGAGTACGTCCGTGCCTACGGTGCGAGTTCCGAGGACGTCCGCAATCGGGAGGAACTTCTAGAGGAGATCGAGTCGGTCGCGGACATGGAAACGATCGCGACGAAACTCAAACGGTAGCGACGATAGCTCCCCGCCACGCTGGAGTGGATCCGGTGCGTAGCGAGTCTCTTCGATTTTGACCGGCCGCCGGTCTACACGAGTCTCTTTGATGTGACGGTACCGGCCGCCGTCGCGTCGCCACGGCTCACGTTCCGAGCGTGATCGCCTCGTCGGCCGCGTTCTGCAGCGCGTCCGAGCGACCGTATGAACCCGGTGCGATAGCGAACGTTTCGATGCCGACGGTTCCGGCGTGCTCGAGGACGGGTTTGAAATCCGTATCTCTGGAGGCGATCGCTAGCCGGTCGATGGTGCCGTCGGCGGAGAGGGCGGTCGCATCGACCGCGAGTTTCACGTCGACGTCACCGCTGGTGATGACGACCTCGAAGCCGCGGGCTTCGGCGGCCTGAATGAGTCCCGGTGTGGCGTGTTCGTCGAGATAGAGACGGATAACGCCGACGTACCCGAGGTCGCGCGCGACGTTTCGCAGGTCGTCCAGATCGACGTCGAACTCGTCGCGAAGGACGTTCGGCCCGTCGACCAACAGCCCCACCGTCGGTCCAGTATCGGGTGCGGGTTCTACGAAACGAGCGAGACGGGCACGAACGCGGTCGAACATGTACTGTCGTTTCCGCGGCCGTGAAATAGATGTGACGGAACGACGCCGTCACCGCGACGAGCGAGGCGAACCGCGATCGAGGAACGGGAGCCATTACAGTAACTCATACCCGAGTTACCCTCGATCTCGTACCGTCTGCCGATAGGACCGTTCCCAAAGCTCTGTTTCGGTTGGATAGGGGCAGATTCAGCCCCGACCACCTGCATAAACTATTGGAAATAATCACAGGAAAGAAACACCAACTCTGTTTATTCTATCGTGAGAACTACCCTCAAAAACTGAGTTGATAACCCATACCACAACACAGCAGTCACTCGAACTGAAATTCATTATCTCGTGTTAGTTTTCTATTGACTTTCACGAAGTTTGGGAAGAATTTAATAGCAGATCGGAATTGTTCCGGGTGGGATATGGTTGGAGATAATAACCCAGACGTTGATCGCAGATCGATCCTGAAAGCAGCCGGCGCGTTCGGTGCACTGTTCGGCATCAGTGGCGTCGCGTCCGCAACACCCGGCCGCGAACCGGGTCCGAGAAAGAACGAAATAATTGTCGGCGTCGGCGCCTCCGTCTCGAGCGCCGAAGCGACGGTCGAATCAAATATTCCGAGCAACGCACGAATCGTCCACACGAACGATACGCTCGGCTACGCTGCAGTAAAGTTCCCGGAAGACGCCGCTGCACAGGCGACGGAGAACTTCAAACAGAACGTCCTTCAGGCCGACGACATCGAGTACGCCGAGGACAACGTCACCTTCGAAGCGCTCGAGATGGAGCCACTCGAGTCGGGCGACGGTGGCGCGGTAACCGAAAACGACGCGAGCACGTCCTACACCCCGAACGATCCGCATCTCGGCAGCCAGTACGCACCACAGCAGGTCAACTGCGAGGGTGCCTGGGAGGAGACGCTCGGCGATTCGGACGTCACGATTTCGATCGTCGATCAGGGGATCCAGTACGATCACCCGAACCTCGCGGCAAACATGGACGACAGTGTCTCGAACTACGGCTACGATTTCGTCGACAGTAACGACGATCCGTACCCGGTCAGCGCGGGCGAGAACCACGGCACGCACGTCGGGGGGATCGCAGCGGGCGGGACCGACAACGGAGAGGGCCACGCGGGCATCTCGAACTGTTCGATGCTGTCGGCGCGAGCACTCGGCGACGGCGGCGGCGGGTCGCTCTCGGACATCGCCGACGCGATTCAGTGGTCGGCCGACCAGGGCGCAGACATCATCAACATGTCCCTCGGCGGCGGCGGATACACGGAACTGATGGCAGACGCCTGTTCGTACGCCGACTCGCAGGGTTCGCTGCTCGTCGCGGCGGCCGGCAACGACTACGGCGGCAGCGTCTCGTATCCGGCCGCCTACGACACCGTCGTGGCCGTCTCATCGCTCGACGAAGGCGAGACGCTGTCGGCCTTCTCGAACGTCGGTCCGGAGATCGAACTGGCCGCACCCGGCGGAGACGTTCTCTCGACGGTCAACTGGGACGAGTACGACTCGCTGTCCGGAACCTCGATGGCCTCGCCGGTCGTCGCCGGGGTCGCCGGCCTCGCGCTGTCCGCGTGGCCGTCCCTTTCGAACGACGAGCTGCGGTCACACCTCCACGAGACTGCGGTCGACATCGGTCTCTCCTCGAACGAGCAGGGACACGGCCGAGTCGACGCCAACAATGTGGTCACCATCGAACCGGGCAACGGTTCCGATCCAGATCCCGATCCCGATCCCGAACCCGGCGACTGCGGCGACGAGGTCAACACCGCGAGCGCAGAGGGCGAACTCAGCGGTGGCTGGTGGGGCAACCCGAGCGACACCTACAGCTACGAACTCGAGACCGCAAACCCCTGTAACGCTACCGTCACTCTCGACGGTCCTTCCGACGCGACGTTCGACCTCTATCTAACCCTGGACGGACGAACGCCGACGACGTCGGACTACGACGAACGGTCCTACAGCTGGGGTGCCGACGAAGAGATCGAAGTCGATCTTTCCGGCGACGAGACGCTCGGAATCCTCGTCGACCGATACGACGGCAGCGGCTCCTACACCCTCACTGTCGAGGAACTCGGCAAGTAACGCCGACTCCCGCTGACGGCCTCTCGAGTGTCCTATTTTTAAGCGAACACACCATCGCGGGGCAGGCCGACGAAAAGACATTACTATTTCGGGCGTGTCCACCCGAATATGCCGCTTCAGACGCCGCCGTTACGTGGGGTTCACGACGAGCGCGGAGCGAAGTTCACGGAGTTTGGCGGCTGGGACATGCCAGTAGAGTTCGATTCGATCCAGACGGAACACGCGGCCGTCCGTGGAGACGCCGGAATTTTCGACGTCTCTCATATGGGCCAAATTCACGTCACCGGGTCGGACGCGACGAAACTCATGCAACGGCTGACCTCGAACGACGTCACCCGACTCGAGGTCGGCGATTCCCAGTACGCCGCGATCACCGACGAAGAAGGACACATCATCGACGACACCGTCGTCTATCGGCAACCGAATCAGGCCGGAGACCCGACGTATCTCTTCGTGCCCAACGCCGGGACCGACGAGGCGACACACGAACGGTGGATCAGCTACCGCAACGAGTGGGAGCTCGAGGCCACCGTTGACAACCGGACCGACGAGTACGCGATGTTCGCGGTTCAGGGACCCGACGCGGTCGAACTCGTCGATGATGCAGCCGACGAAGCCGTCGACGAACTGGGTCGGTTCGAAGCCCAGTACGCGACTCTCGACGACGTGACCTGCTGGATCGCCCGCACGGGATACACCGGTGAGGACGGCTTCGAACTGATCGTCCCCTGGTCGGAAGCCGAATCCATCTGGTCGACGTTCGATTGCCAGCCGTGTGGACTGGGCGCTCGAGACACGTTGCGAATCGAGGCCGGGCTCTTGCTCGCCGGTCAGGATTTCGACCTCGAGTCCAACCCCCGTACCCCCTACGAGGCCGGCATCGGGTTCACCGTCAAACTGGACACCGAGTTCCTCGGTCGCGACGCGCTCGAGGACGTTCACGAGGCGGGCATCGAGGAGAAACTCGTTGGCTTCCAGTTGATCGACCGCGGTGTTCCACGTCACGGCTACGACATCACGAACACCGAGAGCCGGGTCATCGGCACCGTCACCAGCGGAACGATGAGCCCGTCGCTCGAGAAACCGATCGGTCTCGGCTACGTACCGGCCGAGTATGCGGAGCCGGGGACGACCTTGCAGGTCGTGGTCCGCGGGCAGTCCAAAAAGGCAAGAGTTGAAACCACCCCGTTCATCGACACAGTATAATGAGCTTCGACATTCCCGACGACAGACGGTATCTTGAATCGCACGAGTGGGCACTTGAAGACGACGGCACCGTTCGGGTCGGCATTTCCGACTTCGCACAGGACGAACTTGGCGACGTCGTCTTCGTCGAACTCCCCGACACGGGCGACGAACTCTCCCGGGACGAAGAGTTCGGCGTCATCGAGTCGATCAAAGCCGTCTCGGATCTCTACGCTCCCGTCAGCGGCGAGGTAACGGCAGTCAACGAGAGCTTGTTCGACACGCCGGAACTGGTCAACGAGGATCCGTTCGGCGAGGGGTGGATGCTCGAACTCGAGGCCGACGATACGGCCGAACTCGACGAGTTGCTGAGCGCGGACGAGTACGAGGACCAGATCGCCTGATCCGGCTTTCGGCTGCGCCGAGAGTCGTTTTATACTGACAGAATGGGCCCGGCGGAGCACGTATCGCCCGATTCGAATCGGAACGCGCCCGCTCGAGTCGGCGCGATCGCGTTTTCGTCGATTTCAGCGCAGAGTTGCCCGTTTCAGGCGTGAACCGAACGGCTGCGTTGATCAAATAGCTGTCGTGCGATCAGGTGTACACTGAGACTGTCTGCTGTAAGTCATTTCCGGCGGGATCGCAAGACGGCTCGCGGTCCCACCGGGAAATCGTTACAGCAAACCGTATAAGTTCCAGTGACCACCATCGGTACCGCCTACCCGCGTTACGCCGATGAATCGGATCGATTCACCGCGACGAGTACACCGCCCGAGAGAAGGACCATCGCAACACCCCAGAGAACCCACGCTATCGGATCGGCGACGCGAACCGTCAGCGCGAGTGTAACGAGGAATGTCGCCGTCACCGCGACCGTTAGCCGCTCCGTCCAGTCGAGTTGCTCGAGCACCGGTATCTCTCCGTGAATTACTCGAGGCCCGCGAGAGACTCGAGCATCTCGTCTAGATCTGCGTTGGTCACGGCGAGCGCGTAGCCGTCGATCCGAGCCAGGTCGCCGGCGTGGTCCCACAGTTCGTCTTCGTCGATGCCGTGGAGGATCACGGCGTTCGGGGTCGGGTTGACGACCCGCAGGGCTACCAGCGGCGACTCGCCGCGGGTGACGCCTGTAAACACCAGGACGCGATTCGTGCTCTGGCCGTACAGCCGGAAGAACTCCTCGCTCGAGAGTCGCGTAATCGCTTTGATACTGTCGATGACCGTATGACCGCTGATGTGGTTGGTGTTACCGCCAGCGATCTCGGTCGCGTCGAGTTCGTCGTACAGCCGTGCGATCGGGATCGACGTCGCGTACTCTCGCAGGTCGTAGACGACGTCGCTCTCGAAGCCGGCCGAAAGCACCCGACCGTACTGTCGGATCCGGTCGCCGCCCCGCCGTTCGTCGATCTCGAGGAGTCCATAGACGAGTCGGCTGACGACGGCGATACCGGGACTCTCCCGGCGGCCGCTCTCGTAATCGGAGATGACCGACGAGGAGACGCTCAGTTCCGATGCGAGATCCGTCTGCGAGATGTCGAAGTCCGTTCGCCACTTGCGTAACGTGGCGCCGGGATCATCGCTCAGCGTGATCTCTCCGGCAATCTTTTCTGCGAGTTCCTGTTTCGGCCCACGTCCGCCCATATACGTCGGTCGCTCGGTCGCCTCAAGTAGCTACTGAAGACGCTTCGTTAGGGCGGCCGTCGCCCAGCGTATCAAACGATAGTAGCCACTGGAAGTCAGTACGCGACTAGTTCTGGGTGGTACTGTAACGGTTCAGTTCCAGGAAAACGGCCGGAGTGTTCGGCCCGTAACCGCTGTCAGCCGGCCGATAGCGCCTCTGGGTGCTCAGCTACGCGTTGTTCATCCGCGTGCTGTCGCGGTTACCACAGCGGATACACTCTCGAACCCGATACGGTTCCCGCGAGTACTGGGCGTTGTCCCCGCTTCCACCTTCGGTTATAAGTTGGATAGAAACTTCGTGGAGCGTCTCCATTTCACAGACATCACACGGTTCAGTCATCCCGTTAGATACGCCATTTGTCGTTGCCATATCTGACTCTCACACCAATATGTTATATATCCGTGACAGTAGCTTCGTCCGGCGAGAAGAGGTATAAATAGGTCTTCTCACGAATTGATAACACCCACTGATCGAGGAGTATGGACCTTGTTCGATGGAATACGATGACTGAGGATGACGCTCTCAGCGGTTTTCCGCTGTGGCACTTTCAACCACATGTGCTGAAATTATCATATTAGTAAACAGGCTGATTGGGTAGTAACTCCGTCTCTGTAATTGGGGCTTGGATTCTTGGTTGTGGCCTGTGTCCGAAAACACGGCCGTATCTTGACGAACATATCGGAAATAAACACGTTCTATCGACTGGGAAAGGCTTTTGCTATTACTCTCTAAAGCAGGGATATATGAATGAGGAGTCCTCCATTGAACAAATACTTGATACTATTGGGGACAAACACGCACGAACCGTTCTCGCTTCGATCAGCCGTGAACCCAGTTCGGCGAAAGAGTTGGAAGAACGGCTTGATCTCTCCCAACCGACGATTTATCGACGGCTCGAACTTCTTCAGGAGCACGACCTCATCAAGGATCGAACCCTCGTTGCGGACGACGGAAACCACTATAAAGAGTATACGTGTAATTTCAACAGCACGGTTATCTCGCTCGACGACGACGAGTACGACATTCGTATTTTCCGTGAAGAGAACCTCCCGGACCGGTTTTCGTCGCTCTGGGACGAACTCGGTGCAAAATGAGTCCCGTACTCGCGCCCGGCAGCCTCCAACTCCGTCGAACGAGCACCACGCTGCGCTCGTGGACCGGTGAGTGGCGATGACCGAAATCGCTGACGCGGTTCTCATGTTGTCCCAGATGATCGTTTTCGCCCTCTCGCTGGGTCTGACGGTCATTAGCTTTCAATCGTACGCAAAGCAGAACTCGAAACGGTTGGAGTCCGCGTTTATCGGATTCGCCTTTCTCAGTATGGGCGTCGGGCTCACGACGATCACCGCCCAACTCTCGACTCCGTCGACGTGGTTTTACGTCGTCGAAACGATCCCCTTCATCGTCGGGTTCGGGATGCTCTACCTCTCGCTCTATCGGTGAGTGTCGTCATTCCGACGCGGGCGAATCGGCCGTCTCGACGCGCTTTCGGAGCCAGGCTACCGCGTCCTCGACCGCTGTCTCGTCCGTTCCTCGGACCCGGATCCGGCCCGGTCGCTCCTCGCTGCGCGGGTAACTGCCGACGGCGACGTCGAACGCCTCGGTGACGCCCTCGAGTACGTCGTGGAGCGAGCCTTCAGGAGCCGGCGTGAAAACTGTCCGCGCGATGGCATCACCCTGGAATTCGTCGGCAACGTGCTCGAACATGGCCTGCATTTCGTTCGGAATGCCGGCGAAAACGTAGACGTTCTCGGCGATACAGCCGGGAGCCCACCCTGCATCGGTGACGATCGGCGTCGCGCCTTCGGGAATCGCCGCCGCGGCGTCGAGGTCCAGATCCAGATCGTACTCGTCGATCAGTTCCGGGTTCTCGTCGCGGAAGGCCGCCGCCTTCTCGAGGAGTTCGTCCCTGATCGTTTCGTGGACGACGAGATCGCGTCCCAGCCCGTCTGCAACGCCTTCGACGGTGACGTCGTCGGGCGTACCACCGATCCCGCCAGTTACGATGACGGCCTCGAACTCGTCGGCCCAGCGGGACACGTAGTCCGCGATGAGGGCCCGATCGTCGGGGATCGTCAAGATCCGTTCGACCGTGCTCCCGCGGTCGGTGATCGCCTCGGCGAGCCAGGACGCGTTTGTGTTGGTCGTCGACCCTGCGAGAATCTCGTCGCCGACGGTGACGATCGCGACGTTCATACGGGCCGTTTGGGATCCCGATAGTTAGCGCCGTCGGCAGCGAACGCTGCTCGCTGACACCGTCCTGGAACTGTGTTACCGTCGGTTCCGAGGCGTGAGACGGAACCGCATCGACGTTACCCGTCGGTTCAATTACCCATCGCCGGTTCATCGGCCGTCTCATCTTCCCTATCCGCCGGTATCGTCCGCCCATTCCGATTCGATCTCCTCGAGACACTCCTCCGCGTGTGGGTTCCCGTGGGTGATGCCAGCGACCATGTAGTCGTCGGGATCGGTCGTGAGGCCGCCGATGACCGTTCCGTACTCGCCGTAATCGCCGACGGTGACGACGATTTCGTCTCCGTTTTCGGCGACCCCCTGCCCGTCGCCGATCTCGAAGACGATCGTCCCCGAAAACGGCGCGTCGACGTCGTCGCCGACGGTGACGCCGTCTTCCATGAGCGTGTTTCCGAACCCGGCCCGATCGTAGAATCCCGTACTCGCGTAAGCGACGTCACCGTCTTCGAAGCTGCCGCTGACCGTCGCTCGCGTACAGGACTCGAAAGTTACACTCTCATCGCCCGAATCGTCGTCGGCTCCGTCGCCGGCCTCGACGACTACCGTCTCGACGGCCTCGTCGGTACCGGTGTCGACGCGGACGGGAAACTCCTCGACGTCACCGGCGGGCTCACCCGCCTGGAACCCGAGCGTCACAGTGCTCGATTCGCCCGACTCAAGCGTCAGCGTCTGGCTATCTTCGATCGTGGGATCGTGACCGACAACGAGATCGATATCTGCCGTCCCGGACTCGTACCCGACGTTCTCGACTCTGGCGACAACCTCGAGTCGTTCACCGCCGCCGACCGGCGATGTCGTCCGCATCGCAGTCACCTCGAAGGAGGTGGAGACGGATTCATCGGCGTCATCGCTGGTCTCGTCGGATTCGGTGTTCTCGTCGTCGCCGGTGCCGTCAGCGTCATCAGTCGTCGATTCGGTAGTGTCCTCATCGTCTCCTTCGTCCCTCGTCCCGTTCCCGCCTTCGTCATCGTCCCCGTTTGCCGTTCCGTCCCCGTCTTCGTCATCGTCCCCGTTTGCCGTTCCGTCCCCGTCTTCGTCATCGTCCTCGAGTTCCGTTGTTCCGTTCCCCTCGCTCGAGCCGTCGTCCGCGTTCAGACAGCCAGCGACCCCGACCCCGATACCGATCCCGGTTCCCGTGGTTGCGATGAACGTTCGTCGTTCCATACCGTACTCATTCCCGTCACCACATATCAATTGGTATGAAAATTGTCACGTCTGATTAGAGTCATCGGATCTTATCAAACCAGTTCTGACTGCTGTACGACAACTAGTAAGAGGGAGTCTCTTGCTGGACGTACGCGTATTTGTGAGCCTACACTACAGCTTAGTTACAAGAGTCGGAGTGTTCATTCGGACGAGTATTTCGCTGTATCCGACGGAGTAGGAATCGGCTCGACGGCGACTACGTCGACGACCGCGGATCCACACCGTTCGACGGGCTTCACCTCGTCGAATCGAACGGCGATACCATCGTCTCGAGTGACGATACGTATGCTGACGTCACGTCCCGCCCGGACCTGAAGACGGTCGTCGCCAAGTGACGCTCCGCAACCACTAAACGCGACTCACCCCACCCAACCAGCAATGAGTGATTGGACTGAGCAGTCGAGAAAATACGATGTAAATTCGGTGTACTGAGAACGTCGAATATGCGTCGTCGGTCGATCGTGAATACAGAGACAAACTCCGACAAGTGAACACAGAATGGGACAATCCTATATATTGGGGAATGTTTTTATCTTTGCCCACCGTACACCGAGGTATGGCAGACGTAGCGCTTGACGACCGCGGTCGTCTCACGCTCCCGAAGGAGGTCAGAGAGCGATACGGGGACCGATATCACGTCGTTCAGCTTCCCGACGGGATCAAACTGGTTCCGGTCGCCGACGACCCGCTCGAGGCACTCAGGGACGAGTTCGCGGATGTCGAGAAGTCGGCTGACGAACTTCGTGAAAAAGCACGTGAAGCAGCGCTCGACGAGGCCGGACGATAGATGTATGCGGAAACCGATTTTCTGCTCGCACTAATTACGGACGACGACTGGCTCGGCGAGGCCGCCGAGTTTGTGTACCGGGAACACCGTGACGAGTTGTGGACGTCACAGTTCACGCTCATCGAACTCCTGATGGTCGCCTACCGGGAGGAACGTGATACCGAACGCGTCGTTTCGAACGCCGCCAACCTCGTCGAGGTACGCGGTGATGTGGAGATGGTCGTCACGGCGGCGACGTACGTGGAAGACCACGGATTCACACCGTTCGACGCGCTTCACCTCGTCGAATCGAACGGCGATACCATCGTCTCGAGTGACGATACGTATGCAGACGTCACGTCTCGTCTGGACCTGAAGACGGTCGACACCGAGTGACGCTCCGCAACCACTAAACGCGACTCACCCCAACCAACCAGCAATGAGCGACTGGACCGAGAAGTACCGTCCGACGACGCTGTCGGAGGTACGCGGGAACAACAAGGCCCGGGACAACCTCGAGGAGTGGGCGAAGACCTGGGACGACCACCGGAAGTCGGTGATCGTCCACGGGAGTCCGGGCATCGGGAAGACCTCCGCGGCCCACGCGCTGGCCAACGACATGGGCTGGCCCGTGATGGAACTCAACGCCAGCGACAGCCGCGGAGCCGACGTCATCGAGAAAATTGCCGGCGAGGCCGCAAAGAGCGGGACCCTCACCGCGGGTGGGGCCGGCCGTCGTCTCGTGATCCTAGACGAAGCGGACAACTTCCACGGCAACGCCGACTACGGCGGCTCGAGGGAGGTCACCCGCGTCGTCAAGGACGCGAATCAGCCGATCGTGCTCGTGGCAAATGAGTTCTACGACATGAGCCAATCCCTTCGGAACTCCTGTGAGACGATCGAGTTTCGGGACGTTTCGAAGCGTTCGATCGTCCCCGTGCTCCGGGACATCTGCCGGCGCGAGGAGATCGAATTCGAAGCGGACGCCTTGGAGAAAATCGCAGAGAATACGAGCGGCGACCTCCGGTCGGCGGTCAACGACCTCCAGGCGGTCGCCGAAGAGGCGCAACGCCTGACCGTCGACGACGTGATCACGAGCCAGCGCGACACCACCGAAGGAATCTTCGATTTCCTCGACGCGCTCATTAAGGAAGAAGACGCCGAAGGGGCGCTGCGGGCGTCCTACGACGTCGACGAGAACCCCGACGAGATGCTCAATTGGATCGAGGACAACGTACCCAAAGACTACGAAGGTGCAGAGTTGGCGGACGCCTACGGCTTCCTCTCGAACGCGGACCGCTGGCTCGGCCGCGTTCGCGCCACGCAGAACTACTCCTACTGGCGGTACGCGACGGACAACATGACCGCCGGGGTTGCCGCCTCTCGGCGCGGCAACAAGGGCGGCTGGACCCGCTACGGCCCGCCGAGTTACTGGTCGAAACTCGGACGCACCAAGGGGACTCGAAACACCCGCGACGCCATCGCCGAGCGCATCGCCGAACGCGAGGGGACGAGCGTCGCGACCGCGCGCCGCGAAATCCTCCCCTACCTCTCGGCGATGACCCACCACTGCAAAAACCGCGACCTCACGGTCCGCATGGCCGGCGTTTACGAACTCAACGAGAAGGAGGTCTCGTTCGTCACCGGCAGCGGAAAAGACACCAACAAGGTCCAGTCGATCGTCGAGGACGCCGAAGAACTGCGCGCCGAGGAGACCGTCGCACACTCCGGAGGCGCGTTCTTCGACGCGGAGGGCTCGAGCGACGATGCCGATGGTGGTACCGATGACGAGGCGTCAACGAGTGCTGGCGCAGGCAAAGATTCGAGCGACGAACCGGCCGACGACGCGAACGATCAGGAGACGCTTACCGCGTCGACCGGGTCCAAGGACCCGGAAACCGAGGCCACCGAATCCGACGATGACCAGGCCGGCCTGAGCGACTTCATGTAGCGTCGATCCTCGAGATCCCGTATCTCTCGCTCCAGTGTCGCCACGTCACCGACTCTCTCTTCCTATTCGAGACCGTCAGTCGATACTGACTTCCATAGACATAGTACGACCGACACTATTACAATGATGAACGATGACAGTAGACAGCGGTGAATGGTGACATGACTAACGGACAGTACTGTCCACTCTGTGCCGAGACGTACGACGACCGAACGGATCTCCGCGTTCATCTCGAGGTCGAACACCGGAAATCCGAACTCGTCGCCGAACTCGTCGACCGACGCGGCGACGACCGAGTCGGGAGCGCGGCTGGCGACGATCCGATGACCGCCGACGAAGAGCGGCCGGCGCCGTCGGCCGACTGAGTTCACCGCGACAACTGCTTCCTGGCCGCGCTAGTCGCCAAGAGTTGCGAGTCGGTCCAGAAACGCCGGCGAGAACGCATCCGTAACGCCGGCGGCCAGTTCTTCCGGCGTCTCTCCCGGAAGCGGCGGGACCGTCTCGACGGTGTAGCCCGTCATCCGCTCGAGCTCTTCAGGGTTGGTCCGCTCGGCCACCGTCGCGCCCGCGTACTCGTTGCAGACGATGCCGGCGACGTCGATTCCGCGCCGCTCGAGTGCCGAAACCGAGAGCGCGGTGTGGTTGAGCGTGCCGAGTCCGGAACGGGTGACGACGAGAGCCGTCGCCTCGAGGTCGGCCACGAGGTCGATGACCTCGCGGTCGCCGGCCAAGGGAACGCGAAGGCCGCCGATCCCTTCGACGATGGGGTACTCGGTCTCTGCGATCGCGTCCGCACAGAGAGCCCGGATCGAGTCGTAGGAAAGGTCCTCGCCAACTTCCTCGGCGGCGACTCGCGGTGCGAGAGCGGGTTCGAAATAGCGGGGACAGATCGCGGCGGCGGAATCTCCGCAGGCGTCCGCGACGAAACCCGCGTCGTCATCCGGCGGATACCCCGTCTGGGCGGGCTTGATCGCCCGCGCATTAACTCCCTGATCGCGGAGCCAACGGCTGATTCCCGCGGTCACGACGGTCTTTCCGACGCCGGTTCCAGTGCCGACGATCGCGATTGGTTCGGTCATCGTTGGATCGGTCAGAGAAGATCGGCGTCCTCGCCGGCTGCCCGAAACGCCTCGAGGCAGGCGACGATATCGTCCTGTTCATGCGTCGCTATCGGGGTAACTCGAAGTCGACTGGCACCCTCGGGAACCGTCGGCGGCCGAATCGCCGGCGTGACGATATCCCGCTCCCGCATACCGTCGGCGAGGGCGAGCGCGTCTTCCCGGTCACCGACGAGGACGGGGAGGATCTGGGAATCGCCGAGCACCTCGAATCCCATCGCCTCGAGCCCGTCCCGGAGATGGGTGGCGTTTTCCCAGAGCCGTTCGCGAACGTCGCTGTGGCGGGCGATGTGGAGCGCCTCGCTCGCGGCCGCGGCGGCCGGCGGCGCGAGGCCGGTCGAGAAGACGAACGCGCGGGCGTCGTTGACCAGACACTCGATTAACTCGGCACTGCCGGCGACGTACCCGCCCTGGCTCGCCAGCGCCTTCGAGAGCGTTCCCATCTGGACGTCGACGCGATCCGCGAGGCCTTCCGCCTGCACAACGCCGCCGCCGTTCGCGTAGAGGCCGGTGGCGTGGGCCTCGTCGACCATGGTCCACGCGCCGAACGCCTCGGCCGCGTCGCAGATGGCCGACAGCGGCGCGACGGTGCCGTCCATGCTGAACACGGAGTCGGTGACGATCAGCCAGGATTCGTCGCTCGCGTCGGCGGACTCGGCTCGCCGTTCCAGCTTCGACCGCAGGTCCGCCGCGTCACAGTGGTCGTAGACTATCGTCTCACAGCCCGCGAGTCGGCAGCCGTCGATGATGCTCGCGTGGTTGTACTCGTCGGAGAAGATCACGTCCGGCTCGAGCGCCGTGATCGTCCCGACGTTCGCAGCGTAGCCCGACGAAAAGGCGAGCGCGCGCTCGGTGCCTTTCGTCTCGGCGAGCAGTCGTTCCAGGTCCTGGTGGACCATCGTATCGCCGGTGACGAGCCGACTCGCACCGGCACCCGTGCCGACGGTCGCGGCGGCCTGTCGGGCCGCGTCCTGAACGCGCTGATCGTCGGTCAGGCCAAGATAGTTGTTCGAGGCGAACACCAGCGCTTCGGCCGAGTCGAGAACCGGGAGGTCACCGCCGGCGGGCTCCGCAAAGTAGCCCCGCTCGGCGACCCGATCGACGGGCGACAGGGATCGTTTCAGCGTCGCTTCCTCGAGCGCGTCGAGGCGGCCCTCGAGGTCGAACCCACGGTCTTCCATTCGGGTGAACGGTGACAGCGCCGTGGTTTCACTCTCACGGTTCTGTTCGGCGCGTGTCGAATCGCCACGCCGCGTTCCGATCGATCGCACTCGAGTCAGAATCCCGGCATCAGTTCGGCCGGGCCGAAGACCCCGTATTCGCCCGCGCGGTTCCGTCGAACGCCGGTCTGCAGGTAGCCGAGCGCCGGGCCGTTGACGTTGGCTTCCATACTCGTCGCGTCACCCAGCTGGAACGTGTTCGTCGCCGTCTCGCCGTCGAAGGTTCGCCCGGTCACGGAGACGGTCGTGGTCGTGGGCTTCTCGTTGCTCTCGACGTCGAGGACTCCGCCGACGGTGACGTCCTCGGCGTCACAGACGCCGGCGCGCTCGAGGAGCACGTCGTCGGCGTGTTCCATGTCCTCGAACTCGATGACGCCGTCGTGGTCGTCGATGATCGACTCAATTTCGTCGTCGGAGAGTTCCCGGGCCGTTTCGATGTCGTACTCCGGAAGGTGGGCGATGTCCTCGCGAACGGTGCCGCGGTTGTCCTCGTAGCCCGATTTGAGGCCGACCCCCCACCAGATGTCGACGTCCGTGACCTCGACGAACGTCTGCGCGGCGAGCGCCGCGGCTCCGGTCAGCAGACCGGGCGTCGCGCCGGCGCCGCAGATGAACGTGATCCCGGCGTTCTCGAACGCCTCGCTGCGGTCGTCGAGCATGTCGATTACGCGCGATCGTTTGAGGACGTCGATCATGACGCCGGAGTAGCCGCCCTCGAGGAAGCGATCGGCGGTCCGCGGGATGAAGTCGTGCTCGTAGTTCGGAAGCGCCAGCAGGACGGCGTCGATGCCGTCGCCGTAGTCGATAACGTCTTGAATCGGGTCCTCGCTGGGTCGGCCCTGAGCCGACGCGACGATGCCCGCGCCCTCGCCGTGTTGTTTGACGCCGCTCTCGCCGTCGACGCTCGTTGCACCACCGTCGGTCGCAACCTCGTTGTCGATATTGCCTTCGGTGGCTGCGAGGAGTTCGTCGACATCGAGGCCGTCGAAATCGATCGCGGTGCCGCGGCGGTCACACGCTGCGACCGGAGTCAGGTTTTCCTTGTGCTGGCTCACTTCGAGTGCTCGTCTGCCGATACCGCCCGTTCCGAGTATTGCAAACGTGATTTCGTCCATGATTGGTGATCGTCGGTTTCGTGCTCGTGATCGTGATCGTGATCGTCGCCGTCAGTCGTCGCTCGGTTCCGTACCGGTACTCGCCGTCGTCTCGGCCGACGTCTCTCCACCCTCGCGACGGGCCTTGACCGCCTCGGGGTCGAACTCGTTTGCGTCCATATTCGGCTCGAGGCCCGCGCGTTCGATGATCTCGATATCGTCGCCGGGGGACTGGCCCTCCGTCGTGAGGTAGTCGCCGGTCAACAGGCCGTCGGCACCCGCCTCGAGCGGCAGATGCTGCTCGTCGGGATCGAGGTTGACCTCGCGCCCGCCGGTGAGCCGAACCCTCGACTCGGGGTGGAGTAGTTTGTACACCGCGACCGTCTTGACGATTTTTTCGGTCGTAATGTCGGCGCCCTGCTCGGCCATCGGCGTTCCCGCAACCGGGTTGAGGACGTTCACCGGGAGCGAGGAGATGCCGATGTCCTGTAACGCAATAGCGGCGTCGACGCGGTCCGTCGGCGTCTCTCCCATGCCGAGAATAACGCCGGCACAGAGATCCATCCCGGCTTCCTTGGCCGTCTCGAGGGTCCTGACTCGGTCCTCGAAACTGTGCGTGTTGACGACCTCGGGGAAGTACTGCGGCGAGGTCTCGATGTTGTGATTGTAGTGGTTGATCCCCTCGTCGGCGAGGATCGCGGCCTCTTCTTCGGTGAGAATACCGAGCGAGGCGTCGACCTCGAGTTCGCACTCTTCGCGGACCAGCCGAATGGCTTCGAGAACCTCCGCCCACTCTTCGGGTCGGTTCGCCTTCGAAACGCCCTTCTCGGCGACGACGATGCCGAAGCGCTGGGCACCGTCGCGTTCGGCGCGTTTCGCGGCCTCGAGGATCTTCTCGGGGCCGAGAAAGCCGTAGGTGTCGATACCGGTGTCGAAGTGGACCGACTGCGCACAGAACCCGCAGTCTTCGGCGCAGTTGCCCGCCTTGGCGTTGACGATCGAGCACGCGTCGACCGTGCCGTCGCCGAAGTGATCACGCACGGCTGCGCCGGCCTCGGCGAGCGCCTCGACCGGCTGGGCCAGCAACGCGATCCCGTCGGTTCGATCGAGTCGCTCGCCGGCGAACACGCGCTCGAGTGCGTCGTCGACCGTCTCGTTGTTCGTCTCGTAAACCACGATTCGAATGTCGGTTAACGAGATGATAATAATTGTGGATGCTCACGTCTTTTGTGCCGTCCGCGATTTTCGGCTCGTCAGTGGTCCTTCGGCTCGAGTTCGCTCGTCGTGATCTCGTAGGTCACACCGTCGTATTCGTACCGTCCGTCCTCGCGACTGCCGAAGATCGGATAGCTCGCGTCGTGTTCCTCGAGGCGCACCCGATCGGCGTCGTACTCCCGAGCCAGGGCCAGAACGTCCCGTAACTGGTCGTTCCGCAATACGGTCTCAGTGAGCAGGGGTTCGACGCTCTCCTCGCCTTCCCGTTTCTCGCCAGCCCCGCGCTCGTCGACGATTCGCTCGAGTTCGTAGGCGCCGAGACGAGAATAGTCGCCGTCGGGATCGCCCCTCGACGATCGGGCGACGAGGACCTCGTCTTCCCACGCCGTCTCGGCCACGTCGTCGGTCGGCGTCAGTTCGAGTTCGTCGGCCTCGAGTTCGAACCGGGCGCAGAAGCCGATTTTTTCGTCGGGTCCGTCGAACCAGCCGTCCGTCCCGAAGGCGTACTCGCCGCCGCCGAGGCCCGGAATCGGATCGCGTGCCGTGGACGGGCCCGTGCCACCGATCGCAGTTCCGTCCTCAATGCCAGCGTTGTCGACCGATAGCTCCCACTCGTAACTCCTGCGGGGTCGGAGCGTGTGCAACGGCTGTGGAATCTCTCGGGGGGCGATGAAGTACCACTCGCCGTCGACGCGTTTGTGCAGGACCCAGTTGTACTGGTTGTAGGAGAACTCGCTGAACGACTCGTTTCGCAGCGTGAACGCGATCCGTTCGCCCTCGTCGATCGAGTCAGTCGACGGCTCGAGATAGATGTCGATGTCGTCGGGATCGATCTCCCGGTACGCAACGAGCCGGTCGACATCGGAGTCGGGACAGTCGTTTGAGTGATCGTCTGCAGCAGGCAGTGAGTCGGTCGGATCGTCGAACCGCCCCAAGCAGCCGGCGATAGCAGTGCTCCCGGCGGCAACGGTGGTTCCGACGAGGGTGAGGAGGGAGCGACGTGTCAGCTGGACCATACTCCCTCTCCGGCACGAACTGCGAAGAATTTTGTCTCTTCTCGAAGAGCAACGCGATCGCGAGTTTGGCAAGTCTGGCGGTTCCGGTGTGGAGAGAGTCGACGCCACGGCGTCGAAACCTCCGGGCGAGAACGCGTCGAGACGCCGTGGTAGCCCAGTCCGCCGGAGGCATATATCACGAGGGAGTCGGCCATGCGGACGGAACCAGGAGACGGTATCCGGTACGATTCTAACACGGTTCGTGGGCTGATTTCCGTAACCATCATGAAATCCCAAGTATGCGCTACAATTGTTCACCGAAGTCTATTCATAGACCGGGTTTGGCCGTCACACTAATACGTCATCAGTCCGCCTCGTCGCAGGTGAAAAAATTCCAAAAGTTAAAGTCATGCGATTATGTATTATCAGGGAAGGAGTTCATGACAGATAGTACGACAAATACGAACGCGGGTGATGGGGCGCTCGATGTCGGGGCAACGACCGACGATCTATTCGGGGAGTTCGACGACGAATCATTCGACCGGGAATCCGTCGACGGTGGGGCGGCGGACGACGGTAACACCTCGGCCGAGTCGACGAGTGCGTCGGCAGCGACTGGCGGCGTCGAAGATCAGACCGCCGCTGCCGTCTTCGGACAGCTTCAGAACACCGTTTCCGACACCGACGACGTCGACGATGTCCTCGAGAACGAGAGTCCCGAGGACATTATCGCAAGTGCGGACGAACCGGACCCGGAACCGGAGTCGGATCCGGTCGACGACCTGCTCGTCGACGAAGCCGCCCTCGAGGATCTGTTGCTGACGGGCCGGACTAAAGAACAGGAGTTCCTCTGGATCGATGCGGAGGGAGACGACGGTGCTTCGGAGCCGTCCGAGACCGACGCTTCGTCGGATCCTGCGAGCGTTTTTACTGACTCGGATGCCGACGCCGGCGAGGACGAAACCGAACCGAGGAGCGAATCCGCGGCGGGCTCGGCGCACGTCCCCTTCCAGGAGGGCAGCGAGGAGGCGGCCTCGAGCGACGAGAGCCACGGTAGCGACGACCAGGAAGCGGCGACGCTCGAGGAGGCAGACGACCGAGATGCGGCGACAACCGAAACCGAGGCGGAACCGGCGGGAGACGGGACCGCAGAAGCGCCACCGACGTCGGAACTCGAGGGCGAGACTGGTACGGACGCCGAGACGGTCGACGCAACGGATCCCGACCCGGAGCATACCGAAACGACCGACGCAACGGATCCTGACCCGGAACAAGCCGAGACGGAAGAAACCGCACTGGTCGCCGACGAGAATACGGGTGTCCCCGCAACGACCGAAGACGACGAGTCCGCTGGCGGACTGTTCGGCTGGCTCCGTTCGAAGCTCGGCGGCCTGTTCTAGGTTTCAAGCCGACCGACACCAGACGGGAGAGCGCGGGCGACCCCACTGTCATGGCTCGCCGTTCGGATTCTTTTCATCGCGATCATTACGTCGTTCGCTACGAATCGCGCCACGGTGATTCTCGATTTCAGTCGGGCCTCGAGAGTGCACGTTCCATCGCGTTCAGGCTCGTTCGGCCTGCAGGCAGCTATCGGGATGCCACTGGATCCCCTCTCGCCGGACCGTGTACGGACGACTCCCGCAGCCGGGACAGACCGTTCCGCCGGACTCGCTGTCCGGCCGATCCGGGATCGAATGCTCGAGGCCGCAGTCGTCGCACTCGATTCGAACTGGCATAGTAACGTGAGAATCGAGGGGCCGACGGCGTATGTGGGTGATGCAGGACACTGCTCGTCTCGGAACGCAAACGGTCGAAAACGGAATACGCTCGGTCGACGAAATCTCGCCCCGTCGAGCCGTCTTGTCACTGTGGCTCGAGGGGCGTGGTCGCGGCGTTACGCGAGGAACTCTTCGATGTGGTCGGCGACTTCTGCGGGGGTGTCGCCGACGGGAACGCCCGCGTCGTTCAGCGCGTTGATCTTGCTTTCGGCGGTCCCGGTACCGGAGCCGGAGACGATCGCACCGGCGTGGCCCATCCGTTTGCCCGGCGGGGCGGTACGGCCGGCGATGAAGCCGGCGACGGGCGTGTCGACGTAGTCGTCGATGAACGCGGCGGCCTCCTCTTCGTCCTCGCCACCGATCTCACCGCACATGACGATGGCGTCGGTGTCGGGGTCGTCCTCGAACAGTTCGAGGGCGTCGACGAAGTCCGTGCCGATGATCGGGTCGCCGCCGATACCGATGGCGGTCGTCTGACCGATGCCGCGGTTGGTCAGACTATCGACGACCTGGTAGGTCAGCGTTCCCGAGCGGGAGACGAGACCGACGTTCCCCTCCGAGAAGATGTTCCCGGGCAGGATGCCGAGTTTGGCCTCGCCGGGCGTGATGAGGCCGGGACAGTTCGGCCCGATGAGACGGGTGTCCGTCTCGGAGAGTCGCTTGTTGACTCGAGCCATGTCCTGGGTCGGAATGCCCTCCGTGATCGCGACCGCGAGGTCGAGGTCGGAGTCGAGCGATTCGAAGACGGCGTCGCCGGCGAAGGCCGGCGGGACGAAGATGACCGAGGTGTCGGCGTTTTCCTCCTCGACGGCCTCGTGGACCGTGTCGTACACCGGAACGCCGGCGGCCTCCTGGCCGCCCTTGCCGGGAACCGCGCCGGCCACGACGTTGGTCCCGTACTCCATCATCTGTTCGGCGTGGAACTTCCCTTCCCCGCCGGTGATGCCCTGTACCACGACGCGCGTGTCGTCGTCGACTAGTACACTCATTGTTCGTTCACCTCCCCAGCGTACTCGACAGCACGCTGTACCGCGGACTCGAGGGTCTGTTCGACCGTCACGAGGTCCTCGTTCAGAATCTCCATGCCTTCCTCCCAGTTGGTGCCCGCGAGGCGGACAACGACCGGCTTGGGAATCTCGTCGAACTGCTCGAGTGCTTCGTTGATCCCGCGGGCGACCTCGTCGCCGCGCGTGATCCCGCCGAAGATGTTGAAGACGACGCTGTCGACGTTGTCGTCCGAGAACACCATATCGAGCGCGTTTGCGATACGGGCCGCCTTCGCGCCACCGCCGACGTCCAGGAAGTTCGCCGGCTCGCCGCCGTAGTGGTCGACGAGGTCCAGCGTGGTCATCACGAGCCCGGCGCCGTTCCCGATAATGCCGACGTTACCCGAGAGGCGGACGTAATCGAAGTCGTACTCGTCGGCCTTCTGCTCGAGTTCGTCGCCGCCGGCTGCCTCCTCTTCCATCTCGGCCAGTTCGGGCTGGCGGAAGAGGGCGTCTTCGTCGATGTTCATCACGGCGTCGGCCGCGATGACCTCGTCGTCGGACGTGACCATCAGCGGGTTGATCTCGGCGTCGGAGCCGTCGCGGTCGTCCCAGAGCTGATAGAGCGTGGTCAGAACGCTCGAGACGTCGCGGGCGATCGACTGATCGATGCCGGCGTCGTAGACCGCTTTGCGGGCCTGATAGGGGTGCATCCCGAAGGCGGGGTCGATGTGTTCGCGCGCGATGGCGTCGGGGTCCTCCTCGGCGACTTCCTCGATGTTGACGCCACCCTTCTTCGAGACCATCGCGACGGGTTTGCCCTCGCCGCGGTCCATCGTGATCCCCACGTAGAGTTCGTTCGTAAAGTCGACCGCTTCCTCGACGAGCACGCGGTCGACGTGGTAGCCCTTGAGATCCATCCCCAGAATCTCGTCGGCAGCGTCCCGAGCTTCGTCCTCGTCCTCGACGAGCTTGATACCGCCGGCCTTCCCACGGCCGCCGACCTGTACCTGTGCCTTGATCGCGACTGGATACCCGATCTCCTCGGCGGCGGTGACGGCACCGTCGACGTCGGAGGCGAGCTGTGACTCCGGCGTCGGAATGCCGGCATCGGCGAAGACCTGCTTCGCCTGATACTCGTGTAGTTTCATAGCCATTCAAACGGGCGTTCCGGCCTTGCTTAAATCCTGTTAGTTTCCACTCGCTACGGGACTCACTCGACGGGTATCGACTCCCCCGTGAGCGCGGGTCCAGACCGGTTCCGGACGGCGACGTGCGAGGTGGTGGTTCACTTATTCTGCGTCAAAATACGCCCGTTCGTTCGAACTCGAGTGACTTTCGGCTCGATCGTCCCGTGTTTGTCCAGACGGCAAGCGAGTGGACACGAGTCCGCAGCGGTCGTGACCCACCAGTCGCCGGGAGCGACGGTAGGGTCGGTCTCGGCTCCCGAGGTGACCGAAGCGTTTGACTTCGGCGGGCGACAACGATAAAACACGCAGCACGCAGATCGGTCGGCGAACGGCCGGGAGTGTCCCCACACACATCACATGCTCGTCACCGCCGCTCACTCAGAGGCTGAACCGACGTGACTGCCCCGACTGCAAGTCACCGCAATCGGGCGTGGCTTTCGTCCGTCCAGCACGGACTCCGGTTGCTGGTCCACAGCAACTGTTTCATCTCGCTTGCCACGATGAGCGTCGTCATCACGACGGTCATCCTCACGGAGCTTTCCGTCGAGCCGTTGCCGCTCTTCATCGTCTTCGCGGCGACGCTGTTCGTCTACACCGTCAACCGATTCACCGACCTCGAGGAGGACGAGGAGAACGTTCCGGATCGGGCGTCGTTTACGAAACGGTACGGGCGACACCTCCTCGCACTCGGCGTCGGCTGTTACGTCGCCGCCATCGGTATCACCGTGATACGGGGACTGCCGGGTGCGATCTACCTGTTGTTGCCGCTCGTCGTCGCAGCACTCTACTCGCTGGGCGGCGTCAAGCAGCTGTTTCTGGTAAAGAACGTCTTTGTCGGCCTCGCCTGGGGCCTGATCCCGCTGGGCGTCGGCTACTACTATCAACAGCTCTGGTCCCTCGAGATTCTCGTCATGACCGGCTACGTGACCGCGATGATCACGATCGCGGCGGTAATCTTCGATATCAAGGACATTCCGGGCGACCGCGAGGAAGGCATCGCCACGGTTCCCAACAGGTTCGGCCCGCGATCGACCCGTCGCTATTCCCAGGCTGCGAACGTCGCCGTCGCCGCGGTCGTCATCGCACTCGTCGTCGGGACCGGCCTGTCACACGCGTTCCTCGCGCTACTCGCGATGAACGGCTACGTCGCCGCCTACATCCCCTTTGCGACGCCGGATCGTGGCCCGCTGTACTACGGGTTCGTCGTCGACGGCGAGCACGTGTTCCTCGCGGTCGTCACCCTCGCACTCGAGTGGCTGCTCTGGTGAGGACTGCAAGAGCGAGAGCGTCGGTGAGGGCACGAGCGTGGCGGCAACTGCGGCGGACGCTACGCGATAGACGACCGCCGCTCGGTCGGTGGATATGAGTCGATTACCGGAACTCCATCTGGTACTGATCGCCCGAGTCCAACCTGAATGCTCCCGATAACAAAGAGGCAGTGGCTCGAGAGTAACGGTGTGCGGGGTGTCCCCTCGCACGGAGGCACTGTCCGTTGGACGGCTTCGACGACGCTCCGTCGTCGAACTCCGCCTCTCCTGTCAGGTTTCGACTCCCGGCAGCCATCGCAGGCTGAACCGGGAGATCAATAGGGATCGGGTGTCGAGAACCGACTATGGACTCAGCAGTTCAAACGGGCGGCCGATCGCAGGCGGTCGATCGGGAAACGCTCGCGCTCGGAGTCGGCGACGTCGTCCTGCTCGCCGGACTGATCCTCGTCGGCCAACTCAGCCACAACGTCAACCCGATCGAGCAACCGCTCGCATCGCTCGAAACGGTCGCACCGTTCGTGATCGGCTGGCTCGTTATCGCCGCCATCGCGGGTACCTACACGCGCGATGTCGCGTCGTCGGTGACTCGAGCGGCCCGCCAGATCACTGTGACCTGGATCGCAGCGGCGAACGTCGGACTGATCCTTCGAACGGCACTGTTCGGTGAGACAGCGGCTCCGCCGTTCCCGCTCGTGATAACCGGGTTCGGGCTCCTCTTACTGGTCGGCTGGCGCGTTGGATACGCGGCGTATGCGAGTCGAACGCGATAAGATCGTCGTCCGGCGCGCAGGCGCTGTGAATATCGCCACCATCGCCAACAGCGGGGTCGAAAAACCCCGACGCTGTTCGCGAGGGAACCACCTGTGCTGGACCGAAAGGTGGGTTTGTCTCGAGTCCTCTCGGGGTCCAGATACGGCCCGTCTATAACGGAAAAAACAGTGTATTCGCTAATTATGCGTTTTGTTAGCTATGCACAACCCAGGAGTGTCTTCCCCGTTCCCCTCTTGCGAATTTGGGAGTACTATCCACTCGACCATGAGTAATTTTCACTAGTGATGGTAGGAATACATGGGAGATGTTTGCACCATCCGTCACCAAATATCCAACTCGTAAGTTATGAGGCCCATTTGAGGCAAATATGGATTAGAAACGGATCCACTATAGAGCAATTATGGGAAACACTTATATGATGATTTCCCGTACTATCGAATACATTATGACTGGATATTACGACGTTGTTCTTGGCCTCATCCCAGTCGCACTGCTCGGTATCACCGCAGCCCTCATGTTCGTCGGGATCTCGCTGACAACGGCGGTACCGATCGGTTCGTTCGTCGCGATGGCGATTATCGGTCACGCAATGTTCGTCAACACGCCCGCCGACGGCTCCGATGAAGCCCAGTCCGCCCGCCCGCCGATCAACGCGGACTGATCTCGGCCTCCTGTCTGCTCCGGTTTCTTTACCTCCGTTCGCGTTTTGCCTTTCAGTATGACCGAGTCACTGTTTCTCACCAGCGACGACGTTACCGACCTCGCAACGCCTGCCGACTACGTCGACGCCGTCCGCGAGGGCTATCGCCAGCGCGGCGAGGGGGCATCGGCACAGCCTCGCTCGAAGTTCTTCCGTAACGACCCCGAAGGGCTGTTCACGAGCTACGCCGCCGTGCTTCCCGACACCGGCGCGATGGGCGGGTACATGTACAGCGCCGGCTTCGGGGCCGGCGACGCGTGGTTCATGACGCCGCTGTTCGACGCCGAAAGCGGCGCCCCCCTCGCGCTGCTGGACGGCGCGAGTATGAACCCTCACAAGACCGGCGCTGCCGGCGCCGTCGCCGTCGACGAACTCGCCCGGTCGGATAGCGAGACCCTCGCCGTCATCGGCAGCGGCGCGCAGGCCCGCGGCCAACTCCGAGCGACCGCAACCGTCCGCGAGTTCACCGAGGTACGCGTCTACTCGACGACCCCCGAGAACCGCGAGGAGTTCGCCGCCGACTTCGACGCCGACCTCGCAGCCGACGTTCGAGCCGTCGACTCGAGCCGAGCGGCCGTCTCCGGTGCGGACGTCGTCATCACGGCGACGAAGGCGACCGAGCCGGTGTTCGACGGCGACGACCTCGAGCCCGGAACCCACGTCACGGCGATGGGCCAGTACTCGCCGGACAAGCGGGAGCTGGATTCGACGACGGTCGAGCGAGCAACCTACGTTCCCGACCTGCGAGAGCGGGCGACGTTCGACTCCGGCGAGTTCATGCAGGCGCTCGAGGAGGGTGCGGTCACCGAGGACGACATCCACGCGGAACTGGGCGAAATCGTCGCCGGTGGGACACCGGGTCGAACGAGCGACGACGAAATCACGGTGTTCGATAGCGGCGGAACGGGGATCGAGACCGTGGCTGCGGCGTACATGCTATACGAACGCGCGAGCGAGGAGGGGAGGGGGAAGACGCTCGAGTTCGCGCCGGCGAGCGAGGCGTTGACTGGGGACTGATCGGTCAGCTACCGTATCGGATCCGCTGTGGCAAACCTTTATCCCTTGTTGCACAAAATCAATCACCATCTGAAATGGCGCAACAAGGAATAAAGGTGTGTGTCAATATCCCATCCGGAAGCAGCGGGAATCTCTTTCGCATTCGGGCAGCAGACGACATTCTTCGCCTCTTAGCCGACGCTCACGAGACGGAGTTTACGATACCTGAACTCGTCGAAGCGACCGACGTGACTCGGTCGACTGTCTGGAGAGCCGTCGATCTACTCGAAGAGTTCGGTGCGGTTCGAACACGGAAAACGCCACAGCGAACGTATGTTTCGATCGATCCGGATCGTCTCCAAAAAGACGATCCGATACTCGCGGTCGAACAGCCGGAGTTTCACGAACCGATACGCACATTCGTCAGGCAAGTCGGTACGGCGGTCACCGAATCCGACGATGTAAATGAGCTCCTCGGGGTAATCGTCTTTGGCAGTGTTGCTCGCGGTAACGCCGACAGACGAAGTGATATCGACCTGTTCGTCGTCGTCGACGGCGATCGAACGAGTGGTCGACGCCTCGTAACCGACGCAGTCGCGGATCTTCACGAGCAACGGTTCGACGGTGATCGATTCGACTTCGAACCGTACGTGGAATCGGTGGAGAGCGTCCGACGCGCCGGATCGAAACTCGAGGAAATTTTCCGAGAAGGAATCACCGTCCACGGTGACGGACGTCTCCAGTCACTACGTAAGGAGGTGTTTGCTGATGAGTAGCTCCCGCATCGACCAGCTCCTCGACGACGCACAGGCGGCGTTCGACAGACGACCGCGGGAGATCGAATCCGGTCTCGATGTCGAAGACGCCGCGTTACTCCAGCTTCGAAAGGCTTGTCGACTGCTCGCTGGTGCGGAGACGCTTCGCGAAGCGGGTTACCACACGCTCGTTATCGAAACCTCCTTCGTCGCTATCGAACGAACCGTCGAGTTCCGACTGCTCGAACGGGGGACGATGCAACCGGACGATCTGCCTGGAACGCACCCGGGTATGTATCGAGAGGCAGCTACAGCTGGGATCTTTTCCGAGTCGACTGCCGACGACCTCGCGGATCTCTGGCGCGACCACCGCGCAAAGACGTACTATCAGGACGGGCTCGCTACCGCGGCTCGTGCCGAGCAGATGTACGCACTCGCAACCGAGATTCACGCGTTTGTCCTCGGCCGCTCTTCTCACGGATACGAATGCTGTTGTGACTCGACGAGTTGAACCAAAAATTCCGCTCCTGCTTTCGATTCGCTCGAGCCGCCAGCCGACTACTCCGCGGGCCGAACCTTGAACCCGTACCGCGTCACACCTTCCTGCGTGTAGATGCGGCGGATCGTCGTCTCGATCCGATCGCCGACGCTGAAGGCGTCGGGGTCCGCGTCGGTCCCCATCGCGGCGATACTGGCAGCCTCGCTGCCGTCATCGGTTTCGAGCGCGACGATCGCCGCCGCGTAGTCGCCCGAACGGGCCTGCTGCTCGGCGAACTCCGGCGGGGCGCCGCCCTGCGAAATCGTCGTGACGGCCTCGATCGATCCCTCGCCGGAGAGCTGTACGGACTCGTACTCCTCGAGCGCGCCGCAACTCGAGCACGCCCCCTCCGGCGGAAACGAGAGCGCGCCACACTCAGGACAGCGTCCGGCTTCTAAATTGTAGCGCTGGGGAATCGAGCGCCGCCAGGAGGGGACGCTGACGTAGGCTCCGCCACCCGACGGCGGCCCGGTCGTGACGACGCCGCGCTGGCGCAGGTACTCCGCGTAGGAGAGGGGGTCATCACCCTCGAGGGCGGCGTTCGTTGGCACGTCGCCGTCGGACTCGATGAGGAAGGCGTCAGCTCCGGCACCGCTGCCCTGCGAGACCGCGAGCACCGACCCGTAGCCGTCCTCGAGCGCGCTCGCCAGCGAGACTGGGACGCTCGCTGCGCCGAGGTCCCCGAGGTCGTGGACCGTCGCCGCGGCCTGAATCTCGTCGGTGCCGACGCCCGCCGCGCCCGCGGCGCGGTAGGGGAGTTTGCCGTCGGGGGCCTGAATCGCCGCGGCCTCGACGTCGGGCTCGGCCTCGAGGCCGGAGACGGCTCCGCCGATGGTCTCGGTGAAGGCTGTGCGGTCGTACTGGGTGACGCCCAGTCCCTGGGTCTCGTTCGCGCCGGAGTCCCGGAACCGGGTGCCGGGATACGGAACGGCGTACTCCGACCGGTCGACGATCTTCGCGGGGCCTTCGGCTGCGAGGACGAACGCGGCTGCGCCGGCGCCGGCGGCGTGATCGACGCCGTCGTCAGGGTCGCCCTGCGGCGCGTCGGCTGCGACGACGAGTCCGGTGGTCGCGTCGGACGCGAGTGCGTCCATGCCGGCCCAGAGCGCGCGGGTGCCGGCTCGGGTGCTGCCCGCGAAGACGTGTCGCGTCGCAGTTTCGTCGACCTCGAGCATCGCACCCAGTCGTGCCGTCAGGTCCTCTTCGGCCAGCGGGGGCGTCGTGGATGCGAAGGCGAGCCAGTCGATTTCGGCCGGGTCGACGGCGGCGGCCTCGAGCGCCCGAGTCCCGGCCTCGTAGGCCATCGTCAGCGCGTCCTCGTCGGCCGCGGCGACTGCTTTTTCGTTTACGCCGGCGGCCTGGAACTGGCCCCAGGCGTCTTCGAATGCGTCGGCCGTGATACGGAATCGCGGCGCATACGCGCCGACACCGGTGATCGCGGTCATCGGGCGCTCACCTCCGTCTCGGCTTCCGTCTCTCGCGGACGATGTCCGCTCGAGTTCCTCGAGGAGTTCCGCTCCTCGCGCTCAAAGATGTGAACCACGGACGCACCGCCGCTGCCGCCGACATTGTGCGTGAGCCCGCGGGCCGGCTTCTCGACCTGTCGGTCGCCCGCGTTCCCGGTGAGCTGTTTGAACGCCTCGACGACCTGGCCGGCCCCCGTCGCGCCGATGGGGTGGCCCTTGGACTTGAGACCGCCGGAGGTGTTGACGGGCAACTCGCCGCCGAGTTCGGTCGCGCCGGACTCGATGAGCTGGCCGGCCTCGCCCGTCTCACAGAAGCCGAGATCCTCGTAGGCCAGCAGTTCGGCAATGGCGAAGCAGTCGTGGACCTCCGCGAAGTCCAGTTCGTCGGGGCCGATGCCGGCCATCTCGTAGGCCGTCTCGGCGGCGCGCTGGCTCGCCGGGATCCCGGTATAGGAATCGCGCTGGAAGAGGCCGACGTTGTCGCTGCCCGCGCCGACGCCGGCGACTCTGATCGGGTCGTCCGTGTACTCGTCCACGACGTCTTCGCTGACGATCAGCGCACAGGCCGCGCCGTCCGAGGTCGGACAGCAGTGATAGAGATTCAGCGGGTCCGCGACGACCGGGGCCGACTGGGCGTCCTCGAGCGAACACTCGAATCCCAGTTGTGCGTGGGGGTTCTTCGCGCCGTTGGCGTGGTTCTTGACGGCGACCTGCGAGAGCTGTTCGCGGGTGGTGCCGTAGCGTTCCATGTGGACGGAGGCCATCTGGGCGTAGACGCCGGAGAACGTCGTTCCCGAGAGTCGTTCCCACTCAGTTTCGCCCGAGACGCCGAGCCAGTACTTCGTCGCGTCCGAACTCATGTCGGACATGATCTCGAAGCCGCCCGCGAGGACGACGTCGGCCATCCCGGACTTGACGGCCTGGACGGCCTGCCGGGTCGCAAAGCCGCTGGCCGCACAGGCGTTTTCGACCCGCGTACAGGGAACGCCGCCGAGTCCGACGTGTTCAGTCACCGCGGGGCCGGAGAGGCCGAGTTGGCGCCCTCCGACGCCGAGATTGCCGACGAACGCCTCGTCGATATCGCTCGGTTCGAGCCCGTTCGGTACGCTTTCCGTGGCCGCCTCGAACGCCGTTCGGAACAGCGACCGGTAGCTTTCCTCGGGAAAAGCCCCGTAGTCCGACTGCCCCGCGCCGACGAGATACGCGTCTCGCATACCCGTGGGTGCGGTTCCCGGTGTGAAATAAGTGTACACTCGGGGCGAAATCCGCCTGCGCCGTCCTCCCGTCGGCCCGCGCTACCGGACCCGGTGGCTCGGCGAGAGCCGTACCGACCCTTACCGACCACAACGTCGCGTTTCCAGAATCCCGCAGTGAGTCTCGACACGGCATTCAAGCGTCTTCCACACTTACAGCAGTTCATGTCCCGTGCGGCCGAACTCGCGTCCGTCCTCGAGACGACCTCGTCGCTGGCGATCGTCTGTCACGACAATCCGGATCCGGACTGTCTCGCCAGCGCGCTGGCCCTCGAAGCGATTGCGAGCGACCACGACGTCGACAACGTGACCATCGCGTACGGCGGTGAGATCTCCCACCAGCAAAACCGCGCGTTCGTCAACATGCTCGATATCACCCTCCAGCCGGTCGAGAAGACCAGTATCGAAGAGTACGGCTGTATCGGCTTCGTCGATCACTCCCAGCCGGGGGCGAACACCGAACTCTCGGCGAGTGTCACGCCCGAGATCATCATCGATCACCACCCCGGGGAGCCCGTCGGAGCAACGTTCGAGGACATCCGCGTCAGAATCGGCGCGACGGCGACCATCTTCGTCGAATACCTCTCGGAACTCGAGACCGATCTGACGACGCGACTCGCTTCGGCCTTGCTCTTTGCCCTCCACCGGGAACGGCTGGACTTCGTCCGCGAACCGACCAGACGGGAGTACGAGGCGGCGCTTACGGTCTACCCCGATGCGGACCTCGAGACGCTCGAGCAACTGTACGGCAGCGCGTTCTCGCCGGGCACGCTCGATGCGATCGGGCGGGCGATCGCGACCCGCGAGCGCCGAGGCTCCTCGTTGGTCTCGAGCGTCGGCAAAACCTCCGAGACCGACGCGCTTCCGCAGGCAGCGGACTACCTGCTCAATCTCGAGGGGGTCGACACCGTCCTCGTCTACGGAATCGTCGAGGACGCGATCCGACTGAGCGCTCGGTCCATCGATCCGCGGATCCACATCGGCGAAACGTTACAGGCCGGCTTCGACGAACTCGGTCAGGTCGGGGGCCACCACGACATGGCCGGCGGCCGAATCGAACTCGGACTCTTCGCCGACGATGCGGACGACGCCGAGGAACTGCTCGAGTTCGTCGGCGGCCGACTCTCCCGTCGGTTCTTCGACGCCCTGAACCTCGACGACGATCGTTGAGCCCGCGCCAGTCGGTTCGGACACAGAGCCGCTGTCGAACTCGATTCGTCCGAACTGGGGGTGCTCTCCGTTCTATCGACTGGTAACCGCGCTCGTTCTGTTACTCGATATCGATCTCGTGTGCGTCGCCGGTCGGCTCCCGTTTCGGCAGTCGGACCGTCAGGATGCCGTTGTTGACCCCTGCGGTCACGGCGTCGATATCGACGGGCTCGGGCAGCCGAACCTGCCGGCTGAACGATCGCGTCTCGCGCTCGCGGCGAATGTACGTTCCCGCGGAGTGGGCGGCTTCGCCCTCCGCGTCCCCCTCGAACAACTCGCGGTCGCGCTCGCCGCTGATCTCGAGGGTTTCACCGCGGACCCTGAGTTCGAGGTCGTCGGTCTCGTAGCCGGGGACGTCGACGGTAACCACGAACTCGGCACCGGTATCGGCGAGATCGAGTTGCGTCGACGAGCCACCCATCGAGAGGTCGAGGTGACTTCGGTTGTCGAGTTCCGACTCCCACGACCGGGCGGCAGTCTCGAGTTGGCGATTCATGCGGTCGATCCACTCCTCGAGGCCGTCTAACGGATTGGGACGGTCTGACATGGCGTTGGGTAATATTCGTCGTCGACGGCGAAAAAGTCCACTCTCGGTTCGGCTGAGTGTCACTCGGTCGAATGTATCGATTCGATGGCTTGCGGCAGAACCGAGGGGTGGGCTGGACGTTTTTACGCTCCTTCCCGTACCGTCTCGTATGACGAGCGCACTGTTTGTCGTCAGCGAAGAGGGGTATTGGGGAGAAGAATGCGTCGAACCGCTCGAGACGCTCTCGGACGCGGGCGTCGAGATTACGGTCGCGACGCCGTCGGGGAATCCGCCGGTGATCGACGAACGGTCAGTCGACCCCGAGCAGGTCGGCGAGGAGACCGCCGAACACGTTCGAGAAGTCCACGAGACCGACGAGCGACTGAACGATCCGATTCCGACGGCGCGGGCCGACGCCGAGGCCTACGACGCCGTCGTTTTCCCCGGCGGCCACGGCACCGAGTGGGACGTCAATCAGGACAGCGACTCGCGACGACTGCTCCGCGACAGCATCGAAGGCGACGACGGGACGGCGCTGGTCGTCTGTCACGCGGTCGGCATCCTCGCGTTCGCCCGCGACAGTCACGGCGCCTTCCTCGTCAACGGTCGGGACGTAACCGGCTTCCCCAACGAGTGGGAGGACGACATTGTCGACGAGAACGACTGCATGCCGAGCGGCCGAAAGCTCCCTTACTGGGTCGAAGACGAAGTGAAAGCGGCCGGCGGCAACTGGGACGCCGAACTCGAGGCGGACACGAGCGTCACCGTCGACGGCGACCTGATCACCGCTCGCGGACCCGGCTCTTCGAGTGCGGCCGCCGAGACGCTGCTCGAGGAACTGGACGACTGAGCGGCGATGGCCGGTCGCGCCGAAAAGTCGATATCCGGAAACCGCCAGCAAGCGCCGACTCGGCCCGTACGAGCCGCGGACCGAGCCAGTTATACACGCTGATTCCCGAAGACGAGCGTGGTTCCTGCTGAATCGAATATGCCCGACCAACCCGGATCGTTGCAGAGCCGTAGCTACCGTATCACCGTCGATGACGGCCGTGAATCGTTCTTTGCGCTCAGTATCGAAGACGTCTCCAGCGAGGACGCGTGGCTCATGTCGGATACCGTACTCGCGCTCGAGAATATGCGCTGAGCGGCAGCTATAGTACCCACTGGAAGTCGGTGCACACCCGATCGTCGACAGCTGTGCGATCGGTGTGTAAACAGTTCCAGTCGTTACTATAGCCCGAGCCGGTATCCGAAAATCATACTGCCGGACAGCGGTCAGTACGAAGTCGGTCGCGAACTCGCGGCCGTCGAGCAAACCACCGATTTTCGATACCCCAGCAGAACGCATGGGTTCCGGGGTTCTGCGGTCGCTTCCGACAGCGACGCCCCCAGCACAGCGACCGGTCTCCACCTGTCCAGTAGTATCAGTAGGAGGCCGGTCGAGAGCAACTCCGCACCCTGCCGCACGCCGGTTCGATTTCCGACGCTCGAACGAAACGTCGGATTGTTCATACGGATTGCTATAACTGAGCGTGTCATAGAAAGCGTCACGTACGAAGCAGCAGGGTGTGGAAAGTGTGTCCAGCACAACCACAACCCTGCAAGACGTTG
>NZ_WUYX01000036.1 GCF_009834785.1 Natronorubrum halalkaliphilum
CAACGTCTTGCAGGGTTGTGGTTGTGCTGGACACACTTTCCACACCCTGCTGCTTCGTACGTGACGCTTTCTATGACACGCTCAACGTGACATTCTCTGGGACTTGTACGTGACTCGTAGCAATCTCCGGAGCGGTCGAACAAGGAGCCGATAATACATCGCGAAAATATCAATAGGATGGGAGTTAATCTGCAAAGACTGATGATCGGTAGTATGCGTAGCAAGGCGAAAACCCGGACCTTCCAAACCCATATATAACACATATTCTACATTGCCTCACCGTGATCAGATCGAGTGAGCGGATGGTACCTCGCATTCAGTGTGGAACAAACGAGGTTGTCGTCCTGCAATCCTCCGAGCGGGTTACGTTGTTTCTGGCGATAGCCGTAGAACTCGTTCGACGAGTGCTGTATACAGAGTCAAGGCAGCAGGCCTGCCGGCGAAATCACGGATACATGGGATTGGCTGGAACAGCTGTCCCCGGGCATTTATTTTGGGGTCGGAGTACTCCTACTCAACCGCATGGTGCACTCGTGGCTTCTCTCTAACGCCTACATCGAAGACGTGGGTGATCTGGCGATACTCGTCTCTCTCCCGTCGCTGGTGGTAATCTCATTACTGTGGGTGCTTGGGTTCTCTACGCTTGCAACCGTGGTATCGATCTTCGTGTTTATCGGCGTCCTCCCGATTTTGCTGCTGTTCGGCGATTCGATCCTGGCGCGATCCCGCGACGAAGAGCAGGCTCACGATCCGCTGGAGAATCTCAACAATCTATACGCTGAAGGCGAACTCACGCGGGAAGAACTGGAGCGCGAGGTTGAACGTGAGCTATCGGACACTCCTAACGACCACGAAACGGACTCATCGCCTGAAAAAGAACGAATCTCAGAGTCTGAGCGATCGTAATCAGCTTGTGGCAGATTCAGTCGTTTGCCGAGAGGTCGAAGGAGGGAGGGCTGTATCTCACACGCCGTTTGCGACACTTGATGAGTAGTCGGAGTCGTGTAGGATACATAACGCGTCTCTCGCATAGTCGTGGCAACCGAATCGGGACGTAACTCGTAGTCAGTTTGTGGGGAGACTAGTGCTACTACGTTATTACCTTTCGTGACCATTATACCAGCAGTCAGACGCCGGAATTCGCGTTCTCGACGGCAACAGCTGAGAAAGCGGGTTCCCGTACGGACTGACGTTGGAGTGTTACCAGTATGACAACGTTTAAGTACGAAGTAGAGATCCAAGTGCCTGTCGAATACAGCTTCGAGTGGGGACTGGACCCGGAAAACTGGCAGCGGTCGATGCCCGGGATAACTAACGTGGAGGTCCTCGGAGAGACCGATGAAGGGACGCGCCACCGCACGACGTTCAAGATGTTCGGCCAGTCGTCCACGGACGAATCCACCTTCATCGTGGTGGAGCCGAACGAGCACGCCTACTCACGCATTGAGGGTCCGGATATGTTCGGAGAGATGCACTACCGCTTCTCCGAAACACCCGAGGGGAGTCTGGTCCATTTCGAGGCCGAATTCGACGACCCGGAATCGCTGGTCGAACGTACCCTCCAGCCGGTCTTTAACCGGTATTTAGATCGACAGTTCCGCAATCACCTCCAGACGATGAAGGACCTAGTCGAGGCCGAACACGCCGAGACTGAAGCTGTAATGAGTCGCTGATCGTCATCGAGCAAATTCAGTAGTGCGTGGCCTTCGGTTCGTGGCCCCGCACCAATGAACTCCAATCTCTGTATTTGGCAAGCGACTTTTGGCACACTTCGGATAGGTCGCTAGTCGTTCGGTAACTGCTTGACCGACACCCAATCCAATTTTCACGCCTAACTATGAATAATAAATCCGTGTTGCCGATCACTGATGGAATAGTGTCACCCTCGCGTCCGAGTTCGCGTACTACCGATGATTGCCACCATCTCCCCGGGCGCTCGGTTTACTCGCTCATCCCGCACACGGTATCTATTCGCACTTCACCGCCCGCTCGAGGCCGATCAACGAGCGCTACCGTGTGGTTCGCCCGGTTCAATGCGTTCGGGTCCAGTATGGTCAGTCGAGAGCGGTGATCAGTCGGCGTGGTCCGACGGTGCTCCCGATCCGTCTGCGGACTCCTCGAGAAACCCGATATTCGGCGCGAAATGGCCGGTTTCGCGGTACACGCCGCCGAGAAGGATCGCGCCGGCGATCAGGGGGAGGAGTGCACAGACGATGTAGATCGGCCAGAAGCCGAACTGTTCGATCAGCGGCAGGGAGACGATCGGTCCGAGGCCGCCGCCGATATCTCCGAGGACGTTGTTCGTTCCGACGGCACGGCCCATCCGGGCATCGGGCGTGAGATCGGCGAGCAACGCCATCAACGGTCCGCTCGTGCCGCCCTGTCCGGCACCGATCAGGAGGCAGGCCGCCGCGAGCGTGGCCACCGAATCGGCCATCGCGAGGAGGACGAACCCGACGAACGACGCGCCGAGGAAACACAGTAACGTCGGAATCCGCGACTCCGTGCGGTCGCTGACGTAGCCGCCGAGGAACATGAAGACGCCCGCGGCGACGACCGTCACCGCCATGAAAATCCCCGACGATGCCTGGGCGTCGAATCCGAAGACGCCGAGGTCGTTGTGGTCGAGAAACAGGACGAGCGTCGCGAACAGCGCGCCGATGTAAGCGAACAACACCGCGAAGTTCACTAGCCCGACCGTCACCGACGGAATGCTCGTGTCGACGTCCCAGACAGAGACCGACTGGTGTTCGTCGCCCTCGACGTGTGTCTCCGGGATCGTCGCGTACGCGATCGCACTCGCGATGACGGCGAACAGTGTGGCGACGACGAACGCCGGAACCGTCCCCCAGAGTTCGCTGATCAGTCCCCCGATGACGATACCGGTTGGAAACCCGAACAGGACGCCGCCCCGAATGAGGCCCATATTCGCGCCTCGAGAGCCCCCGTCGCTGACGTCGGCTGCGATCGTATACGCCGTCGCGAAGACCGCCGCGCTTCCGATCCCCCAGACGATCCGTGAGCCGAGGAACCAGGCTTCGGGGACGTCCGGAAGGAACCATAGCTCGGGGCGGGAAGAGATCATCGCGATAACGTAACCGAAGGTCGCGGCTCCCTGGATTACCATTCCGGCGACGAAGGGCTTGCGCGTCCCGATCCGGTCGACGAGGACGCCCGCGGGTGCGTTCGCGAACAGTCGCGAAAACCGGTTCGCGCTGAGAATGATGCCGACGAGAAACGGGGAGATTCCGAGCACGACGCCCAGATTCGGCAGAATCGGAAAGATCACGCCGCCGCCGAAGCCGACGAAGAACGTGCTGAGGATCACCGCACCGACGACGGTTCGGCTTCGTTTCACACCGCTCACGCCATCTCGCCACCAGCGACGGATGCCCGTACTCGACTCCGGACGTTCACGGCTCGCGCTCGAGAGAACGACAGAGACAGCGGATCGGTACGGCTTCCATCGGCCCGACTCGAGGCGCGACAGCTCGCTTGAGAATCTACATCCATTTAACTAACCGGTTAGTCAGTTCAGGTCAAAAACGTTCGGGTTGACGATAGCCCGCATCGGTCCAGGACGAGGATCGTCAAAAGGAGCGGAAGGAACCGACAGAGCCAGTCTAACTCTGTACCACGGGAAGTCAGTGTACACCTGGAAGTGAATCCGCACTCAGCGCGGGCCGTGCTGGGCATTCGCGTGTGACCGGTGTGTGAACCGTTTTCAGTTGGGGTGAACGGGCGAGAGCCGTTCACCGAAGATGGGTGCGAATACTTCCACAGTGTCAGCAATCACAAACGATGTAAGTCTATGCCCTCCCGAAACTATTTTTGTTAAGCAGAGGAGTAATGATGCCGTACATCATCATGTCGAGTACGAACCGGTGTCCGAAGGACGTGACCACGGCACTCGTCCGATCGGACGGAGGATTCACCACGCACCTATGAGCGAAACCTATTACGAGCGACTCGTCGACGAAGACGCGCTGGTCGCCTACCTCGAGGAGCACCTCGGCGGCGTCGACGAATACGAAATCAAGCGTCATCAGGAAGGGCATTCGAACGAAACGCTGTTCGTCACCTGGGGAGGCCGGGAACTGGTCATCCGGCGGCCGCCGCCGGGCGAAACCGCCGACACCGCCCACGACGTGCTTCGGGAGCACCACGTAACGTCGGCGCTGGCCGATACCGACGTGCCCGTCCCCGAGACGGTCATCGGCTGTGACGACCACGACGTCATCGGGAGCGACTTCTACGTGATGGAGCAACTCGAGGGCGACGTGCTCCGGGAAGACGAGCCGGAGCGATTCTCCGCTCCCGACCACCGCGAGCGGATCGGCGAGGAACTCGTCGATACCCTGGCGAAGATTCACGCCGTCGACTACGAAGCGGTCGGGTTAGGCGAGTTCGGCCGGCCCGAGGGCTACACGCAGCGGCAGGTCGACCGCTGGGGCAAACAGCTGTCGTGGGCGTTCGAGGTCACCGAAGACGAACGCGAGGTGCCCGTTCTTCACGAGGTGGGCGACTGGCTCCGAGACAACGTCCCTGAAGCGCACCCCCACACGCTCGTACACGGCGACTACAAGCTCGATAACGTTATGTTCGCGCCGGGAACGCCGCCCGAACTGATCGCCGTCTTCGACTGGGAGATGGCCACCCTCGGCGACCCGCGGGCCGACCTCGGCTGGATGCTCTCCTACTGGCGCGATGCGAAAGACCCCGAGCCGTCCATTCCCGAACTCACGACTCAGTTCATGGAACGGGAAGGCTACTCCTCTCGGACCGAACTCGTCGAGCGGTGGGAGACACACACCGGCTTCGAGTTCGAACACGAGCGGTTCTACCGCACGCTCGCCGTGTACAAACTGGCCGGCCTCGGCGAGATGTTCTACCGGCGCTACCTCGAGGGCAACAGCGACAACCCGCTGTATCCGAAGATGGAGGACCGCGTGCCCGCGCTGGCAGCGCGCGCGAAACGGATTATCGAGGGCGACGAGCCGCTGTAGGTCCCGAAGCGGATGCTGTTTCGCTTCGATCCCTGCTCTTTCCACTAGCGTATTAGACCTGCTATCGCGGTTCGAATCGGGGGACAGCCTCAGCCGGTCGTCTCGAGACCGATACCGACGGTCAATTCATCATCTGATTGCGGTGCCGTATCGAGAAACTCGACGGTCGTCCGCGCAGCACTCGGTATCGTTTTTTCGATGGAATTGACGACATCGCCTTCCCGCTGATAGACCACAGTGCAGTGTCCGCGTTCGTCTCCGCGGTTCTCGACCGTGGCGCGAACCGTATACTCTTCCCCCGGATCGATTTCGTCCGGACCCTCGACCCGAACAACGCGGAACTCGGGTGGGTTGCGTTCGGTTATCGAGATCGTGTGTTCCGTTAGGTCGTCGATCTCCGACCGTCGAAAGCGAGCTGCGATCCCGTCGATCGCCTGGTCCACGACCGTCGTATAGTCGTTCGATGCGTCGATTTCGTCCAAAACGACGGTAAACCAGTTCCCGTAACTCGACTGGTTCAGGAATCCGATCGAGAATGTCAACACGCCGAGTAGCATGACGAGTCTGAGCGCGTCGAAGTGCAATCGTTCGACCGTACCGGGGGGTAAGCCGGACAAATCGCTCAGCGCGAGATACCAGACGAATTCCGTCGGCGCATCAAACTCTTGGAAAAGAAACCACATCGCCGATCCGAGAAAAACGCCGCCCGCACCGAAGGTCGCGTAAATCCCGTTTTGATTGATGTGATAGGCGTACTCAGTGAGCGCTTCGTTTTCGAGTGCCGCCGCACAGCCGTACGCCGTGTTGCCGAGAGAAAAGAGGTGAAAGCCGATCGAAGCCATAATCGCTGCAACGACGAACCCGGCTCTGTAAAACTGGTCCTGGATAACGTACGTCAGCCCGACGACCAGGCAGAGCAACGCGAGTACGAACAGTAGCGATGGAACCCAGTAGAGATTGCTCCGCTCTCTTCCGTGTTCTCCGGTCATGTCTGGATATTGGAACACCGGTACTTCAATCTCGTGAGCGAGACGACAGATCGGAAACGGATAACGACACGTACGCCGAACGAATCCGGGAGTATTCCCAAACCCGTTTCGAGACCTGGCGATGGAACGACGGCTCCGGCCTCGGTCCACTCGAGCACGAAGCCGAAACGAAAGAGTGCTTTGGCGACGTAACCGGATCCCTCTATTACCGACGTTCGTCACGCACTGGGATCGGTGTACGAGCTGTACAACTATCGACAACGGGCTTAACATTGCTAATTGCGTTCGGTGGTATTAAGACGATTCCCAGCAATCACACGATCATGTCACTGGACAGCATCGACCGCGTTGCGGTTCTGGGCGCGGGGAACATGGGACACGGGATCACCGAAGTAACCGCGATGGGCGGCTACGATGTCACGATGCGCGACATCAAAGACGAGTTCGTCGAAGACGGCTACGAATCGATCGAGTGGAGCCTCGAGAAACTCGAGGAGAAGGAGCTGATCGACGAGTCCGCCGAGGAGGTCCTCGATCGGATCGACATCACGACGGACCTCGAGGAGGCCGTCGAAGACGCCGACCTCGTCATCGAGGCGGCCCCCGAGAACCTCGACCTGAAACACGACATCTTCAGCGACCTCGAAGAGTACTGCGACGAGGAGACGCTGCTCGCGACGAACACCTCGAGTCTCCCGATCTCGGACATCGCGGAAGCCGTCGACACGTCCGATCGCGTGCTGGGGCTTCACTTTTTTAACCCGCCGGTCAAGATGGACCTCGTCGAGGTTATCTACGGCGAAGATACCAGCGACGAGGCGGCGGAAGCCGGCTACGAGTGGGTCGAGTCGATCGGCAAGACGCCGATTTACGTCCGCAAGGATGTCCGCGGCTTCGTCGTCAACACCATCGTCGGTCCCTTCGGCGGCGAACCCGCGTTCATGGTCTCGGAGGGCGAGGCCACCATCCGGGAGGCCGACGCGACGATGGCCCACGAGCGGGGCTACCCGATGGGCCCGTTCGAACTCGCAGATCTGACCGGCATCGACGTCGGCTACCACGTTCGAAAGGAGGGCGGCAGCCCGATCCCGCCGATCATCGAAGAGAAAGTCGAGGCCGAGGAACTCGGCCAGAAGACCGGCAAGGGCTACTACGACTACGAGGACGGCGACGGCGCCGACTACCAGCCCGACGACGCGGGCGACTTCGACTGGCTGCGCGTCGAGGCTCGCATGGCAAACCGCGCCGCGTTCCTCGTCGGCGAGGGGGTCGCCAAACCCGAGGAGGTCGACACCGGCGTCCAGCTCGGGCTGGGCTTCCCCGAGGGGATCTGCCGACGCGCCGACAAGATCGGCCTCGACACAATCCTCGAGAAACTCGGGACCCTCTACGAGGAGACCGGCTCCGACCGCTTCGAACCCCACCCGTACCTCGAGGAACTCGTCGCGGAGGGTAAGACCGGCGAGGACGCCGGCGAGGGGTTCTACGAGTACGACGGCGACGACGGCGGCCTCGACTCCTATCACGACCTGAACGCCGAACTCGAGGACGGCGTATTACGGGTCGAACTCGACCGCCCCTCGCGCATGAACGCCCTCTCCGGGGATCTCCTGGAGGAGATCGACGACCTGTTCTCGTCGGTCGACACGGACGACGTCCGGTGTGCGACGATCGAGGGCGCGGGCGACCGCGCGTTCAGCGCCGGCGCGGACATCTCCGGCTTCAGCGGCGTCGAGCCGACCGACCTGATGGATATCACGCCCGCCTTCGAAACGGTCAACGACTTCCCGCGGCCGGTCCTCGCGAAAATCGACGGCTACTGCCTCGGTGCCGGCCTCGAACTCGCGCTGGCCTGCGATCTGCGGATCGCCACGGAGCGCTCGGAGTTCGGCGCTCCCGAGATCAATCTCGGCCTGATTCCCGGCGGCGGCGGCACCCAGCGACTCCTCCGCGTTCTCGGCGAGACTCGCGCGAAGGAACTGGTCTTCCGCGGCGAACACATCGACGCCGACCGCGCCGAAGATTGGGGCCTGATCAACCGATCCGTCGATCGCGACGAGTTCGAGGACACCGTCGGCGAGTTCGTCAACGACCTTCGCAACGGCCCGCCGATCGGCCTCAAGATCGCCAAGAAGGTGATGAACGAGGGCGAAGACGCGAGCCTCGAGGCCGCCCTGACCATGGAAAGCCAGGGCTTCGGACTCCTGACGAGCACGGACGACGTGCTCGAGGGAACCATGGCCTTCGCCGAGGACCGCGACCCCGAGTTCGAAGGGGAGTAACCCGATTCCCGGTCTCGACCGCCCTCGCGATCAATTTTCCGCAGACCAAGGGCAGCGGCGGTCCGCTGCGCTATCGAACACGTTTTGACAACTCGTTGAGATCGATGGCGTATATCATCGCAATCGCCGTTCGACGCCGACGGCCCGTGGAAGTTCTACGACGACGCCGGCGCCGACGAGTGGGACCGTCTCGAGGCGAGCATCGACGGTCGACTCGAGTTTGAGGTGACCATCTGTCGATACACACACTCGCCGTCGGAACCGCGTGATCTGCCCGCCTCGACTTACACCTCTTCCTCGCGGAGATCGTTGTAGATCTGGGGATCCGTCTGGAACTTGAGGACGTTGTGGACCGCCGAGTTCCGAATGTTCGCGATGACGTTGCCGTAGTCCTTGTAGCAGTCGTGGATCCACTTCGAAATCTCCTGTCGGTCGCGAAACATCATGACGGTCTTCCACTGGTACTCGCCGTCCGAGAGGAAGAAAAACAGGGTGTGTTTGTCCTCCTGGATGTACTCCATGGCGTCCCGCCAGCCCTCGGCGAAGTGTTCGGTGTTGAACTTGAACTCGAACAGTGCGAAGGTGTAGTACTCCTCGTTGGGGATGATCGCCTCCCGGAAGACGCCCTCGTTGCGCATCCGTCGGATCGACTCGCTGACGGTGACGTGTGACACGTCGATATCGTAGTCTGACTTGAGCACGCTCGTCAGCTCCCGTGAGGAGAGTTGTGGATCGTCCGAGAGTTCACAGAGGATGGCGATATCGCGGTCTTTGAAGTCCCAGTTTGGTGATTTGTCGTCAGTCATGCTATCGTGTACATTTGTAATTCAGTGGTTTGAACTCGTTCACTCCAGGAATCCCCTTGAGCGGTCGCCGTAGTCGGCCGGTGGATCGTCGAGAACCCAGTAGACGGCTGACAGCGAGCGGATTCGCAATTTGGACCATCGCCGATTTCTCGCTCGGTAACCCGAGACGACTGCTGTTCCGCCTGGATCATACCCCGGATTGGATTTCCATTGTAAAGTCAGTTTGGGAAGGATGTTTCGAGTCCGAAGTCAGACGACCACCGTTCTCGCTCCGCTGCAGAACTATAACTCTACTGTTCCTTTTCATATTTCCTAGCATAACATACACTTCTCTAACTTCGGTTTCCAAACTGACCACCCGTTCGATAGCGTAGCTACACTTTCGTTCGAGAAAAACGTCTGCGTCAATCACTGTCGAAGAAAAACTGAATCTGTATATAATGCGACCGGGCATCCAACTATATTCGATCCGAAAGTTCGCTTGACTCTATCAAGCGAGTCAATTGCACTGATCGACCCGTAGCAGCGCCGGTCGATTCGAGGGATATAATGGTGTATCTCCAGAAACCATCATATATGTGTCTATGTACGATATATGCCATGAGTGCGGAAGGACGCCGGCGATACCGATAGCTCTCCGGAACCGTGACTGCACCGAGCGGTTACGTCGGTTCCGTCTCGTCTCGTCTCGTCCTACTCCTTGCGTTTGATGAGGAACTTCATGTCGCCCTCGAGGACGACCGTATCGTCCTGATTCGTCATTACGGTATCGAGGACGACGATACCCGCATCGTCGTGATCGACGTCTTTCGTCTCGGTGACTTCCATCTCGAGTGAGAGCGTGTCCCCGATGTAGACGGGGTTCGGCAGATCCATGTAGTTCATACCGAGGAAGGCGTAGGCCGTCCGCTCGACGATTCCGGTCCGGTAGACGAAGCCGGTCGCCTGAACGAACGTCATCGGGCCGTGGGCGATTCGGCCGTCGAACGGACCGTCTTCCGCGTACTCCTTGTTCGTGTGTAACTCCGTCCAGTCGCCGGTCAACGCGGAGTGCATGACGAAATCGGATTCGGTGACGGTCCGACCGACGCTCTCGAACTCCTGTCCCTCTTCGAAGTCCTCGAAGTGGTGTGGCTCGTAGCTATATGCCATACGTGGACATCCCAATCGCGGTACAAATAGTTTACTTCGGCGGCGGGAATCGGAGAGTCGGCGTGGGATTGATATCGGGCCCTCCCGACCCTGCCGGAGAGAGGGCCAACGCCGTGGTCCGTCACGAATAGTCTTCCCAAGCCGATATACCGAGTGGAATCACGTCGTGTGTTGGTCCGAAACAAATCCCTTCGACGACTCGGAGCAGACCGACCGGCACGTCGTGGCAGACCGATGCGATAGGCGGACTCGACGCGGAAGTCGGCGAGTCGGTCGGGCGACGAAACTACCGGTGGTCGTAGACGCGCTTTACCTTCCCGACTTCCGTGCGCTCGATCTCGTCCGGATCGACGATATCCAGTTCGTCCGGCGTGAACGAAAGCACGTTCGAGAGCCGAGTTCGGATCCGTTTTCGAAGATCTTCGATATCGCCGTCGAACTCGGGTTCGCGCTCGAGTGTCAACTCGAGTCGGTCGAGGTTATCTTCGCGATAGAGGTCGATCCGGTAGTAGGGGGCGACGGCGTCGAACTCGAGGACGACGTCTTCGATCTCGCTGGGGTAGAGGTTGACGCCGCGGACGATCAGCAGGTCGTCGGCGCGGCCGGTGACGTTGTCCATTCGGACCATCGTACGGCCGCACTCACATTCGTCGGAGGTCAGCGTCGTGAGGTCGCCGGTCCGGTATCGGAGCACCGGTAGGGCTTCCTTCGAGAGCGTCGTCAACACGAGTTCGCCCTCCTCGCCCTCGTCGACCGGTTCGCCGGTGTTCGGGTCGATCACTTCGGGGTAGAAGTGATCCTCCCAGATGTGGAGTCCGTCCTGGGCCTCGTGGCACTCGTTGGAGACGCCGGGACCGATGATCTCCGACAGCCCGTAGATGTCGATTCCGGTGACGTCGAGTCGATCCTCGATCTCCTCGCGCATCGGATCGGTACAGGGCTCGGCACCGAAGATCACCGTCGAGACCGGCAGGTCTTTGATGTCGATTCCCATCTCCTGGGCGGTCTCCGCGAGATAGAGCGAGTACGACGGCGTACAGGTCAGGACGTCGCTCTCGAGGTCCTGTAGCAGTTCTACCTGGCGCTGGGTCTGTCCGCCGCCGATAGGGATGACCGTCGCGCCGAGTTCTTCGATCCCGTAGTGGAGTCCGAGACCGCCGGTGAACAGGCCGTAGCCGTATCCGTTCTGGACCGTATCTCCGGGTTCGACGCCGGACGCGGCGAGACACCGTGCGACGACCTCGCTCCATACCTCCAGATCACTCTCGGTGTAGGAGACAATCTTGGGTTTCCCGGTCGTCCCCGACGAGGCGTGGATTCGGCGAATTTCGTCGTCATCGACGGCGAACAAGCCGTCAGGATATTCGGCGCGGAAATCCTCTTTCGTGGTAAACGGGAGCGTTCCGATGTCGTCAACCGTCTGTATATCCTCGGGTGCAATGCCCGCAGCGTCGAGTTCTTCCCGGTAGTAGTCGACGTTTTCGTACGCGTGAGACACCGTTTCGCGGAGCCGTTCGTTCTGTAACTCTCGAATCTCCGACCGAGGCGCTGTCTCTATCTGCTTATAACTCATCCTCACTCAACAATCCGGAGTGCCTCGATAAAAATCATGGGGTATGAACACGTGGTACTGACTGACGTAACGATTGATAGAAGACGAGCTGTTTGCGGCCCGCGAGACCGAACCGAAACCGACCCGCGTCGACGGTCCGCTCGCGTTCCGCAGTCACCGGCGAAGGTCCAGCCGGTACGTCTCCGCCCGGGTTACGTCGACCGCTCCGCGGGTGGCAACTGAACCGTTTCGACGATCGGTTCGTCGAACGGGAGTCGCATCCGAAGATCGTCCCCGCTTCGCTCGACCGTTTCGAACCCCATTCGATGATAGACGTGAACAGCGCGTTCGTTCGCCGCGTCGACGTCCAATACGAGCGCCTCGTGGCCCGCGTCGGCGGCCTGTGCGATAACATGCCGACAGAGTTCGCTGCCGATCCCGCGGTCGTGGAACGCCGGATCGACGAAGACGACGAACTGCGGTTCCACGCTCGAGCACGGCGAGTACGCCGCGTGGCCGATAACTCGCCCGCCGTGAACGGCGACGATATTGAACCCGCGATCGAGCAATCGCTCGAGCCAGTTACCGATCCGCTCGCGGGTGACCGGCGGAATCCCCATCGAGCGGTGACGCTCGGGGTAGTCGACGTACATCGAAACGAGGCCGTCGAATCGCGAAGGCGAGTACGGTTCGACGAGAACTGCCTCGCCTCGCTTATCGATGAACCGGGGACAACGGGGCGGGCAGCCAGTGGTTCCCGTACAGTTCGCCGGGTCCCACGCGGAGCAGGTATCGGTTGTCATGGGTAGTCACACTCGAACGTTAGCGCCGAAGATGCATCACGATAAACACGTTCATTTACGGCATTTATATACTAGGCGGAACGGAACGCGCCCGCTCGAACACCACCTGACGAGGCAGTGTTCGATACCCTCGTTTCCACCGATCGGATGCCCAAAAACGCCGATTCGATGCTCACTCCTCAGGGCTGACGGTGACGACCGGCCTGTCAGTTCCAAGGATGACCGACTGAGTCACGCTCCCGAAAACGACCTTTCCCGTCGGCGTTCGCTTGCGCCCGGAAAGACAGACCATGTCGGCGTCTATGTCATCGGCCGCCTTGATTAACTCCGGTGCAGGGTCACCGCTCGCTTCGTAGTACTCGTAGTCGATTCCACGCTCGTCGAACGCCGCGGCGGCGTGGCGAACGCCGTCGACCTCCGGGATTGATCGGCCCTCAGGATTCTCCTGAAACACGTGCGCGAGGACGGCCGTTATCTCGTCGGTTGGCCCCGGAAGCGATTCGATCATCGACGCCTGTGCCATCGCTCGATCCGCGTCGGTATCGACACCGACCAGTATCTGATACATAGTCCGACAATTGAGACCACCTACCATAACATTCCGGTTCGGTTCCCACGCGATGGGTTGGTCCGGCAGGAATACCTTGTTTGTCTGCGGGAGCGCCCCGCGTCTCTCTCCACGAACCAGGGGCTACGATTGATCGCATTTCCGTATATTCCGGAGAACCACTTATAAAACCGCCATAAAACGGGGTCGATTTTTATAGTCGGCTGTAATCTACTGAGCGTATGACTCGAGGTGGCAAACCACAGGGGAGAAGACGTGATGTTCTTAAAGCAATTACCGCTGGTAGTGTGGCTGGAATTACCGGATTAGCCGGTTGTGTCGGCGATCCGGACGAGATGGAAAACGGGGATGACGATGATTTCGATACGGTACAGTTCGGAGTTCTCGAACCGTTCACGGGAGAGTTCAGCGACCTCGCCGAAGAACGACACCAGGGGACCGAACTCGCCATCGAGCAGATCAACGAAAGCGACGAGTACGACTTCGAGATCGAGTACGACGACTACGACACCCAACTCGATCCGGCGACGGCGACCCAGCGGGCCGAGCAGGCGGTCCAATCCGACGGGGCGCAGTTTATCACCGGCTGTATCTCGAGTTCGGCCGCGCTCGCGATCAACGACTTCGCACTCGAAAACGAAGTGGTCTATACGCCGGGGGCGGCGGACACCTCGATTACGGGCGCAAACTGCAACGAGTACGTGTTCCGATTCGAGACGAGCACGGCACAGATCGCGGAGGTCATGGCCCAGTGGACCGCCGACGAACTCGGCGATCAGATCGTCTACCACATCGCGGACTACGCCTACGGGGAATCGGTGCTGAACGAGGTCGAAACGCGGATGGAGTCGATCAGCGACGATTACGAACAGGTCGGTGTCACGCGCTCCGATCCGGGATCGACGGACTTCGAGGCGTTCATCAGCCAGATCGCGGATGTTAGCGACGAGGCCGACGCCCTCGTCGTCGGAATGACGGGAGCGGACCTCGCGATCTTCCTTTCGCAGGCGGGTGCGCGCGGATTACAGGACGAGATACCGATCGTGACAACGACCGGTTCGTTCCGGGCCGTGCGGGCTGGGGCCGGAGACGGGGCCTACAACACCTACAGCGGCGTCCGATACATCCCCGACATCGATACCGGCGACAATCAGGAGTTCGTCGAGGCGTACGAAGCCGAGTACGGCGACTTGCCGGACAACTTCTCGCGCGTCGGCTACGAATCGATTCGGATGGTCGCAAACGGGATCCGCGAAGCCGGCTCTCGGAACCCCTCGACGGTCGCCGAGACGCTCTCGGGGATGGAACACGATACGATCTTCGGGCCAAACGAGTTTCGTGAGTGCGACCAGCAGGCGATGAATCCGGTCTGGATGGGCGAGTGCGTCGAACCGGACTCCGGTGAACTCGCCGACGTCGAACTCCTTGAGGAACTGACCGGCGAAGAAGCCGCGCCCGACTGTGAGGATACGGGCTGTGAGCTGTAATACGGATATCGATTATCTGCCCCGATAACCAATGATTACAGGATTCTTACAACCGCTCGTCGACGGGTTGACGATCGGCGTGGTCTACGTGCTGTTGGCCGCCGGTCTCTCCGTTATTTTCGGCGTCATGCACGTTATCAATTTCGCTCACGGCGAACTGTTCGCGCTGGGAGCGTACTTTGCACTGGCGCTGGTCGTTCCGTTCGGTGGAACGGCGTTTTTCGCCGCCCTGTTCATCGCGCCGCTGCTCGTCGGTATCATCGGCGTCGCGATCGAACGATACACGGTGAGGCCGTTGTACGGACGAAACCCGCTGTATCACATCCTGCTCACGTTCGGACTGGTGTTGGTGATCAACGACCTGATCTACCTCGTCTGGCAGCCGGGCAACGTCAACCTCCCGGTGCCAGAGATCCTCACCGGAACGATCAACGTGCTCGGGATCAACGCCAGCGTGTACAACATGTTCATCATCGTCTTCGGCGGCGTGATGGCGTTTGCCGTCTGGGCGATGCTCGAGTACACGAAGTACGGACTGATCATTCGTGCCGGCTCGCAGGACCGGCAGATGGTCCGTAACCTCGGCATCGATATCGATCGGTATTATTCGCTCGTCTTCGGTATGGGTGCCGCACTCGCCGCCGTCGCCGGGATCATTCTCGGCGGCTACCAGACGGTCAGCCCCGAAATGGGGATGTCGGTCATCATCCCTGCGTTCGTCATCGTCGTGCTCGGCGGCCTCGGCAGTTTCAAAGGTGCCGTCGTCGGCGGTCTCCTCGTCGGCGTGATACAGACGGTGTTGCGAACGTACGCTCCGATTTTCGAGGGAATGGTGATCTTTCTGCTGATGATCGCCGTTCTCCTCCTCCGGCCGCGCGGCCTGTTCGGCGTCGAAACCGAAGAGGAAGGCGGTGAGCTACTGACCGGGTCGGGTGGATTCCTCGAGCCACAGACGCGAAAGCAACTGGCGATCGGCATGATCGCGCTGCTGGCACTGGTTCCCCTCGGCGTGGGGACGCTGTACTCGGCGTACGCCGTCACACTGATGATCGAAATCATCATCTGGGGCCTGTTTGCACTCAGTCTGGACTTCGTGATGGGGTATACGGGACTGGTGTCACTCGGCCACGCACTGTTCTACGGCCTCGGAGCGTACGCCGTCGCGATCACGCTGTTACATGTGAGCCAGTCCGCGTTCATCGCGATCGGTCTCGCCATCGTCATCTCCGCCGCCATCGCGTGGTTCGTCGGCTTCCTCTCGATCCGGGTCGGCGGCGTCTACTTCGCGATGATCACGCTCGCGTTCGCGGAGTTGTTCTACAACATGCTGTACCGTCTCGATATCACCGGCGGCTCCGAGGGGCTGTTCGGCATCTCGACGTACTACGGGATCGCCGGAATGGGTCCCACTCTCGGCGACATCGGGTTCTACGTCGGTCCGGTTGCACTGACCGGCCAGTCGCTGTTCTACTACATCGCGCTGGGTGCGCTGATCGCCTCGTTCCTGATCACCCGGCGGATGCTCAACTCTCCCTTCGGCTCTGTGCTCAAGTCGATTCGGGAGAACGAACAGCGCTCTACGTTCATCGGCTACGAGACGACCATCTACAAGCGACGAGCATTCGTGATCAGCGGTGCGCTGGCCGGCCTGGCCGGCGGCCTCTTCACCCTCAATGCGGGGTATGCGACGCCGTCGTTCGCCTACTGGCTCCACTCGGGTGAGGTGATCGTGATGGTCATCCTCGGCGGCATGGGAACGTTGTACGGACCGATCATCGGTGCGGGCGTGTTCTTCGGCCTCGAGGAGATCCTCACCGGGTTTACGGCCCGCTGGCGACTGGTTCTCGGGACGATCTTCGTCCTGTTCGTGATCTTCCTCCCGCGCGGGCTGGTCTCGCTGCCGGCCCAACTCGCCCCGTACGTGTCGGGCGGTTCCGGACCCGGTCCGGAGCCGGAACCAGCACCGGACGAACCGAGCGTCAGAGGTGACGACTAATGGCTATGGAAACGACTGAAACGAATCAACGATCCGCCGGAGACACGATTCTCGAGACGGAAGACCTGGTCAAGAAATTTGGACAGTTCACGGCGACGGACCGGATCAACCTGACGGTCGAACGCGGCGAGTTCCGGAGTATTATCGGTCCGAACGGTGCCGGAAAGACGACGCTGTTCAACCTCATCACCGGCGCGCTCCCCGCCACCGACGGCGCAGTGTACTTCGACGGCGAGGACATTACGTCCCTCTCGCCGTCGGAGCGCGTTCGCCGCGGCATCGGGCGCTCGTTCCAGATCTCGAATATCTTCGGCGGACTCACCGTCCGCGAGAACGTCAGGCTGGCGTCCCAATCGCTTGATCGCGACCAGTACAACTTCCTCCAATCGCTGTTCAAACCGACCGGTCGGTACGACAGCATGAACGAGCGAACCGATCGCATCCTCGATCGGATCGGGCTCAGGGACGTCGCTGACGAAACGGCGGATGCACTCCCCTACGGCGATAAGCGACGCCTCGAGATCGGCGTGGTTCTCGCGACCGAACCCGATCTCGTGTTGTTCGACGAGCCGACGGCGGGCATGAGCGTCGAGGAAACCCAGGAGACGATCGATCTGATCGAAGAGGTGCTGGTCGATCAGACGCTGTTGCTCATCGAACACGACATCGAACTCGTTATGGAACTCTCAGATCACATCACCGTGTTGAATCGTGGAGAAATTCTTGCAGAGGGGACGCCCAACGAAATCGCCGCCAATTCGGACGTTCAGGACGCCTATCTCGGAGGGATGATGGAATGAGTGCCGAACCCCTGCTCTCCGTTCACGAGGTGACGTCGGGGTACGGCGAGACGCAAGTGCTTCGCGATCTGTCCCTGACGGTCGACGGGGGAGAGATCGTTTCGCTCGTCGGTCGCAACGGCGCCGGCAAGACGACGACGCTCCGGTCGATCATGGGTATTCTCACCCCGACAAGCGGGCGCATCACCTATCGCGGCGAGGATATCTCGGCGCTCGATGCCACGGAAACGGCCAAGAAAGGACTCGCCCTCGTCCCGGAGGAGCGCCAGATCTTTCCGGAGCTGACGGTTCGGGAAAACCTCGAACTCGCCGACTACGGCGGCTCGCCGGACGTCGACTCGCTTTCGGTCGGCGAAGCGCTCGAGATGTTCGAGAACCTACAAGCGCGGGCGAGCAACGCTGGTTCGTCGCTATCGGGCGGCGAACAGCAGATGCTCGCGATCGGTCGCGCGCTCGTCGGCGGCGCAGATCTCATTCTGCTCGACGAACCGACGGAAGGACTCGCCCCCTACATCGTCCAGGATGTGATGGACATTATCACGGAGCTTAACGAACGGGGGATCACCGTCTTGCTGGTCGAGCAGAACGTCCACGTCTGCCTCGACCTCGCGGACCGAAACTACGTCATCAACCAGGGCGAGGTCGTCTACGAGGGGACGTCGGAATCGCTTCGTGCCGACGAGGAGGTCCTCGACAAGTATCTCGGCGTCACGGCGTAAGCGGTTGCGTCACGGTTCGGTCGCTTTTTTCACAGTCGCTTCTCGTCACCGACGCTTTCGAGCTGAAAATCGTCCACTCATACGGATTGCTGTAACTAGTTACCGCCGATCACCAGAGCCGGGTTCGGTGATCGGCGGTAATTGACTGCAGTAAACCGTATCAGGGCTTGTACACCCGTCCGCGAAAGGTCGCGATTCGTTCATCGCCCTCGTCCGCGACGACGACCTCGTACTCGGCCGTGCGTCCGCCGTCGTGCGTTTTGTCGGCGGTTGCAGTCAGCACGGTTCCTACTTCGACGGCTTCGAGGTACGAGATATTCGTCTCGAGAGCGACCGCCGTCTCCCCGTCGGAGTTCGAAGCCGCAGCGAAGGCCGCATCGGCGAGCGAGTAAATTGCGCCGCCGTGTGGCGTCCCGTGAAAGTTCGTCAGGTCGTCGGTGACCTCGAGGCGGGTCTTCGCCATCCCCTCCTCGAGGGAGACCAGATCGATTCCGAGCGTTTCACAGTAGGCGTCGCTCTCGATGTGCCGGCGGACAGCGTCGATATCTGCCATACGGTATCACACTCACCCGGGAGTAAAAGTATCTAGTGGAGAACCCGGGAACGATACCGCGTCCCCTCGCTAACTAAACAGTTGCTGGAACAGCGCCGCTTCGGCGCGCCGAAGCCGCTCCAGGAACGCGGATTTGCTGATGCCGAGTTCGTCGGCAACCGCTTCAGAACTGGTTTCCCGCGGAATCGAGAAGTACCCCAGTTCGAGGGCCGTTCGGACGCACTCCTCTTGAGCCGGCGTGAGGTCCCACCGATGTCCGGAGGGCTCCGTCGTTTCGGCCTGGAGCGGATAGACGCGCTCGAGTTTGACGCCGACGGTCTCGCCGGCGGCTTCCATGACGCCTTTGAGGACGTCGCGACCGACGACCGCACCGAAGATCATCGCCGCGCCGTCGCGGTACCGCAGCGTCTCGACGATGAGCCCGCCGTCGATCAACCGGTGGACGACGCAGGGCTCCTTCGAGAGACAGCGGTAGCGATAGCGGCCGTCCGTTTTCGACACGTGGAGATACGAGATCCGATCGTCCTCGTCGAGCACTCGAGTGAGTGCGTCGCTTTTCGGGGAACTGAACTGGAGCAGATCGTAGCCGTCGCTGCGGTGTTGTGGCGGCTGGGCACCGATCTCGACGTCGACGGCCCGCGTCGCGTCCGAAAGCGGGCAATCATCGTTCTGAACGCGAAATTCGACCGCGAGACATTCATCGATCATACCGAGTAGATGTCTTTCGTTATCAGTCACCAATATATAAAACCTCGTTATATGGCGGTTAATCCCTAAGGGAGTATACAGCGTGTTTTCGGATGAAACGATGGACCTGGACACAGTCAAAGAACGCGCGGGGCCGCGGGAGTTCAGCCCCGCCGACGACCTCCCCGAGGAGTACCGGAAGGCGGCGACCCGGATGATCGAATTCCACGCGAACAGCGAGATAATGGGCGCGTACCTGGAGCGTCCATTCATCCGAGAAGCGCCGAGTATCGATCGCAAGCTGGCGTTTTCCGCCAAGGTCCAGGACGAGATCGGTCACGGCCAGTTGCTCTACCGCGCCGCGGAGTCACTCGGCGTCAAAACCCGCGAGGAAATGTTAGACGACCTCGCCAACGGCGACGGGAAGTTCCTCAACTGCTTCCACTATCCGATGGAAAAGTGGCCGGAAACGGCGATGATCGCCTTCTTCGTCGACGGGGCGGCGATGCGCCGGCAGGCGACGCTCCGACGGACCAGCTGGGAACCATACGCCCACGCGATGGACAAGGTTTGCTTCGAGGAAGGGTTCCACGTCAAACACGGCGAGAGCATTCTCGCGGAGTTGATGAACGGCTCGAAGAAAGAACAGGAGATGACCCAGGAGGCCTTCGAAACGTGGTGGCCCCGCATCATCCAGTTCTTCGGCCCGACCGACGAGCAGAGCACGCACCACGGATTCGCATCCCAGGTCGGTCTGAAACAGAAGTCCAACGACGAACTCCGTACCGCCTTCCTCAACCAGTACATCCCGAAAGCCGAGAAGTACGGACTCGAGATTCCCGACGAGCCACGCATCCGCGAGAACGACGAGGGCAACTACGAGGTCGTCGAAGACGACCTGGACTGGGACGAGTTCTTCACGATCGCAAAGAACGAGTACGAACCCGGTGTCGGCCAGATCAACGGCCGAAAAGAGGCACAGGAGGCCGTCGAGTGGGTTCGTGAAACGATCGAGGGCGGTCCCGTCCCCTCGGGTAACCAGCCGCCACAGGCAGCCGACTAACAATGATTTGGGAAGTATTCCGACAGGAGAAGGAAGGCGAGTATCACACCCACTGCGGAAACGTCCACGCCCCGGACCGGGAGATGGCAAAGCAGTTCGCCGCGATCCAACACGGTCGGCGCAAGCCGACGAACAACATGTGGGTCGTCCCGAAAGAAGAAGTCGGCGAGGTCGACGGAGAGAAGTACTCGTTCGGCGGCACGACCGACAAGAGCTACCGGTGGGCGACGGGGTACAACGTCACCGCCGACGACGCGAGCGAGGTCGTCGAATCTTCGGACGAACAGGAAGACGCCGAACGGCGGCGGAGCGAGGTGGCATAAATGCCCGCCTTCGACTCCCCCGCGTCCCTCGACGACGAGCAGGCCGAGGCCCTCGAGGCCCTCCTGTTGGAGCTGGCCGACGACGAGTACGTACAGGCCGAACGCTACACCGAGTGGCAGGTTCGGGCCCCGACCCTCGAGTCGGATCTCGCGCTCGCGAACAACGCACAGGACGAACTGGGCCACGCCCGACTGTGGTACGACGTCCTGGAAGACCTCGGTCACGAGGAACACGAACTGATCTACGAGCGCGAGCCCGACGAATGGCGTCACAGCACGCTTACAGAACGTCCGTTCGACGACGGCGACTGGGCAGACGTCATCCTGCGACACTACCTCTACGATGTCGCCGAAGAACTGCGCCTCGAGGCCCTCGAGGAGTCCTCGTACGCGAAGATCGCCGACCGCGTCGGCAAGATCCAAAACGAGGAAGCGTATCACCGCGAACACGCCGAAAACTGGATGGAGCGGCTCGCCGACGACGACGAGAGCAGCGAACGCCTGCAAGATGCCGTCGACCGGCTGTTCCCCCACGCGCTGACGCTGTTCGAAGCCGGTAGTGCGGATCTCGAGGAAACGATCGTCGAGGCCGGCTTCCGCGACGCCTCGCTCGCGGAACTTCGCGAGGAGTGGCTCTCGATCGTGGTCCCGTACCTCGACGAACTGGGACTGGAAACGCCGGTCTCGGAGATCATCCAGTACGACGACTACGACCTCGAGGTCACGGACGACACCCTGCCCGAGGTTCGCGGTCGGGACGGCACGCACACCGAAGCGTGGGAGGAACTCCACGCGGAGTTCACCAACACCTACCGCGAACTCGAACGGAGCGAAGCGACGAAGATCATGGCGAAACCAGAATAATGAACAGCAATACTCCGGATCCGGAACCGAACCCGAACGCCGACGCCACGCCCTGTGCGTACACCGAGTACCGCGAGGGAGACGCCGTCGACGAACTTCCCGCCACCGGCGACGGGGCAACCGGCCTCGAGGCCGACGTCTGGGACGCCCTCTACGAGATCGAGGATCCCGAGATGCCGATCAGCATCGTCGATCTCGGCCTGATCTACGGCGTCAGCGTCGAGGACGGCGCCGTGGCCGTCGACATGACGCTAACGTACTCCGGCTGCCCGGCCCGCGACATGCTCACCGGACAGGTCGAGGACGCTGTCGCCGCCGTCGACGGCGTCGAGGACGCCGAGCTACGGCTCGTCTGGAGTCCGGAGTGGACCGTCGAGATGGTAACGCAATCGGGTAAAAACGACTTACAAGAATTCGGACTGAGCGTATGAAACGACGCCAGGATCCGAGCGTCACGACCAGCGGTGAAACTGCGGGCGCGACGTGTCCCTACTGCGAATCGACGAATACGGTCCGCGAGCATCCGAAAGGACCATCGCTCTGTCGGTCGATGCATTACTGTAACAGCTGCGAGCAGCCCTTCGAAAAGTTCGAATAAGCGGCTCGATTCTGCAGAATTTTCCGGCAGCAGTTCGCCTCGAGTGACGACCCGATACCGGTCGGACTCGAGTGTCACTTCTGTCGTCGATTTCTCGTTCTACAGGGGCGGGGGCTAATATATGGCGGATACGCCACCCAACTAACCAAAAACTATGGTACTCCATCTCGTGGACTCGAGCAGAAATTCATGGTGGAATCCATCGAGTACGCGTCGCGCGACGAGTTGCGAGAGTTACAGTCCGAACGGCTCCAATCGGCGGTGGCACACGCATACGAGAACGTCCCGTTTTACCGGGACCGACTCGACGATGCCGGCGTTTCACCCGGGGACGTCGAATCGGTCGACGACATCGGAACGCTCCCGTTTACCACGAAAGCGGATTTCCGCGCCGAGTATCCTGACGGCTTGTTCGCCGTCGACGACGACGAACTCCGCCGGATTCACGCCTCCTCGGGGACGACGGGCAAACCCAAGATCGTCGGCTACACCGAGGCCGACCTCGACCTGTGGCACGAGGTGATGGCCCGGTCGATGGCCGCGGCGGGACTCGACGCGAACGATACGATCCAGAACGCCTACGGCTACGGCCTGTTCACCGGCGGACTGGGTTTTCACGGCGGCGTCGAGGAACTCGGCGCGGCGGTGATCCCCGCCGGAAGCGGCAACACGCAGCGACAGGTCGACCTCGCACGAGACCTCGAGAGCGACGCGATCGGCTGTACGCCCTCGTACGCGCTCTACTTCGCCGAGACGGCGGCGGAGATGGGCGTCGATCCGCGCGACCTGTCGATTTCGACGGTGCTCTACGGTGCTGAGCCGTGTACGGATCCGATGCGTGAAGAGATCGAGGGCCGACTCGGCGCGACCGGAATCGAGAACTACGGCCTCTCCGAGGTGATCGGTCCGGGCGTCGCCGTGGAATGCCACGAGGCCCAGGACGGGATGCACATCTGGGAGGACCACTTCTACCCCGAAGTGATCGATCCGCAGACCGGTGAGCCCCTTCCGGAGGGCGAGGAGGGCGAACTCGTGTTGACCTCGCTGTCGAAGGAAGCGCTGCCCGTGTTGCGGTATCGAACGGGCGACCTCACGACGCTGACCTCCGACGAGTGTGCCTGCGGCCGCACGATGGTCCGAATGGACAGCGTCACCGGCCGTGCCGACGACCTCCTCATCGTCCGCGGCGTCAACCTCTACCCCAGCCAGATCGAGGACGTCGTCCTCGAGTTCGACGCCGTCGCCCCCTACTACCGGATCGACCTCTACCGCGAGGACACCCTCGATCGACTCGAGTTGACCGTCGAACTCGTCGACGACTTCGACGGCGACGTTGACCGACTCCGTGACGAACTGCTCGAACGGTTGCAGAACGCGCTGTCGTTTAGACCGGACGAACTCGAGTTAGCCGAGTACGGAACGATCGAGCGCACGGAAGTCGGGAAGGTAAAGCGCGTCTACGATCACCGCTGATCGCAGAGTTCGCCCCACATCGCCTCCGGCGTCAGCGCCCACATTTATTACCCCTCGCGAGCCACCGTTTGGCATGGACATCGAAGCCTTCTTCGAGGGAATGCCGTTTGCATCCATGCTTGGAATCGACGTCACCGAATGCGCCGACGGCCACGCGGAGGGCCGCCTCGAGATGACCGAGGAACTCTCGTGGAACGAGGATCAGCTGATGGCCCACGGCGGGGTTACCTTCACGCTCGCGGACACCGTCGGCGGCGCGGCGCTGGTCTCGGAGGTCGACCAGCCCGTTCCGACGATCGATATGCGGATCGACTACCTCTCGGCCGGAACGGGCGACCTGTACGCGGAAGCGGATGTCGTCCGCTGTGGCAGCGACGTCGGCGTCGTCGACGTCGACGTCTACGCCGAAGATGACGACACGCATATCGCCGACGCTCGCGGCGTCTACAAGACGGGATAGTTCGATCCACGGTCCGTTCGACGCGAGGCAGTTGTGGTGGCCGAGGCCGACTAGTCGTCTCCCGACGACTTCTTCTTCGATCGCTCACCGCTCCGAGAGCCGGCCGTTTTCCCAGTAGACGTAAGAACCGTCCGGTCGATCGTCTTTGCGGCGACCTCGTCGTCGTCGAACAGCAGATCCTTGTACTCGAAGTTCATGAACAACTCGAGTTGATCGTCGTAGTGGGGGCCGGTCTCGCCGTCCGGCGAAAGGTAGCCGGAATTGCCCGGCGGGAGGACGTTCTCCGCCCGAATCGTTTCGCCCATTCGGACGAAGTGGTTCTCGGTCCCGCGGTTCATGAACGGCATTTCGCCGGCGTCGCCGACGCCGACTGGCATCCCGAACAGAACGACGTTCTCGAGGTCGTCGGTCTCGACGTCGGCGCGCCACTCGGAGACGTCGGTGCCGTCGGCGGCTTCACCGCCTTCTCGAGACTCCGCCGGAGTCTCGCCGTACTCCTCCTCGAGGGCGGCGACCGCGTCCCGGAACGCCGTGCGGAAGACGGCGTCGCGATCGCCGTCGAAGTAGTCGACTGCGGTGTCGAGCGCGGTTTCCTCGGGATAGAGCGCCCGCATGAGCGTCCCGCGGCCGTACCGGAAGTTCAGGAACGTCATCGCGAGTCCGAACTGCTCGCCGAACGTCGGCGCGAACGTCCGTTCCATGAGCGCCGGGAAGAACTCGTCGAAGACGGTGTAGCCGATCGGGTACTGCCCCATGTAGTCCTCGCCGTCGGCCTGCCGGTAGTCGTCCCACCGCTCGAGATACCCCTTCGCCTTGCGCTCGGCCTTCGAGAGGTCGGCGTCCTCGAGCGCCTCGAGCAGGAACTCCTTGTACCGGATTGCCCGGAGATCGACGAAGGAGGTGTCGTAGACCATCTCCTTCAGATTCTCGTAGCTGACCGATCCGGTCGACTCGAGTTCGTGTTCGACGAGGTTGATAAAGCGCTGGACGCGGTGGTCGACGCCCCACGAGTAGCTTCGGTCGCCGTTGTCCCAGTCGGGAGCGGGTTTGTTGTTCCACTGCGCGGAGTAGCCGACCGGTGGGTTGATGCTGTAGGGTACCTCGCCGTCAGCCGCCCGCAGGAAGTCGTCGTCGGTCAGTTCGTGCTGGGTTCCGTCCGCGGGCAGTCGCGTGTCCCACGGGACCGACTCGGCGTCCGGGTAGCGTCCGAGGTGGAAGAAGCCGATGCCGCCGTCGCCGGCCCACATGAAGTTTAACGCGTAGTCACACTGCTGGGCGGCGTCGCGGTATTCCTCGACGTCGTCGGCGAACTGCGCGTCGTAGAACGCCCGGAACGAGAGCATGTCCCGGCCGTCGTAGGCCCGCGTTTGCGCGATGGCTTCGCCCTCCTCGGGGTCGTAGTCGGTGACGACGCCGTGGCGCGTCCGCCGAACGGTGTGGGGGACGTCGTCTCCGTCGGCTACTTCGATGACCTGTTCGTCTTCCTCGACCGCGTACCACTCGTCGCGGAACGCGTACTCGTCGGGGCCGTCGTCGGTCGTCCGGATCGACTCGACGAACATCTGGATACTTTTGTCGATACCCGCCGTCGAGGTGAACGAGCCGTCGCCGTTGTGGCCGAACATGATGGCGGGGTAGCCGGTCACCGTGATACCGCTCACGTCGAAATCCGGCCCGTGGAGGCCGACCTCGTACATGACCGACGGCGTGGAGAACGCCATCTGTGGGCCACCCATGAGGAGGTGGTCGCCGCTCTCGGTGACGTCGCCGTGGACGACGAGCGCGTTCGAGCCGACGGTCGTCGGAATACCGAGTTCGTGAGCCCCGCCGACGAGGGTCTCGAGCCGGCGCTGCTGGCGGTCGAACGCCCCGGCCGGATCGCTCGAGAGACGATAGTCGCCGCCCGTAATGCGGTTGCTGGTCCCGCCAGTCTCACCGCCGTCGATCCGATCCTCGTAGATTCCGGCATCAGCCGTCGGCGGCGTGAAACCGGGATTCGGCACGTCGCCCGACGTCGGCGCGTCCGGATCGTCTCCCCACTGGAGGTCCTCGAACAGGTCCCACGCCATCTCGTCGTCGTACTCCGCCTCGAGTCCCGCGAACACCGCGGCGTTCAGCGTCTCGAGGTTCACTCCCGAAAAGAACGCCATCGTCGCGACGAAGACGCCGGCCACGTCCACCGGATCCCAGCTGTCGGGCTCGAACCCGTTCTCGACGAAACCCCTGTGGAACTCGTCCCTGTCGCTCTCGCCGGATCGCACTTCCTCGATGTGTCTGTTGATCCCGTCGGCGTACGCCCGCAGGACCGCGCGGTGTTCCGGATCCAGTTGCGTCTCGATCTGTTCCTCGAGGGCTATCGCGCTATCGTGGGCGAGGCGTGCCTCGCGGTCGAACTCGACCCACTCCTCGCCCAGCACTTCGGCGACGGTTCCGTGATAGAACCGGCGATACAGCTCGAGCTGATAGAGTCGGTCGCGTGCGGTCGCGTAGCCGTGGCCGTAAAAGACCGGTTCGGGGCCGTCACCATCGCGCGCGTAGATATGCGGGACGCCGTACTCGGTCCGCTTGATCGTCACGGCGACCGGCGGTTCGTCCGTCCGCTCGAACGGAAGCGTCTTACTGTTGATGAATCGTTCCGCGGTAGCCACAGCCCCGGCGGCAAGGATATCTCGCCGACTGATTGATGGTACCATACTATAGGGGCAACGAGGCCGATAAAGGGGGTGATGGTATCGGAAGCGATTACCGATGGTCCCTCCTTCGAGACGCCTCGAGTCGGTGTTCGAAACGGAAGCCGTGGGAGATAGGTCGCGGATCACTACCCGACGCGGCCCGCGCCGACACTCGAGCGCGACCGGTGATGGATCGGTCCAGCCGGTACCGGAGAACGGTGTCCGAGTTCAATTCGGCGCAGTGACCGACGCCGAATCGACGAGTGCCGATCGTATCGGAGAAACGCCGGGACGACGACGGGTCGTCGAGATCGAGCGGGGAGTCGGCGTCCGGCAGAACAAAGACTAAACCGTCCCTTGCTCGATACAGAGATATGAACGACGCCTCTCGATCCCCTCGCCCGGTGACGACGACGGAGTCTTCGCTTCGCATTCTCGAGTTTCTCAAACGGAATCCCGGGCAAACGCTCGAGGAGTTGAGCGACGAGCTAGATCTCGCTCGGAGCACGATTCACCGGCATCTCCTCACGCTCGAAGACAACGACTTGCTCGTCAGGGAAGACGGCGCGTTCTACGTCGCGCTTCGGTTTCTCGACTTCGGGATCAGCGCCCGTAACCGCGTCCCGTTTTTCGATGACGGCCGACGACAGGTCGATCGACTGGCCGAGGAAACCGGCGAAAAAGTCTGGCTCGTCGCGAAAGAGGGCGATTTCAGCGTCCACCTCTACAAGGCGTCCGGAGACAGTCCGTTGCGAACGTCCGCGCGCGTCGGCCAGCGGCGGTACCTCCACCAACTCGCTGCCGGAAAGGCTATCCTGGCGAATCTCGACGAGGACGAACTGCAGGCGATCATCGACCGGCAGGGGTTGGTGGAAATGACCGAACAGACCATCACCGACGAGGAATCGCTCCGCGAAGAACTGGCAGCGATTCGAGACCGGGGGTACGCGTTCAACATCAGCGAGTCCATCGAGGGGTTGAACGCGGTCGGCGCGCCGATCCGTGACGACGACGGCACGCCGATCGGCGGAATCAGCATCTCCGGACCGGCAAATCGCGTCAAAGGCGACTACCTCCGGAACGAACTGCCGGATAAACTACTCGCGGCGATCGACGAGATACACATCAATCTCAGGTACGGCTCGAGCGAGTAGCGCCTCGAAGACCGTTCCGGTCCTCGGTTAGGGCTCGAGGAAGCGTCGACGTTACGGGGTGTAGTCCGTTACTACTGGTCCCAGCGGTTTTCGAACAATTTCCGAAATCCTCCCGTATATCCGAATAGCTTGGATTAAATCTGACTTAGTGGCCGCGGCTGATTACACGCATACAGCTGTATAAAATCGGGAGCAATATCGATCATATTCGGCCCGAGCGTCGGTTTTGACCGCCCCAACAGCCAATCATTTCTCCGACATAGTATCCACTATGAGCCGTTAGAGTGCTCTTGTTGACTGTATGAGTCAATTGTGTATATAATAGATAGATTTCACTAATTTCTCCTGGTCCACTATATCCGAGTTACTCGGATTATATTCGATCTCACCCGATTAGTTCACGCGTGCTTCCCAGGAAACACCTGAATAATCGTCACTCGAGTTCGGATCGATGGGGTCGTTACCAGTTAAACGGCTCCGATCCGGCATCGAACACACTAATCCAAGATAATCGGATATACCTTCTCGCGACTCCTACACGCTTGTGAGGACACGTCACAGAATTATCGTTGTGACTCGGTCTCACGGAACTATTAAGTAGCGCCTTCATGATTGTATACTATATGGTAACCGCCAGTACAAAGGAGGTTAGCGCTGTGACCGAGCTACCCCGTGGCTTTAGCATCTGCGTTAGCGAGGTCTTCCTCTTTACAGGTAAACTGGCGGAGAGCCCGTCGATGCGAGATGTAACACGCACTCGCATCGGCCACATTCTCTGGGGATAACCCGGGGGATCGTTCCCAGCGATCCCGGGAATACCCAGACCGGCCGTGGTACAGCGCTATGAGTAGCCACCGGTCCACCAGCAAGCAACAATGAGTGCACAAAAAGAAGCAGAACGCAGCGTGAACAGCGATCCAACGACGATAACCGACGATCCGATCCAGATCCTCGACGAGGACGGAAACGTCCTCCCCAACGCAGAGGTTCCCGACCTCTCGGAGGGCCAGCTGCTGTCGATGTACGAGGATATCAAGCTGGCGCGCAAATTCGACCAGCGCGCGATCAGCTTACAGCGACAGGGTCGGGTCGCCACCTACGCACCGATGACGGGGCAGGAAGGCACCCAGGTCGCGACGAGTTACGCCCTCGACGACTGCGACTGGCTGTTCCCGACCTACCGCGAACACGCGGCCAAGTACGTCCACGGAATGAGCCTCGAGTCGCTGTTGCAGCCGCTTCGTGGCTATCGCGACGGCTACGCGATTCCGGACGACGTCAACGTCATGCCGGAGTACATCCCGATCGCGACGCAGTTGCCACAGGCCATGGGGATGGCCTGGGGACACAAGAAACAGGGGCGAACGGACGAGGCCGTGCTCTGTCACTTCGGCGACGGCGCGACCTCCGAAGGCGACTTCCACGAGGGACTGAACTTCGCCGGCGTGTTCGACGTCCCCGCGGTGTTCGTCTGTAACAACAACCAGTGGGCGATCTCCGTGCCCCGAGAGCGCCAGACCGCGAGCGAAACGATCGCACAGAAGGCGAGAGCCTACGGTCTCGAGGGCGTCCGCGTCGACGGGCTCGATCCGCTCGCCATGTACGAGGTCACGCGCGAAGCCCTGCGGAAGGCGAAGAATCCGACCGACGACGAACGCCGACCGACCCTCATCGAAGCGGTCCAGTACCGGTACGGTGCACACACGACCGCGGATGATCCGTCAGTCTATCGCGAGGAAGACGAAGCGGAACCGTGGCGGCAGAAGGATCCGCTCGATCGCTTGCAACACTACCTCGAGACCGAGGGGATTCTCGACGAGGAACGCGAGGCCGAAATCGACGACCGTATCGAGACCCAACTCGGCGACGCGGTCGATGCCGCCGAAAACGCGTCGGCGGATCCGGACGAAATCTTCGAACACGTCTACGATGAGATGCCGGACCGGCTCCGCGAACAGCGGGACGAACTGAACGCGCTCCGCGAGAAGTACGGCGACGACGCGTTCTCCGAGGTGTTAGAATGAGTTCGGCCGCGACGCCGTCGACCGAGTCCAGCACGGACAACCTCTCGCTCGTCGAAGCGGTCCGCGACGGACTCTACACTGAGATGTCGACCGACGAGCGCGTCGTTGTGCTCGGCGAGGACGTCGGCAAGAACGGCGGCGTTTTCCGGGCCACCGACGGCCTGTACGAGGAGTTCGGGGCCGGCCGCGTCGTCGACACCCCGCTCGCAGAGTCCGGCATCGTCGGGTCGGCAATCGGGCTGTCCCTGTCCGGAATGCGACCGGTGGCGGAGATGCAGTTCATGGGGTTCATCTACCCTGCGTTCGATCAAATCGTCAGCCACGCCTCCCGGCTCCGAAGCCGCAGCAAGGGTAAGTACTCGGTTCCGATGGTGATCCGAGCGCCTTACGGCGGCGGCATTCGAGCCCCGGAACACCACTCTGAATCGAAGGAAGCGTTCTTCGCACACGAACCCGGATTGAAGGTCGTCTGCCCGAGCACGCCGTACGACGCGAAGGGACTGCTCATCGCCTCGATTCGCGACCCTGACCCGGTCATCTTCCTCGAGCCGAAACTGATCTATCGCGCGTTCCGCGAGGACGTTCCGATGGAATCGTACGAGGTCCCGCTCGCCGACGCCGCGATCCGGCGGGAGGGAAGCGACGTCACGGTATACACGTGGGGTGCGATGACCAGACCCTCCCTCATCGCCGCCGACAACGTCGCCGAGGAGTACGGCGTCGACGTCGAGGTCGTCGACCTGCGGACGCTGTCGCCGCTGGACGTCGAGACGATCGTCGACTCGTTCCAAAAGACCGGCCGAGCCGTGATCGTCCACGAGGCCCCGAAGACCGCCGGACTCGGTGCCGAAGTGGCGACGACCATCCAGGAGAACGCGGTGCTCTATCAAGAGGCGCCGATCGAGCGCGTCGCCGGCTTCGATACGCCGATGCCGCTGCACGCGCTGGAGGATTACTACCTTCCACAGGCCGTCCGCATCCAGGATCAGATACTCGAGACCGCCGATTTCTAAGGTCGAAGACGCGTTCGGGCGTTTCGCCGGTCGTTCGATCGGACCGATACTACAGTCTCCGCCGAGAGCGAAGACTGCGACGACGCGAGGCTATCGGAGTTCGGGTGCAACCTCGTTGCCCAGCCGATGCACGCAGTCGACCATCTCCTCCGTGCCGACGCCCGGATGGTACGTCCGGAAGATGAAGTGGATGTCGTCGCCGAGCGCATCGCGATACCGCTCGAGTTCGTCGACGACCTGGTCGGGCGTGCCGAAGATGGCCTGCTCTTTGAGTTCCGCCTTGCGGTCGTCGTCGAGTTCGTCGACCGACTCGCCCGAGAAAATCTCTGCGTACCGGCGCTGAATGTAGAGGTAGCCGTCCCGCATCGTCTCCCAGGCCTCCTCGCGGGAGTCGCCGACCCAGCCGTGCTGGAGCACGTAGACCGTGAACTCGCCCGAAATTTCGTCTTCCGCTCGCACCCGACGGATGTCCTCGACGCGCTTGCGGACGCCCTCAACCGAAAGCGACGACGGTGCACACCAGCCCTCCGCCGTTCGGGCGGCCCGCCGGACGGCCGGCTTCGCGCCGCCCCCGAGCATGATCGGCACCGATTCGCCGGCGGGTTTCGGCGTGATCGAGACGTCGGCCGGGACGTCGTGAAACGACGACTCGTAGTCGAGGTCGCCCTCGCTCCAGGCACCCCGAAGGAACGGGACGAGATCCGCGAGGCGCTCGGCTCGTTCGTCCTGCGGGACGCCGAAAATATCGAACTCCCGCGGGTTCGATCCGATGGCCAGGCCGAGCGTGAGCCGGTCGTCGGAGAGGAGATCGACCGTCGCGGCGTCCTCGGCGAGCCGAATCGGATCGTACAGCGGACCGAGCGCGACGCAGCTACCGATCTCGAGTTCGTCGGTTTCGGCGGCCATCGCGCCCAGGGTGGGCATCGTGCCGGAGAGGTAGCCGTCATCCGAAAAGTGATGTTCCGACACCCACGCGCTGTCGAGGCCCGCGGCCTCGATTTCGCGGGTTAGCGTCCGTATCTCGTCGTACAGGTCGCTCATCGCACGGTCGTCGTCGGGCCGCTGCTGGGCGGTAAACAGTCCGGTCCCTAGTTGCATACTACTGTCATCCAGCGTGACCGGCTTAATTGTTGGTGAACCAGCGATCGAATAGCCGGCGGAGCAGCGTCAGTGATCGATGACCGTGATCTCTTCGACCGGCCACTGACTCAGGATCTCGACGCCGTTCTCGCGGACGACGACCATCTCCTCGACGCGGACGCCCTGCCGACCCGCGGGCTCCTGGGTTTCGACGGCCATCGTCATTCCCTCCTCGATCTCGATTGGGTGGTCGGGCGAGAGGCCGCGCCAGATCAGCGGCACTTCGTACAGCTGGAGGCCGAGCCCGTGGGCCCAGTGGTTCGTCGTCATCTGCCAGTGTTCGTCGGCGTCGTAGTAGTCCGCGTGCTCGCCTTCCATGTCGGGAAAGCCCTGCGAGATTTCGTCGGTCGTCGCGCCGGGTTCGATGCGCTCGAGCACGTCGTAGAGGTTGTCGCGGGCGGTTTCGTAGGCGTCGCGCTGCTCCTGGGTCGGCTCGCCCATGGAGAAGGTGCGGTAGTAACACGAGCGGTAGCCGAGGTAGCCGATGTTGTACATGTCGGCGTAGACCAGATCGCCGGGTCTGATCATTCGGTCGGTAGTGTTGGCCTGGTGTTTTGGCCACGTGTTCGGCCCGGATGTGAGGTAGCCGCCGCCGACGAACGCGCCGTGACGCCACAGTTCGCTTACGGCCTCGCCCCAGACCTCCGTCTCGCGCATCCCCGGCTTCGCGGTGTCTTTGATCGTCTGAAAGCCGGCCTCGCAGATCGAGGCGACCATTCGCAGACACTCGATCTCGTCTCGCGTCTTGACCTTCCGAGCGTCTTCCATGACCGACTGGGCGGTCCCGGTATCGACCTCGACCCCGAGATCCTCGAACGCCTCGAGGAGCCCTCGATTACCGACGTCGATCCCGAGCGCCTCGTCCGCGACGCCGTACTCTTCCATGGCCTCGTAGACGGTTTCGGCCATCTTCGAGACGAGGAACTGGCGGGCGGACGGGCTGCCCGACGCCCGCGGAACGTTCCCGAGTCCGGGACAGGCGTAGCGGATGTCGTGTAGCCAGGGGCAGTTGAACCGCTGGTTGCTCGCGTGGTCTGCAGTGTCCCAGTGGACGATATCGCCGTCTTCGGTGAGGAGAGTATAGTGGTCCGCGCCGCTGCCGCCGGTCATCGCCAGCCCCGTCACGTAGCGGATGTTCGGATCGGAGACGAGCAACATCGCGCCGAGTTCGGTCTCCTGTAACCGCTCGAGCGCCCGTTCCTTGCGCTCGGTACGGAGCCGTTGTGTGTCGATCCGTTCCTCCCAGTCGACCGCCTGTGTGCCGCGAGTTCCCTCCATGTAGTCTCGCTCGGAAAACGTCATGACGTCACGTACCGCGGCGGTCCACTAAATCGTACCGTTCTCGACGAGCGCAGGCGACCGCGGACCGCGAACCCTGGACAACGGACTCCGGACCGCAGCCCCCGGACAGTAATAAGGACCTCGACCTCGTACGTTCCGTATGGTAATCCCTGGATACGATCCCGAAGACGTCGACGAAGTGCTCGAAACGAACTTCGAGGCCGAGGACCTCGAAAACCACCTGTCCGACGACGAACTCGAGGCCTACCGGACCGGCGACGAGAGTCTGGTCGATCTCCTCGACGACGACGAGATCGAACGGGTTCTCGAGGACGAGGGCAAAACTGCCAACGAATCGGACTGATTCGAACTCGGTGAGCGCCCCGCCACAGCCGCGAACCGAGCCTCACAGTCTCCCCCTCGTAGAGTCGATCGGACCGCCGCCAGCGACGCGCGATCGCCTCGAGAGCGACGTGGACAGACCCCGTCGTCGCTCGCGTCGGACTCGTATGGCCCGCTGTACGTCACTGCCGGTGTAACTGCGAGACGGCGGCAGTTACACCGGGACGCGGGTACGCCAGACCGTCTCATACGGTTTACTGTACGTCATTTTCGGCGCAACCGCGCCCCGTCCTGCGGTTGTGCTGGCAAATCGTTACAGCAATCCGTATCAGTCGTCCGCGTCGGCTTCCGCCTCCGTCTCGCCCTCACAGCTCCCGTGGCCGTGTCCGGGCACGTCCTGGCCTTCGATCGCGTGCTGGGGCGGGACGTCGATCGCCGGACTCTCGTCGAAGAAGTTGGCCGGCTGGAGTTTGAAGCTGTAGACCTGCGCCGGCAGGATCGGCCAGTCTTCGGGCCGGGTGACGTGATTGACGCCGAGGGTGTACCAGAGCACGAGATCCTCGCGTTCTACGCTCCGGTCGGCCTCGGTCCACGCCGGGAGTCCCGCGCCGCCCGGGTGCTGGTTCGGGTACCGCCCCGCCGGATACCGCTCGTTCTCCCGGAACGGCGTCGCCCACAGGTGATACTTGATGAACCCGGAGCGTTTCATCACGCTCGAGTCATCCTGGACGGCGGCCGCGACGTTGTCCCCCGGCATGAGTCGATAGCCGGTCGGTTTCCCGAGACTGTTCTCCGCGGTTGGATTCTCGACCTGCCAGTATCGACCCTTGAGCGAATCGATCAGATCCTTGGCCTGCGCTTCGCTCGTCAGCTTCTCGCGGTTCGCATAAAAGGCGTTGCCGCCGGGGTTGTGGGTCCGGCCGTCGGCTTCGCTCATCGGATCGAGGCCGTCCGGGCCGGACGGAACCTGCTGGTTCTCGACGCGGTAGAGGGTGTTCGGTCCGTCGTCGACGTTCATGTCCAGCCGGAAGTTAAAGAAGTGCTGGTGGATCGGGCCGTTGAGCTGCGGGGCCACGAGTTCGCCGTACCCTGCGGGATCCTCGTCCGGGCCGACCGCGGAGACGCTGTCGATTCCCGTCAGCCGGACCTCGACCTCGATCGACGCGTCCTGGTAGAAGTACCAGTTGAAGATGTAGTCGTAGTTGCCCACGGCGGCGACGAAGGAGACGACGAGCCGACGCCGCCGCCGAACCTCGTCGCTTCCGGTCCGCCAGTCGCTGCGCTCCCAGAGCGTGCCGTTGTCCTCCTCGTGGAGACAGATCGCGTTCTCGAGGACGTTGGGCTCGCCCTCGGCCGTGTTCATGACGGCGTCCCAGTAGTGCATGTGCCCGAGGCAGTCACAGCCGTTCGTCAGCGACTTCGCGAGGCGGCCGATATTGTACTCGCCGACGTCCATCGCGTTCTTGAACCGATCGTTGATATCGGTCGTGCCATAGGGCACCGACATTTCGGCGCAGGAGGCCCGGTCGATGATCGACCGCACCTCGCCGTCGTCCTCGTAGCCGATATCGTAGAGGACGACCCCTTCGCGCTGAGTCCAGCCCACGCGCATGTGCCAGCCCTGCCACTCGAGTTCGTGGCCGTCGACCGTCCAGCTCGGGCCATCGGGCTGGTCGACGTTGTAGGGGGCCAGATCGTCCCGAAGGTCGACGTCGTCCTCGCGGTAGGCCATCTCCCTAGGCGGCAGCGGCTCGTCCTCGTCCGGCGGACCGTAGTCGACGACTTCGACGACTTCCATCCGGTCGAGATCGACGAACGTGTGGATCCCCGTCAGCGGCTTCGCGTAGCCCTCGTCGCCGGCGTCTTCGCTGGGCCGGAGGAAGCTCAACCCGTGGGCCAGTCGCTTCGACCGATCGACGCTCTCGGGGACGAACTCGTGGCCGACCGACCAGGGGTCGACCATCGCCCGGTCCGTGTTTTCCACGCCGCGACGTTCGACCGCCGCCTGCCACTCCGCGTTCGCCTTGACCGTCTCCTCGCAGGCGATGAACTCCTCGATGGCGATCGACGGCTGCGCGTCCTCGACGTGCTCCCAGGAAACGACGGTCTCGTCGGTGAGCGAGACGACCGCCTCCAGCGTCCGCCGATCGGCCCCGTCCCTGATGACGATCCGCGCTCGCCGGTCGGGAACGGTGCCGTCCGCGTCGTACGCCTCGAGCGCGTCCTTCGACGGCTCGGCCAACTCGATTTTGATACAGAGGCTCTCCTCGCCCACGTCGCGTTCGTCGGTCAGTATTCCGTACGCCCGCTCGATCTCCTCGGCCGCGAGGGGCTCGAGCGGCTGTCTCTTCACAGTCTCGTCATGTTGTGCCATACCACGATATCAGGGGCTATCGATAAATATCTCACGCCGTTTGCTTTGCGCGGCATCGCTATCCACAGTCGTCCAACGGTACGGACTCCTGTAACGAGTTTTCGGTGCCAACCACGGCGGCTGTGGTTTCGCCGGTACTGACGAACGGTAGACCGCACGAGAGCCCCGGCGGTCGGTCGCGACTATCGGCCGAAGGATATACGGTAGCATACGCCAATGGTAGCGAAAGATGGATACGCTCCTTCACGACACATCACCGGAATCGAGTGAGGGCGAGGACGGCTTCTGGAAAGGGATGTTCGACCTGATCGTGACCAGTTTCCCCGACCCGGTGTTCGTCGTCGACACCGACGGCATCATTACCCACTGGAACGCCGAGGCGGCCGATCTGCTCGGGATGACTCGAGACGAGGTCGTCGGGGAACGGGCCTACGACGTCTTTCAGACCGACGGCGAGAGCGAAACGCTCGCGGAGACCGTCGCCGACCGGGGGGAACCAATCAAAGAGGAGAAGATCAGATCGGCTACCGACGCCGACGGAAATACGTTCCACAACCGCGCGATGGCGATCCCGCTGCGGGACCCGACGGGAGAAGTCATCGGCGCGCTCGAGGTCATCTACGGCGTGACGGACCTCGTCGAACAGCGCCAACTGCTCGAGGACCTCCAGGAGCGGATGGCCCGGGACGTGCGCGGATCGATCGACGACCTGCAGGAAGCCGCCAGCGAGGTCTCCGAGAGCAGCCAGGAGATTTCGGGGCTGGCGACCGAGCAGGCCGCGAACCTCGAAGACGCGAATCGAGACATCGCGTCGGTCAGCACCGCCGGCGAGGAGATCGCGGCCAGCGCCGACACCGTCAAGGACGGAAGCGACGAGGTTGCCAGCCTGGCGGCCGAGTCCCGGGAGCGCGCCGAGGACGCGCGCGACGTGATCCACGAGGTCGAAGCGACCGGCGAGGACGTCGGCGAGAAAGTGATCCAACTCCAAGAACGGGTCGACGAGATCGACGCGCTCGTCGAGGTGATCAACGACATCGCCGACGAGACGAACCTGCTCGCGCTCAACGCCAACATCCAGGCGGCGAACGTCGGCGACGAAAGCGCCGGCTTCGCGGTCGTCGCCGACGAGATCAAGACGCTCGCGAACCGCTCGCAGGAAGAAGCGACCGAGATCGAAGCCATCGTCGACGACATCCACGAGACGGTCGGCGAAACGATCGAACGCGTCGAATCGACCAACGACCGCGCCAGCGACGCGAGCGCCGCGATCGACGCGCTGGTCGCGAACCAGGGCGAGATCGCGGACGCCGCGACGGACACCTCGAGCCGGATGGCCGAAATCGTCGAGGCGACCGACGAACAGGCCGCGAGCGTCGAAGACGTCTCTCGGAAACTCGATCGGATCGCCGATCGCGCGTCGCTGGTCGCGAGCGAAGTCGAGCACCTGGCCGAGGGCAATCGAGCCCAACTCGAGACCGTCGAGGAGATCGACGAGCGGATTCGGGACCTCGAACGAACCCTCGCCGAGGCCGAGTAATACCGAACTGCGTTCTCAGACCGGTTCGAGTCCGTTCTCTTCCCGCAACACGTTAATATACTTCCGGAAGCCGGACTCGAGGTCGTACTGCACCGCATACCCCAGATCCTCCTGTGCTTTCGTCATGTCGAGGTTCTGCGTCCAGGGGAGTTCCCCGTCGTCGGAGACGTCGATATCGGCGTCGGGCACGACGGATTCGACGGCTTCGGCGGCTTCGCGAACGGTCGCAAGTACGCCCCGGACGTTGTACACGCGCTGCGTCAGGTCTTCCTCGGGCGTGAACGCGGCCTTGCGGAACGCCTGGGCGATATCCTCGACGTGTTGCCAGTCGACGTACTGGTCGCCGTACTCGACGCTGTAGGACTCGCCGAGGGCGGGCTTCTCGATGATGTTCGCCAGAAACGCCGAGCCGCCGGTTTCGCGGTAGGGTCCGTAGGCGACCGTCGGTCGGAGCGCGACGTGGTCGAGATCGTAGTCCTCGTGGTAGACTCGCGCCTGGTGTTCGTTGTACTCCTTCGTCGCGCCGTAGAGCGTGTCCGGATAGACGAGTTCCTCCTCGTCGACCCACTCCGCGTCGTAGTTGTGGGGCGGCGCGTACACCGCCGCAGAGGAGGCCCACGCGACGCGCTCGACCTGATCGTCGAGGGTGCGGGCCGCCTCGAAGACGTTGTTCGTTCCGACGATGTTCACGTCGGCCGCGCTTCGAGGATTGTCTCGAGCCGTGGTCGTCAGCAGCGCCGCGAGGTGGACGATGTGGGTCGTTCCCGTCTCCTTGACCGCTCGGATCACGTCGGTCGGGTCGGAGACGTCGCCGCGTCGCACCTCGACCTCGTCGGCGACGCCGAGTTTCTCGAGGATCTCCGTATCCGTCGAGAGGTCGTACGCCACGACGTCGTGGCCGTGCTCGAGTAGGTCCTGTACGACGTAGGAACCGATGAAGCCGGTTCCGCCGGTTACCAGTACTGTTGATTCGTCGGTCATGTGTGCCTCGTATTCGGCTCAGTCATGTATAGATTGGTGATCGTTCGGTCCGTTTCGGAGATCGGTGAGCGTCCGGCCGGACCCTCCGCGGGACTCGCTACTCATGCAGCCCTCCGACCGATTCGTAGAACGAAGAGGCCAGCGTGTCGGCCATATCCTCCTCGCGGTCGATTCGGACGTCAATAACGTGGGGGACGTCCGCCGCCTTGCCGGTCTCGAGCGCCTCGCCCAACTCGTGGGGGTCGGTCACGCGCGTGCCGACCGCGCCGAAGGCCTCGGCGGCTTTGACGAAGTCCGTGTCGTGGAACTCGACGCCGGCGATGTCGCCGTCCTCATGTTGCATCTGGCGGACCATCCCGAGGCTGGTGTCGTTCAAGACGACGAACGTCGGCGCGACGCCGTACTCGACGGCCGTCTCGACGCTGTTCATCGTCATCGAGAACCCGCCGTCGCCGGCGACCGCGATCACGTCTTTCCCGGTCGTCAGCGCCGCCGACACGGCGGCCGGGTTCGCCCACCCCATCCCGCCGACGCCGCCGCTTCCGAAGTAGGTGCGGACGGCCGGCGTCTGGAGATAGTACAGCAGCCAGAACCGGTTGTTTCCGGAGTCGGCGGTGACGATCGTATCCTCGTCGACGACCGACTCGATAGCCTTGACGGCGCGCTGGGGCTTGATCGGCGTCGACTCGTCCTCGCACTCGGCCGTGCTGAACCAGTCTTTGGCCGCCGCCGCGCGCTTCGTCGCCCAGTCGTTCGACGCCTCGCCGGCGTCGGCGAGCGCGGTCAGACTCTCGGCCGCGTCGCCGATAAGCCCCACGTCCGCGGGGTAGACCCAGCCCGCATTGCGGGTGTCGATATCGGCGTGGATGATCGTCTGTTCGTCCGGCCGGATGAACTCGGGTGCCTGCCAGTTGGTGTCCATCGGGTTCATCCGACAGCCGACGACGAGCAGCGTGTCGGCCTCGCTAACCACCTGATTCGCTCCCTCGTGGCCAAACGATCCCATGACGCCGGCGGCGCGTTCGTCGGTCTCGGGGTAGGTCGATTTCCCGAGGTAGGAGGTGACCACCGCACAGTCGTAGGCGTCGGCGGCCGCCGCGAGTTCGTCGTACGCCTGCGCGGCGTGGACGCCGTTGCCCGAAATGATGACCGGCCGCTCGGCGTCCTCGAGGGCCTCGGCGGCCGTCGCGACGTCGGTGGCCGCCGGCGCGGCGTCCCAGGTCCGGGTCTGTTCGCGCGCGTCCCAGGCCGGCGGCGTGGAATCGTCCGGAAGGTCCTCGGTGATCGCATCCCCGTCGAGGATCACCGCCGTCGGTCCGGGACGGCTGGCAACGGCGTGTTTGAACGCCAGCTGCGTCGATCGAACAGTCTCGACCGGCGTGCGTGGAAACCACCACTCCTTGGTGACGCCGTCGAGGATCGACGGGAGGCTAAAGCCGCCGTAATCGCCTCTGGACTGCTGGTACGGTGCCAGCGTCGAGTACTCGCCGCGTTCGGAGGCCTCCGTGAGCACGACCATCGGCGACGAGGACAGCCGCGCCTCCATCTGGCCGATCATTCCGAGGCTTCCGATCCACGGCCCCTGTCCGGCGAGGACGCCCGGGGTTCCGGTCAGGCGGCCGTGCATCTCGGCCATGACGCTGGCCTCGCGTTCGTCGCGCGGGCGAACGAGGTCGACGTCGGAGTCGGGAAGGTACTCGAGCAATTCGATCACTCGACCGCCCGGGTAGCCGAAGACGTACTCGACGCCGAGTTCCTCGAGCGTGTCGACGAGCGCGGACGCGGTCGTCGTCATTCGTCGGCAGCGTCGCCGGCGACGGTTTCGGCGACGTGTACCGTTTCATCGACGACTATTCGCGGTCCGGCACCGAGTTCGAGGAACTCGGCGGCGTCGGCCTGGACCTCCTGGCCGACCTCGGACTCGAAGGCCTCGTTCAGCGCCTGCCCGCTCTCGAACACGAGCTCGAGGACGCCGTCGTACTCGGCCTCGTCGGGATTCGCCGGGACGGACGTGCTGTACCGTTTCAGTCCGGGCAGTTCGCGAGCGATGTCCGCGTGCTCGCCTTGCCACCGCTCGACGAACTCCGCGTGGCTATACTCGTCGTTCCGGACGAGTAATTCGACCAATTTTGTCATACAGGATCACTGTTGGGATCCGCCGACTTTGTTCTATCGGTGCTCCGTGTCCACGATGCTCGTGATAACTGTGGACACGAGACAAATAATTATGTGGACGGGCCGCCGTGTCCATCGTATGTCGGAGATGCCAGCGATGCGCGTCGATCACGTCGGGATCGCCGTCGAATCGATCGACGACGCAGAGAGCCTGCTGTTCGTCCTCGGTTGCGAGAAGATCCACGAAGAGCGGAGCAAGTACGGTTCGTTCACCTGGGCGACGTACGTCCTCGGCGACGCCTCCCGACTCGAACTCATCGCGCCCGAAGCGGGGTCGGAATCGTTCCTGACCGACTTCCTCGAGCGACAGGGGCCCGGGCTCCACCACATCACGTTCGAAGTCATCGACCTCGAGACGGCCGTCGAGGTACTGGAGTCTCACGACGTTCCCGTCGTCGACTACGCCGAGTTCGAGCACTGGGCGGAAGCGTTCATCCCGCCGTCGAATCCGACGGGTGCGTTGCTCCAGTTGATGGAGTACGACGACGGCTACGCGGAGAGTCGCGAGGCGGGCCAACGGCTGTTCGTTCACGGCGAGGCGCTTCGATAGCGCGCTCCACGCGTAACAGTACAACGCCGGACGAGCGGCCTCACCATTTATTGTACTGTATGAAAAACACGCTCGTGATGTACAAGCATGTCGCCCTCCTGGTTCGCCAGGACGGAATGAGCCACGAGGAGTTCGTCGACTACTGGCAGGACGAGCACACCCCGATCGCCCGCGAAATCGACGGCGTCGTTCGCTACCAGCAGGTGCTCCCGACGGAGCCGGACCACGCCGAATTCGACGGGTTGGCGGAGCTGTATTTCGAGAATCTCGAGGATCTTCACGCCGCGCTCGGGAGCGAGGGATCCCGGGACTACGATCCCGAGAAGGGCAAAGCGAAGGAGGCCCGTGAGGACGTCGACAACTTCCTCGCGATCGAGGACCGACCTCGATTCATCGGCGAAGAGATCGTCCAGAAAGACGAGGTTGACGGCGACACCGACGGCCTGTACAAACATTCGGCATTCCTCGTCCGACAGGACGGCATGAGCCACGAGGAGTTCGTCGACTACTGGCAGGAGAACCACACGCCGATCGCCCGCGAGATAGACGGCGTCGTGAAGTACAACACGGTTATCCCGACCGATCCCGAGAACGCGGAGTTCGACGGCGTCGCCGAACTCTACTTCGACGATCTCGAGAAGCTGTACGACGCGCTCGGTAGCGAGGGATCGCGCGACTACGATCCCGAGAAAGGGAAAGCGAAGGAGGCCCGCGAGGACGTGAACAACTTCCTCGCGATCGACGAGCGGCCGCGACTCATCGGCCGAGAGAGCCTCGTCAAAGCCGATCACTGATCGTTATGCCTTCATTCGATTCCGACCCCGACTCCGATTCCGATACCTGTTCCACCCCCGGTCCCGATTCCGATTCCGATTCCGATTCCGGGGACGATCCCGGCCCCGATTTCGACGCCCAGGTCCGCAACGCCTTCCCGGAACTCGAGCACATCGATGACGAAGACCTTCGCGACCGCGTCGTCGAGGCGTGGGTCCTCGGCCTGGAACGCGGCGGGTGGCGGGACGTCGAGGACATCCCCTACGCCTGGAACATCCACGAAGTGACGAACGTGGAGCACGTTCGGGGCGTCACGCGCATCGCACTCGAATCCGTCCGCGAACAGCGGGATTTTCACGGTGCCGACCCCGACGTCGATACCGTCGTCGCCGCGTGTCTGCTGCACGACGTCGGCAAGTGCTACGAGTACCCCGAGTTCGTCGACGACGACCTGCTCGCAGAGCCCGATCCGCGGTACGTCAGCGAGGAAATCCCTCACTCGATCTCCGGCTACGCGCTCGCCCACGAGGTCGGCTGTCCGCTTGCCGTCCAGCGCGCGATCCCCCATTTCCTCGGGGAAGTCCCCACGCGGACGCTCGAGGCGGAACTCGTCAAGAGTGCCAACTCCGCGTCCTCGAACGCCATCACGCAGGCCGCGATGGATCTGACGTTACAGGAGTGGGTCGAGGAGTACTCGCAGACTTCATAATCGAAGAGACGCGCGAAGCCGAAGCGAGTTCGAACGTTACGAACGAAATCGCTACTCGTTCGAATAACGGGAACAGGTTTTTGTCGGTTCTACTCCAGTATGCGCGTATGGCAAGCGACTCGCGACACAGACCGGTCGAAACCGTCGAGACGGCGTTCGACATCGTCGACGTCGTCAAACACACCGACGGTGCGGGGGTCACCGAACTCGCCGCCGAACTCGACCTCGCGAAAAGTACCGTCCACCGGCACGTAAAAACCCTCGAGTCGCGGGGGATACTCGTCCGTGAGGGAGACACCTACCGTATCAGCACGTGGTTTCTCGACTACGGGATTCACGTGCGCAATCGCCATCGGCTATTCGATGTCGCCAAACCGAAGGTAGACGAACTCGCCGCCGAAACCGACGAGAAAGTCTGGTGCGTGATCGAAGAGCACGGGATGGGCGTTCACATCTACGGGGCCGAGGGACGCCACTCCGTGAAAACCCACGCTCGGATCGGCCAGCGGACACATCTCCATCAGTTCGCTGCGGGCAAGGCGATTCTCGCCCATCTCCCCGAGGACCGGATCGAGTCGATTCTCGACGACTACGGGCTGGCTTCCCAGACCGAACGGACGATTACGGATCGCGAGGAACTTCAAAACAATCTCGAGACGATCAGGGAGCAGGGATACGCGTTCAACCACGAAGAGTCGGTTATCGGCGTCCACGCCGTCGGCGCACCGATCAGAAACGAGTCGGGCAACGCTATCGGCGCGATCAGTATCGCCGGACCCGCGAATCGACTGCGTGGCGATTTGCTGACCGACGAACTCCCCGATCTCCTACTCGGTGCGACGAACGAAGTCGAGGTCAATCTCGCCCACTCCTGACCGGTTTACAAGTCGATTTCTCCGCTGACCGTACGAATTGTTCGAGTTATTCGAACGAGATAGTCTTCTCTGTCTGCTACTCCGAATCCGGGCCACAGATAGCCGGTTTAGAGCGGATAGAAGCTATTTTCACCTCGAACTCGTCTTCCCAAGACGAGTGTCCGATATCGGTCAGACGGCGGACTGGCTAGCGGACCATTACATAGGTATGTCTGTAATTCCATTCTCTTTGCAAGCAAATGACCGAAATGTCTATACCAGTTCGTGATGACCGAAACGGAATCAGCGAACAGTCGCTGTTCCCATAGTTCGAACAGAATAGCAGTTCTGAAGAACGCAGCGGGAGTTCCACGGGTCACCCGACCCGTGGTCCCTTAGGGTCGGGGCGATCTTTCGAACCGATTATAACTCGAGGAACTCCTCGGCCGTCTCCCAGAGGATCTTCCGCTGGATCGACTCGTCGAACCCGAGTGCCTCGAACTGCTCGAGCCACGGCTCCGGCTCGAGCATGGGGTAGTCGGTACCGAACATGACCTTGTCCGAGAGCAGCGACTGGGCGTACTCCAGCACCTGGTCGTCGATATATCTCGGCATCCAGCCGGAGAGATCCATGTAGACGTTGCCCTTCTGCTGGCAGATCGCGAGCTGTTCTTTCTCCCAGGGGTAGGCGGGATGGGCGATGAGGATCTTGAGATCCGGATGGTCGGCCGCCAGGTCGTCGATCAGCATCGGGTTGCCGTACTTGATCTTCAGCCCGCGACCGCCCGGCGAACACGCGCCGAGCGTCGAGTTACCGCCGTGGAAGACGATGGGAACCCCGAGGTCTTCGATCGTCGCGAACAGCTCCTCGTGTTCGGGATCGGACGGATCGAAACCCTGTGCGATCTGCTGGAATTTGAACCCCGAGAGATCCAGATCCTCGACGCAGCGGATCGCCTCTTCCACGCAGTCGTCTTTGAGCGGATCGACGGAGCCGAAGCCGATGAAGAAGTCGTCGTACTCGTCGCGAACTTCGGCGACGTAGTCGTTCGGAACGGGTGGGTTCCCCGTGTTCGTTTCCGCGTCCCACCCGAGCAGGACGGCGCGGCCGACGCCCGCGTCCCGATACTCCTCGATCATGTTCTCGTAGGTGTCCGTCTCGAGGTCGGCGCCGAATCGATCGGCCGCGTCTTTCATCATTTGTCCCCCCGCGTCGTGGAGGAATTCGCTCGTCGGCTGGTGGGCGTGCATGTCGATTGCGCGCGGCTCGTCGAGTACCGTTGGTGCACCCATACTACGAGCGATGTGACGGCGCTATATGTATGTTCTCACGGCGGAAACCCGTTAGCGACTCGGGATGATTCAGGATCCGGGTTCGAGGTGTCTCCCCCTCGAAACGACCGTCGCTAATACGTCTATTTAATGATGGTTTTGGAAATGTGTCTGCCTCTAAGAAGATATACCCAGATCCTGTCTCTCGAGACGTTTGCTGAAATTAGCGCCTAACAGAGCCCCTAGCATGAAGACCGGATCCCATAACCCACTAATGTATAGAATTTTATATTCTGGCGACATCATCCGTTAGATCCCATATTTCTGCGCTTTGGTACCTAATACGACGGTCAGTCAAAATAAGTCGAGAAGGTATTTCTCAGTTACCTATTCTAAATCGGATATAGAAAGAGTTCCATCATATCGAGGGGGGGGACTGTCCGGATAGATCGCTGGTCAATTCGCACACGATCAGAAGCAACTTACCCGCCGCTCCAAAGCCGGCCGTCGAAGGAGTCCGCCCAGTCGATCGGCCTCGAGCAAGCAAGCTCCCGCTGCGGCGATGACACCTACCCCGTACAGTTACTCCGACGAGAGTCCCTGTAGCGACTCATTGCCGATCTCCTCGAGGACGTGTTCGTGAAACGCCTGTAACGCGGCGCTTTCGTCTTCGGCGAGGACGACGTCGCTGGCCGACAGCGTCGCCAGTCCGAACGCTCGCGGCGTCGGCGAGTCGAACAGGTGGCGTTCGACCGCGAGATCACCGGCGTCGATCGCGCCGACGAGGGCCTCGATCTCCGCGACGTTGAGTTTGTCCTCGAGAATCTCGCGATAGGTCTCCTCGATGACCGCGAACTCCTCTAGGTCCTCCGCGAATCCGAGCAACATCTCGCTGGAAACCTGTTGCTCGCTCGCGGACTTCTCGTAGCCCTTGTAGCGTTTGAGGATCATCAGCGAGCGCGTCGCGTTGATGCGGAAGTACCGCTGCAGGAGGTCGGTTCCGGACAGCGCCGCCCGAAGATCCTCGCGGACCTGATCGGGCTCGAGGTCGTCGATGATGCCCTCGATGTCGACTTTTCGGTTCAGCGGCATCGAGAGAACGAAGCCGTTGTCGGCGACGGCGACGCGGACGTTGGCGGTGGCCTCCTGGGCGCAGCGGTAGGCGAACAGCCGAGAGAGCCCGTCGTTGACCTTCCGGCCGTACATCGAGTGGACGTAGTAGTGGCGTTCGTACTCCTCGCGGTCGCGGACGACCTCGATGGCAAGACGGTCGTCGGTGCTGACACTCTCCTGGCCCGCGTACCGGAACTGGTGTTCGAAGAGTCGGGCGATCGCTCGCACGCTGTCGTCGTCCAGCGGGAACTCCCGCAACCACGCGCGGACTCGCGGGGAACCGCCCTCGTCGTAGCGAGCGAGCAGTTCGCGCTGGAACGCGAGGATCTCACACCCTAGATCGTACGACAGCGGCAGTCGCTCCGAGTACCACGAGGGAACGGTCGGTCGGGCACTCGTCCGATCGACGTAGACCTTCGACCCGCGCCGGTAGCGGTACTCGAAGTGGTCGCCGCCGAGCACGAAGACGTCGCCCTTCTCGAGCGTGTCGAGATAGCTCTCGTCTAGTTGGCCGACCCACTCGTCGCTTCCGCGCGTGGACACGTCACAGGTAAACGAGTCCGGGATCGTTCCGATGTTGGTCATGTAGATGACCCGGGCCAAACGGCCCCGTTTGCCGATCAGGCGTTCGCCGACCGGATACGCCTCGTGGTGGTGTTCGCCGTCGGGCGGGTCGTTCTCGTCGCGCCAGACCTTCGCGTAGACGTTTCGGTCCTCGAGGCCGGCGTACTCGGCGGTGAGATACCGCATGAGCGATTCGTACTCCGCCTCGCTGTAGTTCCGATAGGGGTATGCCCGCCGCAGAATCGCTTTCAGTTCGGACTCCGGTCGAATCTCCGCAATGGCCATCCCGTAGACGTGCTGGGCCGCGACGTCCTGGGCGTTTTCGGGGATCGAAACGGAGTCGACGAACCCCTCTTCGGCCTTCTTGAGCATGACCGCACACTCGAGCAGTTCGTCCCGGTCCAGTGCGATCACCCGTCCCGTCACCGTCTGTCCGACACGGTGGCCCGCCCGGCCGACGCGCTGGAGCAGTGCGGCGACGGACTTTGGCGAACCGACCTGTACGACGAGGTCGACGTGGGGCATGTCGATCCCCAACTCGAGGGAGGTCGAAGACGTGACGACGTCGAGGTCGCCGTCCTTGAGCCGCCCCTCGATATCCTGTCGAACCTCCTTCGAGAGGCTGCCGTGGTGACACCCCGAGTTGTCCTCGTCGTAGGCGTCGAACCCCTCGCGGAGGTTGTGCAGAACGCGTTCGGCTCCCGACCTGGTGTTCGTAAAGACCAGCGTGTTCGTGTGCTCCTGGATGTGTTCGTGGAGCATCCGATAGAACCGATCCTGAACGATATCGCGGGACGTGTGGATCAGATCGTCGGTCGGACACTCGAGTTGGATATCGAACTCGCGGGCGAAGCGGGCGTCGACGATCTCGTAGGGGCGGTGGTTGCCGCCGGGGGTCTCGCCGTCTTCCGGGTCGCTTCGCTCCTCGGTCGATCGTTCGGAGTCGCTACGCGCCTCGCATCCCACCAGAAATTCGGCCACTTCCGAGAGCGGTTCGATCGTCGCCGAACAGCCGATTCTGGTGATGTCGTGATCGACCATCGCCTCGAGTCGCTCGAGGCTCACCGACAGATGCGTGCCGCGTTTGCCGCCCGCGAGCGAGTGGATTTCGTCGACGATGACGTACTCCACGGTGCGAAGCTTCTCGCGGAATTTCGGCGAGTTGAGCAGGATCGCGAGCGTCTCGGGGGTCGTGTTGAGAATGTGGGGCGTCTCCTCGAGCATCTTCTGGCGCTCGTGTGAAGCGGTGTCGCCGTGGCGGATGGCGTGGCGAATGTCGCCCATTTGCTCGTCGCCGACTCGCTGGTCGACGATCCGTTCGATCCCCTCGAGCGGTACCTCGAGGTTCCGGTGGATGTCGTTCGCGAGCGATTTGAGCGGCGAGACGTAGAGACAGTAGACGGAGTTCTCGAGGCCGTCGGACGCTTCGCGGTCTTTCGCATAGAGGGAGTTGATAATCGATGTAAAGCTGGCTAAGGTCTTCCCCGAGCCAGTCGGCGCACAGATCAGCGTGTTCGTTCCATCGTTAATTTTCGGGATCGCGCCCTGCTGTGGCGGCGTAAAAAAGCCCTCGTTCTCGGGAACGAACTCGCCGAACTCCTCGAGCCACCACTCCTGAACCGCTGGCTCGAGGAGGTCGAAGACGTCGCGATCCTCGATCGTTACGGCCGCCGGATCGAAGGGGAGCGAATCGTCGGCGACCGGCAATTCGAGGCCCTCGTTCCCGTCCATATCGTCGTCTGCGGGACGGGCATGTAAGAGGGTTTGGCCACCGGGGCGAAAGTGAAATGCGCGCTCGAGTCTGGAAGCGTCGGTCAGATGAAAGCGGCGACAATGGTTGCGAAGAGGAACGCGTGCCAGACAACTGCGGCAGCTTTGGCCGTGGTGGTCGACGCTGGCAACGGCGGATTTCGAAACATCGCCTCGTAGACGAACACCGTCGCGAGCAGGGCTCCGCCGGCGAGCCCGGTCACGAAGGCGACCGCGGTTCCGATCCCGACCGCGACCCCGATGGCGAGGCTGCCGACGATGGCGAGCAGCAGTTTGTCGTAGTAGTCGAGGTGTGCCACGATCCTTCTACCAGCTACTACGGCGGCCGGGACCGAAAAATCGGTCCTGATTACGAGCAGGTGGGAACGATCTCGAACGACTACGGTGAATCGTCGCGAGGAGCGTTCCGACCGAAATCGAGTCGATACGTATCAACCCTCTCGAAAAGGGAGACGAGCGAGAAACTCAAAACTCCGTGACGACCTCGACGCCCTCGGTATCGTACTCGGTCATCGCCGCGAGCCGGTCCGAAACGGCCTCGAGCCCCACGCGTCGTGTGACCAGCCGTTCGGGCTCGAGCCGACCCGCCTCGATCATCCTGAGGAGTTCGTCGTAGCGCGACGGCGGCATCCCCCGAGAGCCGACGACGGTAACGTCCCAGCGAGTCATTTCGTCGATCGGCAGCGAGACCTCACCCTTCTCGGCGGCTGTCGTCAGTCCGATCTGGACGTGGGTTCCCCGAATGCGGAGACAGTCGACGCTATTGCGGCAGGTCTCTGCACGCCCGAGCGCGTCGACGGAGACGTGTGCGCCGCTCTCGGTGACCGACTCGATTTCGGTCGGAACGGTCGTCTCTTCGCCCTCGAGTTCGGACGCATTGATCGTCTCCTCGGCACCGAGGTCGGCCGCCATCGCGAGCGGTTCCTCCCGGACGTCGACCGCGACCACGCGGCCGCCCAGGGCAGTCGCGATCTGGACGGCTGCCAGCCCGAGACCGCCACAGCCGTGGACGGCGACCCAATCGCCAGCGTCGATATCGGCCCGGTGGGCCAGCGCGTGGAAGGCGGTGACGTATCGGCAGCCGAGTGCAGCGACGGCTTCCGCAGAGATGGCCTCGGATAACGTCGCGGCGTTGAACGCCGCGTGGGGGACGTGGATCCGTTCGGCAAACGCGCCCGGGACGCTCGATTCGAACCCGAGGGCGTAGCCGTCTTCGCAGACGTTACCGTACCCGTTGCGACACTGATAGCACGATCCCTCACCGAGGTTGAACGGGACGGCGACACGGTCGCCAACCTCGAGCGTGTCGACTCGGTCACCGACTCGAGCGACACGGCCCGCCGGCTCGTGGCCCAGAATCTGTCCGAGTGGGACCCGATCGTCGGCCCACTCGCCGTGGCCCTGCCAAGCGTGCCAATCGCTACGACAGATACCACAGGCCTCGACGTCGACGATAATTCCGTGAGGGTCGAGTTCCGGGTCCGGGACGGACTCGATCGACAGCGGTTCACCGTAGGCCTCGAGTACTGCAGCGCGCATACCGGTGGCGACGAGCGCCGACGAGGTAACGTCTCCGGCGGTAGTCGGATGGAAGACGCCGGCCGAAAGCAGCTAGCCTTATCGGAGAGGCCGTTCGATGGTTCGGTATGCGTGTCACCTTTCTTGGAAGCGGCAGTGCGATGCCGACCGGCGACCGGTTTCAAACGGGGATCCTCGTCCAGGAAGACGGGCGAACGCTGCTCGTGGACTGTGGATCCGGCGTCCTCCACCGGCTCCAGCAATCGGGCGTCGGCTACGAAACCATCTCGACGGTCCTGTTGACCCATCACCACCTGGACCACGTCGCCGATCTGCTCCCGCTGATGAAAGCCCGCTGGCTCGCCGGCGAGGAACACCTCGAGATCGTCGGCCCGCAGGGGACGAAAGCGCTGGTCGACGACCTGCTCGGCGTCCACGAGTACATGCAGGGCAAACTCGAGTTGCAGGTCCGCGAAGTCGTCCCCGGCGAGTTCTCCGTTGCCGGGTTCGACGTCTCGGCCTACGAGACTCGACACTCGCTGCCGTGTCTGGCCTACCGGTTCGGCGATCTGTTCACGTTCAGCGGCGACAGCGAAGCCTTCGCGGGATTAGCAAACTTCGCCGAAGGCTCCGCCATCCTGGCTCACGACTGTTCGTTCCCGGACGACGTCGACGTCTCGAACCATCCCACGCCGGAGACGCTGGGGAAGGAACTGGCCGGCCGCGAAATCGGCCGCGTCTACCTGACTCATCTCTATCCGCACACGGAGGGACGCCACGACGAGATGCTCGAGTCGATCGGCGCACACTACGATGGCGACGTTCGGTTTGCCGAGGACCTGAAGACGATATCGGTCGAATAACCGTCCGAATCGGTTGTTTACCGCACTGAAGGGCTGAATTGCTCCCGATTGAGCGTCGCGTCTCTTGATAGTTATTTGTGATTTGTTCCCCTAGGTATCGCGTATCCGAACAGGTATATATCCAGAGTTTGTAGGATCATAACAACAGATGACCCTCCCTGGCCAATCGCCGCAGTTCGACGGGGTGAGCTGATGAGTCTGCCAAATCGCATTGCTGACCTCGTCACCGGACGATCCCGTAGCGTTATCGTCGTCCTCCTCCTGGCGACAGCGTTGGTCGGTGCAGGAATGCCGATGGTCGACGACGACTCGTCGCTCGATCAGTTCGAGACCGATTCCGACGAAGCCGTAGCGCTCGAGGATATCGACGATCGGTTCGGTGCCGACGACGACGACAATACGACGTCAGTACAGTTGATCGCCAGAGGCGATAACGTCATCACACAGGAGTCGTTGATCGGATCGCTCGAGTTCCAGCAGGAAATTCGTGCAAACGAGTCCATCAACGCGACGCTCGTCGAAGACGATCCGATAACGGGCGTCGAGAACATCGTCGCGATCACCGCCATAAGCGAGGACCGTATCGACGACCTCGAGGAACGCGGCGAGGAACTCGAGGAACGCGAAGAGGAGCTCCAGGCGTGGGCCGACGACCTCGAGGAACGCGGCGATCTTCTCGAGCGACGGGGCGATCGTCTCGAGGAGCGAGGCTCGGATCTTAGCGATCGGGGCGATGCACTCGAGGAGGATCAAGCGGAACTCGAGGCCCGTACCGGAACGCTCCAGACAGCGCTGAACGAAACGATGGCGCTGCAGGGCCAGTACCTCGAAGCCGAAGCGGAGGGCGACGAGGAAGAGCAGGAAGCGATCGAACAGGAGATCGAAGAGACGAGAGCGGCCGCGATCGAGAACGCTGACCTCGACGATGAGCAGGCGGCGACGTTCACCGTCGCGGCGGAAGACCTCCGGACTCTCGTCGGATTGGAAGCCGCCTACGAACGAGTTCCCGAGATTACTGACGATCCGGAAGCACAGGGAATTCTCGTCGAGACGCTAACGGAAACCCGACAGCTCGAGGAGACCGGGGAACCTGACGAAGCCTTCGAAACGCTGTGGGAGGAACGCGGTGCGGAAGCCGGTCTGACCGAACAACAGCAGGCCGAGTTCGAAGCCATCGCCGAAGACGTCCGCGACGGTCAGTCCGAACTCCAGCAAGTCGAGTCGATGGAACTCGAGGCGGCCTTCGAGGAGGCTTTCGAACTCGGTACGATGGGCGTCTTCGCCGAGGAATTCGCCGAACTGGAGGAACGCGGTGAGCAACTCGAGAGCGACGGCGAGACGCTCGAAGAGACGGGCGACAGACTCGAGGAAGACGCCGACGAACTCGAGCAAGAGCAGGAGGAACTCGAGGACGCGTTCGATCAACTCGAAGCGGACGCCGAAGCGCTCGAGGAAGACCAGGAAGACCTCGAGGACGGCGTCGATCCGTCGCTCGAGGAACAGATCGAGAAACTCGAGGAGCTCGACGACGAAGCGTTCGAAGACGTCCTGACGGAGACGCTGTCGGAAGATGAGGGCGAAGATGCGCCCGCGCTCGGCTTCATGCCGACGGGTTACGATCCCGGATCGACCGAAGCCGACGCCCGGATGACCATGATCAATCAGCATTCGGATGCGGGCGACATGGAGATGGGCGGTGAGAGCGATCCGGCCCTGGACAGTCAGCTCGATCTCCGCGAACTTGCCGATCAAAACGATCAGGAGTACCTGGTCTTCGGTGCCGGTATCATCACCGATGAAATCGATCGATCGATGGGCGACAGCTTCGCGATCGTCGGACCGCTGGCCCTGCTGTTCGTCGTCGTTGCGCTGACGATCGCTTACCGCGATCCGCTCGATATCATCCTGGGCGTCGGCGGGATCCTCGCCGTTCTGGTCTGGACGTTCGGCTTCATGGGCTGGGCGGGAATCGCGTTCAACCAGATGATGATCGCGGTTCCGGTCCTCCTGATCGGGCTCTCTATCGACTACGCGATACACGTCTTCATGCGCCACCGCGAGCAACGCGAAGCGGACGGTGTGTCGAGCACTGTCCGCGGTTCGATGACGATCGCACTGGCGGGTGTCGGCGTCGCCCTCATCTGGGTGACGGCGACGACGGCTATCGGCTTCCTCGCGAACCTTGTGAGTCCGATCCCTCCAATTCAGGAGTTCGGTATCGCCAGCTCCGTCGGCATCATCTCGACGCTGATCATCTTCGGCGGACTGATTCCTGCCCTCAAGGTCGAGATTGACACGTTCCTCGAGTCCCGCGGGTGGGACCGACGCAAGCGCGCGTTCGGCACCGGAGGCGGGCGATTCAGCAGCGTGCTTACTGCCGGATCGACCGCGGCCCGGCGGATTCCGCTCGTGATCATCGTCGCAACGGTGCTGCTGACCGCCGGTGGCCTTTACGGCGCGAGTCAAGTCGACACCAGTTTCGAGGAGGAAGATTTCCTCGCCGACAGCCCGCCAGAATGGACGCAAAACCTCCCCGGCGGGATGGCTCCTGGCGAGTACCGCGCCGCTGACGATCTGGAGTTCGTCAACGAGAACTTCCAGCGCGAGGACTCGCAAGCCCAGATCCTCATAGAGGGTGATATCACCCACGACGACACCTTACACCGATTCTCGGACGCGCAGGACGAGGCCGCCGAGGCCGACGTCGTCTACACCCTCCCGAACGGCGATGCCGACGTCGAAGGACCGCTTACGGTCATGGAGGAGACGGCAGCCGAGAACGAATCGTTCAACGAGTCGTTCACCGCTGCCGATACGACCGGCGACGATATCCCCGATCAGGACATCGAGGCGCTCTACGACGAACTGTTCGAAGTCGACGAAGACAGAGCGAGCACAGTCGTACACCGCACCGAGGACGGCGACTACGAGTCGGCCCGGCTGATCATCGGCATTCAGGGCGACGCAGGGTTCGACGCAACGACCGACGAAATACGCGAAATTGCCGGGACGATCGACGTTAGCGGTACGGGCGATCAGCGCAACCTCGACGCCGGAGCGGGCGAACTGAACGCGATCGCAACCGGAGATCCGATCGTCAACTACATCGTCGAACAGGACCTGCTCGATACGGTCCTCCAGAGCCTCATGATCACGCTCGTCGCCGTCTTTGCCTTCCTGACGGTGGCCTACTGGCTCACCGGTAACGGCGCGGCGCTCGGCACGGTGACCCTGCTGCCGGTTGCGTTCGCCGTCAGCTGGATTCTCGGGACGATGTACCTGCTCGGCATCCCGTTCAACGTGATGACCGGAATGATCACCAGTCTCACGATCGGACTCGGAATCGCCTACAGTATCCACATCAGCGCCCGCTACACGCTCGAACTCGAGCGCCAGGGTAATGCCTGGTCGGCGATGCAGACGACCGTCACCGGTACCGGGGGCGCGTTGCTGGGCAGTGCCGCCACGACCGTCGGCGGATTCGGAACGCTGGTCTTCGCGATTCTGCCGGCGCTCCAGCAGTTCGGCTTCATCACCGGGCTGACGATCATCTACTCGTTCCTCGCGAGTGTCATCGTCCTTCCGTCGCTGCTGATCCTCTGGACGCGGTACTTCGGCCCGGACGTCTCCTTCGACACGTCGGGGACGACTAGCCCGGCCGCGACGGCGAGCGACGGCGGCCGGACGACCGAAACAGGGATGGGCGCGGACGACACTACCGACGAGTCACGAGGGAACGACGAGTGACAAACGACGAAAGCGAAGCCGTCGACGCGTTCGAGCGACTCGGCCTCACCAGCTACGAGGCGAAGGTGTTCATCGCACTCCACCGACTCGGCTCCGGGACCGCACGCGACGTCGCCAGCGTGACCGACGTGCCTCGCTCGCAGGTGTACAGCGTCGCCGAGAGCCTCGAGGATCGCGGGTTGGTCGAAGTCCAGCAGTCGAGTCCGATTCGCTACCGACCGGTGAGCATCGAGGAAGCACAGCAGACGCTCGAACAGCGCTTCCAGCACGAGCGGGAACGGGCGTTCGATTACGTCGAAACCGTCAGACGAGACTCGGAAACCGAAGAGACACAAGAAGACATCTGGACGATCCGGGGTAGCGACCGTGTCGACGACCGCGTCGTCGAACTGCTCTCGCAAGCCGACGAACGGTTCATCTTCGGAACGCGACTCCCGGAACTCGTCACGGAATCGATCGAACGGACGATCAAGGAACGAGCGGAAGCCGGCGTCTCGGCCCTCGTTATCAGCCGTAGCGACGACATTCGGGCAAAATTCAGCGACGTCGACGGCGTCAGAACGGAGTCACCGCCGCGCTTTCGCCAGGACGACCAGCGGTCGGGTCGGATCGTCACCGCCGACGACGACAGCATCCTGTTGAGCGTTATCGACGACGGCGGCTGCGAGACCGCGATCTGGAGTTCGGACTCGCTGTTCGCGAACGTGTTGATCCAGTTGCTCGAGGCGAACGACGAGTTACAACCCAGCCCTGAACCGGAACCCGAACCCGAGTAATCAGTCTCCCTCGAGACGCCTACTCGAGTCGATAGCGCAACAGCGCCGCGATGCCGCCGAGATTCGACAGCTGTTGTCCCGGGGGAAACTCGCTCGAGAAGACCGTTACGTCGCCGCCCTTTTGTTCCGCCGTCCGGACGATGTCGTCGACGTTGATCGCCCACTCGCCGTCGGGACCGCGTTCCTGACGCAGTCGGTCATCGAGTACGAGCAGCCGTTCGATCGCACCGAACTCGGCGGCCTGCTTGACTTGCTCTGGACCGTAGGCGGCTTTCGCACCCTCCGCGATACGGCGGGTGAGTTCGTCGATGTACTCGGCCTCGCTTTCGATACGGGTCTCCTGTTGAACGTCGGCGACGGCGCCGCGTTTGAGTACTTCGTGAACGCCGCGGTCGCCGACGCTGGCCGTATCGACCATCGTGATCTTTTCGGCGACCGCCGGTTCGTTCTGCTCGATGTACTTGTAGGCGTCCTGTTTCGTAAAGCCGGGTCCGGCGAGGATGATCGCGTCGGCATCTTGCCGTTTGAGGACGGTTGCGAGCTCCGAAAACAGCTCCGAGCGCCCGCGGGCGTACTCGCCTTTGCCGGTCGTCCCGGTGATCGTCGCCCGCTCTTCGGTGCCGTACTGGGCGACCGTGTGAACGTGAGCCTGGCCCTCCTCGACGGTCGCGATGGCGACGTCCGGGTTCTCGGTGGCCTCCTCGGCTTCCTCCAGACGGGCCTCTTGATCCGGTTTGAAGTACTTCTCGATCGAGAGTTCCTCGCGTTCCTCGACGTTCAGCGTGTGGTGAAAGCCGAGCTGGTCCTCGCGCGAACAGGCGACGATTTCGCCGCCGACTCGCAGCCGGTTCGCGAACTTGTGGAACTCGATATCGTCGACGGCGATGGCGACCCACATCGGTTCGCGCTCGCCGCCCGTATCGCGCATCTGGTCGTCGTTGCGCTGGATCCGTCGGGTCGTATCGCCCGCGACGCGGTCGCCGGGCTCGAGGACGTACTGCAGGTGCCAGAGATCGTCGACGCTCTCGGGGACGACGGTCACCCGTTCGCGTCCGCCCTCGATCCGCTCCCGGTCTTTGATCTGCATGGGCGTGGGTTCGGGTGGTATCGGTAAGTGAGCTGCGATCCCTCGAGCGACCAGGGCCCGCTCGAACTGGTCACTTGCGATTCGAACGGTCCGTGCTCGAGGCGTCTCAATCGCGATGACGATTGGTTCTCGGAAAGGGACCGCATCGAAATCCCGTAACCAAGTTTGGTACCGGATAGCATAGTTAGGGACGCACGATATCCCCATAGCGAGCCAACGTATCGTATGAAACTCGCACACGTTCAGCTCTTCGAGGACTTCGGCACCCGATCGCTCGCGATCCACGCAGTCATGGTCCTCGCGTTCGCCAACGCCGTGTTCGCGGGCCTGTTCGTCTCGGGACAACTGGGTCTCGTCTCGTTTGTCGCGTTGCTTAATTTCACCGCCGGCCTGTGGGTCGCCCACTCGATTCACTCGCTCGGAAACGCCTCGAGCGACGACGAGTACAACGGCGTCCTGAACGAACTGCTCGAGACCGGTACCGACGGATCGAGTTCGGGACTCGATACCGGTCGTTTCGGTCGCCTGCTCGCCCTGATCGGGGCCGTGACCGCAGTGGCGTTACTGACCTCGGCACAGGTCCTCCCGGGCGCCGTGTTCCCCGTCGCCATCGTCGCCGTCGGCAGCATCGCCGTCGTGACGGCGATCACCGGCTTCCTGATCGCCCTTGGCGCATCCTACGACGAGTCGGAAGCGTACTGGACCGGCGAAGTCGACCGCCATCAGCAGCCGGAACTCGAGGAACAATCGTAAACCGCCTCGGAGTCGAGTGGTTCGAGACGCCGAAGGCGTCTCGTCGTCAAGCGAAACCTTCGGTTTCGCGGACCTCGCGAAGCGAAACTCCGCTCAGCCGGGGAAACCGTTGATTTCCGTACGACCTCGGGGCATTCGGCCTACTCCGCCTGTAGACCCGACTACTATTCAGATCCACCAGACACCTGCAAGCCACCACTGTTTATCGATGGCAGCCGTCGAGCATACACTATGGCTGCGACACAAGACCGATCGAAACTGCTGAAGAACGCTGGAGTTGTCACGACGGCTATCGACGGCATCATGGAATTCTCCAAGGGGCGCCGAAAGAGCGGACTACTGTTGCTCGGCGCGGCCGCCGTTTCGTCGCGGATCCCCGGCTTCGGAACGGCGGCGTCTGTGCTCCTGCGAGCGTACCGACGGCTCCGATAGCTCTGAACGGGAGGACGAACGTTGACCGACTACTCCTAGTCTCGGAGTCGCTCGAGGACGTCTTCGGCGTTTTCGACGGCCTGTGCTTTCTTCGCCGGGTAGGCTTCGACCTTCCCGCGGAAGGTAATCCCATCGCCCAGTCGAATTGTCCCTGAGAAGGCGGCTTGTTTGTCCAGTCGCAAGAACAGTTCGGTGTTCTCCGTCACCCGCTCGTCGAGTTCGCCGATTAGTTCGTCGAACGACTCGAGGTCGGCGAGTCGCGAGAGGACGTGACGAACGTCGTCGGCCTTCTCGACGCGCGCAGAGAGGACGAGGATGCGGTCGCCGTAGTGGCCTTCGCTCTCGACGCGCTCGATTTCGAACTCCTCGGGCAGGAAGGTTCGAAGCGCCTCTTCGACGCGTTTCTCGTCTTCGGTGGCGTAGCAAAACGTGCGTAAATCGACGTAGTGAAGCGGGATCTGTGGCATCTACAGTCTGGGTGTGATACGATAGCGGTTCGAGTGGCTGGGTCGACGGTCGATCCAGCGGCTCGTTTATTCGTCGTCTTCGGTTTCAGCTTCGACGTCTTCGTCGGTATCGTCGGCTTCCTCGAGGGCATCCTCGGGAACGCCGGCCTCCTGACCCTCCTCGAAGCTGATGGTGTAGGTGACGTCACCGAACATCGATTCCATCGTCTGGGTGATCGTTCCCGTCTCGCCGTCGAACTCGCTGTGCTCGTCGTGCAGGACGACGCGGTCGTCTTTCTCGAAGCTCATAGTCGATGATTCCCCGTCTGCGTGTAAAAAGGGACTGATTCGCCCCAATGCCGGTTAGCAACTCCGGTGACCCCACCGTTGTGACGCGAAACGGGCACACGGACGCTTGTCCCGGTCCTGTTATCGATTGCCGCTGGAGTTCGCTCGCTCGTTCTCCCACTTGTATCCGGGTCGGCAACGACTGATACGGTTCACTGTAGTCAATTACCGCCGATCGCCGACCCCGTTCTGGCGATCGGCGATAAATAGTTATGAGCGTGTCATAGAATCCAACTCATAGTTTGAGTTTCTCACGTCCTGGATCGTGTCCTCGCTCGTAGTTGGTGATCGCAATCGC
>NZ_WUYX01000037.1 GCF_009834785.1 Natronorubrum halalkaliphilum
CGACACCTCCTCATTCCTTCCGAAAAATAGCCACGATAAGCCGTCGCTGTCATGCGTTTTGTCTCCTAACTAAAGACGGATGGACGGGCGGACAGGGCCCGCTCCGGTATGACTGAGCAGTGGCGTCCCGGGGAGAGGGTCAAAGAGCTTCGGACCGAAATCGCGTTCAATTCGGACCGGATTCACTTCCGGTTTCGATGGGACCAGCCGAATCCGGGCGGGTGGCTCCATGACATGCTCGTGTATCGCGACGGCGAGTGGACGCAGTTTGCCGATCCGTCTCCGTGGGTGGCGAAAGGGGAGACTCCCGAGCACACCGGCTTCTACGAGGACCGCGTGAGTTTCCTCCTCGACGACGGATCGGTAACCGGATTCGAGGAATTCGGCGGCTGGTTAACCGTTCACAAGGGGATGCGATCGCTGCCCAGCGAAGTATCCGAAGCGGACGTTCAGTCCCACGATCACTTCGGCGCCGAGGGCCTCGACAAAACGGACATCCGGAAGTTCATTCCACAGGCCTGCGAGGGCGAGTGGTGGGAAAACGACTGGCGAACGGTCGGGTCCGAGGGCGAACTCGAGCGGCTCAAACGGGACGGCGTGTTCCTCGATCTCCCGATGTGGCGGGCCCACCGGAGTAATCCGAAAGGCTACGGAACGGACCACCACGTGCTCGACTACCGACACAGCGATCAGGGCCGGAATACGTACACCACCCAGGAGTGGGGACCACGGGACGGACCGGAGTACATGTGGGATCCCGACGTCGTCGAGAGGGGAGCGCTCGACTATCACGAGATCCGTGACGGAAACGTCCCCCACCAGCAGGACGACACGTACGCGCTGGAGATGAAGGACGCCGTTGCCTTCGATCCCGACGTCGCGGAGTGGGAGGGTGCGATGATCCCGCGCCGGCCGCTACAGGAACCGCACGGGAGCGCCGCGGATTGGCGCGGGACCGGCGTCTGGAACGACGGGGAGTGGGTCGTCGAGATGTGGCGTGACCTGCAAACCGCCCACCCCGTGGACACGAAGCAACTGACGCCCGGCGAGGTGTACACGTGGACGCCGGCCGTCCACCACGGTGCCGGGAAGCGGTGGCACTGGGTCGCGTATCCGTACAAATTCGGCCTCGGAGTCGAGCCGAACTACAGCGGTGAGCAACACGCACACGGAACGACCGAACTCGTCGCCGAGGAGTTCACCGGTGACGAGCCCGACTGGGACGATATTTCTACGTATACGATTCCGCTCGTCTTCCCCGGATTGCTCGACTGGACCGATCTCACGAGCGACGACCACGCGCGAGCCACGGAGATTCGGAACGCCGAGATCACGATATGGGAACTCTACGAAAAGGACCCGGAATCGTTCATCGAGTGAGCGGCTTCGAAAGCTGGTCTCGGACGACCGAAACGAGAACGAAACGTCGATGTGCCGGAGACGAACAGTCTACAGGGGACAGAAGCGGCGATGGCCGTCCCATCTTCTCCCCTCGTTGCACCGTCGTATCCGCCCGAAACGATCTGCTGAGCGAAAGGGCACGACGAGTTCCGTTGGCCTACGGCGTCACTTCGGGCGACCGATCCTCGAGTTCCTCGAGAACCGCTTCGGCGTGGCCCTCGGGCGAGACGCCCTCGTAGACGGCCTCGATACGACCGTCGGGATCGACGACGTAGGTGTTGCGGAAGACGCCGTCGAAGGTATTGCCGAACATCTGCTTTTCGCCGTAGGAGTCGTACAGCGTCGCGACCTCGCCGAGTTCATCCGAAAGGAGGTCGAACTCAAGGTCGTACTCGTCGGCGAAGGATTCGATATCGTCGACCGGGTCGTCGCTGATTCCGACGATGTGGGTATCGTGGTCGTCGAACGCGGGTTTCGCGTCGTTGAACGCACAGGCTTCGGTGGTACACCCGTCGGTGTTTGCACGCGGGTAAAAGTACACGACGAGTCGCTGCCCCTCGAAATCGGAGCGCCGAACGGTGTCGCCGTGCTGGTTTTCAAGTTCGAACTCGGGTGCCTCGTCGCCTACGTCGAGCATGGCCGTGTGTTAGCGACCGTCGATGTATGCGTTGTGGTTTCGGTTCCGTCGATACAGTGCCAGATCTCTCTCGCTCTCGGGGGGCAGCTGAAACCAAACGATCGTTCGGATTCCCCTCGGAATGGGTCGCGGTCAGGGGCCCGCTTACTCGAGCGGTTCGGCCGCCTCTTGCTCGAGCAGCGGCGTGGCGTTCTGTTCCGGGAGGGTAACGATGTCGTCGGTCGACAGCGAGTACTCCCGGTCGTCGACGCCGAGAATCGAGCCGATGTCGCGGGTAATTCTGACGGTCATGCGATCAACATCCATATCGGCAGAGCCGTCATCGACCGAGTTCGAATCCGGGTCCGGGACCGAATCGGTATCGTCCGTGACATCGATATCGGCATCCGTACCGGTACCGGCCCCGTCCCCGACGGCGTACGGCTGGCCGTCGTCCGACGATGACGATGGTGTCGCCGAGCCAGCGACCTCCTCGTCGATCGTTGGCCCGTCACTGCCCATGACATCTGCAGGCGTGACGCCGCTCGAGTCGCCGGATTCTGGCCCCTCTGACGGTCCACTCCCTCCAGTCTCCGGCCCGCCGTCATCGTCGGCCGCAGGCGGAGGTGTGGGGCCGGCGTCTCCCGATGGCTCCTGCGGTGGCACCGGCGGGGTATCGTCGTCGACGCCCCCGGCCGGTGAATCCGAGTCGACCGCCGTTCCGGGGTCGTCAATCGGGGCGGGCCCGGACCGATTCGAGTCCGGACGGTCGGGTTCGGTGGGAGTATCGGCGGCGGGTCCCCCCTCGGTCTCGATCTCCTCGAGAACGTCGAGCACGCGGGACTTGTTCGAGCCGATCCGTTCGACGAGGTCGTCGAAGAGGTCGGCTTCCTCGGCAGTAAGTCCCTCGTCGTTGGCCGCCATTCCGGCTGCGGAAAGGCTGGCTTGCTTGACGAGTTTCCCCATGCGGCGCTCGTAGATCGCCTCGACGACGTCTTTTGCGGTCTCGATCTCGTCGGTGAGTCGGCCGACTTCGGGCGATGAAAAGGGGTCATCGGCCTGTTCGGCGACGCGGTCGCGTTCGTCCTCGAGATCGGCGATGTACTCGCCGACCTCCTGATAGAACGAGGGGCGCAGATTCTGGAGGCTATCCTTCTGGCGCTCCTTGCTCTGGACTGAACGCAACTCGTCTAAATTCATTCTTTCTCCTTTTCGGCGCTGCCGCGTGCCATCAAGAACACGGCAACGTACTCCGGTAGTGACTGGTCGCCCTCCGAGACTGTAAAGCTATCCCCGCCGAGTTCGATCTCGCCCGGCTCGGTGACGGTGACGGTGATCTCGTGGCCCCGGAACGTCTCCGGAACCGCGTCGTCGAGCGGATCGAACGCCGCGAGTTCGTCGCGCTCGAGGCGGACCGTTTTCAGCCCACTGCCCCCGTGAAGACTCCCCGGCAGGCGGATGAGTCGGTTCGTGTCAGTGGTGACGGGTTCGTCGATCGGCGCGTTATCTCGTTCGATCGCCTGATCGGCGAACCGTTCGGCCAACTGCGCGACCGCGGTGTGGACCGTGACGTTGCCCGCCTCGAGTTGCTCGCGGTTGTTGCGAGCGGCGTTGAGCGTCGCCTGGGCCTTACCTTCGCCGATGCCGTCGAACTCCTGAAGTCGATCGAGAGCGGCCGCTTCCTCGAGTTCGAGGAGTTCGTCGATGAACGCCATCAGATGAGCGTGGGTTCGAGCACCCCAACCGCCGTCGATCTGTAGGGTCCGTCGTTCCGTCGGCGTCTTGCGGCCGAGTCCGGCGACGGTCTCGGTTTCGATCAACTCGTCGAAATCCATGCCGATGCCGCGAACGTAGTCGACGATCTCCCGTCGGTGCTCTCGCTCGAGATGCAAAACGTTCTCGTCGCGGACGTGGACGTGATAGCCCCGTCCGCCGGAGAAGACGATCTCGAGGTCCTCGAAACCGAAATCGTCCTCGAGGAACTCGAGCAGTCGCAACAGGGCGTCCTTACACTTGGCGAGCATCTCGCCGTAAGAGTCCTCTCCGAGGGTCACGCTCGGTAAGTGGTCGGCGTCGAGATCGAAGACGAGATCCGCGGACTGCCAGTCTTTCTCGTGCATCGAACTCGCGCCGGGATCCCGAAAGCGACCCGCGGAGAAGTAGACGTGCTGTGGGCGTTTTCGAACGAGGAACTCCTCGAGATCGCCCAGTTCCAGCAGCGAACGGTGGCGGACCATCGTCGTGTCGGGGCCTTCGGTCCAGGGAATGTATCCCCACTCGCGTTCGTTGGCCGCGGGTGGTGGTGTGATCGCTGTCCGCCGGTAGTGATCACGAAATCGCCCTCGAAGGTAAGCCCTCGTTCGCTCCTCCATGCGCCTCAGGTAGTCGTGGGTGCGGGGGTATAATCCTGCCGAATGGTCGGCTTCGATGGGCGGCCCGCTCGCGAGTGGCGCGCCTTCTCGGGACGCCCCCGAGGGGATGCCGGAACCGCAGGATTTAGCCCTTCCGACTGGCTGGATCGACCATGAGCCGACAGTTCACCTCGATCGCGGATCTCTGTGCGACCCTCGAGGATCGTTCGTTCGACCGACCGCCGGCGATCGTCTCTAACGCTCACATCACCGGCGTGAGCGTCGCGCGGGCGCTCGCCGCTCACGGCGTTCCCGTCATCGCGCTGGATCGAACCGGCGACGGCGTCGCGCCGCCCTCGGAAGCCGTCGTCGCGGCGGGCGAAGTCACCTTCCCGCTCGACGATCCCGACGGCTTCCGCGACGACGTCGAGTCGGTCGCGGCCGCGCTGGATCACGACCCCGTCGCCTTCCCCTGCATGGACGAGTGGGTCCACGCGTTCGCGGAGACCGAACCCGAGGGGGTTCGCCGCCCGTTCGCCGATCGGGACGTGATCGCGAACGTCCTCGACAAGGAGTCGCTGTACGCCACCGCCGAGGAACTCGGCGTTCCGTTCCCCGAAACGTACCGCCTCTCCGAGGTCGATCCCGACGGGGCCGCCGATCAACTTGGCTTCCCGCTGGTCGTCAAACCCGCCCGCAAGCGGGAGTTCGAGGAACTGCTCGGCACGAACGTCGTCGAGGTCGCCGACCGCGAGGAGTTCCACGACGTCGTCACCGAGGCCGACGAGGCCGGCGTCCGAGTCATGGCCCAGGAGAAGGTCCCGGTCGCGACCGGTGAGGACCGGTCGCTGGCCTCCTACCGCTCCCCCGACGGTGAGGTGTTGAGCGTCGTCGGCAACGCCCGCGTTCGTTACCCGCAGGGCTACGGCACCTCCTGCGTCGTCGACACCGTCTCCGATCCCGAACTCGAGGCCGACGCGCGGTCGATCCTCGAGGAGAGCGGCTACTACGGGATCAGCGAGGCCGAGTTCGTATACGATCGAGACCGCGAGGAGTACGTCCTGCTCGACGTGAACACGCGCCCGTGGAAGTGGATCTCGATGCCCGTCGAGGCGGGCGCGAACCTGCCGTACGCGGCCTACGCCGACGCCGTCGGAGCCGAGTACGAGTGGACGGACCCCGACAACGCGCGCTGGATCTACCTGCCCGACTACCTCTCGCTGCTCGCGAGCACCCCCTCGTTTCGGGACGTGCTCTCGAACGAGGAGTGGACCGCCTTGCTCTCCGGGGAGTTCGAGTCGACGCGCGGACTGACCACGGGCGTCTACCGGCCGTCGGATCCCGGCCCAGCGCTGCAGATCCTCGAGACGGAGTTCGGCGGGCCCGATTACTACTGTTCGTGCTGACGGCCGAAACGTCCGACAGACGATAGTTCCGGTCGGCCCGGCAGTCGGTCTCGGCGTTCCTATACTGTCGGCCGGAACTACTCGAAGATCGGTCGCTCGAATACGGCCGTCGCCTTCGGAGACGGCCGGAACTCCGCGACCGACTTCTCGCTGACTTCCGGCCGACAGTATATTCTCCGGTGTCGATTCGCTTTTTCCCCGGGAGGAACACGTGCGGACGATGAGCGATCACCTACACTTCAATCTCTTTACGATGAACTCGGTTGAGCATGTCTCACCGGGATCCTGGACGATCCCGGGCGATCAGTCCCACCGGTACACCGATCGCGAGTACTGGACCGACGTCGCGCGGACGGCCGAACGCGGCGGCTTCGACGCGATCTTCTTCGCCGACGTCCGCGGCATCTACGACGTCTACGACGACGATCGTGACCCGGCGATCCAGCGAGCGATTCAGACGCCATCGAACATGCCACAGGCGCTCGTGCCCGCGATGGCCGAAGTAACCGACGACATCGGGTTCGCCGTTACACGGTCGACGAGCTACGTCCACCCCTACCAGCTCGCCCGCGAACTATCGACGCTCGATCACGTCACGGACGGACGGATCGCGTTCAACGTCGTCACCTCGTATCTCGAGAGTGCGGCCGAAAACCTCGGGATGGGCGATCGGATGGAACACGACGAGCGGTACGACCGGGCCGACGAGTTCATGGACGTCTGCTACCGGCTCTGGGAGGACTCCTGGGAGGACGATGCGATCGTCCGCGACGCCGAGTCGGAGACCTACACCGATCCCGAGAACGTCCACGCGATCGACTACGAGGGCGAGTACTTCACGGTCCCGGGACCACACGGCTGCGAGCCGTCGCCCCAGCGATCGCCCGTCATCTACCAAGCGGGCTCCTCGGATCGGGGTCGACGGTTCGCGGCGACGAACGCCGAAGGCGTCTTCGTCTCTCAACCGACGAAGGAAGCGACCCGCGACTACATCGAGGACATGCGCGAGCGCGTCGGCGACCGCGGCCGCGACCCCGACTCGCTGAAGTTCTTCCCCGGAATCGTCGTCATTACGGGCGAAACCGACGAGGTCGCCCGCGAGAAACACGAGACCTACAAGGAGCACATCAGCGTCGAGGGCACCCTGTCGCTGCTCTCGGGCTTTATCGACATGGACTTCTCCGAACTCGAGCCCGATCAGAAGGTCGAGCACATCGAAACCGACGCCATCCGGGGGACGATCAACGCGTTCACGAAGAACGATCCGGACCGCGAGTGGACGGTCGAAGAGGTCGCGCAGTTCGCGGGACTCGGCACGACCTCGCCCGTGATCGTCGGCGGTCCCGAAACGGTCGCCGACGAACTCGAGGCGTGGCAGGAGGAGGTCGGCGTCGACGGCTTCAATCTCAAGGAGGTAACACGGCCCGGAAGCCTGCGGGACTTCGTGGACTACGTCGTTCCCGTTCTCCGCGAGCGCGGGCTGATCCGCGAGGAGTACGAGGGCGAGACGCTGCGGGAGAACATGTTCGAGCGACGCGGCCTGCCCGACGGACACCCCGGGGCGGACTCGTAGTCGGGTTCGCCGTCGAGTAGTGATCGGTTCTCGAGCGGATCGACGGCCACCGACCGCCGACCGTCGACCGCGTCGAAACCGCCCTCGAGAAGCGGGAGAGAGCTGAGGGTGTGACCGACGGCCTCGAACCGACCGAACGCGAGTGGACCGATCCCGAGCGGTGTCCGTTCTGCGGCGACGTCGTGGCGGAGTGGGTCACCTGACGGCGACGGTAGCAGTGTAGCGATGGCTCGAGGAGCGGAGAGCCATCGGCAGTGGCGCTCAGCGCCGCATCAGATCGGACAATCGATCCGTAATTCCGACGTCGGAGCCGAGTTTCAGGTAGTAGGCGTCGCCCCCGTCCTCGTAGTAGTCGTCGATACGCCGCTTGATCTCGAAGCCGAGGTGTTCGTAGAACTGGAGGGCGTTCTCGTTGCTCGTCCGGGCGTGACACGTGATCGTATCGTGGTCTTCCGCGACGCGCGCGACGAGTTGTTTGCCGATGCCTTCACCGCGGAGGTCCGGCGACACCGCGAGGAACAGAATGTAGCCGTCGCGCCGAACCGCGGCGAACCCGACGAGTTCTCCGTCGCGGACGTAGCAGTGGACCTTGGAGCGGCGATACGCATCGGAAAAGAAGTCGTAGCGCTGTTTGAGCACACCTTCCTGACTGTTAATCTCCTCCTTGAGTTGCCAGGCCTGGTCGACGAAGTCGTCACTCCCCGGCGTGACGACCCGACTGTCGATGTTGACGCTCACTAGCAAACCCTACCAGCGTCGCCAATATAATTCCACCGGCACTCATCGATCTGGAATGTCTGACACGACCCTATCCAGACAGTGTCCTCGAACGGCGCTCGTCGCAAGGGAGCGACACGATCGATGTCCGCCGATTCGGTCGCCGTGGGGAGACCGGCCCGCGAACGAAAACGACGGGCATACGACCCCGGCAGCCGAACCCGCTGTCAGAGAGCAATGACAGGTGATCGGAGCCCGGGCCAGGCGTTCGAACTGCGCGATCACACGGCCGACATCGCGGTCGCGGCAACCGGCGACACGCTCGAGCGGGTCTTCGCCGCGGTCGCCGACGGACTCGCGGCCGCCTCGTGTGACGACATCCCCGGGGAGACCGGCGAGCGGTTTTCGCTTTCGGTGACCGCCGAGAGTCGCGAAGCCCTGCTGTTCGATTATCTCGACGAACTGATCTATCTCCGCGACGTCCGGAACGAACTTCCTGTCGAACACCGCGTCGAGAGGATCGAGTCGCCGGAGGTCGAAGGCGCGACAGCCGCAGTGACTGGCACCGACGATGAGGGCGACGCGGACGCCGACTGGTCGCTCGAGGCCACCGCCCGAGGCGTCCCCCTCGCCGAGATCGACGCGCGCGAAGTAAAGGCAGTCACGTACTCCGAGATGCGACTCGAGCGCGCGTCCGACGGCGAGGGCTGGGAAGCGTACGTGGTTTTCGACGTTTAACGGGTTTGCGGCGAGATGTGGGTGGTGGGTGGTGGGCGATGGGCGATGGGCGATGGGCGATGGGCGGTCATCAGTGAGCGCCGAGCGGTCATCGGAAAGTGGTAAGCAGTCATCGGTAAATGGTGAAGGGTAAGCGCTGGGCGGCCACCGGTTTTCGTTCTCGTCCCGACCGATCGCCGGTTTTCGTTTACGGCAGCGTCGAACTCGAGTCGCCACAGTCGCCGCGAGTTCGACGAGCGAAGCCAGGCCAGAGACGAACTTCTTTGACCGTTCGGACCGGAGGTTTTCGTATGAGCGAATCCACGTTCGACGCAGACGGTATCACGCTCGAGAAGGTGCGTGACTACGTCTGGGAGATCCCACAGGAAGGCGATATGCGCGTGCCGGCGCGAGTGCTCGCGAGCGAACCCCTTCTGGAGGAGATCAAGGACGACAAAACCCTCGAGCAGATCAAAAACACGACCCACCTGCCGGGAATTACCAATCACGCGATCTGTATGCCCGACGGTCATCAGGGCTACGGGTTCCCCGTCGGTGGGGTTGGTGCACTCGACGCCGAAAACGGCTGTATTTCGCCGGGAGCGGTCGGCTATGACATCAATTGCGGCGTTCGGATGATGCGGACGAACCTGACCTACGACGAGTTACAGGGCCGCGAAGCGGAACTCGTCGACTCCCTGTTTGCAAACGTTCCGTCGGGTCTGGGCGGCGGCGGCATCGTCGAAGCCGGGATCGACGCCGTCGACGAGATTCTCGCTCGCGGGGTCGACTGGGCCCTCGAGAACGGCCACGCCGTCGAGGAGGACCTCCTGCACTGCGAGGACGAAGGCATGCGCGAGGGCGCGGACCCGGACAAGGTCAGCCAGAAGGCGAAAGACCGTGGTAAGAACCAGATCGGCTCGCTCGGCTCGGGCAACCATTTCCTCGAGGTCCAGCGCGTCACCGACGTCTTCGATGGCGACGTGGGCGAGGCCTACGGGCTCGAGGAAGACCAGATCGTCGTCCTCATTCACTGCGGTTCTCGCGGACTGGGCCACCAGACGTGCAACGACTACCTCCGGAAGATCGAGCAGCAACATCAGGGGCTGTTGAATCAGCTGCCGGACAAGGAACTGGCCGCCGCGCCGGCGGGCTCGCAGCTCGCGGAGGACTACTACGGCGCGATGAACGCCGCGATCAACTTCGCGTGGGTCAACCGGCAGCTGATCATGCACCGCACGCGGCAGGTCTTCGAACGCGTCTTCGACCGGTCGTGGCAGGAGATGGAGATGGAGCTGCTGTACGACGTGGCGCACAATATCGCGAAAAAGGAAAGCCACGACGTCGGTGGCGAACAGCGGGAACTCTACGTCCACCGCAAGGGTGCGACGCGCGCGTTCCCAGCGGGTCATCCCGAAGTCCCGAAGGCCTACCGCGACGTCGGCCAGCCAGTCATCATCCCCGGCAGCATGGGCGCGGGCAGCTACGTCCTCCGGGGCGGCGAGAACTCGATGGACCTCACGTTCGGGTCGACGGCCCACGGCGCGGGCCGGCTGATGAGCCGCACGCAGGCCAAAGACGAGTTCTGGGGCGGCGACGTCCAGGACCAACTCGAGGAGCAGGAGCAGATCTACGTCAAGGCCCAGTCGGGGGCGACGGTCGCCGAGGAAGCCCCCGGCGTCTACAAGGACGTCGACGAGGTCGTCCGCGTCTCGGACGAACTCGGAATCGGCGACAAGGTCGCGCGGACGTTCCCCGTGTGCAACATCAAGGGGTAACTGCGACGCCGGTCACGGCGCGGAAAATATCGCGATCACGAGCTGGCACACTACGGAAGGCCTCACGAGTCGCGGAGCGACTGACGGGCGACCGTTCGGGCGGTTTCTAGATCGAGTTCGTCGAACGTGTCGTCCTCCTCGAGGGTCTCGAGGACGGCTTCGACCGGTTCCGTGAACGTAAACATGAGGTGAACGCCGCTTTTGAACCCGCCGCTCGTCCGCTCGCTCTCGAGGACGCCGTACGTGCCGGCCTTGTTGATGTGGCTGTTGACGGTTTCCTGCGTGTAGACGTCGCGGTCGGTGCGCTGACAGATTTCTCGATACAGCGCGTAGACCGCTGGACTCGGAGCGGCTCCGTCGTTCACGTCGGCGACGACCGCGGCGGCGTAGAGGGAGAGCTTCTTCTGGAGGGTCATGCCGCCGACCATCTCTAACACGCGGTTCTTTACGACCGAGTCGTTGGCCGCGTGGACGTGTTGCTCGGTGACGACCGTCTCCCCGTTTCGGTTCGCTATTTCGCCCGCGTCGCGGAGCAGGTCGATCGCTCGCCGCGCGTCGCCCTCGTTTTTCGCCCCGTAGGCCGCAACCAGTTCGATGACACCGTCGTCAAGTGCATCCTGTTTGAAGGCGTCGCGTCGGCGGTTGAGAATTTCGATGAGTTCGGTGGCGTCGTAGTCCGAGAAGTGAATTCCCGTCGGATTGTACGAGCTGTCGGTTCTGCTGTCGAGGTTCTCGCGGAATTTGGGATGGTTGGTGATCACGACCGTCGAGACGAGGGTGTCGACGTGCTGTTCGGCCATCACTCGACTCAGGCTATAGAGCAGTCGAGAGTACGCGGGTTCGTCCTCACCGACGCGGCCGGTGAGCGCGTCGATCTCGTCGAGAACGAACACGAGCGCGTCGAAGTGGCGGTCGACGATCTCGTAGAGTCGAACGTATTTCGCGTCCGTAGAGACGCCTTTTCGTGGAATGTCCCACGCGACGCCCGCTTTGCTCGCGGTCTGATGCCCGAGTTTCCAGACGGCGCGATCCAGCGAGTGCGACTCCATCGTCTTGAAGTTCACGGCGACGAAGTCGAAGGCGATCTCGTTCTGCGTGGCGCGTTCTTTCACTTTCTCGGCGACCGCTTTCACGGTGAGGCTCTTCCCGGTGCCGCTCGGACCGTACAGCAAGAGATCCGGCGGTCGTTCGCCGTCGAGGGTGTCCCGAAACGCGCGCGCTTCGGCCGCCAGTTGTTCGTCGCGGCCGTAGATCCGGTTGTGATCGACGATCGTGTTCGAGTCGACGAGTTGCTTGTTCTCGAAGACGGTTTTCCGCTCGCCGTCGAGGATGCTATCGACGATAGACGATTCGGGAGAGCGGGTCGTGCCGTCGTCTTCGTCCCCGTCCTCGTGTCCGTCTCCGTCTTCTCGAGCGGACGATAGCTCGTGGTCCATTATCGACACTGTTCACGAATCTGCAATACCTCTTTCGAAATGAGCGACCTGCAGTCGTAATGAAGGGTCCGTGGTCGAAATGAACCCGCGATTTCGGCGGCGGCGTCGTGAACGACTGCCGAAATGAAGGGACCGTTGTCGAAATGAATCTCGGGATTCGATCGTCGCCGGATCGATGGGGTGATTGACCGTAATCGAAATGAAGACACTGTGACCGGAATGAAACACGGCCAGACCGTTGTCGAAATGAAGACACCGTTATCGAAGTGAAGGGGCTGTGTCGGACGGAAAGGCACCGTCGTCGAAGTGAAGACGCCGTCACCGAAATGAACTCCGGGACCGGAGAGAACCGACGATCGAGCGGGACCGTTCTCACACCGTAATCGAAATGAAACCGAAAACGAGAGGGGGACCCGTGGCGGGAGACGAGGACCGTTGTCGAAATGAATTGTCAAGCGATGGGGTTGCGAACTGCCCCTTCCGGCTTCTACGGTCCGTATGGCTCCGAAAACAGATTTTAGCGGACAGGTTTCATTTCGATTGCGGTGTGAGAGTGATACTCTCTAGATACTCTTTCAATGAATTTCATTTCGAATACAGTGTGAGGGACCGTTCCGCTCCTGACTCGACTCCGATCGGATCGTCCACCGTCTACTTCAACCACTCCCCTTTATTTCAATCGATACGGGTTATCATCGCTTTCGTCGCCCTCCTCGTCTTCGCTCTCGTAGGGCTTCCGGGCCGTAATCGTCACCGTCGCTTCGGGGTCGTCTTCGTCCGACCACGGGCTATCGTAGGCCGAAATCTCGAGGTCGGTGATATCCCACCCTTCCTCCTCGATGAGTTCTACGAGGCGGCGCTGATCGTCGAGCATATCCTCATCCATACGAACCCGTTCGAGCGTGATCCGGGTAGTTCTTCCGCCGGCTGACGCGACGTCTCAGGAGAGATTACCCGTTTCCGGCGTCGTCAGTCCCGATATCGATGGCTTCCTCGACGAGCGAGCGGTGGGCCCGTCGGAGCCGTTCGGACAAAGCCTGATGCGCGATGTCGAGTTCGTCCGAGAGATTTTCCATGTCCATGTCGCGAGGGATCTGGTAGTAGCCTCGCTCCAGGGCTTCGACCAGCGTCTCGTACTGGGCGTCTGTCAGCCCGTACTGACCGTGCCGGTCGTCCTCCATCCGATGGATCTTCTGGATTTCGATCGTCAGTCCCTGATCGGTCGCGAACTCGTACGTACTCGAGAGCGACTCCCGCTCCGGAAAGAGCACCCGAAATCGCCACCGTCGCCCCTCGACGCTCGCGTCCAGCACCGTCGCTTTCTCCTCGGTCAGCAGGTGAATCATGACGGTCACATTGTCGACCCAGTTCAGCCGATAGAGTCGCTCATCGTCCAGATCGGTCAGAAGTTCACAGTCTTCGACGCTGGAATCGTCTTCGAGAAGATCGTCGACCTCGGCGAGCGTCGACTCGTCGCCGGCGAACCAGACGTAAGGCATGACGTGGTCCGGATCGTACGCGACGACGCGTTCGATTTCGACGGCGAGGTCGCCGACGGCCTCGAGCGTCTGCCAGAGTGCAAACTCGTTCGCGGGGACGGTCAGCTCGGCGATGGTGCTCATACCGGTGTCCACCACGTCTATCTACAAGAGTAATCGACCCGAACAGCTAGCGGTCCGACCTGTTTGGAGCGGGAGGCCACCGCGGCGTTCCCAGTCGTGTTTGCGATCCAACCGAAGCCGCAACCGAAACCGGTTACGAAGGGGTGGAAACACCCGGCGTGTTTAAGCGGATCCGACCGCAATCGTGTGGTATGCTCACCGACGAGTTCGGGCGGGAGGTAACCGGGGTTCGGGTTTCCCTCACCGATCGGTGTAATTTCGACTGTGTCTACTGCCACAACGAAGGACTGGGCGATACCCGTGGGCCGATGGATCCACAGGACGACGAGATGTCGACCGACGACGTCGTCACGTTTCTCGAGGTCGCCGCCGAGTTCGACGTCGATGCGGTCAAGTTCACCGGCGGCGAGCCGATGCTTCGCCAGGATCTCACGGAGATTATCGAGCGAACGCCGGATCAGATGGAGGTCTCCCTGACGACCAACGGTACCTTCCTCCCCGGACGCGCGGAGGACCTCGTCGACGCCGGACTCGATCGGGTCAACGTCTCCCAGGACGCCCTCGATGCGGAGGACTTCGCCGCCGTTACGAAAAGCGGCGCTTACGACAAGGTTCTGGAAGGCGTCGACGCCGCCCTCGAGGCCGGTCTCGATCCGGTCAAGCTCAACATGGTCGTCTTCGAGCACACCGCGGGCTACGTGCCCGAGATGGTCGACCACGTCGCCGAAAACGAGGGGCTGCAACTCCAGCTGATCGAATACATGCCCGAACTGACCGGCAAGCCCGAGTGGAACATCGACATCCAGCGGGTCCACGACTGGCTGGCCGAGCAGGCCGACGAGATCGAACACCGCGAGATGCACGACCGGAAGCGCTACTGGGTGAGCGGAGACGACGGTACCGGCCGCGGAATGGTCGAGATCGTCGACCCCGTCGAGAACCCGACGTTCTGTGCGAACTGCCACCGGGTCCGGGTCACCCACGAAGGATATCTAAAAGGCTGTCTCAACCGAAACGACGACCTCAAACCGATGGGAGAGATGACCAAACCAGAAATTCGGGCGGCGTTCCGCGAGGTCGTCGCGAACCGAGTCCCCTATTACGGCGAGTACATGATCAAAAACGGCGACGGCGAGTGGGAAGTCAACGACGAGTACATCGAAGAGTACGCCGAGATCTGATTCGCGAACCGCAGGTCCGCGTTCCCCGTTTCGTCTTTGGATTTCGAGTTCCGTCTTCCGTCCTTCGAATTCCCGTTTTGAATACCGTTTCCGTCGCTCTCGCCCTCTCGAGAGTCAGCTCCCGCTCCAGTTCGCGGATCGCCCGCGCTGTGTGCCGAGTCCGATCGTAATCAGGACAGCTGCCAGCAACAGTAACACGGCCGCAGCAACCGGTTGTCCGCCACCTGCAACGACGTACACCGCGTAGCCGACGGTTCCAGACAACAGGCCGACCAGCAAACTCGAGACGATCTGGACGGCCTCGAGTCGAGCGGTTCGGCTCTCCCGACCGAGTTGTTCGCCGAGATCGACGGCACTGTGGCCGAGATCCCACGCGATCACGGTCGCGATGGTTCCGATAACGGTCGGTTCGACCGCGGTCTGTTCGAGTCCGCCGACGACGACGCCGATGAAGAGAACGACGGCTCCCACATCGAGCGCCGTCGGCAGCCCCCGAACGACGCCGGCCGCGAGGCAGACGGCTCCGAGCAGGCCGAACGCGAGCGCGCTGTCGGCGCCGGCGCCGATAGCCAGAACAGCCGCGAGGACGGCCGCGATCGTCGCCGCGCTCAGGACGACGGTGGGTCGACGCGTAATCGTCTCGTCGTCGGTCCCGGTCATCGGCGCACACCCGCGTGTCGTGCTATGGCCGTATCCAGCGATTCGTCGTCGGGCCAGTCGATGACCGGAATGCCCGCACGCTGAAGGTCGGTTCGACGGACGTTCCGGGCGACGCGGGCCAGTTGCTGTCCGGCGGTTCGGTCCGCCGTCGGATCGGGACTGATAACGGTTACCGGGTGGCCACGGGCCTCGAGCCGGCGAGCGATATCGCCGCCGACGGAGTCGGACAACGGGGTCAGCAGAATAATCTGACTGTCGTCGGAGAGGCGACGTCTGAGCGACCGCAGTTGCCGTCGCCACTGACACGCCGAACTCGGCGGGAGCGTAGAGAACTGGGGGTGGGTCGCGAGCAGGTTTCGAAACTGCAGTTCGTGGTGGCGACCGGACGCCGGCGGGAGCCAGCACTGCTCGGCGTCCGAAGACTCCTCCCGTCCGCCGTCGCGAGCGACCGGGCCGAGCGCGGCGAGGCCGACCGTCTCGCCCGTCGCGAGCAGGGCCGTTCCGATCCGTCCCGCGGCGTCGACGGATCGATCGACGGCGTGGGTTGCGTCGGGGTCCGGTGCACAGTAGGTTGCCAGTCGCGCATCGACCAGTACGACTACGCGGGCCGTCCGTTCCTCGTGAAATTCGAGGGTGGCGAGATCGCCGGTCTTCGCGTGCCGGTTCCAGTCGATCCTGCTGAGCGGGTCGCTCTTGCGATACTCTCGGACGGAGTGAATGGTCGTCCCGGAGCCGCCGTCGGCCGTCTGGACGCGGCCGGCGAACGACGTCGTCGCCGACCGGATCGGAACGTCGGTAGCCAGCGGCTGCAGCGACGGCTCACAGACGACCGTCGTCTCGGTGTCGACGAGGAACTCTCGCTCCACCGATCGTGAGAGGTCGCGGGCGATCGCGATCGCGGGATCGAACGCGTGGGTCCCCCGACGGGCCGTCACCGTGTACTCGAGCGTGACGGATTCGCCGGGTCGAAGCGCGGTCCCGAGCCGACTCGAGCCCTCGGTGACGGCCATGTCCGCGGGCACGCCGTCGACGAACCGCAGGTCGGGAACGAACGACCCGCTCTCGTTCGTCAGCGTCACGGTAACGTCGATTTCGTCGCCCGGTTCGGGGTCGTCGTCGCTCAGCGTTCGGTCGAGGGATAGCTCGAGTTCCGGGGGGTCGAATGCGCGAGCGAAGCCGGCGTAGCCGACGCCTACGACGCCGGCGAGGACGATAGCCGGGGAGTCAGCGACGGCTCCGATACCGACGGCGAGCAGTGCGACGGCCCCGATCCCGGTCCAATGCTCGGTCAAGCGTCGGCGGTGAGCTTCGATGCCGTCGACCGCGGTTGTCGTCGTTCGCGTCCGGGACTGAGCGTTTGCCGTAGGGCCGGGACGGCTGAATCCGCCACGCAGGTCGTCCGGCTCAGGATCGTACTCGGGAAGCGATTGGCGGTCGATTTCGGTACGTTCTCCGTCGTCGCCGACCGCGACGATGGCGGCGACCGCGTGTCGGATGCCGGACTGGAACGGCGTGTTTCCGGCCGGAGTGACGACCGCTGCGAGTCGCGTCCGAAGCGAGCGGGCGGGCGGTTCGACGCTGTCGGAGAGAAATGCGGCCGCGACCCGGTCGTCGGTCCAGGTGCCGTTTTCGATGCGGCGAGTGGCGTCCTCGACCGAGTCTCCCTCGAAGCGGGTGAGGACGGCGACCGCGGCTCCCCGAAGGCCGCTTCGCAGGCGGCGGCTACTGGCGGTGTGGCCGGCTGTCACCGCCCGGAACTCGTCGACCGTTCCGGAAAGCGAGCGGCCGGGAACGGGGACGGATCCCCGTCGCTCGGGATCGGGCGTTCCGAAACGGGTTCGGACGCCGTGTCCGCGCGAGAGCGCTGACAACGCGACCACGAGCGCGACTAAGCCGATGACAACGATTGTCGGCCGGGTAACGGCGATCTCGACGACGCCCGCGACGACGGCGATCGCCACCAGGAAGGCCGCGGTTCCGAGCAGGACGGCAACGCGGCGGGTGTTCACTGGTTCTCACCTCGGCCCACGCTGTCGACCGAGTCATCGACCGGCTCGTCGCGCAGGGTGCGACCCGTGGATTCGGCGTATTCGGCTTCGATACGACGGAGCACCGCGACTGCCCGCGCTTCTCGCTCCGGGGTGGTCGAGGCGTCCCCGTATCTGACGTCCTCGAACAACTGCGTGAGTTCGCCGACGTGGTCGCGGTCCATGCCGGCGTCGGTTGCGGCGCGAGCGAACTCGCGCGGTGTGCTCGACTCGGGCCGATCGACCTCGAGCGGCCGCGTCATCTCCCGCCAGGCCCGGTAGACCGCGTTCTCGACGTCGGCCGTGTCCTCGATCCGATCCGCTGCGTTGCCCGCGGCGGTGCCGACCACGGCGGCCGTCTCCGCCGTTGCCTGCGAATCAGTACCGTCGGCCGTCCGTTCGGCAGCCGTCGCCGCCGACTCGTCCGAGCCCCGCGAGAGAAACAGTCCGCCGAGGAAGATAACCGTTACCAGCGCTAACAGGGCGAGCAGCGGCCCGCCAGTGATCGGGGTGAGTTCGCCGTCCGACCCGGGCGAGTCGCCGTCACCGGATTCCTCGCCGAACTCCCCTCCTTCCTCCGGAGTCATTTCGCTCCCGAACAACGAGCTGAGCTCTAGCAGGGCGACCGAGAGAGTGACCATTATCAGGGCGACGACCAGTCCGATAGCGATCAACTTGATCGCGTCGCGTCGGTGTGTAATGAGATACCAGACGAACACGATCGCGAGGAGACCGATCACCAGGTAGATCAGCGCCTCGAGAAACGGAGGAACGGTGCCGTCACTGACCTGTTCCGGTGGCGGCGGCTGACCGCCCGATCCGTCTCCGGGCGTGGCTCCGCTACCCGACCCGTCGCTCCCGGTCTCGAGGGGCGAACGGACGGTCGCCGCTGCGAGGGCAATCGCGACGATCGCACAGGCAGCGGCGACCAGTCGGAGGAGCGGATTGGATTCGGTCACCGGTTATCGGCAGCTAACAGCTGTATGATAATAAATGGATCGAGCACGGCCGCGATCGAGACGGAGCGCGGTAAACGGAACCGCCGGTTCGAACCGTCGTTATTCGGAACCCCCATCGGACACCTGAACGGACTCATAGATGTCCTCGACGAGGTGGTCGTAGCGATCCGCGATCTTCGAGCGCTTTTTCTTCATCGTCGGCGTCATGAGACCGTTTTCCTCGGTGAACCCTTCGGGCGTGATCCGGAACTCCTTGATCGTCTCGTAGGATTCAAAGTTCTCGTTGACCTCGTCGACGGTCTCCCCGATCCGGTCGCGTACCCACTCGTGGTCGGTGAGAGCTGCAGTATCGTCCGGCAGCGAAACGTCGTCAGCGTCCGCCCGCGTGCGGAGCGCGTCGACGTTCGGGACGAGTAACGCGCCGACGAACTTCTCGCCGTCGCCGACGACCAGACACTGTTCGACCATATCGACCGCGGCGAAGGCGTCCTCGATGGGCGCCGGTGCGACGTTCTTCCCCGTCGAGAGTACGACGAGCTGTTTCGTCCGCTCGCGGAACTGGAGGTAGCCGTCGGAGTGTTCGTGGACGATGTCACCGGTGCGGAACCATCCGTCCTCGGTGAAGGCACGGTCGGTCGCACCGGGCTTGTTCCAGTAGCCCTCGGTGACGTTCGGTCCCTTTATCAGGAGTTCGCCGACGTCACCGTCACCGTCGCCGCCCTCGAAGTCCGCTTCGTGGACGACGGACGCGTCGAGCTTCGTCTCGAGGCCGACCACCGGCGGACCGACGGTCCCGATTCGCGGATCGCCGGGTGGGTTCGCCGCGACGACCGGCGACGCCTCCGTCATGCCGTAGCCCTCGTAGATCGGGAGGCCCATCCCGTGGAAGAGCTGGCAAAGCGCCGGCGAAAGGCTGCCGCCGCCGCTGATAAACGAGCCGATGTTTCCGCCCAGGCCCTGGCGAATCTCCTCGAAGACGAGCTGATCGGCGCTTTCCATCTCGCCCTCGAGTTCCTCGCCGGGGTCGTCGGCCCGCTGGTAGCGCCGAGCGACGTCGACGGCCCACTCGAAGACGTCGGCTTTCGCCTCGTCCTGTGCGGCCCGGTTCCGGATCCCGTCGTACAGTTTCTCGTACACTCGCGGGACGCTCGTCATGTTGTCGGGTGCGATCGCGGGAAGGTCGTCGGTGAGCGTGTCCGGGCTCTCGGCGTAGGCGACGCAGGACCCCGCGGCGAACAGCATGAAGTGGCCCGCGGTCCGCTCGAAAACGTGGGCCAGCGGCAGGAACGAGACGACCTGCGTCTCGTCGTCGATCGACGGATCGTCCTCGCCCTTGTCGGGTCGCGGCCCGTACCGTCTGTAGATCTGATTGACGTTCGTCCGGAGATTTCGGTGAGTGAGTTCGACGCCCTTCGGCTGGCCCGTCGTTCCGCTGGTGTAGATCAGACTCGCGAGATCGTCGATATCGCGGCCCGCGAGCCAGGAGTCGTACTCGTCTCGGTCGAACGCCTCGCTCCCTCGTCGGTAGAGCTCTGCGAGCGTGAGAATATCCTCGCGAGCCGCGTACTCGTCGGTCTCGAGGTCGTCGAAGACGACGATGAACTCGAGAGCCAGTTCGTCTTCGACCTCGAGCACGCGCTCGAGTAGCGTCTCGTTCTCGACGACGACGCCGGACGCACCGGGATCGTCGAGCAGGTACTGAAGCTGGTCGGGTGAGGAACCCTTGTAGACCGTCGTCACGACGCCGCCGGCAGCGAGGATTCCGAAGTCCGAGAGCGCCCACTCCATGCGCGTGTCCGCGAAGATTCCGACGCGTTCGCCGTCGGCAATTCCGAGCTCGCGGAAGCCGGCTGCGAGTCGGCGGACCAGTTCGCCCATCCGGTCGTACGTAATCGAGGCGTACTCCCCGCTCGGTACGGCCTCGATCGGTGGTGACGGTAAGTCGCTGTCGCCGTCGCCGCCACCACCACCACTACTGCAAGCCTCACTGTCGCCGGCGATCGAGCGATCGTAGACGCCGCCTTTGTACCGCTGGGCGGGTCGGTCGCCGTTTCGCTCGACGCTCCGCTCGAACATCTCGGCCAGCGTGTCGAGTTCGAGTACCGGATGTTCGAACTCGGCTTCGGCCTCGTACAAATCCATGCGTAGTACGGGTTTCGCATCCCTACTTATAAAAAATGACAGTCTCCTCGGTGCCGATGGCCTCGGGCCGACCGGTTCCCTCGGAGCCGAGAGCGACAATCGATATGCGACACGGAAACCGCCCCGAACCGACGGCTACACAGCCACGTCCACGAAGAAGTGTCGCCGACTATCGTCGTCACAACGCCTGTTGAAGGCTGTACAGTTCTTCTCGCGGCCAGTGGCTCTCCGCGAGTGTGACCCGATACCGGTGTCGGCACCTTTCGTTGCGCTTAAGTACCCGACACGGGTAGGTTCGGGTGCAATACGTGTAGGGGAGTGATCCCCGAGTCCGTAAGGGCGATGATAGACTGACGGTGTTGTGGTAGCCAAGCGGCCCAAGGCGCATGGTTGCTAACCATGTGGCGTCAAGCCTCCGGGGTTCAAATCCCCGCCACAACGTCGGATATACTGGCGGACTGTCGTCAGTATTCACTCACGCTGGCGCGCTTGCGCCAGTCGCATTTGCAACGCGCGCACACCAGACACACATACACGACACATGAGCGAGGAAGAACCTCAAGAACAACAGGACGACGAAGACCTTCAGTACTTCGTCCGCATCGGTCAGACCGACCTCGATGGGACGAAGTCCGTCGAGCGCTCGCTCTCGGAGATGAACGGGATCGGTCGACGAACCGCCCGACTCATCGCCGACGAAGCGGATATCGACCGGACAGCGACGTTCGGCCGACTCGACGAAGACGTCATCGACGAGGTCGTCGAACTCGTAGAGAACTACGCTGCTGAAGTTCCGGACTGGCTCAACAACCGCCAATCGGACTTTTACACCGGGGAAACGACCCACGAGATCGGCAACGATCTCCAGTTGACCCGGCAGCACGACATCAACCGGATGAAGATGATCGACTCCTACAAAGGAATTCGCCACAAGCGCGGACAGAAGGTCCGCGGCCAGCGAACCAAGTCCACCGGTCGTACGGAGGGCACCATCGGAGTCAACGTCGAAGAAATCCGCGAAGAACAGGCAGAGGAAGCCGCCGAGGAGGATGACGAATAATGCCGCTCGGAACCGATACCAAACAGTACGAGACGCCGAATCACCCCTACCAGGGTGAACGCATCGCCTCCGAGCACTCCCTTCTCGACCGCTACGGACTCTCGAACAAAGAGGAGCTCTGGCGAGCCCAGTCCCAGCTTCGTTCCTACCGGCGCGAGGCTCGAGACCTGCTCGGCCAGGCCCAGGACGACGAGACCGTTATCCGCCGCTCCGAGGAGTTCCTCGGTCGGCTCAAACGCGTCGGCATCCTCGACGAAGCAGACGAACTCGGTGACATCCTGTCACTCGAGATCGAGGACGTCCTCGAGCGACGACTCCAGACGGTTGCCTACCGCAAAGGACTGGCGAACACGCCACAGCAGGCGCGCCAGTTCATCACGCACGGGCACATCGTAATCGGCGACCAGCGCCAGCGGATCCCGTCGTACGTCGTCGATGTCGACGAGGAGGACCTCGTCGCATTCGACGAGAACAGTCCACTTGCGGACGACCTCCATCCGGAACGAGCGGAGGGTCAATAACATGAGCCAAGACGACGAAAAGTGGGGAGTCGCCCACGTGCACGCATCGTTCAACAACACCGTCATGACCGTGACCGACCTCACGGGCGCGGAAACGATCGCCAAGTCCTCCGGCGGGACGGCGGTCAAGCAGAACCGCGACGAGGCGTCGCCGTACGCGGCCATGCAGATGGCCGAGTCCGTCGCCGAAGAGGTCAAGGCAGCCGGCATCACGGGCCTTCACGTCCGTGTCCGCGGTCCCGGTGGCAACCTACAGAAGTCCCCCGGCCCCGGCGCGCAGGCGACCATCCGTGCGCTCGCCCGCTCGGGTATCGAAATCGGGCGCATCGAAGACGTCACGCCGATCCCACACGACGGATCGCGCGCACCGAAAGGCAAGGGCGGCTACTAGATCCATGACCGAAGAGTACGACGTCGAATTCGTCGAACGCGAGGACCGCGAAGCACGGATCCTCGTCCGCGGCGTCACACCCGCGTTCGCCAACGGTATCCGTCGGGCGATGCTGGCCGACGTGCCGACGATGGCCGTCGATACCGTCCGGTTCGTCGAGAACTCGTCGGTCATGTTCGACGAACAACTCGCACTTCGACTCGGGCTCGTCCCGCTGACGACCCCGCCCGAAGGCGAGTTCGCCGAGGACGACACCGTGACGCTCTCGATCGACGTCGAAGGGCCAGCCACCGCCTACTCGGGCGATCTCGTCTCGAGCGACGACCTCGTTCAGCCCGCAGACGAGAACGTTCCGATCATCGAACTCAAAGACGACCAGCGCCTCGAGGCCGAGGCGGATGCCGTCCTCGACCGCGGGAAAGACCACGCGAAACACCAGGGCGGTGTGGCCGTCGGGTACCGACATCTCCAGCGCGTGGAGGTCGTCGGCGACCTGCCCGAGTTCGAAGAGCCCGAATCGCGGATCATCCGCGGCGTCATCGAGGACGACGGCGAACTCGTCCCGACGAGCGAGTTCGATCACGATCTCTCGAACCGGTATCCGGGCAAGGAGGTCGAAATCGAGGACGTGCCGAACGCCTTCGTCTTCCACGTGGAGACTGACGGCTCGTTCCCCGTCGAAGAGCTCGTTACGCGAGCCGCCGACTCGATCGAACGGCGTGCGACCGAACTCGAAGAAGCAGTACAGCTATAGACATGAACCGACGCCCCCAATCCCGACACTGTGAGGCCGCGTTTGCCGGCGCCGTGAGCGACGAGACCGGCACCGCCTCGTCCGATGGAATCGAAAGGGGTTTGAAGGGGCGACGGGTAGACGGAAGTGCGAGCAGGGATAGCCAAGTCAGGCCAACGGCGCAGCGTTCAGGGCGCTGTCTCGTAGGAGTCCGCAGGTTCAAATCCTGCTCCCTGCATTTTTCCAGCTCGACCAAACGGGAGAGCTGTGAAAATGGAACGGCAGATTTGAGCCACGGGAGTCGCAGCGACCGAGCGTTTGCGAGGTCGACCGTCTCCCGGAGGTTCAAATCCTGCTCCCTGCATCACTTCTCTCCTGCTGATCACCGTTCAGTGATCGTTCGATCACGTTCGTGTTCACGGTCCCGGTCCCGTTTCCGTGTCCGTGCCCGTTCCAGCCGTCTCCGGAACCGACGGCTGTGCGAACGTCATCGACATCGACACGCGATCCGGTGTGACGAACAGGAAATCGATTCCAGCCGGCTGCACAACTCCTCGTGCAGTCGTCCGTTTGCAGATTTGGAGGAAACCAATGAGTAGCAAGACTAATCCGAGGCTCAACGATCTTATCGCCGAGCTGAAGTCGACGTCCCGAGAAACGGACGCCGACGTCTGGCGAGATGTTGCGGATCGACTCGAAAAGCCCCGGCGCACCCACGCAGAGGTGAACCTGGGCCGTATCGAGCGATACGCACGCGAAGATGAGACTGTCGTCGTTCCCGGCAAAGTGCTGGGCTCCGGCGCACTACAGAAAAACGTCACCGTCGCGGCTGTCAAGTTCTCTTCGTCCGCAGAGACGAAGATCGAACAGGTCGGTGACTCAGTACCGCTCGAGCAAGTGCTCGAAGAGAACCCCAACGGATCCAACGTGCGGGTGATTCGATGAGTATCGCAGAGTTCGACGCAGACGTCGTCGTCGATGCCCGTGACTGTATCCTCGGTCGCGTCGCCAGCGAGGTCGCCCAGCGCGCTCTCGACGGCGAAACCGTCGCGATCGTCAACGCCGAAGATGCCGTTATTACCGGCGACAAGGAAGACATCTTCGACACCTACCGCACGCGACTCCAGCTGGGCTCCGACAGAGGGCCCTACTACCCGAAGCGACCGGACACGATCTTCAAGCGGTCCGTTCGCGGGATGTTGCCCTACAAGAAAACGCGCGGTCGCGAGGCGTTCGAGAGCGTCCGCGTCTACGTCGGCAACCCCTACGAAGACGACGAGGACCGCGAGGCGGAGATCCTCGAGGGAACGTCGCTGGATCGACTTTCGAACATTCGCTTCGTCCACCTGGGCGAAGTCTCCGATCAACTCGGTGCTAACGTCACATGGTAACGAACACGAGTGGAAAGAAGAAGACGGCCGTCGCCCGCGCAACCGTCCGCGAAGGCGAGGGTCGCGTCCGAATCAACTCCAAGCCAGTCGAACTGGTCGAACCGGAGATGTCCCGCCTCAAGATGCTCGAGCCGTTCCGCATCGCCGGTGAGGACCTGCGCAGCGAGATGGACATCGACGTCCGCGTCGAGGGAGGCGGTATCAGCGGCCAGGCAGACGCCGTCCGTACCGCCGTCGCACGCGGCATCGTCCAGCACACGAACGACGCCGAACTTCGCGACGCGTACATGGAGTTCGACCGCTCGCTGCTGGTCAACGACGTTCGTCAGTCCGAACCAAAGAAGTGGGGCGGCCCGGGCGCTCGGGCTCGCTACCAGAAGTCCTACCGCTAAGGTGATTCAATCATGATGGTACCGGTCCGGTGTTTCACCTGTGGCAACGTCGTCGCCGAACACTGGGAGGAGTTCGACGAGCGGGCTAACGAGGGCGACGAGGACCCCGAAGCGGTCCTCGACGAACTCGGCGTCGAACGCTACTGCTGTCGGCGCATGCTCGTCAGTCACACCGACCTCGTAGACGTCGTCTCTCCGTACCAGTAACATGCAACAGGAACGTCACAATCGCTACGAGAAAGCACGCATCCTCGGCGCGCGAGCGCTGCAGATATCGTACGGTGCACCGGTGTTGATCGAGACGAATCAGTCCGAACCGATCCTCATCGCCGCCGAAGAGTACGACGCCGGCGTCCTGCCGTTTACCGTCAAGCGGGGGTACGACCGGAAATGACGCTCATTACCGACGTTCGGCTCCGACGCATCCTGGACTCGCGGGGTAACCCGACAGTCGAGGCTGACGTCGTGACCGAAAGCGGGGGCTTCGGCCGTGCAGCGGCACCGAGCGGTGCCAGCACGGGCGAGTACGAGGCCGTCGAGCGACCGCCGACCGAGGCGATCGCTGCGGCCCGCGAACACGCCGTCCCGCGTCTCGTCGGTGAAGCCTACGCCGGCAACCAGCGGGAAGTCGACGCTATCTTGCACGCTGCAGACGGCACCGACGACTTCTCCGAAATCGGCGCCAACAGCGCAGTCGCGATTTCGATGGCCGCCGCGAAGGCCGGCGCCGACGTGCTCGGCGCACCGCTGTTCCAGCACCTCGGCGGGGCGTTCCGCGGAGAGAACTTCCCAGTTCCGCTCGGTAACGTCGTCGGCGGTGGCGAACACGCCGCCGACGCGACCGACATTCAGGAGTTCCTCGCCGCACCCGTCGGCGCGCCGAGTGTCGAAGACGCCGTCTTCGCTAACGCCGCCGTCCACGACGCCGTTGCCGACCTGCTCGAGGAACGCGGTGTTCCGTCCGGCAAAGGTGACGAGGGCGCATGGGCTCCCTCGATCGACGACGGCGAGGCGTTCGAAATCGTCGCCGAAGCGGTTTCGCTGGTCGAGGACGACGTCGGCTTCAACATCGGCTTCGGACTCGACGTCGCTGCTGCCGAGATGTACGACGACGAGTCGGAGACCTACGAGTACGAGTCAGCCGGCGTCAGCCGCGACACGGACGAACAGATCGAATACATCGCCGACCTCGTCGACGAGTACGACCTCGTCTACGTCGAGGACCCGCTCGACGAGAACGATTACGACGCCTTCGCCGATCTCACGGACGCGGTCGGCGACCAGACGCTGATCTGTGGTGATGACCTGTTCGTCACGAACACCGGCCGACTCATCGACGGCATCGATCGCGGCGCGGCAAACAGCATCCTGATCAAGCCAAACCAGATCGGGACGCTGAGCGACGCCTTCGACGCAATCGAACTCGCGACTGAGAACGGCTACGATTCGGTCATCTCTCATCGCTCCGGCGAAACCGAGGATACGACGATCGCACACCTCGCCGTCGCGACCGACGCACCCTACATCAAGACGGGTGCCGTCGGCGGCGAGCGAACCGCAAAGCTCAACGAGCTCATCAGAATCGCAGACGACGCGACATGACAGACAACGACTCATCCCAGGAAGGGCTCGACGCCGCCGAAGAAGAGATCGACGAGGAGCCAGCCGAAGGGGCTGGCCCCGCCGCCGATCCCGACGAAGACGTCGAGCCAGCCGACGAACAACCCGCCGACGCCGAAGCCACCGAGGCCGACGCCGACGCAGAACCAGCCACTGACGAGGAGCCAGAAGACGCCGGTCCAACCCTCGACGACGACGTAATGTCCGACGAGGAGGCCGACCTGCTCATTCCCGTCGAGGACTACCTCGGCGCCGGTGTTCACATCGGGACCCAGCAGAAGACCAACGACATGGAGCGGTTCATCCACCGCGTCCGGACCGACGGTCTCTACGTGCTCGACGTTTCGAAGACCGACGGCCGCATCCGCACGGCCGCGAGCTTCCTGTCGAACTACGATCCAGAACAGATCCTCGTCACCTCGAGTCGCCAGTACGGTCGGTTCCCGGCGGAGAAGTTCGCCGAAGCCGTCGGCGCTCGCGCCCGCACCGGTCGTTTCATCCCGGGTACCCTGACGAACCCGAAGTACGACGGTTACATCGAACCCGACGTACTCGTCGTCACGGACCCGATCGGTGACGCTCAGGCCGTCAAGGAAGCTATCACGGTCGGCATCCCGGTCATCGCGATGTGTGACTCGAACAACCAGGTCAGTAACGTCGACCTCGTCGTCCCGACGAACAACAAGGGTCGAAAGGCCCTCTCGGTCGTCTACTGGCTCCTCGCCAACGAAGTCCTCGACAAGCGCGGTGCAGAGCCGTCCTACTCGCTCGAGGACTTCGAGAGCATGGTCTAATCCGAATCGGATACGATTCGAGACGAATACGGATACTGTTCGTTTTTCCGCGGCCGCGGCCGTGACCGAGTGCTGTCAGCCAGTCAGCGACCGTGAGGAGCGATTTCTGTGGTCGGTCTCTCGAGAACTTACGAGCAAAGGAGTTACGTAGGAACCGCTCGAACGAGGGCTATGATCGATTCGCTGTTCACGTTCGAAAAGGAGAAGATGCCGATCCCAGTGATCGCCGCGACGACAGGACTGATCGTGATTTTCGCACTCGGCATTCCGTATCGCGTGCTCGTCGGCTTCTGATACTGTCGGACAGCAGTCACGGCGAAGTCGGTCGCGAATTCGCGGCCGTTTAGCACTCCACTGGGTTGCGATGCCCAGCAGAACGCGTGGGTTCTGCGCACGTCTTCGACGGCGACGGCCCCACCAGCACGCCCGGCCCACACATGTCCGGCAGTATGACCGCTGAAGCGAGCCTGCTGTATCGCCGATTCGTGGCCAGTGGCGAATTTCGACCGGCGCTCAACCGCCCGTAGCGATGCTGACCCTTCTCAACAATCTCACCAGTGAGTGACTGATACGGTCTGCTCGTCAGTTCGCACAGGTGACTCTCTGGGGTTTGTGTCGTCCCGTACTCGAGTTTAAATACCATACCGAGCCCAGTCGGACTATGGACTGGGAGGCACCCGTTGACGCGTGGTACGTCTATCTGGCAGTTTCGCTCGTAAGCGTCGCGATCGCTGGTGTTGTCCTCGGCTTTCCGACGGGAGCCCCGCCGGATGCGAATCGGGCGGCGAACACGATCGAACCGGTTGCCGGAAGCACCACCGAAGCCAGCGCAACGTGGGAGTACGACGCCGAAACGATCGTCATCGACGGGACGACCCTCGAGTTAGCAAACGAGCACGGAATCAGTCACGCCAGCCTGAATTATGGTGTCGTCGTTCCCGTCAACGATTCTAAACGGTTGGCAAACATAACTCGCGGTGCCGAGTTCGAAGCCGAATACGGCGACGAACTGGCGGACGAGGATACACACGCAGTCGAAACGTTTCTTTCGGAGGTCACAGACCAATACGAGAAAAACAGCGATACGAGGCTGACCGCAAGCGACGAACTAGTTGCTCGCCAGGTCAGTGTCGACCCGGCGGACGACAACATCAGGTCGTTCGTCGAGGTCGTCAACTTCGAGTCGATTCCGTCTGATTGGAAACTCGGCGGTTATGTTATGACCGGTATTGGAACCGTGCAGGGATCGTACAGCGGGATCGATGGGAACAGCATCGAAATGTCCGTCGATGGTGACTACGCCGGCCCGAGTGGTTCTTCCATCAGCGACGCTGTTACCGATCAGACCTTTCATAGCGGCGAAGGCGAATTTTCGGTAGATATCGAATCATCGGATACCTTCGACCGACCGGGCGACTCTCCCGTGGACGTGACGATCGAGTTCGACAACGGTGGAACGTGCGTGGAGTCACTCGATCCCGGTTCTGAAGGGCGGTGTACGAACGAGATATCGCGCTCGGCCGACTTCGATGCTAGCGCACCGTTCGTCGAACACAAACGTACTACTGAGATGTACCATGTCACACTTGTCGTCGTCTAGGGCCCAGACCGAGCCGATCGCAGCGCTCGTTGCCGTGCTGGCGCTCAGTACCGGCATCGGGTTGTACGCCGTGTACATCGGCGGTGTACTCCCCGGACAGAGCGATCGCACTGCAGAAACGACGGCGATCGACCGCATCTGGGAGGACCTCGAGGACGAGGAACACGGCGTCTTTCCCGTCCCGGAGTACGAATCCGGCACGGACCGACAGCTGCGTGAGGCCCTCGATCAGGATTCGTTACCTGACGGGAAGAACGTCTACATAGCGATCACCGCGTACGAAGACGGTGAGCCAACCGTTTACGCCGCGGCTCACTTCGATTCCGAAGGCGACACGCTTCGGGAGCAACAACTCCCGTCGAGCCACGCGGACTTCGGTCCACCGCGAGCGGCGGGCGAACCGGATTCGACGGGCATCGCGACGCGACCGATTTCGGTCGAGGTAACCCCGGCGGACGTCCGCGGCGGCACGCTTCACGTGGAGGTCTGGTGACCGTGCGACGGCGCGATGCGGACCGCGACCGCGGTGTCAGCACCGTCGTCGATGTCGCTCTGGCACTGCTCTTGATCACCGCGAGCGTGATGATCGTCGGCTACGCTCTCACCGAGACGTCCGACGGTGGGGCCGGCGACCACACGGACCAGATCGTACCGAACGATGATGAGTTCGGTGACCGTTCGGCGACGCAGACGACGGAGGTCCTCGCCGAATCGACGATTGCCGTTACGTACAGCCTCGAGGATGTTCGCGACGAAGACGAGTTCTCCGAGCCCGTCATCACGAACGCACACACGTATACGCGAACCGATCACGGCTCCCCGCTCGGGTTGTTGGCCGACGCTGCGTTGACGAACCACCGGATCGGGGGTGATCCCGTGCTGGCCTACGGCCAGGAGTACGAGGAGGCCGTCGACTGGGCGATCCGTCACAATTTGTTGGGTGCCGAACGGAATTTCTACGTCGTCGCCGAGTGGGAACCCTATGACGGAGCGGGTATCAACGGCACGGCGACGGCCGGCGAACGGCCACCCGCCGACGCCGACATCTCCAGTACGTCGACGACGGTCTCGAGCGGATTTTCGGCAATCGACGACGACGAACTCGAGGAGAGTTGGCTCGACGCCGACGACTGGTGGGACGAAACGATCAGCGGCTTCCCGGGTGTCGACGACTCGGCAGACCTGCCGGGACTGGCAGGCTCGGACAACAAGTCCTACGCCGCGGCCGGGACGGTCATCGGTGAAACCATCGTAGAGGGCCTGTTCCCACCCGAACCGTCCCAGTACGCACTGGAAGATCAGGGGATCGAGCGAGCGCTCAAGGTCTACCACTACAACTCGATGGTCGAAACCATCGGCGACTTCTCGTTCCGGAGCGCAGACACCCATCCACCGCTGGTTCGCTCCAAAGCGAGGGCCGAGGCGGCGAATCACAACGTCCTCGTCGGCCAGGATGGCGGGTACGACTTCACCGACGCCGACGGACTTGCCGCCTGGATCGCGGCGGACATCCCCGACGCCTTCGAGGAGGAGTTCGCGGAGATCGACGAGAACTACGACGGCGAGGAGCGCGACGAGCGGAAAGTCGAGACGGTAATCGCGGCGTTGGCGAACGACGACGTGACGGTAACGGTCCAGACCTGGACCGAATGACGCGAAAACGTCCGCGAACGATTCAGGATTCCGTGGCGACCAATTCACGAACCCGTTCGACCGCAGCCTCGGCGTCGGTCCCGAAGACGTAGGTCGCGGGTTCGATCCCGAACGCACCGCGGTGATAGGCGACGTGTGGAACGCCGCCGTGTGCCGTGAACCTCGAGCGAAGGTGTGCCCCGCGGTCTTCGTAGTCGGCGTCGAACTCGAGGGTCGCCAACCCACGCTCCTGAGCGGCCTCGAGCAGTCGATCGTCCGTCGCGATATTCAGCGCGCCGCGAATATTAGGATCGACGTCGGAGGCGGCAAGGAGTGCGGTCGAAACGTGTTTGGAGGCCCCGAACTCGGGATTTGCGGGGATCTCGAGGCGGCCGTTCAGTTCGTAGATTCGGCCCGGAATCGCGGCGACGTCGGTTTCATCGTCGGGGTCGGGAAGACACATTCCGATATTGGTGCCGACGTTAGGGACGTAGCCGCTAATTTCGGGCACCGTGGCGAGGGTTCGTGCGGCCGTCCGCACGTCGGCGAGTACGTCTCGTTCGGCCCGTACGTCGGGATCGAGACCGCGGACACAGAGGTCACAGCCGAGTCCCTGAAGGGCGGGCATCTCCTCCTCGTGGAGTTCGCAGATCGGCCCGCGGTCCTCGAGGCTTCGAATCAGCGAGAGGAGTTCGGCCAACGCGTCGTAGCCGTCCATCTCGCCGCTCGAGAGACCGTCGGCGATGCGATCGACGGTGGCAACGGTTTCGGGGTGATTACGAAAGCGGTCGTCGCCGCCGCTCTCGCCGCCCACGTACTTGCTGACGGCGGCCTGGGTCACGCCGAGGTTGGCTGCGATCTCCTGTTGGGTCATGCCGCGATCGGCGAGTCGGGTCGCGAGCATGGCCCGCACCGTCGGGAGAAACCGGTCGACAACGAGTTCGCTCGGCAGGACGAGAGACATACGAGCGCGTAGCGCGGACACCGGCTTAAATCCGGCTACCGCGCTCGAACGAGCGCGCTCGAGTGTCCTGCGGTCCGGCTCAGCTCCGTGCGGCCCGCCGCTCGGCGTCGAGCAGGCTTCGGAGTCGATTCGCCACGAATTCGACGCTCACCACGAGGACGAGGATTGCGACGATCGCCGCCATGACCCGTGTATAGTTTCTGGCTCTGAAAGCCATGATCAGCGGATAGCCGATGCCGCCCGCGCCGACGATGCCGAGCACCGAGCTCTTGCGGGCGTTGATCTCGAGGTAGAACAGCGTCCACGCGACGTACGCCGTCGATACTTGCGGAATTCGAGCGGCCGACGTCGTCGCCAGGAGTCCGGCGCCGCTCGAGACGACGGCGTCGACCGGCGCGCGGTCGATCTCTTCCATCTCGTCGGCGAACAATCGTCCGAGGTCGCCGACGGTCCCCATCGCGATAGCGAGCGCACCGGCGACCGGCCCGAGTCCCGCGAGGATCACGAACAGGAGCGCGTAGACCATGCTCGGCACGGCCCGAACGCCGCCCAGAAACAGCCGCAGGGGAGTGTAAACGATTCGCGGCGTTACGTTGCTCGCGGCGAGAACGCCGAGACAGAACGCGAGCGGGAGCCCGATCGCCGTACCGACGCCCGCGATGGCCAGCGTCTCGAGGGTCGCCGACGCCAGCGTCGAGCCGTCCGCCTGCAACTGCGCCCAGAGCTGTCCGGGCGCGAGCATCTCCTCGAGCAACACGTCCCGCAGGTTTCCGCGGTGGGCGTAGAGGTACGCGAGGTCGAAACCGAGCCATCGCGCGGCCGCGAACACGAGAGCGACCAGCGCGACGACCGCGCCGGTCCGAACGACGAATCGGCGTCGCCAGCGGGCCTGAACCTGGTCGAACTCGTCGTCGACGGCGATTCCGTCTTCGGAGTGACGCCGCTCACGCCGGGACATTGTACACCTCCCCGATGCGTTCCGGGTCGACGTCGGCCGCGGCGGCGTCGAGCGTCAGCCGCCCGTCGGCGAGGCCCAGATATCGATCGGCGATCTCGCCGGCGAGTCGCGGTTGGTGGAGACTGACGAGGCCGACGAGGTCCTCCCGACGGACCACCGATGCCAGCCGCTCGAGAACGGCGCGAGCGGTCACCGGATCGAGCGACGCAACCGGCTCGTCAGCGAGGAGCACTCGCGGCTCCTGGTGGAGCGCGCGAGCGATGCCGACGCGCTGACGCTCGCCGCCGGAGAGGTCGCCGACGCGTTGCTGTGCGCAGCCGGCCAGATCGACCGCGTGGAGTCGTTCGATCGCGGCTCGTTTCTCCGCCGCCGTATGCCACCCGAGAAGCTCGCGCCAGGCCGACTCACGGGCGAGGCCACCATCGAGGACGTTCTCGAGGGCCGATTTACCGTCGAGCAGGGCTCCCTCCTGAAAGATCAACGCGGCGTCGGTCCGGCCGAGGGGCTCGCCCTCGAGTCGGATCGTTCCCGAATCGGGCCGTTCCAACCCGTTTAGACACCGCAGCAGGGTCGTTTTTCCGGAACCGGAGCGACCGACCAGGACTGCCATTGAACCGGGTTCGAGGTCGAACGAGATATCGGCTACCGCGTCGACAGCGCCGTAGCGCTTCTCGAGGCCGGTGACGGAGAGCATGGCGGTTTATTCGTCGCTGGTGTCGTCTTCCTCGTCCTCCGCTTCGGCGTCGTCGAGTGTCTCGATGTCGAGTCCCATCTGGTCGGCAATATCGCGAACGTGGTCGTACAGTTCGGGGTCGAACTCGCCGTACTCGTCGACTCGGTGGTCCTCGAGTGCCGTCTCGGGCGTCTCGATGAGCCGCGTTGCGAGCCGGTCGCGGACGTCCTCGGGCGTGTCCGGCTTCGCGACGATCACGTCGAACGGAATCGGATCGCTTTCCGCGATCTTGCTGATTTCGTCGTCGTCGGGATGCTGAAAATCACCGTACGCCGCGGCGTCGACGTGGCCTTCCTCGAGAACCCGGAGCGCGGCGTCGTGGCTCCCGGCCCAGTCGATATCGAAGTCGTCCGGTTCGGTCTCGATATCCCCCGCGTGCAGGCCCGCTTGCGAGAGCCTGTACCGGGGGAACATGCCGCCGCTGGCCGACATCGGGTCGACCATGGCAATGGTCTTCCCCTCGAGATCCTCGATCGACTCGATTTCGGTGTCGCTTCTGGTGGCGATGTAGGTGTGATAGGAATCCGAGCCGTGGGACCAGTTGATCGCGAGGGGGTGAACGTCGTCTTCTTGAGCGAGCACGAAGATGAACGGCGAGAGATTCGCCAGTTCTGTGTGTCCGTTGACGACGCTCTCGACGACGCCGCTGTAGTCGGTGGTCGGCACTCCCTCGACGGTGTCGACCGCTTCGAACCCGTCTTCGATCCACTCGAACGTTCCCGCGTACTGGTCCCGCAAATCTTCCGCGTCCTGGAACGGCGGCAACCCGAACTCGATATGTCCGTCCGCCCACGCCCCGACGGGGTGATCGCCTTCGTCGATGTCCGAGCCGGCGATGTCGTCGAGACAACCGGCAGCGCCGGCGGCAACGGTTCCGGCAAACGCGCTGAGATACGTTCTCCGATTCATAGCTACGATGGGGATCACCGAGGGTTAACACTCACGAATAGGTCTGAGTGCAGTCAGAATGCTGTCACGACCGACGGCGGGGCCACCCGGGTCAGTTGCGGGGGCCGTCGCTTCCGAAAGATAGGTATTAACCGTCGTCGTGCGAACGGCCGGACATGGCAGTCTCGAGCGCTCCCGGCAAGGTGTATCTGTTCGGGGAGCACGCGGTGGTCTACGGCGAACCCGCCGTTCCGTGTGCCATCGAGGTGCGGGCACGGGTCGGCGTCGAGCAACGATCGGACAACAAACTCCGGATTCACTCCGAAGACCTGAGCCTGGACGGCTTTACGGTCGAGTACGCGGGGTCGGCGGACGAGCGTCCCGACGTGGACGTCTCCGAGTCCCTGCTGACCGCGGCGATGGGGTACGTCGACGGCGCGATCGAACAGGTCCGGGACGTGACCGGCGACGACGACGTCGGATTCGACGTGACCATCGAGAGCGACATTCCGCTGGGTGCGGGCCTGGGGTCGTCCGCGGCGGTCGCCGTCGCCGCTATCGACGCCGGAACGCGCGAACTCGGCACGACGCTCGAGATCGACGAACTCGCCGAGCGTGCCTACCAGACCGAGTACGACGTCCAGGGGGGCCAGGCCTCCCGGGCGGACACGTTCTGTTCGGCCACGGGCGGGGCCGTCCGGGTCGAAGGCGATGACTGTCGGTCCCTCGAGGCGCCCGATCTCCCCATCGTAATCGGGTTCGACGGCGGCGCCGGCGACACTGGCGAACTCGTCGCGGGCGTCCGAGGCCTCCGCGAGGAGTACGAGTTCGCGGCCGACACGGTCGAGTCGATCGGCGACATCGTCCGGAACGGCGAGCAGGCGCTCGCCGAGGGCAATATCGAAGAACTCGGCCGCCTGATGAACTTCAATCACGGGCTGCTCTCGGCGCTTGGAGTCTCCTCGAGATCGCTCGATTCGATGGTCTGGGCGGCCCGCGACGCCGGCGCTAACGGCGCGAAGCTGACGGGTGCGGGCGGCGGCGGCTGTATCGTCGCCCTCGACGAAAGCGACGAGGCCGAGACGGCGCTGTCGTACACGCCCGGCTGTAAGGACACCTTCCGCGCCGAACTCGCGGATACGGGGGTGAGGCGAGTCGAATGATCGTCCTGAAACTCGGCGGGAGCGTTATCACGGAGAAAGACCGTGCGGAAACGCTCGACGGCGAGGCGCTCGGGCGAGCCGCCGACGCGGTCGCAGCGACGCTCGAGGCGGCCGGACAGGGGCCGGGCGGGAGCGAAGACGAAACCGCGGACCTCGTGATCGTCCACGGCGGCGGGAGTTTTGGCCATCACAACGCCAGCGAACACGGCGTGACGACGACCGACGGAACGCACGACGCCGCCGCGGCACTCGAGATTCACGGGGCGATGAAGACACTGAACCAGTTCGTCCTGACGCGGCTCCTCGAGCGGGACGTGCAGGCGGTCCCTGTTCATCCGTTTTCGGCGGGCCACCGCGACGAGACGGCCGCCCTCGAGTTCCCGACCGGGCAGGTCGAGACGCTACTCGCGGAGGGGTTCGTGCCGGTCCTCCACGGCGATATGATCGCTCACGCCGGCTCGGGTGCGACCGTCGTCAGCGGCGACGAACTGGTCGTCGAACTGGCTCGCGACCTCGAGGCCGACCGGATCGGGCTCTGTTCGACGGTTCCGGGCGTCCTGGACGACGCGGACGACGTGATCGATCGGATTTCGAAGTACAAGGACGTCGAATCGGTGCTGGGTGCCAGCGACGCGACCGACGTAACCGGTGGCATGGCCGCGAAAGTCCGGGCTTTGCTCGAACTCGAGGCCGAGGCGTCTATCTTCGGGCTCGAGGCGCTGGATTCGTTCCTTCGGGGTGAGCCGGCGGGGACGACGATCGAGTAGCGTCGCTGGCGACGGCGAGCGGACGGACAAGGCGTCTCGATCCCGAATTTTGACTGGGGGTTCCAAGTTCCGAGCGCAGTCGTCGGTCAGACGGACTGCTATGGGTCAGTGCCGGCGCGGCCGCGAGCAGTCTTGCTCTTCGGTTGATCCGCAAAACGAGTTCCAACAGGCCGTCTCAGTCGTGTACCAACACGTCGAGCACGTTGGTCCCGTCGTTGGCCAGTGCCTCCTCGAGTGCGCCTTCGATCTCGTCCGGCGTTGCTACCCGTTCGGCGCGTGCGCCGTGGCTCTGGGCGTTTGTGACGAGGTCGACGGCCGGATCGAAGTCCATCCCGGCGAACTCGTAGTCGGCTTCGTCGCCGCCCATCAGTTTGAGCGTGTTATCCTTCAGGATGCGGTAGTTGCGGTTGTCCGAGATAACGACCGTGAGGTCGACGTCGTGCCGGGCCGCGCTGTAGATCGAGTGGGGGTAGTAGAGGTAGGAACCGTCGCCGATGAAACCGACGACATCGCGGGGATCGTCCCGCTGGCCCTCGGCGACGGCGGCACCGACCGACGCGGGGAGGCCGTAGCCGAGGCCGCCGCCCTTGTTCGAAATGTACTGTTCGGGCGCGAGGTCCCAGCGGGTCAGCATGGCGTACTTCGAGGTCACACCCTCGTCGACGATGTACGCGTCACCGGCGACGGCCTCCATCGCGTCGACGAGTTCGGCCTTCGAGGACCGGGGGTCATCCTCGGCGTCGCCCTCGCCCATGCCGGCCATCTGCGCCTCGACCATCTCCTTGATCGCGCCGACGTTCTCGAGTCGCTCTTCGACGGTCTCCGCGGAGAGGCGACCCTGTAGTCGTTCGATGAGGTCCTGCATGACCAGCCCCGGATCGCCGACGATGGCCGCGTCAGCGGGCTGGTTCTTGCCGATCTGCCAGTCGTCGTCGCTGATGTGGATACACGCGGTGTCCGGATCGACCAGCGCCTCCTCGTGGCGGGTCAGCGTCGTGTTGGTCGAGCAGCCGACGAACGCGACCGTATCGGTGTCCATCAGCATCGATGCGAGGGTTTCGTCCGGTGGGATGTAGGAAACCCACTGGTCGTGGTCGGTCGGGAAGTTAACCTCGCAGGAGAGGATTTCGCCGTGGATCCGGGCGCCGGTGGTCTCGGCGAGTTCGACCGCCGCCGCGACGGCGTCCGCACCCGAGCGGGCGACGTGGTCTCCCAGGACAATCACCGGACTCTCGGCCTCGGCGAGCAGGTCAGCAGCGTGCTCGAGCTGCGCGGGATCGCCGCTGCCGGCGTTCGGAATCGGACCGAGGCGTTCGGGCTCGGCGTCGGTCTCCTCGAGCATGACGTCCAGGGGCAGCCCGAGGAAGACGGGACCCGTCGGCGGCGTCATCGCGACGCGGAACGCCCGCCGGAGCATCGTCGGGAGCGCGGAGACGTCGAGCACCTCGTCGGACCACTTGCAGAACTGTTCGGTCATCTCGACAAGATCGCCCGACAGAATGGGTTCTTCGTGACGGAAGTCCGTGCTGTGGTTGCCCGCGGTGACGACCAGCGGCGCGCCGGCGATCTTGGCGGCGTAGAGGTTCCCCAGCCCGTGGGCCAGCCCTGGAGCGATGTGGAGATTCGCGACGCCGACCGGCGTGATCGAGTCGTCGTGATGGGAGTGATAACGCCGGGTCTGGGCGTATCCCGAGGCCATCCCGACCGCGATGTCCTCGTGCAGTCCCAGCACGTAGTCCAGGTCACTCTGGCTGATCGCCTCCATGATCGGCAGCTCCGTCGTGCCCGGATTCCCGAAGACGTAGTCGACGCCGTAGGACTCGAGCGCGTCGGTGAAGAGATCGGCACCGGTGTAATCGTCTGCCATGAAACATCGTGGCTCGTGCTGGCACATGAATTTGTGTGTTCCAGCGACTCCTCCCCGACGCGTTTTCCGGTTCTCGAGGGCTTAGGAAACCCGGGGGCGCATGGCACACGTATGAGCATGAGCGATCAGTTGCTGGTACTCAACAAGGATTCGGACACGATGTCCGTCATCGACGCCGACTCCGGCGAGACCGAAACCGTCGTGGAAACGGCGTTCAACCCCCACGAGATCGAAGTCACGCCGGACGGCGAGAAGGCGTACATCACCTGCTCGCTGGGCGGGTCACTGCTGGTCTTCGACACCGAGACCTGGGAGCGAACGGCCGAAATCGAACATGAAGAGTTCGACTTCCCCCACGGGTTGGCGATCCGCGAGAGCGCCGGTGAACTGTGGCTGGCCTCGACGTATAGCAGCCGAGTGTACGTGATCGACATCGAGACCGACGAGATCGTCGATCACATTCCGACCCATCAGGACAAATCCCACATGGTGGCGCTTACGCCCGACGAGGAGCGGGCGTTCGTCGCCAACATCGGCAGCGAGAACGTGACCGCGATCGACTGCGACGAACGGCGGCTCATCGCGGACCCCCGCGTCGGCGAGGAGCCCGAAGGGATCGAGGTCCACCCCGAGGCAGGGCTGCTCGTTGCGAACCAGGAAGACGGAATGCTTTCGGTACTCGATCCGGAGACGCTCGAACAGACGAGCCGTGCGCTGCTCGGCGAGACCCCGATCCGCGTGGTTCCGTCCCCGGACGGTCGGCACGTCCTCGTTCCCAACCGGGAGTCGAACGACGTGTCCCTGATCGACACCGAGCACGTCCGCGACGGCGACCGGCAGCCCTGGGAAATCGCCCGTATTCCGGTCGGCATCTGGCCCGGCGGCACCGTTTTCTCCCCCGACGGGGAACGCGCTTTCGTCGCGAACAACAAGACGAACGACGTTTCCGTGATCGACTGCGAGGACTGGACCGAACTCGAGCGATACGAGACGGAGCTCCATCCGGACGGAATCGCGTACTTGCCACGATAGAGCGTCGCCCGCACGCGTTCTCACTCTACCTGCGGTCCCGTTGTCTTGTTTTCGCACACTGTTTCGAGTCTCGTCCCTCGAGTGCAGGTGCCGCCCGCGGTATTTTACATCAGTTCGTTGTCGGTCGGGGTATGGCCCTCGCGAGAGCTGAATCCGGTGTCGGAGCGACGGTGTCCGCGTTCTGGTCGCAGGTCCACCCCGTCTTCATGCTGCCGCCGCTCGCCGCGTCGCTGTTCGGTGCGATTTTGACCACTCACTTCACGCCTTCACTTGCGATACTCCACGTCGTCGCGATATTCGCGGCGGTCTACACCGCACATCTCAAGGACGGCTACGTCGACTTCCACGTCCGGGGTGAAGACGACGACCATCCGCTCTCCGAGCACGGCTGTCGGGTCGGTCTCGCCGCTTCGACGGCGACGTTCGCGCTCTGTTGTCTCCTCCTCTTCGTGCTCGTCGGCTGGATGGCCGTCGCGCTGACGCTACCGACGTGGGTTATCGCCTACCATCACGCGCCACAGCTCGATACGAATCCCCTGACGGCGACGACCGGCTACCCGCTCGGGATCGCCCTCTCGATACTGGGCGGCTTCTCCGTCCAGAGTGGGACGATCGCTGCCGTCCCGCTCGGCTTCGCGCTCGTCTTCCTCGTCTTGCTGTCGGGGATCAAGGTCATCGACGACGCGCAAGACTACGACTACGACCGCTCGATCGACAAACGGACCGTCGCCGTCACGCTCGGCCCACAGCGAGCGTACACGGTCGCGTACGGCTTGATGGTGGCCGCACTGCTCGTCGTGGTCGCCTTCGCCGCCGCTCGAGTTTTCCCGCCGACAGCCGTCCTGGCGGCGGTCGCCTTCGCGGCAGTTGCGCTCGTCGCTCGTCGAGCCACCCCCGATATCGCGACGATGTTGCTCATCCGCGGCTCGTACGTCTTTCTGGCCGTCCTCGTGGCCGCCGTCTGGTTCGAGCCGCTCGCCGCGCTCGTGTGAGGGGGCTGGAAATATCGGGTGAAGTGTAGGAGGAACGACTCGAAGCGCGCCTCGACCGCGACGCTACTCTGCCTCGGCTTCGGCCCCCTCGGACTGTTCGGAAACCTTCGGCGGCTTCCAGTCTAGCTTGATCGTCACCGTCTCGCGCTGTCCCCGCAGAATCGACGACCGTTCGCGGACCCCGATCTCGTAGGCGATTTCCTCCGACGGGTGGAGTTCGACCGCCTTGTTTCCGGTTTGGACCGTCGCCGAGCCGTCGCCCTCGAGTTCGTCGGCCAGCGCTCGAAGCTGTTTAGCAGCCTCGTCGCGTGTGACTCTATCAGCAGAGAGCGTTTTCTCTACCATGTCTGTGTCTCCCACAGATTTGCGCATAAGCCGTCCGCCTAACAACCGTGGTATCCTCGAGTGAGAGGGGATTCCGGCTTAGCAGCTGTGATCGTTGAATCTGATACCGGTAGGAACTGTTGAACCTCTTGATCGGAGATCGGTGCTACCGATCGGTTCTTCACGGCTCTTTTCGCGCCGAACTACCCAAACGGGTCATTCACTCGAAACGATATTGATAACCGCCCGTTCGTCACTCCGAACAAAGACCTCAAAAACACCTCCCTCGGTGATATCGACGTCGAAAGTCTCTTCGTCCGTAACACGCTCGCGAAATATCGACGCCGCTGTTTCACGGTGTATAATATCGCACGCTATCTCCGAGTCAGAGTCACTGGCCGTTCCGAGAGTGACCTCGATCCACTCGTTCGTCCCAGCCTGAAAGGTATAGAACGCCTCCCCGGAAAACGATTCATCGATGAGGTAGTCCTCGTCTGTTGACGCCGTAGGCAGTTCGAGACACCCAGAAAAGAACCCGAGAGTGACACACCCAGCGAAGATTGTCCGCCGTTTCATTTCTCGTCTTCGATTTACGTCTCGAGTGTCTATCGCATAAATATTTCGACGTTGTCATATGTGGCGGATGTAGTTTGAATATGTACTAAAGACTTCAAATAAAATACGATGTATAAGATAGAGTGACATAGTTTACTAGCGTAGCCGTATCGTAGAGATAGCACGGAAACAGTCACATCAGCAGACGGCACGGCAATCGCGTACGAACGGACAGGGAGCGGGCTACCGCTCGCGCTCGTGCATGGGAATGGCGACGTGCATAAGTTCTAGGATCTGGCTGGAACGCGTCCTGCTCTCGCGGAACACTGCACGGTCTATGCGATCGAGCGTCGTGGTCGCGGTGAGAGCGGGGACGCTGCCGAGTACCGACTGGAACGGAATTCGAGGTCGTGGTTGCGGTCGCCGATTCGATCGACGAGCCAGTGATCTTGCTTGGCCATTCCGGAGGAGCACTCTATTCGCTGGAGGTGGTCCTGCGAACTTACAACCTACGTAAACTCATACTGAACGAACCTCCTATTGCGGTCGGCAACCACGAACTCGGTATTGAAGCGGGGATTGCGAAATGAATCGATTGCTTGACGATGATGATAACGAGCATGTGATCGCGTTCTTCCTGTAAGAAGTAGCCGGCCTCACGCCGGATGAGCTTGATGCCGCTCGCTCCAGTCCAATCCGGCAGGATATGGTTGACGCTATGCCCACATTGCCTCGTGAGTTGCAAGCGATCGCCGAGTATGAGTTCGATGCAACTCGATTTGAGAAGATGACGCCGACCTTGCTACTGAGCGGTAGCGAGAGCCCTCCGTTCTACCAGGATGCAATAGAAACAGTCAACGGTACACTCCCTAACAGCCAGATCACTACTTTCGAGGGGCACCAACACGAACCGATGCACACCGCGCCGGACCGCTTCGTAGACGAGGTGCTCACTTTCGTCCGAAAACCGAGCTAGTCAGAGTCTGACGGTTTTTCAGGAGATGAGTTTATGTTATTGTTTCGCATAGATTGGAGAGTGGGTTATCCATCGGCCGGATAACACCGCCAGAGATACGAACGGAGGGTAATTACGATGGGCGAATCCGATCTGGAGGACTTTCTAATCCTTCGAGAGTTAGACGAACCGATCACACGAGACGATCTAGAGGCAGTTGATGAGCGATCGACTGCATGCCGTCGAGAACTCGACGATGAGGGGATGAACGTGCGTGCTGTCGAGTCGGAGGTCCTGACGGACGAAGACGGTAACGTGACTGGAACACACTGTCACTACAAGGCGGAGAGCGAAGCGGCGGTGCGGGAACACGCGAACCGGGCTGGACTCCCCGTCTCACGTATCGATCGCCCCGGTCGCCCTATCGGAGGCGACTTCGAATAACCATTTTTTACGGCCTTAGAAGCGTATTGAATAGCCGATTCATGATGTGCGTGGTGAAAATAAACAGGATCGCTGACCTGAACTCATCCGCTAAGTCGGTCACGCTATTCCTGACGAAATCTGAGTAGTTCGGACTAATCCTGCTAAATTCGGGGTACGAACGTCCCAGGAACAGGATTCGCTCTGCGGAGGGCGATGATAGGAGGGCCGGGCTATCAGCACTCTACCGGCTCGACCCACTCCGTCGCTGGTTCTCCATCGGGAATCCCGAGGAAAGTGACGTGTGCGAGCGCGCCCTCCTCGCTGTCCGCCTTGTGGACGTGGCCAGGGTCAATCCATGCGTCGCCCGCCGAGTACGTCCGCGGGACGCAATCGTCCTCCATCGTGTGCTCGATTTCGCCCTCGATCATACGGACGATGGACATCCCAGGGTGGCGGTGCCACCCGGACTCTCCTCCCTCTTCCCACGTCGCCTCGGCGAGGATGACGGTCGAGGCGTCGTCGAGGTCGACGACGAATGATTCGCCGGCGTCGTCGTAGGTCACCTCGAACGTCGACGACACGTCGTCGGTGAAGGACGCGTGCTCTTGGAGGATCTTGACCTCGAAGCCATCAGGTTCGTCTACCTCGACCTCATCGTCGTAATTGTCTTCGTCAGCGACCGTCGTCCCGCTCAGAACGAACGTCCCCGCCGTAGCCGCACTGGCTTTCAGCACTGCTCTGCGTAACACTTCGCCGGTTGATTCATTGTTGAAAGTCATGAAATCACTCTCGTGTGTATCGCCATTCCGCAGAACGACCTACGAGAAGCTAGCATAGATAGTCATTTGCTGGCATTCCAGCAGTCGGTGATTGCGTTGCAACAACTGATATCTGACCACCAGTTGCCATATTCATCCCAGTGCGACCAACTCAATCACAATTATGCCGCCGTACCAGCAGACGGCATACCAGGAAACCTAACAACCGAGCGTTGCGGAGTCCCCTGTATGGAACTCGTCGAAGCCACCGCAGACGACCTCGATGCGCTCGTTGACCGATGGTACGACCTCGCTAAGGGGATGGAGGAGCACTCCGAGTTGAACGAACTCGTCTACGCGGACGCTCGCGAGGTTCCCGACGACGGTTTCCGCGCTCACTTGGACGACGAAGACGTCACAGACTACCTCGTCGTCCACGACGGCGAACCTATCGGCTTCGTCACGCTCCGCGAGGGCTGCCACCCTTCCCGGCAGTACTCGACGTACCTTCGCATCGTGAACCTCGCTATCGACGAAGACAGGCGGAATCAAAGCCACGGCACGGCGGTCGTCGAACGCGTGAAAGAACTCGCTGGTGAACGGGGCTGTGACCACATCAAAGTCTCCTGTGAGTGGGAGAACGAAGATGCACGCCGATTCTACCGCGACACGAATTTCCGACCAAAGAGCGTGTCATAGAATCCAACTCATAGTTTGAGTTTCTCACGTCCTGGATCGTGTCCTCGCTCGTAGTTGGTGATCGCAATCG
>NZ_WUYX01000038.1:0-2936 GCF_009834785.1 Natronorubrum halalkaliphilum
TTCGAGGGACCGAGGTGACCTGGAAGACTCCCGGCGGCGGGACTGAAACCGGATTCGTCGGCGCTGTCGCCGATCGGTGAACCAGCCCGAGTAGTGGCAACGCTGTCGTTTCCCCTGTTTTCTGCAAGCTGAGTTGACTAACACCGTCTCTTAGACAAATCTGGTTGTAGTCGGTGGCTCGAGGGCGGGGTCGCCACCGCGATCGCGCCGCACCGCATGCGGGGTCGTTTCGCGCTGCGCGCGAAAACCCCCTTGGCGTGTGTCCCCAAGGGGACAGAGCCAAAAAATTACAGCGCCCCACCCCCGCCTTCGCAGATCTCCAGTTGAAGCACACGAAACGGTGGTTGAATCGTTACTCAACTCAATGAGATGCAGATGCGACTTCTTACTACGTATTCAAAGCGATTCCACTACACAAAATGATAAATGTCTGGATGCCATGTTATTTTCTGAGAACATGACTCAGGATCTGTTAGACGACTTTATTGGGATTCGAAAAGCAACTTTCCTCGTTCATTTGATTGCTATAATGGCAGTGTCAGCGGTAGTATTCAGATTACTTACTGAGCTTCATGGATTCCCTGATCTTGCAAGGGGACCGCTGTACCTTTTAGGGAACCAATCATTATTATTAACTCTCGCAGGAGTTGGCGCGTTTATTTGGGTCATTAGTAATCTTTTCTTCACTCACCGCCATCGGTTCTGAATATCTTAGTTGATATCCCTTAGGGGGCAGGTAATTGCGCGGCGCGCAGAGCGCGCGCCGCGCTCGCGAAAAATTGAGTCGGCCGATATTGGACGCTATAGCGGGGCTACCCTATTGATATGAAATAACGGGACCTCGATAACCGTGATTGTCGGATACACTTACGAGGGTTTATCAGCGAAGCCGCAGCCAAACGCGGGCATCATGCGACATCCACAGGATGACCTACTTGTCGTGTATGCACTCTCATTGCTTGCTCAGGAACATAAGGGAACCCAGAAAGAAGACGGGGCTTTGAATCTTGCATCCGAGATCGCGGCTCAGCACGGGCTCACAGTTTCAGATGCTATTCAACAGCTTAAGTGATCGTAGGTAAAAGAATAGATATGAAGAGTGCAAGAGTGCAGTTATGGACTTTGATGAGCCTAAGTTAGAAGAGTCGAAACCGTCAAGAAGACTAAAAATATATAAAGATCGGATTGAGACCACTGAACAACAGGAGGCCTTTGAGAGAGCCCTAAACATAACCAAACAGGTAGAACAAACAGCAGCATATAGGATTGCAGACCTTTTTTCGCATTTATCCCGAAGTACCGATATTGTCGATCTAAATTATGAATCTCTAATTGATGTTTTTGACCGTGCTCGCGATCTCTCGGATTACACCTGGGAAGAATTAGGAGAATTGAATATTGAATTCCTGACCACCTTCTCCAATTATGTCATTTCAGTCAAAAGTAGAGAGAATCATACACGGGATATAATTCTTCCAGAAATAGAAGAATACCACGTTTTATCTTCAATAGAAGAGGAATACGAGAAGAAAATTGCGGAACTTGGGTTGGATATACACGGGTATTTTTTTACGAGTTTACGTAATTACTTTGTCCATGAAGGGATCCCTGAAACAATGATGGTACTTGGCGATGACGATGAGCCAGACAGTTTCTCAATTCCGAAAGAGATCATAATTGAGTCGAGCACATTTTCGACTCGCGCAAAAGGGTATGTAAATTCATGGGAGGAGACAGTTGATTTGGAAGAAGCGGTTAAAGCGTATCACGAAGCCGCAGATGAGTTGTATTCCTGGTTTTTCGAGTATACCGAGGCTCTTTACAAAGATGAATACCGTGTAGCGGAACTATTAGATGAAGAGGCAAGATTATACCAAGAAATATTCTTCAATAGATGTGAAGTTTCCTTTACGAAAATCCAGTGGGCAGGTGGATAACATAACGGCATTATCAGATCTCTTGAGGCTTCCCTCCTGCCGGTTGCACGTCGACAAGATCAATTTCCCCGATATGAACACGAACCGAGTACCAGCCGTGTTCATATTCAGTCCATCGCCCATGCGATCGGCTTGGTCCTCGCGCCGATCACGCCGGGTTCCCATCCCTCTTTATAAACAAAGTCCCCTCGAGTGAACCGAAAAAACGAGGAAAGGCGGGTTGTGTTCACGAGTATCTCTCACAACGAGACACCCGGATCAGTCCGTATCAGGACTGACGACGGGAACGAATGGCGATTCGATGCAATTCAAAAAGCCGCCCGGTTCTACGACTGCAATCGGAGCAACGCGGTCGCGTTTGCTTGTGAAGATGTCGACGAACTCGTCTCCGCAGCGCGGGCCGTCCTCGAGCGCGATGACCTCACTCGCGAGCAGCGCCGGGAGATCGCCGAGACGCTCTCGACTCGAGCCGTCAGTTTCGACCTGGAGTCTTCAGTCACGGTGACGAAAAAGGGGGACGCGTGACGATGGCAATCGACGAGATACTCAGAGATGCCGAACGTAAACAGCGCCGCGAACTCGAGCAGATGGCGAAAACGGCAACTGAACTTCGAGCCCGAATCCCGACGCTCGTCGAGAAATCGATCAAGAAGGACCGCGAGCGCATTGCCGTTGAACTCGCTGAACGTAGCGACCTCTCGCACCGAGAGATAGCCGAGATAGTTGACCAGAGCCCTGCGTAGGTCTCTCGATCCGTCCATGAGTCCGCAAACACAGAGGAATAAGAGATGGCACAACTCTCGATCAATGACGACTGCTGGGCGTGTGAGAATGCTATTGTTGACCGACTCTGCACTCACAACGGCCTGTGCGTCGAGTGCTCCGCTTGGATCGACGTGAATCGTGAGCGGTCCGACAACGGGAGTCCATCGGACTCAGAAAACGTCTGAAATAGCTATTTTTGCTTGCTCGGTTCCGCGATGGTCGCCGCCGCCGTGC
>NZ_WUYX01000038.1:2946-225512 GCF_009834785.1 Natronorubrum halalkaliphilum
AGTACAGCCAGAGCGTCCGTGTGGCCGGTAGACGACGAAACAGTACCAGCCGTCCGCTCGCCGGAGCTTTTCGTGATACTCGCGATAGACCTTGAAATTCCCCGGCTGGCCATCACTGTGCTCGAGCATCGTGCTCTTGATTTCGACCGGCGTTCCGTTCTGAAACCGAGCATCGTGCCAGCTGGCCCGCTCGAGCGTGAACCGGCGTTTCTTGGCCATTCGTTTCTCACACGCCGTGCCGAAGTGGTTCGCTCGCTTACTCCGGTTCATGAGTCTCCGTTTCGATGGGCTGGGCCTGCGTCCCGATCGGGACGGTCGGTCGGTCCCACTCGCGAAGGCGGTTGATCGTTTCGGGAATGTCGGTTCCTGTGTAGTACAGCAGTTGAGACGCCCACATGAGAGAATTTACGTACCACGTCCACAGCGGAAAGTCGAAGACTCCGGCCAGCGCCAGCGGTATCGCGAACACGTTCAGTTTGATCGCGAGCAGGACCGCCGGTAGTTCCCACAGCCCGCCCGCGACGGTCGCGAGCAGGACGGCGATAACAACGTCTGCTGAGTGCCGAGAGAGCCGACGACGGAGCCTCACGGGTCCACCCTCCGTTCGTCTCGCCAGCGCCGATCAGCTTGCGCCGGCTGGTAGATGAACAACGCCGCGGTCAACAGACCGATCACGCCGAACGAGTACGCACCCTTCGCGATCGCGGCGACGGCGACCGTGCTCGAGCCGCCGATGATCGCGAGCATCTGTCGATCGAAGACCCCACGTTCGTAGTCTCGCCGCAGTTCGTGAGCAACACCGGCAACGTAGCCAATTCCGATAGCTCCAGCAGCAACACAGGGAACACACGCAGCTTGTGCACGTCCAACCGGCGAGAACTGAGGCCCGACTTGCGACCCGCCCGCACCGATCACGGCGAGCCCGCCGACCATCGCCCCGCCCCGCTCGAGGAACCCGCGACGAGTCGGCCCCGTATTTTCGTGGGCCGTGGGCTGTGGCCCGCCGTCATCTGCAGCCGACATCATGCACCTCCCGCTCGAGTGCGAGCGACCAGGCCGGCCGTCGCGATCGCCGCCGCGGCGACGGCGACACCGGCACCGAAGCCGGGCACGCTGTCAGCGTCCTCGCCGAACATCACGCCGCCAACGGACTCGTCGTCGGCCGCGATGTACCCGCCCGCGATGTGGTCCTCGTTCTCGACTTCGATGATCGCGCGATACTCGGTTTCCGGTTCAAGGTCGTCCTCGGCTTCCGTGCCGACAGTGTACTCGTTCCTCACCGTCTCGTTCGGCGAGCCGGTTACGCTGTCCTCGAGCACGGCCGTCGCGTTCTCGCCAGACTCGTTGTACTCGGTCTCGTCATAGACCGTCAGCGCGAGGGCTTCCGAATCGGTGTTCGTAAACTCTTCGGCGAACTCGAGATCGAGCTCAACGTAGCTAGTATTCTCGGTGGTTTCGACTGTCGTGTTCTCGAGCTCAGTCAGCTCCGTGTCTTCGGCCGCGCCGACCGCCGCGAAACCGGCGATCGCGATAGTGATGAGTGAAAGTGCGACGACTGCCGTGGTGAAGTTGGAAAATTGCATTGTGACCCTCTGAAGCGATTACTTGTAGGCGATAACGTAGAACGCGCCGGCGTTCAGAATGACCGTGAACCAGCCGATGTACCACATCGATCCCATTGCGACGGAGACGGCCGGCACGAGTCCGGTCAGGATGTTCAGAATCACGGCCAGGAGGACAACGACGGTCTCGATGTCGGTCCACTCTTCCGGCGTGTTCTCGTTCGTAAGCCAGGCCGTGACGAGAATCCCCATCCCGAGGATGAACGCGTACGTGATCTCGGTGCCGTGAGCCGCGTACAGCGCGTCCGTGAGTGAGCGGTTGAACGGAGCGAAGAACTCGAACGTTCCGACCGCCCCCATCGCGAACGACGCCATCACGAACAACGGCGCGAGAATGCTATCTGTGAGGTCGATGCCGTCTTCCCGGCGAACCGAGCCGGGAACCATATTCTGCGGTAGGCTAAGTGCCATACGAACGCCCCGTTTCCCCGCCCCGACGAAAAGGTCAGGAAAACCAAGGTTCAACAAACTTTATACCAAGGCGGGTTGCTGCCAGTCCCATGGCGTTGAATAAACTCAGACAGTTAGACCAGAACTCAGCCGGGATTACGTTACCGAAGGACGATCTTCGTATTGAGGGACTGCTCGACGAGAACGGTGATGTTGATGGGGAGCACCAAATTCACGTTCGGCATATTGGAGACGGTGAATGGATGCTTGAACTTGTTGAGGGAATTCACAGGTGAGCAAAATTGATCAAATAGATCCTATAGGATACATACACGTAGAGTATACATTGGTAAAATAATTATCGTAATTGGATACAGATCCAATTAATGGATGTGTATCGTTGTTAGTAGTCGAAGTCGGTATCGTCCAAATTATCTGGCAATTCGTGAGTATGATCTCCGACAGTAGTATCACTTGAACTGTGGATAATTTGAACGGTTATGTCTTCATGTGCAGGTTCTGGATCGCTATCGTCAGCAAGTTCTGTATCACCTGCATTATCAGCGGATGTACTCATACTGATTTCAACTGTAGAGCCGCCATCAAACTCTTCCTCGTCTATTGCATCCCCGCTTTCTCCGTTCACTAAGATTGAGACAGTATCATCACCTGAAAGGTGTCCATCAGAAACATCAGCCCAGTCACTATCCGAGTCGAATGAAGCTAATTCTTCATTGTTTTCACCTCTAACTACAACCCGCATATTTTCTGCGCTAAAGCTATCCCCTGTTTGGTGGGAAAGATAGAATAGGCTTTCTTCATTTTCGTCTTCATCAGGGTGCCAGTCGGAATTGGCATTCATGTCCGTCCCAACGTTCGCAGGAATTCCATCATCTTGGAGATCATCGCCCATGCCCATCACGAACGCAGCAATAACCGCTGCCAGAATGACGGTGACTGCAACCATCAGCACGACACCGATAACCGGGCTCACTGCCCGTTCTTCTTTACTACCGATCAGCTTCGGTTTGACTTCTTTCAAATCCATGTTTATCACGCACCCGTGAACGGTGAGAAAGCTTATCCCCGGTACTGTGGTAGGCACCCGGTGACGCTCGAGGGGGATTGGAAACCACAACACCTCGGCGTCGCCTTCTCGTTGTTTCCGGTGCTGATAGCATCCAGTGGATTCACCGTATATATAATTAGTTGTTAGTGAGAATGTTTGTGTCAAAAGATATGTAATAGTCACTTTCAATCCTGATAATCAAGTGGGTACAGAAACCCTACAGCGCGGTCTTGAAGCCGCGTCGTCTTGCGATATCACATGTGAGACCGTAGACGATACCGTTTTGCCAGTTCGAGGCAATCGCCAACTATGGAGTGGGATGAACCGTTGATCGACGAACGCGACCTGGCGCGCACCTACGATCCGCGGTCCTACGAGGACCCGTGGACTGCGGTGCTCGATTACGAGGCAGTCATGCGATACGCGAGCGAACATCCGAACAAGGGCTCGCACGCGATCTCGACGGCGCTCGAAATTCCTCGCTCTCGAATCCGCCCGTGGCTCGACGAGGGGAGCAAACCGGACCCAGCCCACGCTATCGAGACGGCCCGCGACTACGGCTGGCTCGATGCGACATATCAGGACCCCGAATTCGTCGCCCTGAACACGCTCGTCGCGAACGTTTTCTCCGGTGGCTCGATCGACAAGGAACGGTTCCAGCCGTCGTTCGCACTGAACCACCGCGACCACCGCTCTCACGTGATCGACGCCCTCGAGGGTGCCGGGCTCGAGTACGAGTTCTTCAACGAGGATGACGACGGCCGGGCAACGGAAGTCCGGCCGACCGACGACGCATCCGTACTCGGCCGAACGCTGGCCGTCCTTGGCGCGCCGATCGGACCGAAAGCTGACCTCGAGGATCTCTCGCTCCCGTGGTATCTCGACGACGCGCCGTTCGAGACTCGCGAAGTATTCGTACTCGCGTATCTGGCGAATCGGGCGATCCATCACCGAGACAAGAATACGGTACACATTCAGGAAGAACGATCGACACGCTATCGCGATGAGCTGGCCGCGCTGGTCGAAGACATCGCGAAGGAACCTGTGACCGCCAGCGATCGAGCGGTGACGATCTCGGCGGCTGCTGCTCAATCGCTTGGACTGCAGCCGCGGTATCGCACCCCGAACGAGCCCACCGAGTGAATCAGTTATCGGAACCTACTCCTCTTTTTCCAGATCCGAAGCCAGGAGGTCACCTTCGAGATACGCGTGACCGTGATCGGTGATCCGGTACAGTCCCTCGTCGACGCGATCGACGAGTCCGGCGTCGGCCAGCTTTCCGAGACGTGTACTCAGGTAGTGTCGTGAGTAATCCGTATTCACCGAGAGAACGCGCGGAGACAGCGTCAGCCCACTATCTGTGAGAGTCTCGAGGATTCTGTCATCCGCCTGTGTCATCCACGACACCCTCGGTCTTCGCATATGGAAACGTTCTGTACCGGCATTTTATCAATACTGATTAGATTCGTCTGGCGAACCATTTGTTACTCTGTAGATTAACGTACGGTCGGTTGATTATAAGTAGACGGGATGTTTCAGTGCGGGTGACGGAGGCCAGACGGACCCGCCGGTACCCGGTCGGGTTCTCGTCAGAAATGCGGACCCGATGCTTGGGACATCGGCCCGCCTGGCTTCCGTAAACCAGCTACGGAAGCATGTATTCGCGCAACCGCACGGGGCAAAAACCCCCCGATAGACCGCAGTACTCGAGCCTTAGCCGACAGCCCACGCTCGAGTCGAACCGCCCGCAGACGCTTTTCGGAAATTACGGAAACGACCCGGATAGGACTAAGAGTGCAGCATACAGTCGTTACAACGCACCGACGGACAGCAGCCGCGCACGCCCCCGTATCCAAAGCAGTGGCGTGCACGGCTCGTCCGCGGTCCCACAGAGTGAGACCATGAGCAAAATTGCACGCAACCACGGTAAGCGTACCGGATACTGTAACCAGAGTAACGCTCTCGAGGTGACTCGATGAGCGACGAGTTTCTCGCCCTGGAGCGCCAGGCCGACGCGATGGAACGCCAGGCGGAGGCCCTCGAGGCGATCGCGACCGAGATCCGCTATCAGAACGCGGCGCTCGTCGAGACGATCGACGCGATCGACCAGCTGGCCGCGCACGTCGACGACCACCACGTTTCCGAAACGGAGCCGCGGAACCGGTCGGGAACCGCGCTGCAGACGGCGATCGCCGATCGACTGTTCGAACGCGACGACTGCGAAGATGGGCCGATGAGCGCGCTGCGGTTCGCCGAGAACTGGCAGGGGCGTGATGACCGATGAGCCTGTACGGCGTCTGCGACGACTGCGGCGACCAGGCAACGCTTCGGTACAAGCCGGATCTGGCACTCGATGACCAGCCGCGGCCGTCAGTCTGTAACTGCTGCCGAATGCGCCGGGAGGAACGAATGGTTGACCAGTTCCGCGAGGAACGTCCCGTCCCGCCACACGTTCCACCCACTCCAGACGAGGGTGAGTGCAAATGATTACGCCTGAAGAGATGACGCCACGCGAAGCGTGGCACCGGTATCTCGATGGCCGGCGAACGGAACTAACGGAGGAAACCGCGTCGACGTACCACTACCGGTTGAAATTGTTCGCTGAATGGTGCGAAGACAATGCGATTGAGACGGTCTCCGAGTTGGATGGCTGGACACTCGATCAGTACGAATCTCATCGCTCTGGTCAGGATGTGGCTTCGACGACGCTCCACAACGAGATGGAGACGATTAAAACGTTCATCGAATATCTCGAGCGGATCGAGGCCGTTGAAGAGGGTCTTACTGAGCGGGTGAACGTTCCGCACGTCCCTCGAGATGAGCGGTCACGTGAGACGAAGTTATCGACAGAGCAAGCGCTCGAGTTGATTCGACACTATCGTTCGGACGACACCTTACGCGGTTGCAGGCGACACGCGTTGTTGGAGACAGCGTGGCACACTGGAGCGAGACTCGGCGGACTCCGAGCGCTTGATCTCCGCGACGACGATCGCGACGAGCAGACGATCGAATTCGTTCATCGGCCAGAATCGGAGACGGGGCTGAAGAACAAGCACGAAGGCGAACGAGTGGTTGCGCTGAACGAACACGTTTGTAAAACGATCTCGACGTACATCCAGAGACACCGGTACGATAAGCACGACGAACATGGTCGGCAGCCACTGCTTTCGTCGATGCAGGGTCGTCCACAACCCGACACGGTTCGGATTTGGATGTATCTCGCGACCTTCCCCTGTGTCAGCGCCGCGTGTCCTCATGGGTACGACCCGGAAGCGTGTGAGTTCAGCAGTTATTCGACGTCGAGTCAGTGTCCGTCGTCACGCGCACCGCACCATGTTCGAACTGGTTCGATCACTTGGCACTGCGACCGGGGCGTTCCTCGAGAGGTAACCTCTGAGAGAGTGAACGCATCACAGGACGTGATAGACGAGTATTATGACAAGTCTCAGAAACGAGAGCGGATGGAAAAGCGGCGGCGAGCACATATCGACAAGCTCGGAATTAATTAAACAATGGAGAGTAAGAATATTGGTTTGTTAGGCCCCAAGAACCACGCGAACAGCAATAGAGCAACGCCGGGCGATCCCACTAATTTTGCGCCGGACAAATCCGTGAGACGCGGATTCGTTATATCAACCGATTCGATCCCGGTGTCTATACTCCGCACAGCGGTGCGTGGCGACGCGAAGACGTTACCAACATACGCTGGTCGGTGCGGGGGTCAGGTCGACGCAGAGCGGTATTCAAATCTGGCGCGTCGGCAGTACGTCGTCTCTACTCGGACGTCGATCGTTTTGAGAACCTCGAGCGCCGTGAGGCGTTCGAGAACACGCAACTCGAACGAACATGCGATACCCCGCAAGCGATAGTGACCGTCGTCACTCGTTCGGGTGGATGATGTAACCGCTCGTTTCGAGTTCCTCGATAACGTCGTCAGGGACGACGGCGTCGGAACCGCTCGAGGCCACAAACTTCAGCACATTATCGCCGACTACTTCGAACGCGTAGTCCGTACCATCGTAGTCGACGACCACTTGCGCCTGCTCGACCGTGATATCCATGAGTGATCCGATCGGCCCTACATCGATGACTGAGGTAAAAGTGAGCCGTGCAGTGGCCACTCGAGGTCACGGAGAGAGCGGAACGGGGATCGATAGCGGGGAACTTCCGCTCCACGTTCACCGAGCACGCCCTCGTGACGTCATCGCGTGACCTCGTGACAGTTTCCGGTATCGACCGCCTCCACAGAAATCGATCTACGTTCCGAATGTGTGGAGTTACCCCGACAGGAGTGTCTTTGCGGCGTGAACCCACCCCAGGGTCAAGCCCCGGGGCAGTCGCCTTGTACCGCCTGTACACTGATCCGGCACGCTGGACAGGCTCGGAACGAAACCCGGATTCATCACCTGAAACGACGGTCCCTGCAAGCCGAACGGTTTCCGGGAATCGTCACATCACTCGAGACTCATGGCGGAGTCTCGAGACCGTGACCGTCGCCGCGGCCGGAGACGTATTCGAGGTCGGTTCAAACGCTGGCTGATTAACGGCGTCGCGATCACGATTCCGTTGGTGATTACGCTGCTCGTGTTCATCATCGTCATCGATTTCGTTCTGGGTGTGCTCTCACCGATCGTCCAGGGAATTATCTACGTCCTGCCGAACGATCCGCCGACCATCGTCGTCGAGTTTGTCACCCTCGTGTCGCTGGTCACATTCTTTCTCGTGGTCGGTATCGCCGCCGACTACACGCCCGGCCGGGCCATCTCCAAGCGCGTCCACGCCGCGATGGAGACGATTCCGGGGATCAGCACGGTTTACGAGAGCGTACGTCGGGCGAGTCGAATGTTGGTCGACGACGACACCGAGCAGTTCCAGGACGTCAAACTCGTCGAGTTCCCCCACCGGGACGCCTACATGCTCGGCTTTCTCACCGCGAAGACGCCACCCGAAGTCGAGGACCGGGTCGATAACGGAGCAATGGTGACGCTCATGGTTCCGCTCGGCCCGAATCCGACGACCAACGGGTTCATCATGCACATGCCCGCCGAGCACGTCTACGACGTCGACATCACCGTCGAAGAGGCGATCCGCTCGATCGCAACACTCGGCGTGGCCTCGAACGAACTCGGCGAAGACGCGTAATCTCGAGGGACAGTCTCGATACCGATTCATTCGTCGCGAAGTACCAAAACAGATTGGCCGCACATACATAACCAAAGAAAACAAATACATAGTGAGGCCACGCATCGAAGGTATACGGGAACGCGGCGTGTGTGTCTCCAGCGTAGGGCCCTGGAGACGGTTTTCGAACGGGCGATTCGACTGTGGCCCAGAATCAATCCGTTCGGGTTCTCGAGTGGAGAGCAGCGATAGCGTTGGGATAAGCGACGGCCGGGCTACTGGCCCGGCGCTGAGACGGGCTGCTGTCAGTCGGTTCCGGCGCGGTCACGGCCGGTGTGCGGTCACGCGGGTACGTGTAACAGTCTTCGAAATACCTGTCCGTCCCCGTTTCGAACCGCCATCGTCCCGACCGGTTTTGGACGGAGCGCACCGCCGACTCGAGCGCGACCAGTTTCGGTCCGCTTTGCCACCATTTATACCCGATGGCATCCCTATCACAGTGCAATGGCGCAAGCGGGAAATACCGAACTCGTCGACTCGTTCGAGCAGTTCTTCCGCAACTACTACGATAACGAGATCAAACAGCTTGCGCAGCAGTATCCCAACGAGCAGCGCTCGCTTCACGTCGAGTGGGAGGATCTCTATCGGTTCGATCCCGACCTCGCAGACGACTATCTCAACCAGCCCGAACAGCTCCAGCGCTACGCCGAAGAGGCGCTGCGACTGTACGATCTTCCGATCGACGTGAGCCTCGGCCAGGCCCACGTCCGAATTCGGAACCTCCCCGAGACCGAATCGCCCGAAATTCGGGACATTCGCGCTCGGGACATGAACTCCCTCGTTCAGGTCCACGGCATCGTCCGGAAAGCGACCGACGTCCGGCCGAAAATCGAGGAAGCCGCCTTCGAATGCCAACTCTGTGGGACCCTCACTCGCATTCCACAGTCCAGCGGCGACTTCCAGGAACCACACGAGTGCCAGGGCTGTGAGCGACAGGGACCGTTCAAGGTGAACTTCGACCAGTCGGAGTTCGTCGACTCCCAGAAGCTCCGCATGCAGGAGAGTCCCGAAGGGCTTCGGGGCGGGGAAACGCCGCAGTCGCTCGACGTCCACATCGAAGACGACATCACCGGCGAAGTCACCCCCGGCGACCACGTCTCCGCAACCGGCGTGCTCCGCCTCGAACAACAGGGCAACGAGCAGGAGAAGTCGCCGGTGTTCGACTTCTACATGGAGGGCATGTCCGTCGACATCGACGAAGAGCAGTTCGAGGACATGGACATCACCGACGAAGACAAAGAAGAGATCGTCCGCCTCTCCTCGAGCGACGACATCTACGAGCAGATGATCGCCTCCATCGCACCCTCCATCTACGGCTACGATCAGGAGAAACTCGCGATGATCCTGCAGCTGTTCTCGGGCGTGACGAAGCAGTTGCCCGACGGTTCGCGGATCCGCGGCGACTTGCACATGCTCCTTATCGGTGATCCGGGTACCGGGAAATGTGTTCGGGGAGAGACGAACGTTACTCTCGCGGATGGGCGCGACATTCCGATTCGTGAACTCGTCGAGTCGAACCTCGAGGATCCAAAACCGATCGACGACGGCTGGTACGACGAGATCGATCTCGAAGTGCCGTCGCTGCAGGACGACGGAACGATCGCTCCACAGCGGGCGACCAAGGTCTGGAAACGAGACGCGCCCGAACAGATGTATCGGGTTCAGACCTCGAGCGGCCGGGAACTCGAGGTGACACCGTCACATCCCCTATTCGTACAGGATAGCGGCCAATGTAAACCGATTGTTGCAGACGAACTCACTGAAGGGCAGTTTGTTGCAGCACCTCGACGTCTCCCGACGGAAGAAGACGACACACTCGATATTGATTACCGCCAATCTAAATCACGAAACGCAGTTCAGCTTGATAGTATCCCTAACATTGGTTCAGAGCTCCGGCAGATTCGAGAGTCACTATCGCTTACACAGGCGGATTGTGGACTCCCTCGGTCGACGTATCAGCAGTACGAACGAGGGTCGAGAAACCCGAGCCGAGAGAGCCTTCGGAAAGTCGTTGCAGCGTTCAACGACGCTCTACCGCCGGAAGGTAGCCAAACCGGGGATACTGCTGTAGCTGACGGTGGATCCATAAAAACGAGTATCTCTGGCCTCGAGCAGTTCGTTGACGGAGCGGTCTGCTGGGACCGCATCGAGAGTATCGATACGGTTGAACCCGACTACGACTGGGTGTATGACCTCGAGATTGAGGGCACTCACAATTACATCTCGAACGGGGTCGTTTCTCACAACTCCCAGATGCTCGGCTATATCAAAAATATCGCCCCTCGAGCCGTCTACACGTCCGGTAAGGGTTCCTCTTCGGCAGGTCTGACCGCCGCCGCTGTGAGAGACGATTTCGGCGACGGACAGCAATGGACGCTGGAAGCTGGTGCGTTGGTTCTCGCTGATCAAGGCATCGCAGCGGTCGACGAACTCGATAAGATGCGCTCGGAAGATCGCAGCGCCATGCACGAGGCCTTAGAGCAACAGAAAATCTCAGTCTCTAAAGCGGGGATCAATGCCACCCTCAAGTCCCGCTGTTCGCTACTGGGCGCGGCAAACCCCAAATACGGCCGCTTCGATCACTACGAACCGATCAGCGAGCAGATCGACCTCGAGCCGGCGTTGATCTCCCGGTTCGATCTGATCTTCACCGTCACGGACGAGCCCGACGAGGAAAAAGACCGGAACCTCGCCGAGCACATCATCACCACCAACTACGCGGGCGAGTTGACGACTCAACAAGAGCAGATGACGTCGATGGACGTCTCGAGCGACGAAATCGCGGAGATGACCGAACAGGTCGACCCCGAGATCGACGCCGAACTCCTGCGGAAGTACATCGCCTACTCGAAGCAAAACTGCCACCCGCGGATGACCGAGGCTGCCCGCGAGGCGATCCGTGATTTCTACGTCGATCTGCGCTCGAAGGGGACCGATGAGGACGCTGCGGTGCCGGTTACCGCACGGAAACTCGAGGCACTGGTTCGGTTGTCGGAAGCCAGCGCTCGCGTTCGCCTCTCCGATACGGTCGAACAATCCGACGCGGAACGGGTGATCGAGATCGTCCACTCCTGTCTGCAGGATATCGGCGTCGATCCCGAGACGGGCGAGTTCGACGCGGACATCGTCGAGGCGGGCACGTCCAAGTCACAGCGCGATCGGATCAAGAACATCAAACAGCTGATCAGCGATATCGAAGAGGAGTACGACGACGGGGCACCCGTCGATATCGTCCTCGAGCGGGCCGACGAGATCGGGATGGATCAGTCCAAGGCCGAACACGAGATCGAGAAGCTCAAACAGAAAGGCGAGGTGTACGAGCCGAGTACGGATAACCTGCGGACGACTTGACATCCTCCTCGCCGTGAACGACGAGGATTCCTTACGCGTGGCCTCGGACCCGCTGGTTCGAGCCACCGAAGGCAACTTCCCAACCGCGGTGGTCGGTCCCGGTTTGTGCGTGATACGTCGGGCCTCGAAGAGGCGTGGTGTACTTGGGTATCCGCTTGCACCGCACAGGCCGTGCCATCGACCCGACTCGAATTCGCGTTCGAGTCTCGCGTCGGGTAGGCTCGCGTTTTTGATGACGGGGGAACGCCAAACCACCCCCACTTTTCCCGAGCGAGTTACTTCAGAAAACGACGCCAGTGGGCCTAACTCTTGCCGTTTGTGTAGTCGAGTGACGCGATTCACGCCCGTCCCCAGAACGCGGCGCGTTCCGGTGTGCGAACGAGCCGCGAAGCGTCTCGTCAACGCCGTGAACGGCGGGCCTCTCTCGCTGATTAAAGGTAGCGCGGGCAGGCCGCTGTCGAGTACGGGTTCCCGTGTGACTACTCTCACGGCTGAACTCCGGGATGTGGCCTCGAATCTCTGTAGCCGGTATCGATTCGAGAGGAGCCGCCGATCGTCAATCCATCCCTACTCGCACGACGGCCGTGCGATCGGCGTGTCAACCGTTTCGGTTAGAACTAGGGCGTCCGATTCGCTGCACCGACCCTGTCATCGGGAGCGTGGCCAGCGAACCCACGCGCTTTTCTCCCTCCCCACCCTCTCGCCTGACAATGAGTCTCAGCCTCTCCGGTGATCAGCCCGAGGCCCCCGCCGACGCCGACGACGGCGTCTGGCTCGAGTGCATCGAGTGTGGCGAAACGTTCGCGCCGTTCGACGACGTCCGCTACACCTGCGACGAATGCGACGGGCTGCTCGAGGCCCGCTACGAAGAGCTACCGACGTTCGACGAGTTCGAGGGCGAGGGCGTCTGGCGCTACAGCGCCGTCCTGCCGTTCGACGAGGGCGTTTCGATCCGGGAAGGAGCGACGCCGCTGTACGAGGTGCCCGGCCTCGAGAACGATATCGGCGTCGAAACGCTGCGAATCAAACACGAGGGGATGAACCCGACCGGGTCGTTCAAGGACCGCGGGATGACCGTCGGCGTCAGAGTCGCGAAGGAACTCGCGGTCGACCGACTCGCCTGCGCCTCCACCGGAAACACCAGCGCCGCGCTGGCCGCCTACGGTTCCCGCGGTGGGATGGAGACGCTCGTTCTCCTGCCCGCGGGAAAGGTCGCCGCTGGCAAGGTCGCCCAGGCCAGCCTCCACGGCGCGCGCATCCTCGAGGTCGACGGCAACTTCGACGCCTGTCTGGACATCGTCCAAGACCTGGCCGAAGGCGGGGAAGCCTACCTCCTGAACTCGCTGAACCCGTTCCGACTCGAGGGCCAGAAGACGATCGGGCTCGAGATTCTCGAGGGCTTCCTCGCGGATTACGACACTGTCCCGGATCGGATCGTGCTGCCGGTCGGCAACGCCGGCAACACGTCGGCGCTGTACAAGGCCTTCCGCGAACTCGTCCAGGCGGGCGAACTCGCGGAAAGCGACGTTCCCAAGCTAACCGGCGTTCAGGCCGAGGGCGCGGCGCCGATGGTCGAGGCGATCGAGAACGGTGCCGACGAAGTGCGACGCTGGGAGGACGTCGAGACGCGCGCGACGGCGATCCGGATCGGTAACCCGGTCAACGCGCCGAAGGCGCTGCCCGGAATCCGCGAGACCGGCGGGACGGCGGTCGCCGTTTCCGACGCGGAAATCACCGATGCCCAGCGCGATCTAGCCGGCGAAGGAATCGGCGTCGAACCCGCCTCCGCGGCCTCCGTCGCCGGACTGCGGAAACTCCGCCGCGAGGGAATCGTCGGCGACGACGAACGCGTCGCCTGCCTGACGACCGGCCACCTGCTCAAGGACCCCGACGCGGCGGCGGCCGCCGGTGCCGATCCGGAGCCGGTGCCGGCGGATACCGACGGCGTGCTCGAGCACCTGCAGAACTGAACCCCTGGCCGGCGTCTTTCGAACGTCGGTCCTCCGTCAGACGCGTCTGACGGCTGACTGACTGCGTTTTTTGGCTTCGGACCCCGAACTCGAATTCATGGCCGCCGAACACCGTTACACCGATGGACGCCCCGCTACTGACGACCGTCCGCGGAGTCACCGACCGTCTCGTTCGGGTTCGCGTTCCCATTCCCGTTCCCGTTCCCGTTCAGATTCCGGTATCGCATTCGAGTTCCACTCACCCACCTCGTCGAGCGACGGCTCCGCTGGTGGCTCGAGCGAGACGAGTCCGCTCGAGCCGGCACTTCACTCCCGGATCGAACGAACGCGGCTGCGGATGCAGGTCGCCGCGCTCGAACGCGCACTCGAGACGAGCGAACGGCAACGGCAGTCCGTCATCGACCGATACGAACGACTGCTCGCCGAACGCGACGATTCTCACCGTGACCTATCGACTGGCGAACGTCGGACGGGAAGCTCGCTCCGACGGCTGCTCACGGGCTGGTACTGAGAACGGAGTCTCGTCGACGGCGCACTCGACCCTGGGCAGTCGATTAGCTGTCGAATCGCCGGTCGGCAGTCGATCCGGCCGCCGAGCCGATTCTCACAGCCCGGGGCTCCAACTTACTGCGAACTATATTCGACCGGTATCTCCGTTACCGATTGTTACTCGCTAACCACGCTTAATTTTCAATAGAATCATGTAGTTTAAATGCAACCAATGGCATCGATCATATGTCAACGGAAGCAATCTAATGGAAGGAATTGACTCAGCGTCAGACTGTCCTGAATGTGGTGGCAGGTTACGATCCGATAGTACCGAAACGGTCTGTGAAGAATGCGGTCTCGTCTCCGCCGAAGACGCGATCGATCGCGGCCCGGAATGGCGATCGTTCGACGACGGTAAAACGGATCAACGCCGAACCGGCGCGCCGCTTACGCGCTCGAGGCACGATCGCGGTCTCTCGACGGAAATCGGCTACGGCACCGGCTCCAACTCGGGGTACAGCACTCGACTAACCGGCCGAAAGCGCCGGCAAATCTCCCGGCTGCGTCGAGAACACAATCGCGCACGGATCTCGACCAAAGCGAAGCGCAATCAGGTCTATGGCTTCACCGAAATCCGGCGGCTCAACACGTCGCTCTCGCTTCCGGACTCGAACAGAGACCAGGCCTGTACGCTGTTCAAGTCGGCCCAGTCCGAAGGGCTCTTTCAGGGCCGATCGCTCGAGGGGTTCGCCGCGGCTGCGGTCTACGCGACCTGCCGGACGTGTTCGAACCCGCGGACGATCGACGAGATCACCGTTGTTGCCCGTGCAGATAGCGACGAGCTCACCGCCGCATACGGTGCGCTCAACCGCGAACTCGGAATCCCGACGGGACCGATCGATCCGACGCAGTACCTGCCGCGATACGCCTCGAAACTCGACCTCGAGACGGAAATCGAGCGTCGGGCCCGGGAACACGCCACCGCCTTGCTCGACGAAGGCCTGGTCAGCGGTCGCAACCCGAGCGGTATCGCAGCGGCCTGTCTCTACAAAGCGACCGGTGAGCGCGCGGGCTGGCCGACGATTACACAGGCCACTGCGGCTGACGTTGCCAACGTCGCACCGGCGACGATCCGCTCGACCGTAACGAACCTCAAGGAACTCTCCTGATACTGTCGGACAGCAGTCAATACGAAGCCGATCGTGAATACGGGGTCGTCGCCGGCGGTGACGACTCCAGCAGAACGATCGGCTTCACGTAGTTCCATCCGTTCGTTGCCGGGACTCGAGCGACAGCGCCGTGTGGATGCTGATTCGATCGCCGGGGGCTACAGTAGCAAATCGTCGCGGCGGATCGACGATCTCGAACGCCGAATCGCTGCACTCGAAACCGAACGGGATCGGCGACTGCCACGCGTCGCGTTCGGTACTACTCGAGTACCCAACTCAACAGCGCCTTCTGCGCGTGAAGGCGATTCTCCGCCTGGTCGAAGACGACCGAGCGGTCGCTCTCGATGACCTCGTCGGTGATCTCCTCGCCGCGGTGGGCGGGCAGACAGTGCATGACCGACGCCTCGGGGGCGTACTCGAGCAGCTCCGAACTGACCTGAAAGCCCTCGAAGGCGTTCATGCGGACGTCGCGTTCGTCCTCCTGACCCATGCTGATCCAGACGTCGGTGTAGATGATGTCGGCCTCGGAAACGGCTTCGATCGGGTCGGTCGTGACGGTCGGGTCGCCGCCGAGGTCTCGAGCGCGTTCGAAGACGGTTTCGTCGATGCCGTACCCCTCGGGCGTGGCGACGGTCAGATCGATCCCGGCGATCGCACAGCCAAGCGCGAACGACTGGGCGACGTTGTTACCATCGCCGACCCAGGCGGCCGACACGCCCTCAAGCCCGCCCTCCTGCTCGCGGATCGTCAGCAGATCGGCGAGCGTCTGGCAGGGGTGGGCGTCGTCGGTCAATCCGTTGACGACCGGTACCGAGGAGTACTCCGCGAGCACCTCGATGTTCTCGTGTTTGAACACGCGGGCCATCACCGCGTCGACGTACCGCGAGAGCGTTCTCGAGGTATCTTTCAGCGGTTCGCCACGCCCCAGTTGGATGTCGTCTTCGCCGAGGAAGACGGCGTGGCCGCCGAGTTGGGTCATCCCCGTTTCGAAGGAGACGCGGGTCCGCGTACTCGGCTTCTGGAAGATCATTCCCAGTGTCTGGTCCTCGAGGTCGGCGTGGTCGTCGCCCTGCTGTTGGGCCCGCTTGTACTCGAGGGCCAGATCGAGGACCTCGTCGAGTTCGCTCGGCGAAACGTCGTCGATGTCGAGGAAGTGACGGGGATCGCTGTCGTCCTCGGTGTCGGCTCCGTTCATTTGCCGTCACCTCCGCGCAACGTCGTCGAAACGCGCTCGAGGATTTCGACGGATCGGTCGAACTCCGCCAGCGAGAGGCGTTCGTCCGGCGCGTGATCGAGTTCCGAGTTCCCGGGTCCGTAGGTGACCATCGGACAGTCCCACGTCCCGGCGTAGAGGTTCATGTCGCTGGTCCCGGTCTTGCGCAGGAGTCGGGGATCGCCACCCTCCTTGCGGATCGCCGCCCGGAACGCGCGCGCGACCTCGGTTCGCGGACTCTCCATCACCGGGGGAATCGGCTCGTCCCAGGAGACGGTCCCGATCTCGAGGCCGGCTTCGGCCGTTTCGCGGACCGAATCGGCGTCCAATCTCGGTGGAACGCGCAACTGAACGTCGAGCGTCGCCTCGACGGAGAGCCCGTCCTCGCTGATCCCGCCGTCGATATCGACGGGTTTGGCGGTCACGCGCTCGAAGACGGGTACTTCGGCGGCTTCGCCGCCTCCGTCTCGTCGGTCCGGTGGACCGACGCCGTACTCGTCGTTCTCGAAGGCGGCTTCGACGCCGTTCCACCAGTTGGTCGCGTGCTGGATCGCGTTGGGTTCCGGTCGCGAGGTGTGGCCGGACTCGCTGGTGGCGACGTAGGTCCCCGCCAGGAAGCCGCGGTAACCGAGCGTGATGCCCGTCGCACCGCTTGGCTCGCCGTTGACGACCGCGTCGGGTTCCTCGCGATCCTCGACGAGGTGCCGTGCGCCTCGGGAACTGGTCTCTTCGCCGACGACGCCGACGAAGGAGACGCCCGTGCGGACGGCTGCGGCGGCCATCGCGGCCAGCGGGCCGGTCGCGTCGACGCTTCCGCGGCCCCAGAGGACGTCCTCGCCTTCCGCGTCGGCGATGTCCGCCTCGACGTCGTCCTCGTCCGCCGGCTGTACCTCCACCGGAATTTCGCCTGGAACGGTGTCGATGTGTGACGTCAACAGGACGGCGTCGTCCGCGGGTGCGCGAACGTTGCCGATCTCGTCGATCCACGCTTCGCGCCCGTAGCCGTCGAAGAAGTCGACGAGTTCCTCGGCGGCCGCCGCCTCCTCGCCCGAGGGCGACGGAATCGAGACGAGGTCGATCAGCAGTTGACGTGCGTCCTCGAGCGACACGTCGTTCGTCTCTTCCATCGTCGCGCTCATGAGTCCGCGCTCACCTCGGGAGCGACGATCTCGGTCAGTGCGTCCACGAGTTGGTCGGCTCCCGATTCGTCGATCACGAGCGGCGGCAGCAGGCGCAACACGGTCCGACCCGCGGGCAGCGCCAGGATCTGGTGGTTCATCGCCAGGTCGCGAGCGACGCGGTTCGCACCGCGTTTCAACTCGATCCCGACGAGCAGGCCGTTGCCGCGAACGTCGCGCACTTCGTCGCCGACTGCGGCCTCGAGTTCGCCGGTGAGATAGTCGCCCATCTCGGCGGCGTGGGCGGGCCACTCTTCTTCGACCAGCGTCGAAACGGTCGCGTGGACCGCCGCGGAGACGACGGGACCGCCGCTGAACGTGGCGTTGTGGGAGGCCGCGCCGTCGGCGATCCAGTCGCGAACTGCGACCGCACCGACGGGCAGGCCGTTGCCGAGCCCCTTCGCCGTCGTGAGTACGTCGGGCGTGACGCCCGCGCGCTGGCAGGCCCACATCTCGCCCGTCCGTCCCATGCCGGTCTGGACCTCGTCGAAGACGAGCGCCGCGCCGGTCTCCTCGGTACGTTCGCGGGCCGTCTCGAGGTAGCCCGCGGGCGGGACGTTGATCCCGCCTTCACCCTGAATCGGCTCGAGAATGACGGCTGCGGTTTCGTCGTCCACGGCGGCTGCGAGCTCCTCGCCGTCGCCGTAGGGGACGAACTCTACGTCCCCAGCGAGGGGTTCGAACGGCTCCTTGTACTTGTCCTTCCAGGTCGCCGCGAGCGAGCCCATCGTTCGGCCGTGGAACGAGCGGGTCGCCGCGATGATCTTCGACTCGCCGGTCGCCGAGCGGGCGAACTTCAAGGCGGCCTCGTTGGCCTCGGTCCCGGAGTTACAGAACCAGGCGGACTCGAGTCCGTCGGGCGTCGCCGCGACGAGCGCGGCGTAGGCGTCCTCCCGGGACTGTACGGGATAGGAGGAGTCGACGAACGTCAGCTTGCCGACCTGCTCCTGGACGGCCTCGACGACCGCGGGGTGGCTGTGACCCAGCGGCGTGCACGCGAAACTCGCGCCGGCGTCGAGATACGCCGTGTCGTCTGCGGTGTAGAGGTACGGGCCCTCGCCGCGTTCGATACCGATCGGCTTGCTGCCGGAGATAAAGTCGTGATCGCTCATTTTGCGGCCTCCTGTGTCGCTTCGTTCTCCGCCTCGAGCACGCCGGGTTCGAGGGTCGTCCCCTCGCCCGCGAGGGCGCTCGTGATCGGCCCCTCGGCGTTGGCAGTCGCGACAATAACGGACGATGCGCCGCCCTCGAGCGCTTCCTCGGCGGCCATCACTTTCTTCGTCATGAAGCCTTCGGCGGCAGCCTTGACGCCCTCGAACTCGGCGGGCGTCGCGGCCGAATCGATCTTGGTCGACTCGTCGTCGGGGTCCTCGTAGATGCCCGAAACGTCCGTGAGGACGACCAGGTCGGCCTCGAGCGCGCCCGCGATCGCAGCCGCCGCGCGGTCGGCATCGGCGTTGACGGCGGTGTACCCGCCAGATTTCTCCGTCCCCAACATGGGAACGGAGACGACGGGCGTGTACCCCCCCGCCAGGACGGTCTCGAGCAGGTCGGCGTTGACCGACTCGATCTTGCCCGAGTGGTCGCCGCGTTTGATCTTCTTCTTGCCGTCTTCCTTGACGCGAACGGCGGACTTGCGCTTGCCGGAGAGCAGTTTTCCGTCGGTACCCGAGAGGCCCACGGCGTCGACGCCCTCGTTCTGTAGGCTCTCCACCAGATCGGTGTTGAGCTTACCCGGCATCACCATCTTGAAGACGTCCATCGCGTCCTCGTCGGTGAACCGGCCGACGACGCCGCCGGGCGTCTCGACGTAGGTCGGTTCCTGGCCGAGTTCCTCGAGCGTTTCGTCGACGGCGGTCGAGCCGCCGTGCGTGAGGACGACGTCCTCGCCGTCTTCGACGAGGCTCGCGACGTCCGCGAGCGCGCCCTCTGGATCGACGGCGCGGGCGCCGCCGATTTTGACGACTACTGTCATCTATGGCGCCCCCACGGGGTGGAGCCCCGTAAACTCGAGCCCGGCCGTCTCCTCTAAGCCCAGCGCGATGTTGGCGGCGTGGACCGCCTGTCCCGCCGACCCCTTCATCATGTTGTCGATGGCCGAGAAGACGACGATGCGCTTGTTCGACGGGTCGAGTTCGAAGCCGACTTCGGCGAGGTTCGTCCCCGCGACCGATTTGGGTTCCGGATACCGATAGACCCCGGAGCCGCCGGCGGCCATCCGGACGAACGGTTCGTCCTCGTAGCACCCTCTGTACGCTTTCCAGAGGTCGCCCTTCGAGACGGGCCCCGACGGGAAGACGTGGTTCGTCGCGCTCGCGCCGCGGATCATATCCACGGCGTGGCAGGTGAACGCGACCGACGTATCGAGGAACTGCTCAATTTCGGCCTCGTGGCGGTGGCCCGTCGGCGCGTACGGGCGGACGACGCCCGAGCGCTCGGGGTGACTTGAGGCCTCGCCGCCGCCCGCTCCCCCTTCGGAGGAGCCGACTTTGACGTCGACGACGATTTGTTCTCCACCGTCGAGAATGCCGTGCTCGAACAGCGGGTAGAGACCCAGAATCGTCGCGGTTGCGTTACAGCCGCCGCCCGCGATGAGTTCGGCACCCGCGAGGTTCTCCCGATTGATCTCGGGCAGTGCGTATTCGGCCTTCTCGAGGTACTCCGGCGCGCTGTGGCCGTCGTACCACTCGTCGTACTGTGCTTCGCTCTCGAGGCGGAAGTCCGCCGAGAGATCGACGACGGTGTCCGCGATGTGGAAGAAGTCGTCGATCCGCCCCATCGAGACGCCGTGTGGCGTCGCCGCGAACAGGACGTCGACGCTCTCGAGGTCCTCGGGTTCGGTAAACCGCAGGTCCGTCCCCCGCAAGGGCGGGTGTACGGAACCGACGCTTTTCCCGGCCTTCGAGCGGCTGGTAACCTCCGCGATTTCGACGTTCGGGTGACTGGCGAGGAGTCTGAGGAGTTCGCCGCCCGTAAACCCGCTCCCGCCGATGACCGTCGCGGTGACGGTCTCGGCGTGTTCGTCCGCACCGGTTTCGGTGCCGACCGCCATCAGGCGCTCACCTCGAGGGGCTCGTCGGCCGCGCTGGCTGCCTTCGTCTCGAGCCAGTCGACGACGGTGCCGGCGATGTCGGTGTCGACGGCGCCGTCGAGCGCCTTGAACTCGACCGTGTGGTTGACCTCGTGGACCGTGTACCCCTCGTCGGTCTCCATGAGGTCGATACCCAGCAGGCCGCCGCCGACGGCGTCGCTGGCCTTCTTGACCAACTCTTTCGCTTCCGCGTCGGGCTCGAAGACGTTCGTCTCTGCGCCCTTGGCGGCGTTGGTGATCCAGTGGTCGGAGGAACGGACCATGCCGGCGATCGGCTCGCCGTCGGTCGCGAGCACGCGGATGTCCCGTCCGGGTTTGTCGACGAACTCCTGGACGTAGAACACCTTGTGCTCGTAGTGGCCGAGCGTGGCCTTGTGCTCCAGAATCGCTTCTGCAGCATCTGGCGAGTCGATCTTGGCCATCAGGCGGCCCCACGAACCCACGACGGGTTTGAGGACGCAGGGGTAGCCAAACTGCTCGATAGCCTCCATGGCAGTCTCCTTGGTGAAGGCGACTTTCGTCGCCGGAGTCGGGACGCCGGCTTTCTCGAGCGCGAGGCTGTTCTTGACCTTATCGGCGCAGATGTCCGCGGTCTCGTGGCTGTTGACCACGGGGATGCCGTAGGCCTCGAAGAACTGCGTGGCGTACAGGCTCCGGCTCGTGGCGAGACAGCGGTCGACGACGATGTCGAGGTCCTGGAACGCTTCGGCGGCCTCGCTGATGTCGAACGTCTGCTTGCGGACGTCAATCTTCTCGATCTCGTGGTCGCGTTCGCGAAGCTCGTTCAGTAGCAGCTTCTCGTCCTTGCGAATCCGGGAATAGAGTATTCCTATTTGCAAGGTCACTCACCCCAGTCCTCTTCGAGCTCCGGGGCTCGCTCGAGGACTGGCGGCTCGGTGTCGACGACTTCTAGCTCTGCTCCACAGGTCGTACAGTCAACGATCTCTCCCACTTCCAGATCGTCGTGCAGGGACACTTCCGCCCCACACTCGACGCATTCGGTCATTGTACTCGCAACTGAGAGCCGATCACCCTTAAACCCTTCGAACATATCAGAAAGCTTATCAAGCCTATACTACGCACTAACGGTGTGAAAAGACTATTTTCCGGCAGTTTTTGTTCGCCATATCATGAATTTGGTAGTTTGTCCCCCGGCGGGGACGGCCGCGGCGGAAGCGGGGTCCGCACTCGCTCACAGGCGAGAGACGGGCCTACAAGCGGGAACCGCCGAACGATCGACCGAACGAGCAACTTACACATACCCGTTCACCTCCTCGCGGAGCGCTCCGTGTGCGTCCTCGAGCGCAGCCTCCATTTCCGAGCGAACCGCGCTGTCGGCCGCGAGCGCCTCGCGAGCGGCCTCGAGTTGCTCGGCGACGGCCTCGGGGGCTGGGCCGCCCCGTGAATCGCGGCTCGCAACGCTTTCGGCGGGGTCGAGTGCGTCCTCGACGGCACCGGGGTCGACGTACGACTCGAGCGGTTCGCCGAGGACGTCCTCGGCGGCCGCCTCGAGGGCGTCGTAGTTCGACCCGTTCTCGGCTGCGATTGCGACGACCTCGTGAGCCGTCCGGAACGGAAGCCCGTTCGCGGCCAGCAGGTCCGCGACGCCGGTTGCCGTCGAAAAGCCCTCCCCCGCTTCGGCGGCGAGGGCCGCCTCGTTCCAGTCGGCGGTCGCCACCGCTCCGGCGGCGACCTCGCCCGCTTCCGTCACGGCGTCGACGGTCTCCCAGGCGTGAGTCGTCGCCCGCTGCAGGTCCCGGTTGTACGCGCGGGGCAATCCTTTGAGCGTCGTCGTCAGTCCCTGGACGCTGCCGGCCGCGTCGCCCGCGACCGCGCGGACGAGTTCGAGCGTGTCCGGATTCTTCTTCTGGGGCATGATCGACGACGTCGAGGCGTAGTCGTCCGCGAGGTCGACGAAGCTGCGGTTGGCGAAGATAATGACGTCCTCCGCCAGCCCCGACAGTGTCGTCGCGTGCGTCGACAGCGCCTGCGTGGTCTCGAGCAGGAAGTCCCGGCTCGAGGAGGCGTCCATCGAGTTCTCGACAACGCCCTCGAATCCCAGTAGTTCGGCCGCGCGCTCGCGGTCGATGTCGAACGTCGTGCCCGCGAAGGCGGCGCCACCCAGCGGCGACTGGTTGATCCGCTGGTAGGCCTCGAGCAGCCGTTCCGTATCGCGGGCCACGGCGCCCTCGTAGGAGCACGCCCAGTGGGCCACGGTGGTCGGCTGGGCGGGCTGGAGGTGGGTGTAGCCGGGCATGATCGTCTCGGTGTGCTCGGCCGCCACGTCGAGCAGCGCCTCGCGCAGTGCGAGGGTCGTCTCGATGGCCTCGAGAACGTCCTCGCGCAGGCGGTAGCGGATGCAGGTCGCGACCTCGTCGTTGCGCGAGCGCGCGGTGTGCATCTTGCCGCCGTCCGCGCCGACCTGCTCGATGACGGCCGTCTCGATGGCCTCGTGGACGTCCTCGCCGTCGGGCAAGGAGTCGTGGCCGTCGACCTCGATAGCGTCGAGGGCGGTCAGCACGTCGCCCGCGACGTCGTCCTCGACGATCCCCTGCTCGGCCAGCATGAGGACGTGTGCGCGGTCGACCTCGAGGTCGGCCTCGAAGATCCGCCGGTCGGCCTCGAGCGAGGAGAGGAAGCTCCGGGCGGGGCCGCCGCTAAATCGGTCCCGCCGGACGACGCCCTCACCGTCGCCGTTTCCGTCGGCTGCGACGGCGGACTCGACCTCGACTGCGTCGTCGTGAGCGCTCTCCTCGGTCATCGTTACTCGTCCTCGTTCTCGCCGCTCCCGTCGGTGGCGAGTTCGACTTCGGTATCTTCGTCTTCGTTCTCGGTCACCGAGTTCGCGAGACGACGCTGGAAGCCGTGGTACTTCGCGACGCCCGTGGCGTCTTCCTGCTCGATCTTCCCGACCGTCTCCGTGTCGAAGGAGGCGTGTTCGGCCGAGTACGCCGCGTACTCGCTGTCGCGTGCGACGGCGCGAGCCTGGCCGCCCTCGAAGCGGATCGTGACGGTGCCGGTGACGCGCTGTTGGGTCTCGTCGACGAAGCCCTCGAGGGCGTCGACGAGCGGCGCATCGATCAGGCCCTCGTAGCCCTTCTTCGACCAGCGCTGGTCGATCAGCTGTTTGAACTCGCGTTCTTCCTGCGTGAGGACGAGCCCCTCGAGCGCTTCGTGGGCGTTAAGCAGCGTCGTCGCAGCCGGGTGCTCGTAGTTCTCACGAACTTTCAGACCGAGCATGCGGTCTTCCATCGAATCGGTGCGACCGACGCCGTAGGCCCCGGCTACGCCGTTTAAGTGCTCGATGAGGTCGACCGGATCGTACTCGACGCCGTCGACGGCGATGGGGTACCCCTTCTCGAAGGCGATCTCGATCTCCTGGGTCTCCGCGGACGGATCGTTCGTCCACTCGTAGATCTCCTTGGGCGGGACGTAGCTGGGGTCCTCGAGTTCGTCGCCCTCGACCGAGCGACTCCAGAGGTTGGTGTCGACCGACCAGTCGCCGCCGCTGCCGCCCTCCACGGGCAGCCCCTTCTCGTCGGCGTACTCCTGTTCCCACTCGCGGGTGAGGCCGAGTTCGCGGACGGGCGCGATGACCTCGAGGTCCGAATCGCGCCAGACGGCTTCGAACCGCAGCTGGTCGTTCCCCTTGCCCGTACAGCCGTGGGCGATGCCGGTACAGCCCTGCTCCTCCGCGACCTCGAGGATCGCGTTCGCGATCACGGGGCGGGCGAGTGCGGTGCCGAGCGGGTAGCCCTGATACGTCGCGTTCGCGCGAACGCTGTCGAGACAGAGTTGTGCAAATTCCTCCTTTGCGTCGACGACGTAGTGGTCCAGACCGAGCGCTTCCGCAGTTTCTTCAGCTTCCTCGAACTCGGAAGCCGGCTGACCGACGTCGACCGTGACGCCGATAACGTCGTCGTATCCGTATTCTTCCTCGAGTAGCGGGACACAGACGGTCGTGTCCAGGCCGCCCGAGAACGCGAGTGCAACGCGTGTCATATCGTACTCGAGGAAAGCAGCAGGACGGACTTAAATTCGTTGGTTTGAATTTTGGAAAATAAAGGTAGAGATGCAGCTACCCAGAAAAATTAGCCATTCTGGAACGATGGAGCGGTCCGGGGACAAGGGGGGAGAGGGATAGGTCGGGCTCAAAGGCCCGGCCGTCGCCGTCGCGGTCGCCGCTGAGAAACAATCCCGTCGGTGCCGAGACCGGCAACCGTGGTACCGACGGAGTGGCGCATTACTGGGTCAATGGCTCTCGTCGGTATTAAATCCTGCTGAAGCGCAAATATTGCGGCGTCTGGGCCACGGGCGTGTCGTCTGCGGGTATCGGACGAACAGCACAGTAACCGATTGTCGACATTACTCTTCGGCTTCGTCACCGTCGGGTAACGCAAGCACGTTTTCCCGACCGATCCGGAACACTTCGATTTCGTCGGCTTCCCGTAAGTCGCCGACCACCTGGCTCGTCTTCGCTTCGGTCCAGTCCAGTTCCGAGACGACCGCCTGCTGTTTGATCCGCCCGCCGCGCTCCTCGAGCAGGCGCAGGACGCGTTCTTCGTTGCTGAGCAATTCGGGTGGCGGTCCCTTCGAGCGATCGGCGGGAGCGGAGCCGTTCGTCACCGGTGGAGCGACGTCGTCCGCGTGGCTCACGGACCCGCCGTTTCGCTCGCGTTTGATCCACCAGCCGGCAGCACCGACGGTCGCGAGCAAGGCGAGGGCCGCCAGAACGATAGCCCACGGCATCGACGGACTCTCGGTGGCCTCGACCGATTGTTCGTCCCCGTTGCTCTCCTCGATCATGACGATCAGCGGCGGATCGGGGGAGAAACTAACCCCGTCGCTATCCCAGAAGACCGACTGATCGTCCGCGTCCTCGGACGACGGCTCGACTTCCACGATCGCGTAGTCTTCCGGGGAGAAAACCTGCAACGAGGTGTCGCGGGAGAGCGTAAAGCCCGCGAGCGCCTCGCCCGCCTCGATCCGGTTCAGTTCGACGTAGGCGAACTTCGACCACTCGAAGGTGACTTCGACGTGCCCGAGGTCCCGCGGCGCGGAACTCGTGTCCGTCGACACGGACACGTTCGAAAGTTCCATGTCCTCTCGCTCCGTCGCGTTCCGCCCCTCGTCGAGAATATCGTTCCAGCTATCCTCCTGGCTGGCCGCGTACGTCTCCGGGTTTTCCTCGACGTCGTTCCGGAGCGTCTCCCACTCTCCCGAGGAGTTGTTCTCGAACCGGTAATCGACGGCGAACGTCGCCGAGCCGTTCTCGTGAACGAAGACGTCGATGTGGATCTCGTCTGCATCTTCGAGTCGGCTCGTTTCGTTCGTTTCGTCCGTTTCGTCCGTTTCGTCGGTCTCATCCGTCTCGTCTTGCTCGTCTTGCAGCGTCGCTCCCGTCGCTCCGACGTCGGCCACTGCGCCGACCGGGGCGACCGTCGCTAACGCGACCGCACAACCGATTCCCACGAGCACCCAGAGCAGGGCCCGGAGCCCCTTCGCTTCCATTACAGTCAAATCCTGTGGCCGTCCAAATAGACTTTCCGACGGCGGGAACAGTGTATTTTTCAAACAGTCAGTCGTACGTGACGGTATGATCGACACCCGCGGCAAGCTCGAGGTCGAAACACTCCTGAAAATCGTCCTCGCACTGGTTGCCGTCTTGCTCGCCCTCCAGATCGTCGGGATCGTCGTGGGCTGGATCGCTCGGCTGCTGACGCCGATCCTCCTGTTGGTCGTCGGCCTCGTCGTCGCCCTCTGGCTGCTCGACCGGCTGTAGAGCCGCCGGGAACGTCACACTGATACGTCGATCGCCCCTACGATCACTCCAGTGTACAGCGTCAACGTTCCGGTCCCCGGCCGCGTCCGCACGCTCGCCAACGAGCTCTACCCCGACCTCGTCGGCTTCGATACCGTCCGCGAGGACCACTCGTGTCTGCTCAAGCGACTCGGCGACGCCGACCACGTCGCCCAGCTTCAGCACCGCGCCCACCGCGCGCTCGAGGGCGCTCCCGCCGTCGAGGCCCGAATCGCGGGCATCGACTACTTCGAGGACCCGCCGCTCGGCTCAGCCCCCGTCGTCTACCTCGCCGTCGAAAGCCCCGGCCTCGAGTCGATCCACGCCGACCTCACCGACGCCTTCGAAACGATCGAGGGGCTCGAGGGTGCCGATTACGTCCCCCACGTCACGCTGGCCCGCGGGGGCGACCTCGAGACGGCGAAACGGGTGGCCGACCGCGAGGTCGAGCCGATTCGGTGGACGGTCAGCGAACTCGAGTTCTGGGACGGCACCTACAAACTGCCGGTAAGCCGCGTCTCCTTGCCCGCCTAACCTGACGGCCGCAAAGTATATTCCGCAGTGATGTTCACCTCAACGTATGCACAGACGGGCATTCGTTTCACTTGCGGCTGTCGTTCCATTTGCTGGATGTACCGGACTACTGTCCGGCGGCGTCGACACCACGATCGAACAGGACGAGCGCGTCGAATTCAGCGCGGACGAAGGGAGCGAACTGACGGTCAGCGTGGAGGTACAGGAGGTGTTCCAGCCGGATATCGACGTCGAGCGCGAGGGCATCAGTCTCCGGATCGATCACAGCGAGAACGGCATCATCGACACGTGGACCGTCGAAGACTCCGCGACGTTCGATCTGACGATCGAGGACGGTGGCACGCACTCCGTGATCGTTACGGGCGGCGTTGCCGACGTTACTATCGACTGATACGGTTTACTGTAGTCAATTATCACTGATCACTGACCCCGTTCCTGGTGATCGGCAGTAGATAGTTACAGCAATCCGTATGACCCCTCTCCGTCTACCTCCGTTCACGAGAGACGCGTGGGGACGAACTGTCGCATCGGGATCACGGCGCGGGCTGCTCGCCGTCGTAGGCGTCGTGACCGCCGTAAAAATTGAGCATCGCGAACTTCAACTTCTCAGGGGCGATATCGATCAGTTCCTCGCGTTCCTCGTGTGGAAACGTGCCGTTGACGCTGTATCTGCCGAGATCGGATTTGGCCGACCGCGAGTAGCGCCGGTCTAGCAGCGCGCGGACGCCGACGTCCTCCGGCGACCGGATGACTCGCCCGAGGGCCTGTCTGGTCTTCCGAACGGTGGGAATCTCGACCGCGTAGCGCCAGCCCGTCTCGGTTCCCTCGAAGGCCGCGTCGTAGGCCTCCTGGACCGCCTCGGCTCGATCGTCGAGATGCGGGTATGGAACGCCGACCACGAGCACCGTCTGCGCGTCGTCCCCGTCGAAGCTCACGCCCTCCGCGAGGGTTCCCCACAGCGAGGTACAGAGGACGGCACCGTCGTCCGCGACGAACCGTTTGCGCAACCCCTCGACGGACTCGCCCGGTTCGTCCCGATACACCGTCTTCTCGGATCGGCGCTCGAGTCGATCCGCGTACCGCTCGGCCTCGCCGTAGTTGGGGAAGAAGGCGAGCGTGTTGCCGGGGGTCATCCGGGCGGCGTCGTGGATCGCGTCGGTCACCGTCTCCTGGACCGCGGGGTCGTCCCGATCCGAGGAGAACAGCGGCGGCGTCTCGACGGCGTATGTGCGCCGCCTGTCCGCCGGGAACTGCAGCCCGTAGGCCATCGTCACGGGGTCCTCGAGCCCCAGCACGTTCGCGGTCACGTCGAACGGCTGGAGCGTCGCGCTCATGAGGACCGTCGCAAACACGTCGTCGAACAGCCGGCCGGTCACCTGCCGGGGCAGACAGGAGTACAGTTCCGCGCGGCCGTAGACTTCGTCGGTACCGGCGTCGCGGGTGACGGCGACGACCGGATAGAGCCCCTCCGTCGCGCCCTCGTTCATCCACGCGCTGACGAACGCCGCGGCCTGAAGGGTCTGACACTCCGTCCGCGTCGCCGTCTCGCCCTCGCGGTAGGCCTCCTCGTACTCCTCGTCTAGCTCCTGGCCGAGTTTCATCGCGGCCTCGAGGTCGTCCTCGATTCCCCGACCCGAATACCGCTGGAGGAACTCGAGCGTGAGGTCGTCCTTGCGATCCTCGTTGGCGATCGAGACGTCCGTCCAGTTCTCGCCGATCCCTTCCCGGTCGCCAAACCCGAACGAGTCCTCGTAAGTTTCGACGAGCGCACGGTGGAACGCGGAGAGAACGTTCGAAGCGTCTTCCGACCGCGGGTCGTCGCTGTCGGCCAACTCGTCGAGGGCCGAGTCGACGGTCCGTTCGGAGCAGGTCCGGGTCGCGTGCTCGCGAGCGGCGTCCTCGACGTTGTGGGCCTCGTCGAAGACGGCGATGACGTCCTCGGGGTCGCGGCCGAGCCACCGGAAGAACTGCTCGCGAATGGTCGAATCGAGCAGGTGGTGGTAGTTACAGACGACCAGATCGACGCCCTCGATCCCCTCTTTCAACAGTTCGTAGCCGCAGAACTGCTGGCTCTCGGCGTACTCGTAGATTTCGTCGGGTGTGCGAACGTCTTCGTAGAGCCAGCCGAAGAACTCGTCCGTATCCTCGGTCAGGTTGTTCCGGTAGTAGTCACAGACGTTCTGCTCTTCGAGGTCCTCGAGTCGCTCCTCGAGCGTTTCGAGTTCGTCCATGACGGCGCTGCGGGCGTCGGCCGCGCCGCCGTCGCCGTCCTGACTCTCCGCGAGGAGTTCGCGCTGGCGGCGCTCGAGTTGCCGTTTGTCGCGCTCGGTATCGACGACGGCGCGGGTGTTGTCCCGCAGCGCCTGACACTCCTCGTAGCCGACGTCGATGTGACACATCGACGATTTACCTTTGAAAACGATCGCGCGGATGTCCTCTTCGCGAGTGATCGCGCGGGCCTCGGCCACGAACTGGCGCATCTGCTGGTGGACGTTGGTCGTGATGACGACCGTCTTGTCCTGTTCGCGGGCAACCTCGAGGGCCGGCACGAGCGCGGAGAGCGTCTTGCCGGTTCCGCAGGCACCCTCGAAAAGGACGTCCTGCCCGCGAGTCAGCGAGTTGTGGATACGGTCCATCGCCTCGCGCTGGTTCTCGTACGGCTGCTCGTACGGGAAAAAGCGCATGTACCCGGCTGTTTCGGACACGGTCTGTGATTGGTTCCCGCTGCGATAAAAGGATTCGTCTCGGTTCGGTCCGTTCAGGACTGCCGCTTCGTTCTTGCAGGTGCACTATCCGTCATCGAAGCGACCTCGGAACGTCGAGTCGGTCGCTGCGGATCGGTCGCTGAACTGCACGGCTCGCGACGGGAGACCACCCGACCGGTCGAACTCCCATCGGACACCATCGGCCGGCTATCGCGCGGTACAGCGACAAACGTTTGGCGTCCCTCGCCTCGAGTATGTCCATCCCCGGGTACGATTCGAGCGATATCGCGGAGTACACACTCGAGCACGCCGGTGCCCGCGTCGACGTCGTCGCGGGCGTCGTCCCCGACGAGTTCGGCCTCGAGAAGAGCGGCCGCGAGCCACCCGTCGACGCGCTCGCGGATCCGGTCGAACTGACCGGCCTCGGCGGGCTAACGGCGGTCGAAGCGATCCGCATCGCGCTCGTTTACGACCCCTCGAAACTCCCGCCCGGGGCGAGTCCGACCGACGTCGCGGTCGCCGTCGACAGCGACGACGAGGGCTGGGAGCCGGTCGAGTCGACCGTCGACTTAGAAGAAACGACGGTAACGACGGTGTTGAACGACAAGCCGGCGAGTTCGACGGTCGTGGCCGGGTACGACGATCGATCCGACGACACTACCGGCGTGGCCTGATACGGTCTGCTGTAGTCAGTGCCGTCCCAACCCCGAACCGTCCTGCGGTTACTCCGGGACATCGGTACGGCAAACCGTCTGAGTTGCATTCGAAAGGAACCTGGTTCCGACGGCCGAACGACCACCATGATCGCGATTTTCTCGGACACGCACAGTAGTGGCGGCCACGAGCTCGAGGGAGAGGCGCTGGCGGCGGCCCGCGAGGCCGACACCGTCGTTCACGCCGGCGATTTCACGAGCGTGGCGGCGCTCGAGGCCTTTCAGGACGAGTGCAACGTGGTGTACGCCGTCCACGGCAACGCCGACAGCGCGGCCGTTCGGGATCGCCTTCCGACGGCCCGCGTCGTCGAGGCCGGCGGCGTTCGGTTCGCGGTGACCCACCGCCGGGACGGCGGTGAAACGGGACTGTCGATGTTCGGCCGCTCGCGAGGAGCCGACGTCGTCGTCTCGGGCCACACCCACCGACCGACGGTGATCGAGACCGAGGACGCCTTGCTGTTGAATCCGGGCAGCCACGCCGATCCGCGCGGGAATCGTCCGGGGTTCGCCGTGCTCGAGGAGCCGGCGGAGAGCGAGACCGGCGAGGACGAGACCGAGCGGACACTCGAGGGAGAGATCCGCGAACCGAACGGGACGGTCCTCGAGACGTTCGAGGTGTCGGTGAGAAGAGCGTCGACGGACGACGAACAGGAGTGATCGCCAACGGGGCACATCACGGCGAGACCGTCGTGTCAGCGGGAACGCGACGGGACGGCGTTTGCCGTCCCGTTGATCGTCCGTAGGCCCTGAACGGACCGTGGGAGCGAGTTGGAGGTGGGTGAACCCAGTGGACGAACGGCCTCGATTACGACGTGGAGGGCCGACATCGAGGCGCATCGAAAGCTACGGTGGCACAGACCATATAGTCAGTGTAAGGTGAAAATACGATTTTAGTTACTGTCCGGTCAACGTCCGTCCGGTTTTCGGGACCCAATTGCGTTTGTCGTCGAATAGGTGGACGAGGTCGAAACGGTTTTGCGCGCTGACACGGTATCGCTCTCATATGCTGAGCTTCATCCCCGACGATCCCGTCATCATTGCGGTCGTGCTGATCTTGCTATCGCTGATCTTTTTCTCGTACCTGCTCATCCGCCGAACGGTCCTCGAGTTCCGAGACGGGATGCGATAGCGATCCCGGACCGACCGGGCCGACGCGAGGCGACAGCACTCTCGCGGTCCAGCCGAAACTGATGCGGCGTCGTCTCATACGGTTTCCTGTAGTCAATTACCGCCGGTCACCGACCCCGTCCCTGGTGATCGGCGGTACATAGTTACAGCAATCCGTCTCAGGCCGTGCCGAACGCCGCGGTGGCAGCGTCCAGTACCGCCTCGATGCCGTCCCGCGAAACGTCCCGATTCGTACAGAACCGAAGCGTCGTCGGACCGAACTGCGTCGCCGCCACGTCTCGCTCGCGAAGCCGTTCGAGGACCGCGTCCGTCTCGAGACCGGTTTCCGTCACGTCCACGAGGACGATGTTCGTCTCGGGTTCTTGCACGTCGAAGCCATCGATACGTGCCAGTCCGTCGGCCAGCAGGCGAGCGTGCTCGTGATCGGTTTCGAGCTCCGAGACGTTCTCGAGCGCCCGCAGGCCGGGCGCCGCGATGATCCCGGCCTGTCGCATCCCGCCGCCGAGCAGCTTTCTGGTGCGGCGGGCCCGCTCGATAAACGCCTCGTTCCCCGCGAGCACCGAACCGACCGGCGCGCCCAGCCCCTTCGAGAGACAGAACATGACCGAATCGACGGGGTCGGTTATCTCGGCTGCCGGCACGTCAAGCGCCGTCGCGGCGTTGAACAGTCGCGCGCCGTCGAGATGCACCGGGACGTCGCGTTCGTGAGCGGCGTCGGCCGCCGCGGCGATTCGCTCCGGCTCGATCGCCAGTCCGCCGCGGGCGTTGTGCGTGTTCTCGAGACAGAGCAGCCCGGTTCCGGGCCGGTGGAGGTCTTCCGCGACGTATTCGCCGGCGATCTGCTCCGGGGACGGAACCCCGCGCTCGGCGTCGACCATCCGCAGCTGAAGGTCGGCGTGCTGTGCGAAGCCGCCGAGTTCGTACTTGACGACGTGGCTCTTGCGGTCCGCGATGGCCTCCTGACCGCGCTCGGTGTGAACGCGGGCCGCGATCTGGTTGCCCATCGTCCCCGACGGAACGTACAGCGCAGCCTCCGTTCCCACTGCCTCGGCCGCTCGAGCCTCGAGTTCGTTCACCGTCGGATCCTCGCCGTAGACGTCGTCGCCGACCGCGGCCGAACCGGCCGCTTCGCGCATCGTTTCGTCGGGTTTCGTTACCGTGTCTGAACGGAGATCGATCATGGCTCGAGGTGTGCACCGCGAGGGGAAATAGTCGACGGCAGCCGATCGGTGACCCGCCTCGGAGTCGAGTCACTCTCGTTCGTGCCGGAGTTCCACTGTCCGCCCCGATGGAGTGACGAGGTATCGAGCGAAGGTTTCAATTGCCTGTTGTTTGTTGGTAGCGGATATGGTCCCTGCACCCGATGCCGACGACAACGAGACGGTCGCGGACGGTTCGGGAGCCCGACGGTCGACCTCCTCAACGTTCGTCCGTCATGTCTCCCGCGTTCTCGACCGGTTCGATGCCCTCCTCCCGTTCGCGCTGGTGCCGTTCGCCCTCTCGATACTCGAGTTCGAGAACGTTCGGCGAGCGCTCGATCCTGCACCGAGCGGGTCCTCGTTCAATATCGAGTTCGCCTTTCCGACGCCGTTGCTCGACCTGTGGTCGTTCGCCGATCCACCGCCGGCGTCCGGCGGCGGCTCCGGGGGCGGGTCTGCCATCGGTCCGGAGAGTGACCCCTTCGAGCAGGGCTCGGCGACGCAGACGCCGGAACCGACCGGCTCCGGTGGGACCGATGTTACGATCGAGACGCCGTTCGAAACCATCATAGTACCACTCGAGGCGGTCGACGGCGCGATGCTGGCGTGGCTCGGCCTCGCGCTGGTAGTGTACGCGGTGATTTCGGCGGTGATCGCCGCGGGCTATCTCGGCGGGATCGACCGCCGTCTTCGCGACGAACCGGCGTCGATACCCGCGTGTATCATCCGGTACGCACCGCGGCTCGTCCTGTATCACCTGGTCGTGTTCGGGGCGTTCGTGGCGCTTGTTCCAGTCCTCGTCGCCGCGCCGGCGCTACTCGTCCTCGCGATTCCCGCCGTGATCGTTCTCGGCTACCTCTTCTATGCCGTGCCGTTCCTGTTCATCGTCGACGACGCGAGATTCCTCGAGGCGTTTCGTCACTCGTACGGCTACGGACTCGAGGGTGGGCCGTACCTTCGGTTCGCGTTCTGGCACGTCGCCGTCGCCGCCGCGACGTCGCTCGCGCTGTCGATCCTGCTCAATTCGGGCGGCGTCGGGTTCGTGGTCGGCCTGTTGGTCGCGACGCCGCTCGCACTCGTGTTGACGGCCGCGACGATTTCGTTCGTCCAGGAACTCGTCGAACCCGACGGGAGGGAGACGGCGACGCTGCGCTGATGGCGTTCGGCCCGTGATCGAACCGGCCGAATCAGCCACCCCATCGAACCCGTCGAACCGCCAACTTTTCTACGTGCCCGGACACTACCGAACTCATGTGCATTCCCGACGAACACACGCGGTCGGTCCGGGGGTCGCTATGACGGCGGACGACTCCGCGGACGCGGCGACGAACGGCCGTGGCGCGCAGGTCATCTCCGTCCTGCGCCTCGCGGCGGTTTCGCTGCTCGTCGTCGGCTTCAGCGGGTGGCTGATCGACGACGGCGGCGAGGTCGCCCTCGAGTCCCCGTTTACGATCGCGTTCGGTGCGGGTGTCGTCTGTGCGCTCGCGTCGATCTATCTCGGCGTTTTTCTGGCGAACAGAGACTGATCAGTCGGCGATGGACGATAGGCGACGGACGATCGATACTCAAAGCGGGGATTTCGATTCGAAAACGGTATCCCGGCGTCGGGACACGTGTCGCACATGGACCCGCGTATCCGCGAACACGCCGAAATCATCGCAAACCATTCGGTCGATCTGCAAGCAGGCGACAACGTCGTCATCGACGCCCACCCCGTCGCCGAGGACCTGGTCGTCGCCCTCCACGAAGTGATCGGGGACGTCGGCGCGAACCCGGTGACGGTGAGCCAGCGAACGGGCGCTCGCCAGCGACGAGCCTTCCTCCGTGCCGGCGGCGACGAGAGCGAGGCGCGCAGCGCCTCGGAAGATGCGAACGGTGAAACCGTGAGCTTCGACACGCCCGAGCACGAACTCGCGCTCATTCAGAACACCGACGTCTACATCGCCATCCGCGCCTCGGACAACGTCACCCAGACCAGCGACGTCGACCCCGAGACCAGCGCGGCCTACCAGCAGGCCCACCGGCCGATTCTCGAGGAACGCCTCTCGACGCGCTGGTGTCTGACCCAGTTCCCCGCGCCGGCAAACGCCCAGCTCGCCGAGATGAGTACGGAGGCCTACGAAGGGTTCGTCTGGGACGCCGTCAACAAGGACTGGGAGGAACAGCGCGAGCACCAGGCCAACATGGTCGAACTCATGGATCCCGCCGAGGAGATCCGCATCAAGAGCGGCGACACGACCGACGTCACGATGTCGATCGACGGCAATCCGACGATCAACGACCACGGCGAGCACAACCTGCCCGGCGGCGAGGTCTTCACCGCGCCCGAACCCGACAGCGTCGAGGGCGAAGTGCTGTTCGACATGCCGCTGTACCACCAGGGTCGGGAAATTACGGACGTCTACCTCGAGTTCGAGGGTGGCGAAGTCGTCTCCCACTCGGCGGAGAAAAACGAAGACCTGCTGACCGAGGTCCTGAACACGGACGACGGCGCGCGTCGACTCGGCGAACTCGGAATCGGCATGAACCGCGACATCGACCGGTTCACCTACAACATGCTGTTCGACGAGAAGATGGGCGATACGGTCCACATGGCCGTCGGCCGCGCCTACGACGAAACCGTCGGCGAGGACAACGAAGCCAACGACTCCGCGGTGCACGTGGACATGATCGTCGACATGGGCGAGGATTCCGTCATTGAGATCGACGGTGAAGTCGTCCAGCGCGACGGCACCTTCAAATTCGAGGACGGGTTCGAAGAGTAAAACGGGGCGACGAACGAGGACGCCGCGTTCTTATCGACGGGATCGATGGTCGTGTGAACGAACCGTTTCGCAGCGATCGCCCCGCTCGCAATCCGTCGAGAACGACGGGCGATCGAGAACCATCGTTCGGATTTATGACGACGGGACACGGTATCGAACGTATGACAGTACTCGTCGCGTACGACGGTTCGGCACCCGCACAGAAAGCAGTAAAGCGAGCGTTCGACACCTATCCGGACGAGGAAATCGTTTTGCTGCGCGTCGTCGAGGTCGGCGACAGTCTGACGAAAGCGAGCCTCAACGCGGTCCAGGAGATGCTGGGGGACCGCCGAGAGCGGACTGCCGAGGACCTTCGTACAGAAATTGCGGACCTCGTCACGGCCGACACCGTCGATTTTCAGGCGGAAACCGCGACCGGAAACCCGGCCAAGGAAGTCGTCGAATACGCCGAAGAACACGATATCGATCACATCATCGTCGGCAGCCACGGTCGCAAAGGGGTTTCCCGCGTCTTGCTCGGAAGCGTCGCTGAACAGATCGTCCGTCGAGCCCCCGTGACGGTGACCGTCGTCCGGTGATCGGTGATCGGCGGACGGCGGTCGGTAACGCCCGGGAGATGGGAACGCAGAACCGAGAATCGAGAACCGAAAACCGGAAACGAGGACTGACACCGGTCGCTACGCCGCATCGTGGATAAACTCGATATCGCCTTTCTGCCCCGCCTGCTGGTACTCGCAGCGATACGTTTCCATCTCGGCGGACGCTTCGAACACGAGCGTTTCGCGCTCGCCGACGATATCGTTCCCGTCGGTCGAATAGCCGTCGACGACCTCTTCGTCGTCGTCCCAGAGCGCGAAATTGTGATGGACGCCGTCCTGATTCTCCCAGGTAAACTCGTACTCTCGGCCCTCGACGAGAACGAGCGTCGGGTTCTCGACGCGGTCGATCGCTGCAGGCTCAAGGCCGAGCCAGCCCCCGACGTAGCCGTCGAACCGGATTTCCTCGACGTCCCGCCACGCGTCGGGGTCGGTGTCGCCGTCGACGGCCTCCGCCGCGTCGACGACCGGTTCGGGGCTCGAGTCGCTCTCGCTTTCGTTTCCCAGACAGCCGGCAACGCACGCGGCCGTCAGCGTCCCAGCTACGCCCGACAGGAACGCCCGTCTGTCCGCGCTGTACGGAGCCATTACTGAGTATAGGGGATTGGACGGCATAAGCACCAGCCCGCTCGAGCGCGCCATGTGCTCGTCGGGACGAACGCTCGTCGCGAAACGCTGTGTAACCCTACGACAGCGTCAGTCGACGAGATCCGCAACCATCTCCGAGACGAATTCGAGTTCGTCGTCGTTGACGCCGTGGCCCATCCCTTCATAGAGCCGCGTGGTCACCTCGGCGTTCATCGACTCGAGCGCGTCGGCCGTCTCGTGGACGCGTTCTTCGGGAATGTGCGGATCGACGTCGCTACAGCCGAGAAAGGCCGGCGTTCCCTCGAGGTCGCCGGGGTACTCCTCGTCGAGTTCCTCTCCGATAAGGCCGCCGCTCAGGGCGGCGAGCCCGCCGTAGCGTCGCGGGTTACGGGCGACGAACTCGCTGGCGAGACAGGCACCTTGAGAGAAGCCGACCAGCATGACCCGATCGGTCGGAATCCCGGCGTCGGCGGCCGCCTCGATCGCATCGCCGACCGCCCGTAAGCCGGAGGTTCGTCCGGGCTCGTTCCGCTCGACGGGGGCGAGAAACGAGTTCGGATACCACGTCTTTCCGGCCGCCTGGGGCGCGAGGAACGCGACGCCCTCGCGGTGGACTTCGGTCGCCAACTGGAGCATCCCCCGCGCGGTCGCGCCGCGTCCGTGGGTCAGTACGAGCGCGGCGCTCGCGTCCTCGAGGTCCGTCCCACCGGTGACGAGGGGCTGGTCCTGGTGCGGACCGGCCGTATCGTCACCCGCGCTCATTCGTGGTCACCGGTGTTCGCGTTCGTGCTCGTGCTCATATTCGTGTTCGTTTTCGAACTCATTCGACACCACCGGTGCCGGCGCTTGCCTCGGGCAGGTCGTGTTCGACGACCTCGAGGCCGAGCGCTTCGATCGCCCCGCGGAGGTGTTCGTCCTTGGCGTAGTCGGCGCCGTCGGCCTCGCGGAGCTCCTGGGCCTTCGCCAGGATCTCGGCCCGCCGGTCGTTCGGGAACTCGTACTTGTCTGTCGAGAGTTCGATGACGAGGCCGTTGTTGTCCGTGGTGTAGATCGAGTGGAAGATCCCCCGATCGAAGACGTTGTACTGGTGACCGGCGTCTTCGAGGGCGTCCATCGTATCCTCGTACTCGTCCGGATCGATGCTGAAACAGAGGTGGTGGACGGCGCCGACCCCGCCGCGCTGGCCGCGCTGGTTCGACGGGCGGTCATCGCTCACAAAGAAGGTGAGGATGCGCCCGTCACCCGTATCGAAGAACAGGTGGGTCTGGGACGGGTCGTCGAGGTTCGGCTGTCGCAAGACGAGCGGCATCCCGAGGATATCCTGGTAGAACGCGATCGTGTCTTCCTCGTTGCTCCCCCAGATGGTGATGTGGTCGGTTCCCGTGGTGTGGACGGGGCTGTCGGGCAGTTCGGGCGTGACCGGAGTCTGAGATTCGTTTGACATGGTAGTGGATTATTCCGCGATCTGTTCGCCGAAGACGCGCGCCGCGTCGGCGGGAACGTCGAAATCGTGGTAGTGCTCACCCTTTACGTCCGAGAGGATGTTGAGTGCTGCGGCGGCGCCGTCGCCGACCGCGATGGCCGCCTGCCACTCCTCCGGTCGAACCATCGCACCCGTCGCGTAGGCACCCGGGACGTTCGTCTCCATCTCGACGCCGACGTCGACGACGTCACCGGCGAACGCACAGCCGAGATCCTCGGCGAGATCGCGGTTCGCGCCCGTCGCGAGGACGACGTAATCCGCGTCGTACTGGCCGTCTTCGGTTTCGACCGCGAAGCCGTCGCCGCTCTCGCTGATTTCGGTCACCGGTTCGCCCTGCCGTCGGTCGGCCCCGAAGTCGTCGACCTGTTGGCGCGCCGTCGCCATGAACTCGCTGCCGCCGACGGAGCCGATGCCGAGGTAGTTGAACAGGTGGGCTTTGTGCATCCACGTCTCGTCGGTGTCGAACACCGTCGTCTCGAGGCCGTTCTTCGCCGTGAAGAGCGCCGCACTCAGTCCGGCGGGGCCGCCGCCGACGACGATCACCGAAGCGTCTGTTCCGTTGTCGTCTGCAGTCGTCTCGTCGCTCATGTGTAGTTACACAATGTTACTGCAGGGGTATGAATGCGGTAGCAACCCCGAACCAACCACGTAACACTCGTGTTAGTGGGTCGGAATCGGAGCCGCTCCGCGATCGGTCACGATGGAGGCCCCTCGGGCGAAAAATCGATTCACAGGACGGGCATTTCGCTCCAGTAACCGGAACCTACTGCCGGTTTTATTCCCTGCGTACGCAGGCTCAATGGCTTCACGTCGAAGCGGCTTACCCTGAAATCCACAACACAGGAGAGGGTCACGGACGCCGACCGCGAACTCGCCCGCCGGTGAGTTCGCGTCGGTATCCATACTCACCCCCACAGTACGGCCCGGTGACGGCTTGCTCGAGGGCCAGACAACAGCGATCCAACGGAGACATCCATATGAAAACTAGCCTCGAGGTAGAGTACTGGGTCATCGACGATGACGGCGACCTGGTACCGCCTGGAACACTGCTCGATCTCTCGGAACAGATTGATCCCGAGTTCGTCGAGCCGATGCTCGAGATCAAAACAACCCCGTGTACGTCCATGGCCGAACTTCGCGAGGAGTTCGTCTCGCTTATCGGCCACGTCGTCGATGCGGCACGCGAACAAGACAAGCGGCTCGTCCCGCTTGCGACGCCGCTGAACGCCTCGCCGGCCGAAATACCCTACCGGGAGAAAGACGGAACGGATCTCCAGCGCCGGACCGTCGGCCCGGCGTTCGACGACGCCCGCGTCTGTGCCGGCACGCACATTCACTTCGAGCAATCGAACGTCGTCGACCAACTGAACACGCTGACCGCGCTCGATCCCGCCTTCGCGCTCGTCAACAGTTCATCGCACTACCGCGGCGAGAACATCCTCGAGTGTGCCCGTCCGTTCCTCTACCGGCGCTCGTGCTACGAGGACTGTCCGGAGCAGGGCCAGCTTTGGCCCTACGTCGACAGCGTCGACGAGTGGGAACAGCGACTCGAGAACGCCTACGACGGCTTCCGCGAACGCGCACTCGAGCGCGGCGTCGATCCCGACGCCTTCGACGCGGAGTTCGCCCCCTACGACGCGGTCTGGAACCCGGTCCGGCTGCGGAAAGCGATGCCGACCGTCGAGTGGCGCTCGCCCGACGCGGCCCTGCCGAGTCAGGTGCTCCATCTCACGGAAGCGGTTCGATCGATCGTGACCCACGCCGACGCCCGCGGTACCGTCGTCGAGGGATCCGAGTCCGCCGCCGAGCGCGAAGCCAACGGAGCGGTCACCCTCCCCGACTTCGACACCGTCGAGTCGATCACGGACGCCGCGATTCACAACGGCATCGAGGACTCGAGCGTTCGAGCCTACCTGCAGAAGCTCGGATTCACGCCGGCGGACTACGACCCGCTCGCGAGTCGCCTTGCCGATACTCGACTCACGAAACGGCAGGCGAAACGGCTCCGACTCGAGGCTGCACGCGGGCTCGAGGAAGATCTCGCGAAGCGCCGCGTTCGGGCCTGATTCGGCACTTGATTCGGTTCGCTCGACCTCGTGTTCTTATCGCGCGTTCGGACGGAAGACGAAAATACGACTGGAGACGCAAAAGGAATTCACGGTGAGCGAGGCTCAGCGAAGCCGATCGAGCCACCGCCGTCCCGTTCGGAGATCGGTCGGCACCTCGTCGCCGAACCGACAGCGCGTCCGGCCGGTCTCGCAGGGGTTGCCCACCGCGATTTCGATTACCGGCGACCCGCCCTCGAAAATGGCCGTACTCGCCGTCGTTAACTGGCCGAACGCGTGCGGTTCGTCCGTCCCGGGCTCCGGGTGGCGACAGATCGAGTCGTCGCCGGGGCCGTTCGCGTGGTCCTGCGCGAAGGTCCACAGATCCTCCCGGTCGAGTTGCTCGTCCCCCTCGAGCAACTCGAGAGCTCGTCGCCGCCGCTTCGTCGAACTCTCCGTCTCGGTCGACTCGGACCGCGCGAAGTGATTCGTTCGCGTCACGATCCGATCGTCGTCGACGGCAATCCGCTCGGACACGGGATCGATCTCGAGTAAGATCGCGTCAATCTCGTCGGCCAGAAACAGCGTCTGTCCCATCAGGTGGCGAGTCGGGTGTGACTCGAGCAGTTCCCGAGCCTCGTCTACGGTGGCACACTCCTCCAGAATCATGCGGATGACGGTGCCGTTGCGAAGCTGGTCCTCCGGATCGACGTCGTCGCGCTTGCTGTCGATGAAGGTGTTCGCCGCGACCAGGCCCTGATCGTTGACTCCCTTGTACGTCGAAATCGTTCCGCAGGTGTCGACCGTCAGGAAGCCGTACAGATCGTCGATCGGCGGCTGTTCGACGACCGATTTCGGCCGCGTCCCGCGGCCAGCGATATCCCGGTTTTTGAGGACGAGCGGCCCGGTACCCTCGGTGTCGTCAACTCCGGTATCGAACCCGCCATCCGACTCGACCTTCGACGGGGCTACGAGCGCGTTCGTACACCCCTTCGGGTTCTTTTCGGATCGCCCCTCCCCGTCGGCCAACTCTTCACAGAGTTCGGCGTACGCGAAGACGTACGCCTCGTAGACGTCCGGATCGACGTCGAACGTCTCGGCCATCGCCTCGTAGGCTCGCAGATGTCGATCCGGCAGGCTCTCTTTGCTCCGCCGGGCGTACTCGAGCAAGGGTTCGAGATTGACGTTCTGGGACGCGATGAGCGACTCGAGTTCCTCGATCGCCCACTCGACGGCCTCGCATTCCGTTTCGGCTCGCCGACGCGCCTGTTCGGCGAACGAGTCCGCTCCGACGATTGCGTCGCTGTACGCGGTGGTGTCGACGGCCGTGTCGTCCATATCGTGGCCAGGGACTCGGGAAGGTTGGGTCGCGGGCCTGAATTATACTGTTCGACAGAACGTGTGAGCCGGTTTCACAGGCTCTGTCCACCCCTGTGATTGGCGATGGAGTACTGTGCCACTCGGCTGTCTCTCCTCGCAGAACGATAGCCGCAAAGTCGCTGGCACGATGGGATTTGAACCACGGTCGCAGCACGCTGCTCCCTGATTCAAATCCTGCTGCCGTTGCTGGCCACGTTGGTCGCAGATAACGGGCACGATGGGATTTGAACCCACGACCGTCGGATTAGAAGTCCGACGCTCTTTCCGGACTGAGCTACGTGCCCTCGAGTACGAATCAACGACGGATCGGCATAAGCAATGGGGATTTCGGTCTCCGCTAGCCGTTGAATCGATACAGCGATGTCACGAACGGCAACCGATTGGCCAGCCAGATGGCGATCGGGAGCCCGATGATGGTCACCGCCAGCAGGGCAGCGAGGTTGGCCCAGAAGAAACTCAGCCACCAGCCGACGAAGACGAAGTACAGCGCGCGAACTGCCAGCGAGTGCTGGCCGCGAGCCAGTTCCGGGTTCGTGAACGATCGCGGTTCCTGCAGCGTCAGCACCGTCGGAACGAGGTTGATCAGCTTGATCCCGATCGGAGCGAGGATGACGGTGACGTTCAGGAACCACGCGACGTTGACCACGATCGGCGTCGCCCACCAGCCGATGAGCAGAAACCAGATCGCACGCACGAGGAGAGATCGCTGCGTCATACTCACCGAACGGTCGGTGCGGACATAATCACAGCGATCCCCCGCTGCAGGGCATCTGATCGCGGCCGGCGAGCCGAGTGCTGGCCGGGGCACGTCATCGGAAAAAAGAGGTGCAGAGCCCTCGTCAGTACTCGCGATCAGGTTTCGGTGTCGGCGTCGTCATCCGAGTCGTCGTCTTCGAAGTCGTCATCGTGTTCCTCGTCGTCATCCCCGGGCGCATCGTCTTCGTCGCCGTTTTCATCGTCATCGACACCGTTCTCTTCGTCGTCGTCGCCGAATCCATCGTCTCCGTTCTCCTCGCCGTCCTGACCGTCCTCACCATCCTCGCCGAAATCGTCAGTGCCGTTCTCGAGGCCTTCGTCTTCCTCGCCATCGTCTGTGCAACCGGCGACCGCCGCGATCGTACCGACGCCGAGTAGCTTCGTGAATCGGCGTCTGTCGAGGTTCGGTGCTGTCATAGCGTGCATCCGTCGCCGATGCCCGCTCGATAAATAAGAGAGATCGTCCGTTGTGATCGATAGTCTTCGATTCAGACGGATTGTCCGTTTTTAAGCCGATGGAAGGGGTCAGTTGCGAAAATACCAGCTGTTTCGCGTCGTGCAATCGAGCATCGGTCGAGTCCCGCACCGACCCGAATCGATCCTCGAACGGATCGCGGCGAAGGGGCGACGGACTGTCTGTACCCGCTCGAGAGCGAGTGTCTACGGGTACCGCAGACACGACCGATGTTTCGACAGCTGCAACCGACCGCCATCGGGGCGAACGCGATCACACTCGCGCGGACACTCGCCGCGGCGACGAACACAGCGCTTATGCACGTCTCGCCGGTACGCTTTCTCGATGCACGTCATCGGAACGGTGGGACTCCCCGGCAGCGGAAAGGGCGAAGCCGCCACCGTCGCACGCGAGAACGGAATCCCGGTAGTGACGATGGGCGACGTCGTCCGCCAGGAGACGGCCGATCGCGGCCTCGATCCGGCGAAAGACCACGGGAAAGTCGCCCAGGCGCTGCGCGACGAGAACGGGCCGGCGGCGATCGCCGAGCGCTCGCTCCCGATGATCGAAGACCGCCTCGCGGACCACGAGACGGTGCTGGTCGACGGGATCCGCTCGGACACCGAGGTCGACGTCTTCGAGGCGGAGTTCGGGGAGACGTTCACGCTCGTCAGTATCGAGGCGCCGTTCGAGGTCCGGGCGGAGCGAATCGACGCCCGCGGCCGGGACGCGAGCGAGGCCGACGGCGGCGAAGGGTTGGCCGCTCGTGACGACCGCGAACGCGGGTTCGGAATGGACGACGCGATGGCACAAGCCGACCTCGTCATCGAGAACACCGACTCGCTGGAGGCGTTTCACGAGCGGATCCGAACGATCATTCAAGAGGGCGAAGAGGCGGACGGGGCGGAATCGGAACCAAAATCGGAATCCGAATCGAACACCGAGCTACACCAATGACCGACATATACCGCGTCGACGTCGAAATCACGGCCCCGGTCTACGACACCGAGGTTACCAGCCGCGTCGCCGATGCCGTCGCGAACATCTTTCCTAACGCCGACCTCGAGGAGGAGTTCGGCGAGATCCGGGCCGAGGCACACGCGATGGATCACTTCTCGGAACTCCTCCACCGCCAGGAGATTCTCGACACGGCCCGCGGCGAGTTCTTCGCGAACCGCGAGGGCAACGGGTTCTCCTTTGCGCTCAAGAAACAGGCGGCCTTCGAAGACCGGGTGAACTTCTCGGTCGGCGAACCCGACGAACTCGGCGAGATCAGCGTTCGCGTACGCGTCGAAGAACCGACCCTCGAGGAGTACGTCGACCACATCGCCCCACCGACGGAAGACGGACGGCCGGTCGAAGGCTGATAGAGCACAAACGTCGATCTCACCTACGCAACGCATGGTCGTGTGAAAGACTTTGCCGAAGAACGAGATATTACGCTCACTGAGGCATACGAACAACTCTTGAACGCTGGACTTGACGCCATGGAGACTCTGGGTGAGGAGTAACCGGTGGTTCGTGTAGTCGAGTGACGCGATTCACGCCCGTCCCCAGAACGCGGCGCGTTCTGGTGTGCAAACGAGCCGCGAAGCGTCTCGTCAACGCCGTGAACGGCGGGACTCTCTCGCTGTATTAGGTAGCGACCGACGGGCGAGCAGTGAAAAGGCAGCGACGCGTAGACGTGTACTATGCACGACACGATCGCCGTTGCCGAGATCATGGTCACCGACGTCGTCACCGCCCCGCCGGACGCGAGCGCGAGCCACGCTGCGGCCCTGATGCGCGACGAACACGTCAGTTCGGTCGTCGTCGTTCGCGATGGTAACCCGATCGGCATCGTGACGGAAGGTGACTTCGCGACTCACCTCTGTGAACGAGCCAACCTCAGCGGCGTCGACCTCGAGGCCGTGATGGCGTCCCCGCTCGAGACGATCGCACCCGACACCGCCATCGTCAACGCTGTAGACCGCCTGCGCGGGAACGGACTCGAGCACCTGCCGGTCGTCGAACATGGTGACGGGGAAGACGCGGACGACGACCTCGTCGGTATCCTTACGACGACGGAACTGTCCTACTACGTTCCCCACCTCGCGCACCGAACCGGCGGCCTCGAGCGCCAGCACCCGCCGCGACGGGTCCGAACCGACACCCTGTACGAGCGCGACGACTGGGAGTTCGAGTACCGTGGCGAGGACGAATCGACGATCGCCGTCGGTGACGTCGCCCGGTTTTCGAAGACGATTTCGGAGGACGACGTCGAGGCGTTCGCCGAAATCACCGGCGATACGAATCGCGTTCACGTCGACGACGCCTACGCCGCCGAAACCCGGTTCGGCGAGCGGATCGTCCACGGCATTTTCGCCAACGGCATCGTGAGTGCCGCACTCGCTCGACTCCCCGGGCTGACGATCTATCTCTCCCAGGAGAGCAGCTTCCTCGCTCCGATCTCGCTCGGCGATCGAGTGACCGCCGTCTGCGAGATCGTCGACGACCTCGGCGGCGCGAAATACCGGATCGAGACGACCGTCTACGACGGCGAGGAAACGGCCGTACTCGAGGGCGATGCCGTCGTCCTCATCGACGAGTTGCCGCCGACGGCGGCGCTCGAGGGAACCACAGCGACGACGGACTGACTACTGCGCGCAATCGTTCGCGGCCGCGAGCGCCCGTTCACCTTCGTTTTGCTGCCCGTCGTCGAAGGCCGTCACCGCGTCGATCAGCTGGTCGCTCTGACAGATCGCCGTCTCGAAGTAGTCGGTGAGTCCGGCCGGGGTGTCCTCGTCTCCCTCGAGCGTCGCGGCCGCCGTCTCGAAGGCCGACTCGGCGTCGGCGTACGCCTCGCTTGCCTGTTTGTCCGCTCCGTCCTCGGCGTGCGCTCGGCCGCGTTCGAGGTCGTCGTAGCCGGCGAGCAGCGACTCGAACCCGCTTCCGAGCGTTTCGAGCGAGTCGAGGACGGTACTCAGCGTCGAGATGCCGGACTCGAGGTCCGTGCGGTCGATTCCCGCCAGCTCCTCGAACCGGTCCTCGAGCGTCCGAAAGTCGTCGGCCGCCTCGTCGTACTCGGTCCGCGCCTCATCGAGTTTGCTCGTTCGCTCGCCGACGGTATCAGTTGCCGTCGCGATATCGCCGTCGCCGCCGATCGTCGCGAAAACGGTCTCAGCCTCCGACTCGAGGCCTTCGTCGGCGACCGTATCGGTCACTGCGACCAGTCCCTCGAGGACGTCGGCGTACGTTCGAAGCGTTTCGACGTCGGGCCGTCGGCCCTCGTCCAGTTCGTCCATCGCGGTCTCGAGATGCGCCCGGGCATCGGCGATCAGGCCGGCGGGTTCGTCGGGATCAAACTCGAGGGTCTCCGGGTCCTCGATAGCGCCGCCGCCCACGTCCAATGCGAGCGCGGCGTCGTTCAGAGCGCCGGCCGCGCGATCGAGTTCGCGCTCGCCGGTTCGATCGCCGACCTCGGCGCTCGAGTCGCTGCCAGTGAAATCATCGAGACATCCCGCGAGAAGAGCCAGCGCGCCGACACCGGTGCCAGCGCGAGTGAGATACTGCCGACGGTTCATTAGTACTCGAGGATAGGTCTAGAGGATTATGAACGTGCTGGCAGGTCCACACACCTGTCAACTCGGCGTAATTCGGGTGTTGGGACGCCGGGTGCCTGCCTCGAGCGAAGCGGACGAGGGCGGAAACAGGGATGAGAGGTGTAGGGAAACGAAAACCGAACCGAAAACGAGTCCGATCAGCCGAACGGCCCCATACCGCCCATTCCGCCGCCACCGCCGCCGCCCTGCTGTTGCATCTGCTTCATCATCCGCTGCATCTCTTGCTCGGAGCCCATGCCCTGGAACTGCTTGATCGTCTTTTCCATCATCTTGTACTGCTGGAGCAGTTCCCGGACCTTCTCCTCGCTGGTGCCCGACCCGCGTGCGATGCGCTCGATCTGGTTTGCGCCGATGGCTTTCGGATACTCCTTTTCGGCGTCGGTCATCGAGTCCATGATGACGCTGAAGGTGCGCATTCGTTCCTGGGTGACGTCCATCGCGTCGTCGGGCAGTTGGTCCTTGATCCCGCCGCCGAATCCGGGGATCATGTCCATTACCTGATCGAGCGGCCCCATGTTGTTCATCGCTTCCATCTGCTTTTGCATGTCGTTGAGGGTGAACTGGCCCTGTAACATGTCCTCAGGGTCCCAGTCGTCTTCCTCCATCTCGGTCTGCTCCATCGCGCGCTCGACGCGCTCGGTGAGCTGGCCGAGATCGCCCATCCCGAGCAGCCGCGAGATGAAGCCGTCGGGCTCGAAGCGCTCGATGTCCTGTACCTCCTCGCCGGTCCCGAGGAAGGCGATCGAGGAGTCGGTCTGGTCGACGGCGGTGAGGGCGCCACCACCCTTCGCGGTACCATCGAGCTTCGTGATGACGACGCCGTCGATGCCGATCGACTCGTCGAACTGCTGGGCCTGCTCCTTCGCGCCCTGTCCGATCGCGGCGTCGAGGACGAGCAGCGAGGTGTCGGGGTCGACGACGCCCTCGATCTGCTCGATCTCGTCGATCAGGTCCTCCTCGAGCGCGTGGCGACCCGCCGTGTCCACGATGTGGACGTCGGCCTCGCTGGTCTCCTCGAGACCCTTGCGCGCGATTTCGACGGGATCCTCGCTGTCGGGGTTTCCGTAGTAGTCGACCTCCGCGCGGCCGGCCATCTCCTGGGCCTGCTCGTAGGCGCCGGGTCGGAAGGTGTCGGTCTGGATGACCGCCGGACGCAGGCCCTTCGTCGAGAACCACCAGGCCATTTTCGCGGCGGAGGTCGTTTTACCGGATCCCTGTAGGCCCGCGAGGAGGATGGTTTGTTCCTCGAGGGGGAGTTCGGTCGAGTCGCCGATCAGGTCGACCAGTTCTTCATAGACGATGCGGAGGACGAAGTCCCGCGCCGGCGTGCCGGCCGGCGGTTCCTCCTCTAAGGATCGCTCTTTGATGTTGTCCGACAGCTCCATCACGAGCGAGACGTCGACGTCGGCCGAAAGCAAGGAGCGTTGAATCTCCTTGACGATCTCCTCGATGTCCTCCTCGCTGAGTCGTGACTTTCCGCGGAGTTTGTCCAAGGTGCCCCGCAGAGAACTGCCGAGATCGTCGAGTACCATTTGCTCGGTCTACGGGACGACGGCGTTAAAGGTTTTTTCTACGGCGGGAGAACTCACGTGATCTCGTCGTCCCACGCCTGATCGATTCGGTCTTCGACGGCAGCCACCACCGTCGAGAGGACGTCGATCGGGTGTCGTGACGGCAACTCGAGATCGACGGTATCGGCTCCGTCCGGTGGCCGATGGAAGTGGAGTCGCGCGTTGTGTCCGTTCGGGTGACGGTCCCAGCGACACTCCCAGTGGTCGTCAGTGACCGTCGTCTCGACGTAATGAACGGTGAAATCCCCGGTCGTGAACCATCGAACGTCGAGCCGAGCGGTATCGATCGAGGGCGGGTATGGTTCGGTATCGACGTGTCCCTCGAGGACGCGCGGTTCATCGCTCCCAGGACGGAACTCCGTTTGCGAAACGAGCGGATCGTCCGCGAGTCGACGTTCGAGCACCCGGAGCGTCTGGCGATCGGGTGGCCCCGTCGCCCGCGGGCCGTCGTCGGACGAGCCACCCATCTATGGTGAGGTCGGGACGAGATGGCCGTCGTTCTGTACGATCTGGCGTGCGAGTTCGTAAAGTCGGATATCCCGCTCGAGGGCGTGCCAGTCGCTCAGCCGAACCATTACGGTGTGAATGTCGTCGTGATCGTTGTGGTCGAAGGCCGAGATCGAGGACGGATCAGTCGTCTCGAATTCGTCGACGTACGCCTCACGACGGTCCTCCAACGTGGCGACGCGGTCGATAATCTCCTCGACCGTGTGCTCCTCAGCGAGTCGACTCGCTTCCTGCCACTCAAGATAGCCATCGTTGCGCTCGTAACGGGCCGGTTGGGCGTCCTGATCGGCCCGTACGATCCCCATTTCGGCGAGGCGATCGAGGTGTTTTTTCGCCGCGTTTGGTGAACAGCCCGCAACTGATGCGATCTCGGTGTACGGGGTGAGTTCCGTCACGCCGAGTGCGCTGTCGTAGACACGATCGAACGTATCGCTGGTCTCGCGCCACCGCTGTCGCACGTCGTCGACGGCCTCCTGATCCGGGACTGGATCAAACTCGGTCATGGTCGTCGTTACGTGTTGAGCAATAATATATGTGGGGTCTCACAAATATCTGACCCGATCCGGCGTTCGCCGAACGCGAGGTTCCCACTCACTCGTCGTCGATGCGTATTTCAGCCGACCCGGACAACGAACGCCTATGAGCTCCGATGCAGACGTCGACCCCTCCGACTACGAGGAGTACGAGGCTCTCGAGGACGCCGACGTGACCATGCGAGTGAACGATCACGGCCTCCACATCGCCGACGACGAGGTAACCGGCGTCTCGAGTCAGGGACAGACGCCGGAGGCGGCACTCGAGAATCTCGCGGCGGCGGTCGAATCCTACAGGGACGCGACCGACGACGATCCGGGCGACGACTGGCTCTGAGCGGCCGGGGGCCGGGGTCGGGTAGCAAACAATTTGCCATCGGGAAACGGCTGGCTTTGAGCGAGACAGGTGGCCGACTGCACCCGAGACCGGCCACAGCACGCTCCCGTTTTACGGTCTCGGTCGTGCTCGAGCAATACATGGACGAGTACGATATCGTCGTGATCGGCGGCGGATCGGGAAGCCAGGTCGCGACCGCAGCGGCCGAGGCTGGACTCGAGGCGGCCGTCATCGAACGCGGGCCGCTGGGCGGCGCCTGCATCACGCGGGGCTGTATCCCCTCGAAGGCGCTGATCCATCGAGCCGACGTCGTCGAAGAGATACGCCGCGCCGAACAGTTCGGCGTCGCGGCCGAGTTGACGGACGTCGACTACGGCGAGATCACGTCGTCGATCCGCGAGACGGTCTACGAGAAGGCCGAGGGACAGGAGTCGTCCCTCGAGGACGCCGACAACGTCAGCCTCTACGACGGCGAGGCCCGGTTCGTCGACGAACGCACGCTCGAGGTCGACCCGGGCGACGGCGACGACGGCGGCGAACGGCTCCGCGGCGAGACCGTCGTCCTCGCGGCCGGCAGCCGACCGATGGTGCCGCCGATCGACGGCCTCGAGGACGTCGACTTTCTCACGAGCGACGATGCGCTCTTTCTGGACGATCGGCCCGACGAACTCGTGGTTATCGGGGGCGGCTACATCGGCGTCGAACTGGGCTACTTCTTCGGTGCGATCGGCGCCGACGTGACGCTCGTCGGACGCAGCGAGACGCTCGTGCCGAAAGAGGACGACGCCGTGAGCGAGGTCGTCACCGACTCCCTCGAGTCGTACTGCGAGCTGTACACCGGCTACGAGGCCGCCGCGGTCGAACGGGACGGCGACCGGGTCGTCGTCACCGCAGCGCCGAGCGACGACACCGACAACACCGACGACGAAACGATCGACCTCGAGGCCGACCAACTGCTAGTTGCGACCGGTCGACGCCCGAACACGGATACGCTGAACCTCGAGGCCACGAACGTCGAAACCGACGACAACGACCACGTCGAGGTCGATGCGACGCTCGAGACGACCGCCGACGGGATCTGGGCGATGGGCGACATCGTCGGCGACCAACCGTTCAAGCACGCGGCCGACTACGAGGCGCAAATCGTTTCGGCGAACGCGCTCGACGACGCGGGCCGCGAAGTCGACTACGACGCGATGCCCCACGCCATCTTCACCTCGCCGCAGGTCGCGAGCGTGGGACGGACGGAGCACGAACTCGAGGACGCCGGCCGGGAGCACGAGTCCGCGACGATCCCGTTCGACGCCGCGCCGCTGGGCATGATCCTCGAGGCCGGCGACGGGCTGGTGAAGGTCCTCGCCGCGCCGGACGGCGAGATTCTGGGCTGTCACATCGTCGGGCCGCAGGCCTCGACGCTGATCCAGGAGGTCGTCGTCGCGATGGACGGCGGAGCGGGGACCGTCGACGACGTCGCCGAGCCGGTACACGTCCATCCGGCGCTCTCGGAGGTGGTGTACGCGGCATTCGACGAACTCTCTTCACAGCCGTACTCGACGGCCCCGGACTGGCGGGACGTAAGTAGTGAGTGATTCGCGTGTCAAACGAGACTATCAATAGCTAATGTCCGACGGATCAGATCCCCCCGAACCGACCGAATCCGACGCGGCAGCGGCCGTCTACGAACGCATTACCGACGCCGTCTTCGCGCTCGACGAGGAGTGGCGGTTCACGTTCTGTAACGAACGAGCCGAACAGATGCTCGAGCGATCCGAATCGGAGTTACTCGGAACGGTCATCTGGGAGGCGTTTCCCGACGCGCTCGGGTCGACGTTCGAACGCGAGTACGAGCGGGCGATGGAAACCCAGGAACCGGTCACGTTCGAAGCGTTCTACGAGCCGCTCGACGCCTGGCTCGAGGTGCGTGCGTACCCATCAGAAACCGGGCTCACGGTCCACTTTCGTGACGCCACCGAGCGCGTGAGGCGAAAAGAGACACTGCAAAAGCGCGAGCAAGCGCTGCGGGACGCCTACGAAGTCATCGCGGATCCCGAGCGATCGTTCGACGAGCAACTCGACGCGCTCCTCGGAGTCGTTCGGGACACGATCGGCACGGACTACGCGACGCTGTCGTGCGTGCACGAAGACGCCGACGAGTACATCTTCGACGCCGTCGACGCGCCGGCCGATGCCGACCTCGAGGCGGGGGATACGACCTCGCTGCGGGCGACGAACTGCGAGCGCGTCGTCAGCACCGAGCAGACGCTGGTTCTCGAGGACGTCGAGGCGGATGCTCCGGAACTCGCCGACCGGGCCGGTAACGCCGAGTGGGGAATCTCCTGTTATCTCGGAACCCCGATCACCGTCCGCGACGAGGTGTACGGCACCTTCTGTTTCTACGATATGGAGGCCCGAAGCGAGGAGTTTACCGACTGGGAGATCACGTTCGTCGAGCTACTGGGCAACTGGGTGAGCGCCGAACTCGAGCGCCAGCGGTCCGAACGGGACCTCGAGGAATCAAACAAACGACTCGAGCAGTTCGCCTACACCGCTTCCCACGACCTTCAGGAGCCGTTACGGATGATCTCGAGTTACCTCTCGCTCATCGAGCAACGCTACGGCGATGACCTCGACGAAGACGGGGAGGAGTTCATCGAGTTCGCCGTCGACGGGGCCGAGCGGATGCAGGCGATGATCGACGGCCTCCTCGCCTACTCGCGGGTCGAAACGCGGGGCGATCCGTTCGAACCGGTCGACCTGAACGGCGTGCTCGAGGACGCCCGAACCGATCTGGCGCTCAGACTCGAGGAGGCCGACGGGGAGCTCACAAGCGAATCGTTGCCTCGCGTCGAGGGCGATGACGACCAGCTACGACAGGTGTTCCAGAACCTGCTGTCGAACGCGATCCAATACGCGGGCGACGAGCCGCCGCGGATCCACGTGGGGGCCGAACGGGCGGGCGGCGACTGGCGTATCTCGGTCAGCGACGAGGGGATCGGGATCGATCCGGACGACGTCGAGCGGATCTTCGACGTCTTCGAACGGCTCCACAGCCACGAGGAACACGACGGGACGGGGATCGGACTCGCGCTCTGCGAGCGGATCGTCGAACGCCACGGCGGCGAAATCTGGGTTGATACCGACGTCGAACCGGACGACGGGGCGACGTTCCTCTTTACGTTGCCGGCGGCCGATCCGCCGGAGTGAGTCGCTCGAGGGATCGGACGATCGGACGAGTTCGCGTCGGTTACCTACTCTCGCCGGTCTCGATATCGCCGTCGGTAGCCAGCCACTCCGTGAGACTGCCCTCGTAGAAGGCGACGTGCTCGTACCCCAGCGCCCGGAGGACCACGTAGGTGTGGCTGATCCGTCTGGCGGTGTTACAGTAGAGGACGATCTCGCGATCGGGCGTAATCCCGTACTCGCTTAGCAACGCCTCGAGTTCGGACTCGGGTTTGAGCCGCCGCGTCTCGTCGTCGACGACCTCGCGCCAGTCGAACCGCACCGCACCCGGCAACCTGGCCTCCTCGAACTCGTGCCGTTCGCGCGTGTCGACGAAGACGGCGTCGCGCTCGAGGGCGTCCTCGACGGTCTCGAGGTCGACCAGCGGGCTTTCCTCGCGGGCGAGCGGATCGGGGGCGTACGTCGTCGGTTCGGTTTCGGGCTCGGCGCTCGTCGTCTCGTGGTCGCGGTTCCAGGCGCTGAAATCGCCGTCGAGCAGTCGCACGTCGTCGTGGCCGTACTCGAGGGCGGTGAGCACGAACCGGGCGGCGAACACGCCGTGGGTGTCGTCGTAGGCGACGATCGTGTCGTCGGGGGAGATCCCGGCGTCGCCGAGGAGCGTCGCGAACGCGTCGACGCCGGGCAAGGTCCCGCGGTCGACGTCGGTTTCGTCGCGGTAGCTGTCGAAGGGGATACTGACGGCCCCCGGAACGTGTCCGATTCCGTCGTACTCCCAGGCGTCGCGAACGTCGACGATGCGTACCTGCGGATCCTCGTGTCCGTGTTCATCTGCGTTTTCGTGTTCGTCTTCGTCTTCGTCCTCGAGGTGTGCTGCGAGCCAGTTCGGCGTGACGACGACGGTCTCGTCCATCGCTGTCCGTTTCGGATCCGGCCCTCGAGAACGCACCGGTCCCGGCACCACTCCCCTGGGTACCGAGGTCCCGGCAATTACCACCGACTCGGGCGAACCTGTCGGGTCGGCGAAAGCCGTCACATGTCGGCCGCGGTTCTATTTAGCCTGGAGGCGAGACGGTCGCCGAATCGCACCGATTCCCCACGTTCGAGGTAGCGGCAACAGTCACCGACACGATAGACCATCGTCCGAATTGTCCGGTTAGGGTGCCACTATGACCCTGCCAGCCCACGTGTCGCGTATGGCAACAGACTACGCCAACGACGTACTCGTCACGGCTGACTGGGTCAAAGCGCGCCTCGAAGAGTTCGAGGACGACGACTCCGACCACCGGCTGGTCGAGGTCGACGTCGACACGGAAGCCTACGAGGAAGCACACGCTCCCGGCGCGATCGGATTCAACTGGGAGACCCAACTACAGGATCAGACTACCCGCGACATCCTCTCGAAGGACGACTTCGAGGGCCTGCTCGGCTCCCACGGCATCAGCGAGAACTCCACCGTCGTCCTCTACGGCGACAACTCCAACTGGTTCGCCGCCTACACTTACTGGCAGTTTAAGTACTACGGCCACAAGGACGTCTACCTGCTCGACGGCGGCCGCGAGTACTGGCTCGAGAACGACTACCCGACGACCGACGAAGAGCCGGACTTCTCGGCGGTCGAGTACGACGCCGCGGGCCCGCGCGAGAGCATCCGCGCCTACCGCGAGGACGTCGAGAACGCGATCGACCGCGGCGTTCCGCTGGTCGACGTTCGCTCGCCCGAGGAGTTCAGCGGCGAGATTCTCGCCCCGCCGGGCCTGCAGGAGACCGCCCAGCGCGGCGGCCACATTCCGGGGGCGAAGAACATCTCGTGGGCCGCCGTCACGAACGACGACGGCACGTTCAAGGACCGCGAGGAACTCGAGGAACTCTACGCCGACGAAGACATCGACGGCGACGAGACGACCGTCGCCTACTGCCGCATCGGCGAGCGATCGTCCGTCGCGTGGTTCGCCCTGCACGAACTGCTTGGTTACGAGGACACCGTCAACTACGACGGGTCCTGGACCGAATGGGGTAATTTGGTTAACGCGCCGATAGAGAAAGGCGAAGCTGAGTGAGTGGAGCGAACGAAGCTTCGTAGTGGAGCGGGGAACACAGTGACCCGCGAAACAGGCGAGGCCGAGTGAAACGAGGCCTCGAGGCGAAGCGAGGAACGATGTGACTCGCGGAGCAGGGCGAAGCGGAGAACGGGAAGTGTAAGCGATACGTCTGCTGTTTCGTTTTCGCCGACTGCTCGAGAGCAGGGACTCGAGCCGTTCGAATCGATTCTTCGCGTATCGGCTTAATGAGTGACGATGCGTCCGATACGAGCCGACTCGACAGCGAACCGCACTCCGAAAACTCGAGCTACCGGCTATCGGATCGATAGGCGAAAAAACGGTCCACGCAGCGGCGGTGAACGGACGCGATCAGTGGAGGTTATCCGACGCGATGTCGTCCGGCGTGACGACCTCGACGTCGACGTCGTTGATCGTCGACAGCGCCGCCTCGAGCGAGTCGAGCGAGTCGCCGACGTTTCGGTAGGACAGCGTCGTGATCAGACGCTGTTCGGCGGTCCACTCGAGGAGTTGCGCGGCTTCCTCGGGGTCGGGATTGGTCTCACGGGGGGCGAGGTGTGGGTTGCTGAGGAAACCGTGGCCCGCGTAGCCGCCCACGAACGCGACGTCGTGGTACTCCTCGACGAGTTCGAGGGCCGACTCGTCGTAGCGGTTGAGCCCGTACGAGTAGTAGGCGTCCTCGAAGCCGTTGTCGTCGAGCCACTCGGCGGCGCTGCTGAGTTCCGCCTCCTGTCGGTCCGCGTCGTGTTGGGTGAGGTTGGTGCCGGTCGCACCGCCGCTGGCGATGGTCCAGCCGTCGTCTTGGAGGGACTCGAGGTCGCTCTGTGCGAGGTATCCGTCGCTATCCACGTAGTCGGTCGTGACGAAGACCGTCCCGGGAACGTCGTGCTCGGCGAGGAGTGGAGCCGCCTGGCTGGCGACGTCGGGAGTGCTTTCGGGGAACTGGAGGAGGACTTTCCCGGTGTCGGGTCGTTCGACGAAGTGATAATCGTCACACCACAGGGAGAGCTCGCGCTCGCCGGCCCAGACGGAGATTTTGGTGTGATCGATCGAACTCAGATCCGGATCGCCGTCGGTGTCGACGACGCCCAGATCGCGGCGGACGAACGGCCCGTCGGCGCGAACCGAACACTGAAGTAGCAGTCGGTCGCCGTCGGTGTCCGTGAGCTGGACGACCGGGTTGACATCGTGGTCGCTCGTAAACGCCAGCGCGGGGAATTCGTCCGAAAGGTCGCGCGCGGTGTCGAATTCCCGCTTGATCATGATACGTTCGGATGAGCCGTCGGACTCCATCCGTGCGGATTGGGATCCAACGTACGTGCGCTCTTCGTCAGCTGTGAGCGATCCCTCCATCACCGTCCACTTCGAGAGATCCTCGAACTCGTCGAACGATCCGGGCTTCTCGTCGACCGGGTCGGACGATCCGTTCTCGTCTCCGTTCCCGTTCCCGGTTTCGTTGTCGTCATCGTCAGCGCCGTTTTCCTCCGCTGTTTCCGAATCACTCAGGGCGGAACAGCCAGCGAGCGTCGCCGCCGCGGCCGTCGCGAGGTATACTCGTCGTTTCATTCCGATCGATGAAAGTCGGTTCGGGATGATTGTTATGCTCTCGTTGTAGTCAAGATCCGGAGGGTAAGCGGTGCCTATCGGTCGGAATGGACCGACTACCGACTTCTCGAGGCGAACCGCTCCGCCCTAGACTGCACCGAATCATTCCGGACCGTTCCGATCCGCTCTAGACCGCTCGAATCCACGAGCGCCTGTCGCAACAGACCTAACTCGAGTCCGGTCGAACGAATGGGCATGACCGATTCCGAATCCGATTCGGGTTCCGAGGCGTTCGCCCGAGCCGTCCGCGAGGACAATCAAACCGCGCTCTCGCGACTCGGCTCCTCGAAGTCGCTCTACGCCGACACCGGCGGCGACATCGACACCGAGCCCGTCCTTGAAGCGACCGCCGACGCCGAATACGCGGCCTGGCAGACCTTCCTCGAGTGGGCCGACAGCGAGGCCGACGACGAGGTTCGCGAAGCGTTCGAGGCAACCGCTGCGGAGGAAAAGGACCACTACGAGACGGTCATCAACCATCTCAGTGCCGACGAGTACGAACCGTCCGAGATCCCCGCCCTGCACGAGTACCTGCGCGGCCTCGAGGCGACGATCGAACGCGTCGGCGCGTTCGTCGGTCGGATCCTCGCGAGCAAGCGCTCGAAAGAGCAGGTCGTCGGCTACTTCGTCGGCGACGCCGACCCCCAGGCAGCCGGCGTCTTCCGGGAGTTCGGCGACGACCTGGACGCTCAACTCGAGCGCGCCGAGGACCTGCTCGAGAACGTCTGTGAGGACGAGGACGAGGACGATCGCGACCGCGCTCTCGAGGCCGCGAACGGCGCAATTGAGGCCGCCTACGGCGAGTACGTCGAGAACCTCGAGGCGATGGGTGCGAACCCGAAGCCGGTCTGTTGACGGCTATACGCCGTCGACCGTCTCCCGAAACGCCCGGATGGACTCGAGGGCGTCCTCGACGCGATCGGCGACCTCACCCTCGTTCTCGTCTGCGATTTCAGTCAGGATGTGTTCGTGGCGCGCGAGTTTGCCGTGGTCCGGCCCGCGGTCGGCCTCGGCGAGGGCCGCGAACTGGTTCGACTGCGTTTCGAGGCGCTCGCGGGTTTCGTCGTCGGCCGCGGCGGCGGCGTCCTGAAGCGTCGCGGCGGCGTCTGCCAGGTTTTCTCGAGTCATGTGTTATCGTTCATCAGAGGCCAGTAAAACAGTTTCAGAAGTGACCGATCGGTGGGAGAATCGATGAATCGGGACGGCGGACGCCACCGTCAGGCGACGCGTTCGATCCGATCCGCGAGATCGAGAGCCGCGAGATCGTCCGGCGTTAGTCCGGCGACGGTATCGTGGAAGTTCGTCCGGTAGCTCGCCGGGCCGTCGTGATCCAGTTCGGCGGCGCGCTCGCCGGCGATGCCGAATGCGAGGGCTCCGTGGAGGGCGGCCGCGGTCGACTCCTCGAGTGCGCCGCGGAAGGCCGCGATGGTCGCGCCGAGCATGCAGCCGGTGCCAACGACTTCGGACAGCCGCTCGTGGCCGGCGGAAAGCCGCACGGCTTCGTCGCCGGTCGCGACGACGTCTTCGACGCCGCTCGCGACGACCGTCGCACCGGTTGAGTCCGCGAGCGACCGGGCGGCGTCTTCGATCTCTTCGTACTCGCCGATCGATTCGACGCCTTTCACTTCGGCCTCGACGCCGGCGAGGGCGCTGATCTCGCCGTAGTTGCCTTTGATAACCGAGAACTCGACGTCCTCGAGCAGCGCCTCGGCAACTGCTTCTCGGGTCGGCGTCGCGCCGACGCCGACGGGATCGAGCACGACGGGGATGTCGCGCTCGGCCGCGGTCGCAGCGGCCTCGTGCATGGCCTCGACTTTCCCCTCCGGGACCTGCCCCGTGTTGAGCAGGATCGCGGACGCGCCATTGGCCATCTCGCCGGCGTCGCCCGGCGAGTCGGCCATCACCGGGAGCGCGTCCCAGTGGAGCGTGAGGTTGGCGACGTCGTTCATCGTCACTTCGTTGGTCAGGTGCTGGACGAGCGGCGATCCGTCGGCGATCGCCTGCAGGGAGTTCGCGAGGTCGTCGCCGGTGGTATCAGTGGGTAGTGACTCACTCATCGGGTGTCGATCCGTTCGCCACCCCCTTCGCAGTTTCGACGGTTTCCGCGAGCGCAGCAGTCGCAGCCTGCGGATCGTCGGCCGCGGTGATCTCGGAGATGACGGCCACGCCGACCGCGCCGGCCTCGACGACCGGACCGGCGTTTTTAGCTGTGATGCCGCCGATTCCGACGACCGGGATCGAGACCGCCTCGGCGATGGCGGCGATTCGCTCGGGGCCGACGCCGTCCTCCTCGGCCGCGACGTCCTTCGAGGACGTGCCGTAGACGGCGCCGATACCGAGGTAGTCCGCGCCCGCGGCTTCCGCCTCGAGCGCCTCCTCGACCGTCGAGGTCGAACAGCCGACGACCGCGTCGGGTCCGAGCAGTTCGCGCGCGACGGTCACCGGGAGGTCAGACTGGCCCACGTGGACCCCGTCGGCGTCGATCGCCTGCGCGATATCGACGCGGTCGTTGACGATCAAATCAACGCCAGCCTCGGCGGTCTGTTCGCGAAGCTCAAGCCCGAGATCGTACCGAAACCGGGCCTCGGTCTCCTTCTCGCGAAGCTGGACGACGTCGACGCCGCCGTCGATCGCCGCGCGGACGACGTCGATCGTCGACCGACCCTCAGAGATCGACTGCTGGGTGACGAGGTAGGTGCCGTAGTTCGAGGGCTCCATGGACGAACTGCGGGTGCTGAACCACTAAGCGACTTCGGTCGAACGGACTGGCTAAAACGGGTGGTTGCACTCGGGAAGCCCTACCTGAGCTGGGTCTCACCGCGCCGAACCAGCGACTCCCAGTTCGGATCGTCGCGGACGTCCGGCAGCGGAGCAATCGGTTCCGGATCAGCCGGCTTCTCGGCGATCGAGTACCGCCACCAGGCAACGTCCTGCCAGTCGCCCTCGGTGTACCCCATCGCGGGGAAGTCGACGCAGCGCTCGAAGCCGAGCCGGTCGTGAAACCGTTCCGTTTCGGGGTTCGGCACCGTCGTCACGGCGTAGGCGTCGCGGACGCCCTGGCGCTCGAGGATCGCGAACAGGGACTCGTAGAGCGCGCGACCGACGCCCGCCCCGCGGGCATCGTCGGCGACGTAGACCGAGAGTTCGACGGTCCACTGGTAGGCTCGGTGCTTGCGAAGCGTCCCCGCGTAGGCGTAGCCGGCGACCCTCCCCCTCGAGTTCGCAGACGAGCCAGGGGTAGGTCTCGAGGGTCGACTCGATACGGTCGGCCATCTCGGATTCGGTCGGCGGACTCTCTTCGAACGTGACTGCCGACGATTCACAGAAGGGGGCGTAGATATCGCGGACCGCCGCTGCGTCCGCCGGGCGCGCGAGTCGGATACGAGAGTCGGATTCCATGGCAGAGGATTTCGGCGATTACTGATAAACGCGCCGAAGGACTCGAGGTTCATCGAAGGTCGAATCGTGTAGTTTGGTCTCGAGAGCCGTCAGACGTGACGTTACCGCTTTAGTCCGACCGAACCACTGCAGTGGTGCGCGCTGAACCGTAGTGAACGAACAGTGAGCTACGGTTCGAAGCCGCGCGAGGGATGAGCGAGCAAAGCGAGCGAATCGGCTGGGGAGGACGTGGCATTCATCGTCGCCAGCAGTAGCAAAACGCTCGTCTTCGCAGAGTGTGGTACAACGCAGAGAGCGACGACGAGATAACGTCCTCGAGAAACGATGAGTCGGTGAAAACGCGAGCGAATCTAGTCGGAGTCGACTTACCTCACTTCGACGTTTGCGTCCGAATCCACCGACACACCCGACCCGCAACCCGCTGACCGCCGGCATAGCCCCGTTGCCAGGTCGAAGGTCGAAGCAAGTAGCGAATCCCCAGCGCCGCCATCGTGAGCCAGAATACCAGCGCCGTCCAGACCCTGCTGGCGCGTTCGGAGTGAGTCAACACGGGAATCGTAATGAACACGGCCAGCGCGAGGCCGAGCGCGCCGCCCGCGACCGGCAGCGAGAAGAGGTGGAAGTACTCGAGGGCGGCCACCAGCGGCGCAAAGGCCGCACTTGCGAGCGCGACTCTGAACGCGACCGGCCGGACCGCTTCCGAGGGACGGTCGACCGCGAAGACGTCCTGGCCGAGCCTGATGAGTTGCCAGCCGCCGAACGTGCCGAGCGAGGCGCCGAGCAGGAGGACGGCGTCCGGCTCGAGACCGGTTGCGACGAGCGCGAACGTACTCGAGACGACCGCGAGCGCGAACGCGACCGTTCCCTGTTCGGTCCGGTAGCGAGCCAGCAGTCGCTCCGCGACGAACAGGAACGTCAGCCCGACGGCGACGCCGGCGACGATGTCGACGAGGTAGTGGAGACCCAGCGCGACTCGGGAGAGGCCGACGAGCGCGACGACGGTCGCGGCGCTGGCGAACCGTCGCCGGGGCGTACCGATCGAGAGCCGGTTGGCGAGACTGAAGTAGACGATGGTCGTCATGAGCGCGTGGCCGCTCGGGAAGCCGTAGCCGCTGGCCATCGCCGTGGCTTCGTACAGCGGCTGAAGCAAACCGGGCAGCGACTCGATCGCGACCAGTGGCTGGCCCGGACGGGGCAAGCTAAAGACGTGTTTCAGTCCGGTGATCAACGAGAGGCCGGCTATCGTCAGTCCGATGATGACGGCCGCGTCCTCGCGTTTCTGCCGGTGGAACCAGTAGAGACCACCGACGAGCAAGGCGAGAAACCAGACGTCACCCAACTGGGTGACGAGGGCGACCAGGATCGCCGCCCACTCGGGAATGACCTCCTGTATCGGTTCGAACTCGCCGATTCCTCTGGACATACAGGATCCTATGATGACGGGTCACTAATGGATATCGTCTCGAGACGACGAAACGCGCAGCTCGAGCACGAGTTCCGGCCCTCTCGGCCGATTTCCGGACTACGAACACAACCGCGGCACCGGACGTTCGACTGAAACCATTTTCCTCGTGACAGTTGTATGTCACCGCATGGCGAGTACGGACACCAGTTCGAACCGAGAGCGGGACGTAACACCGCTTCCACCGGGACCCGGCGGACTCCCTCTCCTCGGGAGCACGCTCGACGTGATGCGGCGACCGATCGCGTTCCTGGACGACCTCGCCGCCTACGGCGACGTCGTCTCCTACCGCGTGGCCGGCCAGCGGTTCGTCGCGCTCTTCGATCCGGCGGCTATAGAGTGGGTCCTCGTCGACCGCCACGATCGGTTCCGCCGGTGGTCCGGCGAGGAGTGGGGCGACACGTTCGCCGGCTACGCGTCCGAGGGATTGCTGCTCACCGAGGGCGAGCAGTGGCGGCGCCAACGGCTTCTCCTGCAGGAAGTCTTCACGCCCGTCCGGATCGAGACCTACACCGACGCGATGATCGCCGAAACCGAGCGGACGATCGGGGCGTGGGACGAGGGGGAAACAATCGACCTCGCCGCGGCGATGTCGCGACTGACCCTCCGCATCCTCGCGCGGTCGCTGTTCGATATCGATCTCGAAGAGCAGGGTGATACCGTGCGGCGGGCCGCCGAGGCGCTGAACGGCCGAGCGAACGCCCGGAACCCGTCGGCGTTTCTCCCGGGGTGGATCCCAACACCGACGAACCGCCGACTGCATCGTTCGATGGACGACCTCGAGTCGCTCGTCGACGAGCTGATCGAGAACCGGCGGGACGAGGCGGCCGACCGCGACGACATGCTCTCGCTGTTGCTGACCGCCGAGACCGACGACGGGACCACGCTCTCCGAACGGGAGGTCCGGGATCAACTGATTACGTTCCTGTTCGCCGGCCACGAGACGACCGCGCTGGCGCTCACCTACGCGCTCCACGCGCTCGGCCGGAACCCGGAGACGCGTCGCCGGCTCCGTGAGGAGGGTCACACCGTGACCGGGGGTGAGCGCCCGACGCTCGCGGCGCTGCCGGAGTTGAGCTACACCGATCAGGTCGTCTCGGAGACGCTCCGACTCTACCCGCCGGCGTACACGCTCTTCCGCGAGGCGACCGCGGACCTCGAGATCGGCGGCTATCGCGTGCCCGAAGGGACGAAGATCACGATTCCGCAGATCCGCGTCCACCGCGACGGGCGCTTCTACGACGATCCCGAGCGCTTCCGGCCGGCACGCTGGACCGACGAGTTCGAGGAGCACCTCCCCGAGTACGCCTACTTCCCCTTCGGTGGCGGGCCGCGCCACTGCATCGGGATGCGGTTCGCTCGGCTGGAACTCAAGCTCGTCCTGTCGACGACCGTCGCGGCCGCCGACGTCAATCCGATCGATCGCTCGGAGCCGACGTTCGCACCGAGCGTCACGCTCCAGCCGGCCGATCCGATCGAGGCCGTCGTCCGGAAGCGATAGCGTGCGGGCGGCGACCGGACGCCCGGGCCGAATCGGAGACCGATAGCTGGCGGTGCGAGAAGAGAACGGCGCGAAGAACATCCCGAATCGCTGGCCGTCCGAGACGGACGACCTCCCGTCATAGCTCTATCTTGTGACCAGAAGCACTTAAAGAACGACGCGTGGGCGAACGCCGACTCGGACCGTCCGAGGAACACGCCAATCCGCGCAGCCGGCCCTCGCAGGAAGCGATACTGACGCCAACCCTTTTCGGTCCGGTCGGTCTGGCGACGGATATGGACGATCACCAGCGACTGACCGAACTGGACGAGGCCGAGACGGCCACACTCGCAAGCGAGGCACGACAGTCGGAGTACTACGACCGACTCGAGTCCTATCTCGCCGACGAGTACGACGAGACGGTTCCGTCGGAGAACTCGCGGGCGTTCGAGCGGGGCGACGGCGCGCGAGCCGTCTCGTTCGAGTCGACCGCCGGTGCCGGTGCCAGACCGGCTGTCGCGGTCACGTTCCACTTCGAGGGCGACTCGAACGCGGTCGCACAGGCGACTGCCGAACGTCACGGGGCCGACGTCGACGGCGACGTCGAACTGCTCTTCCCGACCGAGATCGCGCCGAAACCCGAGGTTGCGGTACGGGACATCCTCCGCCCCGAGGTCGAGGAAGCCGAGGTCACCGTCGACGAGTCCGGAGAGATCACGAGTTACACGGTCGAGACGTGAGGGAACGGCTCACCGCTCGAGGTGACCGAAATCGGAATCGAGAAGAAAAGCCGGGTACTCCGAATCCGTTCAGTGCCCCTGATCGTGGGGGTTCAGCGCCGTGCCGTAGTTCTCGGCGTGATCCGTGTAGTCGATAAAGCGGGGCGCGTCGGGGTCGAACGGCCGCTCTAAGCTCTCGAAGGCCTTCTTCTTGTCCCAGCCCTGGAGCTTACCGACCGCCGACTTGTCCTCTAAGTCGTGGTAGTCGAGTTTCGGCTCGGTGAGATCCCACGCCTTCATCCCCTGTTCGGTCCGGATGATGACGCTCGAGTACTCGTCGGAAGAGCCGACGGAGCCGACGGTGATGTCCGAACAGAAGCCGGTGAAGTCCGCACACTCGTCACAGCCCTTGAGCGCGGCGTCGTGGAAGTTCTCGACGTCTTCCTCGACGATCATCTCGCCGTCGTGGTCGTAGACCATCATCTTGCCGTTGAGGACGTCCATCTTGCCGATCCCCTCGGGCGAGATGTCCCGCTTTTCCTCCAACTGCTCGCCCATGAGGCTGTAGTAGTTGAAGTTCTTCGTACACATCAGCGAGACGGTGTAGTCCACTGCGCGAATGCCCTCGTTCTGAGCCTGATAGTCCCAGTCGAAGTCCTGCAGCGCGCGGATACCCTCGATTTCGCAGGGCGTTCCCACGAGTGCGAGCGAGAGGTCGTCCCAGTCCTTGTCGGGAAGTTTGTGCTCCCACTGTTTCAGGTCGAGGTTACCCAGCGCGAGCGTCTGGTTGTACACCGTCCCTGCGTTTGCGATGAGTTCTTCTTCCGTCGTGGCGAGGAAGCTCTCCGCCTTCCAGGCCTCCTCCTCGCTCTCGCTCGCGATGAGCGCGCCGTCGATCTCGCCTTCCTCGAGCAGCGTCGCGAGGACGCCGGTGACGACGCCGCCGTCCTGTGCGCCGTCGGTCCAGTCGTCCTCGACCTTCGCGGAGAACTCCGTAATCGGATCGCCGGCGCCCTTGACGTTGTCGTCGCCGCCGGTGATCTTCCACTGGCGCTCGTAGCGCATCCCGCCGCGGGGACAGAAGTCCCAGCAGAGCGAACAGCCGGTGCACATCTTGACCAGTTTCGGCAGGTCGTCCTCGCCGACGCCGATCGAGTCGGACGGACAGGCCGCGACGCAGGTCCCACACTGGATACAGCGACCCTCGTCGATGACGGCCTCGTCCAGTTCCATGAACCAGGTCTTCTCGTCCGGCGTCTCGATATCGTTCATCTGCGAGCGAATCGAGTACTCCGGCGTGTCGAGGTCCGCACCCTCCGGAACGCCGACGCGAACGTCCGGCGCGCCGTTGTCCACGTCCTGACTGACGCCTTCGGCGGGTTCGGTGAACTCGAGGTCGCCGAGTTCGCCCATCTCGTCGACGTTAGCCGCTCCGGCTCCGTCCGTGGCGACGCGCTTGTCCTGAGCCTGCGCTTCCGGCGACGCGTCCGCAGTCTTCTCGCCGCAGGAGCAGGTGTTCGGCGAGCAACTGTCGCCGTCGGAGCTTCCCCCATCCGTCTGCATCGCGCCCTCTCGAGCGTGATCCGTTCCTTCGCGGGATCGCGGCGCAGCGTTGCCAGTTTCGGGGAACATGACAGCCTCGTCGTCGTCCGTCTGAGATTCGGGAACACCGGGGAATGTCCGTCCGCCCTCGCGGCTCGCGTGTCGCTCCTCGCTCGCGGTTTCACCGCTCGCATCATCGGGGCCCTCGCTCCGCTCGGTCCCCGCAGCTCCCGCTCGCTTCTTCGAGGACTCACTACGTTCGTCCTCGCCGTTAGTCCCCATGGGCGACACCTCCGGCAACCGGGGCCTCGGCCCCTTGCATGATCGTCCGAAGCTCTCCGTTGTCGACGCGGCGACACCACTCGTAGAACTGCTCGCCGTCGTGGCGGTCGTCGTTGTAGGCGTCGAACAATTGCTCTAAGGCCGGAATCACCGAATCGGCGGGCACGGCGTTCTCGATCCAGTCTAAGAACTCGTTGTCGGCGCCGAGCGAGCCGCCGAGCCCGAAGTCCATCCCCTCGACGATGTCGGACTCGCCGTCCTCATCGATCTTGACGGTCTCCCCGCGGAAGCCGATGTCCGCGATCTGGGGCTGGGCGCACGACGCGGAACAGCCGGACATGTGCATCCGAATCGCTTCGATGTCGTCGGGGACATCGATTCGCTCGTCGAGTTCGCGGGCCCAGCGTTTGGTCCGCTTTTTGGTCTCGATGATCGCGTAGTTACAGAACTCGCTGCCGGTACAGCCGACGGCGCCGCGGGAGAACGCGCCGGGGTCGGGCTGGTAGTCCGCGGCGAACGGCTCCGCGAGGAGGTCGTCGACGTTCTCCTCAGGGATGTGCGTGATGAGGAAGTTCTGGTCGGTCGCGAGGCGCACGGAGGCGTCCTCGGTGCCGTACTTCTCAGCTGCGCGAGCGGCCTCGGCGAACTCGTCGCCACCCATGCGGCCGGCGACGACGTTGAAGCCGACGTACTGCAGGCCGTCCTGTTTCTGGTCGTGGACGCCGACGTGGTCGCCCTGATAGCCGACGGTCAGGTTCTGGCCGGCCCGTGGAAGGTCGACGGTACAGCGGTCGCGGATGGCCTCCTCGAATTTCTCGGGGCCCAGTTGCTCGACGAGATAGCGCATGCGGCAGACGCCGCGGTTGTTGCGGTCGCCGATCTCCTTGAACGTCTGGGCGACGGCGCGGCAGAACTCCACGGCGTCCTCCGGCGGGACGAAGACGTCCAGTTCCGAGCCCATTCGCGGGCCGTCGGAGAGGCCGCCGCCGACGCGGGCGTGGAAGCCGTAAAGGTACTCGCCAACGTCGGACGAGTCCGACGAGCCTCCGACTTCGCCGGAGACGTCGATCTCCTTCTTCGCGGGAACCAGCCCGATATCGTTGATCTGGGACTGCGCGCAGTCGTGGGCACAGCCCGTGATGGTCATCTTGAACTTCCGCGGGAGGTTGGCGTACTCGCGGTTGTTCGTAAAGAAGTCGGAGACGGCCTCGATAACCGGTTGGGCGTTGAAACACTCGTGGTCGTCGAGTCCGGCGGCCGGGCAGCCCAGCACGTTCCGGGCCGAGTCGCCACAGCCCTGGACCGTCGTCAAGCCGACCTCGTCGTAGCGATCCCACATCTCCGGGACGTCCTCGACGCGAATCCAGTGTTTCTGGATATCCTGCCGGGTCGTGATGTCGAGGTAGGCGTCGCCCCAGAGTTCGTTCTGCTCCTCGCCGCCGTATTCCTCGGGTGCGACGGCGAGGTCGTCGGTCACTTCGCCGATGACCTCGGCCTGCTCGGGGGTGAGCTTCCCGCCGGGGACCTTCGTCCGGATCATGAAGTAGCCCTCCTGCTTCTGGGCGTACATCCCGGCCCACTTCAGGCGCTCCCACTCGCCGTCGCCTGCGCGCTCTTCGATCTCTTCGAAGGTGAGTTCGTCCGCAGCGTAGTCGTAGACGTCGTCGATCACGTCGAGCGGATGCTTGTTTTGCTTGTACTGCTCGGTCGTGTTCATACGACCCACCCCGCAGGTCGCCCGGCAGTCAGCAGACCGGTCATCAGATCTTGAAGAACCATTGTTTGGCAGGTAATACGACCCCGTCCGTATACTCCTCCGTAAATAGGCGAACCATGACGGGGCTAGCATACGCCGGCAACCGTTGCCAGCACCGGACCAAACCGGCCGGGAGAAATCCGCCACAGCAAAGCAAACGGCCGCTCCTTGAGACGCGCCCGACGGTGTTCCAAGCCAGTGCCGGTAAGTATCTCCGCCACAGCAGACGCCGCGTTCGACGGACGTGCTGCTCGAGAATCACGACCGGGTGAGGGAGCGACGCGACGTCTCGAGCGATCGATGCGAGACAGAGCGTAGTGCTCGGAAACGGCATCGCCACCGTCAGCGTCACACCGCGATCCGTCGCCGAAAATCGACGGCGAACCCACGTGCTGACCGAAGTCGGGACTCAGCCCTCGAAGTAGCGGCAGTGCTGAACGTGATTGAGAGCAGTGACGACGCGGTCGCGAGAATAAATCTCGCGAGATCCGACGCATCCGTTCGACTGCCCGCGGCGAACAGCATTATTTAGGGCGTTCGACAACACTGCACCAATCAACGACCACCGATCACCATGGCCGAAATCACACTCGACGAGACCGACTTCCGACTGTTGCGGGAGCTAGACGAGAACGGAGATATCGACGCCGACGAGATCGCCGAGGAACTCGACGTGAGCCAGTCGACGGTCTACTATCGCCTCGAGAAATACCGAGACCAGGGCATTCTGACCGGCACCGTCGCTCACCTCGACCGGCACGAACTCGGGCTCAGCATGACGGCCATCTCGGAGATCAAGACCGTCTACGGGCCCGAAGCGAAGGAGGTTGGCGAACGCCTCGCTCAGCTGTCGGGCGTCCAGCGCGTGTACTCGATGATCGGCGAGATGTCCTTCTACGTCATCTCTCACGTCCGCGATCACGACCACCTCCAGTCGCTGATCGAGGAGATCATCGAAACCGACGGCGTCGAGAACTCCGCGACGCACATCGTCCTCCGGACGTTCAAGGAGGAGCCGCGGCTGCTGGTCAACTACGACGACGAGGACCTCGAGCAGCTGTTCAACGACTGAACGTCGTTTTACAGGTGGGGAAACGATCTACTCGCTCACTCGAAGCAGGCGACGGGGTCGCCGGCGGTTCGCGGATCCGGATCGAACGACGGCTCGTCCGCGAGTCCGTGGTACCGCGCTCGGAGCACGACGGTCTCGTCGAGATAGTAGGTCACGCGAGTGTCTCGCTCGGTCGATTTCGGGAGCTGTTGGGTCTCGGTCGTCAGATCGTACAACATCGAGACCAGCACGGCGTTTGCCTCGGATTCGGAGTCCCGTGTTGATTCTTCCTCCGCCTCCGAGTCGGCTGCCGACAACTCCGACTCGACCACATCGATCCGACTCGCCTCGAGTTGGAAATCGAACGCTCGCGTTTCCGAACCGTACCGCTCGAGCAACGCGTTTTGCCGATAGGCTCGTTCGAACTCGAGGGCGTACTCGTCGCCCGTTTCGACGACTGCGTCCGGCCGGTCGGGGTACGATGCCCGCTCGAGGCCGCGGTCGCGGGTCGGCATATCGGGCTCAGGACGGTCGACATCATCGCAGTCGTAGTGCTCTCCGGAGACCGCGTTCGGTTCCGAGGGGGTGTCTGCGCCCGTGAACTGAGCGTCGAAACAGCCCGAAATCGCCATCGTAAACGGCAGCGCTGCGGTGAGGAGGGTGCGGCGGGAACGGGGGTTGGACATACGTAGGTGTCAATTAGTTATTGTAAATGTGTTACGCATCTCTCGGCACCGGAACAAATCCCGATCGCAGACTCCGGGACGGATGCGCAGACGGCACTCGAGAATCGGAACAAGGGCCCTCGAAACGGCAAGACTCGGAGCGCTACGATTCGTCTTCGAGCAACCGATCGACCATCTCCTCGGGGTCGAACGGCTCGAGGTCGTCGTAGCCCTGACCGACGCCGAGGAACAGAATCGGCTTACCGGTGACGTGGGCGACCGAAATCGCCGCGCCTCCGTTTGAGTCCGCGTCGGCTTTCGTCAGGATCGCCCCGTCGATTTCGGCGGCCTCGTTGAACTCGCGGCCGCGGTTGACCGCGTCCTGACCCGCCACCGCTTCGTCGACGAACAGCGTCATATCGGGACCGACGACCCGATCGATCTTCTCGAGTTGGTCCATCAGTCCCTCGTCGGTGTGAAGCCGACCCGCGGTGTCGCCGAGCACGATATCGACGTCGTTGGCCTCAGCGTACTCGACGGCGTCGTACAGTACCGCGGCGGGATCGCCGCCTTGCTGGTGGGTGATGAGTTTCGTATCCAGTGCGTCCGCGTGCTCCTGGATCTGCTCGTTGGCTCCGGCACGGTAGGTGTCGCCGTTGGCCATGACCGTCGAGTACCCTCGTTCCTCGAAGTAGCGGCTCAGTTTGGCGATCGAGGTCGTCTTCCCAACGCCGTTGACGCCGGTGAAAACGATCGTCAGCGGCTTGTCCTCGACGGCGATACGCTCGTCGAAGTCGAACTGACCGACGCTGATTACGTCGTAGATCGCATCGCGAAGCGCCTCCTCGACGACCTCGCCCGTCGACGTCGTAAACGTCCGCGTCTCGCCGATCAGGTCGTCGCGAATGTTGTCGAGAATCTCCTCGGCGACGCCCATCTCCACGTCGCTCGAGAGCAACGCCATCTCGAGTTCGTGGAGCGGGCCCTCGAGGTCCTCCTCCTCGATGACGAACTTCCCCTTGACGAGCGAGCGAGCCTTGGCACCGAAGCCGGTGGAGCCGCCGTTGTCGGCATCGTCGCTGTCGTCTTCGTCGTCTTCGAGAGCCTCATCGGGTTCGGCTTCGGCCTCGAGGTCGGCCGCATCCCCGACCTCAGACGCTGCAGTTTCGGATGCCGACGGCGACTCGGCCGTCGCTGGGCCGTCGGGCGCTGTCGACGCCTCTTCAGCATCCGTCTCGTCGACGGGCGAAACCGCCTTCGATCCGGCGCTTGCATCCGCCGTCTCCGCGGGCGGTGCAGCCTCGGCCTCGAGTTCGCTCTCGGATTCGGCCACGTCGTCGCTGTCAGCCGTTTTACCGGTGGTATCCGGGGCTTCCGATGCAGCGTCTTCGGCGTCGGTTTCGGGGCGGTCGTCCTCGAGGGGTTCCTCCTCGGCATCGAGTTCGAGTTCGTCTTCGTCAACCTCCTCGACGTTCTCTTCGGCGGCTTCTTCGGCGTCTTCGCGGAAGCTCCCGAGTTTCTTCTTCAGGTTATCAAACATAGTACGGATGGTGTCCCGACGTTACTGGTCGGGGCCCTGACCTTCGCCCTGGCCCATCTGTTGCATCTGCTGTTGCATCGCCTGCTGCTGGAGTTGCTGAGCCTGCTGTTCGAGTTCCGCGCTCTCGGACTCGAGTTCGGCGATCTCGCTGTTGACCTCGTCGATACGGTCGTCGAGGTTCTCCTGTTTGTTCTCGAGTGCCTCGACGGCACCGTCCTGTTCGAACTCCGCGGCGTAGTCGGCACCGAGCTCGACGATCACTTCGTCGATGTCCTCGACGGTTGCACGAAGGTACGCGCCGCCGCCGACGGGGACCTGCACGGTCGAGTCGGTATCGAGGGTCTGGAGCGCCTCGATGGCCTCGTCGGTCTCGGTCTTTTGCTGCTGGATGGCCTCGACGTTCTCTTCGAGGGCCTCGATCTGTTCTTCGATCTCCTGAAGCTCCTGGGAAAGCTGCTGCAGTTGTTGCTGACTCATTGTTCGCTAACCTCCTCGAGGTCGATCTGCGTTCGTTTCAGTCCGTGCTGGCTCCCGAGCTGGGAGAGGACGTGTTCACGGGCGACGTTTTCGTTCTCCGCATCGATCGTTGTTTCGAACGGCGCGTAGCCGTCTCGTTTCTGGAACTGACCAGTGATCGTAAATTGACTCATGGCTATCACTCCGGCAGGCAGTCGGAAGAATCTTCCCTTCCGTCGGAGTCAACTGCCAGCCGGCAGACGAGAGGAAACGGCGGCGAAACCATCGACGGATCCGCAGACGACACGCACTATATCTGTCCGGGCTGTCGTCCCGACGGGCCGCCCGACAGCGAACTCGAGCCGCGTTTGGGCCTGACGATCGCGTCGGGGTCGATCCCCTCGAACTCGGGCGGCAACTCGCCGTCGGTCGCGTACTGGTACAGCGCGGTCTTCGCGACCGCCGTCGCGGCGATGTGGACGACGGCGATCGCACCGAGGAGCAACACGGTCGGGCCGGCCGTGTAGACGAGCACCGAACCCGGGTTCTCGACTAGCACCAGCGGTGCGCCGATTCCGGCAGCGGCGACGAGCGCGCCCAGCAAGACAGTCACCAGTCCGACCCCGAGACTGACGCCGCCGGCCTCGCCCCAGGTATCGCGAAACAGGGAGACGCTCTCCCGCAGCGACTCCCGAACGCCGCCATCCCGGAAGACGATGACGGGAACGATGAAGAACGTCATCATGAACCAGGCGGCACCGGCGATCGCTCGGACGAGTTGGGCACCCCAGCCGTCCTGGCTCTCGAGCGCCTGAAAGATCAGGCCGACGACCGCCCCGACGACGCCCCAGGCGAGGATCGTTCGCCGGGACTCCCATGCGCCGTCGAGACCGGCGCGGATGCTCGTCGGTTTCCCCTGAAACAGGTTCCCGACCGAGTGGACGAGTGCGGCACTAAAGAAGGTCGCAATCGACGTCGCCGCGAACATGACGAGAAAGGAGACGACGACGCCGAGTATCGTCATCGCGGTCTCGCCCGTCCCCTCGGAGACCGACGCGACCTGCTCGAAGAGGGCTAACCCGTAGGTCGCACCGAACAGCGCTGCAACGAGGCCGGCGACGAGCACGACGAGTCCGGTAACCCAGACGAGACCGTACAGCAGCGGGAAAACGATCAACCACTTTTCGCGCCGAAGGACGCCGAACGACGCCTTCGCGATCGCGAATCCGGTTCGAAACCGGGCGAAAATCGATTGGAGGGACATGATCGATTCATGTTCATAAGGTAATATAAACCTTGAGAATACGTTCGTTCGATGACAGCCCGGCGGGCCGAGTTCCCCGCCGAATCAGGTGCCAACCGATTTGACCCGGGCCCACGTACGATTACCCATGAGCGAACTCGACCCCGCAGACCTGTTGCCCAACGACCGAATGCAAACCCAGGCACTCGAAGCCGAGGTGACCCAGATTCACCGCGGCCATCAGTACGCAGACGAGGGCGATACCTTCATGATCGAGGATACGACGTTCGAGGTGACCGGCGTGACCGAACGCACCCTCGGCGATCTCACCGACGAGGATGCCCGGGCCGAAGGGATGGACGACCTCGAGGGGTATCGAAACCTGCTCGAGCGCGCCCACGACAACTTCGAATGGGACGACGACAGCGAAGTCGTGCGTCACCGGTTCGAGCCGCAGTCGCAGTAAATCGGCGATAGGCGTCGCTCGAGCGGGCGGTTAGATTCTCGAGCGCGTCAATGAACACGTCGGAAAACGGTCTATTCGAAGTCGATTTCGAGAACGGGAGAGAGCTCGGAGAGCAGGAACCGACCTGCGAACCAGTACAGAGGTGTGCAGTAGGACGTTTCGTCGCGGCTAGTCCAGATACCCCAGCGCGTCTTCGATCCGGCCCAGTTCCGGGCCGGTCGTGTCCGTTCCGATGACGTAGCCGGCCTCGTTCGCGATCAGTCCGGAGCCGACAAGCGGTGCACCGTAGTTGACGGTACCGACGTCGGCTCGGACGTCGAGAACGTCCTCGAGCACGTCCAGTTCGTCGTCGGTCGCTTTGGGGTGACAGAGCACGCCCGAGTTCGTCGCGACCGCGGCGGTGCCGACGGTTCGGACGCCGGCGAGATCGCCGCGCTGGACAGGGACGTCGAGGGTGTCCTTGATGATCTGAATCGTCTCACGGGGGAGATCCGGGTGAACGTACGCGCCGTAGTCGTTCGCCAGCACGACGTTTCCGGCGGCGTTGATGTTCCCCGGCAGTTCTGCGATAGGGAGGTCGACCTCGTCTTCGAGGCGCCCGCGCTCGTACTCGAGGACGCGAGCGCTGACGAGTAGCCCGTTCTCGTTACCCGTTGCTAACGCACCGACCGTCGACGAACCACCGACGGTCGTCTGAACTGCCGGCACCTCGAGTTCGTCGGTCAGGTCGGCGATGACGTCGTCGTCGACGTCCGGGCGAACGAGCACGCACGAGTCGGTCGCACGGGCGAAGACGCCGACGTAGGCCGACCCGGCGAAGGCGAGACGTTGCAAATTTACTCGGCGACCTCGGCCTCGACGACGGCCTCACCCTCTTCCTCGAAGCGAGCCGCGCGGACGCGGATCTTTCGTGGCGGGTTGGCTCGGCCCTGCGACCAGATCTCCTCGTTGATCGAGGGATCCAGTCGGATGGCGTCTTCGTCGACCGCGAAGTGTTTCGCGAGGTGTTCGCGGACGATTCGCATCGCGTAGTCTGCGGCCTCGTGGTTCGGCCCCTTCTTTACGTCGCGCAGCGGAACGGTGACGACACGTTCCTCGAAATCACTTGCACTCATCGTTACTCGTCAGTGTCGTTGCGCCGCCAGTTGCGTCGCTTCGGGTTTCGCTGCACTTCCATGTCGGTCTTCATCATGACCCAGGCCGGAACGCGACTGTTCTGGTTCTCGAGTTTGGCAAGACGCTTTTTCTTGCCCTTCGTTTTCTTACCCATAGTAGCCGGACGTAGCCCGCGGTGGCTTAAAATCTTGTCCATCTTGAAGACGCGGCCGCGACGGACGCTACCTATGTGTTGGCGCGACCGCGGCGTCGCGTCCGAGGCAAACATTCGGCGGCGGGCCATCGGCGGATTTCATCCGCCTTATCGGCGGTACCCTCCGCCGACGCCGATTACAGACGAACGCGAAGAGCGAGCGGGGAGCCGCTCTCGACCTCGCTTTCGCCTCGATCCGTTTCATACGGTCTGCTGTACGTCAGTACCGGCCCAACCGCAGCCTTCGACACCGGGACCGAAAACTCCGACAGCAGTTCGCGTCAGCCCCCCTCTCGAGAGCCGGCTTCCCGTTCGAAATAACGCGTCACGGCCTCGAGCGTCGCGTCGCTGAGTTCGGTGGTGTAGGTCCACTCCTCGACGCCCTCGTAGCCGTCGTGGCGGTGAAACCGATCGTGGTCGGCGCAGCCGCGGCCGTGCCAGCGAGTGCCGCCGCCGATTTCGTCCGGGCCGGCGTAGGCGGTCGCCATTGGGGAGACCGCCATCGTCTCGTCGTCGACACGGATCGCCGTACCGAGGTCGTGGTCGCAGGTGGAGCCGCCAACCGCCTCGACGATGTCCGGTGAGAGGAAGGTGTGTACCGCCTCGTGGATCGCCATGTTCCGGCTCACCGCTCGCGAGTCCCAGACCTCGGTCGCGCCGAGGTTTGCGACCGTCTGTGCGTCGCCGGTGCTCCCGTCCGTTTCGTCGCCGACCTGCGCGTTCGGGGGGAGCGTCCCGCCGTATCCGACCCGATAATTAAACGGCGACCAGCACAGCAGCAGGTTACAGGTCCGGCCGGTGAGGGCGTTCCGTTCCCGGAGTCGATCGCCGAAGACCTCGAGGACCGTCTCGAGTTCCGGAACGACCGCTTCGGACGACAGCGGTGCCGCCGAAAGCGGGAAGCGAACTGGCTCGCCGCGTTCGACGCGCACCTCGACGGACTCGAGTCTCGAGCGCTCGCGGGCGTAGGCGAGCACCTGTTCCAGCGCACCCTCCACGGCCGCCAGCCCGTCCCGAAACGGAGGCGGCCAGTCGCGGCGCACGCCGTCGAATCCGTACCTGACCCAGGCCCGCAACGGAACCGGCCCGGGATAGACGCGGACGGAGAGCGGCGCGTCGGCGACGGCCCGCTCCCGGACGTCGAACCGCGTACTCGAGACGGCGGCGGCGCCGCCGATCGACGCCAACAGCTCTCGTCGCGAGACGAACTGTCCGCTCGCGGTCGCGGACGACAGCCGGTCGGAGAGCGATGGAGACACGAGTTATCGACGGCAGTCGAACGCCATCGTCTCTCCCGCTACACCGATCTTCGGTATCGTTCCTGCCCCTGCATGTTCCGCCCGCGTGCTTCGGGCCCGTGTGCTGGGGCATTCGTCTCGAACGGCCGCGTCCGTTCGTCCCCTCGAAACGAATCGAACGGGCGGCGACCCGAACAAAAACGGAGGCCGAAGGCGGCTACTCGAGCGAGAACGACTCGACCGTCGAGTAGAGCGGCCCCGCATCGGTGCGGACGCTCTCGGTGAGGTGAATCTCCTCGACGGTCATCTCGCCGAGCGTCGGATCGCGCTCGCGGACGACCTCCTGTACGTGCTCTTTGCCGCCTGCGTGTTCCATTCGGGCGAGCGTGACGTGGGGCGTAAACTCGTGCTCCGCTTCCTCGAATCCCATCGCCGTCGTTCGCTCCTCGACGGCCTCGTGCAATCGCGTGAGACCGTCGCCGCCCGTTTCGGTTCCGAACCAGATCACGCTGATGTACTCGAGGCTCGGAAAGACGCCCAGCCCGCCGTAGCGGACGGGAAACGGATCGACGGACGCATCCTCGACGGCGGCAGCGAGTTCGCGCTCGAGGTCGGGGACGCGATCCTCGGGTACCTCGCCGAGGAACTTCAGCGTGACGTGGGCTTGTCTTGGATCGGTGAAGTTGAGCCCGCCCGCGTCCCTGAACTCGTCTTGGAGGTCGGCGACCGGTTCCGCGAGGTCGTCGGGCAGATCGACGCTAACGAACAGTCGCATACTCGAGTTCTCGACGGGGACCTACTCAATAGTGGCGGGAGATCTGCGAGGATCGAAGCGTCGAACCGAGCGCCGCCCACTCACTCGTTAGGGACGGGGGTTATTTCCGTCGACACCCCAGGGTACAGCGATGACCGACGTTGTCGTACTCGGCGGTGGAATCGGCGGCCTCACCGCGGCCCACGAACTCGGAGAGCGCGGGGTCGACGTGACCGTCTTCGAGGCCAACGACCGCGTCGGCGGCAAGGCCCGCTCGATGCCGATCGCGGACGGACCGACGGCGCTACACGGCGAGCACGGCTTTCGATTCTTCCCGGCGTTCTACCGGCACGTGATCGACACGATGGAACGGATCCCCGACGGGAGCGGAACCGTCGCGGACAATCTCGTCGAGACCGAAGCGACGCTGATCGCGGGGATCGACGACCCGGACAAGATCGCCTCGACGGAGTCGCCCGACTCGCTGCGCGACTGGCTCGAGGCACTTCGCCCGGCGTTCGCCGAGGACCTGCCCGCCGCGGACGTCCGATTCCTGCTCGAGCGACTACTGTACCTGCTGACGGCGTGCGAGGATCGACGCGAGAACGAACTCGACAACGTCTCCTGGTGGGAGTTCATCGACGCCGAGAACCGCTCGCAGGAGTTTCGGGACCGACTCGCCTACGCCACGCAGGCGCTGGTCGCGCTTCGTCCGCAGGTCGGGAGCGCCCGGACGATCGGCACCGTCTACCTGCAGTTGTTGTTCGGCCAACTCGATCCGACCCGGCCGACCGAGCGCATCCTGAACGCGCCGACGAGCGAGGCCTGGTTCGACCCGTGGGTTCGGTACCTCGAGTCCCTCGGCGTCGACATTCGGCTGAACACCCCGGTCGAGCGACTCGAGTTCGACGGCCGCTCCGTCGCGGGCGTCGTGCTGGCCGACGGAACGACCGTAACGGCCGACGAGTACGTGTTGGCCGTTCCGGTGGATATCGCCCCCGAATTCGTCACGAGGGAGATGAGCCGGGCCGCACCGGAGCTGGGTCGAATCGAGCGACTCGACACGGCCTGGATGAACGGCATCCAGTTCTACCTGACCGAGGACGTCGATCTGACCCGCGGCCACCAGGTCTACGCCGACGCCCCCTGGGCGCTGACGTCGATCTCCCAGCGGCAGTTCTGGGCGGATTCGGAGTACGACCTCGGGCGCCGCGGCCCCGACGCGGTCGAAGGCGTCCTCTCGGTGATCGCCTCCGACTGGGACACGCCGGGGATCGTCTACGACAGGCCCGCCAGAGCGTGTACGCGCGAGGAAATCGCAACCGAGGTCTGGGCGCAGCTGAAAGCGCACCTGAACGGACCGACGACGACGCTGACGGACGACATGCTCGTCGACTGGTTCCTCGATCCGGCGATCGTCGAAATCGACGGTAACGGTGCCTCTGAGACGGCCCGAGCAGACGACGATAGCGGGGCGCGGCGGGGCGCGGTGCGCTCGAGCGAACCGCATCCACAGGTCGTCGAGAACCGATCGCCGCTGTTAATCAACACCGTCGGCTCGCTCCGGAACCGCCCGCCAGCAGACGTCTCCATTAGCAACCTCACGCTCGCGGGCGACTACGTGCGAACGAACAGCGATCTGGCGTCGATGGAGTCGGCAACCGAGGCCGGCCGTCGCGCGGCGAACGCGATCCTCGAGCGCCGCGGGATTCGCGGCTCGCGCGTCCCGGTCTGGGAGCTCGAGGAACCGGCTCTGTTCGAGCCGTTCAAACGACAGGATCGGCTCCGTTACCGGCTCGGACTCCCCCATCCGGCGGAAGCGACGCAGTCGATCCGAACGGTCGCCAGACGCCTCGGCGGGCGGAGCTAAGCGCCGCGTTCGATCGGCGGCTCGAGACCGCAGACAGTCGGGTCGCAGCCCTTAACAGTCGTCGCCGCTACTATTCCACTAATGACTGACCGAGAGGGCGATAGCGACCACACCTTCTCCGAAGGCGAGGGCTTCAGCGGCGACTACGACGAGTTCGATCTGGATCCGCCGGAACTGGGCGTCGACCCCTCGAAGGTCGACCCCGTCGACTCCCGCGTCGTCACCGACACCCTCGACAGGCACAACATCGACAGCGAGGAGGTCGACGCGAACGAACTGCTCGACGTCGGGTTGAACTACATGCAGATCAACCGCTACGAGCAGGCCACCGAGGCCTTCGAACGGGCCGCCCAGTTCGCCGAGGACGACCGCATCGAACAGGAGTCGTGGGTGAACAAGGGGGTCGCCCACGCTGAACTCGAGGAGTACGACGAGGCCATCGGTGCCTACCGCGAGGCGCTCCGAATCGACGACTCGAGCGAGCACGCCGCGACCGCGGAAACGAACCTCGCGTACGCGCTCTGGGAGTTCGGCGAAACGTCCGAGGCCTTAGAACACGCCGAGCGCGCCATCGAGATCGACGAGCGCTTCGGCGAGGGCTGGTACAATCGCGCCTTCTTCCTCTCGGAGCGCGGGTTAGCCGAGGAGGCGCTTCACTGCATCGACAACGCCATTCGACTGGGTATGCGTAACTCGAGAGTGCTCGAGGAGAAAGCCGAGATCCTCGAGGAACTGGGCGAGTACGACGAGGCCGAGGAGATCGCCGAAGAGGCAAACGAGATGCGCGAGCGGGCCGAACAGCGAGTGATGGAGGAGCGAAAGGAGATGCAAGGCCAAGGCCAAGGGCAGGGACAGGCGGGTCCCGGTGGACAGCCCCAACAACAGGGACGAAGACAGAGACAGGGCCGACAACAGGGCGGAATCGACGCGATGGACGGCGGCCGTGAACCCGACCGCGACGACGAATGGAAACTCGAGTGACCGAGACCGAACACGGAATGATCGTCAACGAACGAGAAACTCCGGAGGGGCTGTTAGTCGCCGTCTGTGACGAGGACGTCCTCGGCGAGACCTTCGAGAGCGACGACATCTCGCTGACCGTCACCGAAGACTTCTACGGCGGCGACGAGGCCGACGAGAACGCCGTCATCGAGAGCCTGTCGCGGGCGACCGTCGCCAACCTCGTCGGTCGGCGAGCCGTGGAACTCGCCGTCGACGAGGGGTTCATCGACGAAGGGAACGTGCTCGAGGTCGGCTCGACGCTGCACGCGCAGTTGTTGCGGATGCAGTAACGACGGCGTCGATGGCGTTCAAAGGCGCTAATACGGCGAAGGCGCTGAATCGTCAAAGACCGCTGATACAGCGAAAACGCGAACAGCGTTCTAAACGCAGTCGAGAACCGACTACAGGTCCGTTTTTTCGAACCGGTAGTAGCCGATCGCGACGGGGACGACCACCCAGAACAGCAAGACGACGACGCCGAACCAGTCCTGTAAGTAGAACGGCGCGTCACCCGCGAACCGTTCGGCCGGCGTCATCTGCGACGCTTCGAAGTCCTCGAGACCGTACTGGAACGTAAACGGATAGACGCTGCCCTCGATCGCGTTGCTCGCGAGCGTCGTGTAGGCGGACATCGGGTTAAGCTGCTCGAGCGCGAGGTACCAGGTCTCGGCTTCGACCGGCGGCCCCTCGTCGTAGAGGAGGTAGTACGGGCCGGCGGTGACGAGTTCCCAGAGCGCGACGAACAGCATGTAGATGCCGACGACGAGCGCCATCGACTTCCCCCGCGTGGAGACGCCGGCGGAGACGCCGACGGCCAGTCCGGCGAAGGCGACGCCGAACAGCAGCGTAATGAGGGCGAACCCGACCCAGTCGACGAAGGGGACCGAGCCGAAGAAGACGGCACCCAACACGAGCGCGACGAGGAAGGCGAGGCCGACGGCCGTTCCGACGACGGCCATCCGACCGAGCAGTTTCCCGAAGACGACGTCGGTCCGGTTCGGCGGTAAGCCGAGCAGGAGTTTGATGCTGCCCGACCGCCGCTCGCCGACGACGGCCATGTAGCCAGCGATGAGCGCCGCGATCGGGACGATCGTCTGGAGCGGGAAGCCGAGAAAGCCGAGCACCTCGGCCGCGCTGGCGTCGCCGTCGACGTACCAGATTGCCGTGTAGCCGACGGCGACGATACCGACGAGCAGCCCGATCAACGCCCAGAGCAGTTTCGAACGGCCGGCGTCCTCGAACTCCTTGCGGGCGACGGTGGGGATGTGCGACGTCATTCTGCGACCTCCGACTCCATCGCTGACGCTGTCGCCGTCTCACGGGCCGACCCCGTCTCCGTCTCCGTCTGACCCTCTCCGTTCGTCAGCGTCGTGAACAGCGACTCGAGCGAAACGTCTTCGATCCGCATATCCCGAATCGTCACGCCCGCGTCGTCGAGCGCGGTCACGACGCCCGCCTTCGCCGCTGGGTCGGTGATCGTACACTCGAGGGTGCGTCCGGACGCGGTGACGCCGGAGACGCCGGCGATCGAGTCGACGACGTCGGCCCCAGGGTCCGCGGAGTCGGCGAGCGTGAGCTCCATCGTCGCACCGCCACCGATGGACTCGCGGAGCCCCTCGATGGTGTCGACGGCGACGAGCGCCCCCTCGTTGAGCACGCCGACGCGATCGCAGACGGCCTCGACGTGTTCGAGGATGTGACTCGAAAAGAAGACGGTCGTCCCGCGTTCGGCTTCCGTTCGGACGAGTTCCTGCATCTCGCGGATGCCGTGGGGGTCGAGTCCGGACGACGGTTCGTCCATGATCAGGAGGTCGGGGTCGCCGACCAGGGCCATCCCGGTCGCGAGTCGCTGTCGCATCCCCTTGGAGTAGTCGCCGGCCGGGCGAGCGGCGTCTTCGGCCGAGAGCCCGACGCGGTCGAGAAGCACGGCGGGATCGTCGTCGGCGGCTTTTGTCTCGATCGCGAACTCGATATGTCGGCGTCCGGAGAGACGAGGGTAGATGTCGAACCCTTCCGGGAGAACGCCGACGCGAGGACTGATCGCGTCGGCCTCGTCCCGAATGTCGTAGCCGAGGACGGTCGCCGAGCCCGCGGTCGGACGGGCGAAATCGAGGAGCATGTTGATTGTCGTCGACTTTCCGGCTCCGTTCGGACCCAAAAAACCGAAGACCTCCCCTTCCTCGACCGTGAGATCGAGGTCGTCGACGGCGGTCAGTTGACCGTACCTTTTCGTCAACCCGGTCGTATCTATCGCGGCCATCGTATCAGAGGCTACACACGAGGGGTACATAATCGGTTGGCCGGAATTTCACGTTCAGCAAGGGCTCTCGCCTCGGCGGTAACGGCCGTTGAGACGTCGGGAGCGCGACTGACCGTTCGGATGTCGACGGACGGAGATCCGTCGCTCGCGGGGACGGTCCGGGCCTCGCGCCGTTGTCCATGTGCGACCGGGACACCACCAACCACCAAACTTGTTTGGGGATATCGATTTGTCGGATGCGCGTAAAGAGACACATGGCAGGGCGCGACACCGGATCCCGATCCCACCCTGTCGAGGCACCCACCCACCAACCCTTTCCACCGACCGCCGTGCTGCGCGCTCCCGCAGTTCGGTTTTTCGTACGTAGAAAGTAATTCCACCGTCAGACCGGCATCGGACCGAAGGAGTGTTTTGTTTGGGGACCCTGTGAGTCACCAATGAGTCAACAGAACCTCGAGCCACTCGATATCGGGGCGATCAGGGAGGAGTTCCCCATCCTCGAGCGCGAGTTCGACGGCCAGCAGGTTGTCTACCTCGACAACGCGGCGACGACCCAGACGCCGGACCCGGTCGTCGACGCGATGAGCGACTACTACCGGCGGTACAACTCGAACGTCCACCGCGGCATCCATCACCTGAGCCAGGAAGCATCGATCGCCTACGAGGAGGCTCACGACCGCGTCGCCGAGTTCATCGGAGCCGAGGGCCGCGAGGAAGTCATCTTCACCAAGAACACGACCGAAGCCGAGAATCTGGTCGCCTACTCGTGGGGCCTCGCCGAACTCGAACCCGGCGACAGGGTCGTCCTCACCGAGATGGAACACCACGCCTCGCTGGTGACGTGGCAACAGATCGCCCACCAGACGGGTGCCGACGTCGAGTACATTCGCGTCGACGAGAGGGGACGTCTCGACATGGACCACGCCCGCGAACTGATCGACGACGACGCGGCCGTCGTCTCGGCGGTCCACGTCTCGAACACGCTCGGCACGGTCAACCCCGTCGCGGAACTGACGGCGCTCGCCGACGAACACGACGCGCTCTCCGTCATCGACGGCGCGCAGGCCGTCCCCAACCGCCCGGTCGACGTCGGCGAGATCGACGCCGACTTTTATGCGTTCTCGGGGCACAAAATGGCCGGCCCCACCGGTATCGGCGTCCTTTACGGCAAGCAAGAGCTACTCGAAGAGATGGACCCCTACCTCTACGGCGGCGGCATGATCCGCAAGGTCACCTTCGACGATTCCACGTGGGGCGAGCTCCCCTGGAAGTTCGAACCCGGCACCCCGCCCATCGCGGAGGCCGTCGGCTTGGCGGCGGCCGTCGACTGGCTCGAGGAGATCGGAATGGAGCGCATCCAGGCCCACGAGGAAGAACTCGCCCGCTACGCCTACGAGCAACTCGACGCCGAAGGCGACGTGGAGATCTACGGTCCCGAACCGGGTCCCGACCGCGGCGGACTGGTGAGTTTCAACGTCGAGGGCGTCCACGCCCACGACCTCGCCTCGATCATGAACGACCACACGGTCGCGGTTCGGGCCGGCGATCACTGTACCCAGCCGTTACACGACAAACTCGGCGTCCCGGCGTCGACTCGAGCCTCGTTCTACGTCTACAACACGCGCGAGGAGATCGACAAGCTGGTCGCGGCGCTGGACGACGCGCGGCAGTTGTTCGCCTGAGACGGATTGCTGTAACTATTTATCGCCGATCACCGACCCTATCCCTGGTGATCGGCGGTAATTGACTACAGTAAACCGTATGAGACGGTCCGCTGGAAGACGATCGTTTTCGTCCGATTTTTCACTCGATACGTCGTTCGATCACGGCGAGAGACGTTACGAGTGGACGAGGTCGCCGTCCCGATAAACCGCTTCGACGTCACGGACCACGCTGATGTCCGCGATCGGGTCGCTCCCGAGCGCGAGCAGATCGCCGCGGGCACCCGCCTCGAGAACCCCGATATCGTCTGCGGGGATCGTGCGGGCTGCGAGACGCGTCGCCGACCGGAGCGCGTCGCGTTCGTCCATCCCGATCTCGTCGACGAGCAGTTCGAGCTCGAGGGCGTTCTCGCCGTGGGGAACCAACTCGGGGCCGAGGAAGTCCGTCCCCGTCGCGATCGGGATTCCGGCTTCGTACGCGCGTCGGACGGACTCGAAGTGTGCCTCGCGGGCGTTCCGTGCCTTCTCGAGACCGTAGTCGGGAACGCCGTGCTCGTCACCGTGCTCGACGAGTCGGTGCATGATCGACAGCGTCGGGACGAACGTGGCATCCGTCTCGTCGAAGAGATCGAGACACTCCTCGTCGAGGTAGAACCCGTGTTCGATGGTGTCGACGCCGTTTCGGAGCGCCGTTTTGATGCCGGGTGCACCCTGTGCGTGGGACGCGACCGGAATCCCGACGCGGTGGGCTTCCTCGACTAACGCCTGCACCTCGGCGTCGATGAACTGGCTCTGATCGGGGGCGTCCTTCTCGCTGAGCACCCCGCCGGTGGTCATAATCTTGAGGACGTCGACGCCGTTCCGGATGTGCTTGCGGGCTTCCTTTCGACACTCGTCGGCGCCGTCGGCCAGCGTCGACAGCCCGCCGCCGTCCTCGGCGATCCACTCGTACGGGAGGAAGTGTGCGTCTCCGTGGCCGGCGGTCTGGCTGATGGTGCGCCCGCTGGTGAAGATCCGCGGCCCCGGAATCGTCCCCTCCCGAACCGCTTGCCGAAGGCCCAGACCGGTCGTCGAACCGACGTCTCGAACCGTCGTGAACCCGGCCTCCAGCAGCGCCCGAAGATCCGCAGTCGCCCGCGCGGTCCCCAGTTCCGAGGACTCCGTGATCCACGTCATCGGGTCCATCTCTCGCATCCCCTGGAGGTGTACGTGTGCGTCGATCAGCCCCGGCACGACCGCGGGGTACGACTCGAGGTCGGCATCCGCCGGCGCGTCGATATCCTCCTGCGTCCCGACGGCGTCGATCGCACCCTCGTCGCCGAGGACGATTCGTCCGTCCTCGATCGATCGTTCGTCCCGGCCAGTAACGAGTCGATCCGCGTCGATAACTCGCATACGGGCGCTTTTCCGCAGGAAGACCATAGGCGTTCGTGAACCGGAGAGGCGGGTCTCCGCCGGCCGATCGGTCGTCGTACGTCACCGATCGAGTCGTTTTTCACCTCGTCTCGAGAACGACGATCCCATGCTCCACGCCGTTCGCCGGCGCGCCCGCCCGTACTTCGAGGACGCCCCACCGGCCCACGACTGGCACCACGTCGAGCGCGTCGGGGCGCTCGCGGAAGCGCTGATCGATCGGTGTGCACAGCCACAGTCACAGACGCAGACGCCGTCACAATCGGACGTCATCGACCCCCAGATCGTTTATCTCGCCGTTTTTCTCCACGACATCGGCCGGGAGCGGGAAGACCGCGGTGAGATCGACGATCACGCGATCTGGGGGGCGGGGGAAGCAGCGAGGATCCTCGAGGCCGTCGGCGCAACCGGCGAAACGATCGAGTGCGTACAACACTGTGTTCGCGCCCACCGGTACTCGAACGCCATCGAACCCGAAACCCTCGAGGCAAAACTCGTCTCCGACGCGGACAACCTCGACGCGCTGGGTGCGGTCGGAATCGCCCGCGTGTTCGCCCACGGCGGCGCGCTCGGCCAGCCGATGTTCGATCCCGGCGTGCCAGTAGCCGACGACGAGAGCACGGCCGGACAGACGCAGTACAACCACCTCCACAAGAAGATCCTCGACCTGCCCGAGCGCATGTACACCGACGTCGGCAGAGAACTCGCGACCGCGCGTGCGCAGTTCGTTCGCGACTACCTCGAGCAGTTCGACGCAGAAGTCGGCGGCGACCGGTGACCGAGACGCCGAGAAGCCCAGCGACTCGAGGGGGACGAATCGTATCGATAAACAACAAACCCACACAGGATTTTTCTACCAGTCGAGCGTACTAGCCGGTGCCGAGGTGAGAACTATGCACGAGAAAACCATCGGCCGTCCCGAACGGGATCCGTTCGAGACCCTGGTCGACGTTCTCGCCGCGGCGAACCGGTACGACTTCCTGTTGGGGATCGTTCCGGTCGCGTTTGCGGTTGCACTGGTCGCGGCACACGTACTGGGCGTGTCGATGGCCCAGGCGATGCTCGTCGCAGCGATCATCGGCGTGTTCGTTGTCGTCGATGCCTGCTACAGAAACCCGCCGACCGACCAGGGGTCACGGTAGCAGTATCGGCCAGCAACCGTTTTCGTACCACGGAATACACATCAGATAACCAACCCACCATCTTTGAATCGACAGTAGATGCCGATACTGATTAGCTCACGCTCTCACGTCCGACCCAGTTTGAGAGTAACGTTCAGTACGGTAACCAGTCTTCGTTACGGCTCGAGAGCAGCCCCGGAACCCTTTTACAACTCTCTCGACTATTCAGACGTACCAATGGGACTTGGCTCGGATATGTACAGACAGCAGATCCTCGACCACTACAAGAACCCCCGTAACTACGGGCAACTCGAGGATCCGACGTTCACCCACATCGGCGAGAATCCGATGTGTGGGGACGAGATTCGTATGGATGTCGTCCTCGAGGAGGACGAGGAGACGATCGAACGCGTGGCGTTCTCCGGCGACGGCTGTGCGATCAGTCAGGCCTCCGCGAGCATGCTCTCGACAGAGCTCCAGGGGAAGACGGTCGACGAACTCCTCGAGATGGACCGTGACGACGTAATCGATATGCTCGGCGTCGATATCTCGCCGATGCGGGTCAAGTGTGCCGTCCTCGCGGAGAAAGTCGCACAGGACGGCGCGGAGATCTATCAGGGCGACCTCGACGTCGAGAAAACGACGACCGAAGACTGATACGGTCTCCCGTCCGTCGGTACCGGCCCAACCACAGCCGCCGCGGTTGCACCGGAACCCCGGTTCAGCAGTCCGGCCGGCGGCCGAGCCGTCCCGACCCGTTTTCCGCGGTGTTTGCGGCCTTTCTCAGTAGCGTCGGCGGAAACGACGACCACCATACCCCGCTCCAGCAGCAGGTCCGGCGAATCGAAACCCGACACCGATGGGGCGGGAACCCGTTCGCAGATATGTTTTTGATAGGTGGTCGCATACATCGTTCGATGGTTCTTACCGCCGAACTGGCACAGAACGACCCCCGCGAACCGATTACAGAGACGATCATCACCACGATCGCCGACGCGGAAGGCGTCGACGTACTCGAGTTGCCGCCGCTGTGGAACGTCGTCGATCCCGAAGCGCTCGAGGAGCTGTTCGCGCCGTCGAAACGCGGCCAGCCCAGATGTCAAACCGGCTGCGTTACCGTTCAGTACTACGGGTACGAGATCACGATCGAGTACGGCGAGCCGGTCACGGTTTCGATCGAGTAAGCGGAAACGGCGGCCGTCTAAAGAAGAAAGGTTCGGAACGCGTTCTCGAGGCCTTCTCGAGCGTTATTCGGGCTTCAGTCCTTCGTCCTGGACCCGCATAACGGCCTCGCCGTCGGCGAGGTTCGGTGCGTCGACGAGGCGAACGATCCGCTTGTCGCCTTTGGACTTGCGGAGGTAGATCCGGAACGTCGACTTGTGGCCGAGGATGTTGCCACCGATCGGCTGGGTCGGATCGCCGAAGAACGAGTCGGGGTTCGAAGCGACCTGATTCGTGACGATGACGGCCGCGTTGTAGAGGTTCCCAACCTTGTCGATGTCGTGGAGGTGTTTGTTGAGTTTCTGCTGTCGATCCGCGAGCTGGCCACGACCGACGTACTCGGCGCGGAAGTGGGCGGTCAGCGAGTCGACTGCTAGCAGGCGAACCGGATACTCCGAGTCTTCGTGTTCGCTGGCCAGTTCCTTGGCCTTCTCGGCCAGGAGCATCTGGTGGTTGGAGTTGAACGCCTTCGCGACGTGGATCTTGTCGAGGATGTCCTCGATGAGTTCGTCGACGGCAGCCTCGTCGTCGGCCGAGCCCTCGATCTCGCGGTCCTCGAGCGTCGCATTGATGGCGTCGTCGGGAAGCCCGCGAACCATGTCGTCGATTCGCTCCGGACGGAACGTGTCCTCGCTGTCGACGAAGATACAGGAGCCGTGGAGGCCGCCGACTTCCTTGGGAAGCTGGACGTTGACGGCCATCTGGTGTGTGACCTGCGATTTACCGGAGCCGAACTCGCCGTACACTTCGGTGATCGACTGGGTTTCGATACCGCCGCCGAGCAGGTCGTCGACTTCGTCGATGTGCCAGCTCAGCTTGCCGATTTCGTTCCGTCGCTCGAGCACGGTCGAACCGGTCTCGAAGCCGCCGATATCGGCGGCGTCACGGGCGGCGGTGACGATGTCCGCGGCCGTGGACTCGCCGACGTCGGCCGTGTTCGAGAGTTCAGACGGGGAAGCGACGGCGAGACTCTGGAAGGAGTCGAAGCCGGCTTCGTGAAGTTTGTCTGCGGTCGCTGGTCCAACACCGGGGAGGGTCTCGAGGTCTACATCTGCCATAATCACTCCTTGCGCCGGACCCCCCATAAACCCTCGTTAACAGGAGAGTGAAAGTGAAAGTGCAAGACTGCACCGGGGTGTTTGAGATCTTATCAGCAAGTTTATCCCAAAAGGATCGCACGAGAGGGGCTGTCGAGTGCGTCGAGTGACGAAACGACGCGCGAAAATTCTACAGCGGTTAGAAATACGTACTCGAGGGACGTGGTCGGCACCGACACCGACACCATCGCCACCATCCGAACCGCGATCGATCTGTTACAGCTTCGGCTCGCCGAGTTCCCACTCGAGACAGGTCAATTGTTCTGCGTCGCTGCCGACGTACAGCTGCTGATCGCCGAGCGCGGGAGTGCCGGTGATCGCGCCCTCAAGGCCGAAGTGCCAGCGGAGATCACAGTCGTCGGTGACGTCGATACCGTACAGCGAGCCGGTCGAATCACCGACGCAGACGATATCGCCGGCGATGACGGGACTCGAGCGGACCGGGCCGTCGAGGGCGACACCCTTCTTCGAGAACAGCCAGCCCCGCAGTTTTCGCCGGCCGAAGGTCGTGTCGGTGACGTGGAGGTAGCCGTCGGACGCACCGACGAACGTCGACCCGATGTCGGGGAGCACCGTCGCGGACGACGTAAACGAGTCCTGGATCTGGTACGTGAACCACGATTGGCCGGAGTCGGCGTGCAACGCGAGGAGGGTCCCGGTGTCGTCGGCGACGTACACCCGGCCGTCGACGACCGTCGGTCCGTCGACGATCGTTCCGTCGGTGGGTGCATCCCAGAGTTCCTCGCCGGTTTCGGCCTCGAAGGCGAGTACCGTCTCGTCGTCGGTGCCGACGTAGACGCGGTCCTGATCGTGTGAGCCGTCCTGCTCGTCGGACATCTGTGCGTCCTCGAGCGAGAGTAGATCGACCGCCTGTTCGTCGTCCCCGTCCCGTCCCTGACCCCACCCCTGGTTCCGACTTCGATCCCGTGCGGTATCGACCGCCGGCGATCCGACGACCGCCGCCTCAGTCTCGGCGGTCCAGAGGATTTCGCCGGTATCGGGCTCGAGCGCCGAGAGGCCCCCCGTATGGCCGGCGTAGAGCAGACCCGTCGACAGTGCGAGTGCGGACTCGATCGACCCCGGTAAGTCGGCCGTCCAGCGCTGATCGCCGGTTGCCGGGTCGAGCGCGTGGACGGTTCCGTCGCCCGTGGCGAGATAGAGATGATCGTGCGTGACGACCGGGGCCGTATCGGTCGCGGTCATCGTCTCGAACACCCAGCGCCTGCGGCCGGTATCGCGCTCGTAGGCGTAACAATTCCCGTGGCTCGTCCCGACGAAGACGGTGTCGCGGTCGAGAACTGGCGAGCCGACCGGGCCGGTGAGGTCGGCCGTCCACGCGGCCGTGACGCGATACGGTCCGTCGAGGTCACGTCGGAGTCCCGAGTGGCGGGGGTCTCCCTTGAACTGGTTCCAGTCAGTCACTGGCTGTGGATAGCGAGCGGACCGGTATAATGGATGCGACAGCGGACTCGAGGAGAGCGGCGGGTTCGACGGGACAACGGAGGCGCTGGCGGTGTGGGAGGCGAGTCAGCGACTGGGCGATGTGTGAAAGGGGCGGCAGGAAAAGGTGGCAACTGGTGTATGGCGCAGTTGGTGATGATGTGGCGTGGTGGCTTCCTGCCGTGTTTTTGGCTACGGGTGCACCGATCATAGAAGTACTGCCAACAATGTTTGGTATCGGTCGATCGACGACTCGTTTCGGGCCGCTCGAACGCGCCAACGGTCACTCCCAGGGGTGGGTTCCGCGCTTGCTCGGCCACAGCGGATACCAGTACTCCTTCTCGCGTTCGATCTCGAGTTCGCCGTCCAGCGCCGCCTCGAGTTTGAACTCCGTGCTCGAGTCGCGCTCCCGTCCGGGGAGAGGGGCGAAGGGGTAGAACGCACCGCGGCGGAACGAGTAGATCCAGTACGCAGGATCGCCGCCGCGTCCCTCGTAGGCGAAGAGCGCTGCCAGCAGCCGCGATCCGTAGCCGTGCTCGATGAAGGTGTCCGCCGCGAAGTGCATGCTCGTGATCAGATCCTCCGGATTGGAGTCCTCGAGGACGACCCAGTGATAGCCGTGATCGTCGCTGGTGACCGCGAACTCGGTCCCGGTGTCCTCGCGCCCGGCCTCGAGAATCGCCTCGACCTCGTCGACCGCGTCGCGGAAGCTACTCGAATCCACGCCGGAGAAACAGAGCGCGCCGACGTCGAGCGAATTGTAGCCGAGATCGGCCTCCATCGTGAGATAGGCGGTGCTCATCCCGAAGAGGTCGTCGGGATCGGCGTCGCGTCTGGCGTCCGTTTCGGCGCGGAGGCCGAGGACAGCGCGGAGTCCGTCGAAGAGTCCCATGGGTGGGGACACGACGGCACCCCCCTCAAAACGTTTCATTTTCGACAGCCTCGAGTCGAGGCACGTTGCCGGCTCGAATCGAAGTCTCGGTTGATCGAGTACGGCGGTCCGTATCAGGCCGAGGCCTCTCGGTGGGCCGCGATAACGAGTTGGATTCGGTTCGCGAAGACGTCCATCGATCCCGTCGCGTGATTGTCCTTGCTGACGAACGCGGTGATTCCCGACTCGAGTGCGTCCGCCGCGAGGGACTCGAGCGGGTTGCCGGTAAAGAGGACGAACGGCGTGTCGGCGACGGCCGAATCGTCGGACACGGACGCCGCGAGTTCGATACCGGTTCCGTCGGGGAGTTCGTGGCTCGTGACCACGCAGTCGTAGGCCTGCGATCGAAGCATCGATCGGGCTTTCGTCGCGGTCGAAACGCTCGCGATATCGAACCCGTGTTCGGTCCGTAACGTGTCACCGACGTGTTTAGTGATGAATTCGCTGTCTTCGACGAAAAGGACGAGCGGTGAAGTCATGGCCATACCACTGCACCGAGTTCATATAGGTGCCACGGCAGAATGTTCTGCATACTGTCTCGAGCGGCGAAAATTCACCGCTCGGGGCAAACGAATGTAGATACTGACGGTATCGAGCACGACCACAGGCACGAGTCCGGCACCGACGGATCGGTTCGGACGAACGGATCTCATACGGTTTACTGTACGTTATTTCCGGCGCAATCGCCGCCCGGGTCGCGGTTACGCCGGCAAATCGGTACAGCAATCCGTATCAGAACGCTTCGAGTTCGCGCTCGAGTTCCCGAAGCTGTTCGACGCGTCGGTCGGTCGGGGGATGCGTACTGAAGAGGCGACCGACGATACCGGACTTGATCGGGATGATGAAGAACGCGTTCATCTCGGCCTCCTCGCGCAGGTCGTCTTTGGGGACCTTGTCCATCTCGCCGGAGATTTTCAGGAGTGCGGACGCGAGCGCCGACGGGTTGCCGGTGATCGCGGCCGCGCCGCGGTCGGCGGAGTATTCGCGGTATCGGGAGAGCGCGCGGATGAGCAGGTAGCTGATGATCCAGACGACGAGCGAGACGACGATGGCGACGACGATCCCGCCGCCGCCCTTGCCCCCGCGATTTCCGCCGCCGCCGAAGAACGCTCCCCAGCGAACGATCATGAACGCGATCGTCGAGAGGAACGAGGCGATGGTCATCACCATCATGTCTCGGTTCTTGACGTGGGCGAGTTCGTGTGCAAGGACGCCGTCGAGTTCGTCCTGATCGAGCGTTCGCATGAGCCCCGTCGTCACCGCGACGGCGGCGTTTTTCTGATTCCGGCCGGTCGCGAAGGCGTTCGGTACGTCCGAGTCGATGACCGCGACCTTCGGTTTCGGGAGGTCCGCCTGCTGGGAGAGGCGTTCGATCGAGCCGTGCAGTTGTGGGTAGTCGTCCGCCGAAACCGTCTTCGCACCCATGCTCTTGAGCGTGAGCGTGTCGCTGAAGTAGTACTGCACCAGCGACATTCCGCCGAACATCATCGCGAAGAACACGATGCCGCCACCCATATAGAGCGAGATCGCCCCCGCGAAGACGACGTACAGTACGAGCAACAGGAACATCGTCACGAACATCCGAAACCGAAGCCCCCAGTCCGCCTGCCAGTTCATACCTGGAGTCAGGGGTTCCGGAGGAATAAGTATCACCAAAGCAACCGGCCCGTGACAGATAACTACTATTACACGTTTCGGAGCCGCTCGCCGAACCCCTTCGTTTCGCATGGAGACCTCGGGACGCGACCACGTCTGACACGCGTTCACTGGCCGTTGTATGACGCTCGTCTGACGATTTTTCGAACCCGCGAAATCGGAACTGCCGACTCGAGACGACCGACCCGTCGCGCGGAGACCCCCTCGCTTCGCGTGGAGAATCCTGAACGTCTCGCGTCGGAGTGAATCACGGCGAAGCGAGTGGGGCGAGTGGCCGACGAAACGTCCGTCCGAAGGCGACCAGAGCACGTTGTTTAACTCCCTCAACCACCAAGCGGGGACAATATGAGTGAATCGCGTGCGTTCTGTCCTCGCTGCGGGGACCCGGTCCCCGAGCGGTCGGCCAGCGAGGCCGACGAGTCCGCCCCGGATCCGCTTCGACCCGGAGCCGAGGTCGAACTCTGTGACGCCTGTTATTTCGAGAATTTCGACTTCGTCGACGCGCCGGATCGGATCGACGTCCGCGTCTGTGCGACCTGCGGCGGCGTCTACCGCGGGAACCGATGGGTCGACGTCGGCGCGGAGGACTACACCGATATCGCCATCGAGGAGGTGAGCGAGGCCCTCGCCGTCCACGTCGACGTCGAGGACGTCGCCTGGCAAATCGAACCCGAGCAGGTCGATCCGAACACGATCCGGATGCACTGTTACTTCACGGGCGTCGTTCGCGGAACGCCGGTCGAAGAACAGGTAATGGTGCCGGTCAAGATGGCTCGACAGACCTGTACTCGCTGCGGGCGAATCGCCGGCGACTACTACGCCAGCATCGTCCAGATCCGGGCCGAGGACCGAACCCCGACGACCGAGGAAATCAAGCGAGCGAAAGAGATCGCCAACACGATCGTCGCCGACATGGAGGCGACGGGCGACCGCAACGCGTTCGTCACGGAAACCACGGAGACCGACGACGGCCTCAACATCAAGGTCTCGACCAACAAGATCGGCAAGAACATCTCGAACAAGATGGTCGAGGAGTTCGGCGGCACGGTAAACGACGCCGAGACGCTCGTCACCGAAGACTCCGACGGGAACGAGGTCTACCGAGTGACCTTCGCCGTTCGACTCCCGCCGTACACGTCCGGCGATATCATCGACCTCGCGGACGACGACGATGACGACGGCCCGGTGCTCGTTCGGAGCGCCCGCGGCAACCTCAAGGGGATCCGCGTGACGACCGGCGAGCGCTACGAGGCGAGCTACGAGGAGGGCAACTCGCCCGACGCGCGCAAACTCGGCGACCGCGAGGACGCCGTCGAAACGACGGTCGTCACCGTCGAGGACGAGAACGCCGTCCAGGTGCTCGACCCCGAGACCTACCAGGCCAAGACCGTCTCCCGACCGGACTACTTCGATCCCGACGCCGAAACGGTCCCCGTCCTGAAGAGTCGCGCCGGCCTGCACATCCTGCCCGATCCCGACGATGAGTGAAGACGAGAACCCGGCGGGATCGCCGCTCCCTGACACGCCTGCGGAGGATGTCGACGACGCCCTCGAGCAAGCGGGCGCAGCGCCCGACGCCCCGCTGGCCGCCGTCGTCGAGAAACCCCGCGCGGAGACGGCCATCGAGTCGCTGCGCGCCGAAGGCGTCTACGACGACTCGAGACGCGTTCGTGAGACGCGAGTGCAAAGCGAGGCGAAACCCTGGGGCGGTGCGAGCGACTCGAAGACCCGTGAGCAGACGGAGACCGACGCGACCCCTGCGGGCGGCCCCGAACGACTCGCGCTTCCCGTGCTCGAGCCGCCGACGGAGACCCGCGTCCTCGAGGTCGTCCGACAGCTCGATCCCGAGCCGCGGAATCCGGATCTCGAGGCGTTGCTCGCCGATCGCGGCTGGAGCGACGAAGCGCTCGAGTCGGTCCCGGGCTCGTGGGCCGTGGTCGGGTCGGTGATCCTCGTGACGGTCCCGACGGACTGCCCCGACGAGACCGCGCTGGCCGAGGCCTTGCTCGAGTTACACGGCGAAGCGGACAGCGTGCTGGCCGACGAGGGGATCGCGAACGACGGCGACGCGGGGACCTATCGCGAGCCACGGACTCGCCTGCTGGCCGGCCAGCGCGACACCGAGACGATCCACACCGAACACGGCACGCAGTACGGACTCGATCCCGCGAGGGTGATGTTCTCGCCGGGCAATCAGGCCGAACGCGCGCGGATGGGCGAACTCGGCGATTCGGACGAACGGGTCTTCGACATGTTCGCCGGCATCGGCTACTTCACCCTCCCGATGGCGCGGGCCGGCGCGCAAGTGACGGCGACCGAAATCAACCCGACGGCGTTTCGCTACCTGCTCGAGAACGTCATGCTCAACGACGTCGGCGATCGGGTCGACGCCTACATGACCGACTGCCGAGAGCTCGCGAGCGAAGTCGACGCCGATCGGGTCGTGATGGGCTACTACGGGAGTGCGGACGAGGCCGACAGCGCAGGTGACGAAGGTGGTCCAGAGGGAGACGGAAACGGAAACACAAACGAACACGGCACGCGGACCGACGAAGCACACGACTTCCTCGCAGACGCCCTCGAGGCACTCGTTCCCGGCGGGGTCGTCCACTACCACGAGGCGACGCCCGAACCGCGGCTCTGGGAGCGGCCCCTCGAGCGCCTCGAAGCGGCGGGCGACGCGGCCGACCGCGAACTCGAGGTACTCGAAAAACGTCGCGTCAAGAGCCACAGTGCAGGCGTCGAGCACGTCGTCATCGACGCTCGGTTCGAGTGATCTCGAGGGCAGGAGTTCGTCGGTCCACAGATTCGGGAGTTCGCAGGTTCAGGGGTTCGGGAGTTTGCATGATCGCAGGTCAGGAAACTCGGAACCGAGCGCGAGAACGTCACTCCCATCGGTCGTGAGATTCATAGTACCGGACCCACAAGCGGTATGTATGAATAAACGGAACAAGTTCATCGCGCTGACGTTTGCCGTGCTCATGGCGACGTCGATGATCGCCATGCCTGCGATGCATCTCTTCTGAGCGGCGGGTATCGAGACCGATCGCGGGTCTCGTCTCGACGCGATACGCTTGCCTTACCCGTCCGTATCCCAGACGTCGGCGAGCGGGCTCGAGGAGGAGGACCGAGAGCGTGAGCGCGATCGGTTTTGGTTTCGGTTTCGATTCTGGTTCCGGTTCTGATTTTGCTTTTGCGTTCGTTCGCTCCGGGACGACGACTCGTTCGTACTCGTGTCCGCGGTCGTGCTCGTAGTCCCGGCGTAGTCGCCCGCCCTCGATCCGTCGGAAAGCGCCGCACGCGGTTCGAAAGCCGGTAACTCCGGCTGTTCCATCCGGTCGACCTGAACCTCGAACCAGTCGGGCATGTCGGTCCGCGCGCGTTCGAACAGATCTAGCAGGCTCGAGTCCGCGAGGTACGTCGCGCCGTAGTCGTCGGGCGCGCGGACGACGCGGCCGCAGCCCTGGATGATGGTCCGCAACGCGGTGCGGTAGTACCACGCCCACTGGCCCTCCTCGAGCCGGTGGGCGACGCGCGAATCGCCCGTGTTGAGGAACGGAGCCTTACAGAGGACCTGCCAGCGACAGAGGTCGCCCTTGAGGTCCAGCGCCTCCTCCATCTTCACCGAGAGGAAGACGTCGGGGTCGTCGCTGGCCTTCCATTCCTCGAGGGTGACATCGCGGCCGTCCCGATCGTGCGTGCGGATGCGCTCGCCGACGCCGAAGTCGACCAGCAGGTCGGCGAGTCGCTCCTGAATGTCGTAGGAGTGCGCGTGAACCAGCCCCTTCTCGTCGGGGTGGCGCTGCATGAGCCGGACGATCGTGCGGGCGATCTTCGGCGTCGTCTCGTCGCGCCGTTCGTAGGTCATCTTCCCCTGCGTAACGTCGTACAGCGGACGGTTTTCGACGGGGAAGGTGTGTTCGACGTCGACCAGCGCGACGTCCGTCGGATCGAGCCCGACCTGTCGGCAGAAGGCTTCCTTATTGAGAATCGTCGCCGACAGCAGCGCGAACTTGTTTCCCCGGTCCCAGACGGTGTGCTGGAGGTACTTCTCCGGGTTCATCGGCTTGATCGTCAACGGCCCGCCCGCGGGCTCGTCGTCATCGTCGCGGCGCTGTGCGCGATCGCTCGAGGGGGCGGACTGGTCGACGAGCCACGTCGTCGGGCTCTGGGGATCGCGGTAGTCCGAGACGAACCAGTCGAGTTCGCCGATGAGTTCCTGCAGTCGGTCGCGTTCACGGACCTCGCCGGGCGAGAGCGAGTCCTGGGCGAGCAGGTCGTCCTTTCGGCGTTCACAGGTCTGGGAGACGTTCTCCGCGTACCGGACGGCCCGATCGAGATCGTCGATTTCGGGAACACGAAGGTCGTCCCAGAACGGCACCGTACGGGGGCCCAACTGGATCGTCGCGTACATTTCGGCCCACTCGGCGAGGCCGTGAGCCTCGTCGACGACGACGACGTCGCGCTTGCGAAACACCTCGCTGCCCGCGGTCTGCATGAAATAGGCGAGCGTCATCGCCGCGATCGACCGATTCGAGGCGATCGCTCGATCCGAGAAGTACGGACAGCGGTGTTTTACGGAGCAGTCGTAGCCCCGTTCGCGAACGCAGGGTGCCTGATTGACCGGCGTGTTGCGCTCGTCGGGGAGAATGCAGCTGTAGTTCGACTTCCCGCGGATGACGTTCAGATCCGCCAACAGATCGTCGGCCGCGACGTCGTCTAGCTGGGAGACCTGCGGCGTCGTGTAGTACGCGCCGGTCGCGTCGCTGGGATCCGCCTCGTCGATTTCGCGAGCGCAGCCGGCGACGGCGCGGGCCAGCAGGGACTTGCCGCTGCCCGTGGGCGCACGCACCAGTACGACGTCGTTGCCGGCCGCGAAGGCGTCGCGAATGTCGCGGAGGGCCTGCTCCTGGGTCCCGCGGTAGCTCGGCGCGGGAAACTGCTCGAAGATCCGCTCGGGATTCACCGTTCGACTCACGGGGCGGCCGCGTCCTAAAGGCTACGAACCGTTGCTCGAGATGAGAGTTCGAGGCCGGCTCCGGGACGCTGAAACCGTTCTTTGACCTTCCTCAAGGCATATAGGCCGTCTAACCGATGTCCGACCGTGAAGCGACGTACGCTCCTCGCCGCAGTCGGTGCGGGAACGGTCGCAACAGCCGGCTGTCTCGACGACTCGCGCGGCGATTCTGACGGTCAAAACACAAACACGAACGTGACCGCGAACGCGGGCGCGACCTGCGACACCGACCGCACCTACGAAACGTGTAGTCGGTTGCTCATCTCGGCCGATTCGTTCCCCGAGCCCGTACGGTGTGAGATCGACGCGGCGCTCGAGGAGTCGGGCTACACGACCGCTGGCGGGTTCCTGCTCGAGGGCGCGATGGACGTCGAGCACGCCTACGTTCGCAAGAACGACACCGCGTACGAACCGAAGATCACTGAATCCGCGTCGGCGTCCGACGACGACGATGAGCGGACCCTCACCCTGATCGAACAGGACCGACCGACTCGACGACGCGTCCACGAGATGCGGATCGAGAACGCGACCGACGACAAGCGGACGGTCGAGCTCGCCGTCGTCCGCGAAGACGACGACGAGACCGCGGTCGACGAGACGCTCTCGCTCGAGGCCGGCGAGCGCGAGACGGTTCCCGTCTCGGACGTGCTTGGCCGGTACGAGTTCGAGGTGTCGGACGACCGCGGACTCGAGGCGACGCTCGAGTCCAGGCTGGGCGAGTACTTCCAGTTCGATGCGCTCGTCGTGGACGACGACGCCAGAGTGCTCGAGTCGACGGCGGACGTGGCCCCCTGTCCGTGGGAGCGCTAACGCGGCCGTAGGCTCCGCGTATCGAGCGATAGCACGCGTTGAAATCCGCGGTTGGCAGTCAGACGCCCGCTGTAAGTGATAGGTCGCGATTAGTATCCAGTAGTCAGTCGATTACAAATACGAAGATCGCCTTCGAATACGGGTACGGAAGGGTCGCTCAGCGGCAGAGCACCGCGGTGCCACTTGGCCCGCGGCGGCATTTCGCCTCGTGGCGTTCAAATCCCACCCCTTCCGCTCGCGGTTGCGGTTGCAGTTGCAGTTACGGTAGCGGTTGCGGGTATGATCGGTCCGTGATTGCGGTCGCGGTTGGGGTCGTCTTCGTAGGGTATGCTCGTACTCAGGGCCACTCGAACTTGCGCTCCGACTCGCGGCCGATCCCGATCACGCCGCCGTCCATTTTTATACCGTCGGTCAGAACTACTGTGAAGATTCGCCGTTTTCGTCCGGCGAACTTTCTTCATCGACTTCTGTCCGACGGTATTATCACCGAACGCCGAGCTGTGACGTCTCCGAATCGACCTGCTCGAGTCGCTCGACGTCCTCGTCGGTCGGCTCGTCGGGGAGCGCCTCGATACAGGGGTAACACAGCAGATGTTCCGTTCCGTCCGTGAACTCCAGTGTCATCGCGGTCCCGTCGCTACCGTCGCCGAACGTCCAGAGGTTGGCGATGCCGCCGGTAACGGTAACCCTTCGGCCGCAGCCGTCACAGGAGTCCTTTGCCATAGCCGCGTATGGGTTCCGAACGCTGAAAGTCGTTCCCCCGCGACCGATCCGTTATACGCTACGCCGTGGTACGGCCCCGCATGGAGGTGCACTGCGAAGGCTGTGCGGGCTGTTGTATGGACTGGCGGTCGTTGCTCGAGACGGAGTCCGACGGGACGGCGCACCGACGACGACACACGTCCGTCGACACCGCCGCGGGCACCGCGCGAGCGCCGCTCGACGACGACGCGAATTTCGTCCCGCTGACCCGCGACGAAGTCCGCGCGTTTCTCGAGTCGGGGATGGCCCCGGCGTTGACCCCGCGATTCTGGCACGCTCGCGACGCGGACGAGGGCGTGGCGGTCGACGGCTACACCGTCGCCGCCGTCGCGGGCCGACCGGTTTTCTTCGTGGGCCTCCGGAAACCGCCGAAGCCCGTCGCTCCCTTCGGCCGTGCGGAGCCGACGTGGCTCCCGACCTGCGTTTTTCTCGATCCCGCGACGCTGCAGTGTCGCATCCACGGCGACGACCGCTTTCCCGACGAGTGCGGCGTCTATCCGGAACACAATCTCAGACTCGAGCAGGAGACCGAGTGCGAGCGCGTCGAATCGGCGTTCGGCGGCGAACGCCTGCTCGAGAGCGGTACCGACGACGATCTCGACGGCCTCCTTCTGGGCTTGCAGGCTCTCGGCGCGAAGCTCTTCGCCCATCCCCGACCGAAGGCTCTCGAGGGGATCGTCGACCGGGCCGCTTCGGGGAGGCTGACGGCCGAGGATCGCGCCGAGTGTCTCGCGGTCGCCGCGGCCTCGAGCCCCGGCACGCTGGCGACCTCCGACCATCACTACGAGCAGGGGAAAGCACGGGCGCTCGAGGCGGCGGTCGGGGAGTACGAGACGGTCGAGGGGGGAGGTGACGACGGCCGTGGCGGAGACGGCGAACCTGACGACGGCCGTGACGCGGACGACGCCGACAGCGAAGGGTCGTGGGTCGGGCCGGCGATCCGCGAGTGGTATCGCCGGCGCGATGCAGCCGAAACGGTGCCCCCGACGACCATCGCCAGCAACGTCGAAGCGGACCGCGGAGCACCCGAAACGCCGGGCTGGGACGTCCTCGAGTGAGCGAGTAACGAAAACGGGTTCTGGTCCTCAGGTTCCACCTCGAAAGGGTTCGCCACGACGCCCGAGGGTACCGACTGCGAATCGGCAGCGTGGGCCGAACGACGCCCCACCGGTCGCTACTGCGACCCGACGGACTCGAACTCGAGACGGCGTCGACTCACGGATTCGGAAACAACCGAAATGGAGACCGCTAGTTCGACTTGATCTGCTCGAACTGATCTAACAGGTCCTCGGCCGACTCCCCGGAGTCGTACTCGACTTCCCCGTGATAGATCGTCCGCTCGTCGTCAAAATCGGCATCGACCCTCGACGCTTGCTGCTCGCGGCGCTCGTGTTCATCTTCGTCATAGGCACCCATTGACATGGTAAGTGTACACATGTAGGTGGCTATCGCACATCAATGTAACGGTCAGTGAGATCGTCGGAGTCGGAGTACGTAACACGTATGCACCCTCGCGCCGTAGCGAGACCGTGGCACGGCCGCTTCGCTTTCGGTATTCGCCCTCGTCGTGGAGCGAACAGAAAGTCCGACACGAGATTCTCCAGCCGCTCCGGTCCAACATCGGCGCTCGAGCGGTGACGCCGCAGTGCGAGATCGGCGCGAACTGGAAGACCCACCGCTTCGAGATGCAAAACGGCGACGTCGCACTCTTTGCACGAAACGACGAGGAGGCCTACTGGATGGGCAACACCGAAACGCCCTCGTCGCTCTGGCGAACCGACAAATTCGGCTGGCGCGAGGTCCCCTATCACGTCGCCCGGTGGGCCCAGCGCGAACTGCTCGCGACCCTCTACGAGGAAGACCCCTGGCTCGCCGACTACCCGCACATTTCGTGGTTCTTCCTGCCGGTTTTCATGTCCAAAGACGGCCGCGAGTCGACGCGGGCGTTCTTCCGCGAACACGCCAGCGGATTCCCCGACGCCGGACGTCGGGAGACGACCCGCTTTTTCGAGGACTTCTTCAAAACCGGCGTCCTCGACGAGTACCGACACGTCATGTCCGGCAAACTCGGCACGAGCGACCACGTCGACCGCGTTCGCATGAGCGCCGCGATGGGTGAGTTCATCGCCGCGAAGATCCTCACCGACGCCGGCTACGACGTGGTCCCCGAAATCGAGGTCACGACCGGGCACTCGCTGGATTTCCGGGCCAAAGACGCGCAGACGAACGTGCTCGTCGAGGTCACTCGTCCGCAACCGCCCACAAACCGGGCGGCAGCAGGGCCCGTCGCCGCCGTTCGCGACACTGCCGAGACCAAGACCAACGGCCAACTCGCCGAACACGGCGGCGGTGCCGTCCTCTTCGTCGACTGCTCGAGTTTCCGCGACGACAACTGGAACGCCGTCCGCGCCGAACAGCCAGACGTGCGCCACCGGCCCGCCGTCGTCTACCGGGCCCGGCCGAGCGGCCACGTCGAAGGCTACCGGAAGGGGTCGGTGCCCCTCGAGTTAGGCGACGCGATCGATCTACTGAACTGATACTGCCGGACAGGACTATTCGAAGATCAGTCGCGCTACTGTGACCGTCATCCCCGAGGACGGCCGCGACTTCGCGACCGACTCCGCAGTGACTGCTGTCTGACAGTATAACCGCGGTCGATCCCGTCGCTTTCCGGCGCCGTATGTTGCCTCCAACGAACCCGTTCTCGAGCGCGATTACTCAGTTTCTGTGAACGTAGAGACACGTATATGATGCATGATAGCATCGAACAAGTTATGCGAGCAGCAGTCCTCGAAGACCACGGCGAACCGCTCTCGATTGAAGACGTCGACGCGCCGGACCCGGACCCCGCCGGCGCGGTGGTCGACGTCGAAGCCTGCGGCGTCTGCCGGAGCGACTGGCACGGCTGGCAGGGCGACTGGGGATGGCTCGGCCTCGAGACCCAGCCGGGACAGATCCTCGGCCACGAGCCCGCAGGAACGGTCGTCGCCGTCGGTGACGACGTCGAGAACGTCTCCGAGGGCGACCACGTCGCCGTGCCGTTCAACCTGGGCGACGGGACCTGCCACGAGTGTCGTCGCGGGCACTCCAACACCTGCGAGAACGTGATGCCCCTCGGCTTTATCGAGCCCGTTCAGGGGGCGTTCGCCGAACAGCTACACGTTCCCGCCGCCGACCACAACCTCGTCGAGCTCCCCGACGGCGTCTCGTCGGTCGACATGGCCGGACTGGGCTGTCGGTTCATGACGTCGTTCCACGCGCTGGCCCACCGGGCCGACGTGAGCGCGGGCGACTGGGTGTCGGTCCACGGCGTCGGCGGCGTCGGTCTCTCGGCGGTCCATATCGCCGACGCACTGGGCGCAAACGTGATCGCCGTCGACCTCACGGACGAGAAACTCGAGAAGGCGCGGGAACTGGGTGCCGTCGAAACGGTCAACGCCGACGACGTCGATAACGTCGCCGCCGAAGTCAAGGCGATCGCCGACGGTGGTGCCAACGTCTCGATGGACGCCCTCGGGATCGAGACGACCTCCCAGAACTCCGTACAGAGCCTCGGGAACCGCGGCCAGCACCTTCAGATCGGCCTCACTACGCAGGACGAACAGGGGATGATCACGGTCCCCTCCGACGCGATGGTAATGCAGGAGATCGAGTTCATCGGCTCGCTCGGCATGCCACCAACGCGATACGACGAAATCTTCCGGATGGTCGCGACCGGCAAGCTCCGACCCGCGGACGTCGTCTCCGAAACCATCGATCTCGAGGACGTCAACGACAAACTCGAGGCGATGACCGACTACGAGACGGAGGGAATTCCGGTCATCGACACGTTCTAGCGGCCGGAATTCGGCTGCAGTCGGGCGGGCGACGCGACAACCGACATTGTTCCGCCGCCGGTTTTGCGCTGTTAGACGTTATTACGGACAGTCGGTAAGCTGGACAGTCATAGTATCGGGTATGGAACAGTTATCTCGGTAGCCGTGGGAGGAACTGCCTCATGTCGGATACCAACGACCCGACTGACGGCGATTCAGCACAGATTCCGAGCGTACTCGATCGACGACGACTGATGCAAGCCCTCGGCGCGGGCGCAGCCGTAACGGCACTGGGAGCGAACGCGGTCGCTGCCGGTGGCACATCGGCCCAGGACGATCTCCCCGCCGATCGCTCGAGCGAGGAAATACACCCCGCATTCGGGTTCGCAGCGCTGTCGATGGACGTCGAGCCGCCGGTTGAGCCGGATCACGTCGTCGAAGCCGAGACCCGACCCCGAGAGGATCGCGAGATTCCGGAGTTCTTCTTCGAACCGACGGGGCTGTACATCGAGCCGGGCGATACCGTCCAGTTCAGTCTCGTTTCGCCACATCACTCAGTAACGGCGTATCACCCCGCACAGGGGATTCAGCAACGCGTGCCCGACGACGTGCCGCCGTTTTCGTCGCCGGTGCTTCCCGTGAACGCCTACTGGCTCTACACGTTCGACCGGCCGGGCGTGTACGACCTTCACTGTGGCCCACACGAAATCTTCGGGCACGTGATCCGGATCGTCGCGGGCGAGGCTACAGGGCCGGGTGCGGAGCCGGTTCCGGAACCCGAACCGATGGCCGAGCCCGAGACCGATTCGGACCCCGAAGAAATGCCGGACGAGGGGACCGAACAGCCAGAACACGAGAACGGGCCGAACGGGAACGGAGACGAAAACGGAACCGGAGAGTACGACGATCCGGACGAAACCGACCCGGACCCCGAAGACGAAGCGCCACCGGAGGAGGGACCCGAACCCCGACCACCAGTCGGCGCCGCACTGACCGTCTTCGGCGATCCCGCGCTCGAGCCCGAACGGATCGTCGAACGGGAACGGGTATCGTGGGAAGAGATCGACGACGCGAACAAGCAGATCATGCTCTGATACGGTCTACTGTAACCGTCTACCGGCGCGATCGTGAGCGGTCTTGCGGTCGCGCCGGTACTGGCGTACAGTAGACCGCATGAGAAGCCATGAGAAGCGGAGCCGGCCGAGGTACCGCTCACGGAGCAAACGGTTTCGCCGAGCGCAAGCGTAACGAGGATTCGAGCGAAAAAGTTCGATTTAGAAGGAAACCGCGTCTGGCGCGTACGGGCTTCCGAGCGGTGCCGGGTCGCGGTCGCTGTAGCCGATGCGACCGATGGCCTTGTCGCTGACACCACAGGAGAGCGCGAGCCGGACGTCGTCCGCCGTCTCGAACGTCTCGGACTCGAGGCGGGCGAGTACGTCGCCGACGGTTTCGGTCCCGTTCGGGAGCTCGATGGTCTGGTCACCGTACTCCGAGATCAGTTCCTCGGTCGTCGCGGGGTAGTCGTGGTCGGCAGCGAATTCGCCGGTGCGATTAGGCAGCATTACACCCGATCTTCCGTGATCGATAATTATAAACATTATCCATATACGTTCTCTAGGGGTCGTGTACACCTAGTACTCCTAGGTCGTCCCTAGAGATTCCGGAAACCCGAAGACGACGTGGAGAAACGTCTTTACGAGCGGCAGCCCTCGCCTCGAGTACCATGCCATACGCCGACCTGCACGTCCACACCACGCGTTCGGACGGGAGTCTCGACCTCGAGATGGTCCCCGACGCTGCTCGCCGCGCCGGCGTGGAGGTTGTCGCCGTGACGGATCACGACCGGGCGCAGCCGTTCGACGCGCCGGTGGTCGAGCAGGACGGCGTAACGATCGTCAGCGGCATCGAACTCCGCGTCGAAACCCCGGGCGGTGAACGCGTCGATCTGTTGGGGTACGGGGTCGATCCAACCCCAGACCTCGAGGGCGTCCTCGAGTACATTCAGACCGATCGTATCGAACGCGGGCAGGCGATCGTCGACTGCGTCGAGGCGCGTCTCGACGTCGACCTGGGCGTAACCGTCACCGACGGGTTCGGTCGACCACACGTCGCCCGCGCGATCGACGCCCATCCGGACCTCGAGTACGATTACGAGGACGCGTTCGACCGGTTAATCGGCTCCGGAGATCCCTGTTTCGTGGCGCGGGACGTCCCGTCGTTCGAGCGGGGGCTGGCGGCGCTCACCGCCTCCTGTCGCCTCGTTTCGCTGGCCCATCCCCTGCGCTACCGCGACCCGGAGCAGGCGCTCGCACTGACCGCCGAACCGACCCTCGAGGGCGTCGAGTTACAGTACCCCTACAATCGAAACGACGACCTCGACCGGAGTGTCGTCGAACGGGCGATCGAGGAACACAATCTGGTAGCGACCGGCGGGAGCGACGCCCACGGCGAGGAACTCGGTGGTGCCGGACTGTCCCGGCGCGAGTACGAACAGTTAGCGCTGACGACATAACGGAAATCGTTCATACATCTTGGCCGATAGCGGAGGGTTCAATGCACCGTGGTCCCAATGTGGCCCTATGAACTGTCACTACTGTGACCGCGAGGCCGCCTTCGCCGCCGAATCGGAGGGCCTCAAAGTCGGTCTCTGTGAGGAACACTTCCGCGAGCGCTTGCAGGAACTCGCCGAAGCTGACGGTCTCGAGACGTTAAAGGAGAAAGTCGACGTCGATCGAGCCGAGTAAGGAGTCGCCTTTTCACCTCGCCGGCTGTTTCGAACCGCTCTCTGTCCGCTGGAGAACGGGTGGTTCAGGCCGTTCGACCGGCGTCGACGTCGATCGCATCGACCGGACAGACGTCGACACAGAGCATACAATCGATACACTGGGCTTCCTTTGCGGGATCCGCCTTCTCCTCGCTTTCGGGGTGGCCCGGCGTCTCGACCCACTCGAAGACGTCGACGGGGCAGTCCTCGAGGCAGGCACCGTCGGCGATACAGAGGTCGAAGTCGACCGCGACGTGGGTTCCGTGGATGCCCAGTTCCTCGGGTTCGTCGACGGGACCCCAGACGGCGTGGCCGTTGTGTTCGTCGACTTTGTCACGATTCTCGGTGAACTGCGGATCTATGGCCATTGCTAACAGACCAAAATGGGCGGCGCGCACTTAAAAGTATACACTCATTGCTGGTGATCGGTCGCGCTCGGACGGCGTTGAACGGGTGTGAGCGCTTTCGACCGCCGGGGTAGATCCGCAGACAAACCGACCGCAGACGTCACGCCGACCGAACTCATACTGTCGGACAGCAGTCAATACGAAACCGATCGTGAATTCGGGGTCGTCGCCCACGGTAACCACCCCAGCAAACCGATCGGATTCACGTCGTTCTGTCCAACAGTATCATACGGTGTGCGTCAGAGGGATTAGTAGCGGATGGGGTCAACAGCCACTCACTTCGTTCATAAATGGAACTCTGTGAAATCCGACCCGAGTTCGTAGCCGTCCCGTTCGGCCGCGCGTCGTAACTCGTCGGTCGTCATTCGCTGGAGGTGTTCGCTCAGGTTAACGAGAATCGTCCGTTCGGCAGCAGCATCCGCGAGTGCTGCGCGGAGATCCGCTTCGTCCCCGTGTCCAAACGCCCGAAAGAGCGCGGCTCCCTCGACGAACAGTAGATCGGCGTTCTCGTACTCCGTATCGTCCATGAAATCCCACATGTCGGGTGCGTATACAGCCTTGACCCCATCATGGTACACGGCGAATCCGAGCGTATCAAAGGGCGGCCGTGCATGCTGCACTGGAAACGGCACGATGCGGAGATCCCCGATTTCGATCGGTTCACCGTGTTCCATCGTTCGCAATGTGAGCGCGTCCATGAGATGCGCGAACGAGTCTTCAAAAAAGTCCAAACCAGTCTCCGTAAAGTAGACCGTGAAGTCGGGATCGTTCGGCTTCTCCGACTCGGCAAACGTCTCTGGATCGAGGTATCCGCCCTCAATACCGACGTGTTCGTCGAACCCCATCGCTGCGTGGTGGAGTTCGTTCATGCCACCCATATGGTCATAGTGGTGATGGGTAATGAAGAAGGCGTCCACGTCAGTCGTATCAGTGGCAGAGAGCTGTTCGTTGATATCCGGTGAGACATCTAAGACGACTGTTGCGTGTTCGGTTTCGATCAGCAGTCCGGGCCGCCGTCGTTTAGTACTCTCCTCGCAGTATCGACAACCACACAGTGGGGCGGGAACACCAACCGCTTCACCGGTTCCAAGCAGTGTAATGTCCATAACGGTGAATCAGACGCAGTAGTAATCATTGTATTGACGACAGAGGATCGGTAAGTGCATTCTCTCCCTCCGAGATCGCCGCCGTGTATCTCGCACAACTTTTCAGACAGCTACTCGAGAGTACGGAATCAAATCTATGACTGGCGTCGCGAATCCCTCTCGGACCGGCACAATCATAGCTCAGTGGTGACACCGGTAACTCGGTACAGCAGTCCGTATCACTCCTCGAGAGATCGGTCGTCGTCGCGTCTTTCGAGTCGATTGTCGAGTAGTTCCCGCATCCAGACGGCGAAGCCGTGGTCGCGACCGTAGGTCCAGACGGCCATCTCGTTTATCACGTCGGGGAGGTCGCTCTCCTTGAGGCCGCTGGCGACGACCGCCTGTTGATCGCTCATGAGGAGCTGTCCGGGCCACTCGGAGTAGACCTCGCTGGTCGTCGCGATGTCCGACGAAACGACGACGTTCGCACCCGAAACCGCTTCGGTAAACTCGTCCTGATCGTCTTCGGTCGGAACCTCGATATAGACGGCGACGCCGCGATCGACGGCCGATTGCAATCCGTCGAAGATCCGTTGGTCGACCACTTCTGTCGCCGGAACGAGATAATGAATCGCTTCCTCGGCATCGTCGAGAAAGGTTGACACTCGCTGACTGACGTGTTCTTTCTGAGATATCGCCCACATCCCCTCGTCGTCCTGCGTATCGGGCTCCTCGAGTTGGCCGAGCGCGTTCTCGGCGGCGTTGATCCGGGAGTCGTAGTCCTCCCGGATTCGCCGACACGCCGTCTCGACTGACACGGCCTTGTACTCACGAGGGTCAGTTTGCTGCACGTGGACCAACCCCTTTCGCTCGAGACGTTCGATCGTGTCGTACACTCGCGAGCGAGGAATATCCGCAACTTGACTTATCTCCTTGGCGGTCCCCCTCGAAATGCGGGTGAGGGCGACGAAACAGCGGGCCTCGTACTCCGTCAGCCCGAGTTTGTCGAGAGATTTGACTGCTTCCTCAGCATCGGACACGGTAGAGACACGAGGAGACGTAACGAAAAAGCGCGGCTTTCTGTCGCCATGTCGTTTTACTCGAACACGCGAAACGACGTATTCCCACACGGACAGCCGTCGGTGCTCCCGATCGGTCGAACCGTTTCCGACCCGACCCAGACCGCTAACGACCTCCCGCAGTCCGTACACCGTGCCGCCCCCTTCCGTCGTGATTGTGCTGCCATTGAGCGAGGTACGCCGCCGGATCATATAAGCCAGTTGTGAGTTCGCGAAGAGTGGTCCGCCGTGTGTTGCAGCCGTAACAACAGCCGCTCCGTCCTCGAGAACTCGAACGCGTCATACGGATTGCTGTAACTATGTACCGCCGATCACCAGGGGGCGTGGTCGGTGATCGGCGGTCATTGACTATAGAAAACCGTATCAGTAGCCGAGCGAGAGCGCCCAGTTGACGACGAGTGCCGCGAACACCAGCACGAGCAACGCGGTGAGGACGGCAAACGAAACCCCCCATCCGAAGAGGTCCGCGAGGAGTCCGGTCATCACGGAGCCGAGCGCGCCGATAAAGCCGTAGACACTCCGGACGAGGCCGAACCCGGCGCCGCGTTCGGCCTCGGAAAGGGCGTCCATGAATCGCGGCAACAGCGCCGCACCCCAGCCGAGACCGGTTCCGACCAGCACGACGGCCGCCGCGAGAGCGAAGGTGCCGGGGACGGCGATCAAGAGCCCGAAGCCGATCGCCGCGAGGACCATACAGCCGGCCGTCGCGAAATCGCGTCCGTACCGGTCGGAGACCGCGCCGACGCCGACCTGGGTGATCGCCTGAACGACGAAATAGCCCGCGAAGACCGTTCCGGCGAGCTCCGTCGACTGGTCGCGATGCTCGATGAGGAAGGTCGGCAAGAAGGAAGCGGTCGCCTGCCAGACGAACGCTCCCGCGATCGCGAGACAGATCGGGAACGCGATCTGCGGCCGAACGAGGAGTTCGAGAAGCGGCCCGAGTTCGAACCGTTCGGTCATCGGTTGCTCGGGGCGGCGCGGTTCCGTCGGCCGGATCCGCCAAGCGAAGAGGACGAAAACGGGAATCGCCATCGCCGTCCCGATGGCGACGGCGGGCCGCCACCCGTACTGAACGCCGATCCAGGCCGCGATCGGCGGCGCGATCAGCCCGGCGGCGGGGCCGCCGCTGTTGTGGACGCCGATTGCCGCGCCGATTTCGTCGTACGTTCGCGTCAACAGCGTCGTCGCGACGCTGTAGTGGAGCCCGGCTACGCCGCCGAGCACGATGGTCCCGATGACGAAGAGCGCGAACAGCGGTGCCAGCGCGAGGAACGCACTCGAGATAGCGGTGCCACCGACGGCGATGAGGATGATCGGCCGTTCGCCGAATCGGTCGGCGAGAACCCCGCTCGGGAACTGGGAGGCGAAGTAGGCCATCCACATGCCCGTCAGTCCGATGCCGATCACCGAATTCGAGACGCCGAACTCGTCGGTGATCAGCGGGACGACGGGACTGATCGCCAGTCGCCCGACCATCGTCGCGAAGAACGCGAGCGTACACAACGTCAGGACGGTCTCGCTGTATCGCCACCGCCTCATTCGTGCTCGAGTGTCATCGGCCCGTCGTCACCTGCCAGTCGATTCGTTGCATCGGTTCGTTCATCACTCGCGGCGGCCAATGAGAGCATTGATTCGAACGTCCCCACAGCGCGTCGCTCGACCGGACAGCACTTCACACACCGCGTTCACGATCACCGTATGCAACACGTCCGAATCGTCAGCACCGGCGGAACGATCGCGAGCACCTCGAACGAGGGCGACAGTGGCGGAACTGGTGACCCGGACGGTGAGACCGGTGACGCCGCCGGAAAGACGCCCTCGGTGACTGGCGATGATCTCGTCGACGCCGTTCCGGGACTCGCCGACGAGGCGTCGATCGACGTCGACGACGTCTGTCAGGTATCCGGGTTTCAGGTGACCTTCGAACACGCCGCGCGGATCGTGAACGCGGTCGAACGCGCCGCGGCCGAAGGGGCCGCCGGCGTCGTCGTCACGCACGGGACCGACACCATGGCGGAATCGGCCTACTACGCCGACCTCGTCGTCGACGCCGAGATTCCGGTCGTCTTTACGGGGGCACAGCGACCGTTCGACCAGTTGGGAACCGACGGCCCGACGAACCTCCTCACGGCCGTTCGGGCCGCGGCTCACGAGCGGTTCCGAGCGGCCGGCGGAAGCTATCTGGCGTTCAACGATCGCGTACACGCCGCACGCTGGGTCGTCAAAGGCCACACGAGCAAACTCGAGACCTTCACCTCCCCGACCGCGGGACCGATCGCGGAACGCACGCCGGACGGGTTCAGGTTCCTGCGCGAGCCGGGCCGGTATTCGAACGCCGTTCCGGGTGCGCGCATCGATCCCGACGTCCGCGTCGAACTCGTTATGAACGCGATGGGCGTCGACGGACGACAGGTCAAACGGGCGCTCGAGGACGCCGACGCCGACGCCATCGTCGTCGCGGGAACCGGCCTCGGGAACACGACCGGCGAACTCGGCGCGGCGCTCGAGGATGCCATCGAACGGGGCGTGCCCGTCGTGCTCGCCTCGCGCTGTCATGCCGGGACGACGGCGGGGCTGTACGGCGGCCCTGGCGGCGGGAAGACGCTGCGCTCGGCGGGCGCGATTTCGGGCGGCGACCTCCCGGCGTGGAAGGCTCGCATCAGGACCGCGCTCGCGGTGTCCGCAGCCGACGACGCACCAGCGGACGTCACCGATCGGGTGCGGGCGGCGTTCGCGGACGTCGAATCGATCGCGTAACCGGAACCGATTCGGGGACGAGGTCGGGATCGAAAACGGAATCAAAATCGGCGCTCGCGGGGCTTCTCTCCGTGAGCCAAAGAGGTATCGGCCCGCGTGCCCTCGTGTGTGGTATCGAATGGCAATCGAAACGGATTCGCGATCGGATAGTTTCGCCGGAACGGCCCTTTCGTCGGAGCGGCTCTCGGCGTTAGCAGCACGGGTCGGTGCTGACGGTACCGATATCGACACCGACACAGACGCAGATACCGACGCGGACACCATCGCCGTCCGTGCGCCCGCGACGGACACCGTAATCGGATCGATTCCCGCCTGCACCGTCGCCGACGTCGACGGGGCCGTCGATCGCGCCCGCGACGCCCAGTCCTCGTGGGCCGATAGGTCGGTCGAAGAACGCGGCGAGATTCTCGAGCGATTCGGCGACCTCGTCCTCGAGCACCGCGCGGAACTGCTCGATCTCCTGCAACTCGAGACGGGCAAGTCCCGCCGTCACGCCCTCGAAGAGGTCCTCGACGTTCCGCTGACCTGTTCGTACTACGCCGACAGCGGACCGGCAGCGCTGGCCGACCGAAAGCGACGCGGCGCGTTTCCACCGGCGACAACCGCTCGCGTAACCGCCGAGCCGGTCGGCGTCGTCGGTGTCATCTCGCCGTGGAACTACCCCCTGACGCTCTCGGTGACCGACGTGATCCCCGCGCTGATCGCCGGCAACGCGGTCGTACTCAAGCCCGACGAAAAGACGCCGTTTACCGCCCTCGCGCTCGCCGAACTGCTCGAGCGGGCCGGACTCCCCGACGACGTCTTCGGAATCGTCACCGGGGACGGCCCCACCGTCGGGCCGGCGCTGATCGACCGCGTCGACTACCTGTCCTTTACCGGGAGTACCGAGACCGGCCGGGTCGTCGCCGAGCGAGCCGGTCGAAACCTGATCGATTGCTCCCTCGAACTCGGCGGCAAGAACCCGCTGGTGGTCCTCGAAGACGCCGATATCGACGAGGCCGCCCGCGGCGCGGTTCAGGCCTGTTTTACGAACGCCGGCCAACTCTGTCTCTCGGCCGAACGGCTCTTCGTCCACGAGTCGGTCTTCGACGAGTTCCTCGACGCCTTCGTCGGCGAAACGCGGCGACTCGCGCTCGGCACCGACTTCGACTTCGCGGCCGACGTCGGCTCGTTGATCGACGGCGACCAGCTCGAGCGCGTCGAACGCCACGTCGAGGAGGCGCTCGAGACGGGTGCGTCCGTGCTTACGGGCGGTCGTCACCGACCTGACGTGGGGCCGTTCTGTTACGAGCCGACGATCCTGACCGACGTCGATCCCGACGCAACGGTCGCCCGCGAGGAGACGTTCGGACCCGTCGTCTCCGTCCGGCCGGTTTCCAGCACGGAGGCGGCGATTCGGGCGGCTAACGACACCGAGTACGGACTGAACGCGAGCGTCTGGGCCGGGGACCGCGACCGCGGCGTCGCCGTCGCCCGCGAGATCGACTGCGGCACCGTCTGCGTCAACGACGCCTACGTGTCCGGCTGGGCGGCCGTCGACGCGCCGATGGGTGGCTTCGGGGACTCCGGACTCGGTCGCCGCCACGGCCGCGAAGGAATCGAACGCTATCTCGAGTCCCGAACGATCGCCACCTCCCGAATCGGGCCGCTAGACGCACCGCCGGGCATCCCGACTTCGTGGTACGCACGTGGGATGATGGGGTTGACGCGGCTACAGCGCCGCTTGCCGACCGTCTCGAGCGTCAGGCGGTGGTTCCGATGAGCGAAGCCGACGGAACCGACGGCGACAGGAGCCAAGAGCCGCCGACCATACTGCTCACCGGTTTCCCGGGGTTTCTGGGCTCGGCGCTCATCGAACGACTGCTCGATCGCGGCGACGGTCCGATCGCCTGTCTGATCCAGCCGAAATACCGCGCCCTCGCGGAGCGGCGCGCGGCGTCGCTCGCCGGCTCCGGCAGCGACCGAATCCAACTCTTCGAGGGCGACATCACTCGGCCCGGACTCGGTCTCGACGACGGTCTGTCGGCCCTCGAGTCCGTCACGGAGCTGTACCACCTCGCGGCGATATACGATCTCGCGGTCGACCTCGAGCCCGCCGAGGCGGTGAACGTCCGCGGAACCGAACACGTTCTCGACGCGGCCGACGACCTCGACATCGATCGGTTCCAGTACGTCAGCACGTGTTACGTCAGCGGCCGCTACGACGGCGTCTTCACCGAGGACCACCTGCGTGAAGGACAGACGTTCAACAACCACTACGAGGAGACGAAGTACCGGGCGGAGGTCGCCGTCCAGGAGCGGATGGCCGATGGCCTCCCGGCGACGATTTACCGGCCCGCGATCGTCGTCGGCGACAGCGAGACCGGCGAGACGGGCAAGTACGACGGCCCGTACTACCTGATCCGGAACATCCTGTCGCAGTCGTCGGCCTGCTCGATCACGACCGGCCTACCGGGCGGAGCCGACAGCGAGCTCAACGTCGTTCCGCGAGATTTCGTCGTCGACGCCATCGCTCATCTCAGCGCCCGCGAGGACGCCGTCGGCGAAGTCTATCAGCTGTGCGATCCGGCACCGCTTTCGATCCCCGATTTCGTCGACGCGATCGGCGAAGCGACCGGCCATCGCGTCGTCTCACTCCCGAGTACGAAACCCATCGCGAAACGGCTGATGGGGGCTCTCGCAGCGCGCGGCGACCCCGCCGAACCCGCGACGCTCGACTATCTCGATCATCCGACGCGGTACGCCTGTCCGAACGCCCGACGAGCGCTCGCCGGGACGGGAATCGAGTGTCCGCCGTTCGAATCCTACGTCGACGAACTCGTCGCGTTCGTTCGCGAACATCCGGACATCGGCGACGAGGCGATGACGTAGCGCGGTTCAGTCGCCGTTCGATCGGTCACGGCGGAGTCGCTGATCCGTGCGGTCCTCCTCGAGTTTGGTACTGATTCCACCGGGGCGCGACCCCGAGGGACACGAGTATCGCTCATCACGGCCGTCCGAGCCGACTCGTTGTAGAGCGCGAGTCGTGGTCCGCGGCCGGGCGGCCCGTCGCCCGCGATGGGTGAGACAGCTACGGCCCCGGCGTTCGAACGGACGGTTTTTGGCCGTTCCATTTGTACCTCCTGTATGGATCTCACACACCGTCCCCGGCGGCTTCGACAGGATCGGGTTCGCGGGCTCGTCAGCGAGACGAGCCTCGAGCCCAGCGATCTCATCGCACCGGTCTTCGTCGATGCGACGACCGACGAACGCGTGCCGATCGAGTCGATGCCCGGCCACGAGCGCGTGCCGATCGACGAGAGCGTCGCCCGCGTCGAGGAAGTTCTCGAGACGGGGGTCGAAGCCGTCATGCTCTTTGGCATCCCGGAATCGAAGGATCCCGAGGGGACCCGCGCCTGGGCCGAGGACGGCGTCGTTCAGGAAGCGACCCGACGGATCGCCGCGGAAACCGATGCGTACGTCATCACGGACGTCTGTCTCTGTGAGTACACCGACCACGGCCACTGCGGGCCGCTCGAGGAGGAACTTCGGAGCGAAGACGGCGAGGTTGGGGTCGACGACGGCGGCCCGGCGTGCGACCCGACCACGACCGTCGACAACGACGCGACCCTCGAGGCCCTCGATCGGATCGCGGTCTCCCACGCTGCGGCGGGGGCGGACATGATCGCCCCCAGCGGAATGATGGACGGGATGGTCGCCGCCATCCGCGAGGGGTTAGACCGCGAGGGGTACGAGCACGTCCCGATCATGAGCTACGCCGCGAAGTACGAGAGCGCCTTCTACGGGCCGTTCCGGGACGCCGCCGACGGCGCACCCGCCTTCGGAAACCGACGACACTACCAGATGGATCCCGCGAACGCGCGCGAGGCGATGCGCGAAGTTCGACTCGACGCCGAGCAGGGCGCGGACGTACTGATGGTCAAACCCGCGCTCCCGTACCTCGATATCGTCTCGGAGATCCGGCGGGAGTTCGACCACCCCGTCGCCGCCTACAACGTCTCCGGCGAGTACGCCATGCTCCACGCCGCCGCCGAAAAGGGCTGGCTCGATCTCGAGGCCGTGGCGCTCGAGTCGCTGCTCTCGATCAAACGTGCGGGAGCGGATCTGATTCTGACGTACTTCGCGGAAGACGTCGCCGAGGAACTGTCGGCGAGCCGGTAGCGACGGTCGGGTGAAACGGGCGTAATCGAGCGCGGGACGCGCGTCTTCGAAGCTCTCTCGAAGTTCTAACGGCGGTCCGGTCGAAAATTAGAGCCGCCGTTGGTCGACTGTGGCTGTGATCACGGCTGGTATCGCCCGGCATTCTGACGAACGTCCAACCCGTCGTTAATCGGCCCGTCGCGTGGCAACATCTGCCGCGCGCGAGCCGTATTCCCCCCGCGGAGAGCCGTACCGGGCCGGCGTCGACGGACCGGCGGCTCTTCCGGGTTTTTCACGGTTTACAAAGATCGAATATATAACCGCGGCTCGAACAAGCCGCCAAATCGTATTGCCTTATACACACTAGACTACCTTTAGATTTGCTCGCCTGTCCCTATTACGCACAGATAATTAGACGTTCATCAACGCTAATCCTTATATGTAGCTAGTCCATCCGTATCAGACGTGATTCAGAAGACAACCATGAACCTGAACAGCAGACGCGTGGACATACGTCTACAAAGAATCGGTAGTAAGGTGGGATCGATGGGGGTGCAGTCATGATCGAGGCGGTACCGCTCCAGGAGACGGCCGACCTCGAGTCGCTCGCGACGGGGATGAACCTGATGTGGGCGCTGACGGTCACGTTCCTGATCTTCTTCATGCACGCGGGCTTTGCGATGCTCGAGGCGGGCCAGGTCCGCTCGAAGAACGTCGCGAACCAGTTAACGAAGAACATGCTGACCTGGGCGGTCGGGATCTTCGTGTTCTTCGTCATCGGGATGGGGATCTCGAACAACGTCGGTGCGGCCCTCGGCGGCGGCGACTCGAGTCCGCTGACGATGTTCGGCGAAGGATCGTTCGACTGGGTGATGTGGCTGTTCAGCGCGGTGTTCGCGATGACCGCGGCGACGATCGTTTCCGGTGCAGTCGCGGGCCGCGCGAAACTCCGCGCGTACGTCACGTACACCTTCTTGCTCGCGGCGGTCATCTACCCCGTCGTCGCCGGCATGGTCTGGTACGCCCCCGAGGGCACGCCGATCCTCGCTGACTTCGGCTTTGCAGACTTCGCGGGCGGGATGGTCGTCCACGGCGTCGGCGGCGTCGCCGGACTGACCGCCGCCTGGATTCTCGGCTCGCGGATGGACAAGTACAACGAGGACGGCAGCGTCAACATCATCCCCGGCCACTCGATGACCTTCGCCGTGCTGGGGACGCTGATCCTCTGCTTCGGCTGGTTCGGCTTCAACGTCGGCACGGCCGCGACGGTCATCGACCCCGAGACCTTCGCGCTCGCTGACTTCGACTACGTCGGGAGCATCGCGATGGTCACCGCACTCGGGATGGGACTCGGCGCGCTCGGTGCGTCCACCGTTTCGCTCGCGATGAACGGGAAGGTCGATACGCTGTACGTCGCAAACGGCATGCTCGCCGGACTCGTCGGCGTCACCGGCCCGACGGACCTCATCACCCCGATGGGGGCGATCGCGATCGGATTTTTAGCCGGCGCACAGCTGCCGATCGTCTTCAAGTTCGTCGACGAGAAACTCAAGATCGACGACGTCTGTGCGGTCTTCCCGGTCCACGGGACCGCGGGGATGCTCGGCCTGATCATCTACCCGCTCTGGTCGCTCGAGGGCTCCGCCATTGGCGGCGGCATCATCGCCGGCGGCATCCTCTCGATCGAAGCGAGCGCGTTCGTGCCACAGATCGTCGGCGTCGCGGTCATCACCGTCTGGACGGTCGTCGCGACCGCAGCCGTCTGGGGCGGCTTCAAGGCCATCGGCCAGGCTCGAGTCACGCCCGACCACGAACGCGACGGACTCGATCTCGCCGAGCACGGCGTCGATACGTACCCCGAGTTCGGTGGCCCCGATGTCGCGACCGACGGTGGCGGATCCCGATCCGCCTCCGAGATTCGCACTGACGGCGGTTACCCGAACGACGGCGAACTCAAGATGGTCACCGCGGTCGTCCGCCCCGACCGTCTCGGCGACGTCAAGACGGCCCTCGCCGAAGTGGGCGCGCCGTCGCTGACCGTGACGAACGTTTCCGGTCGCGGCTCCCAGCCCGCGAAGAAGGGCCAGTGGCGCGGCGAGGAGTACACGGTCGATCTCCACCAGAAGGTCAAGATCGAGTGCGTCGTCGCCGACATTCCCGCCGAAGAGGTCGTCGAGGCCATTGGCGACGCCGCGAGCACCGGCGAACCCGGCGACGGGAAGATCTTCGTGATTCCCGTCGAAGACGCGTACCAGGTCCGGACCGGCAACACCGGACAGGACGCCGTCTGAATCCGAGACCCGCGCGCCGACCGAACCGGTGAGTACGGCTCGAGGCGCGATCGATCGAACCTCGGTACTACTTTCCCCTCCCGTTTCGAAGCTTCGTCTATGTCCGATGAGAACTCGCGTGCGCTGTACGATCGAGCGCTCTCAGTGATGCCCGGCGGCGTCAACTCCGCAGTTCGGGCGGCGATCGAGCCCTACCCATTCTTCGTCCAGAAGGGCGACGCCGGCCACGTCATCGACGCGGACGGCACCCGCTACATCGACTGGGTGATGGGACTCGGACCGCTCCTGCTGGGCCACGATCTGCCCGAGCCGGTACAGGCGGGCATCCAGCAGAAAGCGAGCGAAGGGCCGATGTACGGAACCCCGACCGAAGTCGAGGTCGACCTCGCGGAGTTCGTCGTCCGCCACGTCCCCAGCGTCGAGAAGATCCGCTTCGTCAACTCGGGGACCGAGGCGACCACCTCGGCCGTGCGACTCGCCCGCGGCTACACCGGCCGGAACAAGATCGTCGTCATGCAGGGCGGCTACCACGGCGCCCAGGAGTCGACGCTGGTCGAGGGCGACGCCGAGAACCCGAAACCCTCCTCCGCGGGCATTCCACAGTCGTTCGCCGAACACACGCTTCCAGTGCCGTTCAACGACGAGGACGCCGTCCGCGAGGTCTTCGAGGAGCACGGCGACGACATCGCGGCCGTCCTCACCGAACCCATTCTGGGCAACTACGGCATCGTCCACCCCGAGGAGGGCTACCACGAGTTCCTCCGCGAAATCACGGACGACCACGGCTCGCTGCTGATCTTCGACGAAGTCATTACGGGCTTCCGCGTGGGCGGCCTGGGCTGTGCACAGAGCGAGTTCGGTGTCACGCCCGACCTGACGACGTTCGGGAAGATCATCGGCGGCGGCTTCCCCGTCGGGGCGATCGGCGGCCGCGCCGAGATCATCGAACAGTTCGCCCCCTCCGGCCCCGTCTTCCAGGCCGGCACCTTCTCCGGCCATCCCGTCACGATGGCCGCCGGCCTCGAGACGCTGCAGTTCGCCGCCGAAAACGACGTCTACGACCACGTCAACGGACTCGGCGACCAACTCCGCAGCGGCCTGTCCGATATCCTCGCCGACCAGGCCCCGAACTACACCGTCACCGGCACCGACAGCATGTTCAAGGTGATCTTCACCCGCGAAGGGCCGGGCCCGGACTCGCTCGAGGAGCAGTGCGAGGCGGGTTGTCGGCAGAATCCGACCTGCCCGCGCTACGATTACTGTCCGAAGAACGCCGCCGACGTGAAAAACGCCGAAACCGAGCGCTGGCGGCGAATCTTCTGGGGCCAGATGAAAGACGAGGGCGTCTTCCTCTCCCAGAACCAGTTCGAGGGCCAGTTCGTCAGCTACGGCCACACCGAGGACGACGTCGAGGAGACCCTCGAGGCGTACAAGAAAGCACTGTGATCGGTCGTCAGAGCCAGAGACGGATGCAGATTGAGCCGACCGCTGCGGCGATCCAGTCCAAAACTGGTATGCGTACCGGTCACTCGACGGAAGCCGGTCAACGGCTCCCGCTGTAGCTGATGGCACACCAGATGGCGACACACGTCGACGAAATCGACTGGGCGCGGGTCATCGAGCGACTCCTCTACCTGTTTCCGCCGGTGATCGGCGTCGGGATCGTCGGTATTCTCCGAGAGGCAGAACCCGGCGTTCCCGGCCTCCAGTTGGGGTTGCTCCTGATCGGTAGCTTCGGGTACACGTTCCTGACGCTGGGGCTCCTCGTCGCGATCTTCTTCGACGCGCGGCGGATCCGCCGTCGGCCGGGCGTGAGCGGGAACTGGAACCCGAACCCGTGGCTCAACGCCATCGTCACGCTCGTGTCGGCACCGCTCGCGGGCGTCGTCTACCTCGCACGCCGTCACCGACGGTTCGGAACGCGGCCGGGGTGGTCGGGCTGGTGGCTCGTCGTGGCTATTTCGCTCGCGACGACGCTGTTCGGGTTCGCCGCCGCCATCGTCGCGATCGTGTTCACGCTCCCGGTACTCCTCAGAGCCGCCGTCGGCCTCGCAGGGGCGATCGCGTTCGGTTCGTTTCCGATCGCGATCCACCAGGACGCCGCCTACGTCTGTACGAACGGGGACTCGTGGCGACCGAACCCGGGACTCTATCTCGGCATCGCGTTCCTGAGTCTATCCATCCCGCCGTTACAGCCGATCGTCGCGGGCTACTATCTCGTTCGACGACGCAGGACGATGGACGACTGATACGGTTTCCTGTAGTCAATTACCGCCGATAACCGACCCCGTCCCTGGTGATCGGCGGTACATAGTTACAGCAATCCGTATGAGCTCACTCCATGACGAGCGCCGACCCCGCTGCTGCGTCGTATTTTTCTCCCTCCTGATCTGCCGAGGTGGCCAGTAGTTCGACCGTGAACACGGTCCCGTCGGGACCCGTCTCGGTCAACTCGATCGCGCCGTCGTACCGGGCCACCAGCTGGTCGATCAGGTAGAGGCCCAGCCCGTGTGTACTCCCTCGACGTTTGACTCGCTCGAAAAGGGTGTCGAGTTCCCCGTCGGGGATACCGGGGCCGTCGTCCGCGATTTCGATCCGGACGGTCTCGGGACCCGGATCGACCGTGACGGCCACCTGCGGCGTCGCCGAATCGTTGTGTTCGACCGCGTTCGAGAGGAGGTTGCCGAAAACCCGAGCGAGCAGTGCGTCGGCCTGAACGTAGACGTCCGGCGGAATCGACGTCTCCACGTCGACGGGGCCCCACTTGTGGTCTACCTTTCGAATTTCGTCGTGCAACACGTCAGAGACGTTCGTGGGCTCGAGTCGGTACTCCCCTTCGGTCGTCTCTAACAGCACGCGGACGTCGTCGACGACCGTCGACATCTCCTCGGACTCCTCGATCACGATCTCCGCCCAGCGGCGGCTCTGGTCGTTCAGCTCCGGGGCCTCGTTGGCGAGCAGTGACGCGTACCCGTTGATGATCGTCGCCGTGTTCAACACCTCGTGGCGAAGAATGCTGTTGAGATAATCCAGCGAATCCCGTTGCTCCTCGACGTACTCCGCCTCGATAACGGCGCGTTCGGCGGTCAACGCGCGCTCGATGGCGCGACCTTCGATGCAGCCGACGAGCAAACCAACACCAACGCCGAGGGCCACTGCCCACCGCGTCCAGAAAAAGACGACGGCCCACGAGTCGGTCGGGACGACGACAATCAAAACGAGCGCGATGAGCAATACGTTGCTCGAGATGACGAGACACCACCAGACGATACGCGGATACCGGGCCGGCGAAAGATCGGAGGACCGCAGCCAGATTCCCCCGTAGATAATGCCGGCGAGAAACGGAATTGTCGTGGCCGCCCCGACCAGAAACGTGCCGTCGGGAACGCGGGTCGGCCCGAACGCGACGAACAGGACGAGTTCCGCGAGCAGAACGACCGTCAGCACCGCTCCGACACCGATAACCGACAGCGGGATCCCGTCCTTAGAGGCGATACTGCCGCCAACGGGCCAGTGCATACGTTGCTAATTACGGTCGGTTTTGTTAGCCGTTCCGGCCGTTCCGGGTTGCCGGATACTCGCCCGCGTCCGGTCGACACAGTCATCTGCAGGCTGTAGCTCTTTCCCGTCCATCCGGGTAGGAGTCTCCGATGAGCCGCATTGACGACACCACCGACGAGGTCAGATCGCTCGAGGTCGGGGCAGTCAGCCAACTGTTCGAAGAGACGACGTTCCCGATGACGACCGAGGAAATCCTGGCGGAGTTCGCCGATGTTGAGATCAGCTATCCCAGCCAATCGGACACGCTGGAAACGATCCTCGAGACCTCCGGCCACGAAACCTACGAAACGCAGGACGAACTCGAGTTGGCGATCCTGAACGGGGTCAGACGCGACGCCGTCGGACGACCGCGTTACAGCGACCGCGGCGACAGTCCCCACGACACCGACGAACAGATGCGAATGCAACAGTCGTTCTGAACCCCCGATTCCCGCGATCCCTTCAGCTATGAGTTCCGCAACGACCACATCGGACGACGCGCTCACGGCCCAGCTAGAACGACTGTACTACATCGAGCGGACGCTGCAGTCCGAACTCGAAACGCTTGCGACCGACGTCTCCATCGAGACGCTGGACGACCTGCGTGCCATGGAGTGTCGCGAACAGCTCCAGTACGTGATCGACGAGCACCGCGAGGAGACCGAGACGCACCTCGACCGAATCGAACGCGCCTTCGACGCGCTGGGCGAGGAGCCGGAGGGCCGTCGCGTGCCGGAACTCGACGGTCTGTTCGCCGACAAGGAAGCGTTCAACAACGTCATCCTGAACGACAGCCTCCGGCCGCTGTACTACATCCAGACGACGCTGCAACTCGAGGCGATCGAGTGTTCGGTCTACGAGACGACGATGGCCCTCGCCAGCGCGCTCGAGGACGACGCGGCCGACGAGGTGGTTGACGCGCTCGAACACAACTACGACGACGAGCGACGGACCCGGACGGAACTCGAGTCGCTGGCGGACAGCGACGCCGTCGAGACGCTGCTCGAGTCGAACCCGGTCGACGACGCCGCGCGGGAATCGCTCGGCCGATCGTGGCGGAAAAAGCCGTGAGAGACCCACTCGACGGGGCGGGTTGTGGCCTGCCTTGCGACGGATTGCAGTCCGCCGTGGCCGCAGTGGCTGCAAGGCCCGTGCGTGCGAGCGGGATCGCGGCCGCGGACGACCGATCGGTACGTGACCGATGTGTGCCATTGATCACGGTCACGGCTACAGCACTAACCGCGACCACGACCGCAACCACCGCCCACAACCGAACCCAGAAACACACACCGGAGACCTACACATGAACGTCGAAACCTTCGAGGATCTGTTCGGATACCAGCTCCAGCACGCCTACTACGTCGAACGCACCCACGTCGAACTGCTCAGCGAGATGGCAGCGGACGCCCCGAACGAGGCGCTCGGCGACTGCTTCGACGAGCACCGCGAACAGACCGACCGGCAGATCGACCGCCTCGCGAGCGTCTTCGAGGCGCTCGGCCGACAGCCTCGAGCGAGTCGAACGCGAACGATCGACGGCGTGGTCGAATCGTGGCACCAACACGGCGAGTCCGCGGACGAACCGGCCGTCCCGACCCCCCTCGAGATCGCGCTCATGACGGAGCGCCTCGAGATCAGAGCCTACGAATCGCTGGTCATGCTCGCCGGTCGCCTCGCCTACGCGGACGACGTCGTCGAACCGCTCGAGTCGAACCTTGCGGAGGAGCGTGAGACCCTGCAGGCCCTCGAAGAACTCGAGACGGAGCTGTCGGTGCTGGAAACCACGGCAGTCGAAGGGACGTGATTGCACTCGTCGAGACGAGCCCAGGGCGAGGAAATCGCACTCGATCCCGCTCACGGGTCGTCTCGTTGCGAGTCGGCTTTGCTGACGACATATCGGACGGACACCGTCGGTAGCGACCCCCTCCGAGCGCTCGATACCCCTCGAGGTGGGCTGCCCGCGCGGTCCCTCCGAGCGTGCCGGAGCGAGAACGGCACGGACGATCGTTCAGGCACCGCATTCTGTCGGCGGAGCGAGCGGTGGCAGGCGGCTGCAGGCATCGGCGCTTCAACGAAACGCGTTCAATGGAACATATCGAGCCGCGACGACGATCCACGAACGCTGCCGTGCCGCCTCGAGGGATACGTCGTCGTCGAACCGCCGCAACGTCGTCACTGTCGATGGCCGGCACCGGAACCACCTCCGAATGTCGACCGCCGCGCCGGATAGCCCCGCCGATACGGACTGCTGTACCGAATTCCCGGCGCAGCCACGCCGGCTGTGTGCGGGCCGGTATGACGTTCAGAAGACCGTACGACACCGCGACTGACGAGCAACTTCCATCTCGAGTATGAACACGAGCATCGAAGTCGAGTACTGGGTGATCGATACCGACGGCGAGCTCACGTCGCCGGGCGAACTCGCGGAGGTTTCCGAACAGACCGAGCGGGAGTTCGTCGAGCCGCTGTTCGAGCTGAAAACGCCGCCGTGCGAGACGATCGGCGAACTCCGAACGACGTTCGTCGAGCAGCTCGACGGCGTGCTCTCGAAAGCCGCATCGGTAGACAAGCGACTCGTTCCGCTGGGGACGCCGATCAACTCCGAGGAGATCGACCGCCACCCCGGCGAGCGGGGCCGTATCCAGAAGGAGGTGATCGGCGAGAACTTCGACTACGCGAAGTACTGCGCCGGCACGCACATCCACGTCGAGAAGCGAAACGTCACCGATCAGCTCAACGCGCTGATCGCGCTGGACGCAGCGCTCGCGCTGGTCAACTCCTCGCCGTACTACCAGGGTGAACGGCTCGCCAACGGCGCCCGCGCCTACTGCTACCGGAAGAAGAGCTACGAGGAGTACCCCAAACACGGTCAGCTCTGGCACTACGTCGACAACGTCGGCGAGTGGCACCGCCGGCTTGAGGACCGCTACGAGGAGTTCAAGCGAGCGGCACTCGAGGAGGGGATCGACGAACGGGCGGTCGAGGAGCACTTCTCGACCGACGACGTGGTCTGGACGCCGATCAGGTTGCGCGACGAGATGCCGACCGTCGAGTGGCGCTCGCCGGACGCCGCACTGCCGAGCCAGTTGCTCCGGTTGACCGACGAACTCGAGACGGTGATGGAGCAGCTACACCACACGAACGTCGAAATCGAGTCCGACAGCGATCCCAGAAACACTGGCCGCGTCACGGACGACGGCGTCACCCTTCCGGAGTTCGACGTCGCCTGCGACCTCGCCGAAGGAGCGATCCACGACGGCCTCGAGTCGACCAACGTCTCCCGCTATCTCGATCGGATGGGCTTCTCGGTGGACGACTACCACCCGATCTCGACGCGGATCGACGGCCGCCAGTACGTGACGAACAGCGACGCCCGGGACCTGCGTCTGGAGTACGCGAGTCGGCTCGAGGAGGACGTCGAGACGCTGGTACAGTCGATGAAAGTGTAAGCGTGATTGTGAGTGGAAGTGGAAGTGTGACTGGAGTCTATGGCGGATCCGAAACGGAGCCCGACGATCGGACGGTCAGACGATCCCGACGATGAACGCCAGCCCCATCCCGACCAACACGACGGCCGTGATCGTCGGCAGATAGGGCGTGTACCGTTCGATTCGTTCGCGGTGGTGCTCGTAACCCGCGATCAACAGCAGCGTCGGCAGGATGATCGCGACGATTACCGCGAGCGAGTAGACCAGCATCAGTTCGAGACAGAGCTCCGTGCCGGCACCGCTACAGATCGCCAGGATCTGCACGGGTTCCTCGTGGGCGAATCCGAGCAGTAGCGCCGTCGTTCCGAGGGCCATCAGTCCGCGTTCGGCGTGTTCTTCGGTCAAGTGTTGGTGACCGCCACCGCCCGGCAGCGCGCCACGAATGCGCGCTAAGAGGCCGCGGTCGTCCCCGTGTTCGTGGGTGTGGCTGTGCCCGTGGCCGTGCTCGTGCTCGTGGCCATCGGTGTGTTCGTCCTCGTGCTCGTCGTGCTGTCCCTGTACGTGAGGGCCGTCCCTCCCGCCATCCGTGTGGCGGGTGTGCTCGTTGTCTCCGTGGCCGTGTCCGTCTTCGTGGTCATCCTCGTGGCCGTCGATACCGTGTCCGTGCCCCCCAGTTCGGTACTCGTGGATTCCAAGCAGGATCAACAGCGTCCCGGCGACGTAGCCGAGCCACGGCCCGTCCGCGAAGTCGGCGAACGTGCTGAACCAGAAGTACGCCAGGACGAGCACGACACTACTGACCAGATGGCCGACCCCGAGGATCAGCGCCGCGAGGAAGCCGTACAGCCAGCGGCGCTGGCGGTTGAGCGCGTACGTCGCCGCGATCGGCCAACCGTGATCCGGCAGGACCCCGTGGATGAACCCGATTGCGATGACCGCGAGTACGACGCCGAGTTCCATACCGAAATACCCGCCCTTCGAGGGTTTACAGGTTGTTATGACCTGGTTCGGCGAGTCGTAATACGTCTACTAAGTATTGCTAAGACGGCGGCTACTGATGCTAACGATAAGCGAGAAAGGAGATTAAATTGTGAACTTAGTTCCCGTCATCGTACTCGTACTCCTCCTCCGGATCTTCGACACCCTCAGTCCGGGAACCGACCCACGCACCGAGCGAGAGTCCGTAGACGAGATGACCGGCGTGGAACAGCGCGAGTTCGTCGGTGTCGAGTTTGATTCCGAGCAGTTCTTTCAGCATGATCTGCGATCCGAACGCCGACAGCGCCATACCGTAGATCGACCCCCAGACGAGGCCGCGCTGCTCGGGTTCGATCGACCGTTCCGCATCCTGCAGCGCGAACAACGCGCCGAAAATCGCACCCGCCTGAACGCCGTAGGCGAAGTGCAAGACGAGTCCGGCGACCGGATGCTCCTCGGGATCGTCGCCGGTAACGTACTGCGACCAGAAGTTCGCCGACGGGGGCAGCGAGCGCAGGATCGGCAGCCGGAACGCGGTCATGATGATCGTGGCGACGAACCCCGCCTGGAGTCCACGGATCGCCGCGTACGTCGCGTGTTCGGCACGCGACTGCTCATCCATCGCATCGGGACCCTCCCGAGACTCGCTCGTCGCGCGCAACTGTCGTAATCGATCGGAGACGGACATGATACTCTCGACGATCCTACCACGAACAGTGACTTAACAGCCCGGCGTGCAGTGGACGGGTCGCTCGCGTTTCAAGCCATCTTGGACGAGGCCGGCGTCGTCGACGTGCGGGACTCGGGCCTGCTCGGCCGGGTCCACGAACAGGACGTCTGATACGGATTGCTGTAACTATAGGGATCAGCAGACTAGTTCATAGTTTCTCTCGTCGTGCGATTTTCCCAGTAGGTTGCTTTTCTCGTGAAGACCTCCGAAGATTCACGCTGATCCCTATATGTACCGCCGATCACCGACCACGTCCCTGGTGATCGGCGGTAACTGACTACAGTAAACCGTATGAGGGGCCTACCGCAGGGAAGCGATAACGATACGATTCACTCGGCAAATAGTTATTATATGGTCGCTTACGTATGGCGAGACGAATGGCAGCCCAGATTCGGGTGCTGATCGTCGCCGACGAGTTCGATGCCCTCGACCTGACGGAGTCGATCGGCAGCGACGATCAGTTCGAAGCGTCCACGACGTCCACCGCTCGCGATGCACTCGACCGACTGGCTGAGGACCGCATCGACTGTCTCGTTTCGGCGTACCGACTCCCCGAAGGGGACGGCCTCGAGTTACTTTCGACGGTCCGCGAGCAGTATCCCGACCTCCCGTTCCTGCTCGTTACCGACGACGGCTCGGAGGCCGTCGCGAGCGAAGCGATCTCACTCGGCGTGACGGACTATCTGCGAGCGACCGAGGGGTCGGCGCTGGCGAGTCGGATAACGGACGCCGTCTCCGAACATCGGGCCCGGGAGCAACGCCGGGACGATAGCAATCTGCTGGACGAACTCTTCGACCAGATCCCGATTCACCTGTTCGTCAAAGATACGGCGGGCCGACACGCTCGCGTGAGCACGCATCTTATCGACGAGATCGAACACGACACGAACAGACTCACCGTCGACGCGTTCACTCGATCGGAGATCATCGGCAACACCGACGTCGATATCGCCGACGGTGTGCACGAGCGAGAGGCCTACGCCGACGATATGCGCGTGATCGAAACCGGCGAGCCGATCCGCAACAAGGAGGAATACAGCCCCCTGGCCGACGAATGGAACCTGACATCGAAGGTGCCGTGGTACGACGAGGACGGCGACATCCAGGGCCTCATCGGTGTCAGTCACCGAATTACGGAACGGAAGCGGTACCAGCAGGAACTCGAGCGGCAGAACGAGCGGCTCGACGAGTTCACTCGCCTCGTCTCACATGACCTTCGCAACCCGCTGAACGTCGCGCAGGGCCACCTCGAGCTGGCGCGGGCTGACTCCGAGAACGAGGCGCTCGACATCGTCGCCGAATCCCACGACCGGATGGAGGCGCTGGTGGAGAACCTGCTGACGATCGCTCGAGAGGGAGAGGCGGTGACCGAACTCGAGTCCGTGCCGATCGCCGAGTTGGTCCAACGGTGCTGGCAGACCGTCGCGACGGGGACTGCAGGGCTGGCCGTCGAGACGGACGCCGTCGTTCGCGCCGATCGGCAACGGCTGGCCCAGTTGGTCGAGAACCTGCTCTGTAATGCGGTCGAACACGGCGCATCGGCCGCCCGCTCGTCGAACGCCGAGAACGCGGTGCCGAACGGCGGGACCGACGTGACGATCACGGTCGGCATCCTCGATACCGACAACGGGTTCTACGTCGCAGACGACGGTAACGGAATCCCGGCCGCCGAGCGGGAACGCGTCCTCAAGCGCGGCTACTCGACGAACGCCGACGGAACCGGCTTCGGGCTGTCGATCGTTGCACAGATCGCTTCGGCCCACGGCTGGACGGTCAGCGTGACCGAGAGCGACGACGGCGGCGCGCGGTTCGAGTTCACGGACGTCGAGTTCGTCGACGACCGCGGCGGTACAGCGCTACCGAACTGAGACCGCCGGTTACCTCTTGTACGGTCGAGTCGACGACAACGCGCTTTTGCCCGTTCGGTGTGAACAACGGGGCATGACTACGGTCGAGGCGAAACTCGAGGCCGCCCGGGCCGACCTCGCGGACCGCGACGGCGTGTTGATCGCCTTCTCCGGCGGGGTCGACTCGAGCGTCGTCGCCGCACTCGCCCACGACGCCCTCGGTGAGCACGCGGTCGCCTGTACCGCAAAGAGCGAGACCCTGCCCGAGGCCGAACTCGAGGACGCTCGAGCGGTCGCCGACGAGATCGGGATCCGTCACGAGATCGTCGCCTTCTCCGAACTGGAAAGCGAGGAGTTCGTCGAAAACGACGACGATCGCTGCTATCACTGCCGGACGATGCGGCTCGGCGAGATGCTCGAGACGGCCCGCGAGTTCGACATCGAGACGGTCTGTGACGGCACCAACGCCGACGATCCGGGTGCAGGCCACCGGCCCGGCCTGCAGGCAGTCGAGGAACTCGAGGTCCACTCGCCGCTGCTGGCCCACGATATCTCGAAGGGAGAGGTCCGCGAAATCGCCGACCGCTACGGCCTCTCGGTCGCGGACAAACCCTCGATGGCCTGTCTCTCCTCGCGCATCCCGACCGGGTTGGACGTCACCGAAGAGCGCCTCACGAGGGTCGAGCAGGCCGAAGCGCTGCTCCGACAGTGGGGATTCGAGCAGTTCCGCGTTCGCGATCACGACGGGCTCGCGCGCATCGAGGTCGCCCCCGACGAACTCGAGCGCGCGCTGTCCCTCGAGTTCGCCGAGACGGTGCGCGAAGAGCTCTCGCAACTTGGGTTCGATCACGTCACGCTGGATCTGCACGGCTACAGAACCGGGAGCGTGAGTCCCGAAAGCAACCAAACGGACGGGGCGGACGACGAACCGCTCATCGATGACGTCTTCGCCGCGGAGTCACGGACCGACTGATCGAACAGGTCCGTCGGCCGGCCGTCGCCGTGATGAACCAGCAGGAAATCGAGTTGGCGGCACGTCCGTCACCTCGATCCCGCCGCCGATTTCGACATTGTATCGATAGTACACGACCAGATGTACAAACGCCCACAATATAAACGAATATCGAGCGGTAAACCTACCATTGATCCAGGATATGAATCAGCGTCCGGTAATATTGCACATTTCGATACGAACGTAGCGCCAGGGTTAGTATCAGTTGCTGATGGACGCCGACGTGCCGCCCGAGTGGAGTACGGAAGAGTGTCGGACCTACACCCCGGCCGACACCGAGCGAGAAATGCAGTATCGGACGTACCGTCACGAGTCAGGAGATCTACGGCTCAAAGTCGCTCCGGCGTCGCTCGACGGTGAAGACCACCCCGGGTACGCCCTGTCCGCGACGAGTTATCCCGGCCTCGATCTATCCGAAACGATCCGTATCAGGACCCTCCTCACCTTCGAACGCTGCGATCGGATCGCCCGCCAGTTCATGGCCCTCTTTTCCGCCAGCTACGACGGCCCCGGCTCGCTCGAGGACGCCCTCGAGTACGCCCATCACCGAACGCGAGAGCACCGATAACGGCGGCCGGTCGGAAATGTGTCGTCCTCGTTCGACCGGGTTACACTGTTCCAGCGTACCACATACCGCGCGAGAGTTACACAATAACGATTTTTGATTGTTGTTCCTGTAACTTTCGTTGCGAAAACGTAAATAGCGCGAGTTCCAAGTGGTGTGTATGAGTACGATCGAACCCTCCGAATCGACAGTTGCTGAGACGACCGACCAGACCGACGTACCGATCTACCTGCCCGGAACCCCGACGCTTTCGTTTACGAGTCGCCTCGAGCGCGTCGTCGACGCACTGCGCCGATAACTCGACCGAGACAGGTTCGACGATAGCGGGACGGACGAATTTTTTGAGAGTCGATATCGAGACCGACGGTTTCGCTGCGTCTGCGCTGACGGGCGAGTGCGTTGTGACTGATGAGTGACAGCACCGCGAACACTACCGTCAGTATCTGTCGGATAATTCGGAAAACACACTCCCGCAGCGCCCGCGAATACCCGGTGACCGGTTGCGGACTGCTCGCGTCGACTACTCCCGACCGACCCACTTCAGGATCAACAACGTCCCTTCGAACAGTAGGATCATCGTGATCGCGACGAGGATGGGGGCCATCATCGTCGGATCGATCGTGAACATGAACGACAGGCCGAAAAAGCCCGCCCAGAAGTACAGTCGCTTCTGGGCCAGCCAGCGCCGCGTCGTCACGCCCATCATGATGGCGAGCATCATAAACAGCGGAATCTGGAAGACGATCGCGAGGAAGCCGGTCAGCGTGATGATCAGGTCGAAGGTCTCACCGAGCGCGTACGCGATATCCGCGCTCCCCTCGGCGTAGAACGTGAAGTACTCGAACAACACCGGCAACACGAGCACGTACGAAAACAGCATGCCCAGTCCCGCGAGCACGACGCTCATCGGAACGGCCGCGAGGTAGTACTTGCGTTCGTGGGGGTACAGCCCCGGTTTCATGAACTGGTAACACTGATAGACGAACATCGGCAGCGCGACCATGATCCCCAGCAGCGCCGAGAGCTTGATCCGTGTCAGCCACAGTTCGAGCGGGTGATAGACGTGCGGCGGCGGCACTTCTTCAGCGCCGTAGGGGAAGACGTTAAGCCAGATGTACTCGAGTGCGTCCGAGGCGAACAACAGGCCAAACGCCGTTCCGGCAGCGCCAAACAGCAACACCATCGCCAGCCGGAGGATCATCTCCTCGATGTGATCGGCCAACGGCATCTCCTCGTCGTCCGGCGGCGTCGAGATGCCGCCGACGTCGTCATCGGGATCGGGGTATGCGGGCTCGCCGCCTCCGTGTTCGGGGTGCTCACCGACGATACCCTCCCCGTCGGTTTCGACGGGCGGATTCGAATCGATATCACTCTCGGCGTCGTCGGTCGGCAGCCGCTCGTCGGCCGTCTCCTGCGGCTCCTCGGATTCTTCGACGGGGTCTTCGGCGTCCCCACCGTCCGCCGGCTCGTCCGACATCTATCGGGATATCAAAAGGCCACCGGTTATAGGCCTTTTTCTTACGAACACTGATCGAGAGTGACAAGGCCCCCGAAATCGCTGCATTCTATGCTGCCACTCGAAAGGTTGATAACCGGATGTCAGTTAGCCACAGGCAGTAAATGAGTTCTGCCGTCGGTGAGGATACGGCCAAAGCGATCACCACTGGCCGAGAGACGATCGGCGCGATGCTCTCGAGTGCGCAGACACATCTGCAGAAGGTGTTTATCGTCTTCGTTATCGGCTTCATCGGCTCCTTCTACGCCCTGCGGATCTGGATCTGGGACTTCCTTGAGGCGACGGCGAAAGCCGAGATGGCGCAGTTCGTGGCGGACCAGACCGACATCATCACGCGGACGCCGTTCGAGGTCATCCTCTTACAGGCCAAGATCGGGATGTTCGTCGGCGTCATGGTGGCCATTCCCGCCTTGCTGTATTTCTCGCGAGATGCGCTTCGAGAGCGCGGCTACGATAGCGTCGTTCCCATTTCTCGGGGGTACATAGCCGCCCTCGTGACGAGTTCGATCGTCCTGTTCGTGGGCGGCGTGATTTATGCGTACACGATCTTCTTCCCCTACGCCTTCGACTTCCTCGCACACAACGCCGTCAACGCCGGCGTCAAACCCAGCTTCGGTATCACCGAGTTCACCGAGTTCATCGCGTTGCTCACGCTTTCGTTCGGGCTCGCCGCCCAACTGCCGCTGTTTATGGGCGTGCTCTCGTATACTGAAATCGTCCCCTACGAAACGTTCCGGGACAAGTGGCGCCACGCAATCGTCGGCGTCGTCGTCTTCGGTGCGCTGTTCTCCCCGCCGGACCCCTTTACCCTGATCATGTGGGCGATGCCGATGGTCGCACTCTACATCTTCAGTCTCGGACTGGCGAAAGTCGTCACGAACATTCGCCGTCGCGGTGCCGCCGAAACGAACACCAGCGGCACGGCCCATTTCAAGCGCCGCATTCTCCAGTTTACCGGTACTCTGGGGATCGTCGCCCTGCTGACTGGCGCGTTCGTCAATCAGGGCGGGTTCGACTACCTCGAGGAATCGTTCTATCCGCTCCTGCCGTCGGGGCTTCAGCCCGGTCCGAGCGGCCCGGGCGGTCTCGAGGCCCTCGCGGCCGAACACGGCCTGCTCGGTGACGCCGCGGTCGGCCTGCTCGTGGCCGGCGGCGTCGGCTTCTTCGTCCTGCTTGGCTACACGATCAAGGTCTTGCAGGCACCGGTCTACCCACGCGAAGACGATATCCGGACCGCCGACGACCCCGACGAAATCGACTTCGAGACCCTCGCGGCCGAGGATATCGAGGACGTCCCCGCGCAGGTCTTCCTCGCGATGGACGAGGAGGAGGCCCTGGACTACTCCCGCCAGGCGATGTATGATGATAACCGGGAGAAGGCACAGGCGATCCTCAATCGATTCGATACCCTGGAAGCGGAACAGGACGGCGACGGCAGCGGCGACGGTGCATCGGCCGGAGCGAGCGCAAGTGGCGGGGACGCGGCCGCCGAAGACGCCGAAGAGGGCGGATTCTTCTCGAGTACCGCCGCGGGAATGCTCGATCCGTTCACCGAGGAGGAGACGACCGAGGACGACATCGGCGGCTACGCCTACGACCTCGCCTTCATCTTCCAGAGTCTGACGTCGAAGATGTTCCGCATCGTGGGCGTCTTCATGATCGTCATGGGCGGGACGTTCTTCTGGCTCTACAGCGGCGGTCTCCGGACGATTTACGAGCAGTTCCTCTCGGGCGTTCCGGACTACGTGTTGGTCGAGGTCGCCGAACAAAACGACGTCTCGGGTGACCCCGCCACGATGTCGACGGGCGAACTCATCGAGCAGATGGATCTCGTGATCGCGCTCCATCCGGTCGAAGTGCTGATCTTCGAGGTGAAGGTGAGCGTCCTGGCGGCGATCGTCACCATCTTGCCGATGGTGCTCTACTACGCCTGGCCCGCGATGAAAGAGCGCGGACTGGTCTACGGCGATCGGCGGACGTTCATCGTCTGGGGTGGCTCGATGTTCGGCGGATTCGCGCTCGGAACCTATCTCGGGTTCTACTGGGTCGCACCGGCGATCATCTCCTATCTCGTCACCGACGCGATCACCAACGGGATGGTCGTCTCCTACCGGATCAGCAGCTTCTTCTGGCTGGTGATCTTCACGACGATCGGTATCGGCTTCCTCATGAACATCATCGTCACGATGGCGCTGTTCCACGTCGGCGGGATCATCAGTTACCGGACGATGCTCCGTCGTTGGCGGCCCGTCGTCGTCGGTATCTTCGCCATCGCCGCGATCGCCAGCCCCAAAGGCATCCTGACGATGTTGCTGTTTTCCATTCCGATCGCGTTGACCTACATGCTGGGGCTGGCCGTCCTCTATCTCCTCACCGGCGGCGGCCGACTGTTCGGCGGTGGCGGCGGCGAAACTGCGTCGGAACCGGAGCCCGATTCCGGTGCCGTCCCCGAGTAATCCACCTGTTTTCTGTCTCTCGGTCTCCCGCGTTCATGCGCTCACGGTCGTCGTGCGATCACTCGCCCTCGAAGCCACAGCAACGACAGCGACCGAACTGCTCACGACGATTGCGGAAGCGGTCCAGACACGGACTGGTGAACTACTCCACGCTCTTCGTTCGCTCGCTGAGACTGTTGGACAGAACGACGTGAATCCGATCGTTTTGCTGGGGTCATCACCGTGGGCGACGATCCCGAATTCACGATCGGCTTCGTATGGGCTGCTCTCCGACAGTATGAGGATGGAGACACAGCCTGGAACAGTTAAGGGACCCCCTTCCCAACGATCACGCAGACTGATGCCAAAGATCAGCGTCGAAATTCCACAGGAACTACTCGAGGATCTGGACGAACACGTCGGCGACGACGGCAAGTTCGTCAACCGAAGCGACGCGGTCCGCGCCTCGATTCGGAAGACACTCGACATCTTAGACGAGATCGACGAGCGACACGACCGTCTCGAGGACGAGCGCTAGTCTAGGTAATAGGAATAGCCATCGGAAACTATGGAAGCTATTATGTACTGGTAGTACTCTCTCATAGCCCATGGCTCCACCGAACGCAGAACAATGGGACGCCGATGCGTGCACAATCGACCTTCCCGCAACAGCGGCGACCCAGCGCGTCCTCCACGAATCGGTCGGCCACCTCTACGACGAGCTCGCGACCGTGCGCGAGGAAAGCGACGGCGATACCGGCCTCTCCGATGAACTGTTCGAGCAGATCGAGGAGCTCTACGTCGCGACGGCGGAGGAGTCGGTCGCGAGCGTCGAACTCGCCTACGAACTCGAGGAGCGGTACACCTCGGAGTAAGTGGTCAACATCTGGTTACCGAACCGACGGACCTCCCAGCGGGCTCACTCGTCGTCGATCGGCTGTGCGAAGCCGAAGTTCGGCTTGACGTCCTCGACGCGAACGGTGACGACATCCCCGGTCTCCGTCGACGGGACGAACAGCCGGTAGCCCTCGACGGACGCGATTCCGTCACCTTCCGAGCCGACGTCGACGATTTCGACCTCGAGTTCGTCGCCCGATTCGACCGGTGCGGTGAGCCGTCCCTTCCCGATGAAGTAGATCTCGGACGATTCGTCGCGGCTCGCTTTGGGACTCGTCGCTCGGACGTACTGGAACTCGTCTTCGATGTCCGCTCGCAGGTCGTCGACGTCCGGCCCCTCGAAGACCTTCACGACGAAGTTGCCGCCGGTGTCGAGTAGCTCGAGTGCGGTCTCGAAGGCCTGACGGGCGAGATACAGGGAACGAGCCTGGTCGAGCGAGTACTCGCCGGACATGTTGGGCGCCATGTCGGAGACGACGACGTCGACGGGTCCGCCTGCAGCGTCGACCACTCGCTCGCGGGTCTTGTCCTCGGTCATGTCGCCGCGAAGCGTCTCGACCTGATCGGTCAGCGCCGGGTCCTCGAGGTCCATGATTCGCTGGAGGTCGACGCCGATGACGGTTCCCTGCGGGCCGACCCTCTCGGCGGCGACCTGCAGCCAACCGCCGGGTGCAGCACCGAGGTCGACGACGGTGTCGCGCCCGGAGATAACGTTCTCGAGATCGTCGAGCTGTTTGAGTTTGTACGCTGCTCGACTTCGATACCCCTGCTGTTTCGCTTTGTTGTAGTATTGATCTTTTGCCATGGTTCGTCTCACGTGGGTGTCTCGTGCCGACGGGGCAACGAGCGTTGACAGATCCGATCCGGACGACAGCGGCGAGTCGATAGCGGATCGGTCGTGTTCGTACCGTGGGTACGGGCCAGACGCGGAAAGACCTGCTGAAAACGGTCCTTGAAAACGGACCTCGAGTCGGACCGGGTCATCCGTACGCACCCACGACATCGTCCGGAACCGGGACAGCCTCGTCGGACCGCATTCTCGCTCGAGAGGAGGCCGCGTTGGATCCGTCATCTTCGGCGCGGGTTCGACGTTTGGATCTCTGGATCCACGTGGCGATCGGTTCGATCCATCACCGTCCGCGGTGTCGACGGGCGTTCCGATACCATCGTCGGTAACTGTCGGACACAGACTCGAGTGAATACCGGACGCAGACTCGAAGTGGCGGCCGAACTGCGGTCGCTGAAACCGATTCGAGATCCGAGGTGAGCATAGGCACATTCAGATTCAGGGCCTACCGTTAGGCACGCAGGCAGAGTCGGAGTACGCATGGCCGACAGTCCAGACGTCGAGATGGTGACAACGGAAGACGACTACATTCACGTCCGGTTTCGCGACCCCGATCGATACGACGAGATTCGAACGCCCGACTGGGCCGAAAACCCGGCTGAATCGGTCTCCGAGGGCAGCGAGGTACGAACCGGGAACGTCGACGGCGACGACGACTGGGAGGTAACCAGCGTGCTGATCGAGACGCACGTCGGCGAAGACAAAGCCGAGGAACAGGCCCGTGAAATCGTCGAGAAAATCGAATCCTAACGGCGTCATCGTTGCCCTCGAGCGGCCAGTTCGCGGCTAGTTGCGAACTCCGGGCCAGCAGTTATCCCCCCGAGGCGTGGACGCTCGATCGCGGGCACAGAGATCACGACGGAGGACGCCGGAAAGCGCGTCATCGACAGTAGCGGCAACGAAATCGGCGTCGTTACCGATGTCGACGCCGACGACGACCACGGGACGGGGACGGCCTACGTGGAACCGAACCAGGAGGGGCTCGGCGGCGAACTTAAAACCAGACTCGGCCGGGGAGCCGACGCCCAGAGCGAGTATCCGCTCCGAAACGACGCGATCGGCGAGGTTACCGACGGCGAGATTCGCTTACGGGACGAGTACTGACGACCTGCCGACGGCGATCACTGCGCCACAGCGCCGGCGCCGACCCCGCTACGGCATCCGCAAAATCGAAACGCCAACCGCAAATTTCTCAACCGTAAAGGGTGGCTTTTTATGCCGACCGTCCGTACCCCGACCTATATGTTCAAGGCCATCGTGAGCGCAGAAACGCTCACCAGCGCACTCGACTCGGTGAGTGTGCTGGTCGACGAGTGCAAAATCCACCTCGAGGAAGACGGTCTCGAAATTCGAGCCGTCGACCCCGCCAACGTCGGGATGGTCGACCTCTCGCTCGATGCGGCTGCGTTCGAATCCTACGAAGCCGACGGCGGGCTGATCGGTGTCGACCTCTCACGACTCGAGGACATCGCAGGCATGGCCGAATCCGGCCAGCTCGTCCAGCTCGAACTCGACGAAGAGACGCGCAAACTCCACATCCAGATCGACGGGCTCGAGTACACGCTCGCGCTCATCGACCCCGACTCCATCCGCCAGGAGCCGGACATTCCGGATCTCGACCTGCCCGCGGAGGTCGTCCTCGAGGGCAAAGACGTCAACCGATCGGTCAAAGCGGCCGACATGGTCTCCGACCACATCGCACTCGGCGTCGACGAAACTGACGAGTACTTCTACGTCAACGCGGAAGGCGACACCGACGACGTCCACCTCGAGTTGACCCAGGACGATCTGATCGACCTGCAGGTCGGCCCGGCTCACTCGCTGTTCTCGCTGGACTACCTGAAAGACATGAACAAGGCGATCCCGAGCGATACCGAAGTCACGCTCGACCTCGGCGAGGAGTTCCCGGTCAAGATCTACTTCGGCTTCGGAGAGGGACAGGGACAGGTCACCTACATGCTCGCACCGCGCATCCAGAGCGACTAATACTGTCGACTCGAGCACCGTTTTTCTCGCGTACTGATTACCGTAGAACACCGCTGGTTATCGTCGCGCGATACTACTCGCAGGTTACGCAGTTCCTGAATGAAGTCATCGGCCTCTCTGTTCTGTCACGTGACTATAGCCTTGATGAGATATATTACTGTTACACGCGTGTGCGCTGAGTGATGGTCACAGCACATGGGTTCCGTCGATTATCAGTGATCGAGCAGTATCGTCAAAAGTAGACATTCGTCTCCTAACCTAGCGTAGTCTCTGACACTCAGATACGCATCAGCTGTAGCAGTGGAATTCCAGTTTCAAGTTTCGTGTATATTTCCGTCGGCAATAACTTTATTACCTATTAATATCTGTATGTGACTGTCACGTTCAATGATACGTAAGCTCAGTTTATCAGCCGCATTCGTCGTGCTCATGGCAGTGATGATGGTAACGTCACCGATTGCCATGGCCGCGGGCGGCACGGCGGGCGCAGACGACGCAGACAGAACACAGGATTTCACAGTCGACGACGTCCAGACCCAATCCGGTGAGGACGTCTACATCGAATCGGAACTCGAGCAAGCAGCAGCCGAGGAGGACACCGTTGAGGTGTTCGTCCGCATGGATGCTGCTGAGTCGGAGACGTACGCTCAGGTGACTGGTGACGCTCAGTCAATGGGCGATTCACAAACGGCACTGAAACAGGAAGCCGAAATCACGCAGTCGCAACTCGAGCTCCATGCTGAGGAACTTGGCGATGATCTCGAGATCGTCAACGAGTTCTGGATTACCAACGCTGCGTTGGTCGAAGTCGACGCCGACCGCGTCGACGAACTCACTCGTATCGACGGTGTGAGCGAACTGCACCCGAACTACGAGGTCGAGATGGCACAGCCGGTTGCAACCGACGAACAAGCGTCTGACGACGTCGGACCAGCCGACCACGGCGAGACGACATACGGTCTGGACCAGGTCAACGCGCCGCACGTCTGGGACGAATTCGACACGACGGGTGAAGGCGTCACGGCCGCCGTCATCGACACAGGCGTCGATGCGGATCACCCCGAGTTCGAGGACTACGACGAGAATAACTGGGCCGAGTTCGACTTCGACGGCTCAGAAATCGACAGCGAGCCGTACGACGTGAACGGTCACGGTACTCACGTGGCCGGAACGGTTCTGGGCGGTAACGCGAGCGGACCGCACATCGGTGTCGCACCTGACGCCGAACTGTTGGCAATCAACGTCTTCCCGGGAATGCCCGAGGAGGGTAGTACCACGCTCTCGGCGATCGTCGCCGGTATGGAACACGCCGTCGAAGAGGGTGCTGACGTCGCCAACCTCAGCCTCGGCGGTGGCGGCTACGCCGGAATCTACATCGACGTAATCAAGAACGCAAAGGAGTCCGGCACCCACATCGTATCTTCCTCCGGAAACGACGGCCCTGGTAGCGAAGGCACACCCGCAAACGTCTACAACGGAACCGCCGTCGGAGCCAGCGATGTCGATCGCGATATCGCTGACTTCTCGACCGGTACCGAGATCGACACCCACGAGGAGTGGGGCTTCATCGCTCCGGAATCGTGGCCTGACGAGTACGCGACGCCCGACGTCTCCGCACCTGGTGTCGATGTCTACAGCGCCGTGCCGGGCGGTGGCTACAGTGATACGTACAGCGGAACCAGCATGGCAGCACCCCACGTCGCTGGGACAGTTGCCCTGTTGATGGCTCAAGACGATGAGCTCTCGCCGAGCGAAGCTAAGCCCGTCCTCGAAGAGACGGCTACGAAGCCGTACCACGAGGACATCAGCGGCAATGTAATCGCTGACGCTGGCGAGAACAATGAAAGTCTGTACGACGACGACGTCCGCGACATTCGCTACGGATACGGTATCATCGACGCCTACGCAGCGTCCGCAGCGATCGACGCTCAGTCGAGCGAGATTACGGGTAATGTCGTCGACGACGAGGGAGAAACTGTCTCGGAGCCGACTCGAGTAACCCTCGAGGAAGTCGACCGGGAGGTGACCTCTCAATACGACGGTTACGCGTTCGATGTCACATCGGGCGAGTACGAACTCACCGCGGCCGATGCGTTCGGATACAGCGACGGAAATGCTACCGTCTCCGTCGGCGAAGACGAGTCCGTTGAAGAAAATATCAGCGTCGAGCGCGAGCTTGACGTGGAACAACTTGGCTTCCAGCCCGATGAAGTCGAAGCCGAGGAACCCTTCGCTCTCGGGGTTCACGTCGCTCACCTCGAGAACCTGACCGTCGATCTCACTGACGAGTCGACGGTTGCCGAAGAAAACGTCGACATCTTCCTACTGGACGAAATGGATGACGCGGACCCCACAGAACTCGATCTCGGCGAAGTGAACGAGTTCGAGGAGCCGGTGTCCGGTCTCGTTAGCATCCACGTCGACGGTGAAGCGGGCGACATGTTCGCGTTTGAACACACCTTTGACGGCGTCAACAACGAACCGATCGACATCGAAACTGGCCCAATCACCGTCGTCGACGAGATGGAAGACCCCGAATCACTCGTGATTGGCGAACACGACCAGCTCGAGGAAGATCTCATCAGCAACCAGATGCGGACCGGTAACGTCACGATCGAGAATCCGGCCAACGAAACTCGGAACGGGACGTTGATGTGGGACCTCGAAGGTGTTGGCGTATTCGGAGACGAATTTGAGGTTGAACCGAACGGCGAACACGTTACTGAGATCGATCTGCATCTCGGTGACGACCCTGCACCATGGTCGTTCGCCTTCGGAGCAGGAGACACCGCCGAACAAGAGCTAACGCTAGTAGATGACACCGGTGAAGCCGATCACAAGGAATTCGAAACTGAACTCGTCACTGGATCCCTGAACGGGACCGTGACCGACGCCGAGACTGGCGATCCAGTCAGCGGCGTCACCGTCATGGCCTCTGACGGCTTCAACCTGATCGAAACTACTACTGACAGTGCCGGGGAGTACCACCTGCAACCAGACGCCCCCGGTGAGTGGCAAGTGATGGCCGAATCCGGAAGCTACGGTCCGATCCAAGACACTGTGACGATCAGCGAGGATCTCGATCCGGTCGAGCAGAACCTCGAGATCGGCACTACGCCTGAGTTTACCTTCACTGTTGACGAAGGTGAAGCGGCCTCGATTGGCCTCCCGGCCGACGTCGAGGGAGGTACGGTCGATGACGTCGTCCCGGCTGAAGCGAATGTCATCGTCTGGGCGTACGATACCGAATCGAACGAATGGGCATCCGTTAACGGAACCCACGAAGTCAGTGCGCTCGACGCACTGGTCGTGAGTGCCGCCGAAGAGACCGAACTGACGGTCGAGTTCGCCGGAACGCCGACTGCGGACGACACCGCGACACCAGTCGAACGGACCGTCGATGAAGGCTGGAACTTCGTCGCCCCGTCGACGTTCGACGATCCCGAAGCGGCCTTCACTAGCACGGAGGAAGTCCTCCGCGTTCAGCAGGTCCAAGACGAACCGCAGTCGGAAATGGTTCCTGACGGAAGCTTCAGCGGCGTAGAAACGTTCGACTCGAGTGGAGAGGTCAATCCGTTCGCCGGCTACTTCGTGTTCGTTGAGGATGACGGGACGATGGCCGGAGCGACCAACGACGGCATGACGCTCCGACAGGCGTACGACAACCTCAACTACAGCGACGACTCCTTCGACTCGATCGAAGGTACCGTGACTAGTACGGTGACCAATGAACCGATCGAAGGTGCCGAAGTGTCTGTCGAGGGAACGTCGCTCAGCGCGACGACCGACGAGGACGGACACTACACGATCCCGGCAGTGTTCGAAAGCGATGACCGACACGTGACGATCGACGCCGAAGGCTACGAAGCGAAGACGCTCGAGCCGTCCGCTGGCGAACTCGACGCCGAACTGCAGGACAAGGTCCACTTCACTGTCAATGACTTCAGCGTGGACGAGACCGATCTCGAGATCGGTGACGAGTTCGAAGTCACGTACACGATCGAAAACGAGGGTAGTCAGGACGCCTGGCAGATCGTCTCGACCGAGTTCGGTGACGCCGTCTCGGATGCCCGAATGAACGAAAGTACGTGGCAGGTCGACTCCTCAGGTATCGAACTCGAGGCAGGCAACTCGACCGAGGTCACCGTAACCGGTGAGGTCGGCGAGTTCATCGTGACCGAACCTCAGGAACCTCAGGAGATCGGCGTGTTCACCGACGATGACTCTGCAACGGTAGACATCACCGTCAGCGAATCGAGCGAATCGACGAGTGGAGAGACAGCCGCTGTAAGCGCAGCGCCGGTTGGAGCCTAAGCACCGACGGGATACTCTCCACGATCTCAACTAATCAATGATACAACAGACAACTGCGAGGTGTTCGGAATGAGCGGCACGCGGGGACGAGTGAGTGCCATCGCACTCGCGATAGTGATGGTACTCTCCGTCGTCGCCGTCGGTGCCGCTGCTCCGGCACTCGCGGACGAAGAGGTACCCGCCGCGTACTACGGTGAGGTGACAATTGACGGCGACCCGGCCCCCGAAGGCACGACCGTGACCGCCATCGTTGACGGTGAACAGCGCGGTTCCGTCGTTGTCGATGAAGCGGGACAGTACGGCGACACGACCCGCGATGCCGAGCGCCTCGAGGTGCCCGGCTCATCGGGCGATGGCGAGGTCACCTTCCTCGTTAACGGCGAGGAAGTCGAGACCGATCCGTCCACCGTCGAGTGGAGCTCCGGCGATCTTCAACAAGTCGATCTCGAGGCCGAAGACATCGGAACACCATCGTTCACCGTCGAAATCGACGAGGACGCATCGAACACGTCCGTCGAACCGAACGCGACCGCAACCGTCGTCGCCGACGTCGAGAACACCGGCGACGGACTCGGGAAACAGCCGGTCGAGTTCGCGGTCAACGACACCCTCGAGGACACCGTCGACGGCGTCCAACTCGAGCCGGGCGAAACCGAAACCGTCGCGTTCGACACCGAACTCGAGGGCGAGACGACGGTCGAGGCGACCGTGTCGACGCTCGACGACGAGGCGGCGGTAACGCTCAGTTCGGAGGACGATCCGGGAACGGGGCCGGGACTTCCGGTACCCGATCCGGATCCCGAGCCTGACCGACCCGACTTCGAGGTTATCGATGGCGAACTGAGCCAGAACGAAGTCGGAGTCGGTGAAACTGTCGAGGTAACCGCGACGGTCGAGAACGTCGGCGAAAGCGGAACCGACACCGTCGAACTGCTCGTCGATGGCGAGGTAGAGACACAGCAAAAGGCCACGATCGACGCGTCCGGTACCGCGGACGTGACGTTCGAGCTCACCCTCGAACAGGCGGGAACGTACGACGTCGCAGTCGGTGAACACACCGTCGGCACGCTCACCGTGCTCGAGGACGACCCCGACGCGTTCGACGTGTCCGATGTCCAGGTCGACGACACTGACCTCGAGGTCGGCGAGTCGACCGACGTCTCCGCGACGGTCGAGAACGTCGGCGACGAGGCGGGGACGTTCACCGCCGAACTGCTCGTCGACGGCGAGGTCACCGACGAGACGGACATCGCCCTCGAGGCCGGCGAAACCGAAACCGTGACGTTCACCGCGTCGTTCGACGACCCCGGTGAGTACGAGGTTACCGTCAGCGATGCCGACGGCGTGACGGTTTCGGTCGAAGACGACGATACTGACACCGTCCCCGGCTTCGGCGTCACTGCGGCGATCGTCGCCCTGCTGTCGGCTGCGATCATCGCGCGTCGACGGTAGCGCTACCGTCGCCGACGCACTTCGAAGACGGCTTTTCTTTCGAGAACTCGCGCCATCCGAGCAGTCTCGCCGATCTTCGGTGGGGACTCGGCAGCGACCGCGTCGTCAGATTGCGATCGGCTGATTCGCGATTCGTGATCCGTTATTCGTGATTCGACTGCAGAAGTCCCCGTCAGTGATTACCGTCGGCTCCGAGGACAAAACGTATCGATGCGGCGAATCCCGGCACTAGAGTGGCGCTGCACTCGAGGCTCGGGTAAACCGTCGTTACGCCGAGAGGGTTAATATTCCCAACCTGTGCCCTCGTATTTATTTGGGATGGTCTCGTCAGCCTGTGCAGATGGCAACACTGATCGAGTTTTCGGTGTCGGCCGAGGAGTTTCCGCTCGGTCAACTGTTCACGGCGATTCCGGAGGCCACTGTCGAACTCGAGCGCATCGTTCCGACGGACGGATCGGTGTTTCCGTACCTCTGGATCGGCGGCGCAACCCGGAGCGAGGTTGCGACGGCACTCGAGACGTCGACGGCGGCGGAGACGTTCACGCTAATCGACGAGGTCGCGGGCAGAGGGCACCTCGTTCGAGCGACGTGGGATCCGACGGTAAACGGGATCATCGGAGCGATCATCGAATCGGCCGTGACAGTGCTGTCGGCGACCGGGAAACGCCGACGGTGGCGGTTCACCCTTCGAGCAGATGATCACGCCGCAATCGGACGGTTTCAGGATTCCTGTCGGGAGCACGGCGTTCGAATCGACGTCTTGCGACTCCAGCCTCTCGAGTATTGTGACGGGGACGCCGAACTCACGGCGGCACAACTCGAGGCGCTCGAGTTGGCGTTCGAACAGGGGTACTTCGATGATCCTCGCCGGGCGACGTTAGACGAGTTAGCGACCGAACTCGAGATTACACGTCAGTCGCTGGCGGGCCGACTTCGGCGCGGGCACCGAAACCTGCTCGCTCGACAGTTCGGATTCAGCGAGCGGTCGATCGACGGGATTTCGTCGTCGGTCGCCAGATGATCGTGGCTGTAACTGGAGGTGATACTGTCGGACAGCAGTCAATACGATGTCGGTCGCGGATTCGCGGCCGTCACCGTCTGAGACGGCCGCAGTAGCGCGACCGATCTTCACGTCGTTCTGTTCGACAGTATGAGGACAATAGCCGTCGGCCACGTTATCCGGTAACTATCCACGATCATGACTCAGCGGACGGCTACTCGTCCGGCGAACGCTCTACCAGCTGGTGTGTGGCGGACGATCTATCAGCTGGCGTGTAGTATATGCACCATTATTTAAGAATATTACATAGTAAGGACACGACCTACCGGTCTCTCCACAGTAACACAGAGTATGCCCTCCGCGAACGACCCTGCAGACGCGGCAGAGACGCACGAGCCGAGTTACGTCGCGACGTTCGATCCGGACGCCGGCGAACGGGCGAGCGAAGCCGTCGTGACGGCAGTCGCAGCGCTCGTCGGCGCGAAACCGATCGAACTCGAACCGCTGTACGACGCGGTGGATCCGGACGCGCTCGATTCGTTGGTCGATCACGCACGACGTGTCGACGACGCCGGAACCCACGAACTCCGGTTTACCTACGAAGGGTTCGATATCGGCGTCCAGAGCGACGGCCAGGTCCGAATCCAGGACGCTTCTCTCGCGTCGAATTCGTAACTCGAGTAAGCGCTCGGTTCTCGGCTCGAGTCTCGTACTGTCGTCGAGGTGCTCCGTTTTAGACGGGGCGGAGTCGGGCGTTTTCAGTTTCAGTTTCAGTTTCAGTTTCAATCCCCCCGCGCCCGCTCTTCCTACCGCCCGCTCGCGTCCCCTTCCGATCGCCCTCGGACCGCGACCGTCAATCGTGTTCCTCGAGAAAGCCGAGCAGTTCGTCGTTCACCGTGTCCGCGTTCTCGATGAAAAAGCAGTGAGAGCCTCCTTCGAAGCGTTCGAGTCTGGCGTTCGGGATCGCTTCCTCGAGCAGCCGTGCGTTTCCGGCGGGGACGACTCGATCCTCGGTTCCGTGCATGATCAGCGTCGGGACCCGAATCCCGTCGAGTCGATCGCTGACGTCGAAGTTCAGGACGGCGGCGGCCTGGGCCTCCCGGGCCGGGTCGCCGGCGTCCTGCTCGAGTCGCCACTCGATGATCCGGTCCATCAAGTGTGGGTTCCGGTTCGTAAAGCGTTCGGTGAACGCGGGTCGCATCCGGTGGCGAATCGTCTCCCGTTCGCTCGCTCTCTTCGGGACGTCGAAGATGAACTCCTGGGTTTCCTCCGGGACGGGCATCGAGTCGGGGCCGCCGTGGCTGGTACAACAGAGGGTGAGCGTCTTCGCCCGGGTGTACTCAATCGCGTAGCGCTGGGCGATCATCCCGCCCATGCTCGCACCGACGATGTGGGCCTCGCGGATCCCGGCGTCCTCGAGGACGGCCTCGAGGTCGGCCGCCAGCCCGCCGATGGAGTAGCCGGCCAACTTGAAGATCAGCGGGGCGCGGAGCTTTCGCGGGAGTCGCGGAAGCAGCGGTGGCAGTCCGGCGTCGGACCGGCCCGTCCCGCGGTTGTCGGGTGCGACCACGCGATAGTGGTCCCTGACGGCCTCGCGCTGCCAGCGCCACATCCATCGGCCGTAGCCCAGTCCCTGCACGAAGACGACCGGCGTTCCGTCGCCACCGTCGTCGGTCTCGTAATAAATCGACACGCCGTCTCGTATCGCCCGTGGCATACTCGGACTGACGTATCGGACTCCCTTGAAATCGACCCTCGCTTCTCGATCGGCGATTCCCGAGAACGGGCGCTGGCAACCCGACGACGGAACGATCCAATCCCGGCTTACCCCCGACCCCGACCCGACGAACAATCAGCGGGTTTAACCCGGCGCAGTAATATCCAATTACCGATGCAGCGACTGCACGCCCGGTACCCGTTTCTCGAGACAGCCCGCGACGCCGTGGCGACGGAGGCCGTCGATCTGGCCACCGTCGTCGAGCAAGATCGGGCGGTCGTCGACCGCGCCCGCGAGCGCGTGGTGGCGGCACTCGAGGACGGCGAAACCGGCGAGCCACGACGCGAGCCTCGGACCGAGTTGCTCTCCTATCCCGTCGCGCGCGTCCTCGTTTCGATGGTCGACGAACGCGTCCTCGTGCGCAAGTACGCCCGCGCCGAATCCACGACCGCCTACGACCGATTTACCGCGGACTTCGAGGAAACGACCGAACTCAAGAGCGTCGACTCGACGGGACTGGATCTCGAGACGCTCCTCGCGGAGTTCGACCTCGAGGAGGTAGTCCGGGAGACGGCCGCCGGCTATCGGATCGACGTGGGCACCTACGTCCCACTGGCCGAGGACCTCTGGGACGACGAGTGGCGACTCGTCAATCGCGCGCTGGCCGACGGCGAGGTCCCCGTCACGGAGGCCGAACTCCTCACCCTGCTACAGGAGGCGATCCGAACCCGGATCGAGGACGGCCTCCCGTTCGACGTTCCTCAGGTCATCGAGACGGCGCTCGAAGACGACGCCGCCGAGATTCGGGAGGTGCTCGCGGATCTCGAGTTGACCCGCGAGATCGACACCGTCGTTCCGGATCTCTTCCCGCCGTGTATGAAGGCCCTGCTGGACCAGATTCAGAAGGGCGAACACCTGCCACACCACTCCCGGTTTGCGATCACGGCCTTCCTGACGAGCATCGGGATGTCGACCGACGAGATCGTCGACCTCTACCGAGTCAACTCCGCTTTCGGCGAAGAGATGACGCGCTATCAGACCGACCACATCCGCGGTGACTCCTCGCCGACGGAGTACTCGCCACCCTCGTGTGCGACGATGCAGTCCTACGGCGACTGCGTCAACAAAGACGACCTCTGTGAGCGCATCCCGCATCCGATGGCGTACTACGAGAACCGGATCGACGACGCCGACGACGAGGAGATCGAAGACTGGCGCGAGAACGAGAGCGACGGCGAAAGCGAGTCGGCCAGCGGCGATTGAGCGCGAGATTGAAACACTCGAGTGATCGTCGAGACCACGGCCGATATTATCGAGGCCGAAGCTTCGACGTCTCGCCGATTACTTTCGCGACGGATCGTCCGCGAGTTCGTCGGCCTGCCGTTGGATATCCTGAAGCGCTTGCTCTTGCTCGCCGCGGCTCAGCCCGCCCGACTCGACGTGTCGGCCGGAGTACTGTCGGGACGGGATCGCGTTCCAGACGTTCGACTCATCCGACTCGCTCGAGTCAGCGTCGGAGTCCCCGTCGGCCGCCCCCGCGGATCGAGACCGTCGGCGTCGAACCAACAGGAACCCACCGCCCGCGAGGAACGCGAGGACACCGATAGCAACGCCGGGACTCACGCCGACCGTTCGGACGAGAACCGACGAACCGAGCAAGATCGCCGCGGCCATGATCGCGGTCCGTTGGGTGCCGGAAAACCGTTTCTCGTCCGAACAGGATCGAGCGTTGGGACTACCCATACGAACCGGTCATTTCGCCACCCACGAAAAGTCACCGACGAAACAATTAGGCCGCGTTCTTTGCGTCCGCGTCGTCGTCCGCCTCGAGTCCGTCGCCGGGTTCGTTCATGACGTACGCGAGGCCGATGCCGACGACAGTCAACAGCAAGATAAAGCCGACGATAGCGCCGACGAGCAACTCGGCACCGTCGGGCGTAAGACCGCCGTTGGCGCTGCCGTATTCGGCCCCGATATTCATCATGACGCCGAGCATCAGCAAGACCGAAGAGACGGCGACGACGATTTCGATGATCTGGTCGCGATCGAGCATTGGTACATCGGTTTCGGCGGCCCGGCCAAAAGCGCTTCGAAGGGCGTGTACCGAGCGATCGGTGTGTCGGTTCAGATGTCGGTGTGGAGTGTCTGCGTCTCGGCTGCACGAGTATCGACGATCCGATTCCGGGATGGCCCGGCCGAGTCGCAAGGGGATCAAACGGTACGCGAACCGCCCGACAGGCGAGCAGTTCGGTATAAAACCCACACCGGCGGTTGCAGGCGCACCCGTTATTTTACTCGAGCGACTACCGTATACGAATAGCCAGTCGACCACCACTCGTACGGACTGCTGTACCGAGTTACCGGTGCGACCACGGCGGCTGTGGTTGGGCCGGCATCGACGTACAGGAGACCGTCTCAGTCGATCAGCCAGTCGCTGATCGCATCACTTGACGCACCTATGAACACAACAGCGTCACCGAAAACACCGCTTCCAGTACCGTCACAGAGCCGCCTCGGAAAGCGCTCGCGCCGCGCCCGCACCGAACCGATGTCGGTGCTAGCACTCGGCGACGGGCTCTACGAGATCGAATCGGCCAGCGAACACACCTACCTCGTCGACCTCGAGGCCGGCCGCTGTACGTGTCCGGATCACGTCTTTCGAACGGCCCGCTGTAAGCACATTCGCCGGGTCGCCATCGAGATCACGGAGGGACGAACCCCGCCGCCGGGCGAAATCGCCGTCGAGTGCCACGACTGTGGCGAGACGGAGTTCGTCGGCGAAGACGAGAGTTCGCCCTTCTACTGCGAGAACGACGCGATCTGGCCGGGCGATGTGGTCATCGACCGCGAAACGGGCGATCGGCTCACCGTCGTCAATGTCTCCGATCTGCGAGCCGACGCCGTCGATATCGGCGCGGCCGACAGCACGGTCGCCGAGTACGCGACGAACGAGAACTACGAACCCGACGTCCCCGTCGTCGGCGCGGTCTACCCGCACGCTACCGTCGCCACGAACGGCGTCGTTCCCGGCTCGCTGAAGGTCTACGTCTTCCCGCGAACGCGACTCGAAAAGGCGTCTTGACGTCCTCCCCGCGCTGAAGCGCGAGGATTCCTCTCGCTGGAGTCTCAGTCGGTCTGAGTCTCCACGGAGGCAACTTTCCCCGTGCAGGTACTCTGGTTTGTACGTTCCTCGTTGGCCGTTGTCCCTCGATTAGGGAGCGAGCTATGATGTTCCCGCCATTCATGTTTGGTCCACTTGAGGCGTACAGGCCGCGCCATCGGCCTTACTTCTCTCCTGACTTGCCTCTCCAAGAACGTCCGCGAAGCTGTGAGATCAGCGTGCCCTTCGAATCCACACGAACACGTGAGCGTGTCTTCGTGGCGAATAGTCTTATCACGTGAACCGCAATCGGGGCATTCTTGACTCGTCCATGCTTCCGACGTCTCAGCCACATCAATCCCGTATTCTTCACAAACGGATTCCAGCCGTCCAATGAATCGGCGATATGCCCAGAAGTTGTGAGTCTTCTCATTCACACGGCACGACCAATGCGTTGAAAGCACATCAGCGAGGTCACCGACATATACTGTACTGATCCCTTCATCAGCTAATTGTTCGACGAGATCTCGCACAAGCGCATCTTGTGCGTGATTTCGTTGCCGTGTTCGTTTCCGGTACAGTCGATCGATGCGCTTACTGGTTCGACGCTGATCGTCTAGTTTCGACTGGTAGTGCGCGATCTTCTCGGTTGCTTCACGGAATTCGGCGAACAAGTCTCGGCCTTCGTAGAGGTACTGTTGACCGGTTGTGGTTGTGCAGGCGATGAGGTTGTTTGCGCCGATGTCCAGAGCGGCCGCCTCGTCCGAGGAGGCCAATGGTGTATCCAGTCGAGAATCATCGATCGTGACTGGTTGGAAAGCTCTGAACGTGCCGTCAACCTCATCGTACACGATTTCCAGCCGGCCGTGTTCACCGCTCCACTTCGGCTCACCGCTCACTTCGAGACGGAGTCGCTCTCGATACCCGAGTCCGAACTCGTCTTTCAACTTTGTTCCAACTGGGATTTCGAGTCTGGATCGTTCACCCCATTTGAGTGTGTACTGATCGCCTCGAATGTACGTGCGGAGTTCCCGACCATCGTCTTCGTTCCCCCAGTATCCTGGTGGCCGTGCATCTTGATCAGGATCTTCAAGGCATTTGAAGAACGATCGCCACGCTTCGGTGTTCTTCCGGATGATCTGTTGTGCAGTCGCTGATCCAACGACATCCTTGTACTGACCTTCGAGTGTGCCGGTATCAGCATCCCACACGTTGCCGTCATCACCGAAGAAGCGTTCACGGCGAGCGTACGTGGTTTCGTTCCATAGAGAGGCAGAAGCGTCCAACAAACGTCGAAGTAGCTGCTCATCCTCTTCGGAACGAGGGCGGACTTCGAACGTGTTGGAACGCCTCACCACCCCACGGAACTTCACTGAATCACTTTAAAACTGGGAAAGTTGCGTGTGAGACTCGGGTAGGGCTTGGGAGTGCAGCGGGCTCATTCCGTGACGGCGCGTATCCCCGCCGTGAACGGCGAGGCTTTGCGCCTGTTCATCGGTAACCCCTTGCGGACCGTATCGGACTCGAGTCCGTAAACGAACGAAAACGCAAGCGCCGTTGACTCTCGCCCATTTTATTGGTACTCGTCAACAACCACCAGCACATGAGTTCGAGCATCGACTACGGCCAGTTCGAGGAGGGACGAGCGGTCAACTACTGGGCCCTCGATCGCACCATCAGGCGCGAACTGCGCCGAATCTACACCGACGAGGAGTTCGAGTGGGCCGAGCCCCGCCTCGCCGAGTTCGGCGAGTGCGTCGGTCACACCATCGCGGACAACGCGGACTTCGTCGACGACCACGGGCCGGAACTCGAACCCTACGACAAACACGGCGACATCCAGAACTGCGTCCGGTATCCGGCCGAACAGCTCGAGAACGAGCGGTTGGCCTACGAACAGGGGATCGTCGCGGACGCGTTCGAAGCGCCGCCGGGTCGCGACGAGCCGATGCCGCTGTCGCACAACCTCGCGATGCAGTACCTGCTGTGTTACGCCGACGCGGGCTTTGACTGTCCGGTCGCGATGACCGCGGGCGTCGCACTCGTCCTCGAGAAGTTCGACGACGGCGCGCTCGAGGAGTACTACGACGGCCTCACGGCCCGAAACTACGAGGACGTGATCGAGGGGGCAATGTTCCTCACGGAAAAGCAGGGCGGCAGCGACGTCGGCGCGAACGAGACCCGCGCCGAGTACGATCAGGACGCGGGATACTGGCGGCTGTACGGCGAGAAGTGGTTCTGTTCGAACATCGACGCCGAGGGGACGCTCGCGCTCGCCCGGACCGAGGACGCACCGTCGGGTACCGACGGGCTCTCGATGTTCCTCGTTCCCCACGCGGACCCCGACGGGAGCGAGGGCCCGCTCACCAAGGGCGACCGACTCGAGGACGGCCCGCTCTCCCCCGACGCGGTGAACGACCAACTGTACCGTCGGCTGAAGGACAAACTCGGCACTATCGCGGTCCCGACGGGCGAGGTCGAGTTCACCGGCGCGAAGGCCGTCCTCGTCGGCGAAGAAGAGAACGGCTTCAAGCAGATGACGGAGATGCTCAACCTCGAGCGGCTCTCGAACGCCGCCGCCTCCTGTGGCATCATCGGCCGGGTGTTGCTCGAGAGCAAGATCTACGCCGCGAATCGGGAAGCCTTCGGCGAGACGATCGATCAGTACCCCCTGATGCGTGCGGACCTGGTCGACATGGCCGTCGACCACGAGGCCGCGACCGCGTTTACCTTCGAAGCGGCGCGGCTGTTCGCCGAGCGCGAGCGGGCGGGGCGTCGCTCCGCGGACTCCACGAGCGCGGCTGACGACGGCGATGGCGACACCTACCGCCTGATGCGACTGCTGATCCCGATCGCCAAGGCTCGAACGGCACGGATGGCCGTCGACACCGCCTCCTACGGGATGGAGGTCCACGGCGGCAACGGCTACGTGAACGACTTCGTCACCAACCGGCTGCTCCGGGACGCACAGGTCCTGCCGATCTGGGAGGGGACAGAGAACATCCTCTCGCTGGACGTGTTGCGAGCCCTCGAGCGCGAGGACGCCCACGAACCGTTGCTCGAGACTATCGAAGAGCGACTCGAGGAGGTCTCGCATCCGGCACTCGAGGACGCCGCGGAGACGGTCGAGGACGAGTATCACGACCTCGCGGCTGCCCTCGCGGCGCTTGCCGCCGAAGACGCCGAGTACGCACAACTGTCGGCCAAGCGGCTCGCCCACTATATCTTCGACGTCTTCACCGCGGCGCTGTTGCTCGAGGAAGCTCAGACCGAACTCGAGGGCGAGGGAGAAAGTGGCGACGAAAACGGCCGACTGGCGCTGGTCGCCAAACGGTTCGTCGCGAACGAACTCGAGACCGACGACGCGCGGGGCATCGCGAGCGGCGACCGGTTCGCGCTCGAGGCGTTCGAGTCGATCGTCAGAAACGAGTCGGTCAATCCGGACGCGCTCTCGGAAACGGTGGTCGCGGACGATTGACCGCCTGTGCCGAGCGCGCTCACGAGAGTTGGCGGAAGTCGGTCGCCCCGCAGGGACAGTTTTTCGGCGAACCGATTGGCCGGATCCGTCCGTCCGGCCAGATTCGAACCGCGAATATCGACCCGCAGTGTTCACACGCCGCCGTTCCGCGTGAGATCGCCGTCGAGTCGCTCATGGACAGGGAACGTACGCCGTCGAATGGATACGAATTATCCCCAACTAGTTGGGTTCGCCACAGCCGAATCGCTCACTCGAGAATTTGGGCCGCCTCCTCAACGTCCATCACGCCCTGTTCGACGGCGTTCAAGACCCGGAGGATCTCCTCGTCCGGCCCGTCGTCGGCGTCGTTACCGACTTCGTCGAGGGTGACTTTCTCGGACGTTCCGACGAACTCGGCGAAATCGGTGCCGTCGGCGATGGCGGTCTCCTTCTTGACGCGGTAGTTGCCGCCGTCGGTCACGTAGAGATCGCCGGGGTGGAAAAAGTACCAGTCCTCGCGGTCGAATCGGACGCCGATGCGGGGTTTCGCCCCGAAGTTCTGCGAGAAGTAGATCAGGGCTTCGACCTCCTCGCCGGTGAGATAGATCGGGTCTCCGGAACTCGATTTGGCTTCGATCGCGTAGAACTGCTCGCCGTCGCCGGCGAGGACGTCGGGGAGTTCGCGTTCTGTCGCGGAGCCGCTTGCGGGTGCACGCATCACCGCGAAGCCGGACTCGTCGAGTTCGTTGACGAGTTCGCGTTCGCGGCGGTCACCCTTCGCCTGAGACATACACCCTCTCACCCGCGGGCGATAATAAAAGGACGGACAGCGGGGTGAAACTGGTCTCGGTTACAGCGGAATCATAGCGACGGCGTCGAGCAGCATCGACGGTGCGGGTTCACCCTGTTCGATGTCGTACTCGATGGCGATGTACAGCATGGCAAACTGGAAGGCGTTGAGCACGGCGTGGGCAATCGTCGGCACAAGGAGGTTGTCCGTCTTCGCGTAGACGTAGCCGAAGATGACCGAGCCGCCAAACATGATGCTCAGCGAGGCGAGGGTCGCGATCGTCGTTTCGGCGATGAGGTACATCGGCAGATGGACGGCAGCGAAGATAACACTCGTAACCAGAATCGCCTGTACTCGCGTAAAGGCCGCGTAGAGGCGCTTCTGGATGACGTTCCGAAAGAGGAACTCCTCGGCCGGCGCGTTGAAGAAGAAGACGATAAAGATCATGATCAGAATCATCGTCTGGTTCTCGCCGACGATTTCGATGACCTGGCTCTCCGCGGCGGGCACGTCGAGGAGCATGAAGAGAATGCTGACGAGGTACAGGAAGACGATACTCCCGATACTGCCGGCGATCAGGTACTTCCAGTCCGTTTTCGTCGGTACCCGAAGGTCGATCCACGACAGCCCCCGCCCGGTCGCGAGGAGATAGATCAGGCCGGCAGACGCCATCCCGACGAAGTTCAGAATCAACAGCAGCGTCCGACCCTCCATCGAGGCCTCGCCCAGCGACCCGCCTTCCATCGCCACCTCGAGCAACACGGGATCGAAGAGAAAGGCGGGCAGCGTCGCGAATTCGGCCGCAATAAGTCCAAAGACCGTCAAGCCGATAGCGACGAGCGTCGATCGAAGCGGCGCACCGTCACGGTCGGTGTCGGTAGAACGCGAGGGCGTTTCCATGCGGCGGTCTACGAGTGCCCGGTCCTTGGGTGTTCCTTCTTCCATCACGCAGTGGCCACGACGGGGTCGGGGACCGAACGATCACGAGGCGTCGGCGATCGACAGCGTCTCACCGCCGAACAGTTGAGCGAGCAGCCGTTGCTGGCCGATTCGGAGGTGACGATTGACCGTCGGCTGGGTCACCGCGAGCATCTCGGCGATCTCCTCGCCGGTGCTCTCGCGCGGCCACTCGAAGAAGCCGGCCAGATACGCCGTTCGAAGGACCTCGAGTTGACGGTCGGTCAGGTCGTCGAACAGCGACGTGACCAGTTCCTGTCTCGTGTGCATCGCCCGCTGGACGTGCTGTCGAGCGCTGAGATCGACGCGTTCGTACTGATCCGCCAGCATCTCGACGAACTCGCGGACGTCGGTCGTCGTCGGGACGTCGACGGTGACGTCGATCCCCGTTCCGTCCGCACGGATCGACCGCGGACTGCCGCCGTGACGGACCAGCCGCGAGGCGACGATCTCACCGGTAACGGTCGCTTCGAAGAGACAGCCGTCGTCCGACTCGGTGATGAGCCGGGAGTCCGTGACGGAAACGAGGTCCGCGAGCGTCTCCCGAACCTCCTCCGGCGACACGTCCCTGGTCTCGAAGAACAGCACGGTCTCCGATCCCGACTGGGTTCCGAGCCCCTCGTAGGTTACCGTCGCCCCGGTCATCGTCGCGATCCGCGAGAGGATATCATCGTCCGCCTCGAGTCGAAGCGTGAGTTCGACGAGCGTTTCGGCGTGTAACGCCTCCCTGGTCTCCGTCGCGTTGATCGCGTTCGCGATCCCTTCGCCCAGTTCCGCGAACACCGACCGCTCGAGATCGGTAAACGCGTCCGGTTCGTCGGCGTAGACCGACAGAACGCCGTAGCCGTACTCCTCGAAGGAGAGGGGAACGGACACCACCGACTGGAACCCGGCATCGAGCGCGTTCGTTCGCCACGGCTCGGCTTTGAGCCCCTCGACGGGGTTTTCGACGACCGTCGCCGTCTCTGCCCGGGCGGTACGGACCGACGGCTCCGGCCGGTCGACATCGAGATCGAGCGACACCGCGTCGAGGTACTCCGGATCGGAGCCGGCCCAGGTTCGGGGCTCGAGTACCGTCCCGCTCGCGTCGACGTCGCCGATCCAGGCGAACGCGACGTTGTCGGCCTCGACCAGCCGGTCGAGGACCGTCCGCTCGATCTCCTCGCGGCTGTCGGCACCGATGAGCGAGCGATCGATCCCCCGAATGATCTCGGTGACCTGAATCTGTCGGCGGAGTCGTCGGTTCTGTGCTTCCAGTTCCGCGTCGCGTTCTCGCAGGCTCGCCTCGCTCTCGAGGCGGTCGAACGCGGCTTCGGTCGTCGCGACGAGCGTCTCGAGCAGTTGTCGGGTCCCCTCGCCGATCGTCTCCGGTTGGGCAACCAGCGCGAAAACGCCGTGGTCGCCGATCGGCACCAGGAGTCCGCCCGGAACGTCGCCGCCGAACAGCGGCGATCGGGAGCCGATTTCGGCGTCGTCGACGACCGTCTGCGTCCCCGTCACGTAGGTGTTCCAGAGCACGGAGTCCGCGTCGCCGACGGCGATCGACGGCGGACCGCCGGTCCGATCGACGAACGTGGGCGTCGCCGCCGTCGGTTCGAATCGGTTCGCCTCGGTGTCGAGCAGGTAAACGCTGGCTCCGGTCGACTCGAGTAAGTCTTCGGCCGTCTCGACGACCAGTTCGGCGATGGCCGACTCCGTTTCGGCGTTGAGCAGGTCCCGAGCCGTCTCGTGGAGCGACTCGAGGCGCAGTTCCCGACGCTTCCGGTCGGAGATATCCTCGACAGCGCCACGGTACTTGATCACCGAGCCGTCGTCGAAAATCGGTTCGCCGATCGCGCGCACCCATCGGTGATCGCCGTCGTCGACCTCCAGTCTCGCCTCGAGGTCGTACCCCGTCTCGGTCTCGACCGCGCGCTCGAGGCGCTCGCGAACGAACGGCCGATCCTCGGGGAGATAACAGTTGACCGTGGTTTCGAGGGTCGGGGTCACGCGCTCCGACAGATCGTGCAATCGGTACATCTCCTCGGTCCAGGTCGCTTCCGGCGGTTCGGTCCGGACGTCCAGTTCCCAGCCGCCGACCGCCGCCAGCCGCTGGACGCGCTCTAGGAGGTCCGTCGTTCGCTCGAGATCGCGTTCCCGCTCCTTGCGCTCGGTGATGTCGCGGACGACGCCCGCGACGCCCGCGAACCCGCCCTCCTCGGCCGGCAACAGCGCCATGTGGTTTTCCGCCTCGAGAACGTCGCCGTCCGCGGTCTCGAGTTCCATCTCGAAGGTCCCGTCGGTCTCCTCGTCCCGCCGGAGCGCTCGGACCAGCTCTCGAGCCGTCTCGAGATCATCCGGCCGCAATACCTCGCTGATATTGGTCCCGATCAGCGTCTCCGGATCGTAGCCGGCGAGCGATTCGATGGCGTCGTTCACGAAGTGAAAGTCGCCCGACGCGTCGAGCGTGTAGACCGGATCGCCGATCGCCTGGATGATCGTCTCGTAGCGCTCGAGATCGCGTTCGCGCCGCTTGCGCTCGGTGATGTCCTGTAACGAGCCGTAGATCTTGACGACCTCGCCGTTCTCCTGGACGGGGTTGCCGATCGTTCGCACCCAGCGCGTATCGCCGCCGTCGGCCGGAACCAGCCGCAGTTCGAGGTCGTACGCCTCGCCCGCGTTGACGGCTCGATCGACCGCTCGCCGGACTCTCGCTCGATTCTCGGGATGGTAGTACTCGAGCGCCGTCTCCAGATCGATCTCGGCGTCGGGCGAGAGGCCGTGGATTCGCGCGACTTCGTCCGTCCACTGGAGTTCGCTCGGCTCCGTCCGGACGTCGATCACCCAAGCACCGACGTTCGCGAGTTGCTCGGCCTGCTCGAGCAGCCGAGTCGTCTGTTCGAGTTCCCGCTCGTTGTCGACGCGATCGGTGACGTCGGTAATGACTCCCTCGAGCGCCTCGACGGAGCCGTCAGCGCCGTAGACGCCGCGACCGCGTTCGCTGAGCCAGCGTCGCTCGCCGTCGGCGGTTTCGATCGGATAGGTGACCTGGAACGAGTCCCGCTCGGTCAGGGCCTCCTGTACCGTCTCCCAGAGTTCGTCGTGGTCCTCGAGCAGTACGTCGTCGGCCCAGTTCACGTCGCCGTCGACCAGCGCCTCGGGATCGTAGCCGGTCACCTCGGCGCTGCCCTCGCTGACGAACTCGAACGGCCAGTCCGGCTCGTTCTGAGACCGATACACCATGCCGGGGACGTTGCTCATCAGCGTCGAGAGCTGTCGTTCCCGTTCGCGAAGTTCGGTCTCCCGCTCCTTGCGGTCGGAGATATCCCGCCCGATGCCGACTTCGACCAGCGTTCCGTCGGGGTCCTCGAGGACCGTGGCCACGAACTCGTAGGGGATCCGCTCGCCCGCTTTGGTGAGATACTCCGCCTCGACCTGCGTGGTTCCGGTCTCGAACGCCTCCTCGATCGACCGGCGGATCGCCGGCTGTTCGTCCTCGGGGAAGAAGTCCGCGGCGTTCATCGACGCGATTTCCTCGTCGGTGTAGCCCGACACCGCGGGAACGGTCTCGTTCCACCTGATCATCTCGCCGTCCGCTCCGAGCACGTAGAACATGTCGTCGATCGCGTCGAGCACGTCGTCGGTGAACTCCCGGTATCGCTCGAGTTCGCGCTCTCTCGCTCTGCGTTCGGAGATATCCCGTCCGATACCGGCGACCACCGAGTTCCCCTCGAGGTCCTCGAGCCGAGTCGCGACGAACTCGTAGGGGATTCGGTCGCCGTCCGACGTCGCCATCTGCGCTTCGACGCGCGACTCCCCTCCCTCGAAAACCTCCTGTATCGCGGCCTCGACCACCGCCTGATCCCCGCCTTCGAAGAACTCGAGGGCGTTCATCGACGCGATCTCCGCGTCAGTGTAGCCGGTTACCGCGCTGAGCGTCTCGTTCCATCGCTGAAGGCCGCCGTCCCGGTCGAAGACGTAGAACACGTCGTCGATGGCGTCTAACACGTCGTCGGTGTACGCCCTGTACCGCTGTAGCTCCCGCTCGCGCTCTCGAAGCTCCCGTTCGCGCTCGTCCTGCTCGGTGATATCGCGACTGATCGCCACGTAGCGGTTCTCGCCGTCGATATCGAGTCGGATCAGGTGGATCTCGACGGGAAACGTCGAGTCGTCGGCACGCCGATACTCTCCTTCGAACCGGCGTCGTTCGCCGACCGCCATTCCCTCGAGCAGCGTCGCGACGGCCGCCGCGTCGACCCGCTGATCGTAGATCCAGATTTTCGTCCCGATCAGTTCCTCCTTTTCGTGACCCAGTTTCTCACACAACCGGCTGTTCGCGTCCAGAATCGTTCCGTTCTCGTCGAGCACGTCGATCATGTCCGGCGAGTGCTCGTACAGCGCCTCGAGTCGGGCGGCCGTCGTTTCCAGCCGCCGTTCGCGTTCCTTGCGGTCGGTGATATCGCGGCCGGAGACGACGATCGAGTCGACTTCGCCGTCCTCGGTCCTGACCGGACGGAAGGTGCCGGTAACCCACGCTCGAGTCCCGTCCGGATCGTCGAGGGAGGCTTCGTACTCGACGTACTCGCCGTCGGCCGCGCGCGCGATCCACTCCCGAACGGCCGCGGTCGACGTATTCACCCACCAGGGCGTTTCCTCGAACCGCTCGCCGATTACCGACTCGCGGTCGGCATCGACGTAGTCGAACGCAGCCTCGTTAACCCGTCGAACCGTACCGTCCGGCTCGAGCAGGGCACCCAGCATTTTCGGATCGTCGAAGACCGCCGCGAACCGACGCTCGCTCCGGCGTAGCTCCCGTTCGCGCTCGGCGAGGCGATCCTCGCGCGCCTCGCACGTTCGCGCCAGTTCGTCTACCGCCGTCGCGAGTCGACCCACGTCGTCGTCTCGCTCGAGGTCGAACCGACTCGTTCGCTCGGACCCGTCTCCGTCCGACTCCGTAGGGCAGTGATCCGAGACGAACGCCTCGAGGTCGGCCGCGAGGCGCTCGAGGTCGGCGTCCCGGTCGTGGCCGCCGGAAGCGGCGAGGCCGAGGAGTAGGGGGAGCGGTCCGATCTCTGCCGGAAGGCTCGCGCCCGCTACAGGTAGAGCCACCGTCGAGGATACTGCGTCGGGCCAGCGGATCACTGCCAACACCAGCACCACCATCGCGAACGCGATCAGCGGGAGTCGTCGGTCGGCGACTCGCCCCACTGATGGTCCGCGAACCGAAGGAGCAGCCATACGACCGATACGTGACGATGACCAATGATAGACGCGGTTTATGACCGCTGTGTTTCATTAAATGCATGATAGGTGTGGAGTCACAGAATGCAGTATCGTCCCGACAGCCACGCTCGCTCGCCGGCAAGAATGCAGCCGCGCAGTCGTGCGATTCGAACGCCCCTTCTATACACGTAGTGTCCCATCCGGAGTCGGATTATGCATATAACGAACAGGGAAATACCCATCGTTCGCCTGTAGTCAGATGAAATGTCCGGAACGACGCTCGACTATCACAACGATTCGCTCAGTCTCTCTGTTATCGAAGCTCTCGCCGACGAACTCGAGGCCGACCCCGTCGACCTCGAACCGCTGTATCACGCCGTCGATCCCGAAGCGCTCGACCAACTCTTCCAGCGGGGTTCGACGGGCGAGGCGCGAGTCACGTTCACCTACGAAGCCCACGAAGTCGAGGTCCGAAGCGATGGCACCGTCCTGATCGACGGAGCGGTCCATGACCGATCGTAAGTGCTGGGATCGAGCAGCGACGGCGATGAACCCTCCCGAGCCAACCGATCATCCCGCGCACCCGGATCCATCAGGACGGGTAGTCGAAACGCGATGACCGAACCCCGAACCGCGATCGAACCCGAGTCGGCCCGACCGTGTTCCGACACCCTCTCCGTCCTCGTGATCACGGCCGACGAGCAGTACGCCGACAAACTCGAGACGGCCGTCGATACCGGATTCACGGTCCGAACGACGTCGTCGATAACGGCCGGGGGAACCGCTCTCGACGATGTCGACTGCCTCGTCGTCGACTACGGGCTGGCGGGCCAACGCGACGCCGACCTCCTCGACCTCCTCGAGCGGGTCAGACGGCGGGCACCCGATCTGCCGGTACTCCTCGTTACGGCTCGTCCCGCAGCGTCGACGGCCATCGATGCCGCCCACGCACACCGGCGGGTCGACTGGCTGGAACTCGACGATCCGGACGCAGGCCTCGAGCGTGCCGAGTCCCGGATTACCGCCCTCGTCGAGCGACAGCGCCTCGAGGCGCTGTCGCGGCGGTCGCTCGCCAGCGTCGAACTCGCTAGCGACGCGATCGCGATCGTCGCGCCGGACGGCGAGATCGAGTTTGCAAACCGGTCGTTCGCGATGCAGTTCGGCTACGATCCCGACGACCTTCCCGGAACGTCGTGGCAAACCCTGTTCACCGACGACAGTGTCGAGCGACTCGAGACAACGGCGATCCCGACCGTCGACGACGGCTGGCGTTGGACCGGCAGCTGTACCGGACGGCGACAGTCGGGCGCGACGTTTACCGTCAAACTCCGACTCGGGGGTCCCGACGACGGCGGGTTAGTGTTCGTCGTGGAGACGCCGGTCGACGGCGACGACCCCGAAAAATCACAGTAGGCTCTGCCCGGGGACTGGCAGGGAACGGCCTCGGACTACTCCGCGGATTACGTTCCGTGATCCCAGCTCCCCATATAGTCGCGCTGGGTATCCGTCAGCGAGTCGAAGTCGACGCCCTCGGCCTCGAGTTTGATCTCGGCGATCTCCGTGTCGAGTTCGTCGGGGACGTCGTGGACGCCGGCCTCGTACTGATCGCCGTTTTCGAGCATCTCTCGCACACAGACGGCCTGGATGCCGAAGCTCTGGTCCATCACTTCGACGGGGTGGCCGAGCGAGACGGGCGCGGCGAGGTTGACGAGTCGGCCCTCGGCGATGACGTTGAGTCGGCGGCCGTCCTCGAGTTCGTACGCTTCGACGCCGTCGCGGGCTTCGTAGCGGTCGACCGCCAGGTCATCGAGCGCCTCGAGGTCGATCTCGATGTCGAAGTGGCCCGCGTTGGCGAGCAGGACGCCGTCCTGCATCACTTCGAAGTGCTCCTCGACGACGACGTCCCGGTTGCCCGTCGTCGTCAGGAAGACGTCGCCGACCTCGGCGGCCTCGGCCATCGGCATGACCTCGTAGCCCTCCATGTGAGCCTCGAGCGCGCGTCGAGGCTCGACTTCGGTGACGATGACGTTCGCGTTCTGGCCCGCGGCCTTTCGGGCGACGCCCTTGCCGCAGTAGCCGAAGCCGGCGACGACGACGTTCTTGCCGGCCCACGAGAGGTTTGTGGTCATGGCGATGGAGGCCAGCGAGGACTCGCCGGTGCCGTGGACGTTGTCGAAGAGGCGCTTCATGGGCGTGTCGTTGACCGCGAAGACGGGATAGTCGAGCGCCCCGTCCGCGTCCATCGCGCGCAGGCGGTGGACGCCGGTGGTGGTCTCCTCGGCCCCGCCGACGATGCCGTCGATCAGTTCGGGGTAGTCCTCGTGGATCGCCGCGACGAGGTCCATCCCGTCGTCGACGGTGACCGTCGGTTCGTGGGCGATGACAGCCTCGATGGCGTCGTAGTACTCCTCGTCGTCGACGCCGCGTTTGGCGTAGCTCGTGATGTTCTCGTGGGTGTCGAGCGCCGCGCTTACGTCGTCGTGGGTCGACAGCGGGTTGCAGCCCGTTACCGCGACCTCCGCGCCGCCGTCGGCGAGCGTCTCGACGAGAATCGCCGTCTTCGCTTCGACGTGCATCGCCATTCCGATGCGTTCGCCCTCGAAGGGCTGCTCGTCTACGAACTCCTCGCGGACGTGCTCGAGAATCGGCATGTGCTGGGTCGCCCAGTCCATCTTCCGACGACCCTCCTCCCGTGCGGACTCGAGGTCGTCCAGCTGTTCGCTGATCGGCGGATACGCAGTCATACCTCACTCGAGGGGGAGGCCGGGGAAAACGCTACCGAAGTCGGCGGAATGCTGGCAGGAGTCAACGCGCACTGTTTCGATCATCCCGATTAGCGTTCGGCGGGGAAACGAACCCTGATACACCCGGCGATTTGCGAATCCGTGGGCGAGTGGGTTCCGTCTCCGCAGATGTCCATCACCGGCTCCGAGAACCCACCGAGCCTCTCGAGTCAGTACCGAACAGCCGCGAGAGAGACGCCGACCCGCCCTCACTCGAGCACCGATGACGGGTGCTTGAGGTAGACGTCCTGCTCGGTCACTCGCTGATAGAGGTCGTACAGCGTCTCCACGGCCGCCTCGTCGGGATCGAAGCGAACGTGGGGCGTGGCGTGATAGCCGCGGCAACTGACCAGGAAGAAGTACAGCGTCCGGTGGTGGGCCGGCGTCGCGTCGACGACGCCCAGCGAGTCGCTCCCGAGGTCGTCCGAGAAGTCGTTGAGCAGCGCCGAGATATCGTCCTGTAACTGCTCGTCCGGTCGGTACTGCGGAATGCCGAAGCTCTGTTGCATGAACGTCGTCGCCGCCTCGAGAAACGGGTTCGAGTCCAGCCCGGTCGGATCGACGGTCTGAAACGTCTCGTACAGGTCGAGAACCGTCGCGAGTTCCTCGCGGGTGATCGCGATCGGCAACACGGGCTCGCCGCGGGGCAGCGAGTAGTCGGGAAACGTGTGCGAACGGGGGTCCGGAAGCCGGGCGAACACCTGTTCGAGAGACATGTGTGGTAACACGGTACAGAAGACCAAACGGTTACCGGTGACCCGAACCCGGAACTACCTGATTCGGATCGTCGTCGCGTCGCTGGGTTGGTACCGGTCGCCGTCGGTCGCGATGAAGACGCGGAGTTCGTACTCGCCGGGGCTGGGGACGACGGACTCGTCCATACCTCTCTCGGCGGTGCGCTCGAAGCGGCCGTTCCAGGTGAACGAGACCTGTTTGCGCTCGCCGCCGCTGAAGCGAAACGCCGAGGGTCGCGAGCGGGTGTACCGGCGTTCGTCGCTGGCCTCGAGTTCGCCGTCGATCGTCCACCCCCAGCGGCGCTGTCGGGGGGTCGGAATCGAGACGGGCAACGGGAACCGGTTCTTGAAATCGACGGTGACCTCGACGGGTTCGTCGCGCTCGTAGACGTCCCGATCGGTCTCGAGCGAGACGCTGACGACTCGTCGGGCGAGCGCCGTCGGCACGAGCGCTGCCAGGAACGTGGCGACGCTGTAGCGCGAGTCGTCCGCTTCGGTCTCGAAGTCGTCGTAACCGTTGGTCTCGGTATCGTGTGGCGGCTGTGGGCCGACCATCGACTGACGACTCAACGTTTGGCTACTAAACTGTAGGGCCGCTCGAGCGGTGCCGTCACGACCCTCGATATCGCTGAGAAGACGAGTCGATCGACCCGATTGTCCACGTTAGCGGCGATAACACGACCCTTACCAGGGGAATTCGATGTCCAAGAACGGCCGTAACAGTTCGGTTTCTCACCAGGTTACACAATGTTACTAGCGATCGAAACGCTGCCGTTCCAGACCTTCGACGGGCTCCTCGCGGACGTACTGTTCCTCGCCGCATGCGTCCTCTTCGGCGGCATTCTCGCATTCATGGGCCTGAATCACTTCCACGACCTCGAGAACATGGCGGGCTACGCCGAGCTGAAGGGCGTTCCGGTGCCGACGGTTTCGGTGGCCCTCTTCGCCGCGACGCTCGCCCTGCTCGCCGTCAGCACGCTCGGGTGGCCGTACGCGATCGGGATGAGCGTCTTCTGAGCGGTTTCACGGACGAGTCACACCGATAGCTCACACTGGATCTAGTCCATCAGGTTCGAATCGAAAACCAGCAGAAACCGCGTCGAAACCGTTTCCGCTCCAATCCCACCCCACTTATCGCCAGGCCGGAAGTGTCGGCGCGTCCGCTGCTTCCATCGAAAGCCAGGCGCCATCGGCCGAGATATCGGCGATGACGTATTCCTCGTTGGAGTTACTCGAGTCGATCGAACCGACGATCGTCTCGTCGGACGTCATGGCGTGGGGGTTCGTCGCCATGTATGTGAGTGACACCCACTCACATATAAACTCGTCGAATCGGACTATCTTCCAAGAGTACATGTCAGCGTACCATCATCGCGAGCGCACGAAACATGGGGTTTATACTTATTTTAGCCGTACGCTGCGGACATGAACGTAGCCGACGCTATGACGCCTCGCGAGGACGTGGTCACCGTCGAACTCCCGGGCACCCGCTCGGACGTACTCGAGTACCTGCAGGAACGGGCCTTTTCGTCCGTGCCGGTCGTCAAACCGACCGATAACGGGCCCGAGTACCGAGGTCTTGTCTCGCGGGACGTCCTGATCGAACAGCCCGACGAGGACCAGCTCGTCATGCTGATGGACGACGTGCCGACGACGACCGCGGACACCACGCTCGAGGACGTCGCGCGGACGATGGTCGACGAAGGTGCGCGCCGCGTTCCCGTAGTCGACGGCGAGTTCGAGGGAATCATCACGGTGACTGACGTCATCCACGCGATCGCGACCGGCGACCAGGAGACCGACGGGGCCGTCGAGTCCCACGCGAGCGAGAACGTGAACACGACCTACGAGGGAGCGCCGTTGCCGGTCGCCGAGCGCGAACTCTCCTACGCGAACGTGCCCTACACCGTTGCCCTGGACGACAGCGGCGAGATGAGCGGCGTCCTCACGGAGGTCGACATCATCGACGTCGCCCGCATCGTCGAGGGCGAAGAGGAGACCGGGGACAACTTCCCCGATCAGGACTCGGACTGGTCCTGGGAAGGCGTCAAAGGCGTCGGAAGCCGCTATCTCCCGACTCGAGACATCGAGATTCCCAACGGCCCGGTCAGCGAGTTCATGAGCGGCGACGTGGTGACGGTCTCGGCCCAGACGTCGATCCAGGACGCCGCACAGCAGATGATCAGCAACGATATCGAGCAGATTCCGATGGTCACGGGCGAGCAGCTCGTCGGCATCGTCTGTGACGTCGATATTCTGGAGGCACTCTATGAGTGAACAAGCACAGACAGCGACGAACGACGCGGAATCGACGAGCGAGAAACTGGTCGAACTGGCAAAGCGCCGGGGCTACTTCTTCCAGTCGTCGGGCGCGTACGGCGGCGTCGGCGGCTTCTACACGTTCGGTCCGCAGGGGGCATCGCTGAAGGGCAACGTCGAGGACGCCTGGCGCGACCGCTTTGCCGTCGCGGAGGGCAACATGGAGATCGACGCGCCGACGATCATGCCCGAACCCGTCTTCGAAGCCTCGGGTCACCTCGACGGCTTCGACGACATGCTGGTCGAGTGCGACGAGTGCGGCGAGAGCCACCGCGCGGATCACGTCGTCGAGGACAACACCGAGTACGAGGACGCCGAGAGTCTCCCGATTCCCGAAGTGGAAGAGGTCATCGCCGAACACCAGCTCGTCTGTCCCTCCTGTGGCGCGGGACTCGCGGGCCAGGCCGTCGAGACGTTCAACCTGATGTTCGCGACGAACATCGGCCCCGGCGACTCCGATCCGGGCTACCTTCGTCCCGAGACGGCCCAGGGAATCTTTGTCGAGTTCCCCCGCCTGAAGGAGTACGCGCGCAACCAGCTTCCGTTCGGCGTCACCCAGATTGGCCGCGCCTACCGCAACGAGATCAGCCCGCGCCGCTCGATCATCCGGACCCGCGAGTTTACCCAGGCCGAACTCGAGTACTTCGTCGATCCCGAGACGGACGAACCGGACCTCGAGTCGGTCGCAGACGTCGACGTGACGCTCTATCCCGCCAGCGAGCAGAACAAAGACGACGGCGACGAAATTCGGACGACGATTGGCGACGCCGTCGAGGAGGGCGTCATCTCGAGTCCGTGGGTCGCCTACTTCCTCGGCGTCGCCAAGCCGTGGTACGACGCCGTTGGCGTCGATATGGACCGGTTCCGATTCCGCCAGCATCTTTCGGGCGAGCGAGCCCACTACGCGGCGGACTGCTGGGATGCAGAAAGCGAGATCGACGGTAACTGGATCGAGATGGCCGGCTTCGCCTACCGCAGCGATTACGACCTCTCGAAACACGCCGAACACTCCGGCGACCGCTTTACCGTCTTCAAGCAGTACGACGAACCCAAGACCGTCGAGCGTGCGACGGTTGACCCCGACATGAGCTATCTTGGGCCGGAGTTCGGCGGCGACGCGCAAGCGGTGGTCGAGGAACTCGAGGATCTAGCCGCTCGAGACCGCGCCGCGTTCGACGGGGATGTCGTGGAGATCGAACTCGAGGACGATACCCACGATATCCCCGTCGAGAAAACCGGGTTCGCGGTCGAAGAACAGACCGAAGCCGGCGAGCACATCACGCCCCACGTCGTCGAACCCTCGTTCGGGGTGGACCGGTTGGTCTACACCGTCCTCCACCACGCCTACCGCGAGGACGAGGTTGACGGCGAGGAGCGGACGTATCTGGAGCTCGATCCCGAGGTAGCCCCCACGTTCGTCGGCGTCTTCCCGCTACAGAACGACGACGAACTCGAGGCCGAGGCGCAGGAAATCGTCGCTGACCTGCGCGCGGAAGGCCTCTCGGTCACCTACGACGATTCGGGCAACATCGGCCGGCGCTACCGCCGCCAGGACGAGGTCGGCACGCCGTTTTGCGTGACGGTGGACTACGAGACGATCGAGGACAAGGAGACGACCGTCACGGTCCGCGAACGGGATACGACTGACCAGACGCGACTGCCCGTCGATGATCTGGTGGAAGCCCTGGCCGAGATTCGGGAGGGCGACCTTGAGTTCGAGGAGTTGTAGCGGTTCGGATTCAGTTTCTGCGTTCGATTCGATTTTCGAGATGAGTTCGGACGGAATGCTGTCTAGCCGTACCGACACAATCCTAAACGGAACTCATACGGATTGCTGTGACTATGTACCGCCGATCACCAGGGACGGGGTCGGTGATCGGCGGTAATTGACTACAGTAAACCGTATCAGTCGTATCGGCAACGACGCACGACAGTCCGCCTCATACTGTCAGAAAGCAGTCAATACGAAGCCGATCGTGAATTCGAGGTCGTCGCCGACCGTGACGGCTCCAGCAGAACGATCGGTTTCACGTCGTTCTGTCCAACAGTATTAGAACTCCACGTCCGTTTCCATCCCTTCGGTCGCGTCCTCGAGACCGTCTTCGCGAACGTCGGTCGTCATTTGCTCGGAGAGTTCCGAGTCCGCGAGGATGCTGTCGAACTCGTCCCGGTACCGGTCGTTCGCCGCTCGAGACTCGTCCTCGGCCGCGGCGACGCGCCGGTAGCGGCGGATCCGTTCCTCGCTGACGTCGTACTCGTCGGCCAGCGTCGCGTCGTCTTCCTCGCGGTTACGGATCGCTGCGAGGTCGACTTCGTCGGCGTCGTCGTCACCGACGAGGTGCAACGACATTCGAGCCTCGAAGACGTCGTCCGGTTCGACGCCGAGTTCGTCGGCGATTTCGGCGTCGCTCTCGCCGTCGTAGAAGGCCTCGGCGACCGCGATGAGTTCGTCGTCCGATAACGACGTCTCGAACTCGTACCGTTCGCGCATCTGCGTGACGACGCTCTCGAGGCGCTCTGCAGTCGTTCGTTCGTCTCGCTCGAGGGAGCCGCGGGTGTCCTGCTGGGATTCGGTGACGGTTCCCTCGCCGTCGGTGACGTCGGTGAAGATATCTCGGAGCTCCTCAGTTTTTTCGTTCATGGGTGCACACTCCCGATGGGCGGCTATTTAAGCCTGTTGCCAGCTAGGATTGGGGACGGCGGGTCGGACATGAACGAACATTATAAACTCGGAATGAGGGGAAAATTTTCGCAAGACGGCACTGCGATGGTCTCCGGGGCGGTGTGACAAGAATTAAGTCACAGCCCTGCACGTGGTTGAACATGAACGTGAACGGCCAGATGGTGAACGCCATAGCCCAAACTGAGGTTAGCAGAGAGACCTATCTGGGGATCGGCGAGGTCGGGTATGCGATCTTCTATCTTCTCGTCGTTATCACTCTCGCCGTCTTCGCTTACGGCGTCTACCAACGGTTCAGCCGGTATGCGAGGGGAGACGACGATCCGTTCGCTCGGCTCGACGATCTGCCGAGTCGGATCACCGGCGCAGCGAAGACCGTCATCACCAACGAGAAAAACTTCAACAGGGACCTCTACGGCGGTCTGATGCACTCGTTTATTCTCTGGGGATTCCTGACGCTGCTCATTGCGACCACGATCATCGGCTTCGAACAGTACACGACGGAACTGCTGTTCGGCATCGTGTTCTGGGAGGGCGACTTCTATCTCTCCTACCAGTTCATGGTCGACGCGATGGGGCTGCTGTTCGTCGTCGGGATCGGAATGGCCCTCTACCGACGCTACTGGGTTCAGAACCACCGGCTCTGGGGCCGCCACACCTCTAACGAGGACGATATCTTCATCTGGACGCTGTTCGGCCTCGGCGTGGGCGGCTTCCTCCTCGAGGGGGCTCGGATCTACATCACCGGCATGCCCGAACACGAAATCGTCAGCTTCGTCGGCTACGGGCTGGCGATGGCGTTCGACGCGATCAACCTGCCGACGACCGGCGCGGCGATGGCGGGCGGCGCCGACTATTCCGCGTTCGCCCACCTCGGCTTCAACGCCGAGACGCTCCACTGGCTGGTCTGGTGGAAACACTCGCTGCTCGCGCTCTTTTTCATCGCCTGGATCCCCTACGCCAAGCCGTTCCACATGATCTCCTCGTTCGCGAACGTCGTCACGGCCGACGAGAAGGCCGGAGCACGGCTGCCGAACGTTCCGTCCGATCTGGACGCGACGAACGCCGAATCCATCGACGACTTCACCTGGAAGGAGATCCTCGACCAGGACGCCTGTACCAAGTGCGGTCGCTGTTCCTCCGTCTGTCCGGCGAAAGCCTCCGATCGGCCGCTCGACCCGCGGAACGTTATCCTCGACCTCAAGAAGTACCGTGAGGAACTCGACGCCGGCGGCGAGGAGAAGCCGATCATCGCCGACGGCGGCACGAGCGTCATCAACACGGAGACGATGGAGTCCTGTATGGCCTGTATGGCCTGTATGGACGCCTGTCCGGTCGAGATCGAGCACCTCCAGTCGTTCACCCGGCTCCAGCGCCAGATGACCGATCAGGGCGACATCTCCTCGTCCATGCAGGACGTCTTCCAGAACGTCATGCAGAACGGCAACACGTTCGGTGACAGTCCCAGAAACCGCGGCGACTGGGCCGACGAACTCGACTACGAGATCGCCGACGCCCGTGAGGAGGAAGTCGACTACCTCTGGTACGTCGGCGACTTCCCGAGCTACGACGAGCGGAACAAGAAGGTCGCTCGCTCGCTGGCGACGATCCTCAAAGCGGCCGACGTGAGCTTCGGCATCCTCTTCGACGACGAAAAGTACGACGGCAACGACATCCGTCGCGTCGGCGAGGAGTTCCTCTACGTCGAACTCGCCGGCCACCACGTCGAGACGTGGGAGGACTGCGAGTTCGACAAAATCGTCTGTACGGACCCACACTCCTACAACACGTTCGAAAACGAGTATCCGGAGGTCGACTTCGAGGAGTTCGCGGACGACCCGATGATGCCCTTCGACTACGAAGACCAGTGGAACGCAGACGGCGAGATCGACGTGCTTCACTGGACCCAGGCTGTCGAGGAGTTAGTCAACGACGGCAAACTCGACCTCTCGGGAACCGAACTCGATTACACGGTCACCTACCACGATCCGTGTCACCTCGGCCGGTACAACGACGAGTACGAGGCCCCGCGTGAACTCATCCGCGCCACCGGCTGTACGCTCGACGAAATGCCGCGCAACCGCGACAACTCCTTCTGTTGTGGCGGCGGCGGTGGCGGCCTCTGGATGGACTTCGAAGAGGAACCGAAGCCGAGCGAGGAGCGGATTCGAGAGGCGCTCGAGGACACCGACGCCGGCGCTGGCGTCGAGAAGTTCGTCGTCGCCTGTCCGATGTGCATGACGATGTACGAGGACGGCCGCAAGACCGGCGGCTACGAGGACGAGATCGAAATCGTCGACGTCGCCGAACTGATCGTCGAGGCAATCGGCGCGGAAGAAGAGGCCAAGATCGAAGCCGCGGCCGACTGACGAAACGCGTCTTCGGCGGGTCTGTCTTCGAGTTGCGTGAGAGAACGCGACGCTACGACAACTCAGGTTCGGGAGTGTGAGACAGCGAAACCGAACTCAAGCGACGCAAGATCGATTCGTTCAACGAATCCGTCACAGTCGTCGTCGAACACTCGTACCGGAGAACGCCGTCGATGTCTTTGGACGTTGGACTCGTACGGTTCAGTGACCATCCGCTCGAGTAGTTTCTGTTCTATCACCTTCTTGCCAGTCTCGAGTCGGGTTTCGACCCGTAATTCCTCGAGACGGGACTTCGTTTGATCGGTGACGAAGAAAAAGAAAACGGGCGGAGCAATCAGTCCGAACAGCCCAGCGAGGCCGATACGTCGCCGCTTGTCTCGGCGGTGACCTCGACCGCCTGCAGTTCTTCGACGAACTCGAGGAAGTTATCGAAGACCAACTTCGCCTCGCAGGCTCGCCGGTAGTTCGCGTCGGTGATCTCGCCGAGGATCGAGTCGAGGCGCTCGTCGGAGAGTTCCTTCCGATGGACGAGTTCGCGGGCAGTCTTCATATCGTACTCGGGATGGAACTGCACGCCGAAGACCCGGTCCTTGCGGAAGCCGTGGTTGGAGTAGCGGTTCTCGGCGAGGGGATCGGCCCCGGGCGGGAGTTCCGAGACCTCGTCGGAGTGGCTGGTAAAGGCGGTGAACTGTTCGCCGATACCGTCGAACAGTCGCGAGTCGCCGTGGTGTTCGATATCGCTGTAGCCGACCTCGTAGGCACCCATATCCTCGACGGTGCCGCCGAGGACGTCCGCGAGCAGTTGGTGGCCCCAACAGACGCCCAGGAACGGCATCCCGTGATCGATCGCGTCTGCGACCCACGCTTTCGTGGGCACCATCCAGTCTTCGTCCCAGTAGACCGACGATCGTGACCCAGTGACGACCGCGCCGTCGTAGTCGAAGTCGTCGGGCACCTCGCCCGCGGTGGCGTCGAATTCGGAGAGGGAGGCGTCGAGTTCGCGTCGGAAGTTTCGTGTCGTGTTCTCGTCCCGGTGAGCCGCGTTCAGGACGGCAATACGGACCTGACTCATTGTCCCGTATTGGCTACTCCGAAGACATAGGCTTTCCGCCCGGCACCGGCGTTGCCGCAACCGCTCACGGCTAGATATTTGCCGGTCTCGAGTGCTGTGACGGAAATTCGGTTACGTCGATAATGGTGGATTACCGGGGCAGATACACGCCGTTAGCGGTTCGGGTAAATCGGTCACCGGTATCGAACCAGCCCTCCTCGAACCGGCCGCGATCGTCCGTATCGGAACACTCCTCGCGCTGAATGTCCGCGGACTCGTCCCAATTTTCGTCGTCGGTTCCGGCAGCGTTTACGTAGCCGTCGGCGACAACCGGTCCCGACAGTTCGAGTCGGCCTTCGCTCTCGCCCTCGAGGACGGCCCCCTCCTCGTCGATCAGCCGAGCGCGACAGTCGGGAATCGGCCGCCCGACGCCGGGTTCGTCGGCGGTCCTCTCGCTTGCGTCGACGTCCGTCGCGAACGGCTGACTGAACGCGGTCGGACACTCGAGGCGGCCGGCGGCGCGAGCGACCGGGACGTCGGCCTCGCGGTACTGCTCGCGAACGTCGTCGCTCATCGGCCCCTCGACGACGGCCCGCTCGAGCGAGTCGACGGTGTCCGAAAACGCCGCTTCGGCGGTCAGATCCGACAGCGCCTGATTTCGACCCGCGAGAAACGTCGCGTCCGCCGTATCGATGGCGGCCAGCGTATCGCCGGGGTCGAACGCCCTGTCGAGGAGGAGGGTCGCGCCGACGTACAACGCCGACAGCGCGGTTCGAACGAGCCCGTCGGCCGCGGAAAGCGGCGTCACCAGGGGAACCGTGTCCCGTCCCGACAGCCCCCACGCGACGGCGCTCGAGATGCAGTTCCACTCGATCGTTCGCGTCGAGTAGCCGACGACCGGACGGCCGTCGTCGCCGTGTACGCAGAGAAGCGGCGCATCGGAATCGCGGTCGTGGCCGGAGCCGTCGGGAACCGACTCGCGGTCGGACTCGGCCAGTTCCTCGAGCGTCACCGACCGATCGAACGGAATCGAGCGTACGAGGTCGCGCTGGGCGGCTTCCGAAACTACGAGGTCGGGCTCGAGAAGGTCGAACGGGCGTTCGACGGAAACCGGCGTCAGCCAGTGAGAGATCGGCGCGAGCGTCGCGCCCAGTCGACGGCAGGCGAACAGGACCGCGAGCGAGGCGACCCGGTTTCGGGTGACGAGACAGACGGTGTCGCCGGATTCGACGCCGAGTGCGGCGAGGTGTTCAGCGGTTCGGTCCGCCATCCCCGCGAGTTCCGCGTAGGAGACGCGGTTCTCGTGGATCGTCTCCGCGGGGGCGTACAACCGCTCTTCGGAGACGTCGACAACCGCCGTCCGATCCGGGAAACGGTCGGCCCGACGAGCCAGCGAGAGAGTCACGACTCCGAGTTCCACGCTGAAACCCGTAGTAGATAGGGGCTCAAGCGCAAGCAGCCGCTTCGGAGAGAACGGAGCAACCCTCGATATCGAAGATCAGTTTCCGAATTTCGTCGGCGTACGCCCTCGGGACGGGTGCATCAGTCGTCCGCAGCCCAGGACTCGAGAAAGCCCAGAATCCGGTCGTTGACCGTCCGCGAGCGCTCGATCTGGCACAGATGGCCTGCACCCTCGAGGCCGACGAACTTCCCGCGAGGCAGCCCTCGAGCGAGGGTCTCACCGGCCGAGACCGGGACCAGTTCGTCCGCGCCGCCGTGGAACACCCGCGTAGGTTGAGTGACGTCGACGAGCCAGTCGTCCGCGTCGAATCCCTCGAGCGCAGCGACCTGCGCCTCCCAACCCTCGCGGGTGGCGTCGCCGTCGGCCCGCCAGTCGGCGATCCCCTCGCAGACCTCGGGCTGGGCCTCGCGGAACTCGTCGGAAAGGCCCGCAGCGAGCGACTCCCGAAGCGCGTCTCGATCGCCCGGCGGCGCGAACAGTGGTTCGATATCGAACGCCTCGCCCCGAGCGGCCGTCCCGAACAGCGTCAGCGTCTCGACTCGGGTGGAGTCTCGCGCGGCCTGCAAAGCGATCGCGCCGCCGAGGCCGCAGCCGACGAGGTGTGCCTTGCGGATCGAACAGGCTTCGAGGACGGCCTCGAGATCGTCAGCGAGGGTCTCGAGGGCGTACGGTCCTGCCGGCGCGTCCGAGCGGCCGGTGCCGCGGAGGTCCCAGACGACGACCTCGCGGGGGCCGGCCAGCGCGGCGTGTTGCCAGCCCCACGACCAGCCACCGAGACCGGCTTCGGAGACGAAGACGACGGGGGCGCGATCGTCCCCGATTTCGGTTTCAGCTTTGGTTTCGGTCTCGCCCTCACCCTCGCGGTCGTAGTACAGCGAGACGTCCCCGTTCGACGCAGTTGGCATACGGGAACTGACCGGCCGAGCAAGGCGATAGTTTCGGTTCGGAACGACCGGGCGACCGCAGCGCGCGGTGGCTCGAGCGTTAGCCCGACAGAAATACGCCTGCTGCCGTCGCGAGCGTCTCACTCGCCGTCAGCACCTCGTCCCACTCGATCGACTCCTCGGGGAAGTGCGCCTGCTGGATATCCCCCGGACCGAACAGCACCGTCGGAATGCCCGCGCGTACGTAGTGTCGGCTGTCCGCGCCGTAGGTCGCGCCGCGAGGCTCGGTCGCCGTCAGCCCGTTCGAGAGCATCGCCTCCTGTACCGCCCGAACCACCGGTTCGTCCGCGTCGATCTCGGCGGGTTCGAACTGGATCGAGAACCGTTCGAATTCGGGTGGGTTCGAGTCGAAGAAGGGGTCGTCGGCGACGACGTCCGAGAGTTGCCGCTCGAACTCCCGCTCGACCGCCTCGACCGTTTCGCCCGGCGCGACCCCGATCCGAAGCTCCGCGGTGAGTTCGTCGGGAACCGACGACGCCCAGTTCCCTGCCTCCACCCGGCCGACGCAGACGGGCCACGGGATCGGAAACTCCTCGTAGAGCGGATGGCTTACCCGCTCGCCGCGTTCGGTCTCGAGGTCCTCGAACGCCCGACGGATCCGCTCGAACGCGGGCAGGACCGACTCGCCGTGCCAGCGCGTCGCCGCGTGGGCGGACCGGCCCTCGAGACGGAGCCGTTTCATCAGACTCCCCTCCGTCGCGACCACTGGTCGACACTGGGTGGGTTCGGCGATGATCGCCACGTCTCGCGAGAACGGATACGGGTTCTCGAGGGCCGCGGCCGCCGCCCCGATGCCGCCTTCCTCCTCGCCGACGACGCTCTCGACGACGAGTCGGCCGTCGAGGTCGAGGTCGAGGTCGATGGCGGTGTCGGTATCGATGTCAGTATCGCTATCCGTACCGCTGTCCTCGTGGTCGTCGACCATCGATTCGAGATGGCGTGCCGCGAACACGCAAGCCGCCACTCCGCACTTCATATCCGTCGCGCCGCGAGCCGTAAGCGTCGTCCCCGGCGCGCTATCGCCATCGCCATCGGACCACCGCGGTTCGAACGGCTCACCCTCCCAGCCGTTCCCCGCCGGAACGACATCGATGTGTCCGTTCAACACCAGCGTCTTTCCCGCGTCGGGATCGCCGAACTCGAGGACGCCGCCCACGCTCGGTCGGGTTGCGGTCTCGATGTCGTCCGGGTTGTCGGGAAACGACGGGTGCTCGGCGAGCGCCTCGGGATCGGCCTCCCACCGATAGGTCTCGAAGCCCCACTCCTCGAGCGCGTCGGCGACCCATCGCTGGGCCGCCGCCTCGTCGTCGTTTCCGGCGGTCGTCTCGAATTGACACAGTTCGTCGGCGAACGACCGGAGTTCGTCGTCCCACGCCGTCGCGAAGTCCATAGCGAAGGCAGAACTGGAACTATCAAAGCTACACGGGTTTGACCGACGAGAGACCGCGGCATCGATTCGGTCTCGACCGACGGAGAAAACGGAGTGGAAACCCACAGCACGGCAGTTCGGCCGGAAAAGAGTCGGATGCAGATCAGGCCGATGATGTCGACGATCCTCTGTTCGCCCACCATCGTTTCACGAACGGTCCGAAGATGAGGGCGATGATGATGATCGACAGCACGAACGAGAGCCAGCGACCGTATTCGAGCGGGTTAATGAAGATCATGTACGACCCGTCGGAAAGCTGGAGTGACGTGTAGAGATTCTCTTCGGCGATATCTCCGAGCACGACGCCGAGAACGAAGGCGATCACCGAGTAGTTGTACCGGACCATGTAGAACCCGATCACACCGAAGACGATGACCGTCAGAATGTCGATCGGATTGATCCGGAGCGCGTACGTCCCGAGGAACGAGAGGACGACGACCATTGGAATGATGTAATCCGTATCGATCTTCGACAAGTAGCCAAGCTGAGTCACCATCGTCAGCCCGAAGACGAGAATAATAACGTTTCCGACCAGCAATGCCAGCAACATCGTGTACGTTAACTGGAGTTCGCCCGAAGACCCCTCGCTCGAGGGCCACGTGACCAACATCAACATCGGCGTCGTCGAGGGCGGCGATTGGCCCGCCTCGGTTCCGGCGGAGATGACGATGAAGGGACGCGTCGGCTGGCCACCGGGCGAGAGCCGTGCCGACGTGCGCGAGGCGATCGAAGGCGCGATCGAAGCGGCCGCAAGCGAAGACGAATGGCTCGCCGAGAACCCGCCGACTGTCGAGTGGACCGGCTGGAACGCGGCGCCCCACGAGGTGGCCCGCAACGCCGACATCGTCGAGATCGTCAAAGGCAACGCCGAGTCGATCATCGGCGAAGAGGGGACGTTCGTCGGCGGCAACGCCGCGCTCGACGAGCGATTCTACCAGCGCTACTACGACGTTCCCGTCGTTACGGCCGGTCCCTACGGCCCGAACCTCCACGGCGTCGACGAGTATACGACCGTCACGTCGCTGCTCGAGACCGCACGGACGATCGCAACCTCGGCGATCGATTACTGCGGCATCGCCGAGTAAGGACTGTCGGGTTGGCGTCTGTCGGCCGGCAAAAAGCGGTCGACCTCGGCTCATACGGATTACTGTAACTATGTACCGCCGATCACCAGGAACGGGGTCGGTGATCGGCGGTAATTGACTACAGTAAACCGTATCAGTGCCGCCGTTCAGGCGTCCTGAATCTGGCGCAACACGTTCGGCGCGTCCTCGAGCGCCTCGTCCAGGTCCTCGACGTTGGGACCGCCGCCCTGTGCGAAGTCCGGCGGACCGCCGCCGCCGCCGCCGACTCTCGAGGCGAGTTCGCCGACGACGTCGCCGGCGTTGACGCCCGACTCGTCCGGGACGGCCACGACGAACTGGGCGCCGCTTTCGCCGCTGCCCAGGACGGCGATTTTGCCCTCCTCGACGAGTGCGTTCGCGGTCGCGCGCAGTTCGCCCATATCGGCGTCGATCCGATCGACAACGGCCGTCGTCTCGCCGACCGCGACCTCCTCGCCGCCGCCTCCGCCGCCGGCGCGGGCCGCAGCGAGCTGTTCTTTCAGATCCTCGATCTCCTTGCCGCGGCCCTTCCACTCCTCGAAGAAGCGTTCGGCCGTCTCCGGCACGTCTTCGGGCGAGACGTCGAGAATCTCGGCGGCCTCGTAGAGGGCGTCCTCTTTCCGCTGGGTCGACTCGAGTGCGGCCTCGCCGGCGGCGAACGTGATCCGCTCGACGCCGTCCTGGACCCGCTCCGTGTTCAGGACCTTGATCGAGCCGATGTCGCCGGTGCGGGCAACGTGGGTCCCGCCGCAGGCCTGAACGTCGTCGTCGACGTGGATCAGGCGGATCTGTTCGCCCGGCGGGATGCCGCCCTGGTAGAGATCGAAGCCGTGTTCGGTCTCCGCGTCGTGACGGTCGGGCCACTCCTGAGTGACCGCGGTGTTTTCCATCACGATTTCGTTGGCCAGCGACTCGATCCGCTTGACGTCGTCGCGGCTGATGCGGTCGTAATGGCGCATGTCGATCCGGGAGGAATCGACGCCCTTCTGCGCGCCGGCCTGCCGGATGTGCTCGCCGAGGATCTGCCGGGCCGCGTGGATGACGATGTGCGTCGCCGTGTGGTGGCGCATAAGCTGCCGGCGGCGGGTCGCATCGACCTGTCCGTTGACGAACTCGCCTTTGCCGGGCGTCTCGTCGGTTCGGTGGAGGATGACGCCGTCTTCGATCTGGACGTCGTCGACCTCGACCGTCGCGTCGTCGGTCGAGAGCGTCCCCGTATCCGCCGGCTGTCCGCCGCCTTCGGGGTAGAACATCGTCTGATCCAAGACGACGTCGTAGCCGTCCTCGCGTTCGAAGACGTCGAGCACGACGGCCTCGAACTGGGTTCGCTGCTGGTCGTCGTAGTACAGCTTCTCCGTCTCCGGGAGGTCCTCGAAGCGCTCGTCCTCCTCGTCGTCGACCGCCTCGGCGGTCTCGGGGGTGTCGTGGCGCTTCGCGACGAGACTGTAGAAGTCGTCCGGCACGGCGACTTCGGCACCCGCGTCCGCCGCGATCTCGGCGACCATATCGGGCTGGATACCGTGGGAATCGTAGAGTTCGATCAGTTCGTCGGTCGGGATCGGCTCGCCCTTCTCGGCGTACTCCTCGGCGAGCGTCTCGACGCGGCGACCGCCGCGCTCGAGGGTCTCCCGGTACTTCTCGACCTCGGTGCGGACGATGTCGCGAATCGTGTCGCGGTTTTCGTAGCCGAGCCGTTCGGCCTGCATGTCGACGAGTTCGTCCAGCGGCGCGTCGACGCCGACGGTGTCACACAGGCGCTTGGTGCGTCGAAGCACCATCCGGGCGAGATAGCCCGTGCCGACGTTCGAGGGGACGATGCCGTCGCCGAGCATGTAGGCGAGCGTTCGGCAGTGGTCCGCGATGGCGTAGATATCCTCGAGGGGCTCCATCAGCTCGGTGAGCTCGTCGACATCGACGCCGAGTTCGGCCGCGATTTCGCCGCGAGCGGTCTCCATGTCCTCGGCCTCGTCGATGTCCATATGGCCCGCGAGCTTGGCGGCGCGGTGGACGAGTTCCTCCTGTTCGTCGGTGTGCTCGAGCCCCGCGTTGTCCTTCAGGAAAGCGATCATATCGGGGTAGACCGCCTCGTAGACCGTCGGCGTGCCCTGGGAGACCCAGGTCCAGCGCTCGAGGCCGTACCCCGTATCGACGATGTAGGTGTCCATCGGGGTGTAGCGGTTCCCGTCTTTCATCTCGTACTCGCCGTCGGAGTCCTGTTCCATCGACATGAAGACGAGCGTGGCGAGTTCGACGCCGCGGAAGATGACCTCGATGGCGGGCCCGGCGTTGCCGCCGCCGACCCACGGGTCCTCGATGTAGATGACCTCGTCAAGATCGACGCCCATCGACTCAAAGAAGCCGTCACAGAGTTCGACGGTCTGATCCTTCCAGTAGACCTCGCCCTCGTAGGCGTACTCGTCCGGGGCGTCCTCCCGCGTGTTGAACGCGTGGTGGGCCATCATCTCGAAGGCCATCGTGTGTCGGCCCGTCTTGCCGACGTTGTCGATGTCCTGCATCCGGATACAGGGCTGGGAGATGGTCAACGGGTTGGCCGGCGGCGGCGTTTCCCCGCTCGTCACGAGCGGCTGGAAGTCGTAAATCGACGCCTGGGTCAGCAAAACGTCGTCGCGCCAGCGGTTGGCCGCGACCGGATAGGGCTCGATCCGTTCGTGGTCGTTGTCTTCGAAGTACGAGAGGAACGTCTCTCGCATCTCCTCGAGACTGTACTCCTCGTCGAAGCCGGCGTTCTCGATGAAGCCGTACTCCTCGCAGGGCGGCTCACCGCATGTCACCCGGTCGTGATCGCGGGTCCAGAAGTGAGCGCCACACTCCGGGCACTCCTTGCGCTCGAATCCTTCCTCCTCGAAGTACTCGAGGCGGTATGCGTCCGCCAATTCGCTCATTACACGTGTGTTGGCGAGCCAGCGCCTAAAACTGTTCCGCAACGTTCATTCCGAAAATATCGCAAGACGTGATCCGGCGCGCTCGCTCGAGCGACGACCACGTTGCGTTCGTGTGAGTAACTTCAGCGAAAAGATATATAGGGGCCAGGAATAGTTGTATTTCCAAGTAGTTACAGCATGGCGAGTATCGGACGCAATCCACGAAGTACGCGGCTGGGGCCACCTCGAGTACGGACGGCAGGGCCGACAGTACCGCTGGCTCGGTCACCGAACCCGCGCGGAGGCGACTGATGCCGACGAGACGATCGCTGCTCCGAACGGGCGGGCTGGCCGGCATCGGCACACTGGCCGCCATCGCCGCGTTGCCGTCGCCACCCGACGCAACGCCGATCGATCGGACTGTCGAGGGCGCGGAACCGCCCGATCGAGTCACGCGGTGGAGCGACGAACCGATCACGACCGAAGCCGAGACCTCGATCGCCCGCTATCAGTACCGGCCGATGAGCGCTCGCGTCGATAGAACCGACGCCGACGCGTTCGTCGCGACGGCCCCGATCAACGTCGTCGTCCTCCCCGATCCGGCGACCGGAACTGACGGCGAGGCCCTCGAGCACGTCATGAGCGTCCTCGAGGACGAGGGGTGGCTGCGCCAACCCGAGGAATACACCCGATACGCGTGGGATCGCACCGAAGGCGCATTCGTCCGCCAGCAGGCGACGGCCGCCGAGACGTACTACGGCACCAGCGGCCGCCTCCACGTCCGCTGTTGGTCGTTCGACGGCGTCGTTTCCGTCCAGGCCCACGAGGATACGGGCGCCCGACCGAAACACGGAATCGCCTCCTACAAACGCGGCCGGAAGGCAATGGCGGCCATCTACGCCGAGGCCGGCTGGGACGTTTCACCGACCGCGATCGACCTCGACAACGCCCGACGCGACTACGACGGGATGGCGACGGTTATCACGGAGGCATCATGAGCACCGACAGCCACCGCGTGTTCGGCCGCCGACCCGCCGTCCGAGACGTGCTCGAACATCCGCTCCTCGGTCTCGACCCCCGGCGAACGGCGATCGCCGTCGGCTATCTCGCCGTCCTCGGCGGACTGTTCGCCGTCAGCTACGCGGGCACGGCGATCACGATCGACGGCGCGGCGCTGGAGACCCTGACGCCGCGATTCGACACGGTCAGTACGGTGCTGATCGCGCTCGCGACGGCGACGATCGCGATCGTCCCGTTCCTGTACGCGGCCTGGAACGGCGGCCCGGTGCTGTCGTTCGCCATGCCGCTGGTCCCGGTGGCCTTCGGCACCCTCGCGACGGGGCAGTACGTGCTCGGGCTCGACGCGGCAATCGCCCTGACCGTCGGCGGAGCGGCGAGTACGCTCGCTCTCTTCGCGACCGGCGTCCGCCGAACGGGGTCGCTCCGCCCCTGGCGAACCGCCGATCTCGACGGGACCCACCTGCTGGTGGTGACGATGCTCGCGGTCGTCGCCGCCGTCAGCGTCGGCCGGTTCGTCGCCGGATCCCCGCCGCGCAATCTCGAGTGGTACGCGCCGTTTGCCGCGCTCTGGCTCGTCCCGGTCGCGGTGGTCGGCGTCTACTGGCAGGCCGCGATGCGAACCGCGATCGCGACGCGAACCGAACGCCCGGATTCGGAGCCCTGATCCTGTCGTGTTCAGTTCTGACCTAGGCCAGTCACTTCCGGGCAATTCCGGGTCGGCGACGGATCGTTGCTGCGGTTCCGGCAGTCAATAGTCGTAGCCAGCAATCACAGCCAACACCCAGCAACCGAACCGAAACCGCTCCACAAAACAAACCTGACAGGAACTACTCGTTCTCGAGGGCCAGCGACGCCAGCATCGCCTCGAGTTGCAGCCGTTCGTTCGCCCCCTCGGTGATCCGGTAGTCGACCTCGCCGAGTCGCTCGAGCAAGCGAACCGTGGCCTGCTCCGGAATGTCGAACTGCCAGGCGGAGCGATGAAGCTGGTCGATGACGTCGCCGCCGGCGAGGCCGCGGTCCATGAGCAGGTCCTCGAGTGCGGCGCGGGCGGCGGTGAAGTCGCCGTCGATGGCGTGTTCGACCATCTCCTCGACCTCCTCGGGGCGGGCGGTCGAGGTAATCGCGAAGACCGTCTCCTCGTCGACGGTTTCGCCCATGACGGCGGCCGCCTGCAGCCCGTTGATCGCCTTTCGCATGTCGCCGTCGGCAGCGTAGACTAAGGCGTCGACGCCGTCGTCCGTGACCTCGATGCCCTCGTTGGCCGCGATTTCGCGGATCTGTGCCTCGATAGCGTTCTCGGTGAGTTCGGTGAAGCGGAAGACGGCACAGCGAGACTGGATCGGATCGATGATCTGACTCGAGTAGTTACACGAGAGGATAAACCGCGTGTTGTTGGAGAACTGCTCCATCGTCCGACGCAGGGCGGACTGGGCGTCGGAGGTCAGCGCGTCTGCCTCGTCCAGGAAGATGATGCGGTGGTCGTAGCCGCCGAAGGAAGACCGCGCGAAGTCCTTGATCCGGTCGCGGACGACGTCGATCCCGCGCTGGTCGGAAGCGTTGAGTTCGAGGAAGTTCTCGCGCCAGTCGCCGTCGTAGACTTCACGGGCGATGGCCTGTGCAGCCGTGGTGTTGTGCATGACCGTTGGAACGTCACCGGCGACGTAGTTTCGTGTTCCAGGGACCGTGAGGTCGTAGACTCGACGATCCTCTTCTACGCGCTCGACGTTCGACACGCGGTCGAAGTAAAGTGTCCCTCGAGAGAGTCGATCGAGTGCGACCAACTGTTCGACGACTTCCATCGAACACATTTCGTCGGCGACATCGAGAATACGGCCGGCGACGGTTTCGAACCGCGGCAGCGACGCAAGGTCGTGGTCGTCGTTTTCGAGAAGGTTTCGAACGTCAGTCCCGAGTAGCTCAGTCCCTTTCGCGATCCGATTGTCCGAGACGCCGAGTACGTCGATTGCGTTTCGAAGGGATTCCTGCAGGGCAGCGGTGTCAGGTGTTTCGGTTCGCGACCCGAGTGTGACGAGCAGTTCACTGGCGCGGCTCGCAACCGGTGTTCGTCGACCGTCGGCGTACTCGAGTAGCCGGTCCGTTCGGATCCCGGTCGTCGCTTCGACTTCTTTCCGCGTCTCGATCGGTTCCAGGACGTCTCGCTGGCCGATCCACGTCGTCGGAACGGAACTCATCGAACGGATATCGGACTGAACCTGCTCGATTTCGCGTTCGACCTGCTGTGCGGCCTCGATCCGATCCGATGCAGCCTCGATAACGCGGTCGATATCTTCGAGATACGATTCCCGACCGGGGTTTTCGGGATTCAGTGTCTCGGTCACCAGTGGTTCTTTTTTCAACGAGAGCGTCTGACACAGATCGTCGACGGCAGTCTGGGCGGGCATCGTGTCGTAATTCGGATTTCCGGTTCCTGCCGTCGAATCGGAGAGTCGGTCTTGTTTGTAGTCGATGGTAAACCCGATAGCGTCTTCGAAACGAGAGAGTGCTGACACACCTGAGAGATACAACGTATGGTACTCGGAGTCCGATCCTGTACCGTTCGTCGCCGCCTTCTTGACTCGCTTTCGTCGAGTTGGAATACCGAACGAGGCAAGGAGATACGAACAGAGCGTTATCACTGATTCGTCCTTCTGTGTCAACTCGATCGTTCCCTGATCCGCAACGGACGCTTCCGAATCGAAGACTGCCTGCAGAAACACCGAACGGACGTCCTCGGGAGCGTGGACGAGCGTCGAACCGATAGTCGAGGACGAACTGCCGAACACCCCGAAGCAAGACTCGAGGAAGTGATGGAGGGACTTCGTTCGGAGTTCAACGTACGGAACGTCCTTCTGGGTGCCGCGAGTCGTTTCTACGTCGAACAGTTGTTGGGCGATCTGGTCGAACGACTCACGGAGCGCATCGTCGGTGTTAAAGAACTTGATACGGCCGTTCGAAATTTGTGCCTCACTGATTGCGAGACCGACGAACCGTGCCAGATCGGACGTGAGTTCCCACGGCGGAGTAATCGGGCTGGACCGCCTGTTGTACGCGGTCACGTACTGAATCGATTCGACGTGGGATCGAAGTTCAGATTCGCTGACGTCGAGCGATCGGAGATAGCCGAGCGAGCACGTCGTCGACGGTTCATCGAGGTCGATCGAGATGTTCCGGGCGTAATTCGCAGCCGTTTTACGAGTGATATCGTGTTCGGAGACGATCTCGTCGAGGGAGTAGCCGCGGCGAAGACAGCCGAGGATGGTCTTCTTCTGACCAACGTAGTTCTCTTCTGCCGGAATTTCGTATCGGCGGGCGAACGACTCCGAAACGTTCACGAAGGTCCTGTCGCCGTCCATCGACGAAATCCAGTCGAGTGAGGCGGACGAGTCGTCAGCGATAGGCGTCTCCAGTGGTCGAACGATCCGCTCCCCGCCCGAAAGCGTCCCGGCCTGTCGCCACTCCAGACCCGATTCGTCCGCAACGAGGAGTTTGTGTTCTGGTGTAACCGTGAACTCGTTTCCGTCTCGAGTCTCGATCGAGACAAGATCGGACGCTTCCGTGGAAAAGACGTGAGACGGGGCGACGTATTCGAAAGAGCCATCGCTATCGTACGTCAGTATCTCGAGCTCATCGCCCGGAGTGTCAAACCCGTCAACGTCGCCGACGACGCTCGAGATGGGGACGACGCCCTCGTTGGTCAGAACCGGCGTCTCACCAGTAACGCACTTTCCAGTACCCGCCGGCCCCGCAAACATGAGATGGGGCAGGTCGTCCTGGTCGACGTAGTTCTGCAGTCTCGGAACGATGTTCTCGTGGCCCTTGATCTCGTCGAGCCGTTCCGGCCGATACTTCTCGATCCAGACTTCGGTCTTGCCGGGTGTCGGCTCCGCCGCCTCGGCGTCGGCCTCGCTCATACCACTCGGAAGGGAGGGGCGAAAGATAAAACGACCGAACGCGCTGTCGGTCTCGAGGCCGATCCTCGAGCCAGCCGAGACGGTGAGAACGCCGCTCCGAAGCCCTACTCCCTCCGGAGAACCGTCACCGGCCGTTCCGACTCGAGGATCACGCCCTGAATGACGCTGCCGAACAGGACTTTTCCCGTCGCCGAACGGTCCCGGCCAGCCATCGCGATCGTATCGGCGTCGATTTCCGCGGCGACGCGGTGGATTTCTTCGACCGGATCGCCGTGTTCGCGCCGGACCGTGACGTCGATGCCGTGCTCCTCGAGCGTCCGCGCGACCTCGAGGACGTCGGCGGGCAGATCGGTTTCCTCGTAGAGGTCGTCCGAGCGCACCACGCTCGCTTCGTCGGCCGCTTCGAACTCCTCGAAGACGCTGACGAGAACGACCTCGACCGTCGACTCGCTTTCGGGAAGTGCCGCGGCGTACTCGGCCGCCGCGAGGCTTCGTTCGGTCTTGACCGGCACGAGAACCGTATACATATTTTCATCGTCGAACCGGACGCCCATAGTAGCTGCTGAAAGTCACTGCACACCCGATCACACGACGGCTCTGCGATCAGTGTGTCAGTTTTTCAGCAGTTTCTTTGGGGTTCTAAAGGGGTATCCCCGTCAGAGCGAGCCGTAACCGGCGACTGACGGTCATACGGGACGGACAGTCCGCAGTACTGACGGCACAGTACCACGTTTTTCTCGGCGGTCGGCGTACGATCGGCCATGAACGTCAACGGTCGAACACGAACGACTATCGTCGTCGCCCTGCTCGTCGTCCTCGTCGTCGGAACCGTGCCGGCGACGGTCGCCGCCCAGGCGGAGACGAGAACCGGCGGTACGGTCGTCGTCGAAGAAGGCGAAACGATCGACAGCCTCGAGGCGTTCGCGGGAACCGTCATCGTCGAGGGAACCGTCACTGGCGACGTCAGCGCCGTCGCGGGAGATATCCGAATCGCGGGCGACGTCGGCGGCGACCTCGAGGCCGCCGGCGGGAGTCTCACAATCGACGGCACCGTCGACGGCGACGTCGAGGCCGCGGCGGGCAGCGTGACGATCACCGACGGCGCGACCATCAGCGGCGACGTCGCGGCGGGTGCCGGAACGGTCACCGTCGACGGCACGCTCGAAGGCGATGCGACGATCGGTGCCGAAACGATCCAGCTCGGCGACGACGCCGCGGTCGCGGGCGACCTGCGCTACGGCGGGACCCTCGAGGGCAACACCGGTGCCGTCGCGGGCGAGATCCAGCAGGACTCCTCGATCGGATTCGATCTCACGCCGACGGTGCAGCCGATCGCCTCGTGGCTGTTTTCGGCGTACGTGCTCGCGTTGAATTTGGTTCTGGGAGCCGCGCTACTCGCCCTGTTTCCGCGGTTTTCCGACGGCGTCGCGAATCGAGTCGCGACCGACCCCGTTCGTTCCGGGCTGGCCGGACTCGGCGTACTCGTGGGAATCCCGATACTGCTGGTCGCGACGGCGATTACGGTCGTCGGCATTCCGTTCTCGGTCATCGGCGCGTTCGCATTCGCGCTCGTCGTCTGGATCGGGATCGTTTACGGCCGGTTCGCCGTCGCGGCGTGGCTGCTCTCCGCTGTCGACGTGGAGAATCGGTGGCTCGCGCTCGTAGTCGGGCTGGTCGGCGGTGCACTCCTCGCACAGGTACCCTACCTCGGGGGGCTGCTCAACCTGCTCGTCTTCCTGCTGGGTCTTGGCGCGCTCGCGGTCGGCCTGTACAGCCACCGGCGATCCCTCCGGGACCGAGAGCGGGAGCCGCGAGGGGGTATCGGCCCCGACGAGCCGGCGAGCGACTAACGATCGGCGACGACCCGCCGCCACGGACGCGACGACTCCCCGGCTTCGCGCCGCGGAGAGCGACGCGCTCAAGTCCGCGCCCTCGTAACGACAACTATGCACGTCACCGTCGACGTCAAGGGCGAGGACACCCACGAGATCGATCTCGAGGCCGCGTCGGGGGCGACCGCCGACACGGCACCGACCTACCGGGACCTGCTTCGTGAGATCGATCTCAGCCCCCACGAGGTGAGCGTCCTCGTCGACGGTCGTCCCGTGCCCGAGGATCAGCCGGTCGAAAGCGACCACGTGACGGTCCTGCGGCTGATCAAGGGCGGGTAGCGTCTGCGGCGGATCCGGCTCGAGTGGCGAAATTCCCGGCCGCCCACACGTCACGCGTTGACGTGTCGGACCTCGTGGCCGTGATCGCGTATCGAACGGATGATCGCGCGAGACTGGCCCGCACCGCTGGTTTCGATCCGGAAGACGAGGTGGGCCTCGCCGACGTCGAGTTCCGGAGCCGATCGATCGTGGCGGACATTCTGGATGTTCGCACCGTGATCGGCGATGAGTCCCGAAATCGTCTCCATCTTCCCGGGTTGGTCATCGATCCTCACGCGCAGTCGCAGGAGTTGCTCGCGGTCGCTCAGCGCGTGGACGAGCACCGTCTGGAGCATCGTCATGTCGAGATTACCGCCACACAGCAACGGCATAACCGTCTCGCCCGAGACGTCCAGTTCGTCGCTGATGACGGCCGCAACCGAGGCCGCACCGGCCCCTTCGACGACCTGTTTCGCCCGCTCGAGCAACAGCAAGATTGCGCGGGCGATTTCGCCGTCGGTCACCGTCACCACCTCGTCGACGTGGGCTTCGATGTGCGAGAGCGTCAAGTCGGAGATGCCGCCCGTCGCGATCCCGTCGGCGATGGTTTTGACCGACTCGAGGGAGACGGGATCACCCTTCTGGAGGCTATCGGCGACGGTCGCCGCTCCCGTGGCCTGCACGCCGACGACGCGCGTCTCCGGCGAGAGTTCGTCGAAGGCGGTCGCGATTCCGGAGATGAGCCCCCCGCCGCCGATCGGGACGACGACCGTGTCAACCGACGGCAGATCCTCGTACATCTCGAGGCCGAGCGTTCCCTGTCCGGCGACGATGGCGGGATCGTCGTAGGCGTGGACGAACGTCGTGGCCTCGTCGTCGACCAGCCCTCGTGCGTGTCCCATCGCCTCCTGGAAGTCTTCCCCGACGAGTTCGACGTCGGCACCGTAGCTTCGGGTCGCGTCGACTTTCGCCTGGGGTGCTCCCTTCGGCATCACGATCGTCGAGTCGATACCCAGTTTCGTCGCCGCGAGGGCGACGCCCTGTGCGTGATTGCCGGCGCTGGCCGCGACGATCCGTTCCGTCCCGCCGTCGGCGCTACACTGTGCGATCTTGTTGTACGCGCCGCGGGTCTTGAACGAGCCAGTCCACTGCAGGTGCTCCATCTTGAGGTGGATCTCGCCGCCGGTCAGTTCGTCGAGCGAGGTGCTCCGCTCGATCGGCGTATGTTTGACGACGGATTCGTCGTCGAGCCGATCGCGGGCAGCCTCGATATCTGCAAAATCAACAGTCGCGGAACCATGAGCCATTGTCGGTCAGTACGAAATCTCCTTTTCGACGGGGGTGAATAATTGTTCCTCTCAGCCGATCACGGCCGCCCGGATCGGAAACGGACGCCCGCGGACCCCAAAGCGGCGTCGAAACCCCCACAGCACGCGATTGCGGGCGATTTACTCGATATGTTCGGGCGCCTGGGGAGCCGAGTCCGCGCGGTTCTCGAGTCCCCGGGTACCGGAGACCGCGAGAACGGGGTGGGTGCTGATACGGTTTTCTGTAGTCAATTACCGCCGATTACCGACCACGTCCCTGGTAATGGCGGTATATAGTTACAGCAATCCGTATGAAAGCCCGACCGTTTTCAGGGCACCCGTCGTAGCCGCGCACATGAACAGCAACCCCGCCGAGGTCACGCTCCCCAACGTCGGCCCGGGTCCGGATCCGCTCACGCTCGCCGAACTGGCCGCGCCGGTCGCGCCGGCGGATCCGACGACGACCGACGACGTCGAGCCGGCTCACGACGCCATCCTCCTGTTGCTCCACCGCGATCATCACGCGGGGCAGTGTCGCCGGCAGGTCCGGGCCGTCGCCGACCGCTACGAGGAGTTTCGCGAACGGGGCTGTCAGGTCGTCTCCGTCGTTCCCGAACCCCGCGAACGGGTCCGGCGATGGCAGGAGCGATACGACCTCCCGTATCCGCTCTGTGCGGACCCGGAGACCGACGCGGGCGAGGCGTTCGACCAGCCGGTTCGACTCGGCACGCTCGGCGAGCACTTCGACGTTATCGGCCGAATGCCCGCCGCCATCGTCTTAGACATCGACGACGACGGCGATATCAGCGTCGTCGCGACCTATCGCGGCCAGACCAATCTCGACCGACCCGAGATCGACGAGTTGTTAGCCGCCGTCGACCGACGAACCTGACGCATGCAGGGCCACGTTCGCACCGCCGTTCCCGACGACGCCCTCGACGTCCGGCGCATCCTCGATGCGGCCATGCTCGAGCCGGGCGACGTCGAAGCGCGGATCGAACAGGGGAACGTACTCGTCGCCGGCGACCACCGCGGCGGGACGGACGCGTCGGGAGGCTCCGAACGCATCCTCGGCACGGCCGTCCTCGAGGCCGACGAGAGCGGATCGGGTGCCCACATCTCGGCGATCGGCGTCCGCCGTCGTCACCGGGACCAGGGCATCGGCCGCGCGCTGGTCGAACACGCACTCGAACGCGAGGGGCGGCTGACGGCGCGGTTCGACGACGGCGTTCGCCCGTTCTACGAGACGCTCGGCTTTTCGATCGAGCCGATCGACGAGCGGCGACATCGCGGCGTCGCGGTGGCGATCGAGCGCACGTGACTCCTCGGCACGCGGCACGACGGAATCTCGGTCGCCGTTTCTCGAGCGATCAAACCGTCCGAACCGATGAATATTCGGCCATGCCGGCGTGTTCCGGCGGAACTTTATCCCGAAGAACGTGGTACGTCGCGTCGCATGGCGCTCAAAGGGATACTCAGCGGCGACCCATCGAAGAGCTCGAAACTCTACCTCGCGATCGGCGGCATCTCGCTCGTCAAGGCGATCGCGGTACGCAACGATCAGGAACGGTTCCGTCGGGAACTGATCGACGCCGGCCTGTTCCTCGGCGTCGGTCTCGCGCTCCGGAAGTACAGCCAACTCAAGGCCGAGAAGCGCTCGGAGATCGAATCGCAGATCCCCGACTGGGCGATCGGCATGGCGACCTCCGAACCCGCAAAACAGGGCGTTCGAAACCTCGCAAAACAGCGACTGGGAGGTCGATCCGAGCCGGAACCCGAGGAGAGCCTGCGAGATCGAGCGATGAATACGTTCTCGAGCCGGTAACTCCCCGGTTCACCCGGTTCTCCCGGTTCTCCCGGTTCTCGACGGCGTGATTGAGCGGCCTCAAGGCCTGGCCGTGACGAGGGCGTTCGGGCCGTGGCAGGGCCCTGATGAAACTTGGCGAGGGCCGCCGGGCCGTGGCGGTTACGACGAAATCGGCTCGAGCTCCGCGGTGAAGTGACGGAGTTCGGGCACCTCGGGTTCGCTCGTGATCTCGAGACCCGACACCGTCTCGCGTTTCTCGAGGACGGTCGCGGCGGTCTCGACGACGTGCTCGAAGTGCTCCTTGTGATAGGTTCGCCGCGGCACCGCGAGGCGGACCAGTTCCGGCCGATCGGTCTCGGGGAAGGCAAAGCTCCCGAGTTCGACCCCGCGGACGCCGCCCTCCCGGTAGAGTTCACAGACCAGAACCTGTCCCGGGAACTCGTTCGGTGAGAGGTGTGGAAACATGGCTCCCGCGTCGAGGTAGACCGCGTGACCGCCTGGTGGCGTGTAGACCGGCACGCCGACCTCTTCGAGCATCTCGGCAAGGGCCTGGATCTGATCGACGCGATCGGCGACGTACGCCTCCTCAACGGCCTCGCGAAGGCCGACGGCCATCGCGGCGACGTCCCGACCGGCCATCCCGCCGTACGTGGGGAACCCCTCGTAGAGGATGGTTCGCTGCTTACACCGTTCGAAGAGCGTCTCGTCGTCCGTCGCGACGAAGCCGCCGGCGTTGACCAGCCCGTCTTTCTTGCCGCTCATCACGAGGGCGTCGGCGTAGCCGAGTTGCTCGCGGGCGACCTCGGCGACCGTCGCGTCGGCGAACTCGTCTTCGCGTTCGGTGACGAAGTAGGCGTTCTCCGCGAACCGGCAGGCGTCGATCACGAACGTCGCGTCGATCTCGTCGGCGAACTCGCGGACCCGACGCGTGTTCTCGACGCTGACCGGCTGACCCGCCGTCGAGTTGTTCGTGATCGTCGAGATGATCATCGGCACGTTCTCCGCCCCGACGTCGTCGACGACCGCGCGGGCCCCCTCGAGCGAGAAGTTACCCTTGAACGGCGCGTCCATCTCCGGGTCGTGAGCACCGTCGACCGGACAGTCGACCGGATCCGCGTCCTGATTGGCGATGTGCGCTCGTGTCGTATCGAAGTGCGTGTTGTTGATCACGACGTCGCCCGCCGAGAGCAGCGTGCCGTAGAGGACGTTCTCCGCGCCCCGGCCCTGATGGGTCGGCACGACGTGTGAAAACCCCATCACGTCCCGGACGGCCGACTCGAGTTCCTCGAAGCTCCGGGATCCGGCGTAGGCTTCGTCGCCCCGGATCAGGGCGGCCCACTGGGAATCGCTCATTGCGCCGGTGCCGCTGTCGGTCAGCAGATCGACGAAGACCTCCTCGGAATCGAGATTGAACGCGTTGTAGCCGGCCCGCTCGAGGTTGCGTTCCCGCTGTGCTCGCGAGGGCAGGCGGATCCGTTCGACCATCTTCGACTTGTAGGCGACCATACCGGCATAACGGCCGTGCGCGTGATTATCCTAGCTGACGCCTCGTGTCTGCTGGTGGCTCGAGGCGTCCGATTCCGGACAGATCGGCACATCGATGGGCGGAATCGACAGCAGGGGGACGGGGACGGATCGGGATCGAGTTCGGGTTCGAATTGCTTCTCGGCAACGAGTCCGTCGGTCCGCTGTCCCGCTGTTTCAGTGTCCCTACAGGGCGGTCACAGGCCACCGAAACTGACTGCCAGCGGTCCGTCTCAGGGTGCGTCAAATTCGGGGTTGGCGAAGGTGTCGTTGGCGATCCGCGTCCGCTTCGGTTCGCCGACGATTTGCAGGTCGTCCGCCGCCTCGGCGTGGACAGTGAGCGATACAGACGACGCGGCGGCGGTGTCGCCGACGCTACCGTCGGCGGCAGTCTCACCGATAGCCGCCTCACCGTCGCCACCGAACTCGTCTACAGCGTCGTTTCCATTGGCACCTGAGTCGTTCACGGCGTCGTTTTCGTCGCCACCGAACTCGTCTGCGGCCCCATCAGCGTCCTCGGAACCAGCCGCCTCGAGCGCGGCCGATTCCGTAGTATCGAGTGCGCTGAGTTCGGCCGCCGAGGCTTCGATCACGTCACCGTCGTCCCGGACGGTGATGTCCGAATCGCCGACGAACTCGAACTCGAGGTCGGCGGCGGCGGGGAGATCGCCGACACCGTCGCCGCCGTCGTCGGCCGCCGCCGGCTCCGTGTCGACGTCCTGAAGATCGTCGAACAGTTCGGCCGCGGTCGTATCGTCGACGTCGAGTTCGTCGTCGGGAACCGTGTCGTGGTCACCGCCGGCGTCGAGGAGGTCGTCGGGCGTTTCGACGCCGAATTCGTCGAGGACCGCGTCGGGATCGGGGTCGATGTCCTCGAGCGCGTCGTTTTCAGTCGCGTCCGTACTCATGACATGACCTGTGACAGTCATCCCTTTCGTTACGACCACGTTACCGCGGTTTATGGACCCGTTTCGGGTGACACGTGCGAAACAGAAAAGTCAATTATCTCTGGTAAATCCGGCCTCAGCGGGTTAGAACAGATCCTGGGTCAACTCGAGCGTCTCCTCGCGGTCCTCCCAATCGACGAAGATAGCGACGCTGGTCGCGCTGGTGATGATGTCGTGGACGTTGATCCGGGCCTCGGCGAGGGGGTTGACGATCTCGCTGATGACGCCCGGCTGATTCGGCAGTTCGCCGCCGGTCACCCGGATGACCGCGGACGACGAGTCGACGGTCACACTCGAGAGTTCGTCGCGGGCGATGACCTCGCGGTGGAGGATGTTCTCGGCGCGTTCGGCCTCGTCCTCGTCGATGTAGAACGTGACGGTGTCGAGGCCGCTGGCGACGGCGTCGATGTTAACGTCGCTCTCGCTGAGCGCCTCCGAGAGGTGGTGGAAAACGCCGGGCTGGTTGCGGATCGCGCGGCCGGCGACGGTCAGGCAGGCGAGCGGGCGTTCGCGCAGGTCGACGAGGTTCTGGAACTGGCCTTCGATGCTCGTCCCGCCCGAGAGGAGGTCGCCGTGCTGGTAGTGAACGACGCGGACGTCAAGCGAGCCGTCCTTGTACGACAGCGCCGAGGGGGCGACGACTTCGGCCCCGCGGAACGAGAGGTTGCGCAGTTCGTCGACGGAGATCTCGCCGACGTTCCGAGCGCCCTCGACGACGTGTGGGTCGCCGGTCATGACGCCCTCGACGTCGGTGACGATGACGACCTCGTCGGCGTCCATGTACTTGCCCATCATGACGGCCGTGGTGTCGCTGCCACCGCGACCCAGCGTCGTGATCGAGCCGTCGGGTCCTTCCGCGAGGAAGCCGGTGATGACCGGCACCGTGTCCTCGAGTTCGTCCGCGACTGCGAGGGCGCGTTCGTGGGTCTGCTCGACGTTGACTTCGCCGTACTCGTCGGTGACGACGGGCCAGTCGTCGCTGCCGGGTTCTAAGAACGTCGCGTCGATACCGCGGGCAGACAATGCGGCCTTGAGCATCCGAACGGACGTTCGCTCGCCCATGCTGACGATCTGGGCCCGATCGGCGTCGTCGGTCTCGAAGGTGATTTCGTCCAGCAGATCGTCGGTGGACGACCCCATCGCACTGGCGACGACGGCGATTTCGTGGCCGTCCTCGACGGCCGCGGCGATCGAGTCCGCGGCGCGGTTGATTCGGTCGCCGCTTCCGAGGCTCGTTCCGCCGAATTTGGCTACGACACGCATACTGACACCTCGTCCGTGGATCCCGTACCGATGGCTTGACTCATATGCCAGACCGTTACCAGAGCGCGCAGATAACTGTGTCCATCGATCGGATTTTTACCACTGTTTTCGGACCGGTCAAAGACCCGACATCGGCCGAATCCGTCGTCTGGCGACGGGGCGAACAGTAGGTCCTGCAGCGACGACTGGACCGAGTCCGCGTTCCGCCGCAACCGATCGAGACGCGAAAACGGTCTCGAGTCGAGACGGTCTCTCGAGGGTGAACGCCGCCGCGCTATCGCAGGCGGGATTTATGTTTGTGCGTAGCATTACCACACGCTAATGAACGTACGGGACGCTCTCGAGGCGGACGCGGACGCGCTGGCGTCGATCGCCGACTCACCGACCGACGTGATGCGAAACCTGGTCCACGACCGGACGGTACGCGTCGCCGAGGACGGTAGTCACGATCCGAACGCGGACGTCTCGGGTTCACAGTACAACGGCTCCGATCCGGAGGATCTGCTGGGGTTCATCAGCTTCGACGCCAAATCGGACACCGTTCACGTGACCCAACTCGACGGCACGGGCGAGGCGTGCAAACGGCTGCTCGCCGAGCCGGTTCGGTTCGCCGAACGCGAGTCGATGGCCGTCGAAGTGCTGGTCTCGCCGGAGACGGAGACCGTCGAAAACGCGGCCGAAGAACTCGGCTTCGAACGGCGCGGCCGCGGCCCGCGGTTCGACGGCTCCCCGACGGTTCGGTTTCGGCTGGAACCGTAGGAGCGACGCCGCGGGTGCCGACCGAGGCGCTGCTGTGGCGTCGGCTGAGCCGCGGGCTGTCCGGCGAACAAAGATATTATACGCCCCGCCTCGAGACGGGAGATACTAGCACGCGACCGCCTCGGGCGGTCGCCGGTCGACCAGCGATCACGAACTCGATGGTATGTCGAACCAGTACATTACTGCCGAAGAACAGCTTCCGGACGTCGAGGGGACGGAGACGGAAACGGAAATAGAACTGCAGGTACGCGACGCCGAGACGAAGGAAATCTTCCACTCGCGAGCGCGTATCGCGAGGGATCCGGCGAAACTCGACCGGCCCGAGCCGCTCTCGGTCGTCAAGGGACCCCACGAGAACACCGAAGAGCAGTGGTATATCGAATTCGTCGACGGGACGAACGTCGACGGCGACCGACTCGAGCGCCTCGTCCGCGAGCAACGGGAGCGATCGAACGTCATCAACACGCGATCGGACGATCTGAACGTCTTGCTCCGATACCTCGTCGAGGACGGCCAGTACGAATCGACCGCGGCGGCCGCTCGAGAGCTCCTGTTCGACCGCCTCGCAGCGGAGTATCCGTCGCTGCTCGAGCGCTACGCCGACGCGAGAGCCGAGTACGAGAACGACCCGCTACGGGACGCGCTCGAGGGCGAGTGAATGTCTGCAGTGCCAGTGCCATTTCGGGCCTTTCTGGACGTGCTCGAGGAACGGAACGCGACCGCGCGGATCACCGACGAGGTTTCGTGGGATCTCGAAGCCAGCGCCGTCACGATGCTGGCGAACGAGACTGACGATCGAATCCCGATCTTCGAGGCGGTTCAGTCCCGGAACGGCGACGTCGACGCTCGCCTCGTCGGCGATCCCTACCGGGGCCCACAGCGGCGACCGTGGGAGTTCCTCGGTCGGGCGTTCGACTTGCCAGTCGACGCCGGGCCGGCCTACTACGAGGGCGTTATCGACCGACTCCGCGAACCGGTCGATCCCACGGTCGGAGACCCCGCGGACGCACCCTGCAAGGAGGTCGTCCGGACCGGGGCGGACGCGAGCCTGCTCGAGTTCCCCTGGCCGTACATCCACCACGGCGACGGCGGCCGGTACGCGACGCTCGCGACACTCGTCGCGCCGGCCCCCGACAGCGAGTGGGGAAGCTGGTCGCGCCACCGGGCGATGATCCACGACGCGTCGCAGGCGAGTCTGCTCTTGCTGGCCGGCGAACAGGTGCCGAACCTCTACTACTTCGAGTACGAGCGCGAGGACGAACCGATGCCGGTCGCGCTGACGATCGGTGCTGGCCCCGCCGTCGAGTGCACCGCCGAGATGTGGATCCCCGTCGGACGCAGCGAGGTCGCCTACGCGGGCGCCCTGCAGGAGAGGCCGGTCGAACTCGTCCCGTGCGAGACGAACGACCTCCGCGTTCCCGCGTCGGCCGAAGTCGTTATCGAAGGGCGGGTGATGCCGAACGAACGGCTGGACGAGGGGCCCTTCGGCGACTACTTCGGCTACATGAACGGCCCCCGACGCTCGATGCCGGTCCTCGAGGTCGACGCGATCACCCACCGCGAGGAGCCGTACCTGCCGTTCTGCGTCGAAGGAACCGGCGTCGGCTACGGGCAGAACTCCTCGAGTACGTTTCAGGCCGCGGCGGGCGGGCCGGACGCCACGCTGGGGCTGCGAGCGGCGGGTTTCGACGTCGAACTGGCCGTTCCGTGGCCGTTTACCTCCCGAACCGCGTGGGTGATCGCGACCGATCGATCGTACCCCGGGTCGCTCCACGAACTCGCCAACTTCATCTTTACCACCTGGGGCATGCTCCACATCGATTTCTTCGTCTTCGTCGACGGCGACGTGAATCCGCTGAACCCCCGGGCCGTCCTGGAGGCCATCGCCCTCCACGCGGACCCCGCCGAGGACTTCCACCAGTTCGGCGTCGAGCGGATGCCCAAGGTCCCGCTCAACATTTATCAGACGCCCGATGAGAAGGGGAGCGCGACGGTCGGAACGTCGAAGACGAAAACGGCGAAGGCGTACATCGACGCGCTGTCCGATGGGAATCGACCGAAACAAGCGATCGGCGACGAGGGCGAACGCGACCGGGCCCGCGAGCTGCTCGCCGAAGCCGGCGTCTCCGAATCGGCGTTCGAACCGGCACACACGATGGAGTTGAACCGATGACGGCGTTTCGAACCCACCTCGAGTTCCTGCGAAAGACCGACGAGTTGTGCTCGCTCGAGCGGCCCGAATCGCCGTCCCCGCAGGTCGTCGCCGCCGAAGCGCTTCGCGCCGACGGGCCGGCGGTACGGTTTCGGGCAGCCGAGAAGTCCCACGTAGGACTCGCCAGCGGCGTCTACGGCGGCGTCGACCAACTGACGCGGCAGGACCGGTCGCCGTGGACTCGGCTCGGCATCGGTCTGGGGGTCGACCGCGACCCCGAGTACGTCGACGTGCTCGAGGCGATCACCGACCTCGGCGACCGGATCGACGAGCGCGACGTCACCTACGTCGAACGAGCGGCGACCGCGACCGACCGGACCGTGCGGGAACTCGGACTCCCGACGCCGCCGGACGAGGCCTGGCCCCACTTCACCCTCGGCCTCCTCTCGGTCGGGAGCGACGACGGAACCTACTGGGCACCGATCCACGGAACGGTCCTCGACGGGGACACGATTCGAGCCCGCGTCCCCGCGGCGATACGCGAACGGTTCGAGCGGGGCGAGTCGGTGACCGTGGCGCTGGGAGTCCCCGCCGAAGCGCTGGCGGCGACGACGCTGCTGACGATCACCGACCGACTCTCGACACCGATCGAAGACCGACGGGTCGGGTCGACCGTTCCGGTGATCCCGACCGCCGGCGGACTCGTTCCGAGTTCCGCGGAGGTCGTCCTCGAGACGGAACTCGCGACCCAGCAACCCGACACGCGCTCGGAAAAGCCGGAGTTCTGGGAACGGCTCGTCGACGGCGCGACGGTCACGCTGGACGTGACTGGCGTGTTCGCTCGCGACGACGCAGTCGTCCCGTTCACGCCGCTTGACGTACCCCTCGCCGACGACCTGCAACTCGTCGCGCTCGCGCTGGCGGCCCGGCTCTACGACCGGGTCAACGGTTACTGGGGCGTCTCCCCGGTGGACTGGCTGCTCCTTCCCGCGGCGGGACGGCTCGGGATCTGCATCGTCTCGACGGAGGTCCTCTACGCCGGCTTCGAGTGGCAGTTAGCGAACTTCCTGTTCTCTCGGTCCGACTGCTTCGATACCGTCGTCCTCGTCGACGAGGAGACCGATCCCCACGACCTCGGACGGGTGCTCGGCGACCTCTGGGTCAAGGCCCACCCCTCCCGAGACTGGCTGTTCAGCGAACCCGACGCGCCGGTCGCTCGGCTGCCGACCTACGAGCGCGACGGCACCGGCGCGCGCCTCTACGTCGACGCGACCTGGGACCCGCGCTGGGACGAGGAGTACATCGCGCCGCGAGTCTCGTTTCTCGAGTCGTATCCGCCCGACATTCGGACGGCCGTCCGTGAGTCGTGGACCGCGTTCGGGTTCGACTCGGAGCCGGACGACGTCGGCGGAGCGTAGTTCGAGCGGGGAAGGCCGAACCGAGACAGTCACACTCGAGAACGGAACCTACCGTACGTCCAAACGCGAGGCACTGGTCGGAAAGTAACGCCGTCGGTGTTTTCGATACTGTTTACGCAGGAGGGCGTCGGGGTGAACTCCGGCTCGAGCCGGCAGGCGTATTTTTATCATACCCACAGTGATAGAAACCATCCGAAGCAATTATTGCCGAGAGCGAAGCCAGCCGGGTGTATGCCATCGAGCCATAGCATGCTCGACTCCGAGCGAGCGCGCGAGGGGTTCTCGTGGGAGGGTCTCTACGGGGAGAGCGCGGGAACACCGTGACGGCCCACATCGTTCCGAGTGAGGTCGAGTTCCGCGACGAACTCCGGAGACGGTCATCGGGACGATTCGTCGGACGGAACGACGGGACGAGGTCGAGATCGAAGCCGAATCTGACCGACGGGGTCCGACTTCGAGCGCGCCTCGAAGACGAACAGCGCACGATGGCGAGAATCGACGAACGGTGGTCGACGACCGGCGACGAACGGTCGGCGAAAAGCGACGGTCGACGACGGCCGACAACCGACCAAAAGCGGCGGGCGACCACTGCAACCAACCACCGACGCGACGACTCCGGGACATCCCGGACCACGCGAATCCGAATCAAACTATGCACTTCGAAGACACACAGGAACGATCGATGATCCGTCAGACGGCGACGGAGATCGCAACTCAGTACGGCCCGGAACACTGGCGCGAAAAGGAAGAGAACGGAGAGTTCTCCGAGGCGTTCTGGAACGAACTCGGCGAGGCCGGCTTCCACGGCCTGCTCATTCCCGAGGAGTACGACGGCGCGGGGATGGGAATGCAGGATATGGGACTGGCCATGGAGACCCTCTGTGCCGAAGGCTGCGGGATGGCCGGCACCTGGTATCTGGTGCTGACGGCCGGCATGGCCGCGGTCGGCATCCGCGAGCACGGCACCGACGAACAGAAAGAGCGGTACCTGCCCGACATCGCCGCGGGGAAGCGAAACTTCTCCATCGGCATCACCGAACCCGAGGCGGGAACGAACACCCTGAACGTCGCCACTCGAGCCGAAAAGGACGGCGACGAGTACGTCCTGAACGGGAAAAAGGCCTGGATCACGTTCTCGGATCGGGCCGAGAACATGATCATCGTCACGCGGACGACGCCCCGCGACGAGGTCGACCGCGGCACCGACGGGATCAGCCTGTTTGTCCTCGATATGGACGATCCGAACATCGACGTCTCGCCGATCGACAAACACGCGATCAACTACTCGAAGTCCTGTGAGGTCTTCCTCGAGGACGTTCGCGTCCCCGAAGCGAACCTGCTGGGGGACGAAGGCGACGGCTGGTGGGTCCTCGTCGACATGCTCAACCCCGAGCGAATCGGCTTCGCAGCCGCGGGCACCGGGATCGGGAAGCTCGCGGCGAACGCCGCCATCGAGTACGCCAACGACCGCGAGATCTTCGACGCGCCGATCGGCACGCACCAGGCGGTCTCGTTCCCGATCACGGAAGCCTACGCGAGGATGGAGACGGCCGCGCTCATGCGCGAGAAGGCCGCCTGGCTCTACGATCAGGGCGAGGAGTGTGGCTACGAGACCAACGTCGCGAAAGCGACGGCCGTCGAGGCCGGCATCGAGACCGTCAAACAGTCGATGCAGGCCTTCGGCGGGTGGGGGTACGCCACGGAGTACGACGTCGAGCGCTGGTGGCGCGAGATCAACCTCACCAGACTCGCGCCCGTCTCCCAGCAGATGGCCTACAACCACATCGGCCAGGAACTCGGCTTCCCGCGCTCGTACTGACCATGTTCGGGAAACTACTGGTCGCAAACCGCGGCGAAATCGCCGTTCGGGTCATGCAGGCCTGTGAGGAACTCGGAATCGAGACCGTCGCCGTCTACAGCGACGCCGACCGCTCGGCCGGCCACGTCGCCTACGCCGACGAGGCGTACAACATCGGCCCCGCGCCGGCGAGCCAGTCCTACCTCGACGGCGACGCGATCATCGAGGTCGCCGACCGGGCGGGAGCCGACGCGATCCACCCCGGCTACGGCTTCCTCGCGGAGAACGCCGAATTCGCTGGGAAGGTCGAAGCCGCCGAGGGGATCACCTGGGTCGGCCCCTCGAGCGACGCGATGACGACGCTCGGCGAAAAGACGAACGCCCGCCGAGTCATGCAGGAGGCCGACGTGCCGGTCGTTCCCGGAACGACCGAACCCGTCGAATCGGCGGACGAAGTGCGCGAACTCGGCGACGAGTTCGGCTACCCGATCGCCATCAAGGCCGAAGGCGGCGGCGGCGGTCGCGGGATGAAGATCGTCCGCGGCGACGAGGAGGTCGACGACGCCTTAGAGAGCGCCAAGCGCGAAGGCGAGGCCTACTTCGGCAACGACTCGGTCTACGTCGAGAAGTACCTCGAGGAGCCGAAACACGTCGAAGTGCAGATTCTCGCGGACCACCACAACACCGTGCTCCACCTCGGCGAGCGGGACTGTTCGCTCCAGCGGCGCCACCAGAAGGTGATCGAGGAAGCGCCGAGCACCGCCCTCGATGCGGAACTCCGCGATTCGATCGGCGACGCGGCCCGCCGGGGCGTTCGCGAGGCAGGCTACACGAACGCGGGAACGGTCGAGTTCCTGGTCGAAGACGGGGAGTTCTACTTCATGGAAGTGAACACCCGGATTCAGGTCGAACACACCGTCACCGAGGAGGTGACGGGGATCGACATCGTTCGCGAGCAGATTCGCGTCGCGGCCGACGAGGAACTCCCCTACGCACAGGACGATATCGGAATCGACGGTCACGCCATCGAGTTCCGGATCAACGCCGAGAACCCCGCCAACGGGTTCGCGCCGACGCCGGGAACGCTTTCGACCTACGACCCGCCGAGCGGTCTCGGCGTTCGCATCGACGACGCGATCTCGCGGGGCGACGAGGTTTCCGGCGACTACGACTCGATGATCGCCAAGCTGATCGTTCGCGCGCCGACGCGAGAGCGCTGTCTCGAGCGCTCGAAACGCGCGCTTCGACATTTCGACGTCGGCGTCGAGACGACGATCCCGTTCCACCGATTGATGCTCGCCGACGAGACGTTTCGCGCGGGCGAACACACGACGAGTTACCTCGACGAGTCGGTCGGTGACGACGACCTGACGGCCGCCGTCGAGCGCTGGAGTACGGCCGTCGAAGCCGAAGCCGAGACCGAGGCCGGAACGGCCGGCGGCGACGGAACGAACGACCTCGTCGTCGAGGTCGACGGCCGGCGGTTCGACGTGGCCGTGACGGGCGGCTTCTCGCGAGCAGCGAACGGCGGTGGGAGTACTGGAACCGGAACCGGGAGCTCCGAAACGAACTCGGGTTCCCCGTCCTCGAGCACCAGAAGCACCAGCAACACCAGAAGCGCCGGCACCGAACAGGTCGCCAGCGACGCGATCACCGCCGAGATGCAGGGAACGGTTCTCTCGGTCGACGTCGCACCCGGCGACGAGGTCGCACAGGGTGACGTGGTCTGCGTGCTCGAGGCGATGAAAATGGAAAACGACGTCGTGGCACCGGCGGCCGGCACCGTCGCGGACGTTCCCGTGACGGACGGCGACACGGTCGATATGGGTGACCCGCTCGTCGTACTCGACTAAGATGGAACTCAGGATCAACACGACAGCGACGGAACAGGAAGCACAGGCGATCGCGAAGGCACTCGCGTCCCACTTCGGGGACGAGGTGGAACTCTACGCCGAAACGGGCGACGAACTCCTCGCGAGCGCGTCGCCGGAGCCGGGGACGGGCGCGGGCGGGAGCGAAACCGGCACTTCCAGCGAGGGGACCGCCGCCGGAAACGGCGGAACCGACGCCGCGGCGGACGACACGCTCGGCCCGACCGAACGGGAGGAGACGCTGCAAGCCGAAATCGATGATATCCTCGAAGGCGGTCCCGAGAAGTACCGGGACCGACTCTCCGAACAGGGGAAGCTGTTCGTCCGAGACCGACTCGATCTCTGGTTCGGCGAAGACGGCCTCTCGTTCGAGGACGGCAAGTTCGCCAACTTCGACGCGTGGCATCCGAGCGGTCAGGACAGCGACCCCGACTCCGACGACCGACTCCCCGCGGACGGGCTCATCACCGGCGCGGCCGAGTTCGAAGGGCGGGACCTGCACTTCATGGCCAACGACTTCACCGTCAAGGCCGGCTCGATGGCCGAGAAGGGCGTCGAGAAGTTCCTCCGAATGCAACAGCGCGCGCTGAAAACCGGCCGTCCGGTGTTGTACCTGATGGACTCCTCGGGCGGGCGGATCGACCAGCAGACGGGCTTCTTCGCGAACCGCGAAGGCATCGGGAAGTACTACTACAATCACTCGATGCTCTCGGGGCGGGTCCCGCAAATCTGCGTGCTCTACGGCCCCTGTATCGCCGGCGCCGCGTACACGCCCATGTTCGCCGACTTCACGATCATGGTCCGGGACGTGTCGGCGATGGCGATCGCCTCCCCGCGAATGGTCGAGATGGTCACCGGCGAGGAGATCGATCTACAGGACCTCGGCGGCCCGGACGTCCACGCGCGCCACTCCGGCAGCGCGGACCTGATCGCCGAAGACGAAGAGCACGCCCGCGAACTCGTCGCCAAACTCATCGGCTACCTGCCGGACAACAGCGACGAGGACCCGCCCCGAACGGACGGAACGGCTCCGAAGCTCTCGCCGGAGGGGATCGACGCCGTCGTTCCCGACCAACCCAATCGCGGGTACGACATGTTCGACGTTATCGATCGAATCGTCGACGAGGGCTCGACGCTCGAGCTTCGACCGGAGTACGGTCCCGAAATCATCACGTCCTTCGCCCGGATCGACGGCCGGCCGATCGGGATCGTCGCCAACCAGCCGAACCACCGAGCCGGCGCGATCTTCCCCGACGCCGCCGAGAAAGCCGCGGAGTTCATCTGGACCTGCGACGCCTACGACATCCCCCTGTTGTATCTCTGTGACACGCCCGGTTTCATGGCCGGGTCGCAGGTCGAGAAAGACGGCATTCTCGAGCAGGGCAAGAAGATGATCTACGCGACGTCCTCGGCGACGGTGCCCAAACAGTCGGTAGTCGTCCGCAAGGCCTACGGCGCGGGAATCTACGCCATGTCCGGCCCGGCCTACGACCCCGAGAGCGTTCTCGGACTTCCAAGCGGCGAGATCGCCATCATGGGGCCCGAAGCAGCCATCAACGCCGTCTACGCGAACAAGCTCGCCGAGATCGACGATCCGGAGGAACGCAAGCAAAAAGAGCAGGAACTCCGCGAGGAGTACCGCGAGGACATCAACGTCCACCGGATGGCCAGCGAGGTCGTCATCGACGAAATCGTCCCGCCGAGTTCGCTTCGGGAGGAACTCGAGGCGCGGTTCGAGTTCTACGAGACCGTCGAGAAGGACCTGCCGGACAAGAAACACGGGACGATCCTCTGAACAGCAGCGAGAACGCACACGTTTCACTACCAACTCATGTCAGGACGCTACTACGAGGAGTTCGAGGTCGGCGAGACCATCGAACACGAGCGACGGCGAACGATCAGCGAGAGCGACAACCAGCGCTTTTGTGATATGACGATGAACCAGCAGCCGCTGCATCTCGACGCCGACTTCGCGGCGGACACCGACTTCGGCGAGCGGCTGGTCAACGGGCTCTACACGATGAGCCTCGCGGTCGGGATTTCGATTCCCGAGACCACAGACGGGACCATCGTCGCCAACCTCTCCTACGACAACGTCGAACATCCCGAACCGGTGTTTCACGGCGACACGATTCGGGTCCAGTCGACGGTGACGGACAAGGGAGAGACCAGCGACGGCGAGCGCGGCATCGTCACGATGCGCGTCGAGGTCTTCAAAGTGAATGACCCCGAGGAGCCGCTGGTCTGTAAGTTCGAGCGAACCGTGCTCTCGCTGAAGCGGGAGCGCGCTGAGGAATAGCAACTGTACCGAGCGTGAGCGAAGCGAACGCTCGGCATTTTTCATCAACGTTTTTTGGCGGGGTTCGAGCCCGCAACGCGGTCGAATCCCCCGTGAAAAACGTTGGTCAGCTGAATTTCTGGACCGTCACGTCGAGCGTATCGAGGTCGACGATCGGTGCGTAGCCCGCGTCCGGGTCGATGTTGACGCTCTTCTGGAAGTCCGTCTGGGCCTGCCAGCAGCCGGAATTGATCGCGAGCACGTCGTGGTACTTCCCGAAGCCGAGTTTGTGGACGTGGCCGGTGTGGAAGATGTCGGGAACCTCCTCCATGATGAGGTGGTCCTTTTCTTCGGGTGCAAGACGGGTGTGGCCGCCGAACTGCGGGGCGACGTGGCGTTTTTTGAGCAGTTGGAACATCGCCTTGTGCGGATCGTCGTAGCTCGCCTTCTCCTCGGGGAGTTCCGCGATGACCTCGTCCAGCGAGACGCCGTGGTACATCAACACGGAAACGCCCTCGAGCGTCACCGTCGACGGGTTGCTCACGATCTGTGGATCGTGGGCCGACATGATCTCCCGGAGATCCTCGTCGAACCCGGGTTGGGGTTCGGCGAGGCGAACGGCGTCGTGATTACCCGGAATCATGACGATCTCGATGTCGCCGGGGACCTGCTTGAGGTACTCGTTGAAGACCTCGTACTGGTCGTAGATGTCGACGATGTCGAGTTCCTCGTCCTGATCGGGGTAGATCCCGACGCCTTCAACCATGTCGCCGGCGATCAGCAGATACTCGACGTGTTGGGCCTGCTCCGTGTGGAGCCAGTCGGCAAATCGGTTCCAGGCGTCGTGCATGAACTCCTGGCTGCCCACGTGGACGTCGCTGATCAGCGCCGCCTGCACGTGACGATCCGCCGTCGACGGCTCGTGGGTTCGCGGCACGTCCGGGAAGTACATCGAGTCGACGAAGGCGATCCCCGAATCGTCGGCGAGGGTCCCCTCCATCGCCAGCACCTCGTCACAGAGCAGTTCCGCGACCAGATCCGCGTACTCCCGATCTTTCATCACCAGCCACGGGAACGTCCCGGTCGCGTCCTCGAGTTCGATCAACCAGTGGCCGCTGGCCGTCGATCGGATATCGTTGACCAGCCCGACCATTCCGGCCTCGCTGCCGCCCGGCATGTTCTGAATCGCCGTCGCCGGCCGGTGATTGACCCGCCCCCGAAGTTTCGATCCCAGTCGCTCGAGGCGATCCCGAAAGACGGAGACGAAGTCACTGTACTCGCCCGTCCCCGTACTCTCGCCGGTCATATCGCCCGTAATCTCGAGCGATCGCAGTTCGGGATCGACCGAACGGTCGGCGGTCGTCTCCCCCTTCGTTTCAACTGGATCGCCCCCCTCCACGGCTGACGAATGAGTCGCGGATTCTCCAGTTGAAACAGAGGGGTCTTCCGAATCGGGTTGAGACGGCGGCTCCTGCCCGCCCGCTGGCGGTTTCGCGCTGGAATCGGCGGCCGAAAGGGCCGCTTCCACGTGGTCGGTTCGCACGACCAGCGCAGTTTCCGGGAGGTCGTCGACGAGGCGCTCGAGGGTCGCCTCCGGGTTGTCGGCCGACGCGAGTTTGGTTACGGCTTCGCGTTCGGCGTTGTAACCGCGGCTGGTGAGTTCGCTGACGATCCGGGCTGGTCCCTCGAGTGGCACACACCTCGCATTCGCGACCGGGGAGAAAAGGGTAACGTAAATCGGCAGCCGAGCGGTGGTGCCGCGGAGTCCCCGACTCGATTCGATTGCCGGAGCAGAAGGTTGATTGTTGGCCCCGGCAAAACGGGTGACGATGAGCGGTTCCAGCCCCGGTGACCCCCCTGACGATCCCGATGACAGCGACGACCGCGTCCGGGATCGACGGGACAGAGACGGACGCGACGACCGAACTCCACCCGGGGATCCCTCGACGGCGCCCGAAGCGACGACTGAGTCCGAATCCGAAGCCGGGTTCGAATCCGGATCCGAGCCTCAGCCCCGGGCCCGGTCTCGGGCCGACGACGTCACGATCGAGGACGACGGCGTCGTTCGCTGGTTCCTAAAGACCGAAGACGGCACCGTCGTTATGGCTCGCGACGTTCTGAGTAGCGTCGCTATCGTCGCAGTCATCGGTCTCGTTCTCTTCGGACTCAGCGGGGTTTGGCCGCCGCTGGTCGCCGTCGAGAGCGGGAGCATGGAGCCGAATATGGAACGGGGCGATCTGATCTTCGTCGTCGACGACGACCGCTACGCCGGCGACAACCCCGTCGAGGGAACCGGCGTAGTCACGTTCGAGAACGGCCACGAAAGCGGTCACGAGAAGTTCGGCGAGGCCGGAGACGTCATCGTCTTCAAACCGAACGGTGACGATCATCAGACGCCGGTGATACACCGAGCCCAGTTCTGGGTCGAAGAGGGAGAAAACTGGGTCGACACCAAGGCCGACGACGCGGTTATCGGCGAAGCTACCTGTGGCGACGTCCAGACCTGTCCCGCAAACCACGACGGGTTCATTACGAAGGGCGACGCCAACAACGGCTACGATCAGTACGGAAACGGGATCAGCGACGTCGTCAGGCCGGAGTGGGTCACCGGCAAAGCGATGATTCGAGTTCCGTGGCTGGGCCACGTCCGGCTCACTTTCGACGAAATTCTCGGCGAGACGGGCGTCCAGTCCCCGATACTCGAAGACAATCCGGTACCTGTCGGTCCGGACTCACCAGCTCTGCAGGCCGGACTCGCCGGCGCGACCGGACTCGCCGGAACCAGTGCGGGCGTCGCCGTTGCTATCGGTCGGTATCGGAGCTGAATGCTATCGTGTGGGTACCTGTTCTGCGTTCCGAACGACGGCCGAGTGCGGATAATCGGTCGACAACAGTCCGGCGAGGGAACGACTCGAGTTCTCACGATGGGCTCTCGAGCCCGCTCGAGCAAACTCGATCGTTCGATGGTCGGAACCGAGTTCGAGCGCGGCTCGCGATCACTCGCCGGTCGTGATTTCGAGTCGTAGATCCTCCCCGTCGCTGAGTTCGTAGCTCGTCGGATCGACCGTCTCGCTGTCGACGAAAAAGGTGAGTTCGGTATCGGGGTCGCTCCCGTCGTAGCTGGTGCCGTCGATCGTGACGACGTGATCGGTTCCCCGCTGGTCGTACCCGAAGTGAGGGAGAAGATCGATCCCCTCGGCGAACGTGACCGGCTCCTCGCCCTCCATGTACCAGTATTCGTCTCCCTCGTGGAAGTGGAAGTCGATCGACTCGTTGGCGGCGTGTTCGGACTGGTACCGATCCGCGGTGAGATCGACCGGCTCGCCGTCGACGACGATGGCGATGGTTCCGCGCGCGTCGAGCCGTTCGTCGAAAATCATCGAACAGCCGGCCAACGGCAAGAGACTCGAGCACGCGAGGAGGACCGTCCGTCGGTTCATACGTGCCCGAAGCCGGTCAGGATATATTGGTCCTTCGTTGTGCCCAGTCGCGTCGGCCACTCGGTTCTCGGTCAGCAGACGGGTCGAATTCGACGGGGGCTCGAGACGAACCAGAAGAGGGAGAAACGGTCAGTTCTCGAACCGGGCCTGTACGAACGGTTGGACGTCGTCGATATCGGAGAGTCGGGAGTCCGACAGGAGCACGGCCTCAGTCTCTTCGAGTGGCACGGAGAGGCTGATCTCCTTGGTCCGGCCGTAACGGCCCTTCGAGACGACGACGGCGTTGACGATCCCAAGCATGTCGAGTTCGCTGATGAGGTCGGTTACCCGGCGCTGGGTCAGGACATCGGCGTCGATTTCCTCGCAGAGCCGTTTGTAGATGTTGAACACCTCGCCCGTGTTGATGCTGTGGACGCCGTTTTTCTCGAGTAAGATGATCGAAAACAGGACGAGTTTGCTCTGGGTCGGCAGGGTCCGGACGACTTCGACGACGCGGTCGAGTTCGATCTTGTCCTGGGCCTGTCGGACGTGGTCCTCGACGATCGTCTCCGTCTGGGACCGTTCGGCCAGTTCACCCGCAGTCCGAAGAAGGTCAAGCGCCCGCCGCGCGTCACCGTGTTCCTGCGCTGCAAAGGCCGCACAGAGCGGGATCACGTCGTCCGAAAGGGCGTTCGCCTTGAACGCGACCTCCGAGCGGTGCTCTAAGATGTCCCGCAGCTGGTTTGCGTCGTAGGGCGGGAAGACGATCTCTTCTTCGCCCAGCGAGGACTTGACGCGCGGATCGAGGAAATCGGTGAACTTGAGGTCGTTCGAAATGCCGATGATCGACACTCGCGAGTTCTCGAGTTCGGAGTTCATCCGCGAGAGGTTATAGAGCGTGTCGTCACCGCTCTTTTCGACGAGTTTGTCGATCTCGTCGAGCATGATGACGACGACGCGTTCGTCGTAATCGACGGCATCGAAGAAGACGCTGTAGACCCGATCGGTCGGCCAGCCGGTCATCGGCACTTCTTCGAACGACTCCTTGTCGTCCTCGAGTTCCTCGATACGCGTTTCGACCGCACTACGGGAGTCGAACGGGGTCGACTCGAGCGGATGATCCGGCGGTAGGTCGCCGTCCGACGTGGCGGCCGTTTCGTCCGTGTGGCTCCCACTCGAGTCTCGTCGACTCGCCGAATCGACGAGGTCGATCGGCTCAGTGTCGTCGACTGAAGACCCCTCCGTTTCGCCTGGAGAATCGTGAGACGGAGTCGGGGTATCGGTTCCAGACGAAACGGAATCATGTGTGTCATTGGCGTCCGCAGCGTCGCTCGACTGCCCAGTTTCGGGACCGCCGTTATCCTCGACTGCCGTCGGGTCGACCGACTCGGCCGACGAGTCGTCGGCAATGTCGAACAGGTCGGACCCGGACCCCGAATCGGACTCCGGAATCGACCGGGCGGCGTCGTACTCCTCGAGGCCTTCCAGAAGCGTCTTCAACGATTCGACCCGGTCGTCGATTCGTTCCTTGTTCTTCTCGATGAACTTGTTAGCCAGCTGCGCGAGCACGCGATACTGGGTGTCGGTAACCTCACAGTTGATGTACTCGACGTCACACGGGACGCTGTACTTCTGGGAGGTGCTCTCGAGTTCCTTACTGACGAACTTCGCACTGGCAGTTTTTCCCGTCCCGGTCTTTCCGTAGATGAGGATATTCGACGGCGTCTCACCGCGGAGCGCGGCGACGAGAATCGTCGCCATCTTATTGATCTGATCGCTTCGGTGTGGCAACTCGTGAGGGGTGTACGACGGTCGAAGAACTTCCTTGTTCTCGAAGATCGGTTCGCCGCTGAGAAGGTCGTCGAACAGTCCCTGATTCGATTCCTCGTCAGCGAGATCGGTCCCCTCGAAATTCGTCGAGAACCCGTTGGTATTGTCTATCTCGACCTCGTCTGAGCCTGTCGGTTCTGAATCGTCGTCTGACATCCGTCGTATACGTACCCCCTGGTTTCGAGTGGAACGCCGAACCGAAAACAGGAATTATCGGCCGTAGGTCGGCTCCCAGAGCCAATCTACTATTCCAGGGATCCGGTTCGGGTCCAGTTGATGCAAACGAAACAGAGGAAAAGCACGGTATTAAATTCTTCCCTTCAGTTCACGGCAAGCGTAGTGATGGTAGTCGGTTGTAACCAGAAACGATCTGTACCGAACGGTTGTCCCAGCGAAATAGTGTTTCACTGGCGCGTACGGGAAACGAGGGGTCCGTTTCGGGTCGATACTCGAAAGCGCGATCGGGAACGCCGACTCGACGAATTCCGTTGGCCCCGTATCAGTTCGGTCAATCTCGGTTGTGCCTTTCAGCGCGACAAGATACGTGATCGTCCATTGATTCGTTTGCTGGTGGTGTTTCCGGATCGGGTAAGTAGAGAACGGAACTGAAGAGGCGAATCGACCGACTCGCGTCTCGAGTTGAATGATAACGCGAGCGATCTGAATAGACGCACTGCGAAAGACCGAACTTCGGGAGTGGAGCGGCGAGTTCGGCGGAAGCTGTTCCGATGAGGAATACATATTTCTGAGTTGTTTCATCGCCATCGATGGACTGGGTTGAGGAGTGTGCTGACTGAGTCTGTGGTGTGTGATAGAGAGGAACATGATCCGTGGCACGACGATCTCTAGCCCCCCACCCCTTCGTTTCGAGTGGAACGCTCCGAGAGAGGGGGTGGGGGAGGAGGGGGTCTTTAGAAGGGGAAGTTTAAAGATAGTAGGTGAGAAACATGGTCCGTAGCATTAGCAAACCAAGGATTTTACTAGGTGGAGTGGTTGTTGTTACTAGTCCCTACTAGAACCCTCTCGATAAGCCCATCGAGTTACTAGATCCAGCTCTTTTCCCGAATTCCTTCGGATGACTACTCGAGTCGTCGGTTCAAGTCGAAATAGGGGTGTTTTTCGATCCACTCTCGGCCGTTTTCCGTCTCTCAACCCCCCACGGCCTCGACGGTTTCCACTCGAAACGAAGGGGTGGGGGTGTTTCAGTCCCGGCCTAGAATGGGATAGATACACAATCAACTCGAGCAATAAAACTAGAACACCTAACCTTTAGTCGGCGGTCGATGAGACATGTTCACACGAGCCCTCAATTCTTTTTGGCTCTACTGCGGGAGGGGACTCCGACTTTCTCCGTCCGCTGATAATAGTCTGTTACCTGCGTCCTATTACAACCGCTCAAATATTCTGAAGCTAACACGCCATCTATGACGAATCATCTACACGTTTAACGTAGGCTTAAGTGAATCCAGTTTGTAGTACGCGCAACTGCACCCCGCGGTGCTGGAGGCCCCCAACGATGGGATTATTCACAGAACTCAAAGATAGTATCTCTCGGGTTACGGACCGCCTGTTTTCGGAACAGGAACCCAAACGAATCGGCATTTACGGTCCGCCGAACGCTGGAAAGACAACGCTTGCCAATCGAATCGCTCGTGACTGGACTGGTGACGCCATCGGTGCGGAAAGTCACATTCCACACGAAACGCGTCGCGCACGACGAAAAGAAGACGTCGAGATCGAACGGAACGGCAAGTCGGTAACCATCGATATCGTCGACACGCCCGGTGTGACGACGAAAGTCGACTACGAGGAATTCACCGACGAGATGGAAGAAGACGACGCGATCCGTCGGTCTCGCGAAGCCACCGAGGGTGTCGCAGAAGCGATGCACTGGCTTCGCGAGGACGTCGACGGCGTCATTTACGTCCTCGACAGCGCCGAAGATCCAATTACCCAGGTCAACACCATGTTGATCGGGATCATCGAATCTCGAGATCTCCCGGTTCTTATCTTCGCGAACAAGATCGACCTCGACGAATCGAGCGTCAAGCGGATCGAGGATGCGTTCCCACAGCACAAGACCGTCCCGCTGTCGGCCAAGGAAGGCGAGAACATGGACGAAGTCTACGAGAACATCGCGGAGTACTTCGGGTGAGACTCGATGCCAAAAGCAACTAACACGGACGATCCGGACGCTCCCGACGGCGTCCAGATCGATCTGATCAGCGGCGAACGCATGGATGGTATGGCGACCATGGAGAAGATTCGGATGATCCTCGATGGCGTCCACGACGGGAACATCGTCATTCTGGAAGAAGGGCTGACTCCCGACGAGGAGAGTCGACTCATCGAAGTGACGATGGCCGAAATCAGTCCCGACGAGTTCAACGGCATCGAAATCGAGACGTATCCTAAATCCGACACGCGAGATTCCTCGTTGCTCGGCCGCATCATGGGCGGCGACGAGTCGGAAGCAAAGCTCACGGTCATCGGACCGGCAAACCAGATCGAAACGCTTCACAAGGACGAAACGCTCATCAGTGCGCTCGTGTCTCGAGACTAATGCCACACGAATGTACGAACTGCGGCCGGACGTTTCCCGACGGCTCCAAGGAGATGTTGTCGGGTTGCCCCGACTGCGGCGGGAACAAGTTCCAGTTTGCCCCCTCGGGAAGAGTGTCAACCGACTCGAATGCAGACGACACGTCGTCAAGATCGACCGAGTCACCCGCTGACACCGCATCCGATCCGGTTGATGAACCCGGGTCGGAACCCGAACTCAATCGAGATCCAGCCTCCGCTGGACCCGAACCCGGAGACCCCGACTCCAGCGGAACCGTCGAGCGCGCCGCAGAGACCGTTCGTGGATGGGTTTCCTCGAAGTCTGACCAGACCGAGACGTCTCCGCAGATCGATGGGGCCGGAACTGAGAGGGAGACGTCAACGACGCCGTCCGATCTCGACCCCGACGATCCGACCGAATCGGATCGTCCGGCCGGCGGAAGTGACGGCTCGACCGACGCGAACCCGACAGCGGAATCGGATCGATCGTGGCCCTCGAGCGACGATCGCTCCGAGTCGGCGGAACCGATTGAAACTGAAGCGTTTACGGAATGGCCGGACACGGCTCGCCGACCGGAAGATCGGTCGACGGCCCCGGACTCCGATACTAGGCCCGATACTGCAGGAAGGGAGCAGGCTACAGTCGGTACTGGATCCGAGTCTCAGTCCGAATCCGAGTCGAAGTCGGAGTCGGAGTCGGAGTCGATCGTCGGTCACTCGACGCTCGAGGACAGCGAAGATACGGCCCAGGCCGACGCACGAAGCGAGGTCATCTCTACTGACGATCTTCCCGGAACGGAACCCGGTTCCAGTCGAAACGGCGACCGGGCTCACGCAGGCGACACGACCGGGACGGACAGCCCGGCTCCGGCCGATGGCGACGACGAACGACCGCCGGATCACGACGGTCGTGTCGTCAGCGAACCGTCGGGCGAGAACCCGTCCATCGAAGAGCTCAGAGCGGAACTCAACGAGCAGTTCGAGAGCATTAAAATCGTCAATCCGGGACAGTACGAACTCAATCTGATGGAGCTCTACAATCGCGAGGAGTACATTATTTCCCTGCAGGAGGACGGTCGGTACGTCATCGACGTGCCGGATTCCTGGCGTGACGACGAGTAATCCCGCTTCGACCACCGCGACGAGTCCCGCGGGCTGCCGGATTTCTCGCACGGGATGACATCGTCGTTTGGACACACCGTTAGTATCCCGTCGCTCGCACACCCCACTATTTCATGTGAAACACTCACGATACACGCTTCTCTCGGACCGCTACCTTCGAAATGTGTTGCAGGTGAAATTATGGTTTCAGTCGAACAGTTCGACCGTTCTATTCGCGGCTCTCTCATCGAATCGCTCGGTTCGAGCATCACTCTCGAGCCTCGGAACGGAAGACAATTATCTTACACATATCGGTCTCGGTGCAGAACCAAGTACGGGATCGCTCGAGCCGACCGTCGGTCCGAGGCGCAATTTCGGGTAAGAAAGATGGATTTAAGCGATACGGCTGATTGCGTTCTCGTATGAGCACTCCAACCAAGGTCGTCCTCACCACGATCGCCGTGTCGGCACTGCTGTCGCTGCTGGTCGTCTTCCAGACCGTTCTCGTCTGATGTTCGACGCTCGCGAGCTCTCGAGTCCGGTCGAGGCGATCCGCGACGAGCACGCCCCCGACGTACAGATACTCGACTGTGAGCGCGATTTCGAGACGCTCGACCCTGCACGGGCCGAAGACCTCGGACTGGTCGTCGACGCGCTCGAGCCGGCGAGCTATCCGTCAGCGTGGCTGCCCGCGGACGCGCCGACCTTGCTCGAACGGTACGCGAGCCCGGATCTAACCATCGGGATGCCGGGCGACGGGAGTATCGTCTGGACGCGCCAGACCGAGCCACCGATCGTGCTGGTAAAGCCTCGCGTCGAGGGCTCGCCCGAGGAATTCGTCGACTTTTTGCTCGCCGAGGCACTCGTCGAACTCGATCTCGACGTTCCGGAACACTTCATCGGCTTCTTCGAGGACGAGTATCCCGAACTCGATCGGGCGGTCGATCTCGACCCTACCGGCACCTATCAGGTGGCTGCTGCGCTGTACGACGGCTGGATCGGGCTTCAGACTCGAGCTGTTTTCGCGGACTGGCACGACGACCATCCCGAACTCGCCGACGCGTGGCAGGACGCGGGCACCCGACTCGAGGACCGCGTATCGGGACTTCCGCGAGCGGTCGCCCGCGGGGAGACGGAGTTCGCGGATGCGACGGAGCTTGCGTGTGCGTCGATCAAGCACGCGATCGAGTTACCGGCACCGTTTGCGGCGCTCGATACCGAGGCGTATCGGGACCACGGTCCCGAGTACGCGATCAGGTGGGCCGAGAAAACGTTCGACTCACTCGCGAAGTAGTTCACGGACACGCCAGTAACCCGAGCGATCGCCGCCCCTTGCCGAGACGTCTTCGTCTGTCTTCGATAGCAACAACTGGAACTGTTTCCATATCGATCGCACTCGCTCACGGGTCGGTCACTCCCTGTCTGCTCACGGCGGCGTGGCGCCGTTCGCACGGTTCGCGGGATCGGTGATCCCGCGCTATTCGCGTCTCCGCGGTTCTCGCGTCCTCGAACCCGCTCTCGTCGTGCGATCTGGTGTGCACTGATTTCCAGTGGCTACTATAGCTTTCGTCGCCGAAGCTGTGTCCTCGAATGCGACGATGGCGAACGTATCGATATCGTCTGGCCAACGGTGGGAACTGCAGTTCGGTGGTCGGAAGTCAGCAGTGGATAGTTGCAGGTGAGCAGTGAATAATTGAGGATTAGCAGTCGATAGCCGAGGGTCAGCAGTCGACAGTCGCCGTCAAAAATCAGCGTCGATGCTGCCGTCTTCGTCCAGGTCGATCGTCCCGCTGAACAGGTCGCGGAAGTCCTCGACAAGGGACTCGTCGTGGGGTTCTTCCGAGACGTGGAAGAGACCGACTGCGTCGTGTTCGTCGAGCAGTTCCAGAATGCGTTCGACGGTCTCGAGTGCTTCGTCGTCGCCCGCGTAGTAGGCGAGTTCGGTCACGGAGTCGAAACTGATTCGGAGCTTTCCGTCGTGGGCCTCGAGGAAGCCGTCGATGTGGTCGATGATGCCGTCGACGTCATCGGGGGCGGCGACGTAGTGAACGGTGTCGCTCGTGCGTCGAGAGTAGCCCCGTTCGATGCTCAGCGTATCGAGGATTTCGGCTCGTTTCTCGTCGACGTCGTAGTACTCGAGTTTCTGCTTTACTTCGCGGGCGGTGGTTCGCGTGGAGATGACGAGGAAGTTGTCGGTGTCGGTCTTGAGAAAGTCGGTGTCGATACGGTCGGTTTCGCCGGTGCTCGGATGGAGCAACAGGACGCCTGTGCCGCCTGGTATCGTCTCTGGGGCGCCATCGATTTCGAGCGAGTACTCCATATTGACGTGAACAACTTCCGGCACCGACTTAATAGTGCGGATGTTTCCGACAGTCCCTCGAATTGTAATTCCGGTGGAGGGTGCTGTGGAGTGACATCGTCGCGTTGGTCTAACGTACCGCGCGGGAGGTTCTGGAGCGGAGAGATACCGGTAGCGGAACGGGAAACGGTGTACTGTCGAGTGAGGTCGGAATATGAATGTCACGGTCGAAGAGACGGAGCGCGAACGGGTGTCGGGTCGGAGGGACGAACGTGAACCAGCGTCGCGTCGCGGAGACGAATCAGGCGTTGAAATCTTCCTGTCGAAGCAAGACCAGCATCGAAAGCCCGGAGATAACGACGAGGATCAACGCGGGTAGTGCCGCGTAGCGATAGTAAGCGGTGCCGTGAGCGCTCCAGATAAGGGTCACGAGGGTGTCCATGCCGATCGGCTGGAGCATCAGCGTCGCCGGGAGTTCTTTCATCGTGGTCAGGAAGACGAGGACACCGCCGGCAACGACCCCCGGTGCGATCAGGGGTAGCGTAACGCGCCGGAATGTCTCCACGCGGCCCGCGTTGAGGGTTCGCGCGGCCTCGGGAAGCCGGTCGTCGACCTGGAGCACGGACGTCCGCGTTGTACTGACCGCCTGTGGAAGAAAGCGGACGACATAGGCAAACACTAGCAGCGGAACGGTTCGATAGATCCAACCCGCGTAGTTCGCGCCGAAAAACACCAGTGCGAGACCGATGACGACACCGGGGACCGCAAAGCCGACGTAGGTCACTCGCTCGAACAGTCTGGCGAGCAGCGAGTCCGAACGCGCCGCCAGATAGCCGACGGGGAGTGCGAACGCGCTGGCGACGATCGCCGCCAGCGCGGCGAGATACACCGAGTTGAGCGCGTACGCCCACTCGAAGGCGTACGTCGGTGCGCTGCCGCCGGTTCCACGGACGAGCCAGATCCCGAAGATCGCGATCGGGACGACGAGCGTAACGATACCGATCCCCGCAATACCCCCCATCGCCGGCCACTTCCAGCGACCGAGGCGAATCTGTGCCCCGGTCGCGCTGCCGCCGCTCGCGTCCTCGTCCTTGCCGACTTTCGCTTCGATCAGGAGGATAATGCCCGTCACTGCAAGCAACTGCAGTGACAGGAGGGCCGCATACTCTACGTTGATAGCTCCGAACTCCCAGTAAATCGCACTCGTGAACACTTCGACGTGTAAGAACGCAGGCGTCCCGAAGTCGGAAATGGCGTACAGGCCCGCCAGCAGTGCTCCGGCGGCGATTGCCGGTCTGATCTGTGGGAGTGTCACGCGACGGAACGCCTCGAGTCGATCCGCGTTCAGCGTTCGAGCGGCGTCGACGAGCGAGGAGTCCATCGAAAGTAACGCTGCTCGAGTGGTCAGGAACACGTAGGGGTAGGTGTAGAGCGTGATGATCAGGGTGGCTCCAGCGAGTCCCTGGATGCGGGGCATCGGAACCCCGAGAAACTCGCTGACCTCGCCGTGACGACCGAACGCAGAGACGAACGCGAACGCTCCGATATAGCTCGGAATCACGAGCGGGAGGGCGGCGACGATCGTCCAGAATCGTCGGTGTGGCAGGTCCGATCGCGTCGTCAAAACGGCGAGTGGCACGCCGATCAGGATCGAGAACACAGTCACGCCGAGCGTGAGGCCGAGGCTGGTCAGCAGAATATCGCCGGTTCGGACGGAGATCAGCAACTCGAGCGCTCGGTCCGGATCGACCTGTGTCGCTCGCAGCGCGATCCACAGTAGTGGCGAGGCGACCAGCAGCGCAATTACACCGCTCAGCGCCGTGAGTCCGAGCTTCGACGTATCGTTGGTGACCTCTGTCAACCGTTCGAGTCGCTCTGATGCCACGGTAATCGTTCGGAGGATCCTTTCGTCGGAAGGGATTTAGGGCTTCCTAAATTTCCGGTGGGATGGGAGCGATCCGGTCGGGGAAATAGCGGCCCTCGAGTAGGTCCGGAGGAGTGGACGGGCCACAGAACGCAAGAGATGACTCTGTCAGGTGGGGAGGGACGACTGCCAGCGGTGAGGGTGAGGATCCGACGGGGAGTAGAGACGGAGGTGAGGGTGAGGATCGATCTGCGTGTCGGGTGCGATCTAGACGGTCATTCCCTCTTGTCGGAGGAGGTCCTGTGCCTGTTCAACGTTGCTGAGCTTGTTCAGATCGAACTCGAGCGGGTTGATCTCGTCGAGTGCCGGGAGGTCGCCGACGTAGTCAACGCCGTCGAGGACGGGGTATTCGCCGTTGGTTTCGACGAAGAAGTCCTGTCCTTCTACGGCGAGGATGTGTCGCGTGAACTCCGCGGCGAGGTTGGGTTTGTCTGCGCCTTCGAGGATAGCGACGCCGGAAACGTTGAACAGGCAGCCGGGATCGTTGGTAGTAAACGCGACGTCGAGCGGCGCATCCGGGTCGTTTCCGAGGATCCGGCCGGCGTAGTACTGGTTCCCGAGTGCGATCGCTTGTTCGCCGTCTGCGACGGCCTCCGCCTGTGACGAGCCGCTGCTGTACAGCGTCGCGTTCTGATCGTCGACCATGCTACTGACCCACTCACGCGTTGCGTCTTCGCCTTCCTCTTCGATCATCGCGACGATGAACGAGCGGAACGTCCCGGAGTTCGGACGGGTCGAGATCACGTCCTCGAAGCGGTCGTCGGTTGCGTACTCGAAGATATCGTCCGTGAGGTCGTCGCCGTCGAATTCGTTCGTATTGTACTGGATCGCACGTACGCGACCGGATGCGCCGGTCCAGTATCCGTCGGAGTCGCTGTAGTTGTCGTCGACCGCGTCGATCACGTCGTCGGGAAGCTCTCGAGCGAGCGCTTCCTCCTTCAGCCGAGCGAGTTCGCCCGAGGACTGCGTGTAGAAGAGGTCAGCGGGACTGTTCTCGCCTTCCTCGAGGAGACTCGCCAGTTGATCACCTTCGTCGTCGTAGTCGACGCTGACGGAGAAGTCGTCGTACTCGGCTTCGATCTCCTCGAAGAGCGGATCGATCTGGTCTGCCGTTCGCGCGGAGTAAATCGTCAACTCGCCCTCGAGATCGCCGAGGTCGTCCCAGGAGACGGCCGACGCTTCGACTGCGGACGACTGTGGATCGTATCCCTCGAGATCTTCACCCGACCCACCCAGACAGCCGGCGAGGGTGAGTGCACCGACGGAGGCTGCCGTCGCGCCGAGGAACTGTCGTCGATTGGTCGCTGTCCGTCGCGTCTGATTGCTGTCGCGCTGTTGCATATCTAATTTAGGCCGACCTAAAAAACATATACCTTCCGATTATTCCCGATTCGCCGCACGAAAAAACGGTTCAGCAGGAGCTGTCCGTCCGGCTTCGGTCCGATGCCCACGGATTTCGGCCGGCCTAAACCTCTCCGAACTATTCTTTTTAGGCAATCCTAAAAAGATTGTCGGTCACTCGAACGAGTCGGGAACGTGCTGAGGTTCCAGCCGCGACGGAGTACTGGGTCCACTCGAACGGCTCCCGACTGATGCGGATCGCCGTACCAGTTTCGCTGGGCCCGCGACCCTCCGTGTGGGTGCACCGGTACCGAGATATCGGTACAGCGCACCGTTCGAACCGGCTGGACTCTTCTCCCTGTCCGCCGTTTCGAGTCGAACCGGTTTTGAGCATCAACCGTGATTGCTCGAGTATGAGCGTCCGCGAGGAGTTCGACGACTGGGCGACGAGTGGCAAAGACAGGGGAATGGAGGAACGCCACTGGCACACCGCGAAACACGCGCTCGCGCGCATGCCGGTCGAACCCGGCGATACCGTCCTCGATCTCGGCTGTGGCAGCGGCTACGCCGGCCGTGCGCTCCGCGACACCAACGACGCCGGTCGGGTCTACGGACTCGACGGCTCGCCGGAGATGGCCCACAACGCCGCGGCGTACACGGACGATCCGCAGGTCGGCTTCCTCGTCGGGGACTTCGATTCGCTTCCCTTCGAAAACGACTCGATCGACCACATCTGGTCGATGGAGGCGTTTTACTACGCCGCCGATCCCCACAACACTCTCGAGGAGGTCGCCCGAATTCTCCGTCCCGGCGGAACCTTCTACTGTGCGGTCAACTACTACGAAGAGAACGTCCACTCCCACGAGTGGCAAGACAAAATTTCGATCGAGATGACCCGCTGGGATCGCGAGCAGTATCGCGAGGCGTTCCGTATTGCCGGCCTTCACGTCGCCGAACAGGACAATATTCCCGATCGCGAGACCGCCATCCCCAGTGCGGACGAGTTCCCGACTGATAACTGGGATAGCCGCGAGGAGATGGTCGAACGTTACCGCGAGTTCGGCACCCTGCTGACCGTCGGCGTAGCCCCCTGATTTCCACTCGAGTTACCCGCCAGCTGACAACCCCCTCGCTTCGACTCGAGCCCGCGTTCCCTCGGCGACTTTTTGACCGATATCTCGAGACGAAACCGTCCGTTCTTTCATTTCAGTTGGAATTACTCACACAGAGGTTGACAGATAATAGTAATTGCGTGTATACGATCGTTCCGTTGGTCGAGACCGACTACTCGAACCGTTCGCCCGCCGGAATCGTTACTTCGAGCCAGTTTTCTTCGGGGGGAAGCGGACAGTCGAACGTCTCGCTGTAGGCACAGAAGGGGGTGTAGGCGAGGTTGAAGTCGACGACGAGTTCGTCGCCGTCCTCGAGGTCCCGATCCGCGGCGAGTTCCATGTACCGGCCGCCGTCGTAGGTCTGCTGGCCGGTCGTCTTATCCCGGAACGGGACGAACAGCGGCTCCTCGTTCGGGCTTTCGAGTTGGTAGGCAGCCAGTTCAAAGGTTCCGTCCTCGAGTTCGTCGTCGTCGCGGTCGAGTGCGAACGAAAGCGTTGCGACGCGAAGATAACGCATCTCGCGGCCAGCGGTGGTGTCCATCAGGAGGACCTCGGGGTCGTCGTGAACCGTCGCAGTCGCCGTCACGCGATAGGTCGGATTCGGTTCAAAATAGTCGAGACCGTCGAAGCCGTCGCGGTCCTCGGGCGGAACCGGCGACTGAGGGTGGTCCCCGAAGAACTCGTCTTTCTCCGCGCGTTTCGTCTCGAGTTCCTCGCGCCAGCGGTCGGGGTCGAAGGTTGCGTCGGTGTCGGGATCGGTGGAGTCGACGGAATCGTTCATACCGCACCTACCGGCGCGGGACGGGAATGGGTTGCGTTTCGTCTGTGGTTCGCGTTTTGCGTTCCGCTTGCGGCGGAGCGCTCGAGAGGCGGTTCTCGGTTACTCCTTGATCGTCAACACGCCGTTGTGAACGGAGACGTCGCTGGCCTCCGGCGGCAGTTCGAACTCGAACTGGTCGTCGCCGGTGACGATGATCGCCGTCGCATCGACGACGTCGATCTCCGTGTCCGACGCACCCGTACCGAAATCGACCGCGATGACGCTCCCGTCGTCGTAGCGGAACGTGCGAACGACTATATCGTCACGATCGACGTTTTTGAGGGATTTTGGGACTTTCATAGATGACTGTTCGGCGGCGCGCAATTAAAGGAGCACGCTGGCAGCGTCCGGCCCGGTCGGCTCGTACCGATCTCGTTTGATCTCGTTCCTCGAGCCGAAGCATCGATCCCGTTCGCCTCGCCGTGTTCCTTCGCCTCTCCCGGTTTTCTCGTGGGCGATCTCGGCCAGTCGACGGGCGCGACAAACCCAATCGCTATTATTCAACCAACCGAACGGTCACGTATGACACGGGATGAGGGTGCATCGCCTCAAGAGCGGGAATCCATCGAGACCGGACGACGTCCACTGATCGTCTTTTTCGGCTCGCTCGTGGCGCTCTCGAGCGGGTTCGTCGTCGTCGCACAGCTGACGGCGGTGAGCATGATCGCGCTCGCGCCCGCGTACATGTTCACGCCGATGATCGCCGGGATCGTCACGTGTATCGTCGGTTCGCCGTCGTTCGAGGCGGCCGGACTTCGGTTTCCGCACGGACGACTGCGGTGGCTCGGGATCGCTGCCGCCGCCCCGATCGTTCTCGTACTGATCGGCACCGGCGTCGCCCTCCTGGTGCCGGGTGTCGAGTTCGTTCCCGACGCGAATCCGCTGACCGGCGAGGGAACTGAGTTCGCACAGACCGACGAGCCGGCCGGTCCGTCGCTTCCCGGCTGGCCGTTCAATCTCCTCGTCACGATCGGCGTCGCGCTCGGGATCGGTGCAACGATCAACGCAGTCTTCGCGTTCGGCGAGGAGTTCGGCTGGCGCGGCGTCCTCCTGACGATACTCGCCCCGCTCGGCTTCTGGAAGGCGTCGGCCGTTATCGGCCTGTTCTGGGGCGTGTGGCACGCCCCGATCATTCTCGAGGGGTATAACTTCCCGAACAACCCGGTGCTCGGCGTCGGGGTCATGACCGTCGCCTGCATTGCGATGTCGCCGGTCTACACGTACGTTACCGTCGCCGCGAAATCGGTTCTGGCACCGGCGATCTTCCACGGGACGTTCAATGCCTTCGCGGCCGTCACGATCGTGTTCGCACAGGGCGGCTCCGAACTCGTCGTTAACGCCGTCGGCGGGATCGGAATTCTGGTCTTCGGCCTCGCCTCGATCCTGATCGCGGTGGGCGGACCGCCGCGGCTCGCGACTGATTGGGCGCTCCAAGAGGGGATCGACGGCGACGGCGATGGTGACACTCGCACTGACACTAACACCGACACCGACAGTAGCCCGGAAGGTCTCGAGGACTCATCGACGAACGACTGAGACGGATTGCTGTAACTACGTACCGCCAATCACCATGGACGGGGTCGGTGATCGGCGGTAATTGACTACAGTAAACCGTACGAGACGGTCCGCTGTACCCGTATCCCGGACTGATCGCAAGACTGCTCGCGGTCGCTCCGGGACTGACCGACGGCAGTCCGATGAATCCGTCCGAGGGTTTATATCGGAAGCCGCGGCGAGTTCGGTCCGTCAACGATATGGATGACCGCCGCCGAGTACGGAGAGAATGACGGACTGGCGCTCGATCTTCGGCCACATCCAGCCCTACGACGAGCAGGTCGACGGCATCGAAACCGCGATCGACACGGCTCGAGACGATGGCTACACCGTTATCGAGGGGGCCTGTGGCACCGGAAAGACGATGATCGCGCTCACCGCGGGGATCGACCTCGTACGCGATCCGGACACCAACTACGAGCGCGTGGTCGTGCTCACGAGCGTCAAGCAGCAACTGCGCCAGTTCGAGGCGGACCTCGAGACGATCAACGAGAACCTGCCGACCGACTGGAACCCGGTTTCCGGACTCACCCTCGTCGGTAAGGCCGATGTCTGTCCGTACAACCGCGAAGGTGCGGGCGGAATCGACGACGGGAACGTCTACGACCGCTGTGAGACCCTGCGGGATCGCACTCGGGATCTCACGGGCGAGGGCGGCGAGACAACCGCTCAGAACCTCGCCGCGCGCGCCCGCAGCCAGCAGATCGGGCTGGCCGACAGCGGGAGTCGGGGGAGTCACGACAGCCGCTTTCTCGAGACCGCGGACGAACCGACGCCGTACCCGCCGGAGCTTCCGGAGTACAGCGACGGCGGTCCGGTCGGCGCCGAGACCGAGTACTGCCCGTTCTACGCGCAGTATCTCGAGGATCTCCCAGACGAGGGCAGCGACGGCGACGCGGTCGAAGCCGTTCCCTACGACTTTACCGACGCCGGGATGGTCACGCCCGAGGACCTCGTTGCGCGCTCGGTAAAACACGGAACGTGCCCGCACTCGGTGATGGGTGCCGTCCTGGGACACGTCGAGGTCGTTCTCGGAAACTACTACCACTGTGACTCGGATCTACTAATACGAGCGAGCTGAGATTCCCTCCTTATGATACGATACCAATTTGCACCGGATCGCGGACATCATGCCCTAGCGTGGGGTCAGGCGGAGGCGTATCCGGGCGATGATAACATTCAGAAAATCAAGGGGAATTTGGCTGAAATTGCGTTCTATGAGTTTTGTCGTCACACCCTTCCAATAGAGCAGTGGCATTGGCACAACGGCGAGTTCCTAAGAAGAGCTGAACAGGAATACTGTGAACACGATTTCACAATCGGGCAGAATACTGTAGACGTCAAAGGTCGGAGTCGGGTCAAGGATCTCTTTGACTTGGAGTCAATCGATAGTGATCTAGTTGTGCTTGTCGGTATCCCATCTGATCTGGCAGACGACGTTGCCGAAGCAGAGAACCTGCTTGATTTTGCACGGAGAGGGCCTGCAGACTATGACCCAGTAGTGATATTGGGGCTCGTTGACCAGGCAGACATTTCACCGGAGTCGCATGAATTAGACCACCCAGCACCAGGCGGTCCACGAATAGAACGACTTCCCCTAAAACCAGCAGGTCAACTCCCGACTGGGATCGCTATTGAGGACTGGCTTCAACATCATATTGAGTTCACCTCATCTGGCGATGAGGTCGGACAAAAACGATATGAGGGCATTCGACAGTTCCACACAAGTTCAAATGGGGAAATGCTACTTCCGGGGTCCTTCGTAACCCCAACAGACAGAGTCGGGTTGTACACTGATGGCGAAGATTTCCCTGCTCGTGGGATGGTCGTTGAATGCCCCGACCAACCAGCAGGCGCGACCTTCAACGAGGATGTGAAGAGGTATGAAACAACCGGTGGCATTACCCACGGACGGACACCCGCTATTGGTGTCATAGCAATAGAACACCTCTCTGAAGAAGTCTGCGAGGAAATCGGCCAACTTTGTGAAGAACATGTCTATCCAGCTGTATCCCAACTGATTTACAGCCACTATGACGATTCACTTGTCAAATTCACTGGATCATCCGCAGTAAGAAAGGAAGGCCATATACGGAGTACTCGATTTAACAGCGAAAGTCCCTTATCCAATAGTTGGTGGCCTTCTACCGAGGATCAGTAGTGTTCTGTTCGATCCAGTCCTTCTGAACCGTTCTGTAGCTACGCTACGAAGGGCATTTATCGGTGCCTATCGCCGTAATAGTCAGAACCAATGTCGGAAGAACGTACTGAACCAACACCTGTTGAGCGGCGAATCTATCAAACCCTTCTTCATCTCTACCAAGAGCCAGTTACTGATGAAGACCTAGATGCAGCGACCCGTATTAATGGTCCAGATGACTTCGATGCCATCGAATACGAAAATATGATCCCGTCTGTGAAAGCGATGAATTTAGACCACGGCCGGTACATGGCATTAAAGTTCCTCTGGTGGCGGTTCAAGGAGGAAAACGGGTATTACAACTCCTGGCATTTCCAGTTCCTTGTCGAGTCTCTAGAACATAACATATTGGAGAACGTTGGGATTAGCGTATGTGTTTACCCCGAGGTCTCGACAGCCGGCACAGCGTGAGCCCGTGAGATCATCTCATTGCTGCTGACGACTCGGCGAA
>NZ_WUYX01000005.1 GCF_009834785.1 Natronorubrum halalkaliphilum
GTTCATAACAATCGCCACTATCCCGCTTCAACTCCTTTGATCTACTGCCGCACCTCGACGCCACCTAGTGATTCAATGGAGCCCACTAGATACAGTATTCCTACGCAGCGGGAACACTCGCAGTGACTTACAGGTTTCGGCGAACACGTTCACGCGATGAATCCGCAGCAAACGTTCGGCACAGGAGGACTCAACGGCTTTCTCGACGCCGACGCCCTCGTCGATCGAATCGGTCTCGACGAGGAGGAGATCGCCTGGCGAAAGGAGTTTATCGGGTTCGACGAGGCGGACGCCCGGCGGGTATCCGACCTCGAGGGGCTTTTACGAGACAATCAGGACGCGATCGCGGACGATTTCTACGACACGTTGCTCCAGTACGAGCAAACGCGTTCGGTTATCGATCGGTCGCCGAAGGACGTTCCCGCGCTCAAGCAGACCCAGCGCGCGTATCTGGTCTCGCTCGCTTCGGGATCGTACGATCGAGATTTCTTCGCGAACCGGGCCCGAATCGGTAAGTTGCACGAACTGCTCGATATGCCGCTCAAACACTACGTCGGTCAGTACGGCGTCTACTACGACCTGCTCCTCGAGCGGCTAAACGAGCGAGCCCAACAACAGGTCGTCGACGCGATCGAAACGTGGGTCGAGGAACGGGACGCGAACGAGGCCGGACTCGGCGGCTTCGTCACCGCGCTCGGATTCGGGGACGACGAGCAGACTGACGGCCTCGAAGAAACGGTCAGAACGGCCATCGACGACGCCATGATGGACGTGCTCGCACTGCTTCGGATCCTCAACCTCGACATGCAAATCGCGACCGAGACCTACGTCGACTCCTACGCGCAGCGACTCGAGGACTCGATCGAGCGCCGCGAGCGGTTGGCACGCGACGTCGAGGCGGACGTTCAGGGGCCGATCGACGAACTTCACGACGCGAGTACGGAAATCGCCACTCGAGCGCAGGCGATCAGCAGCCACACGGGGACGCAGGCCACGGATACGAATCGGGCTGCGACCGAACTCAGCGAGTTGAGCGCGGCGATCGAAGAGGTCGCAAGCGTCGCCGACGACGTTCACGCCGAGAGCAAACGAACCGAACGGCTCACCGCTGACGGCGTCGGTGCGGCCGACGACGCGCTCGACGAACTAGCGGCCATCGAAAACGCGACGACCGAGGTTTCTCGATCAGCCGCCGACCTCGAGACCGAGGCGGAAGCAGTCGATGCCGTGCTCGATCGACTCGACGACGTCGCTCAGCGGACGACCGTGCTGGCGAAAAACGCGAAGATCGAGGCCTCCCGATCGGGACGCTCCGATGCAGGAACGATGGGTGTCATCGCGGACGAAGTCGAATCGTTCGCCGAACAGACAAAGCGCGATCTCGAAGCGGTCAAGGACGCCGTCGAAGGGATGCGCGAAGACGCTATCGAGACGGTCGAAACGACTGAGGAGACGGTCGACCGAATCGACAGCGGCACGGCACAGGTTCGCGAGACGATGGCGTCGCTCGAGCAGATACACGACTCCGTCCAGACGACGACGGCCCGGATGGAAGACATTGCGGCCGCAACCGATCAGCAGGCGCGCAACGTCGAAACGGCGGCGTCGACGGTCGAAAATATCGCCGATACGGCCGACCGCGTCGCCGACGCTACGGAGTCGGTGGCGGCAGCGAGTCAAGAGCAGACCGCCAGCCTCGAAGCCGTCAGCGAGACGGTGTCCAGACTCACCGCAGACGACGAGCAACCGGAACGACCGGTGTACGAGCGGGTCGACTGACGTCGGTCGAGTCGCTGGTGCGATTGGTGTCGCCTCGAGTCGCCGTCAGTAGCCGTCACGGACAGTAGCGGTCGCCCACGGCACGCGTCACCGACGTCTCACTCTCCGACGGACACGCCGTCCCCGAGTTCGGGTGCGCTCGCCTCGAACCCGTCGGCCCGCAACTCGTCGGCGAACGCCTGGCATCGATCGCCGTGGTTGACGAGCACCTCGCTGTCGCGGTAGGAATCGAGGAACTCGAGCAGGCCGTCCCGATCCGCGTGGGCGGAGAAATCGTACTGTTCGACCTGGGCGCTGACGGGCATCACCCGGCCGTCGAGTTCGGCGCGTCCGGTTTCGAGCAGGTCGCGGCCGGGGGTGCCTTCGACCTGATAGCCGGTCATCGTGATCTTGTTCGCCGGGTTGGCCCGGATTTCGGGGATGTACGTCATGGCCGGACCGCCCGAGAGCATGCCGCTGGTGGTGATGACGACCGCCTTCTGGTCGACGATTCGCTTTCGTTGGCCGTCGCGGCCGGTGACGAATCGGGCGTGTGAGACGGCCCGCCGGAACGCGTCGTCGTCGCGAACGTAGTCGGGGTACTGTCGGAGCATTTCGGTCACTTCTTTGCCCATTCCGTCGATGTAACACGGGATATCGTGTCGCTCGCAGACGAGCAGCATCTCCTGCGTTCGGCCGATGGCGAACGCGGGAACGATGACGGTGCCGCCGTCCCAGAGCGTGTTTTTGACGCTCTCCGCAAATCGGTCTTCGACGACCGATCTGGCCTCGTGTTCGACGTCCGAGTACGTGCTCTCACAGATGACCGCGTCGGCGTCTGGGCGGGCGGTCGTGGCGGATACCAACTGCTGATCGTCCGTGTGGAAGTCACCCGTGTAGAGCAGCCGGGTGTCTCCGTCATCGACGAGGACGTGGGCGCTCCCCGGAATGTGGCCCGCATTGTAGAACGTGACCTCGTGACCGGCGACCTCGAAGGGGTCCCGGTAGCCATGGGTTTCGGAGACCTGCGTGAGGCGCCGGACGTCGGTTTCAGTGAACGGACACTGCAACGTTCCGCCGTGGAGTTTGAGCGTGTCGCGGGCGAGCGTGAGCGCGAGCTCCCGGGTCGGCGGCGTCCAGTGAATCGGCGGCCGGGAACTCCCCGAGAGAAGCGACGGAAGCGTGCCGACGTGGTCGAGGTGACCGTGGGAAACGACAACCGCCTCGGGGTCCGGCGTCTCGACCGGAAACTGCGGCGGGTTGTCCGTCAGCATCCCGAAATCGAGAAGCAGGGCGTCGTTTACGAGGAGCGCGCTGCGGCCCACCTCGCCAGCGCCGCCGAGAAATCGAACGTTCATTACCGTCGATCGGTGCTCGAGTCGCTTTCCTCCATCGCTTCCGTTCCTCTGGGACGATCGAATCGCCTCGCGGTTCCGGAGTCGGTTCCGTTCGGTCGGCTACCGATCCCGGAGCCGCGTTCGATCGCTCGTCGACTCGGGCGCCGAGCGGTCGGGGTCGAGTCGATCCGAACGGGCGAGGTCGTCCGACTCGAGGAGGCGGTCGAGTTCCCGTTCGAACTCGTCTTCGCTGATCTCGCCGGCGACGTATCTGGACTGGAGCCGGTCCTGCGGATCGGCAGCGGTCGCGTCGTCGCGTGCGGTGTAGCCGCCGGCGTAGTCGCCGGAGACCGTGCCGGCGCTCTCGTCGTCTCCCCTGAGCCACGATACCAGACCGGCGACCGCCAGGAGGAAAATCCCCAGCACGGCGAGCGTAACGAGCGCGGAAATGACGGTCGCGACGACGGACAGCACGATACCGACGATCGTCGCGATGACGGCGAGGACGAGGAACGCGAGGAAGACGGCGCCGAGTCCTTTCAGGAGGGGTGTACTGAGACGTCCCATACGTGTAATTCGGTTCACAGGCACAAAAACGTACAGTCCGCCGGGGTCTTACGACCCGTTCGAGTACGGATCGTTCGGCGTGGCCGTTCGCGCGGCCGTCCGTTTCGTCAGTCCGATAAGATAGACGTCGAGCAGACAGACCAGCAAGACCGCAAGCGGGACGGCGACGTCCGTGTAGCTGACCGATTCGAACTGCAAGGCCGTCACGACGAACGGTTCGCTGAGGTCGAGCGCACCCGACAGCGTCCGAGCGGAGAGGAACGCGAGCGCGAGGCCGTAGAGTACGAACCAGACCGCGCCCCGTTTCCACCGCCCGAGATAGCAGTGACCGAGGCCGGCGACGAACGCCGACAGCGGATACGCGGGCCAGATCGGTCGGGAAAGCTCGCTCATCGGTGTGCACCTGACTGTCGGAACGGGACTCGTGTCGCCCGGGCGCGCTCGAGGCAGCGTTCGGTTGCTGACTCAAGATGGGGAGTGCCGGCAGTGTCAGCGGCGTCGGCGTCGGTGGTTGCTTCGTCCTCGCCTTCGTCTCCTCGCTCCATCTCGTCGCCGTTGCCGTGTTCCGCCGTGCGATCCGTTTTCGCTGTTCGTTCTCGGGCCCCGCCCAAGAGGACGCGTCTGGCGCTCGCTCGAGGATCGATGGCATCGGCGCTGACCGACGTGTCGGACGCGAGTGCGGTCATCAAGCTGTAACTATCGGTCCCCACCGCCGTTCGTGTTTCGGTTGGAGCACCGACGGCTGCCGCACCGATCGAACCGGCGGTTCCAGTTCGGACACCGGTCTCGGCGCTCGAGCGAGCGCTGCGTTCGGTCGGTCTGAAAGGGGGTTTCGTCACGTTAATCACCGGGTGTCGGCGCGGGCGAGTCGTCGGTTATGACGTCGTCGGTCCAGGTGCCGCGGAGGAACCACGCGGCGGTCGTGATCGCCGAGAGCACGTACGAGATGGCGATGGCGTACCAGACGCCGATAACGCCCATGTCGAAGACGATAAGCGCAACGGCCGCGATCGGGATGCGGTACAGCCACAGCTCCTGAATCGAGAGGAGCATGGCGGCTCGGGTCGAGCCGCTGCCGCGGAGTCCGCCGAGCAGGACCTGAAAGACCCCGAGGAAGACGTAGGAGGGGCCGGCGATCAGGATGTAGGCGGCACCGTACTCGACGACCTGTGCCGCCTCTTCGCCTTCGATGAAGACGGCCGTGATCGGCTCGGCCAGCGGATACGCGATCGCGATCACGACGACGAAGATGGAGACGATCAGCACCGAACTGAGTTTGACCGCCTGCTTGGCCCGACCGACCTGCTGTGCACCGAGGTTCTGGCCGACTACGGTCTCGGTGCCGCGAGCGAGTCCGAGCGCGGGTAAGAACAGCAGCGAGGAGAGTCGGTTGACGATCCCGTAGGCGGCGACCGCGTCGGTCCCGGCCAGCGCGATCAGCGCCGTCAGGACGGTGATGCCGAAGGCGCGAACGCCCTGTTCGGTCGCCGTCGGCGCGCCGATGTCGATGATCTTCCGGACCGTCTTCGAGCGCAGCCGCAGGTCCGAGAGCGACGGCTCGAGGCCGACGCGTCCCGAAAAGAGCAGATAGAGACCGACACCAGCGGCGATACCGCGGGAGAAGACCGTCGCGATGGCGGCGCCGGCGACGCCGTAGCCCTCGAACCCGGTGGCGTCGTAGAGGGTGGTCTCGAGCCCCGTCAGTCCGAGCCACGCGAACAGCGGGTTCTCGCTGAATCCGAGGATGAGGACCGGATCGATGACGACGTTGAGTGCGACGCTGATCCCCATCAGGTACAGCGGCGTGCGCGTGTCGCCCCAGCCCCGAGAGAGCGCGTCGAAGATAAAAAACCAGAACATGAAGCAGACGCCGACGAAGATGATCCGAGTGTAGGTGACGGCGTAGACGAACGCGTCGCTGCCCGGTTCGGCACCGACGAGTTGGATCATCCACGGCGAGAGGACGTAGCCCAGGGCGCCGAACGCGACCGCGACGACCGTCACGAACGAGAGCGTCTGGCCAGCGACGTGCGAGGACTGCGTGATATCTCCGGCCCCCTTGTGTTGGGCGATGAGAACGGTTCCGGCGACGGTGAGACCGCCGCCGACGCTGACCATCAGGAAGACGATGGCCCACGAGTACGACAGGGCCGCGACCGCGTCGTTACCGAGCCGGCCGACCCAGAACGTGTCCGCGAGGTTGTAGCCGACCTGTAACAGCTGGCTGAAGACGATCGGTGCCGAGAGGAGCGCGAGCGGCTTGAACAGGTCCCCGTCGGTAACGTTGACCGAACGATCCGTCTTCTCGCTCATCTGGTCGATCCTCCGCTCCGCTCGGTCGCTCGGCCCGGGTCGCCCGGATTGATCGAGTTACTCGAGCCGTTCACGTTTCTCGAGTCACTCATCGACGCCGTCTCCCGTCGTTGACGCCCGTTCCCGTACTCGGTCTCAGTTTCAATCTCAGTCTCATTCGTTTCGGTCACTCTCACCCTCCGAATCCGTCTTCGTCTCCCTCTGTCGATCGTCGTCTTCGTCCACGAGGCGTTCGTCGCGCGGGAACTCGAGGGAAACGTCCTCGGGGAACTCGACGTCCGGTGCGAGCACATCCGCGAGGATTCGCTCGACGGTCCCCGCTCTGACCGTCTCGAGGTACTCGTTTCGGCCGAGCGTGAACTGGCGGACGCGCGCTCCGTCGAACGTCGCGAGGAGAAGCGCCGCGGTTTCGTCCGGCTCGTGTTGCCGAAAGACCCCTTCTTCGATCCCGTCTCGAAGGATTTCCTCGAGGGCGCTCCGAAGCTGATCGTCGCTCTCCCGGAGCTTCTCGCGGTAAATCTCGTTGTACGGTGCCTGTGCGCGGAGCTCGAGCATCGCCGTGTGAAACGCCAGCTGATCGTCGTCGGGATCGGCGAGGAACCAGTCGACGAAGGCCGCGAGTCGCTCGAGTGCCGGCCGGTCCCGCGTCTGGGCGATCCGCGATTCGAACCCCTCGAGCAGGTACTCGATGAAATCGGCGACGAGCTCTTCTCTGGAGTCGTAGTGGTAGAACAGCGCGGACTTGCTTCGGTCGGTCCGGTCGGCGATGGCCTGTGCGGTGAGGTCGCTGTAGCCCTCCTCGCAAAGCGCTTCGTAGGTGGCGGACATAATCGCGTCGCGAATCTCGGAGTCGGTCACTGACTGACCAGTCAGTCAAGCAGGCAAAAAGAAGTTTCGGTTCGAAACATCACTGTGATCCAGTCGCACTGCAGCCAAGGATAGACTGAGAAAAGCCGCTCGAGACGACCGCCGCTTCCGCGTCTCATAGGGTCTCCCGTACGTCAATACTGGCACACCCACAGCCACCGCGGTGGCACCGGGAGCTCGCTAGGCAGTCCGTCTCATTCGTGATTCTGGTACCGCTGTACCCCGAACCGACCGTAGTCGCCGTAGGCCAGTTCGAGCGACCCGATCCACCAGTTCCAGCGGTCGGTCGGGGGCCCCTCGGGTGCGTCGGAGAGCTCTGCGATGACGACGTCGGCCGTCAGCGTTCCCCCGACGTCCGCTTCGTACTGGCCGGAGTCGGCGAGATCGACGGCCTGCCGGACGACGACGCGGGACTGGCTTTGCGTGCCGCCGAACTCGTCCTGTAACCGGCGCTCGAGCCGTTCGGGATCGATGAACACGAGTGCTCGTACGCGTTCGATCCACTTGACTGTTCGAGCGGGAGCGGCCGGGTAAACCGGTATCCGCCCCGAGCGAACGCCGCTGCGAACGGTCGAACTGAAACGATGTTCTTTTGAGCGCCGGCCGTCTTCCGTCGGACATGGCAAGTTTCACTGTCGTCGTCGGCGACCCCGATTCCGGGTCGTCCTACCAGCTCGAGGCGGAGGAACAGGACGCGAACCGATTCATCGGCAAGTCGATCGGCGAGGAAGTCGACGGCGGGGCGGTCGGCCTCGACGGCTACACGCTCGAGATCACCGGCGGCTCGGACAACGCCGGGCGACCGCTCAACCGAGAGGTCGCCGGGACGAGCCTCAAGGAAGTCCTGATGAACGAACGCCAGACGGGCTACAAACCGTCCCGCGACGGCGAACGACGCCGCATCACGGTCCGTGGCCGCGAGGTTTCCGACGCTGTCGCACAGATCAACGCCTCGATCGTCGAACAGGGTTCGACCGACGTCGACGAGCTGCTCGGCAACGCTGACGCCGAGGACGACGAGTAACGACCGCGGACACGAATTCTCTCTTCGCAAATGGCAGACCGAATTTCGAGCGACCACCCGTCAGTGCAGACGGTCCGGTCGACATGTACCGAGACGGCGACCGGCGTCCGTCTCGAGGTACCGGCCGACGATCGCGATGCGTTCCCGACCGACGAGGTCGTCCGGATCGTCCTCGACGGCGACGAACTGTTCGGCCTGGTCGAGCGCGCGCTCACCGGCGACGAGCTCTCGGTGCCGGGAGTCTACGAGACGCCCGACCAGGCTCGCGATCCAAGCGGAGCCACGGACCGACTCGCCGAGTGGGTCGACGACCACGGCGTCCCGGCGGGTGGGTCGGTACTGGTCGACGTTATCGAACCCGAATTCCTCTACGGACTCCGCACGCCCGGCGAGACGACCTACTACGACGCTCGCGAGCCGCCGAGTGAGAGCCTGAGCGATATCGCGAAGGACCTCGAGGGCCAGTAGCCCGCGCACGACACCGGTCGGCAGTCCGTCGACCGACTCGAGACGCCGCGCACGACGAGCGGTAGCTACCGCCGCGGCTTCCGACGACGATACATCGGCCGCGGAGGGCGCAAATAGCGCCCTTTTTCCACCTCCGGGGACAATTCGAGGCTATGAGTAATCCACGCGAGGAGTTCCTGGCCGGCGAGCGGCCCGAGGACGTGGCGCTGTTTCTGGCCGACTCGTACGTCTCGGACGACCGCCTGGAGCGGTTTGGCGACCGCGTCGAGGGCGGCGTCCTGATCGTCGTCGACGGCGAGAGCGGCCGAAACGCGTTCCAGGCCGCGACCGGCACGGAGGCGATGCAGTTCGCGAAGTCTGCGATGGAACTCGAGGGGATCATCGACGACGATCTCGCGGGCGGACAGTGTCCCGAAGCGCCGACGGACGAGGATCACGCCGTCCAGTTCGTCTTCGCCTTCGCCGAGGAACAGAACGAGGATGTCGGCGGCATCTACGCCGAGGGCGACGTCGTTCACGCGTACGCAAAGTGTGCGTGCGGGACCGCGTATTCGGACAAGTGGAACGCCGCGGACGCGTAATCGAGCGACCCGAGCGACCCAATCGCTGCGACGGTGTCGCCAATCGTATCAATAATGTTGCTTTTTTCGCCCGTAAGGGCCACCCTTTTGCGACCGGATCGGCTACGCTCACGTAATGAGCTCCTTCGAAACGCCACACGAGACCGATCGCGGGTTCGGTCTCTCGAGTCGGGAACTACGGGTAGTCGGCGGCGCGACGGGACTGATGGCGATCACCGTCGCCCTGATGTACGTCTTCGCGGCGACGCCGCTCGCGGTCGTCAACGACTACCTCTTTGCAGCACCAATCGTCGGCGTCCTCGTCTACGGTGCGGCGATCATGGTCGGTGAACTGATCGCCGAACGCGGCGTCAAGGGCGGCGATATGGGAATCGCCTTCGCGGGAATGGTCGTCTTGCAACTGGCCTTCGGAACCTTCGGAGCCGGCGTCCTCTCGATTGCACCACAGGAGACGCAGCTGACGGTGCTCGGGATTACGGCGATCGTGACCGCAGTGATGACGGCGCTGATCTCGGGGTACGTCTACGCCCGCTCGACGACGTTCGAACACTGGGGTCGGTTCGCGAACGTCGCGTTCCTCGGCGGCGTCGGCGTGATCCTCGTCGGAACGTTCGTCCTGGATATCCTGCTTTTGGTCGGCTTCGTCCTCATCTTCCTGGGCTTTCTCCTCCGACTGGGGTACGAGATCTGGCAGGTCCGGGACAACCGTGAGGCGTCGGTCGGCCTGCAGACGATCGGCGTCTACATCGCCGTGGCCGGCGTCTTCGTCCACGTCCTGCAGCTCGTGATGCGGTATGTGCTGTCTCAGGATTGACCCACGGCGAAAAGAGAAAACAGTCGCCGTGTTCGGTGTTGCGTCGTACGCCTGCTCGAGCGTCTTGCCAATTGGTGACTAAATAGGTATGTGAGTCCGAAGCGACGCTCGAGTGCAACCTTCGCCTACTATATGGCAACTGATTCTACTTTCAGTTTCATCATGTGATAGCGATAAGGGGATGATTCCGATGGATAGTCATATGCGACGCCGACAGTATCTCTTCACCAGCGTCGGGCTGGCAACCACGATAGGGGCATGGGGTGGATACGGAAGCGCTGGGTACCAAGCGGAAGACGACGAGCCAGTGTGTCCACCGGACGACGGGAACACCGATGCCGAGGGCAACGGTGATCCTGAGATTGAACTCCGCGATCACGAACTGGTGGTCGAAGAGGATGACTTCTCAACTGATGCCTATATCAGCGCTGAAGTTGCAAACGTCGGTGACGCTCTATCAGGCCAGATCGATCTTGAAGCGGATTGGTACGACGACGACGGTAATTATCTGGATGACAACCAGGAGTGGTTACAGACGCTTGAAGCGGGTGAAACGTGGCTCGCCCATCTTCATCACCTCGGCGACTCCGAAGACGTGGCCGATTATGAACTCGAGATGGAGATTGATGACGAGATTCCAGCGGTACCTGACGGATTCGTTCTCGAGGAAAGCGAGATGCAGGTCGGCGACCGAAGTGCCGAAATCGATGGACTAGTCGCAAACGAAACCGGTGACGAAATCTCGTACATTGAGGCGATTGCAATCATCTATGACGAAGACTGTGTCGTGTTAGGGAGTGCCCGAACCAATGAAACCGGTATCCCTGCCGAAGAGACGTGGGCGTTCGACATTTCTTGGCGAGGGCGTGACCGTATCGAAGAGGCGGCCGCACATCGAATCGTTCTCTCCGATTAGGTTCAGTACCTCACAAATCAGTCTCAGCTAACCGGCGCTGAAGTGTGATTTACCGACGAGTCAGAGCCGAATCCGTTCTCCG
>NZ_WUYX01000039.1 GCF_009834785.1 Natronorubrum halalkaliphilum
GGTCGTGGTCCGCTCGATGAGCGCGTCGTAGTCGTCGATTCCGTACGCCTGCATAAACTCGGAGACGTTGGTCGACTCGACGAATTCCTGGCTCGGTTCGTGAACGATCGGTTGCTCTCCGATAGATTCCGATGGCATGAGGATACTCACTGATAGGGCAGATAACGGTATAAATCATTGGACCAATCGGCCGTGCAAGTAGCCGCCCGAGGTGAGCGGGGCAAGTGTCGTTTGAGTCGGCTGGGTTTGCCATCGAACTCCGGCGATGTAACGTCGGTCTCGATGGGCGGACTCCCGATGTTCCTGTTGCTCTGCCATGTTACCTGTACCGTTCCCGCACGCCAGTTTCTCGACGTCACTGAACCCATCGGCATCCATGAGCGAACAGGATGAGGAATATGGTTCAGTACACCCGTTCGGACAATTCACGAGTTCCACACCTGAACCGACGGTTTCTACCGTTGCAAACAGTTATGGTTCCTGATCCAGAGTAATCAAACAGGAATGACACCGACAGAGTCGAGCGACTCCGACCAACCAGCAGATGATTCGAAAGAGCGGACCGTTATCGATTTTGCGGGACACTTGCACCCAAGCGCGACGTCCCCCGACGAGATTACGAACCGCCCGCTCACAACACATCTCGATCCGTTGGAACAAGATCCAACCGCGCTCGCGAACTGGTACGCAGATGCGGGATTCGACGGTGCTGTCCTTTCACAACCGTACTACATGGGCCACAGCGATGCAGAACAGACGCGGGACGCCAACGACGAACTCCTTCGAATCATCGGAGAGTTCGAGGAATTCTACGGCCTCGCAGCGATTCCAGTCGCTGCCGGACCCGACTCCGCAGCAGACGAGTTCGAACGCTGTCTCGAGAACGGATACCACGGCGGCGCGCTCGAGACCAGTTCTGCCGGGATCGAACTCGTAGACGACGAGGTGCAACCGGTTCTCGAGGTTGCGAATCGGACCGGCGCTCCGCTGTTCGTTCATCCAAAAATACACGATTCGGTACACGAAGATGCGCTTGACGATCGCTATCTGTTGAATGCGATCTTCGGTCGCGAAGTTGCACTCTCCGAGAGCATCTGTAACGTCATTCACGAGGGTATATTCGAACGCTATCCCGATCTCACTCTCGTCTATCACCACCTGGGAGGGAATATCGCTGCGATGATGGAACGTATTCGTCTTCAACTTGATCCCGGTCGGTGGCCGGGGCGACAAGAGCACGTGATGAGCTACGATGCGTTCCGAACGCAACTCGAGGAGCAAGTTTACGTCGATACGGCCGGTTTCCTTGGCGACTCTGCCCCGATTCGGCTAGCACTAGAAGAGTTCCCAGTAACGAACGTCTTGCTCGGTACGGACGCACCCTACGAACCGCGAACGAACGAGGAGCTCCGGCGATTCGTCTCGTCGATTGACCAGGTGTGTTCCCCCGCCGATGCAAATCGGGTGCTGGGAGGCAACGCACTGGAGTTGCTTGTCAACGTCGATCGCTAACACAAACGGAGGGGACAGCCGTTCGGATACGTTCCAGACACTCACCGAGAAATACTTCGTTTTCGTTCGGAGAAGGGTGAACCGACGTGGAGTCGGTATCGGCGCTACCGCTCTCTCGTTTCACTCGGGGCGCGATCAATCAGAGGCCGAGAATGTCTCGAGCCTCGTCTGGCGTCGCGATCGGGCGCTGTAGTTCGTTGGCGATACGGGCTGTCCGTTTGACCAACTGCTCGTTGCTCTCGGCGAGTTCTCCCTTTTTGTAGTAGACGTTGTCTTCGAGTCCAACGCGGACGTGACCGCCGAGAAGTATCCCCATCGTTGTCAGCGGTAGCTGATGTCGACCAACGGCCAGACACTGCCACTCTGCATCGTCCGGCAGATTGTCTACGAGGTTGATGAGGTTACGCGGGTGTGGAATCGTTCCCGTCTGCATCCCCAAAATCAACGTACACCAGTACGGTTTCTCGAGGAACCCTTCCTCCACTAAGTGGTTCACCTCGGTGAAGTGGCCGGGGTGAAAGATTTCTAGTTCCGGTTTGACACCGTGTTCAGCCATCTTCTCTGCGAACTCTTCGTTCTGCCCTCGACTATAGTTACGGACGGTGTCCTTCCCGAAGTTCAGTGGCCCAACATCGATGGTTGCGATATCCGGCCTCGGTTCTACGTCGAGGATAGGTTTGATTCGCTCCTCTCTGGGGTATCCCCCTCCAGTGGTGAAATTGACGATGATGTCATCGCACCGCTCGTCGATGGCATCTCGTAGTTCCTGAAACCTGTCAACAGACTTGGTATCTTCGTGGTTCTCGTCTCTGGCATGGAGGTGAACGATAGACGCGCCGGCCTCCTCGCAAGCGGCAACGTCTTCGGCAACCTCTTCCGGCTGTGTCGGAAGGTTCGGGTTAGCTTCTTTCCCGTGTAATCCACCAGTGGTTGCGACACTAAGTATCATCTTCTTGTCATAGTAGTCCTGAAATCCTTCGTAGACCATGGTACAAGCGTAACACTTCGTCTAGAGTATTAAATCTTTGGTGTATGGTACCGCGGAGCGGTGAATTTTGCCGAAGGACGATCCGGGACTACGGGGATGATAATGTTCGTGAAACAACAAACGAAAGCGCAGTAGCGGCACCGAACAGCCAGATTCCGACATCGAAGTGACCAATATTTCCCAACGAGCCGATGATAAACGGGGATACTGCGGTCAGCGCGATGTACGTCGTTCGCAGTATCCCGAACCCGGTCCCGCGCATATTTTCCGGGAGCGTCTCGATGAGATACGGCAATGCGACCGTCACTACGCCAATGGGTGCGCTCGTAAATACGGTAACAATAATTACAGTTGGAAGCGACGTGACTACGGGTAAGAGGCCGAACGCCGCAGTCCCGACCACCGACAATATGCCGATAACCATGACCTTGCCGAACCGGTCGGCAGCAACTCCCGCAATCAAGTTCATTACGGCTGCCGAGCCGAAGAACAAGCCGAGTAACACCGAAGCATGTTCCTCACTGAATCCTTTCTCTGTAACGAGATAGGTTGGATAGAGTCCGGTATGCCCCTGAAAAATAAACGACTGCACGAGCAACACGATAAATATCGCCGCGACCTCAGGACGTGAAAGACTTCGACCGACGTCACGAAGCATCGTCCGTGAGAGGACGGCTGACTCCGGTGGGGCCGATGTTCGTTCGGGGATCGTCACCCAAAGTGCGATGACCAACAGCAGCAAGATTGGAACAGCGTACCCAACGCCGTATCGCCACGCAATCGCAACCGCCAAAAATCCGGCCAGCACCGGAAGGATCGTATTACCGACGTCCCCGACAGCCATCGTGACCCCGTGTGCGACACCGTCTCGTTCCTCGAACACGTCCGAAAGAATAGTAAAGCGCGCCGGGGCGAACATCCCGCAACCAAACCCTAACAAACCGATTCCAACGACAACCGCCTCGAGGCGCTCGAAACCAAACACCAAGACGGTGCCGAATACCACGAGCGTCATACTCGCGGCAAGGACGTTTCGTTCCCCAACCCAGTCCCCGAGAACGCCACCAGGAAACTGACCGATGGCGTACGCACCGAAGAGCAACGAGATCAGCAATCCGCCGGTAGCAATATCGAGACCGTACTCGAGGCTAATGTGAGGCAGTAGTACGGGAAACGAAAGCCGAAGCCCCTGGGCGAAGAACCAGCAAGCGGCGATCACGATCAGAATCCGGAACGCTCCGTCGGAATCCCGGCCGAACTGAGTCCACTGAGATTTCATATGTAGTGTTTTCGCGGGAATCTGAGGTTGTTACGCAGGGAGTTTATCCACTGTCCGTCCTTTCTGGGCCTGCACAGCCGCTATCCGGTAGCTGGGACCGTGAAAAATTGGCTTCGGTAGGGACGTTCGGACGGACGACTCACTGCGGGTACTCGATACCGGCGTCCTCGTAGTAGTCGATCGCCGCCGGATGGAGATGATCGTTTTCGATTCCGAGGAATTCGTACCGTTCATCGATCGGAGACTCCTCCGGCGCATCGCCCCAGCCGTAGGTGTGGAAGATCCGGTTCCCGTCTGTCAGAGCATCCTGTTGCTCTACGAGGATTTCCGTTAGCTCGTAGACGACGTCCTCATCCATGTCTTGGCCAACGTACAGCTGACTCGGCGTAAAGAAGTAGTCGAGGGGACCGTTGTTGATGGTAATGTCATCAACGGTGTCAGCGTCCACCTCGAGATAGTCCCACCCGCCGGTCACGCGGTCCATGGTAGCGTCGATAACGTCGTCGGGGATCGGAATGTGGACGAAGTCACCTTCCTGCTCGTAAACCTCTACGTGGGCACCGTTGTGGTAATACTGATCGAACAGGAGTGGCTGCCAGGCGTCGATTCGATCCTCGAGAAGGGCCGACCGTTGGTCGGTGAACCCGAGGTATTCGGTATTTATTTCCCCGTCTAGACCACCTTCCTCGAAGACGTACTCGTTGATCGGGTTCGTCGCCGATCCGCGGTGTAGATACGCGAAGTCGCTCCCGCTGAGGTCCTCGAAGGATTCGATTCCCGTACGTTCGAGCGTCGCGAGGTAGAATCCACTCATGTGGATCGTCGGCGTGATTCCGAGTGGGAGTTCGTCCTCGGGAACGGGCTCCTCGAACGGTTCTGTTCCGTTCCGGGCAGCATAGTATGCGGCCGCACTGGAGAGTCCCGCGTCATTTTCATCGTTCATGACGCGCGCGAAGTTCTCCATAAACCCGGTCGTTGTCTGCGGTTGGAGCTGAAGGGTATCAGAGTTTTCTTCGACAATCTGAGCCATGACTGCCGCCCAGGTGAACGGAGGTGCGTCCTCGGGGTTTGCTGCAACGCTGAGCGCACCACTTCCTCCACCGTCTCCATTTCCTCCCGTTCCGTTATCGTCTTCGGTGAGGCAACCAGCTAGGCCAGCGATCCCGGCAGCACCTGCGGCTTTGATAAATCGTCGTCTGTTGGCATCCGTAACCATGGTAAACTGAATGGAGGTGATAGACTATAAATTCACCGCATCGATTCCACATAGATAATATTAATTAAAACACGGTATCGTGGCGAATTCCCGAAAGGGGTCCTCTACCGTGAAACGGACGGAAAATCACCGACTAGACGAAAATCTCGTCGCAAAATGACGATGCAAGTGCCGCGAAAATACGAGGAACAACCTACGCTATCGGAACGAGCGCGAGGACCTGTGTGGGGAACAGGATCGCTAGCCCTCCGACAGTCGCCGCCACATTGATATAAAATGAGTCGAAGATACGCTGCACCCCAGACATCAGGAAAAGCATCCCAACGATAACGAAGACGGCACTTATTGCCGTCGCGGTTCCATCGTAGAGAATCAATTCCGGTCGAGTGATGAAGAGGAACGGCAAGACGAAGTACGGAACACCGATTTGGAGCGACTCCTTTACCGTCCTGAGGAAGTCACCTCCTGAGATGTTCGTCGCGATCGCACAGGCTAACGCGACCGGTGGGGTGATGGCCGCGACCATCGCCCAGTAAAGGACGAAGAAGTGAGCGATGAGTTCCGGAATTCCCAACTCGAGCATCATTGGAGCCAGTAACGACACGGCAAGCAAGTACGCGGCACTAATCGGCATTCCCATACCAAAGATGATGGTAACTGCTGCAACAACGAGAAGCACGGCTATCAGAATGCCACCGGTAAGCGCGGTGCCCTGAACCGCAATTTTCACCGGAAGACCGGTGGACGAGAATACCGTCACGACCGCACCCATCGATGCGAGAATGATCGTAATAGGAGCCATCATAATCGATCCCTGTGCGAGCCCTGATACCGTCTGTTTGGTGAAGTCGATCGGGTAAAACTCGCGGTAGCCGATTGCGATGAGAATCTTCGTACCCAGATAGAAACCAAGGGTATAGAGTCCCGCCAGTGTCGGTGAGTATCGGAAGTATGCAAGAGCGATGACAAGGGCGATCAGGCCAACAACCATCGGGACAATCGCTTTCATGAGGTCAACGCGGTTGATCTCGCGGTCGAAACTCTCGTTCTCGGCTTGTTCCTCCAGTTCCTGCAATTCCTCTTCCGATGCATCTCGCCTCTCGATCATCTGGTCACGAAGAACCGAGAAGTGAACCGCAACCATGATGAGAGCATACAGGAGCACTGCCACCAACGTTGCGTGGATAATAACCTCCGTATATGACATTCCGAGCAACGAAGCCATGATGAACGCTGCCGAGCCCATGATCGGCGGTAGCACCATTCCTCCCGTCGACGCAACCGACTCGATTGCAGCGGCCCGGTCCTTATCGATTCCTCGGTCCATCATCATTGGTATTGTGAAATTCCCGCTGATGACGACGTTTCCGGCTGGGGTTCCGACGACGGCCCCGACGAACATACTGGCTGTCACAGCCATCTGATAAATACCCGACTTGAATCGCTTACTCAGAATATACGCTACGTCGAGTAACGACTGAATCTCATTGAACCCGCGAAGCAGTCCGGCCCAAATGATGAAGATGTAGATCCAGAGGGCTGCGATAACGGTGAGCCGGCCGTACGCCCCCGTGAAATTGAGGACTCCGATCTCCAGCGTTCGTTCCATAGAAAGTCCACTGTGGCCGAAGAACCCAGGAATCTGTGTGCCGAGGAGGCCGTAACCCACTGCGACTAAAATCACCCCCAAAAGAACGTTTCCGTACTCACGCCGAGTGTATTCAGTGATAGCAACGAAGACGATCGCAGCCACGAGGATGTCGACGGTCGTGTATCCGATCATTGCTCGGGTCGATGCAAGTTCGTTAAAATTGGAAAGGACGTACACCGTCGCTATGAAAATACCGACGAAGAACACTGCATCGACCACTTTGGTCAGGAGACTATCCGATTCCTCGAGTTTGACCAAACTATAGAGTGCGACGGCGAACCCAAGGTGAACCGCACCATACAATCGACTCTCGTACGGCGTCATGAGGGCGTAGTAAAGCCCATAGATTGCCATAAAGACGCTAAAGCCATATTTTAGCCCCTCCATGGGTTCTGCTCTGACGCGATTCGCTGTGTCTCGCAGGGCTAAGCGTGATTTCTGTACTGTAGAGTCCATTGGTATCACTTATCATTGTATAGAGTTACCTCCATGACTATAAATCCAATTGTTTCTGATTTTATGATTCCTAGACGAGAGGTATCCTGATTACGACAAAAATCGGCTGTGATAACCTGTCTAGGTTCACAGTGCTACGGCAACAGGACGGTAGGAACAGAGGTTGGTCTACTACCGTCGTTATTCAATACCAGATCGTTCCGCTGTCAACGTTGATATCCTGTGCAGTGATGTGAGCGCCCTTTTCGCTTGCGAGGAAGACGACCAATTCAGCGGTGTCTTCCGGCTTAGGGAGCGCCCCGAGCTGGTTTCGATCGGTGAACAGTTCGCGTTTAGCCTCTGCGGTCGTGATTCCCTCTTCTTGCGCGTACTCGGATACAAAGCGGTCAATACGCGGAGTTTCCGTTGCTCCCGGACAAACCGTGTTGACGGTAATACCGCTCTCACCGAGTTCTGCCGCGAGTGTCCGTCCAAGCCCCACAACTGCCATCTTCGAAGCAGCATACGGCGTCCGCTCCGGACGTGGACGCTTCCCGGTAATCGAGGAGATGTTGACGATTCGTCCCTGGTCGCTCTCTTTGAGGTGCGGTATCGCATGCTTCGAGACGAGAAACACGCCGGTTGTGTTCACTGCTAGCGTTTCTTCCCAGTTTTCGCGAGTGATTTCCTCCGCGGGTGCACTTGGCCCAGGAATTCCTGCATTGTTGACGACACAATCAAGGCTACCGAACTCATCGACGGTAGACTCGATTCCCGCACGAATCGTCTCCTCCTCAGTGACATCTACTCGAATCGGCAGCGTCCGTTCTGGCGCGTCGATGATCTTTGCAGTCTCCTCAACCTCGTCGCTTCTTGCCGCCAGTGCGACCTTCGCACCAGCATCTGCCAACTCGATCGCGATTTGTCGGCCGATACCCCGACTTGCACCGGTGACAAACGCAACGGTTCCCTGGAGCATTGATTACTCGTCGTCTGTGATCGCAACCGCTCTGACAGGCGAACCGGTGCCATCACGGATTGGTAGGGGAATTCCGACATAGAGGAACCGTTCGCCGGCGACCTTATCAAGATTGGTTAGGTTCTCGGTGTTCGTAACTCGTTCTTCCTTACAGACGCGGTGGGCGGGATAGTCGTCGTCCTCTCCGTTTTTGCGCCGCGTCATCTCAACGCTCGAGTCGATGCTCGGTGCGTCGACGCCGATATTTACGACACCCTGATCAGCGAGCCACTGGGTCGCTTCCCGGGTTAGACCCCCGTAGTCGTAAAGCCATTCGTAGGTGTCCCAGTTCCGGTTCCAGTGACCCGTGTAGAGGAGTACCGTCTCTCCCGTGTTAACCTCTAACCCGTCTTCCTCGAGTTGGTCCTGCAGTTGCTCTGCACTCAAATAGTCCTCCGAAGATCGAATATAATCGCTTACATCGACACAGACTGCATCGGTGTAGAACATGTGAAGTGGCATCTCTTCGATGCTCTGGGACCCATCAGTCGAGTCAATGTGGTTCATAGCATCAGTGTGGGTTGGACCATGGTCGCTAAAGATAACACCGAGTGTCGCCGTCGTCAGCGGGTCCTCACCGTACCGGTCTTTGGTCTCTTCGTGCGTCTTCATGTCGTAAATCGCCGTTCGCTGATGGCCAGGGTACACCGGCATCCCTTCGTAGATTTCTGTTGAGATGTCGATAATTTCCTTGCCGTCAAGCGCAGCGCTTCGTGGGAACGGACTCTCTGTCATGGATTGTCTCCGAGCGACAAAATTCGTTATACAGGCTTAAATCTTTTGAGTGATAGTTGTGTTACCATTCAACACAAGCCCTCACAGACTGTTCCCTAACACGGACTTGCAACGACAGAACGTGATCCAGTAGTAGTATTTATCACGGTGGCCTGTATATTGGTAACTCATGTACCGAGTACTAGTGCCAGTTGACGGTGACGACACAAGTGCACGTCGACAGATTGAGGCTATCGCCGAATTGCCAGACGCATCAAATGCCGTTGAAGTGATCCTCTACCACGTATTTGAGGAGCTTGACCAGGCAGCCGATGGGGAGGGTGGTGCGTATCTCGATGACCTGTACGAGGACCGTGACCCGCCCAAAAGCATCACAACCGCCGAGTCGCTCCTGGAGGAAGCAGACATCGAATACGAGACAGTGATCGAAATCGGAGATCCCGGAGAAAACGTCGTCAACACCGCAAAGAAACGAGATGTCAACGGTATCATCATGGGTGGTCGAAAGCGATCCCCAATCGGAAAGGTCCTGTTCGGGAGTGTCACACAAGCCGTGATTCTCTCGTCTAACCTCCCAGTAACAGTTGTCGGGCAAGAGCCCTAGTCGAACCCGTGTTTCGTGAAGTAAGGGGCTACATTGTATCGATGCTGACTGTCTGCAACTCAGTAGTAATCAGCCGATGCTAACATCAAGTACTGTCCTTGGTGTCGCGTTTGCGTTGCTCGCTGCGATGAGCCTTGCGAGCATGACCGTAATTCTCCGAAAAGGAACCGACCAAGGGACAGCGAACAGTGCCCTAGTCGTTGTGTTGGTTGGAAATATCGTTGTGTTCGTTCCCGCCGCGTTCCTACTGTATTATCCTGACCTCCAGATTACATCCCTCTCATTTCTGACGTTCGTTGCAGCGGGATTGTTCGGCACGATGCTCGGCCGAGCATTCTATTATACAAGTATCGAACGGATCGGAGCCAATCGCTCCGATCCGATCCGCGCATCACAACCGCTGTATGCGACGGTGATCGCAGTGATCGTTCTCGGTGAGGTACTCACACTTCCACACTTTATCGGCATTCTTCTGATGATCGGCGGAGTCGCGATGATCGTCCTCGAGACATCCGGATCGGCCGGCGTTAACAGCCTCGAGTCGCGAATTGAACTGGCACTTCCGATAATTGCAGCTATCTTCTTCGGTATCGAGCCAGTGTTTGCGCGAATTGGCCTCCAAGAGGGAACTCCAGTCTTCGTCGGACTCGCGATTAAGACACTTGTCGGTACGATCGGCTTCCTTTCTTACCTGGCGTACCGCCGGCAACTTCCTGGCCCATCGAATCTTCTGGGAGACCCCAACACACCGTGGTACATCGGTGCAGCGGCGGCTAATTCGCTGTTTCTACTCGCATATTATACCGCTCTGGAGGTGTCACGCGTTGTCGTTGTCGTGCCAATCGTTCAGATGACACCAATGATCGTTATACTACTGTCGTTCATTTTCTTGCCCCGTCTAGAAATCGTAACGGCTCGGCTCATTACTGGCGCGGGAGTCATTATCTCTGGAGCGGTTCTTATCACAGTCTATGGCTGATCCTTGCCAAGGAAAGCGTTCCATCACAGGTCGCCATTCAAATAAGAAGGTGAAATAAATGAACGACTAGATCATGAGTGTGAAAAATTAAGCACGAACTCGTTGATCTTCCCCAGCAACAATGGTGGGAGCTCTTCGGTCAATCGTTCACCTTGCATTCGGAACGCAGGTCCAACAATAGTTATCGCACCCAACACGGTCCCATCCGAGAGGCGGACTGGTGCCCCAACCGAATTAACACCATCAGTGTGCTCGCTGCGAGCTATGGCGTAACCACGTTCTCTGATTTCTTCGAGTTCCGTCAACAGTTCCTCTCGGTCTTGGATCGACTGTGTTGTCTTCTGCGGAAGCCCATGGTGATCTAAAATGTCTTCGATACGTTCTTCAGGTAAATTGGCGAGAATTGCTTTTCCACCCGATGAGAGGTGGAGTGACGACCGCTTGCCGAGGCGGACTTCAGTGTTGACGCCACTTTCGCTCGTCTCCCGGTAGACGAACACTCCAAGACCACGGTGTTCCATAATAAAAGAAGCTGCCTCGTTCGTTTCCTGAGCTAGTTCTCGAACAGTCGGTTTAATCTCCCGACGAACGGGCTTGGAGTGTCGAACATACCCCCCGATATCAAGAAACTTCAGTCCAAGGTGGTATTCTCCATTTCTTTTGTCGACGTACCCCTGTTGGTGAAGTGTTTTCAGGTACCGGTGGGTTGTACTCGGCGGCAGATCGAGGTGATCGGACAATTCCGTTACCGTAGCCCCATCGAGATCCTTCAACGTCTCGACAATCTGAAAGAGCCTGTCGGCAGATTTGATGACCCCAGCCGTATCGTCATTCACTGGCATACACCATGCATGTGTTTTACTACCATATATAAATTCCGGATAGTGGATTTACAGTATATTCTCATAGATAGCCATCTCAAAAGGAGAGACACCCGTTAATAGACGAAGCGTTAGTTAATACCGGCCATTTTAGATTCCGTTTTGTGGAATTGAATCCATGCATATTTCTCACACCACACGGTCAAGTGTCAACTAACTCGATAACCGATTCAGCAGTAATAAATGTGAATATCAACCGTTTTCCGTAACATTTTCCACTGCCACCTCAACTCACAGATTTCGCTCGGAAACCGTTATATGGACGTTTCAGCTTCTGAAGAAGCAGTTCCAATATATGGGATTTTCTACGTAATTTGTTCTCACACCCTGGTCAAATTAGGATTCCATCCGTCTTTAGTTAGGAGACAAAACGCATGACAGCGACGGCTTATCGTGGCTATTTTTCGGAAGGAATGAGGAGGTGTCG
>NZ_WUYX01000040.1 GCF_009834785.1 Natronorubrum halalkaliphilum
GACACCTCCTCATTCCTTCCGAAAAATAGCCACGATAAGCCGTCGCTGTCATGCGTTTTGTCTCCTAACTAAAGACGGATGATCTGGATAGTATGCATGAAGGTACTCATCAATTGTGTCACCCTCCCGACCGTCACCGATCTTGTCTCCTCGCATATACTGCGCGTATTCCTTTCCGATCGGATTCTCCATCTTCCAGAACGTGGAGAACCAGTGTCGGCCGAAGTGGCTCGTCAATTCCTTTTCGTACTCGTCAGCCGAGATGTGAGGACGGATCTGTTCTTTCCAGTGCCTGTTGATCCCGTCTTTGTCTCGGATTCGGTCATGATGTGTCTGTGAGAGAAATACCCACGGTTCACCGCAGTCAGGGCGGATTAACAGGTACTGCGTCAAGACACGACGCATTTCTTCATCAAGCGGCAGGATCCGTGGGCGCTCCGATTTGTTTCCTGGGCGATTGTGCTGCGATGGGATGAAGATCGCGTTTTTCCGACCGTCGAGACGGCGGTGACTCCCTAATTCCGGGTAATGGTTCTGTAGTTCCGTATTCTCGATATGGATGTCTCTCAACTGTACGTTCCGGATTTCTCCCTGCCGCATCCCTAATTTGAGTCCCATGAGGATCACGGCAAGTTTGAACACGTGCGTAATTTCAGCTAACGCTGCACGCATTTCTTCTCGCGTAACCTTCGGGAATTCTTTCTCTTCCTCTTCAGGCCATGTAATCTTCCCCCAAGCGCTATCAACAGGACTGTATTCCGATGTATGCGGGAAGACGTTCTCGTCTTGAAAGTACTGATACGCCTTATTCACGTGATTGAGCTTCGTTTTGACCGTTTCCTTCCCATTGTCTCGTTGTTGGAATTCGTACTCCGAGAACCCGATAACGAGCGTGTCGTTCGCGCACGCAGGATGACGTCCTTGCTGCGTCACGTACTCTTTGAAATGCCGTACCGATCGCTCGTATTCGTTGACAGTGCTGCCCGCTCGATAGCTGTCCCGAACGATGTCCTCAAGAAACATCTCAAACGGCTCAACACCGTCTTCCTGCATCTGAGTAAAATTCTCATCGTACTGCTTCAGCGGGTCTACCGCTCGATTGAACTCGTCTCCAATTCGATGTCGCTGATCGTCTACCGATTGTTTTTCTTTGCTCATATTGAACGCTCACTGACTTTGTACTCCCACACCTCGCGTGTCACACCACCGTGACAGGCTGCCATTCGAGGTGAATGGTACGAATGTGGGTACTCAGTATGCCACATCAGAAACGTGTAGAAATCTTTGCTCTGTAGGATCGCTAGACTGCGTCGCCACGACTGTGTTATCTCGGTAGAAAGCGAAGAGACGGAGTGTTGTGACTTCAGAATTCCGTCTCTTCACCCGTAATTCGGTGGCGAAAGCTAAAGCCGTTGTCGCTGATCCCGACGAACCCGCCGACCCCGAAGGGGGTGGCGGGTTCGCCGAGTGGGCGATGCTGACACTTCAGGCACTGCGGATCGAACTTGGAAAATCCTACCGCCAGACTATCGATCTCCTCGGCGAAATGCCCGGCATTCTCGAGGAAATCGGGCTCACGCGACTCCCTCATTTTACGGTACTCCGTGACTGGTTCGCGGCAATCTCGATGGAGACCTACCGTGCGTTTCTCGGCGAATCAGCCGAGAAACGCACTGGCCACGCAGCGGTCGATTCGACCGGCTTCGACCGTGATCAGCCATCACGTCACTACGCACAACGAGCGCACTACCGCGTTCGCTCGCTCAAAGTCACCGCCCTCGTGGACGTGAAATCGTTGTACGTCTTCGACGTTCACTGCACCACGACGAAAAAACACGACGCGAAGATCGGTCCGCAGGTCGCGCGGCGCAACGCCGCGGACCTGCGATCACTGGCCGCTGACCGTGGCTACGATGGAAAACCGTTCCGCGACGAACTCCGTGCAGACGGCATTCGTCCGTTGATCAAACACCGGATCTACTCCTCGCTCGACCGAGCGCACAACGCTCGAATGAGTAGCCGCTGGTACAACCGCCGCTGGATGGTTGAAACCGTCTTCTCGTCGATCAAGCGCACGCTCGGCTCCGCCGTGCGTGCGCGAAGCTGGCAGCTCGAATTCCGGGAGATGGTGCTGAAATGTGCCGTCTACAATCTTCGTCGAACGGTCAGATATCCGTAGAACCGACCGCTGTGTATCGGTTTCCACCGGATGGCAGAGTAAGTGAAAACGCCGAAATCAAGCCTCGGCTAGCGGTCCTACGAAGCAAAAGAGTCAAAACGCCTACTCACGGTTCGTCGAAAAGGCGATCGATTCCAATATCTCTCCCAGTTCGGGTGTGAGATACTTGAACGAAAGCACGGTATCGAGATCGTGCTCGACGAATACGACCTTTCGCTACCCGCGAGTGAGCGATGGCGACAATACGCTGAACAGCATGAAGAACTGTGGGTTGAGTTTGTAGAGAACGCGGTCCGAAGAAGTGGCTACGAAGAGTTGATTGATACGAAAGGCCTCACAAAACACGAATTCGCAGAACAGCTAGAGCAAATGCAGTGATGAACTGACTGCTGGGTGTTCAATCCTGGAGTTGAGCGACCATCCGGCCGGTCTCCTCAATCTCCTCGCTCTGACTGAGGTCAAGACGCTCCTCCAGTTCTCGAACCGATTCTTCCAGATTCATATTGGAATATGAGCGACTTAGAAGGATAAGTGTACCGACGTTCAGCGAGAGTAGTGCCGCTAGTGCTATTATGAGACGACAGAGTATTTTGACGAGATGGCAACGTACGTTCCATCTTATCTTCGGCCCTTGAGTCAGATCCGGACGGGAAATCAATCACGGGTTGACGAGAAAGCGAACAAGGTCAAATCGATCCGGAACGACGGAAGTGGCTTAGAATTCCGACAGAACCAATCGTTTGACCTGTGGGTCAACGAGCAGGCCTACCACGGCCGACGGATGGTCACTAGTGAGCGCGAGATACGTGTGGAGGAGTCTGTGGACCACCCGGAGCGTCACTGGTGGATCGTTTCTGATCAGTTACTGGAAACGCTGGAACCACCTCTACGAGAGCATGCTGATATCTTCGGTCTGTTGATTTCTCTCAGTTTGTGTACTGACGATCCGGTATTCTTCTCACAGAGTCCTGGTCAAGTTGTCTCCGGAGCGTACACGTCAAAAAGGGGCGCGCTGGAGTATCAGTCTCAACTCTCTCCGGGCAACTTTGCGACAGCGCTACTTGGAAGGAACGAAATCCCCGAGGAAGTCGAGATCGTCGGAGACGTGGCGTCCGTCTATCGAAACGTCCGGGAGTACCGCTCGAAACGGATTGAATCGGACGCGGAGGCCGATATCCGCGTCGCGCTACATATGTACGACGATGCGTTGTCGTCGGATCTCTGGACCGCTGCGGCGAACTTCTACTACGTCTGCGAGAACACAATCTCACCCGGATATAACGAGAAAGATCAGGTCATAGCCGAAAGCACAGGGATGACCGTAGAGGACGTCAGGGCGTGGCGCGAGATGGTCAACCGGGTAAAACACCCCGACAAGGGCGAAAGAGATGGGATACTTGACCGGGATGACTTGGCGATTCCACCGTTATGGCAAATGCGAGCCGCCGCGAATTCCGCCCTCAAGCAAACGATGAAGGGATGAGAGAGTAGTCCTCATCGGGATCGTCGTTAGATTGTCCAATCCCCGACCGTACTCAGAGCGCACGGATCAGCGACCGTATCCTGACAGAGTTTGTCCGACGTCGGTTCACGATGCGAAAACGCAGAGCACCACCGTAGCGGTAACTCCACGAGGATTCCAGCGTGGACTGTCAATGGTTTCTCGCCTGCGGAATTGAACCGTGTCTCTTTGAGCTGGTCGAGGTGCGAGCAATCGATATGCGTGTTGATTGAATTCTACTCGTCTGGTTCATCCGTTTGGAACTCAGTGACCCAGCTATGCTTAGACTCATCAAACCACCACAAGAATTCCGATTCAATGTGTCGGATCAGTTCTTGTGATCCGTCTCCCGTTGGTAGTTCTTCTTCAAGTTGTCCACCCTCATTCGATAACTCCCGAAGTATGTCGTCGATGACGTAGACTGCACATTCTCGTGCATGGGTTAAAATGTCGAGTGAGTAGTTCCGTTCCAGCCACATGTTATGAGCAGCGTTGTTCCTGACTTCTCTCACGAAATGGAGAAGCATCCTCGTATCTCCCCGTAACCGATCTTCTTTGGTCGCCCAATTAATCAACCGAGCAAAGGTGACCTTGTCGTCATCATAGTTGCGGAGATGACGTTTGACATCTACGTTGTCTCGTAGATAGTGCTCGATAAATCCACAGGCGCGGAGGATGGCATATTGATTGGTAGAGTATCCTAGGCGAGGAACTTCACCAATCTCTTGCATGAACTGAGGGTCTGATTTATACTGGTCGTTCAGCTTCTTAGGGTAGCTAATCCGTACGTGTTTAGCCCCAGCTGATTTCGTTAGTATCTCGTAGGGGGCGATCTACGGTGGAGATATGCTTTGTCGGCAGGGGTC
>NZ_WUYX01000041.1 GCF_009834785.1 Natronorubrum halalkaliphilum
AGCATCGTGATGTCGATCGTCCGCTGACGTTGGACGGCATCGTGCTCGCGCGCGATGCCTTCGATGAGGTCTGCGGGAAAGAGGAAGTCAACCGACGGCGTATGAGTGTTGGAGAGAGTTCAGGTATCACAACCTCTCTCTACGCGGTTTCTGAAGATAACTTCATCATGACGCTGGCGTCTGTCGGTTTCGCTCCTTAACCGAACACAGATGGTCGTTCGAGAATCAAAGATTCTCGTGATCACGGAAATCTATGATTCCCGGACGACCCCGAGGCACTCGCCTTGTTCATCTGTAGACCGCCCATCGTTCGATCAGCATGAGTAGTGGGCGTCGGACCCGCCCTAATAAACCACTCAGTACAGCGGAACGAAATACTACGTCAAACACCAATATACTGTCGGATTCTCACCTAACTTATCAATAAAATACACGCTCTTCCGTAGCATCAAAATACGGGGGTTACTGGACGAAGCCTTCTTATTGGTTGATCCTGTCCTATCTTAGGATGAGTCACGAGTCAAATCGGAGCCACCAGCAGGAATTTCGGACAGAAGGCGGCACCCATGATTCGTTAACGGTCGAAAGCGGCCTCGAAGCACTGCAGTCAAATTCGGAGTTTCACGGCACGGTCGAACCACTCGACGGACTCGAGGAACTCGAAACCTGTGAACACATCGCGTTATTCCACAAGACCCGCGAAGAACGCTTCGCAACGGTTGCGCCATTCATTCGGCAAGGGATCGAGCAGGGCGAGCGAGTCATGTATGTCATCGATGATCTTCCGAAGTCCGTAATTCTCGGAGAACTTCGCGGCGGTGATGTCAATATTGATGCCGCCCTCGAATCGGGCCAGTTGACGTTTCACTCACTCGAGGAAACCTATCTCCGGTCCGGACGCTTCGATCCCGATGATATGATCGACGTCTATGCTGAGGCGATCGACGAAGCGAAAGCAGAGTATCCGGGGCTTCGCGTGACTGCGAGCACGAATTTCATCCTCGACGAGCAGGCGACGATCGCGGATTTTATGGCCTACGAGAGCCGGGTGAACAAACTCTTCCAGGGTGAGGACTGTATCGCCCTCTGCCATTACGACTGTAATGCGATTCCGGCAGAGACGCTCGTGGACGTCATCCGAACACATCCCCACATCGTATACGACGATACGGTCTGTCACAACTTCTATTACACACCGCCGGAGGAATTCTTCGAACCCGATGAATCGATCCGAGACGTCGAACGAATGCTGAATACGCTGGTCGATCACTCCGAAGCACGGACCGAACTCAACGAAACGATCGAGGAACTGGAGGAATCGAACGAACGACTCAGGCGATTCGCCTACGTCGCTTCGCACGACTTACAGGAACCGTTACGGATGATCTCGAGCTATCTCCAGTTGCTCGAGTCCCGGTATGCGGACGAACTCGACGAGGAAGCACGCGAGTACATCGACTTCGCCGTGAACGGCTCCGATCGCATGCGGGAGATGGTCGAAGGGTTACTCGCGTATTCACGCATCGATATGGATGATGCGGAGTTCGAACCGGTCACGTGTGAAAATGTCGTTGAGGACGTGCTGACCGATCTGCAAGTACAGATTGACGAAACGGATGCCACGATTCTCGTCGGATCGTTACCCACCGTCGTCGGCAACGCCCAACAGCTCGAACAACTCTTCTCGAATCTGATCTCAAACGCAATCAAGTACAGTGGCGATCAGCCGCCGCACGTCGAAATTTCCGCCGAGCAGCAGGGCGACCGTTGCGTGTTTTCGGTCGCCGATAACGGAATCGGTATCGACCCGGAGTATGTCGATCAGATCTTCGAGATTTTCAACCGACTGCACTCGAACGACGAGTTCCAGGGAACTGGCATCGGCCTCTCACTGTGTCGAAAGATTGTCAACAGTCATGACGGCGACATTTGGGTCGATACGGAACCAGGGGACGGAACGACGTTTTACTTCACCCTTCCCACGGCCAGATAGAGGCCCCATTCAACGCACATGGTCACGGAACCGTTAAACGGGTTGGTGGTCGAGGATAATCCTGGCGATATTCGGCTTATCAAAGCCGGATTCGACGAGAGTAGTGTCGACGGTTCGCTTACCGTCGTCACCGATGGAGAAGAAGCGCTCGACTATCTCTATCAGCGAAACGGGTACAGATCCACGGGAAAACCGGATTTTCTGTTCTTAGACCTGAACGTCCCCAAAAAGACCGGTAGTGACATCCTTGAACGAATAGACGGTGATATTGATCTTCGCTCGATCCCAATACTCGTTCTCACAGGCTCGCGGGCCGATAACCACGTCCTTGAAACGTATCGGATGGGGGCAGACGGATATTTCGTGAAACCAGTCGACCCGAACGAGTTCATGTCGCTTGTGGAAACAGTGGTGGATACCGTTAGCTCCTCGGGAGCGCTCCCTCCGGGCGAATTTGCAGGTATTGATCACGGTAAGTAAACAGATAGCGTTATCGCCTTCGAAAGGCGTTGCAGCCGCTGTAAACGGTGCCTATCGATTCGTAAGGACCTCGGTATAATTGTTCTGCCAGTGTAACTTCTCCGTACGTTCTCTATTACAAATACTAGATATCGGGACGGAATACGCAGAGTAACAGCTGATGCACGATCTAACTGGATTTCAGCGAGACCTGCTGTACGTAATCGCCGGCACCGACGAGCCGTCTGGACAGGACGTAAAGACGGAGGTCGGGTCGTACTATAGCTCCGATATCAATCACGGGCGACTGTACCCGAATCTGGATACCCTCGTCAACAAAGATCTGGTTGAGAAGGGTGAACTGGACCGACGGACCAACTACTATGAAATCACCGAAACGGGCCGCCAACAGATTCAGGAACGCCGCGAGTGGGAAGCACAGTACAGGTGACGAAATCGTCGGAAACGGGTGTGGCGAGTACCGTCCTGCGAGATGGCGCCACGGAGAGGGATTCGTGGACGCTCACGCGAGCGACGTGACGGAGCGAGTTTCTGGCCACCCGGACGTCGGGCGCACGACCGCTCGGAATCGAGTGCTCGAGCGCACTCCGCAGGCGACCGCGGAAAGTAGCGGTTGGGTTCCACTCCTGTACGTCGTTCAGTCCGGACTCCGCGTAGCGCTCCAGTAGGGGCCCACTACGCGTCGTTACTCCCTTCCTTGGGACGTATCACGAAGCTGCGTTCAGTCAGCGGTTTGGGTCTCGAGCCACGATTCGAACCGCTCGACGGCCGCCGTGGCGATCGCGTCGCCGATTCGGTCCGGTGAGTCGGTCAGGTCCCAGACGTAGGTGCCGTCTCGAGTAACCGTTACCCAGTCGACGTACTCGCCGCGATCCAGTTCGAGCAACAGCTCTTCGAGCGTGTCGTCGTCGAGGCTGCAGCCGAGTGCGTCCTCGATGCGGGCGGTGAGTTGGGGCGTCGTTGCCAGAACGCGCCCGTCGCTACTGTTGGTCGGTGGTCCGGACGTCGGTGTCGGCGGGGAGGGCGGCCGATCGGTCATCGTCGAGACACTGGTTGTTCTTCGAGTACTATTAATACTGGTGGTAGTCACGAGACCCTGATTGTGTCGTCGTCAGACGGTAGTTAGAAAGATGACACATCCGTTGCCGATGCTCGAGGAGTTCGTCGCCCGAATATTCGACTGAGAGCGACGATCCCGTAGCCGCCACCCTGAAGCGTTAGTACGTGGCGACCGTCTGGGCCAGCATGCCGACTGTCTACGCTGCACTCCGGGACCGCCTCCTCGTCTGTACGAGCGACGACACCGACGCGACGGCGTGGACGACGACCCCTCGGCTCGAGGGCCACGACCTCGAGTGCGTGGCGGCCTCGCCCGCCGAACCGGATCGAGCCTTCGTCGGAACGTTCGAGGACGGTCTCTTTCGTTCGCGGCCAACAGACTCGGACGAACACGCCTCCGAGTTCGAACGCCTCGAGACCGATTTCGTCAGCGACGCCGTGATGTCGCTCGCGATCAGCCCCCACGATCCGGACGTCGTCTACGCGGGCACCGAACCGAGTCGCGTCTATCGCTCGACGGACGGCGGCGACTCCTGGACTCACCTGCCGGGACTGACTGACCTCCCCTCCGAAGACGAGTGGTACTTCCCCCCGCGACCGCACACCCACCACGTGCGCTGGCTCGAGGTCGATCCGTTCGATCCCGAGCGGCTCTACGTCGGGGTCGAGGCCGGCGCGTTCGTCCTGAGCACGGACGGCGGCGAGACGTGGCGGGAACGACCCGACGGCTCGCGCCGAGACAATCACACGCTGGCGACCCACGCCGACCGAGAGGGCCGCGTCTACACGGCGGCCGGCGACGGGTACGCGGAGAGCGACGACGGCGGCGAGTCCTGGAGCCGTCCCCACGACGGCCTCGAGCACACCTACTGCTGGGGGCTCGCCACCGACCCCGGCGACCAGGACTCGGTCATCGTCTCGAGTGCCCACGGCGCCTCGAGCGCCCATACCGCGGACTCTGCCGACTCGTACGTCTACCCCCGTACCGACGGCGATCCCTGGGAACGTCTAGATGACTGCGGGCTGCCGATGGGTGACGGCGTCGTCCGTGCCGTGTTCGAGACGACCGACGAGGACGGCGTCGTCTACGCGGTGAACAACAAGGGACTGTTCGTCTCAGAGGACTTCGGCGGTCGCTGGGAGCGACTCGATATCGACTGGGACGAGGGACTCGAGACGCAGGCGCCTCGAGGGCTGGCCGTGCTCGACACCTAACGGTTGATCGATGTCGCGAACCGGTCCTCGTGGCGCCGGTGTTCGAACAGCGAGGCGATCGCGACGGCGTGAACCGGAGCGACGAGCGCGCTGGTCAGGAACGCGCCTGCGACAGGAACGCTGGCGAGGAGCCACGCGCTGGTCCCGAAGATGACGACCAGGGCGAAGACCGACCAGCCGTCGCCACGAACCCAGACACCGCCATCCCGGATCGCTGTCCAGGGGGATGCGCCAGCGGCAATAAGTCCGGGTGTTGGAAAGAGCAACACCATCGCGGCGAGCAGTAGTGCCAGCGGAACGAGTCCGAACAGCCCCGTGCCCTGGGGGACGATCGAGTCGAGAAGCCGGTGGGCGAAATCGACCGTGACTACGAACCCGAGATACGACGGAAGCGGTCCGAACTGCGCCTCACCGTCCAGTAACCGTGTCAGCGTGAGCGCGCCTGCAAGCGCGACCACGAGCAACGACAGAACGTGCAGTCCGAGTCCCCAGACGAGGTACGGCAGTTCGAGACCGATAAACGACTCGAGGGACACCGACATCCGGTTCACGCCGGTCGGGTAGCCGACGTACTCGAGTGAGAGCGTCGCTTTGTCGAGTCCCGCGTACTCGAGAGCCGGGATCGGATCGCGCAGTCGGAGCGCGTCGATGGTGGCGAGAACGAGCCCCGCGACGGCGAACGGGGCGAATAGGCTCGGATTGCGGAGCAGCCGGTCGATGGCTGCTGAGAGGACGTGTGGAACGGACCACGCTCGACGGTCGTACTCCTCACCTCGGTCGCGCGCCACGATTAGGTCGCCTCCTCGAGGGCTAGCAGTCCCTCGTCAACGACGACGTACAACACGCCGTCGCCGACGATCGGTTGCCTGAAGTAGGTCGCATCCTCGTAGGTCCATCGCCGGTTGCCAGTCTGGGCATCGATCGCGACCAGTTCTGTGGCTTGGTTTCCGAGGTAGACGACGCCGTCGGCGACGACCGGGTCTGTGCCATGGCTGTGATCGACAGTCCACTCTTGCTCGCCGTGCTCGAGGTCAATCGCGTGCAGCGATCCCCTGCCGTCGGTGACAAACACCGTGCCGTCGGCGACGGCGGCGCTGCCGTCGATAGCGTTCCCGTCGTGGGTGTACTCCCACCGAACGCTTCCGTCGGTTCGGTCGAGCAACACGACACCCTCTCGATCGGGAACGACGAGCCCCGCTTCCGTCACCGTCGGCGGACGGAAGTTACGGTAGTTCAAGGCACTTTTTGCGTGAGGTTCGGGGGTAACACTCCAGTGTCGGTCGCCCGTCTCGGCATCGAACGCGACGACATCGCCGGGCCGACTCGAGACGTAGACGGTTTCGTCGCGGACTGCCGGCCGGTGGGAACCGGTCGACCGCGGTTTGCCGACCGTCTGCTCCCACCGGATTCGGCCACTGCTCGCGTCTAACGCGGCGACACGGTCGCTGTCGGGGACGACCGCGTACACCGACTCGTTTGTCGCGACCGGCGATGGACCCTGTGGCGGGAAACCGGACCAGCGCTGCCCCTCCTGCCCGTGGCTGTGCCACCGCTCGGTACCGATCGACCATCCCAGGGCCTCGTAGCCGCCGCTGGCACTCAGCCCGTAGATACCTTCTCGGCCGGTGACGGCGAGCGTATCGCTCCGGTAGGCCCTTGCCGTGGCTCGAGCCGGCGACGACCAGTAGTGCCCGTCTCGTCCGAATCGAATCTCGCCGATGTCGCGATCGAACGCGACGACTGACTGGTGGCCCACGGCGTACAGTGTCTCGCCAACGAGGATCGGTGCTGTCTGCCTGTGCATGCGCATACTCGAGTTCGTCTCTTGCCACGCAACCTCGACATCGTCTCTCGGACCCGACGCGTCGGGACTGTGGCCAGTCCCCGCCGGGTCGTACCGCGCCATCGGCCACTCGAGTCGATCGGCGTTCGTCGCGCCAAGCGTTACGTGGGTCCCGGTCAGGGCGACGGCCGTTGCACCGACTCCAGCGAGAAGTCGTCTTCTGGAGGGCATTGCTGCCGTTGGCTTGAGATAGTTAGCACATGTGTTTTTCGAACGATCAATACAGGACAGAAACGAATAGCACTTGTTCCGCGTCACCACCCCGTGTTCGATTCGGGAGATGTCTATCGGCCGCTTCGAAATCCTTTTAGGCGCTACACGGGGATAGTAGAGTAACTGAGTGATATCATGGACGTCGACATCATCTCCGAAACGGAGAACCCCATGTTGCATCGAACCGACGTGACCTTCGAACTGACCCACGAGGACGCGACGCCCTCGCGCCTGCAGGTTCGCGACAGTCTCGCGGCCAAACTGAACAAGGACGCCGACGAGGTCGTCATCCGCAAACTCGACACCAAGTTCGGGATGCGAAAGACGGTCGGACAGGCCAAAGTCTACGACACGGCCGACTACGCCCGTGACGTCGAGCAGGACCACATGCTCGAGCGCAACAAGATCGGCGCCGAGGATGCTGACGCTGACGCCGAAGCGGAAGCGGAGGAGGCCTAAAATGGCTCGTCACGAAATCTATAACGACGACGGTACCACGGAGCGCGAACAGTGCCCCCGCTGTGGGGACGCCTTCCTCGCCGATCACGGTGACCGCACCCACTGCGGTAAGTGCGGTTACACCGAGTGGGAGTAAGGCGATCTGCTGAGCACAAGTAACGCATATCGGAAACGCGAACGGGGAACGAACTGAGTCGTGAGCGGGCGACCTGCCGAGCGGAGTACAACGACCCGCGAGCACGTTCCGGCCGTTTCTCCGCCGACAACCGATCGCACAGTGAGACCAAACCGTGAGTTCTGACACCCGTATCCTCGGAATCGAAGGCACCGCCTGGGCGGCCAGCGCGGCGGTGTACGATTCCACAGCCGACGACGTGTTCATCGAGAGCGACGCCTACGAACCCGAAAGCGGTGGGATCCACCCCCGTGAGGCCGCCGAGCACATGCACGACGCGATCCCGCGCGTCGTTGAGTCGGCGCTCAAGTACGCTCGGGAAACTGCCGACCGCCCGGCCGGCGACCCCCAAGTAGACGCCGTCGCCTTCTCGCAGGGCCCCGGTCTCGGCCCCTGTCTGCGCATCGTCGGTACGGCCGCGCGCGCGCTAAGTCAGGCTCTCGACGTGCCCCTCGTCGGAGTCAATCACATGGTCGCCCACCTCGAGATCGGCCGACACAGCTCCGGCTTCGATTCGCCGGTCTGTCTGAACGCGAGCGGGGCGAACGCACACCTGCTGGCCTACCGGAACGGTCGCTATCGCGTGCTCGGCGAGACGATGGACACCGGCGTCGGCAACGCGATCGACAAGTTCACCCGTCACGTCGGCTGGTCTCACCCCGGCGGCCCGAAAGTCGAGGCGGCCGCCGAAGACGGCGAGTACGTCGATCTTCCCTACGTCGTCAAGGGGATGGACTTCTCGTTTTCGGGGATCATGAGCGCGGCGAAGCAGGCACACGACGAGGGCGTCCCCGTCGAGGACATCTGTTTTTCCCTTCAGGAGAACATCTTCGGGATGCTCACCGAGGTCGCCGAGCGCGCGCTCTCGCTGACCGGCAGCAACGAACTCGTACTGGGCGGGGGCGTCGGGCAGAACGACCGTCTGCGCGAGATGCTCGCGGAGATGTGCGCCCAACGCGGTGCGGACTTTCACGCTCCAGAGCCCCGATTTCTGCGGGACAATGCGGGCATGATCGCCGTGCTAGGCGCGAAGATGTACGACGCCGGCGACACGCTCGACCTCGAGGAATCCCGCGTCGATCCGAACTATCGACCCGATCAGGTGCCGGTCACGTGGCGTGCGAGATCTGAGCGAAGCGAAGATCTCGAAGATGCGAGCGGTAACGCGAGGAACCGCGAGCAGAGCGACGAGCCCGAACTCGCAACCGGTCGTGGCGCCGAAGCCGCCGAAACACGGGTCCGCGGCGCGGAGGCAGTCGTCGACCTCGAGGCTGACGCGGGTCGCGTCACGAAACAACGAGAGCCGAAGACCTACCGACATCCGGAACTCGACGACCGACTCCGCCGGGAACGGACGACTCTCGAGGCCCGCCTGACCAGTCTCGCCCGCCGGCACGGGGTCCCGACGCCGGTTCTTTCCGACGTCGACCCGCTCGAGGCGCGTCTCGAACTCGAGTACGTCGGCGAGACCGATCTCCGCGAGAGGCTGACCCGCGAGCGCGTTCGCGATGTCGGCCGGCATCTTGCGCGACTCCATCGGGCGGGGTTCGTCCACGGCGATCCGACGACGCGAAACGTCCGCGTCGGGCGCAGTGGAGCTCCGCCGAACGAGCGAACGGGCGAAGCCCGCGAGCAGACTGACGGTCGAACCTACCTCATCGACTTCGGCCTCGGCTACCACACCGACCACGTCGAGGACTACGCGATGGACATCCACGTCTTCGACCAGAGCCTCGTCGGCACCGCGGACGATCCCGCGGAACTGCGTGAGGCCGTCCGCGAGGGGTACCGCGAGGTCGGCGACGAGCGGGTGCTCGAGCGCCTGCGGGACGTCGAGGGGCGCGGTCGGTACGTGAACGCACACGACGAGAAAGCGGACTCGGCGGAGTGAACCGTCCCACGTTCGTCGGAGTCGGAATCAAAATCGGAATCGGGAACGTTCTTGCCGCGCCGATTCGAGTAGTCGCTAATGAGCGACATTCTCCTCGCCGGATACGAACCGTTCGGCGAATTCGAGCGAAACCCGGCACGACAGCTCGCGATCCGACTCGACGGCGACAGGATCGGCGACGCAACCGTCATCGGTCGGGAGTTCCCGGTCGTATTCGATCGGCTCCGTCCGGAACTCGAGGCCGCCGTCGACGAACACGACCCCGAAATCGTCTGCGGGCTCGGACTGGCCGCCGGCCGGAACGCACTCTCGCTCGAGCGCGTCGGAATCAACCTCCGGGATACCGGCGGAATTCCGGACAACGACGATCGAGAACCGGTCGACCAGCCGGCCGTCCACGACGGGCCGAACGCGTACTTCACGACGCTCCCGGTTCGATCGATGAAAGAGGCCATGCTCGAGGCGGGTGTGCCCACAACGCTGTCGACCGACGCCGGAACGCACGCCTGTAACAACTTCCTGTATCTCACGCGGCATCTCGCCGAAACCAGCGACCGAGCGTTTCGGGCGGGGTTCGTCCACGTGCCGTTCTCGCACGAGCAGGCGGCTGCACGCGACGACGGCGAGCCGAGTCTGGCGCTCGAGGCGATGCGGGATGGACTTCTCGCCGGGCTCGAGGAGGCGGTTGGAACTCCTTGACGCCGTCTGGGCTGGCTTCATCAGGTCTCGGCGTTGATTCCAGAGATGGAGACGAGCACCCAATACTCATATTAGGGGACACCGTACGTTCGTCCATGGCAGACAAACCGACTTCCGGAGAGATTCTCGGGGTACCGTACAACTTCGAACGACCCAGCATGGGCCGCATGATCTCGTCGTACTGGCAGCCAGGCGAAGGGATGCTCGTCGAGAAACCCTTCGGCGTCGGCTACACGTTGAACCTCGCCAACTGGCGCTCGTGGATCGTCGTGCTCGTCGCCGGTGCCCTCCTCTGGCAGCAAGAACAGGGGACGGCCGAACAGAGCCAGGAGACGGAAGACGAACCCGTCGAAGTCATCGTCGACGACGACGAATCGGGCGACTAGCGCTTCGTTCTTCGCTTCACCGCGTTTTCATCCAGTAGCGCCCGCTCACCCATGCGTGTGCGCGGATCTACCTCGAGGCTGGCACAGAGCGGCGGAACGCAACCGACGACGCTTTCCCCTCCCCGAAACGTCCCACGCGTATGGCCATTCGATTCGTCACGGGCAACGAGGGCAAGGTCCGCGAGGCTCGCGAGTACCTCTCGAGTACCGACAGCGTCGAACAGATCGAGTACGATTACACCGAGATTCAGAGCGACTCGCTCGAGGAGATTGCCACTCACGGAGCCCGGGAGACGTTCGAAGCGCTTGACAGCGACGAACCGGTAATCGTCGACGACACGGGACTGTCCGTCGAGGCCTTCGGCGGGTTTCCGGGGCCGTACTCAGCCTACGTCGAGGATACCGTCGGCGTCGAACGGCTCTGGCGGCTCGCGAGCGAGGAGGAGAATCGACGAGCGCGCTTCGAGACGGTTCTCGCATATGCCGACGAGCACGGCACGGAAACGTTCGAGGGGACGGTCGTCGGGACGCTCGTCGCACCTCGGGGCGAGGGCGGCTTCGGCTACGACCCCATCTTCGAGTACAACGGCCGGACGCTGGCCGAAATGAGCACCGAAGAGAAAAACGCGATCTCCCATCGCGGCCGCGCACTCGCGGCATTCGCGGACTGGTACGCCGACCGAGAGGCATAGCGTCGGATCGATCGCCGCCGTCTCATTCCCGCGATACGGAGAGTCTGGACCACCTGACCGAACAGCCGTCGGCAACCATTTCTCGAGCGCCGAGCCCTGATCGTTGCCGTTGTCTCGGGCGGCACTGAGGAACTGAGAAATTGAGACGCGTTCGTGTGAGACCGAACCCTCGCTCGAGTCCGAACGTGCGAGTCGAGCCGTTCGATGGGGAGTTCCGGGCCGTGAGCGCTCGTTAGTCGTCGCTTTCGACGGGGGCGTTGGTGGACTCGCCGTCGGACTGAGGGTCGCCGGTAGCCGCCGCTTTACTATCCACGCTGACGCCTTCCCAATCGTGATCCGCGTGATACCCCTCGCGTTCCTTCGCGCTGGGCGCGACCCGGATGAACGCCGCTTTCTCGCGAGCTTCGGGGATCGTGTGGCCGCCGCAGTAGGAGAGCCCGGACTGAACGCCGGCACAGAACTCCCCAACGACGTCGGCGACCGGGCCCTTGTACGGCGTTAGCGCCTCGACACCTTCGTCGGCCCGAACGTTGTTTTCCTTGTCGTCGCGCTTTTCGGCGGCGGTCGTGGTCGCCATTCCCCGGGAGCGCTTGTACCGCGTTCCGTCGACCTCGACCACTGCGCCGGGCGCTTCCTCGGTGCCCGCGAAGAGGCTGCCCAGCATGACGGTGTCGGCTCCCGCCATGAGTGCCTTCACCGCATCGCCCGAGGAGCGGATCCCGCCGTCCGCACAGATCGTGACGTCTAGCCCCTCGGCTGCGTCCGCGCAGTCGTCGACCGCGGTCAACTGGGGGACGCCGGCTCCCGCGACTTTCCGCGTGGTGCAGTGCGAACCCGGACCGATGCCGACCTTCACGCAGTCGGCGCCGGCGGCCGCGAGATCCTCGACGCCGGCGGGAGTCGCGACGTTGCCGGCGACGAGATCGACAGCCGGAAATTCGGCTCGCAGCCGTTCGACGGCCTCGAGCGTTCGCTCGAGGTGTCCGTGGGCGACGTCGACGACGATCGCGTCGACACCCACCTCGACGAGCGCGCCGCTGCGGTCCACGTAGTCTTCGTTTATCCCGACGGCAGCACCCACTCGTTCGCCGGCGTCGCGGACTCGCCGGATCTGTTCGGCCTGTTCGTCGGGCGTCAGAAACCGGTGGAGGACCCCGAACCCGCCGGCCCGCGAGAGTTCGATCGCCAGTTCGGCTTCCGTGACGGTGTCCATCGCAGCGGAGACCAGCGGCGTCTCCAATTCGATCGACGGCGTCAGAGCCGCCGAGAGATCGACGTTACTCCGGCTATCGACGGGCGAACGGTTCGGAACGAGAAGCACGTCCCCGTAGCTCAACCCGGTACGTAGATCGTTCATGACCCTCCAACCCTCACCGCCGCTCGCAAATAAACGTCTCGGCCGCTTACCACCTCGTGTCGCGGCCCCGCTGTAACGCTCTACTCTCGTGGGTCCCGATCCGGCCCTGGATACTCGCCGCCTTCGACCGCCTCGTAGAGGCTCGCGGGATCGAACAGTCGGGCGAAAGCGTCCGGCGGGCGGACGCTGACGGAAACTCGAGGCTGAAGCGTGAGCCCGGCTTTCGCCGACCGAAGACGCTCCTCGTACGACAACAGGTGTGCCGCTCGACCCTGATAGGCCGACGCCAGCGCCGGATGATCGCCTTCGGGTTGCTCCACCACGACCCGATCCGCCTCGAGCCGTTCCCGATGGTCGGCCGCGAGTCCCGGATCGGCGAGTGTCGCGACGAGTTGCTCCGTCCGCTCGAGCAACGGATCGCTCGCGACGAGTTCGACCCAGGAGTGGCCCCGGACGTGGTCGAGTGCATCTCGAGCGTCGCCGCCGACCAGCAGGTCGGCCGCGAGCACGTCGCTATCCGCGACGACGCGGGCGGGATCGGGCTGGTTAGCCATCCTTGGCCTCCCCGTCGGTGGACGGGTCGTCGCTCGCCGCTCGAACCGCCTCGAGGTCGACGTCGTACTCCGCGCCGCGATCGAAGAGTGAACCCCAGCGTGCTGTCATCGGCGGCTCTTGGGCCCGCGGGGAGAAAAGCGCGGGTATCTCGCCCGCCTTACGGCTGAGTGGGATTTCGTATAGCCATAATCGATTCATAAGGTCGGAGATCGGAGACGGCGACAGCTGAGCCGCGCCTTCTGACAGTCTGTCCGTGTCGAAAACCTCTGCAAAAGGGGCCGACTCGAGTGCTTTCGCTGGCTACTCCCGCCGCGAGAGTAGCCAGAACGCGACGGCCCCGAGCACGAACGCGACACCGACGTTGACCGCGAGGCCGACGGCCCCGACGCCGAGGACGACCGCGAGCGATCGGTGGCCGCGAACGGGTTCGAACGCGGCCCGAGCCAGTTCGAGTGCGACCACGACGAGCAAGACGGCCAGAACGGCGAGCGGGAACGCGGCTAGCAGCGCGCCGGTGGCGACGAGCGCCAGCGCGAGGTAGCCGACCCCGAGCAGGACGTTCGCACCCCCGGTTCGCGCCCCGAAGGCGTACTTCCCCGCGAGTCCGCCGCTGCCGTGACACATCGGGACGCCGCCGATCGGAATCGCGGCGAGGCAGGTGACGCCCATACTCGACGAGAGCGCGTCGGGCGAGATATCTCGATCGTACAGATCGCCACAGAGCAGGGCGGTCGCGATCGCCGCGTTTCCGACTGTCATCCCCAGCTGGGCGACGGTTCCCTCGAGCGCGCCGACTGAGAGCGTCGGCGTCCCCGCGGGAAAGAGCGCGAGTTCGGGCACGCAAGGCGTCGGAACGCCCGCGGTTACGAGGGCTGCGACGCCACCGAGTCCGAGAACGAGCAGTACGCTCGAGTGGCGATAGCCGACCGCCGCCAGCAGTCCGACGATCGCGAGTCCGGCGACGGCGACCGGGAGATTGCCCGCAGAGAGTCCGACCGCCGCCTCGAGTAACAAGAGGGCAACGGCGAACTGAACCCCGCGGATTACCGGTTCGCCGATGACCCGCTGGAGAGCCCCGAGGAAGCCGAGTCTTCCGACGACGATGAGAACCCCACCCGCGAGCAACCCGGCAGCGGCGAGTTCGGGGTAGGAAAGCGAGCCGACGATTGCCAGCCCGATCAGCGCCTTCATCGGCTCGACCGACAGCGGCATCCCGTAGTACAGCCCCCAGACGATCTGAAAGACGCCGAAGCCGACCAACACGTGAGGGAGGGACACGCTCGTCGTCGCCGCGAGAGCGACGATCAGCGGCAGTACCGTAACCGAATCTCCTAGCGCACCCGTCAGTTCACTCGTCGAGAACTCGAGGCCGAATCCGGACGCAGAACTGGACGAGTAGGCCATTTACAGCCGCTATGGTTGAGAGTCACTTTACTGTTGTCCGTGCCCAAAACCGGTTTCGATCCGTCTCGTTCGGAGGGGGATCTGGTTACGGGCCGATACCGGCCCGCGGAGCTATCTCGCGAGCGTCGACTCGAGGGCCGCTTCGAGGACGGTCTCGAGGTGCCGTCGCTCGTCGTTCGGAAGCGGCTGCAGCGGTCGTCGGAGTTCGCCGGCGGGTTGACCGCGCATCTCGAGAGCGGCTTTGATCCCGGGAACGCCGTACTCGGCGGTCACCGCTCGGTTGAGTTCGACGAGCGCGGCGTTCTGTTCTCTGGCCGTATCGGCTCGCCCGTCCCGGTGTCGGTGCCAGATCTCGCTCGCACGCGCGGGCGCGACGTTCGCCATCGCGAGGACGCCGCCGTCGGCTCCGACGTCGAGCCCTGCCGCGTACACGCTCCCGCTACCGACCAGCACCGAGAACTCCTCGTCCGCAGTCCGGGAGACCAGCCGCTGGAGGGACTCGAGGCTGCCACTCGAGTCCTTGATCCCGGCTACGTTGTCGTGGGCGGCGAGCGATGCGGCGGTTTCGGGCGCGAGTGCGTGGTCTGTAAACTTCGGAACGCTATACAGAAACACCGGAACCGGGGACTCGTCGGCGAGGTCGCGGTAGTAGGATTCGAGTGCTTGGTCGCCGGAGCCGTAGTAAGACGGCGTGACCACGAGCGCCGCGTCGGCACCCGCCTTCGCGGCGCGTTCGGTGGTTTCGAGGGTCGGTTCGAACCCTTCTTGGCCCGTTCCCGCGAGCACCGGGAGGTCGGTCGTTTCGGCGACCGTTTCGACGACCGATACGCGTTCGTCGGGCGTCAGAAGCGGTGCCTCGCCGCTCGAGCCGCAGGGGACCAGGAAGTCGACGCCCTGTGACTCGAGCCAGTCGGCGACGGTCTCGAGTCGGTCGTGATCGATTCGGCCGGAGTCGTCGAACGGTGTGACGAGCGGAACGCCAGTGCCGTGCATGAACGCGCATACGGTGGTCGGTGCTAAGGGTCGTGCGGTTGTCCGTTGGGACCTCCCTGCGAAACGACTTTGAACTATCCTGGACAACGAATAGTGTGAATATCCGTCACTTCGAGGGGGTTGCCGACGCGCGGGCGATACTCCGTACCAACGTGCTGGCGTGGCGCGAGGCCTACCGCGACCTGCTACCGGCGGCCGTCCTCGCGGAGCGGGACCCGGAGCCGGCCGAAGACCCGATTCGCGAGTACGCCGATCAACTGCGAGCCGATCGGGACGGAATCTACGTCGCGGAAGTCGACGGTGCCGTCCGCGGGTACAGCTATTTCCGATGGGGCGAGGAGACGAAATCGTTCGTCGGCGAGAACGAAGCGGGGCTCAAGGAAATCTACGTCGCCCCCGACCACTGGGGCCAGGGGGTCGGAACGGCACTGCTCGAGCGCGGCCTCGAAGACCTTCCAGAGCGAATCGACCGGCTGAAACTCGAGATGCTGGACGGCAACGATCTCGGCCACCGGTTCTACGCCGCTCGCGGGTTCGAGCGAACGGGGTCCGACGAGTTCGAAATCGCCGGCAAGCCGTATCCGACGGCGATCTACACGCTCGAGTTGTAGCGTTGTCGCCGTCGACGCGAAGCCGGCGCGGATCATCATCGCTAAGACGGCTCGGTCGGACGGTTCGACCGTGAGCGACCTCGGCAAGATCGATCGGCAGTTCTTCGACCGGCACGTCGCGCCGAACCTCGGCGCGGATCGCAGCGACGTCGCGCTCGGACCGCAACACGGGGTCGACTTCGGCGTCATCGATATCGGCGGGCAGGCGCTGGTGACCGCGACTGACCCCCTTTCGATTCTGCCGTCGTTGGGATTCGAGCGCGCGGCCCGGTTCGCCCTCGACCTCGTGTTAGCGGACGTCGCCGTCAGCGGCGTCGAGCCCTCGCATCTCTCGATCTGTTTTACGCTTCCCGAGACGATGTCCGACGAGCAGTTCGCGACGGTCTGGGAGACCATCCACGAGGAGTGCGTCGACCTCGGCGTCTCCGTAGTGACGGGGCACACGGCCCGGTATTCGGATCCCTCGCATCCGTGGGTCGGCGCGGCGACCGCGATGGGCGTCGGCGACCACGACGAAATCGTCCGCCCGGACGGCGCGAGCGAGGGTGATCGACTGCTCCTGACAACGGGCCCCGCCGTAGAGGCGGTCGGGTTGTTGAGCACCCTGTTCGGCGACCAGTTGGACCTCCCCGCTGGCGTCGTTTCCGATGCCCAAGATCGCCTCGAGGAGGTCTACTGCGTCCGCGACGCCCTCGCGGCGGCCGCCGCGGGTCCCGTGACGGCGATGCACGACGTGACGGAGGGCGGGCTCGCGGGCGCGCTGAACGAGATGGCCGACGGGGCGAGCACTCGGTTCGCGATCGACCGCGACGCGGTGCCGATGCGTCCCGGCGTCGAAGAAGTCTGTGAGGCCCTCAAGATCGACCCGTGGGCGGCGACCAGCTGCGGATCGCTACTGATCGCCGTCGATCCGGCGGGCGCAGACGACGTAATCGGAGCGCTCGAGGATCGCGGTACCGTCATCGCCGAGATCGGCCGCGTCGGGGCGCCGAGCGGTGTTAGTGGCGGTGGCGGTAGCAAAGAGGGCGACACCGACGGCGAGGTGCTCGTCGATGGGGAGCCACTCGAGCACCCGACCGTCGACCCGTCGTGGGCGGCCTACGCCGAACTGGCCGGCGAGTAGTAACCGACGGCGATTCCGTCGTAGACTACGGCGACGTTAGGAGTCTTCGAGATACTGCAGAACGCCAGCAACGTCTCCCTCGAGGCCGACGCTGCCCCACTCGGCTCGAAGCTCGTTGGCCATCTCCGTCGGATCGTCGGTCGTTTGGGCGACCCGTTCGACGGCGTCGACCCACTTCGGGAGCAGGTGCTCGTAGGTCTCGAGCCGGACCGTCGCGTCGGTCGCGACGCCGTAGTGGGGGTAACAGATCGTCTCGGGGTCGAGCGCCCGGAGCTTCCGGACGGTCTCGACGGCGTCCTCGAGATCGAAACTCGGGGGCTGTGTCGTCGGATAGATCTCTCCGCCGAAGTGCATTCCGGCGGCGTCGGCGGCGAACAGCGTCCCCGTCGTCTCGTCGAACAGACAGGCCTGATGGGGTGCGTGGCCCGGCGCGTCGATCACCTCGAGGAGGCGGTCGCCGAGGTCGATCGCGTCTCCGTCGGCGATCGAACGCGTCCGCCCGGCGGGGACGAGCTCCGGATCGCCGTAGGGCTCCGGCATACCGATGGCGTCTTCGACGCTCCGTTTCAGCTTCGCGAGGAGCTCCGGATCCGTGAGGAAGTCGACGCCGCGCTCGTGGCAGTGGACGGTCGCGTTCGGACAGGCCGACGCCAGCTCCCCCGTCCCGCCGGCGTGGTCGAGGTGGACGTGCGTGGGAATCAGATGCGCGAGGGCGTCGCGGGCGATACCGAGTTCGTCCAGCGCGCCGAGGATCGCATCAGGGGTCGTGTCCGCCGTCCCGGTATCGATCACTGCCGGCTTCGGCGCGTCGAGGACGTACACCGCGAGCTGTCCAGGCTGGTCGAAGAGTCGCCCGTCGACGCGGTAGACGTCGGTCGTCCCGGGCACGCGCTCGATATCGAGGTCACGCTCGGTCACGACCCGATACTGTCCCTACGGTAACTTGAATCCACCGCGGGCGGTGCAACCCGCTCGCCGAAACCGCCGTCCCCAGCGACGTTCCGTTTTTCGGACCATCACCGCTTAGTATAACCGCAGAATACACTCGGCTATGAGAACGCCCGCACCCGACAGCCGACCCGTCGCGCTGACGATCGCCGGCAGCGACTCCGGCGGCGGCGCCGGCATTCAGGCCGACCTCGCGACGATGGCCGCTCACGGCGTCTTCGGAACGTCCGCGATCACCGCCGTCACGGCCCAGCACACTCGCGGGGTCGAGTCGTCGCACGTTCTGCCGCTCGAGGAGATCGAAGCGCAGATCGACGCCGTCACCGGCGACTTCGCGGTCGGGGCCGCGAAGACGGGGATGCTTGCGACGACCGAAATCGTCCAGACTGTCGCCGACCGCGCGGCTTCGTTCGAGTTCCCGCTGGTCGTCGACCCCGTGATGGTCGCGACCTCGGGCGACCGGCTGCTCGAGCCCGAAGCCGAACGCGCTTACGAGGAGCTGCTCGGTGCGGCCGCGCTGGCGACGCCGAACGCCGACGAGGCTGAAGTCCTGACCGATATCACGGTCGCAGACGAGGACAGCGCCCGCGAGGCCGGGGAGGCGATCCTCGAGACGGGCGTCGACGCGGTGCTGGTAAAGGGGGGACACGTCCCCGGCGAGCAGGTACGGGATATCCTCGTCACCGAGGACCGTACCCGATTGTTCGAACACCCGCGAATCGGCACCGACGCGACCCACGGCTCGGGCTGTACGCTGGCCGCGGCGATCGCTGCCCGCCTCGCGAAGGGCGACGAACTCGGGATCGCCGTCGAGGGGGCCACGGACTTTCTCGCCCGAGCAGTGCGGTACTACTACGACGTGGGCGAGGGTCACGGCGCGGTCAACCACCTCGTCGAACTCCGGAACGAAGCCGGTCGAGAGCTGACCGCCGAGGAAGTGCAGGCGGTCGTCGACCGCTTCGTCGAGCGCGACGTCTCCGCGCTCGTTCCCGAGGTGGGGATGAACGTCGTCGGCGCGACGCCGTACGCCGAATCCGTCGCCGAGACGGCGGGCGTAGAGGGCCGGATTACGCGGACGCTTTCGGGAGTCCACCCGAACCGCGGCGTCCGATTCGGCGCCTCGAGTCACGTGGCTCGATTCCTCCTCGCAGCGCGGGAGTTCGTGCCGGAGCTGCGATTCGCCGCGAACTGCCGCTTGGACCCGGCGATCGAGGACGCACTCGAGTCGCTCGAGTGGTCGGTCGCGGAGGACGATCGAACGGCTGTCGATGCGACCGCGAGCGGCGCGATGGACTGGGATCTCGGGACGGTCTTCGGGGGCCGCGAGAATCCTCCCGAGGCCGTAATCGACCGCGGCGATACCGGGACGGAAGCGACGACGAAACTCGTCGCGAGCGATCCCGAGACGCTCGCCGACCGAGTGCTCGCGCTGGACGAGGAGGTGTCGCGATGACCGCAACCGCAAGCGACCTCGACGTCGGGATCATCCTCCCCCAGTACGGCACCGCGTTCGAAACGATTCGGGAAACCGCATTCGAGGCCGAATTGCTCGGGTACGACGCCGTCTGGCTCGAGGACCACTTCCAGTCGTGGATCGGCGATCCGCGCCGGAACACCCACGAGTGCTGGACGACGCTCAGCGCGATCGCCGAAGCGACCGACGAGATTCGTCTCGGCACGCTCGTCACGAGCCAAGACTACCGCCAGCCCGCCCTACTGGCGAAGATGGCGGCGACGGTCGATCACGTCAGCGACGGTCGACTCGAACTCGGCCTGGGCGCGGGCTGGTACGAAGACGAGTACGACCGGTTCGGCTACGAGTTCCGGGAGCCGCCGGCCGAACGGCTCCGTCGGCTCGCCGAGACGGTCGAAATCCTGCAGGGGCTGTGGACCGAGGAGGCGTTCAGCTACGAGAGCGAGCACCTCGACGTGGACCTCGAAGACGCGTTCTGTGAGCCCCGGCCGATCCAGGAGCCACACCCGCCGATCTGGATCGGCGGCGGAGGCGAGGCGTTCACGCTGCGGTACACCGCCGAACTGGCCGACGGCTGGAACTTCGGGACCCTCGACCCGGAGGGGTTCGCGGAGAAACTCGAGATTCTCCGGGAGCACTGCGATGACGACGAGCGATACGACGAGATCCGCAAATCCGCCGAACTATTCGTTTTCGTCGGCGAGACAACCGAGGAGGCCGAGCGCAAGCGAGCGTCGTTCCGGGAGACGCACCTTCCGGAGGAACCGACCGAGCCGCGGGAGTTCTTCCTCTCGGGATACGTCGAGACGGCCCCGACGGGGACCCCGTCCGAGGTGCGCGACCGACTCGCGGAGTACGCGGACGTCGGTATCGAGACGGTCATGCTCTCGGTTCCCGACGCGACCGCAGATGGAGACGACAGCCTGGCACTGCTGGCCGACGAACTCCTGGCGTAGGCCTCCGGCCCCCGGTGTAGGATCCGAACGCTCATTCACCAGGGCGACGAGAGATAACGCATGGTCGAAAGTCCGTTCGACGTCGAGATTCGCGTCGGCGAAGTGCTCGAAGCCGAGGCGTTCCCGGAGGCGAACAAACCGAAGATGACCAAACTCCGGATCGACCTCGGCGAGGAACACGGGGAGGTCCAGTCCGCCGCACAGTACGATCACCATTACGACCCCGACGAACTCGAGGGACGGCAGGTGCTGTGTGCGACGAACCTCGGTTCGGTGCGGATCGCCGGCTTCAAATCCGAGGTGCTGACGGTCGGCGTGCCGGACGACGAGGAGTTTCCGGTACTCGTCGAACCGGAGCAACCGGTCTCGCTCGGCAGTGTGTTGTTCTGATCGGCCGGACGGAACTCCGTGAGAACCGGTCGCGCTGCCGGAGCCGTCGCCGTCGGAGACGTCCACAAAAGCCTTGCATGCTATCGAGCTTCGCAAACCGGTGATTCGCTCAACGGCCGCGAATTCGGGAACGACTTCCCATCGACCACTGTCTGTCAGTCCGCGGTCGAGACGCGGAGCGAGGCGCACCACCAACAACTCGAGGCGCACGCCGAGAAACGGGAGGCAGTTCGGTCGGACCTCGAGGAGAGTCTCGACGATCTCGCGACGGTCGCGAACCGGATCAAGGACGGGACGGGGGAAATCAGCGAAGTCGCAGACGAACAGTCGGCGTCGGTGGCGGAGATCGCGAGCGAACTGTCCGACCTCGGTCCGACCGTCGAGGAAATCGCATCGAACACGGAAGAGGTGAGCGCGACGACCGAACACGCGGCGGAGACCGCCGTCGTTCGGCGGACGGACAATCTGCTGGCCTCAGCGCCTCGACTGAGGCTGCAATCACGGCGGAGACTGCGGCACTCGCCGCCACGAACGCGGAGGGCAACCCGCTGCTCACCGACCTCTCTGGGATGGACGAACGATCGACAAAGTCTGGTCACGTCGAGAATATCTCCTCACTAATCGTGTTTGTTTGTACACTTGGGTGCGTTAGGAGAGTATAATCCAACACATCGTGGATGAAACGATAAGACCGTAAAGCTATCTGTCCGGCAAAAGTCACGATGAGTATGGGTGGTGAACCGCCGCCGGCCGACGGGGCCAATATCGAGGGCGAGTCGCCCCAGGCCGAACCGACCCTCGAGACCGACGAAGCGACGATTACCGACGACGCCGAACTCGAGCGAACGCTCGGACTCTCGGGCGGTCTCGCGATCGGCATCGGGACGATGATCGGCGCGGGTATTTTCGTTTTCCCGGGACTGGCCGCCGGACGGGCCGGGCCCGCCGCGGCGGCATCGTTCGCTATCGGAGCCGTCGTCGCCTTGCTGGTCGCGCTGCCGGCCTCCGAACTCGCCACCGCGATGCCCAAGAGCGGCGGCGGCTACTACTTCATCTCGCGAGGGTTGGGGACGCTCGCGGGGGCCGTCGTCGGGCTGTCGCTGTGGTTCGGGCTCGTCTTTGCGACGGCGTTCTACCTCGTCGGTTTCGGCTACTACGCCGTCGATACGCTCGCCGAACTCGGGATCGCGGTTGGCGAGGGGCTGGTCATCCCGATCGCGTTGCTGTTCGGCGCGGGCTTTACGATTCTCAACGTTACGGGGACGGAAAACGCGGCGAAGCTCCAGAACGGAATCGTCGCGTTGCTGTTGTCGATCCTCGTCGCGTTCCTCGGCTACGGCGGCCTCGATGCGGTCGGACTGATCGGTGACCCGGCGACGCCCGAACAGTTCGCGCCGTTCGGCCCGGTACCCGTCCTGACGACTGCAGCGCTCGTGTTCACGTCGTATCTCGGCTTCGCACAGGTGGCCACCGTCGCCGGGGAGATGAAAGATCCCGGCCGGAACCTCCCGCTGGCGATGGTCGGGTCGGTACTCGTCGTCGGCGTCTTCTACGTCGTGACGATCTTCGTCGCCACGAGCGCGTTCGGGTCCGAGCAACTCTCGCAGTTCGGCGAGACGGCCATGGTCGAGGTAGGTCGCCACTACCTCGGTGCTGCCGGCGCGTTCGCCATCGTCTTCGGCGGCCTGCTCGCGACGATGTCCAGCGCCAACGCGTCGGTTCTGAGCACCTCTCGAGCCATCTACGCGGTCTCGAGGGACGCTCTGCTCCCGAAACGGGCGAGTCGGATCAACCTCCGCTACGGCACGCCACATGTCGCCCTGGGGCTGGCCGGCGGCCCGATTCTCGTCCTGACCGCGACGGGCGAGGTCGAACTCCTCGCCGAGGTCGCGTCCTTCCTGCATCTCATCATGTACGGGCTAATCTGCGTGGCGCTGATCGCACTGCGTCGAAACGAACCCGACTGGTACGACCCCGATTTCCGGGTCCCCGGCTACCCCGTCGTTCCGGTCCTCGGAGCGATCTGCAGTTTCGCGCTGATCGGATTCATGCAACCCGCATCGCAGATCGTCGGCGTCGCCATCATGCTCATGACCGCCGGGTGGTACGCCTATTACGCCCGGGACGTGAATCTCAAGGGAGAACTATGACACGAGTGCTCGTTCCGCTGGCGATCCTCGAGGGCGAATCGGCGTCGCCCGGGCTGACGACGCTGCTCGAACCGGTCGACGTGACCGTACTGGGTTACCACGTCCTCCCGGAACAGACGCCGCCAGATCAGGCGAGAGCGCAGTACGAAGATCGAGCGGTCGACGCGCTCGAGGATCTCACGTCGACGTTCCGCGTCGGCGGCGGCCACGCCGATCACCGGCTCGTCTTCACTCACGATCGGGAGCAGTCGTTCGATCGGATCGCCGCGGAAACGGCGGCCGACGCCTACGCAATTCCGGGAACGAGCGGCCAGGTCGACCGACTCCTGGTGGCGCTGACGGGCGACGTCGCCGTCGACCGAATCTGCTCGTTCGTCGGCGACCTGATCGGCGCTCGCGAGATCGGCGTTACGCTCTTTCTGGCGACCGACGACGAGGAGGGCGGCCGCGACTTGCTCGAGGCGGCCGCTACCACGCTCTCGGCGCGCGAAGTCGACGTCGAAACGGAACTCGTCGTCGACGCGCCGCCGTTCGAGGCGCTGCTCGAGGCGGCGGCCGTCCACGACGCCATCGTCGTGGGTGAACGAGCGCCGTCGCTTCGATCGTTTCTCCTCGGCGAGGAGGCCGAACGCATCGCCGTCGAATCGGTCGCACCGGTGCTCGTCGTTCGTGATATCGAGCGCGACGGCGCGAGCGAACTCGAGTGACGGCCGGAACCGACGCCGCCTGTTCTCGAGCGGCGTCAGGAGGGGTCGTTGGTTGTGGCGTTGGTAGCGTCGGCGTCGCTCTCGCCGTCGAACGTATCCACGTCCCCGTCGACGATCTCTTCGTCGTCAGTTTCTGCGCCTTCGCCGGTCCCGATCTCGGCGTCCCCTTCGAGGTACTCGCCGCGAATCACGAGGACCGGGTCGACCGTCCGTTTGGCCAGCCGCTCGGCGCGGTCGCGGAACACGTAGCGGCGGATCGACGGCCGACTCTCGCCGACGACCAGCAGGTCGTGGTCCTCGGCGGCCTCGAGGATCGCCCCCGTGGCCGAGTCGTCGACGACGACGCTGGTCCCGATACGATCGGCGTCGATCCCTTCGTCGACCAGCTCCGAGCGTGCCGTCTCGAGGAGCTTCGAACCGGCTTCTCGCCGTGATTCGCTCGAAGCAGCGTGAAAGAGCGTTACGTCGATATCGGTTCCGTCGAGTACCGTCCGGACCAGTCGCGCGATGTAGTCAACGTTGACGTCGCTTCGGAGCGCGACGAGCATCGTCTCGAGGACGGGGGCGGGGTTGAGTACCAGCACGGCATCACACGATTCGGCCACCGTGACGCGTTCGAACGTCGTCAGCCGGTCGTGGGTGAACACCACACGCGACGTAACGTCGCAGCCGGCGTCTTCGAACACGCTCCGGAGCTCGTCGAGTTCGGCTCGCACGCGGTCGCCGTACTGCTCTCGCGCCTGTTCCGGCGCGGTCTGATCGGGTATCTCGCGGTAGCCGAGCAGGACGACCGGAATCGATGCGAAGGCGTCGACGACGGCCTGTGGAACGCTCTCTCCCTCGAGGACGTCGACCGGAACCAGCACGCGATGGTCGCGGGTGACGGTCATGACTTGGTGGTGTCTACCTCTCCAACGGTCAGCGTATTATATCCCCGCCAGTTCGTAGACGGCGGTATTTGAGTCGCGGTCTCGAGCGGTCGTGGCTCCTTCCCTGCGGACGAGCCACTGATCACCCCGCGGATCCCGCAGGGTTTTTGCGGTGGAAGGACAGTCACCGGGTATGACAGAGGCGACGGGTATCGTCGGGGAGTTCTTCTCGCTCAAGGAAGAGACCGACGCCGACGTGCTGACGATGCAGTGTGGTGACTTCTACGAGTTCTTCGGCGAGGACGCCGAACTCGTCAGCGACGAACTCGACCTGAAAGTCTCTCAGAAATCCTCTCACGGGTCGTCGTATCCGATGGCCGGTGTGCCGATCGACGATCTCACGCCCTATCTCAAGGCCCTAGTCGAGCGCGGCTACCGCGTCGCCGTCGCCGACCAGTACGAAACCGACTCCGGTCACGCACGCGAGATCGTCCGCGTCGTGACGCCCGGCACGCTGCTCGAGACGACCGACGCGGACGCACAGTACCTCGCGGCCGTCGTCGACGGCTCGAGTACGGCCGGTAGGGACGGCTACGGCCTCGCGTTCGCCGACGTGACGACCGGCCGCTTTCTGGTCGCCGAAGCCGACGACGCCGCCGACGCGCTGACGGAACTCTACCGGTTCGATCCCGTCGAGGTGTTACCCGGCCCCGAGGCTCGAGGGGACGACGATCTGCTGGGTCAGGTTCGGGAACGGATCGACGCCGCACTCACGCTCCACGAGACGGAGCGCTTCGCGCCGAAACGCGCCGCTCACGCCGTCCGAGAGCAGTTCGGCGAGGAGACCGTCGACCGACTCTCGGTCGGCGATCCCGCCATCGCGGCCGCCGGCGCGATTCTCGACTATGTCGAGGAAACCGGCACGGGCGTTCTCGCCTCGATGACCCGCATTCAGGCCCACCACGGCGACGACCACGTCACGCTCGACGCGACCACCCAGCGCAACCTCGAGTTGACCGAGACGATGCAGGGCGATCGGAAGGGATCGCTCTTCGCGACGATCGACCACACCGAGACCAGCGCCGGCGGCCGCCTGCTGAAGGAGTGGCTGCAGCGTCCGCGGCGGTCGCTCGAGGCCCTCGAACGCCGACAGGAGAGCGTCGCGGCGCTGTCGTCGGCGGCGCTGGCCCGGGACGAACTGCAGGACGCCCTGGACGAGGCGTACGATCTGGCGCGGCTGGCGTCGAAGGCGACCCACGGAAGCGCGGACGCGCGGGACTTGCTGGCCCTCCAGAACACGCTCGGCGTGCTTCCGGAACTCGCCGACGCGATCGCCAACGATCCCGATCTCGCCGACTCGCCGCTGACCGAAATCGTCGACCGGCCGGATCGAGAGGCCGCAGCGAGCCTGCGGGAGACCCTCGAGGAAGCCATCGCCGACGATCCGCCGTCGACGGTCACCCAGGGAGAACTTCTCCAGTACGGCTACGACGACGAGTTAGACGAGGTGATCGACCGCCACGAAGCGGTCAAACGGTGGCTCGATAGCCTGGCCGACCGCGAGAAGAGCCAGTATGGCCTGAGTCACGTGACCGTCGACCGGAACAAGACCGACGGCTACTACGTTCAGGTCGGCAAGTCGGCCGCTGATGGGGTGCCGGATCACTACGAAGAGATCAAGACGCTGAAAAATTCCAAGCGCTTTACGACCGACGAGTTGGAGACGAAAGAGCGCGAAATCCTTCGGCTCGAGGAGCAACGCGGCGACCTCGAGTACGAACTCTTCGAGGAGCTACGCCAAGAAGTGGCGGCGAACGCCGAACTGCTCCAGGACGTCGGCCGCACGCTGGCGACGATCGATGCGCTCGCGAGTCTGGCGACCCACGCCGCCGAGAACCGATGGGTTCAGCCCGGACTGCACCGCGAGGACCGTCTCGTACTCGAGCAGGGTCGTCACCCGGTCGTCGAGCAGACGACGGAGTTCGTGCCCAACGACGTGCGGATGGACGAGGACCGCGGCTTTCTGGTCGTCACCGGCCCTAACATGTCCGGGAAGTCGACGTACATGCGACAGGTCGCCTGTATCGTCTTGCTCGCACAGGTCGGCAGCTTCGTTCCCGCCAAGGAGGCCGAAATCGGGCTCGTGGACGGGATTTTCACCCGCGTCGGCGCGCTCGACGAACTCGCGCAGGGCCGGTCGACGTTCATGGTCGAGATGAGCGAACTCTCGAACATCCTCCACACCGCGACCGACGAGTCGCTGGTCATCCTGGACGAGGTCGGCCGCGGAACCGCGACGTACGACGGAATTTCGATAGCCTGGGCCGCGACGGAGTACCTGCACAACGAGGTGCAAGCGAAGACGCTCTTTGCGACTCACTACCACGAACTGACCGGCCTCGCGGAAAAACTGCCTCGCGTCGCCAACGTCCACGTCGCCGCGGATGAACGAGACGGCGATGTCACGTTCCTTCGGACGGTCCGAGACGGCCCGACCGACCGCTCGTATGGAATTCACGTCGCCGATCTGGCGGGGGTTCCGGACCCCGTCGTCGACCGCTCGAGGGACGTCTTAGAGCGCCTGCGCGAGGAGAAGGCTATCGAAGCCAAAGGCGGCTCCTCGAACGAGCCCGTTCAGACGGTGTTCGACGTCTCGAGCGGCCAGTTCCGCGGCCCGGCCAACGCCGACGGCGGCGAACCCGCCGAGGAGGAAAACGGCGAAACCGTCGATGCCGACGCCAAGGCCGTCCTCGACGATCTGGAGAGCCTCGACGTCAACACGACGCCGCCGATCGAACTCGTCTCGAAGGTTCAGGCGTTACAGCAGCGACTCGAGGACACCGAATAACTGCTGGTCCGATGTACCAGCGTCAGCTTTCGCGACGACATCAGTCACCCGGTGCGGGCTCCTCTACCACGGTCCGCGTCGTGTGAGCCCGCTTGGCCGTGACGACGAAGCCGAACGTCGCGACCACGATGAATCCGGCGGCGAGGAAAAAGCCGGCCTCGGTGGTGACGAAATCCATCGTCGTGCCGATGAGTACCGGTCCAGCTACTTGTCCGAATTTCCAGGAGAGTGACCGCAACGACATCGCGCTCGCGACCGAGTCGTACCGTTCTCCCTCGTCGACGAACAGCGACATACTGGCGGGGAGACGGATGGAGTCCGCGATGCCGAGCAGCGAGTAGGCGGCAAAAAGCGCGAAGAACGCGCCACCAAGCACCTGGGTGTCGCCGAGGAACGATACTTCGATCGGATCGATCCGCCCCTCGGCGTAGGCCGCCAACGGGATCGCGGCGGTGCCGATTCCGTACAGGATGGCTCCGCCGGCGACGAAGTAGTGCTCTCGTCCGTAGCTGTCGGTGAGGTTGCCGACGAGTCCCTGCGTGAGCGCCTTCGTGAGCTTGCCGCCGGCCATGATCCAGCCGATGGCGAACGCCGAGATGCCGAACGTCGTTCGCGCGTAGATGGGGAGAAAGATGATCACCGCCATCTTGCCGAAGCTGAACATGAACCGAAAGCCGACCAGCGCTCGGAGCATGGGAAGCCCGAGAAGCGATCGGAACGTCTCTACGCCGCCTGCTTCGTCGGGATCCTTCCGTCCGCCGGGGTTGTCACGGAGGAAGGCGAACACGAGAACGAAGGTTCCGAGCGTAACCATCGAAAGGACGACGTACGTCGTGGAGAACCCGTACGCGTACAGGAGATAGCCCCCGACCAGATCACCGGCTAGCGAGGAGATCGATGCGAACTGGTTGTAGGACCCGAGCCACCGGCCCTGTTGGTCGTCGGGGCTGATTTCCCCGATAATCGTCGCGCCGGTGATCCAGAGGACGCTGGCTCCAAGCCCCTGGAGCATCCGGATGAGCACGACGTGGGCGGCGTTGTTCACGAGCATGAAGCCGACGAAAACGGCGATGTTGATCAGAAATCCGACGAGCAGATACCGCTTGGCGTTCCCGGTGTCGACTTTCCGTCCGAGAGGCAACACGATGAGTAACTGCACGACCGCGAAGGCGGTCCCGAACAGGCCCTCGACGAACCCCGTCGTTCCGAAGAGGTCGGCGTACAGTGCCAGCGCGATTAGAATTGTCGAATACGCCTGACTTCTGGCGAACGCGGTCCCGGCCAGCGCCGCGAACTCTCGATTCTTCAGGAGGGCGATAGAGGTGAACCGTGTCACTCGACTCGACCTTTCGATTCGAAACAACCAGAGGGGGTCTAAAAATCTCTCGAACTCGCGTCGGAAACGGCGCAGTCGTCAGCCATCGGTAGAATTTTGAGCGGGGAGAAACTCGTTACCACGATGCACGAACCGGACTTCGACGTTGCTGGACAGACTGCAATCGTCACGGGTGCCAGCCAGGGAATCGGGAAGGCAATCGCGGAGACGCTCGCCGCGGGCGGCGCGAACGTCGCGATCTGTTCGCGATCGATGGACCGAATCGGTCCGGTCGCCGAGGGAATCAACGACGCCGCTGTCGACGGCGAGGCGCTCGCGGTCGAATGCAACGTCCGCGAACGCGAGCAGGTCCAGAACCTCGTCGACGAAACCGTCGAGACGTTCGGCGACGTCGACGTGCTGGTCAACAACGCCGGCGGGGAATTCGTCGCGAACTTCGAGGACATCTCGGCTAACGGCTGGGAAACCATCGTCGACCTCAACCTGAACAGCACTGTCCACTGCACGCAACTCGCCGGCGAAGTCATGCGCGAGGGCGACGGCGGCGTCATCATCAACCTCTCGTCGGTCAACGGCCAGCACGCCGCGCCCGGCGAGAGCCACTACGGCGCGTCGAAGGCGGCGATCATCCGGCTGACCGAGACGCTCGCCGTCGAGTGGGCCGATGACGGCATCCGCGTCAACTGTATCGCACCGGGCCTCATCCAGACCCCCGGCGTCGCCGAGACGCTTGGCATCGACAGCGAGGCCATGCCGCCCCGCGAGAAAACCGACCGGCGTATCGGCCACAGCGAGGAAATCGCCGATATCGTCCAGTTCCTCGTCAGCCCCGCCGCCTCCTTCATGAACGGCGAAACCGTGACGGCGAAGGGCGTTCCACGGGCGGGGAACTCGATGTCGCAGGATCTGGGCCTCGAGTAACGACCTGCCCTCGAACGACCGGGACGTTATATTTTATCAACCATTGTTTCGAATAGCGGGGCATGCCCTCCAGACGGACCGTACTCGGTCTCTCGAGCGGTGCGGCGATAGCAACGACTGCCGGCTGTCTGGGAACCGTCCGCGACCGATTTGAGTCGGACCCCGACGTCCTGTTGGAGCGAATCGTCGTTACGAACCTGACTGAGACGGACCGTTCCGCCGAACTCGCCGTCGTTCGGGACGGCGAGGTCGACCTGTGGCAAACGTTCGATATCGAAGGGAAAGCGGGACAGACCGTCGATTCACAGCGAATCCCCATAGACGAACTCGGCGAACCGGTCGAAGCGTACGAAATCGGCGCGAACGTTGCAAACGTCGGCACCAGGTGGTTCGATCTCGACGACGCGGTGTCCGAGGCCACGACTGACCGGTGTCAGGAGGCGGACAAGTCGATACAATTCTACGTCGAGATTCGATCCGACGAGTGGATCGGATCGATCGTTTTCTGCGAGTGATACGGATTGCTGTAACTATGTACCGCCGATCACCAGGGACGTGGTCGGTGATCGGCGGTCATTGACTACAGTAAACCGTATGAGTCACGAAGATCGGAATCGACGACCTGCAGTCAATTCACGTCCGATCGCACAGTAGTCGTGCGATCCGTGACATGAACAGCAGGTACGCTTTTGCGCTTACCGAAAAATCCTCCCGATATGGATCTTCCCGAGGCACTCTCCGGAATCACCACACCCCTCGTGACGCCGTTCGAGGATGGATCAAGCCAAATCGACGAAGACGCCTTCACCGACCTGATTGACCACCTCCTCGAGGCCGGCATCGACGGCGTTTTCCCCTGCGGAACGACGGGCGAGTTCGCCAGCCTCTCACGCGAGGAACACTCCCGCGTCGTCGAACTCGCGGTCGAACACGTCGACGGCGAGGTACCGGTACTCGCCGGTGCAGCAGCAACGAGCGTTCACGACGCAGTCGCCCACGCGGAAACGGCAGCCGAACTCGGCGCCGACGCCGCGGTCCTCACCCCGCCGTACTTCCACACGGCGAACGCGCCCGAAGGGAACCAACGATTCCTCAAGCAGGTCGCCGATCGCTCTCCGCTGCCGATTCTCCTCTACAACATCCCGGTCTGTACCGGTCAACGGATCGAGCCCGAGACGCTCGCGGCCGTCGCGACCCACGAGAACGTGATCGGAATCAAGGACTCGAGCGGCGACCTCGAGTACTTCCTCTCAGTCCTCCGGAACACGCCCGACGAGTTTCTCATGCTGCAGGGGTACGACGCCTTGCTCGTCCCCGCGCTGCGGATGGGTGCCGACGGCGGCGTGAACGCGCTCTCGAACGTCGCTCCCGAGGAGTACGCCGAACTGTACGAGACGGCCCACACCGAGCGCGGCGAGGAACTGCAGGATGCCATCGCCCCGCTGTTCGACGCGTGTGGAAGCTACGGATTCGGGCCGGCGACGAAGACCGCACTCGAGTACCGCGGCGTGATCCCCTCGGACGCGGTTCGGCCGCCGCTGGTCGAGGTGCCCGAAGACGGCCGGGCAGCGATCGGCGAGAGCGTCGACGGACTAGTCGAGTCAGGAGACTAATAGGTCCTCGGATCGAACGACGGGGTGATGACCGCCCTCGAAGGTGATTCGGACGGTGGAATGACTCGCGATCCCGGTTCCGGTTCCGATTCCGATTCCGACCCCGTTCCCCCTCCCGATCCCGCCCCCACCGACACTCTCGAGCCCGAAACCGGCGTCGACTGGCCCGCCGCACTCGCACTCTATCTCGCGTCCGTCGCAGCCGTGATCGTCGGCGTGATCGGGGTGACAGCCGGCGGCTCGAGCGACGTGATCATCGGCCTCGTTCCGACCGCGATCACAGGCGGCGTCCTCTGCGGGGCGATCGTCGCCAGAGCGAACCCCGACCTCGCGCTCCGACTCGGTGCCTGGCGCTGGCGCACCGTCGCGCTCTGTCTCCCGGCGGTGGCCATCGCGGGCGGCGTCGTCGCCCTCGCGGCGTTCGGTCGCGTTCCGGGGAACTGGCACGTCCCGCTCGCTGCTGCCGCACTGATCGGAATCGGACTGTCGGGGCGCCTCCTCGCGCTCGTCGCCCGCGATACGTACGTCGGCGCGGCGATCGACCGCGAGCGGGCGGCGACCACGACCTGGACGTGGCACCAGTCGGGGACCCACACCGGCATGCTCGGACTCGGGCTGGGGCTGCTCGCGGTCGCGGCGTTCGTCACCGTTCATCGGGGCCAACCCCCGATCCGAACGCTCTTCGCGGCGTCGCTCTGCGTGGCGTTCGGCTGGGAACCGACCGTCTCGATTCCGAAACCCGGTGGCGACGCGATCACGCTTTCCCCGTTTCCGGGCATGGCGTACGAACGCGGCGAACTCCGCGCCTACGAGGCCGGCCTCGTCTTCGAACCCAAGCTGATCCCGTCCTACCGGCGGTTCGTTCCGTGGGATCGGACTAGCGATCGCCGACTGACCGACGAGCGACTCGTCCTCGAGCGCCGCGTTTGCCCCGATATCCGCTGTGACCGGTCTCACATCGATGACCCGGAACGCGTTTTCAAAGCCCTCGAACCGGACGGTCTCCAAACCACAGATTAACTTCGCTCGAGTGAGACCGAGAGTCGTGAACCGAACGCACGGACTCGAGGACGCGGGCGAGCGCGACCGACGTCGCTCCTGGCCCCGATCCGATCCTCGATCCGACGTTCACCCGCCCATCGAGCTATGACCGAAGACACACCACAGGACACCCACATCCACCAGCTAGACGAGGATACCGTCGCCCGCATTGCGGCCGGCGAGGTCGTCGAGCGACCCGCCAGCGCGGTGAAGGAACTCGTCGAGAACAGTCTCGACGCCGACGCCGATACGGTCGACGTGACCGTCGAAGACGGCGGTACCGAACTCATCCGAGTCGCCGACGACGGCCGCGGGATGAGCGAGGCCGACGTCCGCGCCGCCGTCCGCGAACACACGACGAGCAAGATCGACGGCCTCGAGGATCTGGAATCCGGCGTCGCCACCCTCGGCTTCCGAGGCGAGGCGCTGCACACGATCGGTTCGGTCTCGCGGGTGACTATCGAGTCGCGACCTCGAGACGGAGACGCGGCCGGCGGCGCAGGGACGAAACTCGTCTACGAGGGCGGCGAGGTGACGACCGTCGAACCGACGGGCTGTCCGGCGGGAACCATCGTCGAGGTGGACGACCTTTTCTACAACACGCCGGCCCGACGCAAGTTCCTCAAGACGACGGCGACGGAGTTCGCCCACGTCAATCGCGTCGTCACGCGCTACGCGCTCGCGAACCCGGGCGTGGCCGTCTCGCTGACCCACGACGGCCGCGAAATATTCTCGACGACCGGACAGGGTGATCTGCAGGCCGCCGTTCTGTCCGTCTACGGCCGCGAAGTCGCCTCGGCGATGATCCCCGTCGAGGCCGAGGGTGACGACCTGCCACCGGGCCCCCTCGAGTCTGTCTCCGGCCTCGTCTCCCACCCCGAGACGAACCGCTCGAGTCGGGAGTACCTCGCTACCTACGTCAACGGGCGCGCCGTCACCGCCGACGCGATCCGCGAGGGGATCATGGGCGCGTACGGCACCCAACTCGGCGGCGACCGCTACCCGTTCGTCACGCTCTTCCTCGAGGTCCCCGGCGACGCCGTCGACGTGAACGTCCATCCCCGAAAGCGGGAAGTGCGGTTCGACGACGACGATGCCGTTCGCCGACAGGTCGACGCGGCCGTCGAATCGGCACTGCTCGAGCACGGCCTGCTACGCTCGCGGGCCCCGCGCGGGCGGTCGGCTCCCGACGAAGCGCGACTCGCTCCCGAGAGCACTCGAGGAACGGAGAACGGTTCTATCGACGAAATAACCGCGCGGGATCCCGATGATTCGCCATCGGATACCGGCTCGAGCGCCGTGAACTCGGCTGCTACAGGCTCGAGTAACGAGGGCCCGAACGATACGGACCCGAGCGAGTCGGCACCCGCGGCCGACGATGCCGACTCGAGCGTGTCGTCTCGGACCGATTCAAACTCGCGCCGCGAACCGGCCCACCACCAGTCGGTCGATGTCCGGGATAGCGGGGTCGCGGAGACGGACGTCGATTCGACGGCCGACTCGGGCGGGGGCGGGACTGCGAGCGACCCTCCATCGTCCGATTCGAGTACCGGCGCATCCGACAGCCCGGACAGGAACACCGACACGGCGACTGAGCCGGCGGCGACGCGTGGCGACTCGAGCCCGGATCGGGCTCGAGGGCGGGACCGAAACCAGGATCCAGGCCCGAATTCGGACCAAAATCCAGACTCGGAACGCAAGTTCACCCCCGAGACCGAACAGCGAACCCTAACGGGCGAGGCCGCAACCGGCGACAGAAATGACTTCGACTCGCTGCCATCGCTGCGCGTGCTCGGGCAACTCGACGACACCTACCTCGTCTGCGAGACCGACGACGGACTCGCCCTGATCGACCAGCACGCCGCCGATGAGCGGGTGAACTACGAACGCCTGCAGCGGGCGTTCGCGGCCGACCCCGCGGCGCAGGCGCTGGCCTCGCCCGTCGAACTCGAGTTGACCGCCGTCGAGGCTGAGGCCTTCGAGAGCTACCGCGAGGCGCTCTCGCGGCTCGGTTTCTACGCCGACCGCATCGACGATCGGACGGTGGCCGTGACGACCGTTCCCGCCGTGTTCGAGGAGACGCTCGAGCCCGAGCGGGTTCGGGACGTGCTGGCGTCGTTTCTCGACGGCGACCGCGAGTCGGGCGCAGAGACGGTCGACGCGTTGGCCGACGAGTTTCTGGGTGATCTGGCGTGCTATCCCTCGATTACGGGCAATACGTCGCTGACGGAGGGATCGGTGGTCGACCTGCTCGCGGCGTTAGACGACTGCGAGAACCCTTACGCCTGTCCGCACGGGCGACCGGTGATCGTCCGGTTCGACGAGCGCGAAATCGAGGATCGGTTCGAGCGGGATTACCCGGGTCAGTAGGGGTATCGGAGCCGCTGAAACGATTTACACGACGATCGTGAAGTCGTCATGCGTCGGGTGGACGGTGACTTTCGGTGGCTGCTATCGTCCGCCAAGAGTACGGTCGATCCGAACTGACTAACTGGCCGTACTGAACGCTGTCGATCGTCTCTGTGGCAGATATGGCTAATTCAAGCTGGCCGCTTAACTCCGTTTGGCGCGCAGAGCCAGCTATGAACGTGCCCACCGATCGACTCTTGATAATGATCATCGTCGCGACCGGTTTCGCCGTCGTCGTCGGCGGCTGGGCGGCGTCCCTCGTCCACGCCGAGGCGACGGGGATGGCAGAGGTCGGGCTTCGAGTCGTAATCGCCGCTATCTTCTTCGCGATTCTACTCGGGTTCTGGCTCCTGTTTTCCGGTCTCGACCGTAACACGGCCTAATCGCTTCCGCCACGCTCTTTCGTTTTCTTTTTCGAGCCGATTCCGCGAGCGCGAGTATCGCCACCGATACGCCCCTCGAGGCCGAACTCATCCCCATGACCGCCGTGCGCGAACTCGACGGCGCGAACGCGGGCGGACAGTTCGTTCGAACCGCGCTCACGCTCTCGGTGCTGAAGAACCGACCCGTTCGAATCGCGAACGTCCGCGGCGATCGGTCGACGCCCGGACTCCGCCACCAGCATCTGGCAGTTCTCGAGACGCTGGCCGAACTCTGCGACGCCGACGTGTCGGGAGCCGAACTCGGTGCCGAGACGATCGAGTTCGATCCCGGCCTCGAGTCGACCGCGGGGGCGAGCGACTGGCGCGGTCAGGGGCCGGGCAGACTCCCCGGCGGGGAGTACGCCGTCGATATCGGCACCGCCGGAAGCGCGACGCTGCTGTTCGACACCCTGTTGCCGCTCGCGTCGGTGCTCGAGTCGCAGCTGTCGGTGACGGTTACCGGCGGGACGGACGTGTCGTTCTCACCGCCGCTTGACTACTCGCGGCACGTCAAACTCCCGCTCCTGCGTCGGATCGGGCTCACGGCGGTGTACGAGGTCGACCGCCGGGGGTTCTTCCCCGATGGCGGGGGTCGGGTGACGCTTCACGTCGCCCCCTCCGAACTCGAGTCGATCGATCTCACCGAACGCGGCCCGCTCGAGGGCGTCCGACTCTACTCGACCGAGTCGGAATCGCTCGCGGATCGGGACGTAGCCTTCCGACAAGCCGAAGGAGCCATCGAGCGACTCGCACTGGAGGAGCACGGTCTCGAACTGCTCGAGCGTCGGGAAACCGCGGTCGCGAGTCCGTCCCCAGGGTCGGCGATCGTGCTCCGCGTCGATCACGGAACGGGGATCGCGGGCTTTGCGGCGCTGGGCGAGCGGGGAAAACCGGCCGAGCGCGTCGGCGAGGACGCGGCCGACGCGGCGAATCGATTTCTCGAGGATGCGGCCGACCAGCCGGCCCCGGTCGACAGACACACGGCCGATCAGTTGCTCGTCTATCTCGCGCTCGAGGGCGGCCGCGTCCGAATTCCCGCCGTGACCGACCACGTCGTCTCGAGTTGCGAGTTGCTCGCCGAGTTCGGTGCATCGGTCGAAATCGAACGCACTGACGCGCCCGCGGACGACGAACCGGCGCTCGTCGCAGTCGATTCGCCGATCGACCTGTAGCCGGAGGCGGTCGCGTCTCCCGCGAACGTGACGGACGTTCGACAGACCGCCACAACTTATGCCACAGCCGTTCGTTGGGTCGAGCATGGCTGACGTAGACACCTGCAGTGATCCGGTCTGGAGGGCCGAGCCGTGAGTGACATCGTCACCTTCGGCGAGACGATGTTGCGGCTCTCGCCGCCGGCAAACGAGCGACTCGAGGACGTCGACGAGTTCGAGGTTCGTGCGGCCGGGGCGGAGAGCAACGTTGCGATCGCCGCCCAGCGACTGGGAGCGACGGCGACCTGGCTGTCGAAAATTCCGGAGACGCCGCTCGGCCGGCGCGTCGTCGGCGAACTCCGCCAGCACGGGATCGAGACCGACGTCGTCTGGAGCCACCGCGGTCGACAGGGAACCTACTATCTGGAGCGAGGGGGCAAGCCGCGGGGAACGAACGTGATCTACGATCGGGAACACACCGCGATTTCGACGGCGGAGGCCCGCGAGTTCGACGCCGACCGCATCAAGGACGCTCGCGTCTTCTTTACGTCCGGGATCACGCCGGCGCTCTCCTCGACCCTGCGAGAGACGACGGCGAACCTGCTCAACGCGGCCAGACAGGGCGGGACGACGACCGCTTTCGACTTCAACTATCGGCGCAAGCTCTGGTCGCCCGAGGAGGCGCGGGAAACGCTGACGAGACTGTTTCCGGGCATCGACGTACTCGTTATCGCCGCCCGAGACGCCCGGACTGTCCTCGGCTTCGAGGGCGACCCGCGACAGCTCGCGCACAAACTCGGCTCGCAGTACGACTTCACGACCGTCGTCGTCACCCGCGGCTCCGAGGGCGCAGTGGGCTGGCACGACAGCGTCGTCCACGACCAGGACGCCTACGAGACGGAAACCGTCTCCCCCATCGGCACCGGCGACGCCTTCACCGGCGCGTTCATCGCTCGCCGCCTCCACGGCGACGACGTCCCCAAGGCCCTCGAGTACGCCGCGGCGACGGCCGCGCTCAAGCGGACCATCCCCGGCGACGTCGCGCGGGTTTCCAAGGAAGAAGTCGACGCTATCGTCAAGGAGGGCGGGACGGAGATTTCCCGGTAAGCGGCATTCAACGCTTCGTACGGTCGAAATTGGGCGGGCGGTACGACTCGAGTAGTCGCCTGATACGGTTTACTGTAGTCAATGACCGCCGATCATCGACCCCGTCCCTGGTGATCGGCGGTAACTAGTTACAGCAATCCGTATGAGAGGCGGGTGATCCGGGTGCCAGCCGAGACAGTTTGACGGATTTGTCAGAACTTCTTTTATAAGACTCTCCGAAATTCGGGGTACGATGAATCGAGGTGTTACGCTCGTCGTTGCACTGCTCGTGGTCACCAGCGCCGCCGGAATGGCGATGGGGGCCAGTGCAGGTGCGACGACGCCGACCGAATCGGAAGCGAGTACGAACAATCAAGGAAGCGAAGCGTACGCCGGTGCACACATCGCGTTCGACGTCGAGAGTAACGCGATCGCTGACTACCAGATCGGCGGCGAGGAGACCTTCTCCTCGGTCGCCGTCCAGTCTCAGAGCGAGACTGAGACCGAGGCCGGTCTCGGCGCTGACGTCGACCTCGAGACGATGACGACGCTCGAGGCTGCCGACCTCTCGCTCGCCGCACAGTCACGGACGAACGCGCAGGTGGAGGCCCAGAGCGGTGCGACGCTCTCTGCCCACGACACCGAACGCGGAACCCTCGTCGTCGAGAGCGGCGGCGAAGACCAGTACGTGAAGGCGGAACTCGGCGCCGGCGCAACGGCGTCGGACGACGGTGACCGCGTTCGCGTCGAAACTGACGGTCACGAGGGCACGTTCATCGTCGTCGGCGACGGTGAAGTGACCGTCAACAGCGAGGGCGACGTGACCGCCGACCTCGAGGCCGACTCGACGCTGGCGTTCCGTGCGTATGCGGACGGCGAGCGCGACGAGAACGCCGAGTACGAGGAGTCGCTGATCGCCGACGGGAACGCGGCAGTCGAGGTCCACGTCGATCAGCGCGACGGCGAGGCGGTCGCCGACGTGGCTACCTACGGGCAGGAAACCAGCGCTGCGGTCTCCCAGGAGACCCAGAATCGGGTCGACGTGACCGTCGACCGCGCCGTCCACGAGGGAACGGTCGTCGTGACGACCGTCTCGGAGGAGGCCGTTGGAAGCGTCGAGGATCTCGAGGTCCGCGTCGACGGCGAGGCCGCGGCCGAAGCCGCCTCGCAGACCGAACTCGAAGGGGCGATCGGCGGCGACGAGTCGCGGTATCTGGTCGCCCAGCAGGCCGATGCGTCCGCCGAGGCGACGCTCTACATCGCGATCAATCACTTCTCCGAGCGAACGGCGACGATCGACGGGAGCGACGACGGCGATGAGACGAGCGGCGATACCGACGCGGCGGGCGATGACGCCGACGAAACTGACGCGGAAGATAGCGACGAATCGGACGACGCGGACGGCGAAGAGGGCGACGACGCGGGTGCCGGCGACAGCGTGCCCGGCTTCGGCGTGGGCGCGGCGCTCGTCGCGCTGCTCGGTATCGCAGCCGCACGCGTCCACCACTGACCCGTCGACCTCCGCACTTTCGTGAGTTCGCGATTTCCGATCTCGCAGAACGTCCGTTTCGGACGAACGCCTTTTTGTATCGACGCTGTACCACGGCTATGGTACACGTTGCGATCGTCGGCGCGTACGGCAGCGCGGGCGTTGCCGTCGCCGACGAACTGCTCGAACGTGCCGACGATTTCGACACTCCGCTCGAACTGACGCTGATCGACGACGGCGATCCCGGCGGCGGACTCTGTATCCTCCGCGGCTGCATGCCGAGCAAGGACGTGCTCTCGGCCGGCAAGCACCGCTATCAGGCGCGTCACGACGACCGTCTCGAGGGCGTCCCCGAGGTCGATCCCGAGGCTGTCGTCGCCCGGAAGGACGAGCACGTTTCCGGGTTCGCCGAGCATCGACGGAGCCACGTGCACGGCCTCGCCGAGCGCGAGGACGTGGAACTCGTTCGCGAGACGGCCCGATTCGTCGACGACAGGCTGCTCGAGGTCGGCGAGCGACGGATCGGTCCCGACTACGTCGTGATCGCAACCGGTTCCGTACCCAACATTCCCGACCTTCCGGGCATCGAGGGGGTTTCGCCCCGGACGAGTGCGGACGTCCTCGACGCGACCTCGTTTCCCGACTCGGCCGTCGTGATGGGCCACGGCTACATCAGTCTCGAACTCGGCCCCTACCTCAGCGAGGTCGGCGGCGTCGACCTTACCGTGATCGAACACGACGACCGTCCGTTAGACGAGATGGAACCGGCCTACGGCGAAACGCTGCTCGACCTCTACCGGGACCAGTTCGATATCGAGGTACTGAGGAACACTGACGAGCGGCGCGTCGAATCGACCGCCGACGGGGGAGTTTCCGTGCTCGTCGATCAGCACGGCGAGGAACGCACCATCGAGGCCGACGAACTGTACTGTTTTACCGGTAGACGGCCCAATCTCGACGGATTGGGACTCGAGCGAACGCGACTCGAGCCCGAAGACGGCTGGACCGAGTCGACGATGCAGGCGGTCGACGACGACCGCGTGTTCGTCGTGGGCGACGCCAACGGCCGCGAACCGATCCTGCACGTCGCCAAAGAACAGGGGGTTGCGGCCGCCGAAAACGTCGTGAATCACGCGACAGGCGAGGACCTCGAGCCCTACACGAACGTCCCCCACCACGTCATCTTCTCGGGGCTCGGCACGTATCCGTTCGCCCGTCTCGGTCACACGCCCGCGACGGCCGCCGAGTCGGATATGGAGTCCATCGTCGTCACCCGCGAGGCGTCCTCGGACGGCGTGTTCAAGACGAAAAACCACCCCGAAGGGCGGGCGACGCTGATCGTCGACGCCGACGACGGTAGCGTGATCGGCTTTCAGGGCCTACACCTCCACGCCGACGTGATGGCGAAGACGATGCAGGTCGTCGTCGAGATGCGACTCGACGTGCGCGAGGTACCCGATCGGGCGTATCACCCCACGACGCCCGAAATCCTCGACGGCCTGTTCCGAGACGCCTGTGCCGAACTCGCGGATCGACAGGAGTGTGTCGGGAGCGATGATTCGCGCGATATGGCGCTGTAACGCCGTGCTATCACGGATCCAGAAATCTTTATGCTTCTTCGTGGCCTATCTTCCTCGATCATTCATGAGCCCCTTTGACGACATGGACCGCATGTTCCGCGAGATGGACCGCACGTTTGCGCAACTCCGCTCCGCCTGGCTGACCGAGTTCGGCACGCCGCGGGCTGGACCTGCACTCGAGAGCGGTTCCGGTTCCGATTCCGACTTCGATTCCGATCATGATTCCGCTCTCGCCAACGACGTGATGGGCCGACCGATTGCCGGTCACGACACGATCGCCACCCTCGAGGACGAGGGTGACGCGTACGTCTACGTCATGGATCTCCCGGGCTTCGAGAAGACGGATATCGATCTCACGTTCGACGACGGACTGCTGGCGATTCGCGCCCACACGGATGTCGAGAACAGCGTCGACACCCACCGCACCGTTCGATCACGCCGGGTCAGCCGACAGATTCCGCTCCGGAAGGACATCGTCGCCGACGAGATCACGGCGACTTACCACAACGGCGTCCTCGAGGTCCACCTCCCGATCGTCGAGGACGACCAGGAGGATCACCGACACCGAATCGACATCGAGTGAACCCTGTATCGACTTCACCCCGCCGCCGAAGCGGGTGAAGATGGGCTTTCGCCTTGCCCCGCTGTAGGACTCTCGAGCCGCGTAACCGCCTCTGACAGGCCACTGTCGGCTCGTTTTCCATCCCTCGTCGCACACGACGCTACCGTCAGCGGTTGCTCCGTTCGCGATTGCTGGTATCCGCTGACGCGACGACACGTCCCACTCGACTCGTCTCGTCGATCGCATCTCGTCTCCGCGCTTCGGACGGGAAGACGTTCGATAGTCGTGGTCTGTTCAGGACCTGATACTACGATACGTATCACGATCGAACTATATCCGCACTGCTCGGGGTTCGAACCATCGATCTTGAAATATCTGTCTGGAACGTATCAATACCGGTACAACCAATCAACGGCCGGCCGCGACCTTTTGGCCGCTGGTGTGTTACCCGCACTCGTGACTCGAGACGTCCGGCAGGCGACGGTCGACGATGTCTGGGCCGTCCACGAGACGGCGCGCGAGAGTTGGCACGCAGCCTACGACGAGATTCTCGGTCCCGAAACGGTCGACGATATCGTCGACGACTGGTACGCGATCGGAGATATCGAATCGTCGATCACCGACGCGATCGGGCGCGAGGACGTCGCGTTCCTCGTCGCGGAACCGGCAACCACGACCGAACCCGGGGAACTCGAGCGCGAGTGCTGTGGCTTCGCACACGTCGTTCCGTGGCCCGAAAACCCCGCGGTCGGCTACCTCGCGCGACTCTACGTCTCCCCTCCCGCGTGGCGAGAGGGAACCGGGACCGCGCTGCTCGAGGCGCTGACGGCCAGACTCGACGACTCGTTCGACCGGGTTCGACTGGCCGTCCTCACGGACAACGACATCGGCATCTCGTTCGCCGAGTCGACGGGGTTCGAACACGTCGAAACACGAGCGACGGGGCTGGCCGACGGCCTCGAGGAGTACGTTTACGAAAAACCGATCTGACCGACCGGGATTCGCGCTCGAACCGCCAGAGGTTTTGTCCGATACCTCACATGATGGGGCATGGCCCGGACCGTCCGACAGGCAACGCCGGAGGCGGCGACGACCGTTCGCGAGATCGCACGCGAGAGTTGGCACGCGGCCTACGACGGGTTTCTCGGTGCCGAGCGCGTCTCGGTGATCACTGATGACTGGTATTCGGTCGAGGGGCTCGAGGCCTCGATCGCCGACGCGACGGATCGAAACGACGCCACGTTCTCGCTCGCGCTCTCGGAACCGCTGGACAGTCCAGAAGGGAGAACGGTCGAGGGGTTCGCCCACGCCAGCGCCCCGGACGACGACTCGGTCGCCTCTTTGCACCGACTCTACGTCCGGCCGAGCGCGTGGGGCGACGGGGCCGGCACTGCGCTGCTCGAGCGGGTCGAGACCGACCTGCAACCGGCGTGTGATCGACTTCGACTGACCGTCTTCGCGGACAACGAAATCGGGGTCTCGTTCTACGACTCGTCCGGCTTCGAGCGAATCGACATACGGGAGAGGGATCTGGGCGACGGTCTCGAGGAGTACGTTTACGAAAAACCGCTCTGAGAGCCTTCGATCGAAACCCCGTCGTCGTTCGCTTTGCTCAGTTCCCCCCGCTCACAGCGTCTTCTCGGCCTCGTCGTCGTCGACGACTTCGATCCCGCGGTTGTTGACCGCCATCGGGTCGAGACCGACCTCCTGCAGGAAGTTCTTGTACTCGCGTTCGCACTGCTCGGCGTCTTTTTGCTTGTCGCTGGCGCGATCACAGAGTTTGACGAGGTTCTCGGGGACGTCGTTCTGGTAGACGATCCAGTGGTTGATCAGGTCCGAGAGGCGGCGAATGGGGCTTGTGAAGTGGCCGTAAATCTCGAAGTTCAGCGCGTGGTGGCCGCCGAACGGGTCGTCCATGTACTTCGCGCGGGGCATGACCTTCATCACGGCCCACTGGATCTTGTCGAGCTGGCGGGCCGGCGCTTCCTCGAGCGTTGCGTTGACGGCTTTGCGGGGGTCGTCCCACGTGCTGCCGGGGATCGAGACGCCGTCCAAGTCCTGAATCTCCCGGAGGGCTTCGGACCACTCGTCGGGGCTCGGCTGCGGGTGGACCCGGTACATCGCGGAGACGCCGCGATTCCACATGAGTTCGTGTGTGACGGCCTTATTGGCCTTTAGCATGCACTCCTCGATGATGGTGTGGGCGCGGTCCCGTGCGGGGTTCAACACGAGCGAGCCGTCCTCCTTGCGGATCTCGTGCATCCGATCGGCGACCTGGTGGACCAGCTTGTTCTCCTCGTGGAGCGGCGCGTCGGGATCCTCGAGGCGGTTCTCGGCCTGCGAGTAGGTCAGGCGCTCGTCGGATTCGATGACGGACTTGTAGATCTCGATGTTGTCGTAGCTCAGGGTCTCCTTGTCGAGGTGCATCTCGACGGTGTGGGCCAGTCGATCCTCGTTGGGAACCAGCGAACAGACCGTCTCGGCCAGCACCGGCGGGAGCATGTGGATCGTGTAGCCGGGGAGATAGACCGTGTTGGCTCGTTCGACGGCCGAGTCCCACATTGCGGTGTCGGGGTTGACGTAGTGGGTCACGTCGGCGATGTGAACCCAGAGGACGTACTCGTCCTCGCGCTCTTCGATCGAGATCGCGTCGTCGAAGTCCTGGGCGTCGATGGGGTCGGTCGTCCAGGTCGTCAATTCGCGGAGATCCTTCCGATCGTCGATCTCGTCTTGAATCTCGGCCTCGACGCCGTCGGTCCGTTCTTTGGCTTCCTCGAGAACCTCGGGCGGGAAGCCGTCGGGGATCTCGAACTTCTCGAAGAGGTCCTCGCGTTTGTTCTCGAGGTGGCGGGCGAGGTCCTCGCTAATCTCGACGGGACCCTGCCCTTCGGCCGTGCCGGCTTCGGCCTGTGTATCGTCGCTCATAGGGTGGCGTACGGACGAAAGGGTGAAAGTCGTGTCGGGATGGGAACGTCGTCGAAGATTCGGTCGAGCGCCGAAACGGGCGCGGGAACTGATAGTAACGACTGCAACTATTACCACCCTGACCGCACCGTTGCCGTGCGATCAGATGTGCAGTGGCTACTATACCAACTGCGAACCCATCACCCAGCCAGAACCGGTATACGGGTCGAGGGCAATAGACCACTAGTTCGGCTATGTCCTGGCAGTACACTACGCAGATCGTTCCCTACATCGGAGTTCTCCTCCTGGCGATGGTGGTCTCGGCGACGCTGGTCGTCTACACCGTTGTGTGGCGAACAGATGCGCTGGACGACTCGAGCGTCCGCGCGTTCGTCGGTCTGAACGCCGGCTGTGCGATCTGGTCGGGCGCGTACACGCTGCAGTTGCTGAGCGTCGACCTGCTGACGAAGCGGTTCTGGTTGGGCCTCGCTTTCGTCGGCTCTATTCTGGTGGTGGTCTCGCTGTTCGCCTTCGCCGTTGCGTACTCGGACAACGAACGGTGGCTCACCCGTCGAACGCTCCTCGCGGTGACGTTCGTCCCCGTCGTGGGGTTCGTCCTGCACGCGACCCAGTACCGAAATCTGTACGAACAACCACTCGAAACCACGGTTGTCGATGGGCTCGTCGTTCTGGAACGAACGCTCGGACCGGCGGCGGTTGTCACCGTCCTGTTCATGTACGGGCTCGTTGTCGTCGCTGCGGGGTTCTTGCTGAAGACTGTGTACGACTCACAACGCGTCTACCGGGTGCAGTCCATTGCTGTCCTGATCGCGATCCTCGTTCCGTTCGTCCCCAACATCGTGTGGGCGCTCGGCCTGGGTCCGATGGGTAACCTCGATCTGACGCCCGTCGCGTTCACCGTCTCCGGTGTCGTGTTCGCCGTCGCCATCTATCGCCACCACCTGTTGGATATCGCTCCCGTCGCTCGCACTGCAGTCGTCGAAGATATGCACGACGGCTTTCTCGTGATCGACGAAACCAACCGTATCCGTGACGCCAACGCGGCCGTTCGGAGTATGCGGGGGACCGACTCGATCATCGGTCGGGACGTGACCGCGGTATTCCCCGATATCGCTTCGCTCGTCGGCGACGATGCCTCGACGGAGCAGACCGAAATCGTCGTCGACGGCGAGGGCGGCCGCCGACTCTTCGACGTGCAGGTCCAACGACTCTCGACCGCCGACGAGATTCGGCTGCTCCTCCTCCGCGACGTCACCAAGCAACACGCCGTCGAACAGCGGTATCAGTCCTTCATCGAGAACGCGTCCGATCTCATCACGATGGTCGACGAGCGCGGGATCATCCGCTACCAGAGTCCCTCGAGTGCGACCGTGCTGGGATTCGAGTCCGCCGAACTGGAGGGGCAATCCGCGTTCGAACTGGTCCATCCCGACGACCGAGCGGCACTTCTCGAGCAGTTTCGGAGCGGACTCGACGCGGAGGTCGCCGTCGATCGGGCGGAGTACCGCCTCCGAACCGCCGATGGCGAGTGGCGAGACGTCGAGACGATCGGGAGCAACTTGCTCGAGGATCCGTTCGTCGAAGGGATCGTCCTGAACACGCGCGATATCACGGACCGCAAGCAGCGCGAACGCGAAATCCGTCGGTCCAACGACCAACTCGAGCAGTTCGCGGACGTCGTCAGCCACGATCTCCGAAACCCGCTTAACGTCGCACAGGGCTACCTGGAACTGGCCAGCGACGACGTCGACTCCGCGTACCACGACGATATCGAACACGCCCACGACCGGATGGCGGCGATCATCGAGGACGTGTTACGCCTGGCTCGAGAGGGGCAGCCGATCGACGACACCGAGGCGGTCGATCTCACCCGCGCCGTCGACCGTGCGTGGATGAACGTCGATACCGGCGAGGCGACCCGGTCGGTCGCAAGCGAACGACCGATCGACGCCGACGAAGAGCGCCTCGTGCGTCTGCTCGAGAACCTGTTTCGGAATTCCGTGGAGCACGGTTCGACGAGCCAGTCAGATCCCGACGACGCTACGGCGGCGGCCGAACGAGGGATCGATCCCGTCCACGTTCGAGTCGGGACCACTCCTGAGGGGTTCTTCGTCGAAGACGACGGGCCGGGCATTCCGGTCGACAAACGCGAACGAGTCCTCGAGTACGGCGTGACGACGTCGTCGTCCGGAACCGGGTTCGGGCTCGCCATCGTCGACGGGATCGCCGAGGGTCACGGCTGGACGCTCCGAATCACCGAGAGTGCCGACGGGGGTGCTCGGTTCGAGTTCGACACTGAAGGGACGGCAGAAACGCCACCACCGAACCAGGACACGACCGCCGTTGACGAGGCGTGAGAAACGCCCACTACGAGCGTCGTCGATCGTGGATCACGAGCACATCTGTGGTCGTCCCGGTGTGAGACGGACTGCTGTACCGGCGTACCGGTGCGATCCCAGATCGGCCGTGGGTGATGGTCGTACCGGTACCGATTACAGCAGGCCGTCTACATCGGCCGTCAGGACTCTTCCTCGAGCGTGCCGTACCGATCCTCGACGGTTTCCAGATAGCCGGCGAGAAACGCGTCTCGATCGGCCCCACCGGCCTCGCACTCGACGAGGATGTCCTCGAGTTCGTCCCGCGGATGATGACACAGGTCGCCGTGGCAGGATTTACAGAGGTGCTCGAACTCCTTATCGCTGCGATCCCAGCGATCGCCGTGCTTGTCGTATTCGCGGGCCATCGACCGGGTTACTTGGTCGCCACAGGCGAGACAAGTGACCGTCTCAGTGCGGTTCCGGGAAGGCCACATGACTGTGACGACACCGTGCTATTACTTAGCAATTATCTCATTCCTCGTCGGATCCGACTATCACGTTGCCCGATTGGTCGGTTCGACGGATCGTTTCCGCTCGTCTTATACGGATTGCTGTAACGATTCACCGGCGCAACCGCCGCCCGGGTCGCGGTTGCGCCGGGAATGACTTACAGTAAACCGCCTTAGTCCCGTTCGATTCCGTCCGCTCGGGCGCTCCCGTCTCCGTCGGCGGTGACGGACTTCCGTCCGGACCCGGAGTCGGGTTCGGGCGCCGTTTGGGGCACCTCGAGCGGACCGTCGGGATCGATCACCGTCCGTTCCGGGATCGGCTCCGCGGACGGCGGGCGGCGCGCGACCAGTCGCTGAAAGCGGGTGAGATCCCGCGGTTCGTCGGTCTCGATCTCCTCGTACTCGATGACGATACGGTCGCCCTCGGGAAAGATCCTGAAGTAGTTCAGCCGAAACGAGGGTGCGTAGACGCCGGGGAGCCGCGAGAACCACGTTTCGGCGTGCTGGAGCTTCTTCAGCCAGGTTCCGGTGTTGACGACGGCGCGGTCGCCCCACTTCGTCAGCGACGCTCGGTGGGTGTGGCCGTAAACGTAGACGGCGACGTCGGGGTTGGACTCGAAAACGTCTCTGGCCGCGTTCAGGAAGGGCTGGTCGCCCTGTCCGACGCGGACGCCCGAAAGCATGACGCCGAAGCGATCGAGGGTGTGACTCAGGTCGCGTCTGAACAGCCACAGCGGGATCGCCAGCAATAGCAGGACGACGATGATCACGATATTGATCGCGATAATGAGTTCGAGCACGATGTCGGCGATACCCAGCGCGTGGAGCACCGGATTGTCGGTGAACAGCCACGACGGGACGACCCCTGCGACCTCGAGGATCGTTCCCGCCAGGTAGAGCAGCGTGAGGTTGAAAAACAACAGCAGCGGGACGACGATCGCCCGCAGAAACGGGCTCATCTCCCGGTAGAAGTAGTTCGAGAGGAGCCAGCGCGGGAGTTCCTCCATCGGCGCGACCGACTGGATATCGCGCAGCCAGTCGCCTCTGGCGCGTCCGGAGTAGCGGCCCGCGGCGGCGACGATCCGCTGGACGACGAAGTAGCCGACCGGGAGCGCGTCGGGGTTTCCCCAGTCGGACAGCCGGTTGTTCGCGTCGTGTTGTTGGCCGTGTTCGATCCAGAGCAGGGGGCTCCCGTCCGCGCCGTCACCGACATCGACCTCGCGGGTGATCGCGATCACGGGCTCGAGCGTGACGTTGAACTCGGCGAGCCGATCGATGTGGGCTGGGTAACAGGCGAGATCGTAGTCGTGGTTGCCCGGGATGAGGGTGATGTCGATCTCCTCGCCGGTCGCCCGGAGCTGTTCGAACACCCGCGGGTGGTCCTCGATCACGCGCTCGAGTTTCGCCGGCCCCGTCACCTCGGCGTACTCCCACAGCCCGAACGCGTCGCCGTTGATGATCAGTTCGACGTCGCCGCCGCGTTCCTCGAGATCCGCGAGAAATGCGAGCAGTTCCGCCTCGAAGTCGAGCGCCGTGAGCTGCTCGTCGCCGCCCATGTGGAGGTCGCTGATAAAGACGTACTCGCGGGCCATTGGGGGAATCGAGCATCGTACCATGCGCGGTCGGTTAGTGGTTTCCCCGGTCGCGGCCCGTCGAACGCTTTCAGTTTCCGTTCGGAAGGTCCTCCACTCGCTGGTAATACCGGACCCACAGCATCTGCAGCGGGGCGATCACCACCGGGACGAAAAACGCCAGCGTGAGGTTCACGGCGGCGACGCCGATCGAGAGGGCGAAGACGGACGGGGAGATCAGCCCTCGAATCGTGATCAACGACGCGGCTCGAGCACTGATCTCGTCGGTGGTATACCCCGCTCGAGCCGCGTAGGCCCAGACTGCGGTCATGAGCACGCCAACCAGCACGAAGTTGATCGCGTACAGCGTCCAGGCGAACTGCGTTCCGTAGACCCCCATCAGCTCCGTCGGGTAGGGGAGAAACGAGATCGAAAGCAAGAACAGCAGGTTCAGCCACAGCAGGATCCGATCGTGAGCCGCGATGTATCGAAAGAGGTTGTGGTGGATGATCCAGTAGAGGCCGACGACGACGAAACTCAAGAGGTAACTGATCAGCAGCGTCTCCTGGGCGGCCAGCGCGGCCGGAAGTTCGGACGCGGAGACGTCCGGCACTTCGAACTGCAACACCAGTAGCGTGAGCACGATCGCGAACACGCCGTCGCTAAGCGCCTCCATCCGATCCGTATCCGCGCCGCCGAGCGTCCTGACCATACGCGGGCTCTCCACTCGGAACGACGAATACGCTGCCCCGGTTCGCTCGCGTTGAACGATCCCGATGGCGCGGTTGCGAGGGATCGAATTCGGCGGAAACGAAGTCGATGGATCTTCGACGTGCCGTCACGAATCTAATCTGTTAAATGCGTACGGGAGATAGCACGGGTATGCAGGTCAAGTCTCGACACCACCTCCGGAGTGACGCGGTTCGGGAACTCGAGCGCACGCTCGAGGAGCAACTCGGCGTTTCGCCCGACGGCGATACCTACGAGCGCGTCGAATTCGAGAACACCGACTGGGAAGTCATCCTCATCGACGGCGAGCCCCAGGTCGCACACTTCGACGAGGAACCGTTCCTGACGGTTCGCGGCGCGAACGCCTACGAACCCGAGCGGAGACTGGTGACGGTCGACGCCGGCGCGATTTCGTTCGTCAGCGACGGCGCGGACGTGATGCGACCGGGGATCACGGCGGCCACCGACGACATCTCGCCGGACGACCTTGTGGTGATCGCCGAGGAGTCCCACGGGAAGGTCCTCGCCGTCGGCCGCGCTCGCGTCGAGGGCTCGGAGATGGCCGGCGATGAGGGGAAAGTCGTCGACTCGCTGCACCACGTCGGGGACGAACTGTACGAGTTCGCCGGCTGATCGCGTGCGGATTTCGGCGGGTACTGACTCGTTTTCCCGACGATAGCGAGACGGTAGTGGCCGGCTTCGAGCCGAGAGTGCCATTACTCGCTCTTGCTCTTGCTCTCGCTCTGCCCCTCGTCGTCACCCTCGAGTCGGCCGACGAAGAACACCCATCGCTCTTCGTTATCGGCGAACTCGTTGCTCCTCCCCCACTCGTCGGTGATGGTAAACCCCGCATTTCGCAGTTGTTCGTGCGTCGTTTCCGCACCGGCGATGTGCCACTGCATCTCGACGCCGCTATCGAGCCAACTGGGATTCGACCCCTGCCATTCGGTCGTCCCTTCCGACAGGAGAAGTCGCCCGCCCGGACACAGCACGCGTGCGAACTCGTCGATGACCGCTTGGTGGTCCTCGAGGGGAACGTGAATCAGCGAGTGGAGCGCGGTGACGGCATCGCACTCGTTTTCTCGAATCGGGAGCCGGGTCATATCCCCCTGGATGAACGCCGCGTCGGGGGCGTTCTCCGTCGCCAGATTGAGCTGTTCGCGCGAGAAATCGACGCCGACCGCGTCCACGTCGTCCGGGGCCGCTTGCAGGACCGGCGTTCCCTGTCCGCAGCCAGCGTCGAGAATTCGTGCCGGCGTCGTGAGCCGGTCGAGAAACGGAGCCAGTATCCCGGTTTCCGAGCCGTCCTCGGACTGTGCCGCCGCATACGACTCCGCCAGTTCGTCGTACCCCCGACGAATCGTCTCCTTGTCGACCATCCGTTCCGAATACCGGTTCTTCATACAAATACTTTGACGGGTTCAGGATCAGTCGTTTCGGCACCCGAACCGGCGGGAACGGGTAACCGAACTCACATACGAACTCGATCTCGACCTCGAACTCGAACCACGAACGGGGAGCGGAACCTCCCGCAGCGCGGCGGGAACTACTCCGAAACTTCGTCCAGCGAGTCTTCCTCGTAGGCCTCCTCGTATCGCTCGAGCGTGTCCTCGTAGCCCGTGACCGCGAGTTCGTAGGTTCGTCGCAGGTCGGAGATCGGCGTCTCCGTCGCGTCCACCCGAAGGTTGTTGTACGGCGGCGTCACGTCGTACTCCTCGGTCGTCTCGACGATGACGGCCGCGCTCTGTACGGTTAGCCCGTCGCGCTTGTCGCCGCCCTCAAGGTCACCTGCGGCGAGCGCGTCGATCAGCCGCTTTGCGAACGGATCAGGCCCGTCGCCCGTCCGCGGACTGCCGCTGGTGTCGTCGGTCGTCTCGTGAACGGCGTTCGACTCGTAGGTTTCCGCTGTCGTATCGATCACCGATTCGCCGGTCAGGAGGTTTCCGGCGACCGTGTAGTGTTCGTCTCGACGGTGGCCGTACCAGTCGCCGCACTCGTCGCCGGAGAACGCGAAGCTCCCGTCGGCGTCGACGCCGTGAAGCTGGCGCTGGGGCGCGCCCTCGTCGGCGTTGAGCAGGGCCTCGAGCGCGTCCTCGACGGCCAGTCCGTCGTCGACGTACGCGATTCCTCGTCGACCGAGTTCGACGTTGACCAGGCTCTGGGTCGCGACGGCGCAGTTCTCGCTGACGAACGGACAGAGGGTCCCGACGCCGGGCAGTCGGGTCGTCACGGCGACGCCGAAGCGGTCGTGCTCGTCTCCGTCTTCGTTCGTGTATGACTCGCGGGCGCAGATACTGAACGTCATATCGGAGGCACAGAGCCGACCGTAAAAAAACGAGCGCTGCCGGCAGATCAGTACGCGCGCGTGTCGCTCGTCTCGTTGCCAGCCTCGTCGGAGACTACGAGCCGTACTCCGTCGGGTTCAGCGTCCGATCGGAGTTCGTGTTCGCCCGACGCGCTCGAGCCGCCGACGCTCGAGGTTACGCTATCGAGGACGGTTCCGTCGTCGGCGACGAGTTCGCTCGTCACCGACGCGAGGTCGCCGTCTTCGTCGGAGACCGCCCAGTCGACCTCGGCGCGGTTCCACCGACCGGTACTTCTGGTGGAGACGGCGAACTCGTCGATAGCGGGTTCCGACTCGGAGTCGGTCTCGTCGTCATCGTCGTCATCGTCGTCGTCGTCGCTGTCGTCCAAGCCTAGCGCGTCGGCGACGTTCAGCCGACCGGCGCCCTGCTCGTTGTCGTCGAGGCCGATGTCGTCCGCGGCGTCTTTCAACTGCTGGCGGACCTCTTCGCGGTCGGTGGTGCCGGCGGCGATGATCTGTGCGGCGCCGCCGGCGACGTGGGGACTGGCCATCGACGTCCCGGAGAACTCGTCGTAGTCGTCCCGCGGAATCGACGAGAGGGTGTCGACGCCGGGTGCGGCGAGTTCGACCTCGGGACCGGTCGACGAGAAGTCCGCGAGGTCGTCGTTCTCGTCGGTTGCGCTGACCGCGATCACTTCGTCGTAGGCGGCCGGATAGCCGACGCAGTCGGTACACTCGCCGTCGTTGCCGGCCGCCGCGATCATCGTGACGCCCCGTTCGGCGGCGTAGGCGACGGCGTCCGCGACGACGTTGCTCTCGTCGCCACCGAGACTCATGTTCTGGACCTCGTGGCCCTGGTCGGCCGACCACTCGATCCCCGCGGCGATGTCGTCGTACGCTCCCGAACCACAGCAGTCGAGGACCTTTACCGCGTGCAGGGTTGCGTCCGGTGCGACGCCGAGGACGCCCTCGCCGTCGTCGGCCGCGCCCGCGGTTCCGGCGACGTGGGTGCCGTGATCGTTGTCGTCGTCCCACTCCGCGTAACAGGTGTCGATGTCGTTCGGCGAGCAGAAGAACCCGCCGCTGCAGTCGTCCTGGCAGGCCGCGTCCGTCGCAGCCCACCCTTCGCCGAGGTTCGCCTCGAGCGTCTCGTGCTGGGGATCGATTCCGCTGTCGATGATGGCGATGCTGACGCCGTCGCCGGTCGACCCGTCGTCGATGGCGACGTCGGCATCGACCTGTTCGATGCCGTACGGGGTCGTCTGCTCGAGTGCCTGCATTCGAGCGTTTTTCTCAACGTACCGAACGTTCGGGTTGTTTTCGAACGCCTCGAGCGCGGCATCGGGGAACTGGCCGGATACGGCCCGTCCGATCTCCCCGAAGTCAAGTTCGCGTCGGACGGAGTCCGCCGCCTCGCGGACCGTCTCGAGGCCACGGTCGGGTGCGATTCCGACGACGTAGTCGTCGACTTCTCCGGAGCCCGCCGTCGCGTGACCCGCCAGCGCAGTTCCAGCGACACCGGCACCGACGCTTCGCAGAATCGTTCGTCGTGAGATGTTCTCTTCTGTCATGGTAATTCAAACCACATCGAACATCACACGAATTGATATATAAAATTACGCCAATTACTAGTATAACTATGGTTAGTTGGACATAATGTTAGTTTGTGTGTCACTCCGTCTCCGACCGAGGTCACCGTTCGGCGGAAACATTCCGTCTGACGTAAGAACTATACTGGCGGCGACGGTGGGTTACGCCAATGGGACTCATGAGCAAAATTCTCGGCGGGGGCGGTTCCCGGACTGCCGAGGATTACGTCGAACTGGACCTTGACGACGTCTCGGCGAGTTCGGCCGACGCAGCAATGCAGGTACACATTGCCGAAGTCAGCGGCCAGGCCGACGCCATCGACATCAAAGACGCGGTGTACGACGGTGACATCGTCATCGCGGATATCACGCGCCTCCGAACCGAGGACAGCACCGTCGAACACATCGTCGACGAACTCCGACAGGTCGCCAACGAGGTTGACGGCGATATCGTGCGCAAGGGCGAGGATCAGATGATCATCACGCCCACCGGCGTTCGGATCAGCCGCGAGAAACTGGGTCAGCGCGCCTGAACTGCTCCGACAACCGCCGTCTACAGTACGACGAGCGGTGTTGAGACGGCGTCGAGCCGATAGCTTTCGTTCAGCGCGTGGCGGTGCGTTTTTCGGTCGGTCGGAATCCCTTCCAGCGTCGACTCTCGGCGGGTGTTTTCACCGGGTGGGAATTCTGTTGTCGGGTTATTACGACGGGGGTGCAATACATTCGCATGACTGGGTTTCGAGCAACAGTCGTCGTCCGTAATCCCACAGCGTGCCCGATCGCCGAGGTCTCATCGACGACCGACCAGTCGGTTACCTCCGTCACGCGATCGCGAACGTCGACGGACGGGACGGTCGTCGAGGAGTTCGGTGTCGCCGCCGGATCGGCAGTTCCGGATGTGTCCGGCACCAACGCCGAGACCGAATTACTGCCCATCCAGGCGAACGATCACGAAGAGATCTATCGGTTCGAACGTGACGCGGCCGCCGACTGCGCCTGTGAGGTAATCGAGGGAACCGGAACGCCGGTCTCATCGGTCCGAGGCCAGGACGGATCGCTACTCGTGACATTTCGAACCCTCGAGCTGGAGGCGGTCGCCGATATCGTCGACGAGCTCCGGGCCCAGTTCGACGGCGTCCTGGTCGAGGAACTCACGCAGGACCACGAGGAGGAATCGACGGATCCGGTAATCGTCGATCGTTCCAGACTCACGACGCGACAGCGAGAGATCGTCGAGACGGCCCACGAGATGGGGTACTTCGAGTATCCGAAAGGCGCGAATGCGACGGCCGTCGCCGAGGAACTCGGCATCGCCCGGTCGACGTTTACCGAACATTTGGCCGCGGCACAGACGAAACTGTTGGACGCGCTCCTCGAAAAACAATGAACAATAATGCACTCTCCCGGTAATAGCTGACCGCTCGTCGAAATCCGGCCCCGCATTCCGCCGTCAATTGTTCGACCGTCCGCAACGAAACGGAGACATCGTACGTCTTTGGCCGTGACAGCGAACAAACGACAATACTTTTCCAGTGGGGTGCGAAACCTCCACTATGGCTGACGATCTCAAGAAAGGACTGGAGGGAGTCCTTGTTGCAGAGTCCGGACTCAGCTCGATCGACGGTGACGAGGGTCGATTGATCTATCGAGGGTATCCGATCGAAGATCTCGCCCGAGGCGCGAGCTACGAGGAAGTCGTCTATCTCCTCTGGCACGGCGACCTTCCGACCGCGGACGAACTCGAGGAGTTCACCGCCGCGCTCGAGGAGGAACGCGCAGTCTCCGAAGACGTGCTTGCGATGATGGAACGTCTCGCCGCAGCCGACGAACAGCCGATGGCCGCACTCCGGACTGCGGTCTCGATGTTTTCGGCGACCGAGCCCGAAGACGACGCCGAACCCGCGGATCTCGAGGCGACGCTCCGGAAGGGACGCCGGATCACGGCCAAGATTCCCACCGCGCTCGCGGCCTTCGAACGCTACCGGCTCGGAGAGGAGCCGGTCGATCCCCACCCTGACCTGGGACTCGCGGCGAACTTCCTGTACATGCTGACCGGCGAGGAACCGAGCGACATTCACGCCGAAACCTTCGATCAGGCCCTCATCCTGCACGCGGACCACGGCCTGAACGCGTCGACGTTTACGTCGATGGTGATCGGCTCGACGATGGCCGACATCTACAGCGCCGTCACCGGCGGCGTCAGCGCGCTCTCCGGGCCGCTCCACGGCGGCGCGAATCAGGACGTCATGGAGGTCCTCTTCGAGATCGACGAGAGCGACCTCGATCACCGCGAGTGGGTCGAACAGGCCAACGAAGAGGGGCGACGGATCCCCGGCTTCGGCCACCGCGTCTACAACGTCAAGGATCCGCGAGCGAAGATCCTGCAGGAACGCAGCAAGGAACTCGCCGAGAACGGCGAGGACAAGTGGTACAACTACACCACGACGATCGAGCAGTACCTCTCCGAAGACCAGGGGCTCGCCGAGAAGGGGATCGCGCCGAACGTCGACTTCTACTCCGGCTCCGTCTACTACCAGCTCGGTATCCCGATCGACATGTACACCCCGATCTTCGCGATGAGTCGCGCCGGCGGCTGGGTCGGCCACGTCCTCGAGTATCAGGAGGACAACCGCCTCATCCGTCCGCTGTCGCGGTATACGGGTCCAGAGGATCAGGAGTTCGTTCCGCTCGAAGACCGGTAGCGATAGCGATACGCACAGTCCCGTTCCGTCGAAGTGGACCGTTTTGACGATCCCGTTCGCTCGATAGCAGCGTGACCGCTCGAGTCAGTTGTCTGCAAACGATACGAGCAAGCGTCTGGAGACCGAACGCACTCCCGTGCAAGTTTTCGTCTACGGTACGTTGACCGACCCGGAGCAGGTCGCGACGCTCCTCGGCAACGGCTCGGGAGAGTACGAATTCGTCGGTTCGGCGACGCTCGAGGGATTCCACCGCGCTGACGGCGAGTATCCGACGCTTCTCCCAGGCGGACGCGTCGAGGGACGACTGCTCGACGTCGACGAGCAGGCACTCGAGCGACTTGACCGGTACGAAGGCGTCGACCGCGGGCTCTACGTCCGGGTTGCAGTACCGCGATCGGACGGCTGCGGAGACAGAGACAGAGACGGAGACGGAGACGGAGACGGAGACGGAGACAAAAGTGGAAACAGAGATCGAGATGGAAGCAGAGAACCGGTCCGGATCTACGTCGGCGATCCGGCACGACTCGGCGTCGATGCCGACGTCCCGTGGACCGACGGCCGGTCGCTTCGCGGGGCCGTTCAGCAGTACGTCGAGAGCGGCAATATCGTGATAAACCGTCACGAATGACGGCCGTCTGCCGACTGTCTGACAGCGGCTTCAACCCGCTCCAGTACGGCGATTTCACTTCCACTCCGGAGGCATGAACTTTATATGGTCTGCGGCCTCTTCTTCACTCGCACGTCACACGCCGTGCATTCCCTGTATACCCTGTCGTGTTACCGCGGTGGTAGCACAGTTCTGTCGGGCGCTCGGGCCGGACGACTGGTTCACCACACCCCGACAGTCTTACAATACGTCCCGAGTAGACTGGCGTATGCTCGAACTATCCGCTATTCTCGAGGCTCGCGAACGGGTGCGAGAAACGTCCCGACACACGCCGCTCGAGTACTCGCATACCTATTCGTCGATGACCGGTGCCGACGTCCGGTTGAAGCTGGAAAACTTCCAGCGAACGGGCGCGTTCAAGATTCGCGGGGCAACCAACCGGATCGCGACGCTTTCCGAGGCGCAAAAAGACGCCGGCGTCGTCACCGCCAGCGCGGGCAACCACGCGCAGGGCGTTGCGCTCGCGGCCACGCGTTCGGACGTCGATTCGAAGATCGTCATGCCCGAGCACGCGCCGATATCGAAGGTCAAAGCGACCAAGAACTACGGCGCCGAGGTCGTCCTCTCCGGACGCGACTACAGCGAGGCCGCAGAACGCGCCCACGAGATCGAACGCGAGGAGAATCGAACGTACGTCCACGCCTTCGACGACGAAGAGGTCATGGCCGGCCAGGGAACGATCGGCCTCGAGATTCTCGAGGACTGTCCCGACGTCGACACCGTCGTGGTTCCCATCGGCGGCGGCGGCCTCATCAGCGGGATCGCAACTGCGATCAAAGAGCAGAAGCCGGACACGCGCGTCATCGGCGTCCAGGCCGACGGGGCCTCGAGCGCTGCAGCCTCCCTCGAGAAAGGCGAGCGGGTCTCGCTCGAAGGGGTCGACACCATCGCGGACGGAATCGCAACACGCAGTGTCGGTGAGCAGACGTTCCCCTACATCCAGCAGTACGTCGACGAGGTGGTCACCGTCTCGGATCCCGAGATCGCCGTCGCGCTTGTCTACCTCCTCGAGCGGTCGAAGACCCTCGTTGAAGGCGCGGGTGCCGTGCCGCTCGCGGCGGTGCTTTTCGAACAGTTCGACTACGACGACGACGAGACGATCGTCGCGGCCCTCTGCGGTGGCAACATCGACCTCAACACGCTCACGAACGTCATCGTCCGCGGACTCGTCGAGACCGGCCGTTACCTGAAGATTCGGACCGTGCTCAAAGACCAGCCCGGCGCCCTCGAGGAACTGCTCGACATCTTTACCGCCCACCAGGCGAACATCTACGCGATCCACCACGACCGAACCTCTCGCGAGGTCGAGATGAGCGACACCGAAGTCGAAATCGAACTCGAGATGCGCGGCCCCGACCACGTCGACCAGTTCCTCGCCGCGCTTCGGGAGGCCGGTTACGAGGTCGACATTTTGGCGTAGGCCGTCGCCGTCGTTTCGCCTCCTTTTAAGCCCTATCGGCTCGAGGTGTCGAGCATGAAACGAATTATTCACACCGACGACGCTCCCGCCGCGGTCGGTGCCTACAGTCAAGCGACCAGCAACGACTCGCTGTTGTTCACCGCCGGCCAGATTCCGCTGACGGCCGACGGCGACCTCCTCGACGACGAGTCCATCGCCGTCCAGACCGAACAAGCCCTCTACAACCTCGACGCCGTTCTCGACGAAGCCGGCGCATCGTCGGAGGACGTGCTCAAGGTCACCGTCATGCTCGACGATATCGACGATTTCGACGAGATGAACGAGACCTACGCCAACTACTTCGACGACGAGCCACCCGCCCGAAGCGCCGTCGAAGTGGCCGCCCTCCCCAAGGGTGTCGGCGTCGAAATCGAAGCCATCGCGTCCCTCGAGTGAGGTGAGTCGACGCGTGTTGGCGTTCGCGAGACGAAACCCGCGTCTCACGTCGGCCCTGCTGTGGGGTGCCGTCGGCGTCATGACCGTTCTGGTGCTCGTTCAGGGCTACGCGCTGCTCGTCGACCCGCTCCTCCCGTTCACCCAGGGTGCGCTCCTGGCCGTCGTCGTCGGCGCCGCTACAGCTGCCGGTGCGTACGTTTTCGAGCACCGAATCGCCGAGTGGGCGGCCCGTCGAGCGATGCGTGAAACCGAGTCACACGGCGGCGACGACAAAAGTAAGAGTTAAACGACGGACGTGGCTAGAACCACTCGAGCCAGGATGGCCGAACGGTAAGGCGCACGCCTGGAAAGCGTGTTCCCTTTGGGATTCAGGGTTCAAATCCCTGTCCTGGCGTTTTCTGCTTTCTAACATGGGTAGCGGCCTGTATTGGATTTTCAGTCAACCGAGGATAGGTACGATCGGAGACTGTCAGTGTGGTCCGAATTTTCGAGATGTATACGGGTTTTGTGTCCGTTTACAGCTGGGTAGTTTATATCCCTGTCCTGGTGCTCTGGGACGAGTCTCGACTCGAAAAATGACGACGCGGTGAGCAGCGCCGCGGAGGCGAAGCGGCTACCGCTCGATCTCGGCCGGCGAGTCGGTCGTAATCCAGCAGTCGGGGTCATCCGGGTCTCTGAGCTCGAGTTGGCCGCTTTGACACACCACCATTTCGTATTGATCCATCGTTGTGACCCCGTCGACTACTCCGGCGGGATCGACTATCGTAACAGGGCGCCTACCACCTGAAACGGCGGGAGTATGGACAGCATACCGTCCTCTTCAGTGTTGGAACGGTGATGAGTGAAACACCGAACGTAACCGGATACTGATTTAGTCGGCGGGCCCGTCCGACTAGCTATGTGTGGTCGGTATACGTTGACGATCGAGCGGGAGGACCTCGAGGAGCGGTTCGGGGCCCGATTTTCGGACGCGAACGACAGGGAGACGGACACTCGAGGGGACCCCTCGGAGAAAGCGTTCGCGCCGCGGTACAACATGGCACCGGGCCAGCGGCTCCCGGTGATCACGGACGACGAACCCGAGACGATCCGGCGGCTCGAGTGGGGGTTGATTCCGTCGTGGGCGGAGGACGACAGCGGCGGACTTATCAACGCGCGTGCGGAGACGGTCGACGAGAAGCCGAGCTTTCGGGCGGCGTACAACCGTCGGCAGTCTCGCGAAGGGAACGACCGAGCGCCCGACACGTCGTCGGCTGGTCGGTGTCTGGTGCTGGCGGACGGCTTCTACGAGTGGGTCGAGACTGAGGACGGGAAGCGGCCCTACAGGGTCGCCTTTGAGGACGATCGACCGTTCGCGATGGCAGGGTTATGGGAGCGGTGGGAGCCGAGCGCCGAGACGACCCAGGCCGGACTCGACGCGTTCGGTGGCGGCGTCGAGAGTCCGGCGGCGGACGACGGTCCCCTCGAGACGTTTACGATCATCACGACTGAGCCGAACGACCTCGTCTCCGAGCTTCACCATCGAATGGCAGTTATTCTCGACCCCGCCGCCGAACGGGAGTGGCTGACGGCAGCCGATCCCAGGGACCTTCTCGAGCCGTATCCGGCCGACGAGTTGCGCGCGTATCCGGTCTCTCGAGCGGTCAACGACCCGGCGACGGACGAACCGTCGCTGATCGAATCGGTCGAGCCGTGACCGCAATTCCATTCGTACTTAAATATAGCGGAGATGTCCGTCCTACCGCCTTCTAAGTAGTTTGTTAACATGTGCCCCATCTAATCGATCATCGGCCCGTAGTACGGTGGTTTTGCGGGTCCTCGTTCGGCGATCAGTGACCATCACGGATACCAAATAACGAAGCATTTATGTAGAAGCACAATCAATGAATCAGCTGACTATGAGCCAGCGAATGCAGCAGGGACAGCCGATGATCGTGATGAGCGAGGATTCCCAGCGCGTCAAGGACAAGGACGCGCAGGATTACAACATCAGCGCGGCCCGTGCAGTCGCCGAAGCCGTTCGGTCGACACTCGGTCCGAAAGGAATGGACAAGATGCTCGTCGACTCGATGGGATCGGTAACGATCACCAACGACGGCGTCACCATCCTTCAGGAGATGGATATCGACAACCCGACGGCCGAGATGATCATCGAGGTCGCCGAGACTCAGGAAGACGAAGCTGGCGACGGCACCACGACGGCCGTCGCAATCGCCGGCGAACTCCTCAAGAACGCCGAGGACCTCCTCGAGCAGGACATCCACCCAACGGCGATCATCAAGGGCTTCCACATGGCGAGCGAGCAGGCCCGCGACGAGATCGACGACATTGCGACCGACATCGACACCGACGACGAGGAACTCCTCCGAAAGACCGCCGAAACCTCGATGACCGGCAAGGGTACCGAGGTCAACAAGGAACACCTCGCCCAGCTTATCGTCGACGCCGTCCGTCAGGTCACCGTCGTCGACGACGAGGGTAACAACGTCGTCGACCTCGAGTTCCTCAACATCGAGACCCAGACCGGCCGCGCCGTCGGCGAGTCCGATCTGCTCGAGGGTGGCATCATCGACAAGGACCCCGTCCACGACAACATGCCACGCTCGGCGGAAGACGCCGACATCCTGCTGCTGAACGAGCCGATCGAGGTCGAAGAGACCGACATCGACACCGAGGTCTCCGTCACGGACCCCGATCAACTCCAGAACTTCCTCGACCGCGAGGAGAAACAGCTCCGCGAGAAGGTCGATACGATCGTTGAGACCGGCGCCGACGTCGTCTTCTGCCAGAAGGGCATCGACGACCTCGCTCAGCACTACCTCGCGAAGGAAGGCGTTCTCGCCGTCCGCCGCGCCAAGAAGTCCGACCTCGAGTTCCTCTCGGAAGTCGTCGGCGCGTCCGTCGTCTCCGACCTCGAGAGCGCGACCAAGGAGGACCTCGGCTTCGGTGACGTCACCCGCGACGATGAGGACGAACTGTTCTACGTCGAAGGAGAGGACGCCCACGGCGTCACCCTCCTGCTTCGTGGCTCCACCGACCACGTCGTCGACGAACTCGAGCGCGGCGTCAACGACGCCCTCGACGTCGTCGCTCAGACCGTCTCCGACGGCCGCGTCCTCGCCGGCGGCGGCGCAATCGAAGTCGAGCTTGCTTCGCGCCTGCGCGACTACGCTGACTCCGTCTCCGGCCGCGAACAGCTCGCCGTCGAGGCCTTTGCCGACTCGCTCGAGCTCGTCCCACGCGTGCTCGCCGGGAACGCCGGTCTCGACTCCATCGACACGCTGGTCGACCTGCGTGCGGCACACGACGACGGCGACATTACGGCCGGCCTGAACGTCTTCTCGGGCGACGTCGAGGACACCTTCGAGGCCGGTGTCGTCGAACCGGCCCACGCCAAAGAGCAGGCCGTCACCTCCGCGTCCGAAGCGGCGAACCTCGTCCTCAAAATCGACGACATCATCTCCGCCGGTGACCTGTCGACCGACAAGGGCGGCGACGAGGAAGGCGCGCCCGGCGGTGCCGGCGGCATGGGCGGCATGGGCGGCGGCATGGGCGGCATGATGTAAGCGAGGTCGAAACGTAGCGAATACCTCGAATAACGATCGCCGCGACGACCACCACAACCGTAACCGTAACCGCTGTCGATTCGGTTTTCATTTTCTTTCGAATACCGTCCGTTTTGACGTGCAGCGGAGCGGACGACCGACGACCAAGAACCGCTCGAGGCCGACGGTGTGCTGTCCGCGGTGTCCGATTCGAACGTACCGGAGTATCAGCGTTCGTTCGTTTTGTGGCAAGCCAATGACCTATTGTGCTGGGACCCGTAGCACCCCCATGTCATATCAAACGACTATCGGCTGGTCGCTGTTTTCCTCCGGCGTCGTCACGCTCGTTCTGAAAGTCCTGCCCGGCGATTCGCTCTGGTGGGGGCTCATGCTGCTCGCGGTCGGTCTCCTGATTCTGTACGTTCGGTAGTCGAAGCCTGACCGATTCGAGGAGACGCACCTACGACCACGGGCGACGATCCGTCCGGCCATCCGGCCGCCCGGTCCCTCGGTCACCCGGCCACCCGGCCACCCGACTGCCCGAAATCGAGAGCGGTTTATATTTCGAACCGAAACCCAGTCGCCAGTGAGTACCACCGACGACGAGACGCCGTTCGATGCCTACCGTGAAGACGTCGACCGTCCGCTCTCGAGACTGTTCCGCGAGTACGCGCCCGGCCGACTGGGCTGGTTCTCCGCGGGTATGGTTGCGAACTTCGTCGCCCGGATGGCGAGTCTCGTGCCGCCGCTGTTGCTGGGCGTTGCCATCGACGCGATCTTCCTCGAGGCGGGTGCGTTCGAACTGCCGCTCGTCCCCGACGCGTGGCTGCCGACCGGAGATATGGCACAGTTCCAGTTTACGATCACGGCGATCGCGGTTTCCTTTCTCGTGGTCGCACTCTTCACCTGGATCTACGGCGTCACCGCCAACCTGTTCGCCCACAGCGTGATGCACGCCGTGCGGGTCGACTGTTTCCAGAAGATGCAACGGCTGGACACGGCCTTCTTCGACGAGAAACAGACCGGCGAGGTCATGGCCGTTCTCAACAACGATACGCAGAACCTCGAGATGTTCCTCGATAACGCGTTGATGAACTCGGCGCGCCTGCTCGTGATGGTCGGTGGCATCACGGCCGTGTTGTTCTACCTCAACTGGCAGCTCGCGATCGTGACCCTGTTCGCCGTGCCGGCGATGGTCGGCTTTACGATCTGGTTTATGCGCGTCGTCGAACCACGGTACGTTCGGCAGCGTTCGGCCGTCGGTCGGCTGAACACCCGCCTCGAGAACGCGATTTCGGGGATGGGGCTGACCAAGACAACCTCGAGCGAGGCCTACGAGGTCGACCGCGTTCGCGGCTCGTCGCGAAACCTGTTCGACCGAACGATGGACGTGTTGAAACTGAGCTACCTCTACCGGCCGGGGATGGAGCTGCTCGCCGGTCTGGCCTTCGCCGCCACCTTCCTCGTCGGCGGGCTCTGGTTGACGACCGGCACCGCGCCGGGGCCGCTTACGGGGACGCTCTCGGTCGGCGACTTCGTCGTCTTCCTGATGCTCACCCAGCGGATCGTCGATCCGCTGGCCGAGGTCTCGAACATCGTCGACCAGTACGAGAACGCCAAAGCCTCGAGCGAGCGCGTCTTCGGGCTGATGGAGATTCCGGTCGCCATCGACGACCCGGACGATCCCGTCGACATCACGCCGGTCGACGGGCGGGTTACCTACGAAGACGTCTCGTTTAGCTACGACAACACGGTCGCTCGCCACAACGCGGACGGGACCGAGACGGCGTTCGAAGAGCCCGTCCTCGAGGATATCTCCTTCGAGGCCGCGCCGGGAGAGACGGTGGCGTTCGTCGGACCGACGGGTGCGGGGAAATCGACGGTGCTCAAACTCCTGCTTCGGCTCTACGACGTTCAGGAAGGGGCAGTACGGATCGACGGCCACGATATTCGCGACGTCTCGCTCGCCGACCTTCGCTCGGCCGTCGGCTACGTGAGCCAGGACACGTTCCTCTTCGACGGGACGATCGCCGATAACATCCGGTACGGTCACTTCGACGCCGACGACGAGGCGGTCCGCGAGGCGGCGAAAGCGGCCCAGGCCCACGAGTTCATCACCGAACTTCCGGAGGGGTACGAGACTCGCGTCGGCGAACGCGGCGTCAAGCTCTCGGGCGGCCAGCGCCAGCGGGTCGCGCTCGCTCGAGCCGTCCTCGCCGATCCCGAAGTCCTCATCCTGGACGAAGCGACGAGCGCCGTCGACACGAAGACCGAACTGCTGATCCAGCGATCGATCGACCGGCTGACCGAGGACCGCACGACGCTGGCTATCGCACACCGTCTCTCGACGGTCAAAGACGCCGACAGCATCCTCGTTCTCGAGGACGGCGACGTCGTCGAACGGGGGACACACGAGGAGTTACTCGCGGCGGATGGGCGGTACGCGACGCTGTGGGCAGCCCAGGCCGGCGATCGAGAACTGGCAGCTGAGGCGCTCATCGAGAACAGCGGCTCACAGGCGTAACGAACGGAAGTACAGCGCGTTCGGTCGTCGAACTGCGTTAGGTATCGTCGACGTCGAGTTCGAACTGCTCGTTTTCGCTGACCGCGTTGAGGACGACGCTCGTGTTCGAGGCCTTGATGTCCGGATCGGTGAGCAGTTGTTTGATCTGGTCGTTCATCCCATCGGTGTCTTTGAACTTGCCGATGGCGATCACGTCGTAGTCGCCGGTAACCTCGTAGACACTGATCATCTGGCGGTGCTCTCGCAGCGTGTCGGTGACGTCGGGCAGTGCGTTTCCTTCGACCTGCAGTTGGATGACGGCCGTCACGTCGTAGCCGACCGCATCGTAGTTGACCCGCGGTGTGTAGCCTTCGATCACGCCCTCTTCCTCCAGGTCTGAGAGGTGATTCGAGACGGTCGTCACGGAGACGTCCAACTCCTCGGCGAGGCTGCGGAGGCTCGCTCGGCCGTCGCCCAGAAGTGAATTCACTAATTTTGCATCGAGATTTTCGTACGTCATCACATCCAACCTCTCACCGTAGCCTTTAGAACTTTACGAATATACAGTTTCAGAGGATGGAGAGAAGATTTGCTTGGAGCAGTAGGGTTTTAGTAGCGGAGTTACTTGGGTAGGACGACGAGAAAGATGACAAGCGGAAACATCACTGAATCCGAACAGGCGGTATTAGACGAAATCGAAGAGAAAGACGTCGACTTTCTTAGGCTTCAATTTACTGATATTCTTGGAACCGTAAAGAACGTTTCCGTCCCGGCTCGACAGGCCGAGAAGGCATTTTCCGACGGTATCTATTTCGACGGGTCTTCGATCGAAGGCTTCGTGCGCATTCAGGAATCGGACATGCGTCTGGTTCCCGATCCGGATACCTTCGCCATCCTCCCGTGGCGCCAGAAAGAAGAAAGTGCCGCAGCCCGGATGATCTGCGACGTTTACAACACGTCGACCGGCGAACCGTTCGAGGGCGATCCGCGTCGCGTCCTCAAGAACGCACTCGACCGCGCCGACGAGATGGGGTACGAGGTTAACGCCGCACCCGAACCGGAGTTCTTCCTCTTCGAAGAGGACGAAGACGGTCGCGCGACGACCAACACGGGCGATCAGGGCGGCTACTTCGACCTCGCACCGAAAGACCTCGCAAGCGACGTTCGCCGCGACATCATCTACGGCCTCGAGAGCATGGGCTTCGAAATCGAAGCCAGCCATCACGAAGTCGCACAGGGCCAACACGAGATCAACTTCGAGTACGACGACGCGCTGACGACGGCCGACAACGTCGGTACCTTCCGCACCGTCGTACGGGCCATCGCTGCACAGCACGACCAGCACGCGACGTTCATGCCCAAGCCGATTCCGCGGATCAACGGCTCGGGGATGCACACGCACCTCTCACTGTTCGAGGACGGCGAAAACGCGTTCCACGACGACGACGACGAGTTCAACCTGAGCGACACCGCTCACTCCTTTATCGCCGGGATCCTCGAGCACGCGCCGGCGATCACCGCGATCGCGAACCCGACGGTCAACAGCTACAAGCGCCTCGTCCCCGGCTACGAGGCACCCGTTTACGTCGCCTGGTCCGATCGGAACCGCTCCGCACTGATCCGCAAACCCGCCGCTCGCGTCCCGGCGGCGTCGCGTGTCGAACTTCGCTCGCCGGACCCGTCCTGTAACCCCTATCTCGCCATCGCCGTCATGATTCACGCCGGTCTCGACGGCATCGAGCAGGACCTCGAGTGTCCCGACCCGGTTCGAGAGAACATCTACGAGTTCGACGAGCAGAAACGCGAGGAGTACGGTATCGACACGCTGCCGTCGAACCTCGGCGCTGCCGTCGACGCCCTCGAGGAGGATGAGGCCGTCTACAACGCGCTCGGCGACCACATCGCACCGAAGTTCGTCGAAGCCAAGCGCCAGGAGTTCGAAGAATACCTCGTCGACGTCTCCGACTGGGAACTCGACCGCTACCTCGAGACGTTCTAACCCGTCGCGGCGATCGGTATCGTCGCCGGTTTCACCGTCGCTCGCTCCGTTTTCGGCTTTTTTGTTTTCCGTTTACCGCTCCCCGCGCTCGTCGACCCCCGCACCGAACTCGAGAGCCGCCGTCAATCGCGGTCGCGGCGATGGGTGCCCAAGTGGCTAAACCGCCTAGCCGACCACTTCTGCTCGCGATGGCGACGCGGTCGTTCGTCCGACGAGACGCGGGAGTCCAAGAACGAGTACGCCGCCTGTGAGCCCGACTGCCAACCAGACGACGACGTGAGTCGTAACGAGTAACACGAGCGCGACGAGCGCGAGCACGCCGATCCCCAGCACCGCGTGGATGACGACCCCGAGCGTCATCGGCCACGGTTCTCGAGGGGGCGTCGCGTACTGCCACGCGAGCAGGGCTCCGACGCAGCCGCCGAACAGCGCCATCGTATCCGGCCGCCCGCTCGTCCAGAAGGCCACGAGCGCGAGCGCTGCAGCGACCGTAAACGTCGTATTCACGGCGACGTGCTCGCCTTGCTCTCGGGTTCGACGACGGATCGACAGAACGACACACAGGTAACAGACGCCGGCAACGATCCCAACCAGCACGTCGATCGGGAAGTGAACGCCGGCCCCGACTCGAGCGAATCCGACGAGGACGACCATCGCCGCGGCACCGAGAAGCCGCAGCCGTCCGGTGGCGACATCCGACTCGAGGGCGACCATCGTCCAGATAACGGTGGCGGCGACGGCGTGCCCGCTCGGAAAACTCGTCGTGGACACTTCGACGGCCGGCGCGTACAACAGGGCGACGACCGTGGGCAGGGCGTCGGGGACGATCGCGGGACCGACGCCCGGCCGCGGCGTCTCGAATATTCCCTTGAGGCCGAGCATCACGGCGTAGCCGCCCATGACGATGCCGATCCACGAAGCAAACCGGTGGCGGTCACGGAACCAATATGCCAGGACGACCGCCGGAGCGACGAACCAGACGCTCCCCAGATACGAGAGGAAGGCGAAGAGAAACGCCATCCACTCCGGGAAGGTGTCCCTCACGAGTTCGACCTGTGCCGACTCGAACCACATCTATTCTGTCATTACCGGGGCTGGATATTATACCCTCCGATTCTTCACTCTGAGTAACATGTTTTACCGAACGGTTATCCGACGGAGACGGATTCCGGGCCGAAATCGTGATCGTGCGATTCGAGTGTCAACGATTCCGGATCGAGCGTATAGTACCGTTCCCAGGCCGGGGCGAGACTCACGACGTCGACCCCTGCGATCTCGGCCTCGCGATGCTTGTGGTGGTGGCCGACCAGACAAAGCGACGGCGAGAGCGCCTCGAGAAGGGCGTTTACGTGTTCGCAGCCGGGATCGTAGCCGTAGGATAGCAGGCCGGTCGGCGCTTCGTGAGCGAGCCACACGTCGACGTCGGATAGTTCGGTCGCCCGTTCGATATCTTCGTGCGTGAAATGGCGACGGCGCTCGCCCTCGAGAGCCGCTCGCGGACGGTCGTACTTCGTCGGCGCGTAGTTCCCCGAGAGCCCCGCTACGCGGCAGCCGTCGACGGTCGCAGTGGTGCTTGCAAGTAGTGTGACGGTGTTCGTCTCCGGCGGCGTTTCGCCCCCGTGCAATGCCTCGATGACGTCGAAGTCTTCGTTGTTTCCCGCGATAAACCACGTCGGTGCCGGCAGATCGTACAGTTCGAGATCGCCGAGTTGGAGGACCCGATCGGGATCGCAGGCTCGGTAGCATTCGAGGAGCGCTTCGCGACGAGCCGGGTCGGACGCGTGGGCGTCACCCAGAACGTGCATGGCGAGACGGAGGCGCGCGACGGGGAAAGTCTCGTCGCCGTCCCGTCCGCTCTCGGTGACGGACTCGAGTTCGCGCTCGAGGACCAATCGGTCACCGTCGAGGTGTTCGCTTCACGCGGGTGTCCGGGTCCCGTTCCGCGGCCGGAACTGTTCGAAACGCCGATCCCGAAATCGAGCGGAGTGCCGTTCGACCGACCAGTCCCGCCCCAAGCGTCGACTGCTGAGCGAAGTCACGCGATGGATGACGATTTCGCTCGGCAGTTCAGGTTTGGGAGACCACTAGCGGCGGTTCGGGGCCGAACCGCGGGGTGGGACAGATACCAGCTCGAACGGTGACGACGCTGGCACCCGCGGCCCGTACGCGAGGCTGTCGGAATCAGTCGCCGTCAGCTCCCCGTCGCTTCGCCGCCGCTGTATCGCGTCGTCGTGGACCGAAGCGACCCGCCACAGTCCGGGCAGTTCGCGCGATAGGAAACGGGATGTACCTCTCGTGAACAATCGAGGCATTCGTAGTAGTTATCGTAGTCTTTCATTCGATATCCTCTCGGCATGAGAGGCAATGTCTGGCATAATAAATGTTTTCCTGGACGAGTGGTCACTCAGGAGTGAGCGCGAGTCACGGGGGCCGAACCGACGGATCCGTTCCGCCTCGTCCCGAACTCGAGGCGATTCTACCGCACTCGAGATCAGCGAACGGCGCCGGTTTCGAGGAGCGCCTCGATGGCCGCCTCGTCGTACCCGGCGTCGGCGAGGTATCGACGCGTGTGTTCGCCCTGGTCCGGAACGTCCTCGTGGTGTTCCGACGGGGGGTCGCTACTGCGGGCGGGGAATCCGATCCGCGGCGGCCTATCGTCGGAGCGCTCGATGAGCTCTCGAGCGCGAAATTGGCGGTGTTCGACCATTTCGGCGGGCGTGTACACGCCGGCGAAGGCCGCGTCGACGTCCTCGAGAACCGCGTCCCACTCGTCTCGCGTTCGGTCGCGAAACAGGGTCTCGAGTTCCGTCTCGAGCGCGGCGAGGACGTCCGGATCCTGGGACCCGTGTTCGTCGACCAGATCGTCCCGACCGACGGCCTCGCAGAAGGCCCGCCAGAACTTCGGCTCGAGGGCGGCGAGCGTGACCCACTCTCCGTCGGCCGTCTCGTAGCTGTCGTACCACGGAACGCCGCCCGTGAGCGCTGTCTCGCCCGGCCGGGGCTCGGCGGGGTCGCCGGTCAACGACTGGTAGGCGATCGACTGGGAGAACGACGCGACGACGTCGGCCATCGCCACGTCGATGTACTCGCCGCCGGTGTTGCCGAGTTCCCGCGAGAGCACTGCACCGACGATGGCGAACGCGGCGAACAGGCCGCCGGCCATGTCGCCGATCTGGTAGCCGGGAGGCTGTGGCTTTGCCGCGGCCGACTCGCGGGTCATGTCGAGCAGTCCGGCCAGCGCGACGTAGTTGAGGTCGTGTCCGGCGCGGTCGGCCCAGGGTCCGTCCTGTCCGTACCCGGTGAGCGAACAGTAGACGAGTTCCTCGTTGTATTCGGTGAGCGTTTCGTAGTCGATTTCCAGTCGGTCGACGACGCCCGGCCGGAACCCCTCGAGGACGACGTCGGCGTCCTCGACGAGTCGGTAGAAGGCGGCCCGGCCGTCCTCGCTTTTCAGGTCGATCGCGACGCTCCGTTTTCCGCGGTTGACCATCTCGAAGATCGCACCGGTGTCCCGAGACGTCTGCGGTGCCATCGCTCGAGCGTAATCCCCCGCTCCGGTGTCCTCGACTTTCACCACTTCGGCTCCCGAGTCGGCTAACAACTGCGTCGCGTACGGACCGGGGAGCAAACGCGAGAGATCGAGCACGCGGATGCCATCGAGTCGCATGCTGGAGTCATCGAGGGAGCGGTACTTTACGGTGAGGGAACAAGACGGTGCGGTCAGGATGGTGTGGTGGTTCGTAGACGTCGATTCCATCCCCGCGCTCGGACGGACCGCTGGAAGTCAGTTTCGGAGCACCCAGCCCCGAGCGGCCAGGAAATTGCTACACCGATCCGTATCAGTCGTCGCTTTCTAACTGGACCAGCTCGTCGACGTCCGGAAGGTCAGCCGCGGTGTCCGTGATCTGGCGCATGCGGTCGGTATGCTTGTCAACCGCGTAGGCCGCCAGTTCGCCGTCCTCGAGACCGACGCGCTCCGCATCGGCGTCGGGCTGAAACCGATCGTCTTCGGTAATTCCTTGCACGAGCGGCAGGAGCTCGTTGACCGTGTCCTCGATGAGCTTCGGATCGACACCCTCCTGAATGAGTTTCTTGAGCTGGTTCATCCCGAACCCGACGTGTCGGCCCTCGTCGCTGCGGATCTTCGTGAACCCCTCGACGAGTCCTGGGAGGTACGGCAGCTCCTCGAACTCCCCGCCGTAGGACGTTTGCATCCCGTAGTAGCCCGTCTGGGCGAGGATCCCTTCGACGGTGAGGTGGTAGTGACAGTACGCCTTCGCCCGGGTTTCCGGGGTATCTTCGTCCAGCAGTCGATACTGGGCCTTTTTGTTGCGATCGAACAGCTCGACGTAGGGGTCGTTGAACCACTTGTCGGCGCGGGGGTTCGACCGATCCCAGCCGAGTTCGTCCTCGACCGTCCAGATCACTTCCCGCCAGTACCGATCGAAGAAGTCGGCGTGTTTGGCCTCCTCGTACAGCTGGGTCGTCAGGAACAGCTGATCGTCGATATCCTCGAGCACCGTCGCCAGGGGCGCGAGATCTTCGGTGACGGCATCCTCGCCCGCTCCGAACTTCGCGATTCCGTTCAGCGTCCGATCCCAGGCCTGTGCGTCGTAGTCTTGGGCACCCTCGATGTACTCGAGCAAGTTCTCGACGTCTCGCTCGAGTTCGATCTGGCCCGGATCCCAGTGGCGCTCGACCGCGTTGCGGTAGTAGCGGTTCGACCGCGACTCTCGGTCCATCAGCTCGCTCGGGATGTATTCAGTTGACATACCTCATACTACGCACTCCGACTATTAAAACTGGCCTCGGTAACGAACAATCGGGAACAGGAGCGGATCGATCGGAAACGCGAACGGCGGATACGCGACGAACGGCGGTGAGTTGCCTCTCGTCTCCGAGAGCGATATCACGCTCGCTGCGGCGCCGACCCGATCTCGAAGAATTCCTCGTAGAGGGTGTCGGCGAGCGCATCGAGGTTCTCCTCCGCCTCGGTTGCCGCCATCGTGTCGCCGACGCCTTGCCACTCGACTGCGAGCTGTGCGATCGGGACCAGCGCGATGCCGCCGACGGTGATCTCTCCGTCGGCGGTGTGGATCGTCCATTCCGTCCGCATTCCATCGGACGATCGGGTGACGTCGTCGATCTGTCCGCCCTTCGCGACCCACCGTTCGACGAGTCCGTCGGTGATCCGGCGCAGTTTTCGTTCGCCCAGCAGGTGAACGACGACGCCGCCACCGACCAGCAGAACGAACGCGGCGAGCGCCACGGGGAGCCCACCGTACGGGACGTTCACCGACGCCGCCAGTCCTGCCGTTACGACGACGAGTCCGAGTACCCGTGCGTCGATGGCACTGGGAATCGTCCCGCTCCAGCCGGGTTCCTCGACCCGTCCCTGCGCCTGAGTCGGCTGCTCGAGTTGCATCGTTACTCGAGGATGTGGCCGACTCCCGGGTAGCCGTTGACCTGTCTTACGACCGACTTTATATCCCCCCTGTCAAACGTATTTGGTATGGAGTAATTCACCGACACCGCCCCGTTTACGGATCGGTGGGAACGAGACGGGTATGCCGGTCCTCGCTCCGGCGGTCTGCCGACGACCGAGACGAACGCGACGAAGACAAAGAAGATACCGACGAAGACTGAACGGTCTTCGCCGATTGACTCGAGTTCGGAACCCGATCCAGCCCGCTCTGTTTCCCTCGAAATGAGGGTCAGAGTCGGTTTTATGAGTCTGGTATGAGAAATCCGTCTTATGCACCGCGTTCTACTCCCCGTCGACACGAACGAGAGCCGATCGGTTGCACAGGCCAAGTACGTCACCTCACTGCCGGACGCACCCGACTCCGTCGAAGCCTCCGTGCTGTTTATCTTCACCGACGAGGGTGCAGACCTGCCCGAGGAACTCGACCGGTTCAAGTCGGCCTCGCGGATCGGTTCCGTGCGTCGGGCGAGAGAACACCTGGAGGCCAACGACGTCGACGTCACCATTCTCGAGGGAAGCGGCGACGTCGAGGGGGGTGACATTCTGGAAGCAGCACGGGAACACGACGTGGATTCGATCGTACTCGGCGGCCGAAAGCGATCGGCGGTCGGCAAGGCGGTGTTCGGAAGCGTCACGCAGTCGGTGATCCTCGACACCGATCGACCGGTGGTCGTTACGGGAAGCGGACGGGACTGAGACGGTTTACTGTACGTCATTTTCGGCGCAACCGCGTCCTGTCCTGCGGTTGCGCTATAGTAGCACTGGAAGTCAGTTCCGGCCGTCTTCGATCCGGGGAGTCTGCGGGTAACTCGGGACAGCGGACCGTTTAAGTCGGCTGGCGGAGAGCGGTCCCTCGAATAGTGGCGGTCTGACTGGGGGTGACCAAAGTACCACTCCCGCGCTGCTCCTTCACCGATTCTTATCCGTGCCGGCCCGAATGGGAACGCATGGCACTCGAAAAACCCGATCTCGACGGTCAGACGGCGTTCATTACGGGAACTACGCGCGGAATCGGCAAGTCGATCGCACTCGCGCTGGCCGAACAGGGCTGTAACATCGTCTCGACCGGCAAGACGAGCGAAGAGGACGAGGACTACGCGGATCGTGACCTCGAGGGCTCGATCGAAGGGACCGCCCGCGAAGCGGAAGCGCGCGGCGTCGATGCGCTTTCGATTCAACTCGACGTTCGCGACGAGGCGGCAGTCGAGGCCGCGGCCGAGCACGCGATTGACGAATTCGGCGAGGTAAATATCGTTATCAACAACGCGAGCGCGATCCAGCTTGCGGCGGTCGAGGACCTGCCGCCAAAGCGGTTCGATCTCTTGACCGACGTCAACGTTCGTGGGACCTACCTGACCTCGAGAGTCTTCGCCGACCATCTACGCGAGGTGGACGACGCCTGGCTGCTGACCAACGCGCCGCCGGTCGGCATCGATCGGTCCCCGGGCTCGGGACCGTACGCGTGGTCGAAACTCGGGATGACGTTCATCACGCTCACGCTGGCGAGCGAACTCGGCGACGACGACGTCGGCTGTAACGCGTTCTGGCCCGTCACCGCTATCGATACGCGCGCGACCCGGTACTTCGGGATGGGAACCGAAGACGACTGGCGGACCCCCGAAATCGTCAGCGATACCGTCCTCGAGATTCTGACGCGCGACCCCGCAGAATACACCGGCAACAGCGTTTACGACGAAGACCTGTTGGGTGAGGCGGGTGTTGATGACTTCTCGCGGTACAATCTGACGGAGGGCGATCCCGCGCCCGGATCAGCACAACTGTTCGATCCCGACTACAGCCGTTCGGCGTGATCGCGGACGCTGCCGATCGAGTCACGGTTTAGCGATCCCGTTTTTCGGCTTGCGGTTCCCAGTACCTACTTCCTGATTCCCGTTTCCCGTTTCTTCTCTCAGGGTTCGTACCGGTGAACGTCGTCGACCGACGGCGCGCCGATTGCAAGCACTTCGACGGCCTTACTGGCCGTTTCGGGGTTGAACGCCCGGTGGGGACTGCCCGGTTCGACGACGAACAGTTCCCCCTCGTCGACGACGACCTCTCCGTCCGGCGTTTCGACGTGAAGGGTCCCGCGAACGACGAAAAACGCTCCTCTTGCTCGTCGTGATAGTGATACTGGAGTGGGATCTGCTCGCCGGGTGCCGCTTCGACGACGCTGAGACCGAGCGTTTCCAGTCCGACGGCGCGACTGATTGAGCGAAAATCGCGGCCGTCACCGTCGAACGGGTCGACGTCCTCCGGGGTTACGACGTGGTATCCCATGCGGTATCCATCGAGCACCTGTTATAAATGCGAACTGTTTCTCGACGTCGACACGCCGGTCAAGACGACTCCGCGACGGGCACTGACACCGGCTCGCTGTCGAGAACGATTGAGGGCGCAGTTTCGGGGGCGGCAGTACCGCTCGAGTCCCCGTCGGTCTCCTCGATGATATACCGCTGACCCAGCATCGGATCGAGCAGGCTGTCGACCTCGCCGCGGTCGTCCCGAAGGATTGGGGCGTCGTCGGTATCCGGATCGGTCATGTAGTTTTCGACCGCGTTCGAGAGGTCGACGCCCAGGTCGCGCTCGTCGTTGCGCTCGGCGAGTTCGGCCTGCGTGAAGCCGGTCTCGTCGTTCGTCGCTACGACCTGGATGTTCTGGATGGCGTTTCTGTCCGACGTGCGGAAGCTGTAGGTGTCGCCGAAAACCTGAGCCATCGTCTTCTGTTGGGCGTGATAGAACTCGGCCGCGGGGCCGCTCGGTGCCGCGATCACGTTCGCGTGGAGGATGCCGTCATCGGCCAGCCGATCGGAGACGAGTTCCATGAACTCCTCGGTGGTCAGATGGAAGGGGACCTGATCCTGCTTGTAGGCGTCGAGGACGATCACGTCGTAGGTCTCGTCGGTCCCCTCGAGGAACTGTCGGCCGTCGTACGCGTAGGATTCCAGATCTTCACCCTCCTCGAGGCCGAAGTACTCCTCGGCGGCGGCGGTGACCTCGCGGTCGATTTCGACGACGTCGACGGTCGCATCGTATCGCGCCTCGAAGTCCTGGGGGCCGGTGTAGCCGCCGCCCCCGATGAACAACACCCTGTCGACGTCCTCGACGTCGTCGGCCATGAGCATCGGCAGGTGGAAGTACGCCGTGTACTCGAAGACGTGCCGGTCGGGATTCTCGAGGTCCATGGCGCTGTGGCGAGCGCCGTCTAAGTACATCGTCCGGATATCGTCGTCATCGACGATCTCGAGTTCCTGGTAGGGCGTCTGTGTCTGGTACACGACGTCGCCGCGGTGGTCGAACGCGACCGGGCCGGCACCGGTCGCCCCAACGAGGAGCAGGACGACGACGACGCTTGCGAGGACGGGGTTTCGCGAGATATCGGGGAGCGTCAGCGCCAGCGCAGTGACGACGAGCGTGAGTCCGAAGAGCACGCCGATCGTGTCGATCGTCAGCATCGGAATGAGGACGAACGTCGTCGCGGCGGAGCCGAGGATGCTGCCGATCGTCCCGAGCGCGTAGACGTGGCCCGAGGCCTCGCCCGTCCCCTCCTTCTGCGAGAGTTCGGCGGCGTACGGGCTGATAAAGCCCAGGAGATAGGTCGGCGGTCCGAACAGAACGACGACGGCGGGGAGCGAGGCGTACCGCGGCGGAAGCGCCAGCGTCGCCGTCTGGCTGAGGAGGAGATCGCTCGCGTAAACCACGACGGCGATGTAGACCGCGGTCGCGAGCAGGATCCAGGACATCTCCCGATTGGTCGCCAACCCCGAGCGTTTGCCGCCCTGCCAGTAACCCAGGCTCAACGCGGCGAGAAAGACCGTGAGAATCCCGCCGACGGTGTAGATGTGACTGCCGAACTGCGGTGCGATGATCCGCACGGCGAGAATCTCGAGGCCCATACTGGTGACCCCCGACACGAACACGGCGAGCTCGGGTTTCGTGGGTCGATAGGATGCAGCGGCCCGCACGTTCATTAGCTGCAGAAAGTGGATCGGACGGTGAGTACCTGTCGTCTCCGCCCGACGGATGCGGATGAGCGAGGACGAGGGTAGGGATAGGATCGTCAACGGCTGGATAGGGCACGTAGTCCGCTTATCGGTTCCCCTACCGACGCTCGGAGTACGACACCGGCATTTATGCCAGTGCCCACGAACGTGGTCGGTATGCGGGAGGTAACGGTGACTCGAGTCCTCGACGCGTCGCCCCCCATCGTCTCACGCTGGCTCGATCCGGCGACGATCGTTGAAGGGGAGGGAAGTTTTACTGTCGAGACGATCGACGAACGAGCCGACGCGACGGTCGTGATCGCCAGCGGACCCGGCATGCAACTTCCCTTGCGATTCGAGGACCGTGAAAACGCCATCTACTACACGCAGGAGGGCGAGCAGTCCCCCTTCTCTCACATGAAGACGTGGATCGAGATCGAAGAGCCTGCAGAGAGCACGGGAACGCGCGTTACGATCCGGTCGTCGGTCTCGCTCGCGGCTCCGCTGCCCTTCGGTGATCGGATCGCCGGCTGGAAACGGAGCGGAGAACTCGAACGGTTACTCGATACCCTCGAAGAGGAGGTCGGTTGAGGCCTTACACACACTGAAACGCCGTGTCGAGGCGCGTTGCCTCTCGAGTCACTACACCGACGAATTCGGGAGCGGAGCCGCGTCTGAACAGCGTTCGGCTCTGAGGCCGGTTGCTTCTGAGGCAGCTATATTTGGCGGACAGCCGGGCTGACACTGCTCAACTGCTTCGTTGATAGAAATCAGGGTTTGAAAGCGAACGTGGCGACCGAATACCGGTCGTTGTCGAGAGTCGTCGCCGTCAGTTCGTCGTAATCACTTCGATCACATCGCGGGACTCGACCTCGTAGTTCTTGCCCAGTTGGCGGTTCGTCCGGCAGTCGATCCCGTGGAGGAAGCCGTCGCCGATATCGGAGTGAAGGCTGTACGCGAAGTCCTCCGCGGTCGAGTTGGGCGGGATCAGGTAGCAGTCGGGAAGCACCTCGCCGCGTTCGTTACCCAGCCCGTTCGCGCCGCCGGGGAAGACCGGCGTCACGCCCAGGACATCGAAGAGCGCGGTCTCGAGGGCGGCCTGGACGCCCGTCGCGCCGTATTCGCCGAGGAAGTCCCGAATCTGCTCGAGGCCCTGTTCCTGCTCCCCCGAGATATCACCGGTGATCTCGAAGTCATCGTCGCCCGGCCGGTAGTCGACGACATCGGCCTTGTCGGCCGATTTCAGGGCCTTTTCGGCGTGGGCGCTGGCGGGAACGATCGTCAGGTGTTCGTAGTCGGGATCGGACGTGATCTCCTCGTAGTTTTCCTGTGCGCCCGGTTTGTCCATCTTGTTCGCCGCGATGACCATCGGCTTGGTCTCCATGCGGATCTCGCGAGCCAACTCGAGTTTGTCCTCGTCCGCCCACTCCTCGGGATCGAAGCCGACGTCGGTTCGCCGAATCAGGCGCTTGATCTCGTCTTCGTTCGTCTTGAACGCGCTCATCTGCTCGGCGAGTTCCTCCTCGATGGCGTCCTCCTCGGTCGTGTAGCCGGTCTCGTATCGGTTAATCCCCTTCTCGAGAACGCCGAGATACCACTGATCGAGTTCCTCCTCTAAGAACGCGATGTCGTCGCGGGGGTCGTGGCCCTCGGTGGGTTCGCCCTCGAGGTCGGTCTCGCCGGAGAAGTCGACGACGTGGACGAGCACGTCGGTCTCGTTCAGGTCGGAGAGGAACTGGTTGCCAAGGCCGTTGCCCTCGTGTGCGCCGGGGATCAGGCCGGCGACGTCGACGAGTTTCGTCGGGACGAAGCGAGTGCCGTGGTCGCAGTAGCCGACGTTCGGGGTACACTCTTCGTCGAACTCGGGGGCCGCACAGTCGACGCGGACGTAAGCCTCGCCCACACTGGGATCGATCGTCGTGAAGGGATAAGCGCCTTCGGGGACGTCGTTCATCGTCGCCGCGTTAAAGAAGGAGGACTTGCCGACGGAGGGTTTGCCGACGAGTCCGATTCGGTAACTCATTGTTCCGAGTGGTGTGCCGGTGGCTAAACGGGTTTTGTTCCGCGGCCGTATTGGGTCGTGTCTACGTAGCACACACCGTTTCGGTTTTCTCGGCCCCGGAGTCGAACCCAACCCTCGGTGTCGCTCGAATCAGACGTGCGTCGGCGACTCGGCGGTCGTTTCGATCTCGAGTTCGCTCGCGACGTCGTCCAGCAGATCGCCTTTGACTTCCGAACTTCGCCAGCCGATTTCGGCCACTAACGGCGGGTCGAACTCCTCGCGAAGCGTTCGGAGCCGCTCGCGTTCCGTCTCGACGCGCTCGCGGAGGTAGCGCGCCCCTCGACCGTTCTCGTCGGGATCCGGCGACGGAGTGAGTTTGTTCGCGACGAGGCCGCGAACCGGAAACTCTTTTTCCGCCAGATCCTCGATCGAGCGCTCGGTTTCGTTCAACGAGAGCTGATCCGGGTTCACGACGAGGAAGAACGCGGCGTCGTCGTGGAGCGCGTCGTCCGCGAACGCGAAGAACTCTTTGCGCTCCTGGAGGCGCGCGAGGACCGGATCGCCCTCCATCACCCGGCGCGGCTCGTTGTTCCCGATCGCCGCCTTCTCGAAGAGATCGATACTCGAGCGGCGTTTGTACATCAGTCGCTCGATCCAGCCGTCGAGCAAGTCGGGCAGGCCGAGGAGCCGGAGCGTACTCCCCGACGGCGCGGTGTCGAAGACGACTCGGTCGTACGCCTCCGAGTTGCGCATCACGTCGACGAACCGGTCGAACAGCGCCGACTCGTAGGCACCCGGTGTTCCGTGAGCCATCTCGAGTTGGCGGTTGATCTCGTTGACCATCGACGTCGATACTTGCTCCGAGAGGTCCTGTCGGATCTCGTCGAGGTGACGAGTGACCTCCTCATCGGGGTCGATCTGCATCGCGTCGAGTCGCTCGATCCCATCGACCGACTGCGGCGCGTCGTCGAAGGGCTGATCGAACACGTCGGTGACGGAGTGAGCCGGATCGGTGGAGACGACGAGGGTCCGGTGGCCGGCGGCGGCACACTTGAGACCGTAAGCACAGGAGACGGTCGTCTTGCCGACGCCGCCCTTGCCGCCGAAGAAGACAAACGGTTCCATTAGAAGTGGTACTGCTGGCCCTTGCGTTCGATGTACGAGTCACGATCCCACAGCCGTCGCTCCCAGGCCTCGAACTCGGTTTCTAAGAACGGCAGCAGTTCGGCGGTGTAGTACGACACCGGCGACGGAATCCCGAAGGCGTCGGGAAAACACGCGAGCAGAAACGCGTCCTCGGTGTCCTCGGCTTCCTTCTCGATCATCTCGTAGGCCGGATGCGAGATCATTCCGTGATAGAGGCCGCGCAGCCACTCGTCGAGCGTCTCACGAAACGTTTCGATCCGATCGGCCAGGTCCATGCCCGTATGTGCGGTTCCGGTGGCTAAAAACTGTCGAGAGCCGCATTCAAGACGCTCCGGCTCCTGAATCCGGCTATGACGGATCAACTTCCGGTGACGATTCTCTCTGGCAGTCTGGGTGCCGGAAAGACGACGCTGCTGAATCACCTCCTATCGAACGCTGGCGATCGGACGCTGGCGGTCCTCGTCAACGATATGGGCGACGTCAACGTCGACGCCGAACTCGTCGCCGACGGATCGGAGCTCGAACTCGACGATGGCGTCGCCGAACTCTCCAACGGGTGTATTTGCTGTGAGCTGCAGGACGACCTCGAGACGGCCGTTGTTCGACTCGCTCGGGATCGATCCTTCGATCACCTGATCGTCGAATCGTCGGGCATCTCCGAGCCCGCACCCGTCGCCCGGCTGTTCACCACCGAATCCCGCGTCGCCGCGCTCTACGACGTCGATACGCTCGTGACGGTCCTCGACACGCCGGCCTTTCTCGAGTCCTTCGCCGGTGAGGGGACACCACAGCGACGCGGGAGCGAGGCGGATCGGCCGCTCTCGGATCTGCTCGTCGAACAGGTCGAGGTCTCGAACGTCGTCTTACTCAACAAGGCGGATCTGTGTAGCGACGCGGAGCTCGAGGAAGCCGAGGATCTCGTCGGCGCGCTCCAACCGGACGCGGAGACGATTCGCACCGAGTTCTCCGCGGTCGAGCCCGACCGACTCCTCGGAGTCGATCTGTTCGAGGCCGATCGGGTGAACGACCTCCCCGGCTGGAAACGCGCGCTAGCTGCTGCGGAGAGCCACGACGACTCCGGCACCCACGACCACGGTGGTGGCGATCACGGCGACCACGATCACGCTGGTCACGATCACGGCGGCCACGATGACCACGGACACCACGACCACCGTCACCCCGACGAAGTCTACGGCGTCTCCTCGTTCGTCTACCGGGCCCGTCGCCCCTTCCACCCGGAGCGGTTCGCGGCGTTCCTTCAGGACCTTCCCCCGGCCATCGTCCGCGCCAAGGGGACCGCCTGGATCGCCGACAACGAGATGCGCGTCTCAGTCGCTCAAGCCGGCCCCTCGATCAGAGCCACTGCGCAGGGACCCTGGATCGCGGCGCTTCCCCCGGTCGAGCGGGATATGTACCGTTCTAACCGACCGGATCTCGAGTGGCACGACGAACACGGCGACAGACGGGTCGAACTCGTCTTCATCGGCACCGAGTACGACGAATCGGGGCTTCGAAACGCGCTTGAGGACGCACTCGTCACCGACGAGGAATGGACCGGCGCGTTCGCCGGCCCGTTCCCCGACGAGCAAGGTTCGGAGACGGTGGTCAGAGAGCCGTAAGAGCGGTATGTAGAAGCGAACCGTCAACCGGCAGACGATGCCCCGAGGCTGACGTCGCTCGTACCGCAATTCAACAGGCGCAGTCACGACCCGCGGATCGCTCGAAACTCATCTCCTCGCCGCAGTCCGGTCGTCCCTTCGGGGCCGGTGAGTCGAACGCCGTTTCTACCGACTCGAGCAGTCCCATACGAGGAGTTTCGCTACTCGTACAATGATGCGTTGTGACTGTGTCCCAAGATTGCACAGCCGTCGGACGGTTATCAACTGGGGACCACTCGCGTTTCGATACAGTGAACCCACCGAATTCACAGGACGAACGGCAACGACAGCACAATGACGAGTGCCACGAGAACGAGGATGAGGTAGAACAGTCGCTCGCCGCGGACGGCCGCCGGGACGTTCGTCCCTGCCGGACGGGCGGTCCACACCTGCCAGTAGTACGCTCCGACCCCGGCGACGACGAACAGTGCCGTCGAAAGGGTAATCGCAGTTTCGAGTCGGAGCCCCAGCGCTTGCCCGTACAGCGGCCCGAACGAGAGCAGGATCATGAACGCCAGTCCGACGACCACGAAGAAGGGGACGGGATCGACGGGCCTTCCGTGGCGGTTCCGAAGCCGCATACTAGCGCTCCGACCTCGAGCGGCAAAGAGCTAAGTGGTGGAACCGCAGTCTGTCTGTATGAGCGAAGGTGACTCCAACGGCTTCAGCGAGGGGGTCGCGTCCTCGCAGGGTGACGTCCGCGTCCTGGTCGCAATGAACGCCGTTCTTTCGACGCTGTTCGCGTGGTCGATCGTCTGGGGACTTTCCTTTCTGGGAATGGTCGAGTTCGGCGTGATCAACGTTGCTACCGCAGCGATCGTGCTGTTCGCAATGACCTATCTGGTGACGATGACGTAACTGTACCCGGCTCTGTTCTTCTGCCCGACCTACCGGCCGTAAATGAACCGGTGAGCGATATCGTCGAGCCGGGTCGTGAGTCGACTCGCCCACGCACCCGGGGACATCCGCCGGAGCGTCTCGTCGTCGATTTCGATGGCGTCGTCACCGAATGGGTCTCGATTCGATTCAGCCTCGCCCTCTTCGTCCGACGACGCTACGTCGACGACCGTCGACATCGCACACCGGCCGCAGGATTCGGTTTTCTTTCCTCCCATGTGAGTCTCTTACACGATATTCCGTCTCCGAGAGCTAAAACTTACCGCCGGTCCTTGCCCCTCCGGCCGGTCCTTGGGGGCTTGCTACTCACCGACGGCTATTTTATACCCGACCGGTAACCGAAGGTATGGGATACCGACGCACAGGCCTGGCCGACGACGATCCGCGTACGGACGACTCGACGGACTCATGAGCGAGAAAACACCGTCACACCCCGAGCGAGAGGACGAGACTGGTGGGGCCGGACGGACCGATGCGGGGACGGCTTCGGCCGCCGACGACCTCCCACGGGAGATCCGCGATGCGGTCCCCGACTGGGAGGACGAGTATTTTGACCGCGTTTCGGATCGCCTGATGTACAGCTACGACCTCGAGAAAGACCGCGTCGCCGCGGGCGAGCGGTGGGACCTCTACGGCGAAATGCGGGTCCGCAACCAGAAGCAGTTCTTTCACCCCGCGCTGAGCTACGCCGACCACGAGTCCGAGGAGTACCTCTTTGCGCGCCGCGAGCCACGCCCGACGGTTCGGGAACTCGAGCGACTCATCGATCTGGGTCACGACGTGGCGGACGATCGGATCGTCGCCGACGAGGAGCACTACGGAACGGACGTGACGTTCGTCCTGGTCGCGGACGAGCTATCGGACGACGTCCGGGAGTACGTCGACGGGTTTCGGGACCGAACGCTGTTGAAGTTCGGCTACTACGGCCACTACGACGTGAACCTGCTCGTCATCGCTCCGGAGTCAGAAGAACGCGTCGCCAGCGAGGCCGCCGCCGTTTCGGAGGCGTTTACGCTCTGGGACGACGTAAGCGAGCCCGAAGACGGCTTTCTCTCACGATTTGCGAAACGGTTCTGGCGGTAATCGCCGTCCGACCGCGGACAAAAAAGAACTCGAACGCAGTTCAGTCGTCGCTCGGTGCGGCTGGCGTTTCGGGTCCGCCACGAACGTCGCGGATATTCTTGTACCCGAGTCTGATGAGTGCGAGCGCGAGACCGATGAGCACGAGTCCGAGGATCATCTGCACGGCCGCCGAAACCGTCGCCTCAGTGGTCGCGGCCTCACCCATTATCAGGTTCAGGTAGAGGTTCTCGTAGAAGACCAGGATCGACAGCCCCAGTACGGTGATCGTCACCATGATCGCCATCGGGACTCCGGTGGAGATGAGCTGTTTGCTGTCGTCCCAGTTGGCCAGCCAGACGGTCGCGGTCAGTAGTGCGAGTGCCGCGAGGAGCTGATTCGCACCGCCGAACAGTTGCCAGAGGACGACCCACTGACCGGAGACCACGAGCAGGTAGGCCGGAACGATCTGGATGATGGGGTTCGTGTACCGACCGCGGACGAGCGACGCTGGATCGGTCGTCAGCCCTTTGGTGGTCTTTCCTGCCGGCGTCCCGACGATTTCCTCCATCATGTATCGTCCCAGACGGACAGCCGTGTCCGTCGAGGTCAACAGGAAGCTCACGAGCACGAGCGCCATGAACACGGCGCCGACGGTTTCAGGGATACCAAGACTCGTGAAGATGATACCGCCGCCGGATGCGAAGTTCGGCAGTGCGGCACCGATCCCGCCGGCGGGATCGGCGAAGCCCCAGACTGCGAACGTCGAGAGGGCGACTGCAGCGAGCAGCCCCTCCCCGAGCATCCCACCGTAGCCGATCAGACGGGCGTCCGTCTCTTTGTCGAGTTGCTTGGCTGTCGTCCCCGAAGAGACCAGCGAGTGGAATCCGCTGATCGTCCCACAAGCGATCGTAATGAACAGCAGCGGGAACAAGGGAGCCAAGCCGGCTGCTTCGACGCCCCAGAACCCTTGGAACGCACCGATCGTTTCGTCGACGACGAGCGGTTCGGACGACGTTCCGAGGAACGTACCGACGATAATTGCGACGATTGCCCCACCAACACCGGTGTACAGCAGGAACGAGGACAGGTAGTCACGCGGCTGGAGCAGAACCCACACCGGGAGGGCACTGGCAACCGCTCCGTACACCATTACGAGCGGGATCCAGGCTGCAGTGTTGCCGCCGAGATCGGCCGCTCCCGGCACCCACTCGCCGGCACCGTCGAATAACACGATCGTTCCTGCCGGGTAGTCCCCGGCGAACAGTGCGAGCGGGAACTGGATGCCGACCCAGACGGCCGCGAACACGCCCAGAACGAAGAGTATCGTTCCCGGGATGAACGGACCGTTCAACTGGTACAGGTAGACACCGAACACCAGTGCCAGTGCGATGTACAGGAACGACGCGGTCACGACCTGCGGGAACGCGTTGAACACGATGGCCACCACGAGGGCGAACACTGCCACGACCAGCATGATCGTCAGAAACGCGAACCACAGCAGCATGTTCTTCCCGCTCTCACCGACGTACTCCCCGATCATGTAGCCGATCGATTTCCCTTCGTGTCGCAGGCTCCCCGACAGCGACACGAAGTCGTGAACGGCCCCCATCAGCGGGTTTCCGATCGCGATCCACAGCAGTGCAGGCACCCATCCCCAGATGGCACCTGCCGTGATCGGTCCCACGATCGGCGCACCACCCGCGATACTGGAATAGTGATGTCCCAACAGAACCGGTTTCTTCGATGGAACGTACTCCTGCCCGTCTTCGTACTTATGAGCCGGCGTCTCTTTGTCGGCGTCCAGTTCGACGAACTGCGTGAGATATCTCGAGTACCCCACGTATCCGACTGTGAACGTCACAAGTACTGCCGTCACGATCCAAATGATTTGTGTCATGCTACACCTACACACGCCTGTGTGTGCAACAACCTTAATTGTTGTTTATCAATTTGATTACGAGCACATTCTGTATATCTGTAATCAAGACGGTGGTCCTGTCCGTATCTGTGTGTTCGTGGGCAGCCGCTCGGGGCCTCCTGTCCGTCGGTATGGACTCTATGGGACTGAAAGGTTCTCCCGTAGAACGACCGGCTGGGTAACCGACGTATTGATGCTATTAAAACAGATAGAAAATGTACCACGAAAACAAACTTGAGGAATACATAACCGGGGTATCGGCGCGTAGATGACGGTGTTATCGCGGTCGTAGATGACGAGTCATCGATCCGATTCCGGAATCAGTATACCTATCACGAACCGGTACTGACGGGACGCTATGAAGGTTGGCGCACACGTTTCGATATCCGGTTCGCGCGTCTCCTCCGACGACGAAACACCGCCGTACGACGACATCCGCAACGCGGTCCACCGCCAGCGGGCGTTCGGCGGCAACTGTGGACAGGTCTTTACGACCTCGCCGCAGGTCTGGCAACAGCCCGAAATCAGCGAGGAGGCCGCCGAAGGCTTCCGGGAAGAGAGCGACGAACAACTCGAGGGACCGTGGGTCATCCACTCGTCCTATCTCGTCAATCTCTGTACCCCGAAAGACGACCTCCGCCGGAAGTCAAAGGAGAGCATGCAGGCGGAACTCGACGCCGCCGAGCGACTCGGAATTCCGTACGTCAATGTCCACCTCGGTGCCCACACGGGTGCGGGCGTCCAGGGTGGACTCGACAACGCGGCGAGTCTGATCGACGAACTCGACGTTCCCGAAGGCGTCGAGATACTGATCGAGTCCGACGCCGGCAGCGGAACGAAACTCGGCGGCGAATTCTCCCACCTGGCCGGTATCATCGACCGCACCGAGACCGAGATCGGAATCTGTATCGACACTGCACACACGCTCGTGGCGGGCAACGACCTCACGACCCCCGAGGCCGTCGACGAGACGGTTCAGCGATTCGACGACCAGGTCGGCCTCGAATACCTGAAGTACATCCACCTCAACGACTCGAAACACGACGTCGGCACGAACAAGGACGAGCACGCGCTCATCGGCGAGGGCTATATCGGCGAGGACGGGGTGGAAGCAATCGTCAACCATCCGGATCTGCGGGAGCTGCCGTTCGCACTCGAGACGCCGACGGAGGACGGGAAGGGCTTCGCGTGGAACATTCAGAAGGTCAAGGAACTGCGAAGCGAGTAATCCCCCTCGAGACCTCGAAACCTCGAGAGGGCAAACTGGTACCGTGAGACTCTGAATCGGAAACGCACAGTCACAGTCGTATTCCGACGGACGAACAGCTCGTGTTTGCGTGACCGATTTTCCCTCCGGCCAATCCTCACGAAAAGATATAGTATACAGACGGTCAAACCTCCCCTATGAATTCTGCTGAGCAGACGACGCCAACGCTCGGTATCGCGCTCGGAATCGTCCTCGTCCTTCTCGGGAGCGGTGCGTACGTGCTCTCCGAGTTCGCGAGTGTTACGGCGCTCATTCCGGCCGTCTTCGGGATCGCTATCGTGCTTCTCGGTATCGTCGGTCGACAGCCGGAGCGTCGGCGGCTCGCCGTCTACGGAATCGGAGGCCTTGCACTGCTCGGCGTGTTCGGCTCCGCCCGCGGAATTCCGGACGTCATCGCCTTGCTGACGGGTGGGAGCGTCGACTCGACCGTCGCCGCCGTCGCGCAGGGATCGATGATCCTGATCGGCCTCATCCTACTGGTTGCCGTGGGTCGCGACCTGCTGGACGAACGGTAGCGAACGTCCCCGAACGCCGAAGGGGCCGTCCGCTGCGCTGGCCCGCCTTCCGAATCGACCCGTTTTTACTCGAGACACTCGTATCGCGGGTCGTGCGCGAGTTCTCCGAAGACTACCTGCGCCGGACCCGCGAGGGGATGTGGGACGACTCCCGCGACGCGCTCGAGCCGCTCGCACTCTCGTCCCGCGAGCGAGTCCTCGACGTGGGCTGTGGCACCGGTGAACTGAGTCGCGTCCTGCGCGAGGAGTCGGCCGACGAGGCCGCGGTGGTCGGCTGCGACGTCGATCTCGAACTCCTCGAGATTGCGCGCGGACACGACGACCCCGTTTCGGTCGTCGCCGGCGACGCGCTTCGACTCCCGTTTCCGGACGACGCGTTCGACCTCGTGGTCTGTCAGGCGCTGTTGATCAACCTCCCCGACCCTGCGGCCGCCCTGAGGGAGTTCGCTCGCGTCTCCACCGACCTCGTCGCGGCCGTCGAACCCGACAACGGCGCCGTCGAGATCGACTCGAGCGTCGAGGCGGAAGGACGGCTCGAGGGCCGAGCCCGACGGGCGTACCTCGAGGGCGTTTCGACGGACGTCGCGCTCGGCGCCGACGCCCGCGAGGCGTTCGAGGAAGCGGGCCTCGAGGTGGGCGAGACGCGGCGATACGATCACGTCCGGACGGTCGAACCGCCCTACAGCAAGGGGGCGCTGGTCGCGGCCCAGCGGAAAGCGACTGGTGCGGGACTGGCTGATGACCGCGAGACGCTGCTCTCGGGGGCGTTGACAGAAGCGGAGTACGACGATCTGCGCGGCTCCTGGCGGGAGATGGGGCGGAGCGTGATCGAGCAGATGGAAGCGCGGGAGTACCGTCGTCAGGAAGCGGTTCCGTTCTTCGTTACCGTCGGTCGCGTTTGAGTGGCACCCGGGTTCTGCTTCTGGGTCCGTTCGCCCCTCTCGCCCCCTATCCCCCTCGCTGGCCGAGTAGCGTAACGACGATACCCGCAAAGCCCAGTCCGACGATGATTCCGCCCGTGAGGAAATCGACGACGCCCAGCAGGGCGAGTACCGATCCCGTCATGACGAGCGCGAGATTGGCGAGCACGGCGGCGCGGGGCGAACGGAGGAACTCGAGAAACGACGACCCACTCATACCGGTAAACGGTACCCGGGGAAGAAATTCGTTATCATCACGTTGTTCCCAGGCCGCCGACGAAACCGCGGCAACTGTCGGCGCATTATATATGAGGTCCTGTCCAACGACGGAACATGGCAGCGATCGAACTCGAGGGGGTGACGAAGGACTACGGGGAGGTCCTCGCCAACGACGATGTGACGTTCACCGTCGAGCGCGGCGAGATCTTCGGCTATCTCGGCCCGAACGGGGCCGGGAAAACGACGACGATTCGGACGCTACTGGGGTTTCTCTCGCCGACCGAGGGATCGGGACGGTTACTCGGGCACGACATCACCGACGAGGACGACCTCATCGAGGCCAAGCGTCGCCTCGGCTATCTTCCCGACGATCCAGCCTTCGACGAGACCGCCACCGGCCGGGAGATTCTCGAGTTACACGCCTCGATCAAGGGCGACGAGCGCAGCGCGGAGTTGCTCGAGCTGTTTGATCCGCCCCTCGATCGGACGGTGCGGGAGTACTCCCACGGAAACGTCCGGAAGCTGGGACTCGTGACGACGTTCATGCACGACCCCGACCTCGTGATCTTAGACGAGCCGACGAGCGGTCTCGACCCGTTGATGCAACAGCGCTTTGCGGAGTTCGTCCGGAGCGAACGTGACCAGGGTATGACAGTGTTTTTCTCCTCGCACGTCTTGAGCGAGGTCCGTCGGCTCTGTGACCGGGTCGGCATCATCCGCGACGGGCGACTCGTCACGGTCGAACCCGTCGAGTCCTTGCTCGACCGGAGCGGGAAAGTCGTCCGACTTCGCGCCGCCGAACCGATTCCGACTGAGGCGCTCGAGATCGACGGCGTCCACGAACTCGAGACGAGCCTGGACCCCGGCGAGGGCGAGAGTGAACGCGACGCGACGACGCCGGCGACGGCGTTTACCGAGTGTACGCTCACGTTTACCGGCGACGTCAACGCGCTCCTCGATCGCCTGCGGGAGTACCGACTGCTCGACCTGTCTATCGAGGAGGCGCCTCTCGAGGACGTTTTCATGCGGTTTTACGGCGGCGAGCGTTCGGAAAGGAAACCCACACCTGCAGCGAAATCGGTGCCGTCGGAGGCGTCCGACGATGTTTGAAATCGCCCGCTACGACGGTCGTCACCGGCTCAAGGGGAGCCTCTACCTCTCGATCGCCCTCTCGCTTCTGGCCGTCGTCGTGATCTGGATCTACCCTTCGTTTAGCGGCTCCTTCGAGGACGTCGACGAGGAGTTCCTGCAGGCCTATCCCGAGGGAGTCATCCAGCTGTTCGACATCCGGACGATGGCCTCGCTCGAAGGGTTTCTCGCCTTCGAACTCTACATCTTCGGCTGGACGATCCTGCTCGGGCTCTATCTCGCCTATCTCGCGGCCGGGACGATCGCCGGCGACGTCGAGCGCGGTCGGATGGACATCCTGCTCTCGATGCCGATCTCGCGGTCCCGGGCGGTCGGGGAGAAGTTCTGCTCGCTGGCCGTTCCGATCGTCATCGTCAACGTCGTCACTCCGGTCGTCGTTTACGTCGGTGCGGTGATGATCGACGAACCGATCCCCGGGGCGGACGTGGTGGCCGTCCACGCCCTCTCGATACCCTATCTCTTCGCCTGTGCCGGGATCGGACTGGTCGCCTCGGTCGCCGTCGATCGCGCGAGCATCGCCCAGCGCCTCGCTCTCGGCGTTACGTTCGGGCTGTTCATGCTCGAGTCGCTGCTCGCGGGAACGGACTACGAGGCGATCGGCGCGATCGCCCCGATGCGGTACTTCGATCCGAACGAAATCCTCCTCGACGGCACGTACGACCTCGTCGGTGCGGGGGTTCTCGTCGCGATGACCGTCGTACTGCTCGTCGCGGCCCAACTGTGGTTCTCGCGGACCGACATCGAGTGATCGTGCCGCTATCAGAGTCACTCGCCGCTGTCACTGGTCGAACGCGAAGCGATCCGAAACGTCGTCAGACGACGTCGCCACGCACCGTCACGCCGTCCTGTTGCTCGCGCCAGGCGTGAACCTCTGTGGCCGCCCGCTGGGCTTCCTCGTCGTCCAAACCGAGCATCTCGAGCGCGCTCGAGAGCGTCGGTAACGCGAGTTCGCTTTCGCGGAGCTTTCGAAACGCTTCGTCGCTGCGGGTCCCCTCCGCCCACAGGCAGACGCCGCGGGGGTCGAGTAACTGCGTGTAATCCTCGCGCTCTTTCGCGCCGCGCAGCCGCTGGGTGACGTTGTCCTCGAAGGGCGCGTTACAGACCTCGAAGTGGATCGGCGCGTCCTCGCCGACCTCGCCGAGCAGATGGGCGGCGAGACATTTCTCGGGGGCGGCGTGGCCGTTCGCGTTCGCCCGGAGATACGCCGGGTATTCGGCGGCCCAGTCGGCACGGACGGATTTACCCACGCCCTCGACGTCGTGTTCGATCGCGGCGGCATCGGCCGATTCCGCCCCGTCGTCGCTATCGTCCCGCAGCAGAATATCCTTGGTCAGATAGATATCGAGGCGTTCGACGGGATCGAGTCCGAGCGCGACGTCACCGAACGCCCAGACCTCCCGCACCGGGACGGGCATTCGCTCCTCCTCGACGGTATCGACGAGTTCCTCGAGTCGGTCGACCGCGTCGCGACGGTCAAAATCGTTCATTACCCGACCGTGGGGGTTCGAGCCGCAAAACGGTTTCTTCGGGCTCCGCTTTCGTCCGCTCGAGGACGGTCACACCCTCCCGTCGTCAGACTGTCTTCGAGTCGTCGGTCGAGACGTAGACCGTCTTTCGAACGGTCGCGTGAACGGTCCCCGTTTCGTCGACGAGATCGACGGTGTAGTGCCGGTCGATCGACTCGGTTCCGTCGGTCGCGAGTTCGGCCCGGATCGCCTCGAGTTCCGCGTCGGTCAAGCGGAACTGTGCGTACAGCGTTTCCGTGCCGGGCTTTTTGAAACGAACCTCGGCTTCCTTGTCCCAGACAACGTAGTCGTCACCGAGCGTTTTCAGCAGCATCATCATATAAAACGGATCGACGGCGGCGTAGATGCTGCCGCCGAAGAGCGTGCCGACGTAGTTGCGCGTCCGCCAGTTCAGCGGGAGTTTGATGCGCACTTCCTGCCAGTCGGGGGCGATGTAGGTGACCCGGCCACCGGTTCTGCGGTAGGCCGGAAAGCAGTTGAAGCCGATTCGGTAGCAACGAGCCCGGAGGGCGTCTAACATCTCCATGTGCCGGACTCGAGTTGCCGCCAAAAAGCCGTTCGTAAACTGCTGGGCTAGGTTCGTCCGTTGTCGCGGGTACTGGCCGTCTGCCGGCGCAGGTCGTCGTCCATCTCCGCTCGTGTCAGGAGAGCACCTTTTTTATCAGTTCCCGGCGAACGTACTCCCATGAGACACCGGATCTTCAACGAGGATGGCGACACCGAACTCGTCTTCGTCATGGGCTGGGGAAACCGCTGGACCCACGAGAACGTGAGCTGGCTCATCGGCAAGCTTACCGACGCCGGCTACCGCGTCCACGCGTTCGAACTCCCCACCAACATCGACGATTTCAAAGCGGATTGGCTCGAGCCGATCGCCGAGTACGTCCTCGACCTCGAGGAGTACCAACTGCTGGGCCACAGCGCGGGCGCACTTATCGCGCAGGCCTTAGACGGCGCGGACAACCACATCTACCTCAGTCCGTGGTGGGGATACAGCGATGACTATCCGGAGCCAATGCTCGACGTCGTGTCGAAGCTGTCGACGACGCTGCCGTGCGTGCCGGTCGGCGAGATGGGGAGAGAAGCGCTCGGCGAGCGCGCAACGGACCACCAGATCGCGACGACACCGCGCTGGGTCTCGCCGGCGTTCGTTCGGGAAACCCGCCGCGCTCAGGAAGAGTTACTGACGATCGACCACGATGCGGTCGTCTTCTGCTCGCTTCGTGATCCCGTGGTCAGCTTGCGCCCGATCGGTGAGCGCGTCCCGGCTGAACACGTGGTGCTGTACGACGGCGGCCACGAACTGTTCTCCTCCGCGAGCCGCGACCGCCACCTCGAGACGCTGCTCGCCGCCCTCGAGGACGGTGCCGACGCCGTCGAGACGGACGACGACGTCGACGAGGAAGAGCCGGTTCCGGCCTGACACTGTCTGCTGTACGTCATTTCGAGTGGGACCGCGCGTCGTCCTGCGGCCCCACCGGTAAATTGTCACAGCAAACCGTATGAGGACGCGGAATCCGATTCGCCGGGAGACGAAACGGACATACGCGTTCGACGGTAACCTGTCGCCGATGGACTGTAATCGGTGCGACGAGGAGGCGGTCATGCACGCCGCTTACTCCGGCCAACACCTCTGTGCGGATCACTTCCGCGAGTCAGTCGAGAAGCGAGTCCGACGGCGGGTGCGTCGGGACGACCTCGTTCCACACGACGCGACGCCGGAGAACCCGCAGACGTGGGTGATCGGCCTCTCCGGGGGCAAAGACAGCGTCGTCCTCACGCAGATCCTCGACGAGACGTTCGCGGCTGACCCTCGCATCGAACTCGTCGGACTGACGATTCACGAAGGCATCGAGGGCTACCGGGACAAGAGCCTCGAGGCCTGCGTCGCCCTCGCCGAGGACCTCGGAATCCGCCACGAGGTCGCCACCTACGAGGATGAGTTCGGGATTCGGATGGACGACGTCGTCGAGGACGACCCCGAGAACATGGCGGCCTGTGCCTACTGCGGGGTCTTCCGACGGGATCTACTGTCGAAATACGCCGACGAACTCGAGGCGGATCTTCTGTTAACGGGCCACAATTTAGACGACGAGGCCCAGACGGCGCTGATGAACTTTCTCGAGGGAGATATCGAACAGATGGCGAAACACTTCGACGCCAGTCTCGGCCCGCTCTCCGAGCGTAGCGAACAGGAGGAGTTCGTTCCTCGAGCGAAGCCGCTTCGGGACGTCCCCGAGAAGGAAGTTGCCCTCTACGCACACATCAACGACCTCCCGGCCCACATCACGGAGTGTCCCCACGCGAGCGAAGCCTACCGCGGCGAGATCCAGCAGTTGCTCTACGATCTCGAGGAGAACCATCCCGGCACCCGCCACTCGATTCTCTCGGGCTACGAGGATCTGGCCGGGATTCTCTCCACCGCGTTCAGCGGCGACGACGGTGCCGACCTGCGAGACTGCGTCGAGTGCGGCTCGACGACGACTCGAGAGGTTTGCCGGAAGTGCTCGCTGCTCGAGTCGCTGGCCTGACACGCTTTACTGTAGTCAATTATCGCCGATCGCCAGAATGGGGTCGGCGATCGGCGGTAACTAGTTACAGCAATCCGTATAAAGGGGAGCCGTCGTCGGTTACCAGTCCAGTAGCGCCGCTCGGAACGTGGCGAGTGGGCGCGCTGGTATCGACTACGACGGCAGAAGCTGACGGATCACGGTCCATCGCCGGCTTCGAAATACCGTCGTGCGCGCTCGAGGTCCGCGGGCGTGTTGACGTTCAGGTGCCAGCCCTCGAGTTCGATACCGACGTATCGCGCCCCGTCCGCGACCAGCATCTCGAGGGCGTCCGCGAGTTCGTACTCGCCACTCTCACTACGGTCGACTGTTCGGCAGGCCGCAAGCAACTCGCGAGCATCGTGCGTCTGGACGCCGGCGGCGATGTAGCTCGGCCCCGAACTGGAACCGCCGCCTTCCTCGGCCAGTGACGCCTCGAGGGAGTGAACCGTTCCGTCGTCGTCGAGTGCACACCGGGCCGTCGTCTCGGCCTCGTTTCTCGCGACGCGGTCCAGCAAGAGCGTTCCGTCGACATCGGGTTCGCGGTGGTGTTCGAGTAGCCTCGAGAGGGCACAGTCGGCGTCGAAGACGTTGTCACCGTTGACGGTCAGTACGTCGTCGGGACGCCCGTCGAGAGGCGAGCTTGTCCCGTAGCCGTCTTCGAACGCGGTGCAGACGGCACGGGCGAGCCCGTTTCGTTCGTCCTGTCTGGCGTAGCTGACGGGCACGCCGTCGATATCGTCACCGATCGTCTCGATGATCTCCGCACCTCGGTAGCCGACGACGATGACGACCCCCTCGACGCCGGCGTCGATAACCGAACGAAGCGTTCGCACGAGCAACGGCTCGCCCGCAATCTCGAGTAGCGGTTTCGGTGTCTCATCCGTATACGGCCGTAAACGGGTTCCTCGACCGGCAGCGAAGACGAGTGCGTGCATCGTGACTGGGACGTCGATACCGTCTCGAGAGTGATACGACTGTCGTCACTCCGGACGATTTCGGCGTTAAAATACGGAACGGCAAGAACGAGCCGTCGATCGGCAGCAGCGGTGGTGGTGTGTCGTGGTGTCGCGTACAGCGAGTGGTGTGTCGTGTACGTGCGCTGCGTGGCTGCCGATTAGCGGATGACGTCGACGCCGTTTTGCTTTTCGACTTCCTCGCGGCCGCCGTCGCTGTGAGCGCCGTATCCGGAACCGGACCCGGCGTCTTCGACGTTGTTGCTCGCGTCGAAGTCGACGTCCTGGACGCCTTCGATGCTCTGGCGGGACTTGTCGGCCTGCTTCTGGGTCGTCGGACCGAGCACCTGCGCGCTCTGGACGCCGGTCATGATCGCCATGACGCGGACCTTACCCTTGTAGTTCTCCTGAATCCGGGCACCCCAGATTACGTTCGCCGAGGCCTCGAGGCGCTCGGTGATGTTGTCTGCGATTCCTTCGGCCTCTTTGAGGGTGAGGTCCGGGCCGCCGGTGATGTGAACGAGTCCACCCGAGGCGCCGCGATAGTCGACGTCGAGCAGCGGGTGGTTCATCGCGTCCTTGACGACCTCGTCGGTCTTGTTCTTGTCTTGAGTCTCGCCGACTAACATGACGGCCACGCCACCCTGGTTCATGATGGTGGACATGTCCGCGTAGTCTAAGTTGATCAGCGAGGGCTGGGTGATCGTCTCCGAAATTCCCTTGACGGTCTCGGCGATGATCTGGTCCATCACCGAGAACGCCTTGCCGATCGGGAGGTTCGGGACGTAATCGAGCAGTCGGTTGTTATCGAGGACGATGATCGAGTCGGCCTGATCCCGCAGCTTCTCGAGGCCTTCCTCGGCTTTGACCGTGCGGGCGCGCTCGACGTTAAACGGCGTCGAGACCATCCCGACGACGATCGCACCCTGATCCTTCGCGATTTCGGAGACGACGGGGGCGGCACCGGTACCGGTTCCGCCGCCCATGCCTGCGGTCACGAACACGAGGTCTGCATCCCCGAGGACCTCCTTGATCGTGCCCTGGGCCATCTCGGTTGCGCGTTCGCCCATCGACGGGTCGCCGCCGGCGCCGAGCCCGTTGGTGAGCGACTTGCCGACCAGGATCTTCGTGTCGGCTTCGATCATCTTGAGGTGCTGTTTGTCCGTGTTGATCGCCACGGTATCGGCACCGTCGACGCCGATGTTATACAGCCGGTTGATCGTATTGTTTCCGGCACCGCCACAGCCGACGATGACGATCCGCGGATCGCCGAACTCGTCGTCGTCCATGTCGGCATCCATCTCGCGGGCCTCCTGTTCGGCGTTCTCGAGTGCGTCTTGTACGATATCCTGCATCGTTACACCTTGGCCCAGGTACGTTTGCCGGACTGTTCGCTCGGTCCGTCCTGTTGTTCGTTGATCATTTCACGGACTGCCGACCGGATCGCTTCGCTCCGGTTCGGGAACTCGCCCGAGTCGACCAGTTGTTCGACTTCCTCGATCTGCTGTTTCGGAATTCGCAGTGTCACACGCTCCATGATTGTATTCCCCGTGAGGTAAGACGGTGGCGCGCCCCTGTCAGACGCGGCGTGTCTTACACCGGAAACGCCCGACATCGGGCGTTTTCCGGCGTTCGCCGACCGGTGTAAGACGACCGTCTTACGCGAATAAGGTGAAGACTGGCATAGATAATAAAACTTTCGTCGAAAATGACTTTCTGTGTCTTACACCAGTCATTAAGAGGGACTGTCTCGGCCGAGAACATCTGCGGCTGGTGTTCGACGCCCACAGCCCGGACAGAACGCCCAGTCCGACCGAATTTCGTCGCCACAGTCACAGAACAGCCGCCGCGAGGTCTTCTCGCCACAGTTGGGGCAGTAAACGTGGTCGCCGTCGACCTGTTCTCCGCACTGATTGCAGTGGGCCGTCTCCTCGTCGTCGACCGACTGTTGATTCATCCCCCGGTTCCGATCCGGAGCCGGCGATTCGTGTCCCTCGTGTTCGTGCGCATGTGCACTCGAGCTCTCCGCTTGCTGTGTCGGCTCCGCGACTCGAGTCGAACGGTCGAGTTCGTGACGGTCGTCCTCGAGCGAGATGGAGATGTTGACGTCTCCCGCACGGCCTACACGGTCCGAACGGTGCCCATCGCGTGCGCGAGGCGACACTCGTCCGGCCGTCGGTCCGAATCCGTACTCCTGAAGTCGTTCCGAGAGCAGTTCGTCGACCCGGTCGCGAATCAGTTCGTCGATGGCTCCCGACTGCGCCGGCTCGCTCCGCTCACGTTCCGCCTGTCGCTCGTCTCGAGCCGGGCCGTCGGCTGCGAGATACGAGCGAAGCGCCTGTCGCATCGCTTCGCTCTTCGAGATCTCGAGAGCCTCGAGTTGCTCGACGAGATCATCGTCGGCGCGGAACGTGATCTTGCTCATGCGCGATCTATTGACACCATTGAAACTCTACCTATATGAATCATTCCTCCGTTCACGGTATGACAACTGTCAGCCACGGACCCGGCGACTCGTCGTGAATAACAACCCTTATGTTATCCAGAGCGGCTACGTTGAAATGCGACCGCCCTTAGCTCAGACTGGTAGAGCAGTCGACTGTAGATCGACTTGCCCCCCGTTCAAATCGGGGAGGGCGGACTCGAAATTTAGTCGAAGCGTGGCATACTGCTAAAGCTACGCTTTCGCTACTTCTAAGCCGTCTACCTTCG
>NZ_WUYX01000042.1:0-11722 GCF_009834785.1 Natronorubrum halalkaliphilum
CATACTTTCTGTGCTCTCCCGAGCGCAGTTCATTACCCTGGACAGCCACTGGGTTGGCTGTTCGGGGTTTTTGCAGTTATTCACCGCCCAGTGACGGGACACTCGTTTGGACGGATCGTGTCACGTTCCAGCAGTTACTCCGCGTGTTGCTTTTGGCTGGCTCATGACTCAGATATGTTTGCAATTCAACACCATCACTAGCTGTTCCAAATCCTTTTGGAGCGGGGCTTATTCGGGCCTATGAGAAACCCAGAAGTATGAACGCTGAATCTCTGGATGTCGTCTATGGGCTTCTTTCCGAAGCGCGTCGACGATACGTTCTGTACTACTTTCTGGACAACGAGCACGCAAATATCGATGGGCTTTCCCTGCAGATTGCCGCCTGGGAACGGGATCTCACAGTCGATGCAGTTTCCGAAGATCACAAACAGACAGTGATGCTGTCGCTCATTCATAGTCACCTTCCGAAACTTGCGGACCATAGACTCGTCGAGTACGACGATCGGACTGGAGACGTCATCGCAGATGATGAGTTCGACGACATTCGATCGACTGTCAGCCGGGCCAGAACGGACGACGAACAGGTGGAGGTCACCGGCGACTCGAAGGAGTCGTTCCTGTACAGTGAACCACTGGCACGCTCGGCGAACAACGACCAGAGTGACTAGTTTCGATTCCCGATAAGAGTCGCTTAAGAGTTGTGTCAGTTTTGGAGAAAAACTTGAGCGACTGCTCACGCTCGAGTCACAAAGGTATCGCCCGGAACACTAACGTCCAGCCTCATCCCGTGGCGGCATGCCGCGTCGGCTGGCTAACCCTCGTGCCGGGCAGAGGAGGTAACGAACTCCTCGGTCGGGTGGGCGACGCCCACCGAATTACTGTCGCGTGCCTGGGTTCGCCGTGCTGTCATCGCACCCGAATGGGTCTGCTCGGACGGGGACGTAAGGCACGCAGTGGGATTTAGGGGGACGGACGTTTAACGCTTTCAGTGACCGGACAGGAACCGCGCTAGTGGCGAATCACGTTTCAGGAGAGATCCGGTGGCGTTGCCTGTTCGTCCTCGTGTTCCTCGAGCCACTCTTCGTACGTGTCGGGATCGACGACGTGGACAGTTGCGTCCATTCGCGAGTGGCCGGCCCCGCAGAACTCGGTGCAGACGGCGTTGTACTGGCCGGTTTCGTAAGCGACGGTTCGAACGCGTGTGAATTCTCCGGGGAAGGCGTCTTGTTTGATTCCGAGTTCCTGAACGAACAGCGCGTGAATCACGTCGTCGGCCGTCAGCCACATCGTCACGTCCTCGTCGGCCGGGATCACGATTTCGTCTCTGGTGGTGACGTTCGCGTCGGGGTAGGTCACTTCCCAACCCCACTGATAGCCGCGGACGACGACTTCCTCGTCGTCGGTTTCGGGGAGATCCTCGAGGGAGTCGAGCTCCTCGTCGGTAATATCGCCGTCGCCGGTGAGATCGGCCGGCTGCGAGGGAGAGATGTACGGGCTGACGAGGACACTGTAGCCGGCGATGCCGACGAACAGGAGGATGATAGCGGTCGCAGCAGTCCAGGTGATCTCGAGGGCCGGATCCTCCGCGGTCGGTTTGGGGTCGTCGTTGTCGTAGAACTTGACCGCCGCGTAGACGAGGATCATGAGGACGAACAGCGTCAGCGGGAGAGCGACGTAGAGCAACTGGTATTCGAGGCCGTCGATGAGGTCGCGGTTTTCGGACTGTGCGGCAACTGAACTGGAGAGAGTCACCAGTCCTGCAACCGCCGTGAGTGCGTGTCTACGATAGCGTCGGCGACTGCCCATTGCGGTGGGGTTCTACGACCGGCGTGTTATACGGCCTTCATCGGAACCGAGAGAGTCTCTGTTTATTGAGAGTAATAGATTTTGAAACAGTGGAGTAGCTGTACTGTCGGGAAAAGTGATAGTCATCGGCTTGTCGATTGGCCTTATTGGGATCGATGGTGAGCCATTGGCTATGTACGTCGGGGACAGCGGTGTCCAGTTGCACGCCACCGGGGGTGGCGATCGGCGATGACTCGGGTGTTGGTACAGGTAGCACTGTTCGCTGCGATCGGTATCGGCTGTCTCGCGACGCTTTTTGTTGCACAGCGGCTCCGTGCGGAGCCGTCGCCTGACGGCGGCTATGCGGCTATCGGCGAGCGAGAGGTGACGATACCCGAAGCGAAGGCTGCCGTCGTCCGCTGGACGACGACGACACATCACCGCGAGATCGGTCTTCTCTACATCGCGTTCGGGACTGTTGCAGCGATCTGGGGTGGGATCGATGCGATGATGCTTCGGACGCACCTGCTGACGCCGGCGGCGGACATCTGGCCGGAGCAGACCTACAACGAACTGTTTACGATGCACGGGTTGACGATGCTCATCTTCTTCGTCGCACCCGTTTTTTTTGGGATCGGGAACTATTTTCTGCCGTTGCTGATCGGGGCCGACGATATGGCGTTTCCGCGACTCAACGCCGTCGGATTCTGGCTGTTACCGCCCGCGTTGTTGCTGTCACGGCTCGGTATTATCGCCGAGATAACGTCTAGATCACTCGCGCTGGTGGTTCCTGACTCCTGGCTCGCGTTTCTCTTTGCGTTACGCGAACCGGCGATCGGGTGGACGATGTACGCACCGCTGTCGTCGACGGCACCGGATCCACAGATCAATTTTTTGCTGTTAGGGCTCCACCTGAGTGGCATCGCTACCACGGTCGCCGCGATCAACTTCATCGCGACGGTCGTCTACGAGCGCGACGAGTCGATCGGCTGGGCGAACCTCGATATTTTTTCCTGGAACATGCTCGTCACGAGCGCAATCGCCCTCTTTGCGTTTCCGCTGCTCGGGACCGCCTTGCTCATGCTGCTGTTCGACCGTAACTTCGGGACGACCTTCTTCGCCGTCGAGGGCGGTGGACCGATCCTCTGGCAGCACCTCTTCTGGTTTTGGGGCCATCCCGAGGTGTACATCATCTTCCTCCCGGCGACGGGGCTGATGAGTCTTATCCTCCCGAAGTTCGTCGGACGAAAGCTGTTCGGATTCAAGTTCATCGTCTACTCGACGATCGCTATCGGCGTCCTCTCCTTCGGCGTCTGGGCACACCACATGTTCACGACCGGTATCGATCCCCGAATCCGGGCGAGTTTCATGGCTACCTCGATCGCGATCGCCGTTCCCAGCGCGATCAAGGTGTTCAACTGGATCACGACGATGTGGAACGGGAACGTCAAACTCGCCGCACCGACGATCCTCTGTGTCGGCTCGATCGGCTTGTTTATCGTCGGCGGCGTCACCGGTATCTTTCTCGCCGTGATCCCGGTCGACATCATCTACCACGGGACCTACTACGTCGTGGGCCACTTCCACCTCATCGTCATGGGGATTATTCCCCTCATGATGTTCGCCGCGAGCTACTACTGGTATCCGCTGCTCACCGGTCGGCTGTACGACCGCCGGCTGGCGCTGTTCCAGTCCTCGCTGCTCGTCGCGGGTTCCGCGCTAACGTTCATGACGCTGATGGCGCTCGGATTCATGGAGCACCCGCGACGGTACGCGACCTATCCGGGCGAGTTCCAGTGGCTGCACGTCGTCGCGACCGTCGGTTCGTACGTCATCGGGCTCAGCGTTTTGCTGTGGTTCTACAACATGATCTGGTCGTACTTCCACGGCGAACGCGTCGAGACCGCCGATCCGTGGGACCTCAAGTCGACCAATCAGTTCACGCCGGAGTGGCAATGGTTCGAGACAAAACTCGAGCGCGAGCGCGGCATCGAACCGACCGAACCCGACGAGGTGCGCCGGTCGTACGTCCCGGCACAAGAAGAGCGTCCGCCGTCGCTGTACGGACGGATCAAGCCGGTCGCTCGAACGGTGGCCAACGACGCGAGTGTCGGGGCTGCCGGTGGCCTCGTCGGGACCGTCCTGATGTCGGGCGTTCTCGCCGTCGCCGTCGCGCTCGACGTCTTCGACCTCGAGTCCTTCGCGGGACTCGCGGTCCTGGTCGGGTTGCCGGAGAGCGTCACGCTCGGCTACGCGGTGTTCCTCGCGGGCGGAATGATCACCTGGCCGTTGCTCTTTCTGGCACTGGGCGAGTATCTGCCCGGCGAGCTCTCGCTGGTCACGGGGCTGTGGTATTCGACCGTCATCGCCTCCGGGTTCGCGATCGCGTTCTACACGGGGCAGGTCGCACTCGAGGTGGTCGCCTATCTCGTTTTCGTCCTGATCGCTCACTGGTTGTACGGACTCGGACTCGCCGGAACGATCGAGTACCTGGGTGGACGCCACCCGGCACCGCCGGAGGAGCAACGATGAGCGGCGACGACGGTTCGGAGCGTCCGGACGAGAACGCTGCTGGCGACGATTCGGGGCCGGGATCGGAGTCGGGCTCGGGCTCGAAGCCGGAATCGAAGACGGCCGAAGATCCGCCGGCGACCGGCGAACCGACCGAGTCTGCGGAATCGTATCTCCTGACCTACGCTGCCCCGTTTCTCGGCGTCCTCTTGATCGCCGTCGGTATCCCACTCGCCATCGTCGGCGGCTACGTTGTCATGCAGGATACGATCGGTCTCTGTGGCGATCCCGATATCGAAGTTCGCCATCTCGAGGACGGCGAGCGGCCCGCCGAAACCGTCGGTGATCTCGACTACGACGCGCTCTCGACCGCCGAACAGCAGGCGCTGCGGGATGCGATCGACAGCCCGCTCGAGGAAGCGACGGTCGACGGCGAGGGCTTGGAAAACGAGGACGACTTGCTCGAGGGGGTCGTCATCGACGTCGACGGCGAACGGTACTACGTCCGTATCGCGTCGTTGAACTCCTGTCTCGAGGCGGAACCGTTGCTGTTCCCGATCGGATCGGTAGCGATCCTCGTCGGCGTTGCGGGCGTGTTGACCCCGCCGATCTACCGGAAGATGGCCGGGTTCGAGGAGCGGATTCAGCGGGATCGTGGACGGTGAGTAGACGGTGAATAGGCGTGACGAGACAGCGAGGGACACGCTCTCGTTCGGCGCTATTCAGGGATCGCCGCCCGAAACGAATCGGAGTTACGTCACCGTCGGCCTCGAGGACGGGCCGACGACCGATTCGTCGACACCGGGGCCGACAGACGCCCCGAAAGAGAGGTACTGACGTCGCTGAACGTTCGTGTGATCGGTCGTGACTGACCACCCGGGTTTTTCCCCGCTCGCTGTGGTACGGAGTCTACCCGTGAGGTAAACTCGTGGTCGAAAACGGCGACAAGCGACGTGCCGCGGCGAAGTGTGAACGCTGTGGAGCGATCGGTATCGTGCAAATCTGGGCCGACGGGACGCACAAACCGCTCGGTCAGACCTCGTTCTGTGACTGTCCCGACCCGACGCTCCGTATTCTCGAGGAGGATCTCGAGGCGGGTGATGATCTACCCTGACGTGGCGTGACCGCGTCGGCTGCCGCACGGATGGGGCGGTCACAGCACGGGGTCTGTGGTTTGTTTCTCGTGGCTTGTGGCTTCTTGCTCGTGACTCGTTGTTCGTAGTTCGCACTCGTAGATCGACGACGTCCCGGCCTCAGATCGCCGCGCCCACGTAGAGGACGATCACGAGGAACACCCAGACGAGGTCGACGAAGTGCCAGTACAGCGAGACGGTCGCGACGGAGGTGTCTCGGTTCGGTCCGTAGTGTCCCCGCAGTCCTCGCCAGAACACAACGGCGATGCCGCCGACGCCAAGCGCGACGTGGATGCCGTGGAGTCCGGTAAGTCCGAAGAAGGCGCTACCGAAGACGCCTTCCGAGAGGGTAAAACCCTCGTGGACGACGAACTCGTAGTACTCGTAGACCTGTCCGCCGAGGAAGATCACCCCGAGGGCGAGTGTCGTCCCGAGGAGACCCAAAAATCGCCGCTGATTATCGTCGTGTAACGCCTCGTGAGCGTAGTGGATGGTCACGCTGCTCGCGAGCAGGATCAGCGTGTTGACCAGCACGAGCGAGGTCAAAAGCGGCGGCAGTTCCGCCGGTGGCCACGTGCCGATCCGGACGAAAAAGTAGTAGACGAACAGCGCTCCGAACGTCGAGACGTCGGTCGCGAGAAACAGCAGCGTCGTCGAGACGTACGATTCGCGTGATTTCGTTGGTCCAGCGTGGTCTCGAGCGGGCACGAGAAACGCTTTGTTGACCCAGCCGGCGATTCCGGCGAGCAGGACGATCGTACCGGTGACAGCGATCGCGATACCGAGCACCGGGGGTACGACGCCGGCTGCAGCACCGAGCAGAACGATCGCGAGACCGCTGTAGAGGCCGCCGGCACCGAGCGCGGCGACGAACGGCCAGCGGCTGCGGTGCTCGTGCTCGTCGTGGCCGTGATCGCCGTGAGCCTCCGGTTCGTGCGGGCTGTCGGGACCGACGGGTCCGTCGGGTCCAGCGGGTCCAGCGGGGTCAGAAGGCGAATCATCGCTCGAGACGCCGTGGCCGCCCCCGTCGGCTCGGAACGGGGTCTCGGACGATTGGGTTGGGGTGGCCGGGGTACTCGAGTCCCGCTGGTCTCTACACGGCTCCCGGTCACGTTCCCGATCGGCCATACCCCTGCGTCCACGTCGAGCGGGAAAAAGGATCGGCGCTTACGGACCGGTAAGGAAGTCGTACAGGAGTGACCGGGAGTGACCGGAGCGGATACGGGTTACCGTTGATACTGTCGGACAGCAGTCGATGAGAAGTCGGTCGCGAATTCGCGGCCATCATCCCCGAGGGCGGCCGCAGGAGCGCGACCGATCTTCGAATCGTTCTGTCCGGCAGTACGGATCGACAACTGGTTGCCGAGGGCGATCTCCAGTACACCAACAGCAAAGACGGTCGGTTGGTGCTAGTAAAAGTACTCGTCCTCGCGCAACTGGACGTAACCGCCGTTCCGGTAGTCGAACTTCCGTTTCTTGTAGGACAGCAGGACTTTCGAGGCGCCGAGGCCGGCGGAGTAGCCCTTGCTGATCAGGTTGTTTCCGGTGGCGTCGCCTTGCATGTCGTTGATGACACCGAACGCCCAGTCCCAGTCGTCGGGCTCGTAGTCTTTGACGATATCGGCGAAGGAAACGTTTCGCAGGATTTCGTCGCCGATAGCGCGCTTCCAGACGTCGTTGTAGTTCGCAAGCGAGTCGGTCGCGGCCAGCCGGCCGGCGATCTTCCCCGTCCGGACGGCGACGTGGTAGCCGCCCTCGTGGAACGCCGATGTCGTCCCCATCGCGCCGCCGGCGACGGCGATGTTCGCGCCGACGGGGGAGTCGATCGGGCGCGTCGAGGAGATCGGATACGTCTCCGTCCCCTTGGACTTCCCGCGGTCCTCGACGAGCGGAATGTCCTCTTCGATGTCGTACTCGTCGCCGTACTCCTGTTCGAGCAGCCGACGGATGTACTCGGACCCCGACGGCAGTCGGTCGTCGTCCGGCCGGAGAAGTTTGTACGAACCTGGATTTGCGACGTTCTCGAGTTCCATCCCGATCGGCATCGTCAGCCCGACGCGGGCGACCGTGCCGTCGTTGGGGAACACCCACGGGTACGCGGTCTCGCCGGGCATGTAGCCCCACCAGAACTTGAGGGTGTCCTCGAACTCCTCGAACAGCTCGGGGGGGAAGTCTCGATACTCCTGGTAGGCGATGTGGTTGGCCTTCGGGGGCGAGAGGTGATCCGAAACGCTGCGGCCGGGAGCCGTGAACTGATCCAGCGCGTCGAGGGTGATCCGACGCTGCGGGCCGTCGGCGAGGACGACGTACTGGGCTTCAAGCCGGTCGCCGTTCGAGAGGGTCAGGGTGTGGGTCGGTCCGTTTTCGCTCTCGGCTCGCAGATCCGTCTCGAGGTCTTTGACGCCGGTTCCGACGCGGAGGTCGGCGCCAGCGTCCGCGGCGCGCTCGTGAAGCCAGTCGTCCATTCGGGCGCGGTGGAAGGTGTAGCCGAATTTGGGGTAGCTGGCCTCCATGCCGGTCGTCGTCAGCGTGACGGTGTTCGTGGGGCCGATGAACTCGGTGCCCTCGAGTTCGCGGTGGATGACCTCGTCGGGAATCTCCCGGTAGTCGAAGTCCATGATGTCGATCCAGTAGTCGAGCATACCGGCGGCGTCGGTCGAATCCGGTCCGATTCCGTCGCGGTCTTCCCGCGGGACACCCTGTTCGAAGAGGACGGTCTCGGCGCCGTGGGACGCTGCCCGTTCGGCTGCGGACGTCCCTGCGGGGCCGCCACCGACGATCGCGACGTCTACGCGTTCCATACTCCGTTCGGACTCAGCGGGCCATTATTAAATTGCCTGAACGTCCCGAGGAGGGAAGCGGGTGGTAACTGATGACGCGTGACGCGTGTGGTGACGGGTGGCGCGTGATGGCCAACGAACGAGGACTCGGAATCGGTTGCCGACGAGTGACGGTCGGCAGCCGTCGGGCAGGTGCCCGCGCCATCGTACACGAGCGTCGCTCGAGCGCGCCGCGGGCTGTGGGCTGGGGCCGTGATCTGCAAGCTGTGGCCCGTTCCGGGAAACGAACGCTTTTGCCCGCACCGACCGACGCCACGGACATGAGTGGTGATACCGCGCCGGACGTGCTCGTCCTCCGGACGGGGACACACGGTATGCCGGTCGAGCAGTACGCCGCCGCGATCCGAGAGCGACTGCCCGACCGAACGGTGGAACTGGCACGAACGCCGGCCGAAGAACGCGAAGCGATCCGAGATGCACGGTTCGTTACGGGCATGACCTTCCGCGATGACCTCCTCGAGGCCGCCGAGAACCTCGAGGTATTCGCCTGCGCCTACGCGGGGACCGGCCACCTGCCGCTCGATCGACTCGAAGCGCGCGGGGTCGCGGTGACGAACGCTTCGGGCGTCCACGGCCCGAACATCGGCGAACACGTTCTGGGCGCGATCCTCCGATTTACACGCCGGTTCCACGTCGGCGCGCGCCAGCAGCGCCGCCGGGAGTGGCGCCACTACCAGGCCCACGAACTGCAGGGATCAACGGTGACGATCGTCGGTCTCGGCGCGATCGGCCGAGCGGTCTGTGACCGCCTCGAGCCGTTCGGCGTCGAAACGATCGGCGTGCGCTACACGCCCGAAAAGGGTGGGCCGACGGACGACGTGATCGGGTTCGGCGGTGAGGGATTCGACGAGGCGCTGGCGCGCACCGACTACCTCGTCCTCGCGTGTCCGCTCACGGAGACCACCCGCGGGCTGATCGACGGCGAGGCGTTCGTCACGATGGACCCCGATGCCGTCCTCGTCAACGTCGCCCGCGGCCCGGTCGTCGAGACCGACGCACTCGTCGATGCCCTGCGCTCGAACTGGATTCGCGGGGCATCACTGGACGTTACCGATCCCGAACCGCTCCCGGAAGAACATCCGCTCTGGAACTTCGAGAACGTCCAGATCACGCCGCACAATGCGGGACATACGCCGAACTACTACGAGCGATTGGCGGATATCATCGCCGAAAACGTCCGCCGAGTCGACGCGGACGGAGCGGACGCCGAACTCGAGAACCAGGTTCGTCTCTGATACGGACTGTTGTGCGTCAGTGCCGGCACGACCGCATGACCGCTCTCGCGATCGCCCCGGGTAACAGGTACAGCAGACCGTCTGAGCCTTCGCGTTTGTCGTCGTTTCGCGATCAGTCGTTGCCGACTGCACTTTTTTCACTCAACGGATCGAACGTCGAGTATGGAACAGAGACCGACACCTCTCCACGGCGCTGGCGTACACCGTTTTCACGACCGGATAGGAACGACCCCTGGAGCGGAGGGGTCCCGATGACGCTCTCGTTCGACGGAACGGTTATCGTCCCGGCTGCAGACCCGGACGACGGTGAGCGGACGGCTGAGGCACTCGTCCCGCATCTCACGCCGACCAGTTCGGTCATCATCGTCAACGTGATCGAGAAAGCGGGTGGCGCACCCGATAAGGCCTCGATGGAACAGCGCGAGAAGCACGCCGAAGATATCTTCGAGCGCACGCGACGGCCGCTCCAGTCGACAGATGCGGCGCTCGAGACCGATATCCTCTACGGAACCGATATCGTGGAGCGAATCTTCGCCGAAGCGCAGGACCGAACCGCCGACGCCGTCGTCTTCGCACCGCGGGAAGGCAATCGACTCGCGGAACTGCTGACCGGTGACGTGGCGCGGCGACTGGTTAAAGAGGCGTCCGTGCCGGTAGTCGCGCTCCCACAGCGTGACGTCTGAACCCTGAATCCTGAACCCGCGCTCGCCTAGCCGAAAACGCCCTGAGAATCGATCCGTGCACCGAGAAGGTGTCGAAGACCGACGACCAGCCCGTGGTCGGGGCCCGTCGCCCAGATCGCGGTTTCTTCGATCTGGCCGGGTCGTGGCTGCTCCGTCACGGCACCCAACAGTACCGCCCGCCGATCGACCATGACGATCCGTCCGAGCCACTTGTTTTCGAGGACTGCGGGATCAGCCGCGAGATCCGTGGGGACGACCGTCGCCGAGGGCACGACCCCCTGAACCCGATCGCGGGTCTCCTCGGACGGCACCTCGACGCGAACAGTCACGTCGTCGTCGGCTACGGCGAGGTGCTCGAGAAACTGCTGGTCGAGGAGGTCGCCGTCGGTAACGAGAACGTATATTTCGTCCGTTGCGGCCTCGAGAAACCCGCCGATTCGGTTGGTAACGTGATCGTGGTCGGCGATCGCCCACGCCCCGCTCTCCTCGAGATCGCTCGCCTTCTGGAGATTCGAGAGGGCTTCGTCCGTCGCCTCGATCGTCGCCTCGTACTGCTCTTGCAGTGACTCGAGGGCTGTTGCTTTCGAGATAGCCCGATACTTGCGTGGTTCGGACTGCTGGACGTCGACCAGTCCGCGGCGGTGTAACCGCTCGAGTGCGTCGTAGACGCGCGAGCGGGGGACATCCGAAAGATCGGAGATCTCTGCGGCCGTCGCCGTCGAGACGCGCGAGGCTGCGACGAAGCAGCGCGCCTCGTACTCGGTCAGTCCCAGTTCGCCCAGGAGCTGGACCGCCTGCTCCTCAGTCGGCATGGTTCAGAATTCGTGGGGATCCTACTGGGGCTGGTGCTTGCAGCGGTCACTCGCTTTCCATCTCGATACGATGGAGCAGGGATTCACCCGTTTCGCGCAGGGCGACGGTGTTCGAACCGGGATCGAACTCGACGGCGTCGGCTCCCGCCAACTTCGGTACGTGAGTGTGACGAAGCGAGATGTGAATGCGTCGTCGCGTTCCCAGGAGTGCATCGCCACAACTGGCGAGCGTTCCGTTCTCCCGTCCGTCCTCCTCGAGGGTGAGGTGATCCGCGAGATCCGACAGCGAGACGGGGTCCTCGTTCTCGTCCAGAAAGCGGAGGACGGCTCGGCGTCGCCGATCGGCCAGCAGATCGAAGGCTGCGTCCGTCTCCGTTTCGGCAGCGGAGCCTGCGGAAACCGACGTCAGGGATTCTGGATCGGAGATGACGGGAAGCATACCTCCCGTTAGAATCGTACGTATTTGTACACGCCGCCAAATTGGATAGGTTCGAACGAGTACTGCGACGAAATTCGGCGTCTCGAGAGCACACTGTGGCCGTTGTACAGACGGCGCTGGGTCGGTGTAGACGACGGAGTGAGAGTCGTGAACGTCATACTGTCGGACAGCAGTCACTGATACGGATTGCTGTAACTATGTACCGCCGATCACCAGAGACGGGGTCGGTGATCGGCGGTCATTGACTACAGGAAACCGTATGAGAAGTCGGTCGCGAATTCGCG
>NZ_WUYX01000042.1:11732-75932 GCF_009834785.1 Natronorubrum halalkaliphilum
TGGCCGCAGTAGTGCGACCGATCTTCGAATCGTTCTGTCCGGCAGTATCAGAGACGGACACTAACGTCGAGCGAAATTAGGATTCAAATCGAAACGGAAACGGAAACCGAGCCCCGGGCCCCAAGCCTCGAGCCCGAGTTCCTACAGGTACCCGTTCTCGAGCAGCAGTTCCCCGTTCAGGACGCTCGCGCCGGCGGCACCGCGGATGGTGTTGTGGGCGAGGCAGTTGTACTGCAGGCCGAAGGGCGATTCGCGCAGACCGCCCGCGGCGATGGCCATCCCGTCACCCAGCGTGCGGTCCATCCGTGGCTGTGGCCGGTCGGGTTCGTCGAAGACGTGAATGAGCGGATCGGGCGAGGATCGAAGCTCGAGCGAGGGGTACTCCCGCATCGCGTCGGCGGCCGCGTCGGCCGTCAGGTCCTTTTCGGTTTCGACCCAGACGTTCTCGAGGTGGCCGTCGATCGTCGGAATGCGGTTACAGGAGGCCGCGACCTCCACCCCGTTGTGGCTCAGTTCGGCGCCGTCGAACTCGCCGAGGAGTTTCCGGGATTCGGTCTCGAGTTTGTCCTCCTCGCTGCCGATGTAGGGGATGGCGTTGTCGATGATCTCCATCGAACTCACGCCGTCGTATCCCGCACCGGAGACAGCCTGCAAGGTCGCAACGTGGACCTTCTCGAGACCGTACTCCGCAAGCGCCGCGAGGGTCGGGACGAAGGTGATCGTCGAACAGTTGGGGTTCTTGACCATCGCGCCGTCCCAGCCGCGCCGATCACGCTGGACCTCGAGCAGGTCGAGGTGGTCGGCGTTGACCTCGGGGATGACGAGCGGGATGTCGTCGTCCATCCGTCCGTTCGAGGAGTTCGAGGAGACGACGTAACCGGCCTCACAGAAGCCGGGTTCGACCGCCTCGCCGATGCTCGAGGGGAGCGACGAGAAGATGAGATCGACGTCGTTCGGCACGTCGTCGGGATCGGTCTCCCCGACGGTCATATCCGCGACGTCGTCGGGGATCGGGCTGTCGACGCGCCATTTCGCGGCCTGCCGGTACGTCTTGCCGGCGCTCGATTCGCTCGCGGTCAGTGCGGCGATCTCGAATTCCGGATGCGGTTCGAGAAGTTGAATTAGTCGTTGTCCGACGGCACCGGTCGCGCCGAGGACGCCTGCTCGTACTGCCATTTTCCGGCACTCGGAGTCGTGTCCGCAAAACGGTTTGGGTTTTGGTCAATGCTGCCCTCGTCGCGACCACGCCACGACCGTAAGTGCTGGTCCTGTCGCTCACGATTATTCGGCGAACTCGGGGGAGAACGTCGGCTTATGCAGTCGCCTGCGCGCTGCTCTTTTTGCGGGTAACGTAGCCCGCGATGCGGTTGCGTACACCCTTGGATTCGACGTTGGTGAGTTTGGTGACGCTGTCTTTGTTCTGTTCGAAATCGGTCGTGAACGCGTCCGGGTACCGTTCCAGGAGGAGGTTCCCGGTCTTCTTGACGTAGGCCGGTTTGATTGCCATACAGAAAGGTTCCGTCCAGAGGCTCTTAATCCCTTTCGCTTCGGTTCTCCGAGAGAACAGTCGATACGACTCGCTCCCGAACGGACTCGAGAACGTCCTCAGGCGCTCTTCCCGGGAACCGGTTGTTCGCCGGGCTGTCGGGGCTGTTCTGCGGGAGTGTCGTCCTCGTCCTCGCCCTCGTCCGCGTCGGCTTTGGCCACGAGTTCCTGAAACCGATCGGATCGCGCTTCGATTCGCGTCATCGTTTCGCTGTCGGGCGTCTGATCTCGTGACTCGACGAGGAACGTCGTGATGACGACGGTTTTGACCCACGGCTTGAGAAATCCGGTGTAGAGGGTCAGGAACAGCCCGGCGACGACGATCCAGGCACCGGCCTCGAGCGTGGTCGAGAGTCCGCTCAGAACGCTCGCGATCGGTGTCAATGCCAGCAGGAGGACAAACGCACTCGCGTACAGACCGAGCACGATGGCCATGGTCGATCCGAGTACGGGTTTCCAGTTCTTCCCGTACAGGACGACGCCGTCCCTGGCCGACCGCCACGGGTTGTCATCGTCGCTGATGAACATATGCGCGATGATCGCTTCGTCGATATAGCTCGCCGCGATCGCGACGGCTTTGCCGACCAGCCGGAGCAGCTTCTGCAGACTCGGGACCGCGCCGAACAGTTTCGAGAACGAGACGACCCCGCTGTTGAACTGTTTGACGACGGCTTTGATCACCTGATCGACGGCGAACAGGGCGCTCGCTTCGGTAAACCGCTCCGTCACCTGGTCTTTTCCGTACTGTACCTGATCCGCCGGGACGTCGCCGGTTTCGACGATGTGAGCGATGACGGCGATATGGGCCGCTTTGATCAGATAGAGCACGTATCTGCTGAACAGCCGCCAGGCCCAGGCGAACAGGCCGATCGAGAGCAGTATTCCGAACGCTGCGATCCACCCGGAAATCGTCCCGGAATCGAGGAGCCGGTAGCCGACCCAGCCGACGAATCCGAAGTAGAGGATACTGAGTACCCCGAGCAGCAGTCCAACACCCAGTCGAAGTAGTACGAACGGCATCGTCTTTCGGAACACGCTCGTCGCGTGCCTGAAGTGGAGTCCCATGTAGCCCCGCTTGGCCTCGGCTTTCCATTTAAAACCGCGCCGATCCGACGGTAGTGGTCACCAGCTTGAACTGTCACTCCGACTCATCACTCCGGCGCTGCCGTGTAGTATCACTGCCGCCGCTTCGGATCACCATTCCGAACGGTCGCGCACGAGCTCGAGCGCGTCCCGCTCCCGCGGCCCCCCGGCACGGTCGACGACCGATGCGTAGTACTCGAGACGATCGCGAAGCTGTCTGTCGTCGTATCCCGGGATCCCAAGACGGGACGCGGCGACGGTCGCCTCAACGACGGCGCCGAAGCCACGGTCGATCGTCGGCACAGTTTCGGCCTCGATTTCGGCCTCGAGGGGGCAAAGCGTCCACTCTTCCCACTCCGTTCCGTCGTCGGTCCCCGAATCGATCCGTTCGACGGAGACGCGGACCCAGGCGTTCGCGGACTCGAGGACCGGTTCCTCGCGTTCGACGATCGAGAGCGCCGCGTCGGCGAAGGTCACGGGATCGTCGACGAACTGGACGTAACCCTGGCCCTGTCGGTGAAAGTTGCGCCGAGTCCGGGTGTTACCCCACGTGCGCGCGGTGATGGATGTGTCGTCGTCGCCGGCGAAGAGACCGAGTGCGGCGGCGTTCCACAGGCCGTTGGGCCCGAGCGTCGTTACGACGGTTTCGGTGACGCCGGAGAGGGCGACGGGCCACGGTGGGTTTGTTTCCGCGTCCGTATCTGTGTCCGTACCTGTCTCCGTATTCGTATCCACGTCTGCGTCCGCGTCCGTGTCCACACCCATCGCTCTATCCGCGTCTCTCTCCCGACCGGGTCCGACACCGTCCCCGCTCATACCGTCACCGCCTCGTGCTCGAGCGCGATGAACAGCCCGGCCGCCGTGATATCCGCCGTCGTCCCCGGGTTGACGCCGCGGGCGACGAGGTCGTCGGCGAAGGCCTCGACCGACTCCCGGTCGGTCTCGAGGGCGTCCCGTGCGACCAGTTCCCCGGCGCGCTCGGTTACCTCCCGTGCGACGGCCTCGCCGTGGCGGTTCGCGACGAGGGTATCGGGTCGCTCGGCGAGCAGGGAGAGGAAGACCGCCGCGGCGCGGTCCGTCAACGGTCCGTCGGCGTCGGCGAGACGCTCCGCGGCGGTAAAGGACCGGTCGAACCCGCGGACCCACTCGCGGGCGACGTCGTCACCCGGGACGCTGCGATCCATGATATCGAGCAGCGTCAGCCCGCGGTCCTCGAGTGTCGGAATCGCGTCGCTTCCTCGGCGGACGTCGAGCGGTTCCATCTCCGCGGGCGGGTCGGCCACAAAGACGTCAACGTGCTCGAAGGCTCGGTAGAAGCCGGCCGCGTCGGCGACCGTGGTCTCCTCGCAGACGGCCTCGACGACCGGCTGCGACAGGTCGTCGCGGGCGGCCCGAACCAGCGGGACGAGCAACAGGAGCGCACCGAACTGGGTGTTGCCGCCACCCTGTTCGGCCATCCCTTCGACGGCTCGTTCGAAGGCTGGTCCGACCGAACCGCCGTTTGCCGCCAACTCAAGGCCGTCTCGAGAGCCGACGGTCCCCGCGAGAAAGTGTTCGAATCGGAGATCCTCGAGATCGCGGTGGCGGTCGACGTTCCCCGGCTTGGGGGTGCCCGCGACCTCGAGGAGGAGTGCCAGTTCCGCGTTCTGGGCCGGCGTTCGCATGGCTCCGACTACGATCCGGGCGGATTAATGACTGTGCATTTGGGTATCGGAGTCGTTCAAGGAGTCGGGCGAGATCGTCGATACTCGCCGACGATCAGCGGTACACGTTCTGATACGCCTCGCGAAACTCCCGGAGCGCGATCCGGGCTCGGCGGCGAGACGTGAAGCCGAATCCGACCGATCCACACCGTTCGTTCGAACACTCCCATCGGAACGTCTCCGAATCGGGGTCTCTGGAAACCGTCGCTTCCGTCTCGCATCGCGGGCAGTTCCAGCCCCACCGCGTATCGCCTGCGTACTCGTTCGGGTGACCCATACTGGTTCTACGTCGAGATTGTAGCCGGGACTGAAAAGAGGCCGTCTACACGTATCGATCGTTTATACCGGAACCGACGGTCGACGGAGCTACAGATTTGCTGTTTTTCGGTGCCTACGGCGTTGATTCAGCCTCGAGTCCGAAACGCCGATCGACGGCGTCACGGACCCGCTCGAGCACGACCGGATTGTCGCTCGGCCGCCCGACGCTGACCGCGTCGGCACCGTACTCGACGTACGCTCTGACGCTGTCGTCGTCGCGAACGCCGTTGTTGGCGATGACGAACAGGTCGGTTGCGTCGACGACGTCGCGAACGATCGACTCGGTGTCCATCGCGTCGATGTGCACGAACGACGCGCCCGCGTCTTCGATGTCCTGTGTGAGTTCCGGCAGGTCGACGTCGGGGAGCTCTGCGCGGACCTTCACGCCGACAATTGCACCGGTGTCGGCCGCCCGTTCAACGTACTCACGGAGTCGTTCGCGGTCTCGCAGGAGCGTTTCGCCGCAGCCGACGGCACACAGTTCGTCCTGTCGACAGTGGGCGTTGACTTCGAGAAACGCATCCCGGTCCCGGCAGATCCGCGCTGCCTCGGGGATCGGATCAGCTGTCGCACTCCGGACGTTGAACGCGGGCTGGATGGGCGCGTCCTCGAGTGTGGCGAGTTGTCGGTCGATGAAGGCGAGTGGATCGTCGGGGAGAAACTCCGTGCGATCGCGTTCGACGAGTTCTCGCGCGGCCGCTCTCGAGTCGTCGTCGATGGCGATGCCGCCGAGAAACGCCGCACCGGCGTACTCCGCACCGGAACGGGCCCAGTCGGCGTCCGCTTCACCGCTGAGACTCGCGAGCGCGAGGGGCGGTGTGAACAGGGACATAATCAACTGACGATGTCGATCGCTTCGTTCACCGCGCGAGCGACTCGCGCGGCGTCTTCGGGGGAGTCGATGCTGATATCCGTCTGGATCGCCGGCCGATCGAACTCGGCGTCGTCGGCGTCGCCGATGATGAACGCATCGGCGAACGGATACGCCGTAGCGAGCCCGTCGGTGCTCGGCTCCGCGTTGACCGCTTGCATCAGGTCTGCCGCGGGTCCTGAGAACGCGTCGTCGCCGAGGAACGGCGAGACCGCGACGACGGTCGTCTGGGCGAGCGTGTCGGCGACGCCCGGCAGCGTGAGCATCGGTCCGATGCTGGTGACCGGATTCGACGGGCCGATAACGACCGTGTCCTCGAGCGCGTCGATGACGCCTGGTGCGGGTTCGGCGTTCGAGGATCCCCGGAATTCGACGGTTTCGACGGCCGGTTCGCCGCGGTTGGCGACCCAGTACTCCTGAAAGTGCATCATCCCCTCGTCGGTGTGGACGAGGCTGGCGATGGGATCGTTACTCATCGGCAGCAAATCGATCGTCAGTCCAAACGCGTCGGCGAGTCGCTGCGTTGCCTCGCTCAGTGTCTGCCCCTGATCGATCAGGCTCGTTCGCGTGATGTGGACGGCCCGGTCGCGGTCGCCGATCGTCATGAACTCGGCGGTGCCGGAGAACCGCCGCCAGTTGGCGAGTTCCCGACCGGCCGTCTGCTTCGATTCGGGAAGGTACTGCGGGCCGTCGGGCAGTCCGGCAGCCGAGGCGATATCCGATAGCGCGGCGTTGGTTCGGTGCGTATCGCCGTCGATACCCCACCACGTCTCGCGATCGAGAACGCCACCACCCTGAAAGAGTAGCGTATCGACGTCCGGCGAGACGAACAGCCCGCCGAGTTCGATGTCGTCGCCGGTGTTGGCGACAACGGTGGTTTCCTCCGGCGAGAACGCGGCGGCAGCACCGTCTAACAGCTTCGGCGTTCCGGTGCCCCCGGAGAGGAAGGTGACCATATGGTATCATCTCGAGCGTGGTTACTTAATCACTTGCGGCCGTCGATGAATGATTGTCGGTCACGACCCGCCGGAACGACGAAACCAGTTCCCGATCAGTCGTCGCTGACGTTTTCGGTAACGTCCTCACCGACGCTCTCGTCGTCGAATGACACCTCGTCGGCCAGGCTCTCGTCGAACCAGTCGACCCAGTTGAACCAGGCGTAGGCGATACACCCGCCGATAACGGTCGAGACGGCGAACGCGAGCCAGACGCCGTTCGAGCCGAAGTGATCCGCACCGATCCACGCGAGCGGGAACCGGATCACGCCGAGGGTGAGCACGGAGATCACGGCCGCGATGAGCGTCTTTCCGGCGCCCCGGAAGCCGCCGCTGTAGGCGCGCATCACGCCCATGAAGCCGAACGTCAGTGCGGTGAATCGAAGGAACGTTGCGCCCTCCTCGACGACCGCGGGATCCGTCGTGAAGACGGAGACGATCGGCGCGGCGGCGAGGAAGACGATCGCGCCGAGACCGGTGAGGGTGACGGCCAACACCTTCGCCCCGAAGTGGTTCGTCCGATATGCACGCTCTCGCTTGCCGGCGCCGATATTCTGGCCGGTCATCGTCTCGATCCCCTGTGAGAACGCGATCGCGGGGAGGAAGATGACCGAGAACACTCGCGTTCCGATCCCGAACGCGGCGACGACCGTTTCGGGGAAGATCGCGATGATGACCAACAGCAGATTGATCGAGAGCGCGCGCGCCGTTCCCTCGACGGACGCCGGCGTCCCGATGTCGACGAGCCGCCGCGCGTAGCCGAGATCGGGTTTCATCTGATTCAGTCGGATCCGGACGCCGTGGGTTCCGCGGAACATGATCGCGAGGCCGACGGCGAACGCGACCGCTCGAGAGAAGACGGTGGCGATCGCCGCGCCTTCGATCCCCGACCCGGCGTAGCCGGTGGCCGCGAACAGTTCGGCCTCGAGGCCGCGCAGGCCCAGGTAGCCAAAGAGCGGGTTGCTCTCGAACCCGAAGATGAGGAACGGATCGAGGACGATGTTAAGCACGACCGAGCCGAACATCACGAGCATCGGCGTGACCGTGTCGCCGTAGCCCCGCATGAGCGCGAGGAAGACGAAGAAGCCGAAGACCGCGACCAGCCCGATCGAGTACACCTCCATGTAGGCGGCGACCAGCGGCGCGACGTCTTCGGAAGCGCCGAGTAATGCGATGGCGTCCTCGGCGAAGACGTAGCCGACCGCGCCGAGGGCGACCGAGGCGATGACCGAGTACGCGATCGTCTGGGAAGCAGCGTACTCGGCCTCTTTTTCCTCGTCAGCGCCGGTGTACTGGGCGACGAGGACGCTTCCGGCCACCGAGACGCCCAGCGCGAGCGCGATGAGGAAGAACACCATCGGGAACGCGAAGCTGATCGCCGCGAGCGAGGTCGTGCTGTGCTGGCCGAGCCAGAACGTATCCGCGAGGTTGTAGGTGACCTGCAGCAGGTTCGTGATAATGAGCGGAATCGAGAGGTAGATCAGCGGTTTCGCGATGCCGCCCGAGGTGAGATCGAGGTCGTCCGGCGATTTGAAGATCGCGTCGAGGTGGTCACGGACCGTCACTCGAGTCCGACCTCCGTCGGAGTCGCGTCCTCTGCGAGCAGTTCGCGAGTGACGTACGTCTCGAGCATCGCGTACGTTTGATCAGTCGGATGATCGACGGCCACGTGGCGCGTCTGTGCACCGTTTAGCACCGTGGTGATGAACTCAGCCGTCTCGTCGGGATCGATATCTCGACGCACGATTCCATCCGCCTGACCGGCCTCGAGCAGCGACCGAATGCGGCCGTGGAGCAATCGATCGAACTCCGTGAGCTCCGCCCGGAACCGATCGTCGTACGGTCCCTGGGCCTTGATCTCGAGCAGCGCCGTTCGGAACTCCTCGCGGGCATCGTCTTCGCCCGGCGAGAGGTAGTGTTCGACGAGCGAGAGCAACTGGTCGGCCGGCGTCTCGCCCTCGAGGGTCTCGATTCGCTCGGCGAAGGAGTCGGTGAGATAGTCGAGTAGCGCGTAGAGGAGCGCCTGTTTGCTCTCGTAGTGGTAGTGAAGCGTCGCCTTGCTCTTCGATGATTCATCCGCGATATCTTGCATGCGAAGCGACGCGTAGCCGTGTTTACACAACGCGGCGTACGTCGCCTCCATGAGTTCGTCGAGCGTGTCGGTCATGTTCCAGTCATCGGGCGTCGTTGAACGGATGACCGGCCCTGACTGGCCGGTCAGTTGTGCTTGTACTAACTGACTGGCCAGTCAGGGAAATATCTTCGGTTCGACTCTAGGCGCTGCCGTAGTTCCTCGGGAGCGAGGCCGTTTCCGGTTCTGCTTCGGTTGGTGGGTTACGACCCCGCTCTCGAGGGGGAGAACCGGCGGGTGGAATCGTTCTGGGACTGTCTCCTAAACTGCTTATAAATCTCGTCGCACAACCGCCGTGCGCTCGAGAATTCGTTCCGCTGACGGGCAGAGCGTCTCTCGTCGGTCGAAGAGGAGGGAGAGAAAGACAGTCTGACAACCATTTCTAAGAACGGTTCGAGGACCGATCAGTCGCCGATCCAGTCGGCGAAACTCCCCTCGAGCAGCGTCCGTTCCTGCTTGCGAACGTACTCACACTGCATCGTCTCGATCGCGTCGGTGAGAGACGCGCCGTCATCGAGTGCGGCGGCGACCTGCTCGCGCTTCCAGCGTCCGGGGGTCACCCGCTGGCGGACCCGCCGCCGGAGCGGGTAGAGGTACTTCGCGGCCTGTTCGTCGGTGAGCCCGCGGTTGACCAGCCCGTCTTCGGCGTGGGCGAGCAGATCCTCGTACAGCGCGAGGCTGTCGGTCGTTTCCTTCCCGTCGTTGGTGATCCACGTCAGGTCCGCCTCGAGGCCGTCGCGCATCGCGCCGTAGAAGTTCTCCCGGGCGAGTTCCCAGTCGAGTTCGATCACGGGGTGTTCCAGACGGGTCAGACTCTCGAGGACGCCGGCGAAGGCGGCCAGGAAGGCGACCGAGTCGCGGACGGTCGGCTGAGCCGCGATCGGCCGAAACTCGATGCGGGCGTTGGCGGCCGACCGCGTCGGGCCGCCGAAGACGGGGCGAACCCAGCGCCAGTAGGTGCCGTGTTTGCGCCGGAAGTGGGGGAACTGGTCGTCGAAGCGCTCCCCGGCTTCGACGGGCATCGGCACCATCGTATCGTCGGCGGCGATTCGGTCGATGGCCTCCTCGACGGTCTCGAGGTCGCGCGGGAACCTGACTTTCCCCTCGCCGGTCGAGGGATCGTTGAGCACGGTTTCGAAGACGCTGATGCGGTGTTCCATCCACCCGTCCGCGAGGATTTCTTCGGGCGTCGCGTCTTCGTCGTAGAGATCCGGCGGGAAGAACGGGGAGTTGACGCCCAGTGCGAGGAGGGGACCGGCGGCGCGGAGCGCGTAGTTGAAGTAGATCGGGAGATCGGGTGCGTGGGCCACCTGATAGTGCGGTTGGATCGAGGTGATCAGGCTCTCGGGCATGACCGTGTCGCCCTGGAGAGCGACGTTCGGCGCGTCGACGCGCATGCCGGCGACGTCGGCCCGATCCGTGTTGGCCATCGCGTGATAGCGAGCCGAGTCGCTCATGTTGGTCGCGACGCGAAACGATCGATCGGTGCCGTCCCCGGCCGTCGTCGTCCGTTCGACGCTGTCGGTGAGATAGGTCGTCGCATCCTCGCCCTCCGGCGGAATCGTCCAGAGCGCGTCGCTGACCAGACGCATTCGCTCGGATCGAGTCACTTTCAGGGCGGTCTGCAGGCGAGCCTTGATCTCCGACTCCTGAGCGGCCAGCCCGTGGGCGTTGAGCGGCTGCGGACTGGTGGTCATCTCCGCGTTGTGCAACCCGAGTTCCTTCTCGAACCCGATGAGTTCGAGGAGCCGGCGCGGCACCCGTCGGAGCGTGCAGTCGTCGTCTTTGACCGCGTAGAACTCGTATTCGAACCCGACGATCGCCTGCGGGTTGTCGAACACCCCCTCTTCGACGGCGTCTTTGATCACCTCGGCGTCTTGCTCGGCCCGCTCGCGAAAGTCGTCGGCGTCGACCGCCAACACGTCCGCGACCCGCGCTGCGAGTTCCTCCTCTGGCATACCTCCGAGTGCGGCCCCGTCACGTTTAAAATCCGTCCCTCGAGCCGAGGGTGTTCGTGTGTCTCACGAGGGTGGCCATCTCCCTCGCCGTCTGTCCGGTCTCAGAACCGTTTTAGTTCCGCCGACGATACACACCGCCGATGGAGTTCGCCACGTTCGCCGACCGCGCCGCCGCGATCGAAGCCGAACCCGCGGATCTCGAGATCATCGTTCACGTCAGGGACCTCCTCGAGGACGCGGGTGATGATATCGAGACCGTGTCTCGGTTCGTCCAGGGACGCGTGTTTCCGGCCTGGCAATCGACGACGCTCGATATCGGACCGAGTACGTGTTACGAGGCGATCGCCCGCGCGGCGGGGACGAACGTGAGCGACGACGACGTGGAGGAGCGACTGGCTGACGTCGGCGAAATCGGCGAGGTTGCGGCGAGTTACGAGTTCGGCGGCCAGCAGGGGCTGGGCGCGTTTACGGGCGGTGACGATGGCGACGGGGGCTCCGGCGACGATCTTACCGTACGCGAGGTCGACGAGACGCTCGCGGCGCTCGCCGCCGCCGAGGGGTCGGGCAGTCAGGACCGCAAGACCGACCTCCTCTTCGGCCTGTTCAACCGCTGCTCGAGCGGGGAGGCCCGCTATCTCGCTCGCTTGGTCCTCTCGGAGATGCGCATCGGGGTCGGCGAGGGTACCGTTCGGGACGCAATCGGCGAGGCGTTCGACGTCCCCGCGGAGCGCGTCGAGCGTGCTCTGCAGGTCTCGAACGATTATGGCCAGGTCGCACGGGTGGCCCGCGAGGACGGCGTCAACGGGCTGGACGCGATGGATCTCGAGGTCGGTCGTCCCGTTCAGGCGATGCTCGCCCAGGCCGGCACCGTCACGGATGCCCTCGAGGAGTGGGAGACAGCCGCCGTGGAGTGGAAGTACGACGGGGCCAGAATTCAGTTGCACCACGACCCCGTCGCTCGGAGCGAGGGGGCAACCCGCGTCTTCTCGAGGAATATGGAGGACGTTACCGGGGCGCTTCCCGAGGTCGTCGAGTTCGCCGACGAAGTGCTCGAGGAGCCCGCGATCCTCGACGGTGAGGTCGTCGCGATCGACGAGGACGGCGACCCGCTGCCGTTTCAGGCGGTGCTCAAACGCTTCCGGCGCAAGCACGACGTCGAGAAGGCCCGAGAAGACGTCGCCGTGCGCCCGGTCTTCTTCGACTGTCTGCACGCGGACGGCGATGACCTGCTCGAGGAGCCGTTGACGGCCAGACACAACCGATTGCGGTCGGTTCTCGCGACGGGACCGGATCAGGCTCCCGACGCGATCGAGGATCTCTCCCTGCTCTGGACCACCGACGACCCCGACGCAATCGAGTCGATCGACGCCGACGCGCTCGAGTCCGGACACGAGGGTATCATGCTCAAAAATCCCGACTCGACGTACTCGCCGGGGCGCCGCGGCAAACACTGGCGCAAGCGCAAACCCGACGTGGAGACCCTCGACTGCGTCGTCACGGGGGCCGAGTGGGGTGAGGGACGACGGGCGACCTTCCTCGGGACGTTCGAACTCGCCGTGCGCGCAGGCCCCGGCGGAGACGACCTCGAGACGGTCGGCAAGGTCGCGACCGGGATCACCGACGAGAAACTCGCGGAACTGACGGAACTGCTCGAGCCCCACATCGCGGCCGAGGAGGGCCAGGAGGTGGAACTCGAGCCAGAAATCGTCTTCGAGGTCGGCTACGAGGAGATCCAGTCCTCGCCGACCTACTCGTCGGGCTACGCGCTCCGCTTCCCGCGGTTCCAGGGGGTTCGATACGACAAGGATCCAGCGGATGCGGACAGTCTCGAGCGACTCGAGTCGCTTCGAGCGATGCAGTAGCGCCCGCGGGCGGAGTCCGTCGGCGGTCCGCCGTCGTCGCCGGTCAAACGCCTCTTTGACCTTGCTGAAAGCACTTACGTGTCGTTTCCGTACGGTTGAATATGGAAGGTACGGACGGTATCGAAGGGGTCACCCGCCGTCGCGCGCTCCTCTCGGCCGGGTCTATCGGCAGTATCGCCCTCGCCGGCTGTCTCGATGGTGGGAGGACGGATCAGGAAACTGCCAACGGCAACGGCGACGACGAACGCACCGACGGAGACGTCGCGTACGACGTCTTTCAGCTCGGCTCGTCGTCGTCGCGGCCGGCGTGGGCGGACGGAGACGGCAGCGTCCCCGGTTTCGTCGCGCTCTTCGAGTCCGAGCGAGCGCTGTCCTGGCTGATCGACGACGCCGACGCGGTCGAGGGGCTCGAGGAGTGGCTCAGCGAGACCGATTTCGACGAATCCGTGATCGTCTTCGTCGAGAGCGTCGGTCCGAACACGTGTTACAGCGAGGTGTCGGTGTCGGACGTCGCGATTTCGGCGGCGGCCGTCGTCGACGGAGACGAAGAGACCGCCGCGATTACGGGAACCGCCGAGGCCGCGGACACGAGCGACGGGACGGCCGTCTGTGGCGACGCCGTGACGTATCCGTCCGCGTTCGTCCGCGTAACCGGCGACGACCTCCCCGGCGAGGCCGCGTTCAGGATCACGGACGGCTGGGGAGACACGGACGAGGTCGATACGACCGGCGGCGCGGTCGATCCGGAGACGATACCCGGTTATGTGCGGCCGTCCCACGATCCGCGGACGATTCCCGACGCGCTCGAGTGCGAGAGCGACGAGTTCGAGCGTCACTGGTCGCCCGACGACGACGTCGAGTGGGGCGAGGTCACCGACGACGGCGAGCCGACGCTCGCGATGCGTCTCGAGAATCCCCAGTACGACGGAGACGACGAGGATCAAGCCCTCGAGTTCGAGCGGGGCGAGGAGGTCCGGATCTCGATGCAGAACGTCTCGAGCGGACCCGTCGATACGGGTAACAGCAACAAGTACGGGCTGGAGGTGTTGACGGACGACGGCTGGATGGACGTGCGTGGAACCGGTGACGGGACGCCGGTCGGATACACCGACGAAGCGGTCGTCCACTCGCCCGGCGAGGGCTTCGACTGGACGTTCGAACTGACCGAAGACGGCGTCCTCGAGGGTCACGCTCACGAGGAGTGGCTCGAGGTCTGCCCCGAACTCCCCGCGGGCCGCTACCGGTTCGTCTTCTGGGGCGTCATCGGCGACGAGTCGCTGGCCGTCGCGTTCGATTACACGGGCTGAAGGGGAGAGGGCGGTTGTGACCGCTACTAACCGAGCGGTCATCCAAACGACCGACCGACGAGCACGCACGGAGACAGGTAAGCACTCTTAAGAGCCGTCGCAAACTGGATTCCCGTATGCAACCGCGCGACCTGTCCGATCACGTCGCCTACGAGGCGGGTCGAGGGATCGAGGAAGTCGCCCGTCAACTCGGGCGCGATCCCTCCGAGTTCGTCAAACTCGCCTCGAACGAGAACCCTCACGGCCCCTCTCCCGCCGCGGCCGTGGCCATCCGTGAAACCGCCTCGAGCGTCAGCTCCTACCCGAAAGCAGCCCACGCCGACCTCGCCGCCGCCATCGCCAACCGCTGGGCCGTCGACGACGAGCAGGTCTGGCTGGCAAACGGCGGCGACGGGGCGATCGACTACCTTTCCCGGGCCACCCTCGAGCCCGACGACACCATCCTCGTCCCGAGCCCCGGCTTCGCCTACTACGGGATGAGCGCCCGATTCCACCACGGCGACGTTCGGGAGTACGCCCTCGAGCGCGAGGACGACTTCGCCCAGACCGCCGAAACCGTGCTCTCGGCCTACGACGGCGACCGGATCGTCTATCTCACCAGTCCGCACAATCCGTCTGGATCGACGATCGCACTCGAGGCTATTGCGGAGATCGCGGCCGAAACCGACGACGACACGCTGGTCGTCGTCGACGAAGCCTACGGCGAGTTCGCCGACCGCGACAGCGCGCTCGCCCTGATCGAGGGGCGGAACGGGTTCGACGCCCGGGACGACGTCGCCGTCCTGCGGACGTTTTCGAAGGCCTACGGGCTGGCCGGCGTGCGACTCGGTTACGCCGTCGTCCCCGACGAGTGGGCCGACGCCTATGCTCGGGTGAACACGCCGTTCGCGGCGAGCGAACTCGCCTGCCGGGCCGGCCTCGCCGCGATCGACGACGACGAACACGTCGAACGGACCGTCGAGACGACCCTCGAGTCTCGCGCGTACATGCGTGAACACATCGACACCCACGTCTGGGAGAGCGAGGGGAACTTCGTTCTCGTCGACGTCGACGACGCGTCGACCGTCGCCGAAGCGATGCAGGAACGCGGCGTCATCGTCCGCGACTGCACGAGTTTCGGCCTGCCGGGCTGTATTCGCATCACCTGCGGGACCGACGACGAGACCGAACGAGCCGTCGAGACGCTCAACGCCGTCCTCGAGGACCTCGAGATCGAGTGCGAGGGCGACGGTGACCGCGAGGGAGACGGAAACGAAGACGAAACCGAAACGGAGGTGGCCGACACGTGAGACTTGCCGTCACCGGCACCCCGGGTACCGGGAAGACGACCGCGACGGAGCGCCTCGAGTCGCGACTGGCGGACGGCGACGCCAACGTCAACGCGGACGCGGACGCGAACGATTCCGATGCTGACTCGCCGTCGGCCTCGAACCTGGACCCGAACCCGGACCTCGACGTAATCCACCTCAACACGGTCCTCGAGGAGGAGCGTCTCTACACCGAAGTCGACGCCGACCGGGAGAGCAAAGTCGCCGACCTCGACGGGCTCGCCGACTGGCTCGCCGACCGCCAGGATATCGTGATCGAGTCCCACCTCGCCCACCACTTCGACGCGGATCGGGTCGCCGTCCTCCGCTGTGCACCCGAGACTCTCGAGGAGCGCTTGCTCGAGCGCGGCGAGACCGAGGCGAAGGCCGCGGAGAACGCGGAGAGCGAGGCGCTCGACGTCATCCTCTCGGAAGCGGTCGACGAACACGGCCTCGAGTCGGTCTACGAGATCGATACGACCGATCGCGATCCGGACGACGTCGCAGACGCACTCGAGGCGGTCGCGACGGGGGAACGAGCGCCGAGCGCCGGAGACGTGGACTTCATGGGGTATCTGACATGACGCTCGACAAGTTCCGGCCGTACATCTCCCGCTTTCTCGATCCGTTCGTCAAGGGGTTCGACCGCGTCGGCATGACGCCCGACAGCGTGAGCGTGCTGGCGTTTGGGATGGCGATTCTGGCGGCCATCGCCTTCCTCCTGGGAGGCCGGGCAGATCCGATCTGGTACGTCGCGGCCGCGACGCTGGTCTTTCTCAACGGGTGGCTCGACATCGTCGACGGCGCGCTCGCGCGCGAACAAGAGGTCGCCTCCGCCGGCGGTGACCTCCTCGATCACGTTCTCGACCGGTACGCGGACATCGTCATCATCGGCGGACTGGCTGCGGGCATCGGAGACTACTTCCTCGGCTTTCTCGCCGTGACCGGCGTCGTGATGACCTCGTATCTCGGCACGCAGGCCCAGGCCGTCGGCCTCGACCGCGTCTACGGCGGGCTCGTCGGTCGCGCGGATCGGCTGGCGATCATCGGCATCGTCGGCTTTCTCGCGTATCCGCTGTCGGGAACGGACCCCGGCGGGTTCACGGTAATCGGGTGGCTGCTCGTCTTTCTCGCCTTCGTCGGGCACCTCACTGCACTCCAGCGATTCTTCTACTCCTGGTCGGCGCTGGACTGACCGTCGGTCGCCCGTTCGGCCGGCTTCCGTTCAGCAGACCGTTCGACAGCGCGCCGCATGGTTTATCACTCGCCGCGATATACGTTCCTTCATGGTCCAGTGCGAGATGTGTGGCGACGAGACGTCGTCTCCGAAGACAATCAAGGTCGAGGGTGCGAAACTAGACGTGTGTTCGAACTGTACTGACTTCGGTACCGAAGTCAAACAGCCCTCGAGTTCGAGTTCCTCGTCGAAGTACTCGACCAGTTCGAGTTCATCGTCGTCTTCGAGTTCGAGCGGGAGCGCAGGCCAATCGAGTTCGAGCGGGGGGACGAGCTCCGGCGGCTCGAGCTCCCGCCCGTCCGATATGTTCGACGACATGGACGAACTCGCCACCGATTACGACGACCGCGTCCGCAAGGCCCGCGAGAAAAAGGGGCTCAGCCAGTCGGATCTCGCCAACGAACTCAACGAGAAGGCGAGCCTGATTCGGAAGATCGAACGCGGAGATACGCTTCCCAGCGATCGGGTCCAGTCGAAACTCGAGAACTTCCTCGAGATCAACCTGAACGCGGAGGGTGGCTCTACCGATGATCCGGAGTGGTCGGGCGGTTCCTCGTCGGGCAGTTACACACTCGGTGACGTCGTCAAGCGGAAGGACTGACTCGTCTCGAAATCACGACGGGCCGGACTCCGTTGACCGTTGTCCGTTTCCCGTTGTTCGTTTCCCATCGCTTGTCGCTTCGTTTGCTGCCGTTTACCGTCCGGCGAGCCCGCCGGATCGGCTAAATCCGCCGAATCCGCCGCAGTGATGTTCGGAACAACTCGCAAGCTATTTCTTCCGGGCGGATGGCTGTGCTGATATGTTCGTCCTCGTCAACCTGAAGACGTACCCGTGTGATCCGGTCGCCGTCGCGGAGGCCGTCCGCGACGTCAACGAAGATACCGACGCTCGCGTCGCCGTCGCCCCGCAGGCGACCCACATCGAACGCGTCGCCGAGACGGGGGCGGAGACGTGGGCCCAGCACGTCGACCCCATCGAGCACGGGAGCAACACCGGTCACACGATCGCCGAAAGCGTCGCCGACGCGGGTGCGATCGGCACGCTAATCAACCACTCCGAGCAGCGCCGGAAACTGGCCGACATCGACGGAGCCGTCCAAGCGGCCCAGCGGGCCGACCTCGAGACGGTCGTCTGTGCTAACAATCCGGCCCAGATCGGCGCGGCGGCGGCGCTCGGGCCCGACGCGGTCGCCGTCGAGCCGCCGGCACTCATCGGCACCGGCACGCCGGTCAGTCAGGCCGATCCGGATATCGTTGAAGACGCTGTCGAGGCCGCCGAAAACGTCGACTCGGACGTCTCGGTCCTCTGTGGCGCCGGTATCAGTACCGGCGACGACGTGGTCGCCGCGGGCGACCTCGGTGCTGAGGGTGTCCTGCTCGCCAGCGGCGTCGCGAAGGCGGACGATCCGCAGGCGGCCCTCGAGGATCTGGTCGAACCGCTCTGACGTCCACGCCTCACACCCACCGACCAACGACTTTTCTTCCCGGTCGTCGTATCACCCGTCATGACCGACCAGCATCCCGTCGGCGTCGCGCTCGAGAACCGACTCATGAGCCACGGGATCTACGTGACCGACTGGACGCGGCAAGCAAACGGGGCGAACGACTCGTCGAACGAATCCGCAGACGCCGACCGCGGCGACGACGCCACCGTTCCGGACGGAACGGATTTGGTCCTCGAGTACGAGACGGTCTCCGAACACTCGTCCGTCGATAGCAACGAAGTCGGGGCCGTCGTCCGAGCGCTCCTTTCGATCGCTGACGAGCGCGAGTGGACGCCCGGCCGACTCGAGGTGACCTCGCTGACGACCGACGGCGACGTCCGCGGGCACTGGCACGTCGAGCGGGCGTGGTTCGAGGCGCTGGGAACCGACATCGACGACCTCGAGTTCTCACAGCGCGTCCTCGAGACGGTCCGATCGACACGCGTCGATGAGTCCGGCCGGCACTGACGGGTGGGCCGTGCTCGGCCTGGCGATATGGAAACGGAACCAATGAGGGACAATTGGTCGCGACGATACGACGATAGGTAGATTAATACTGTCTCACAAACGCACTCGTTGTAGAACCGCAGATGTCCGGAGAACAGCTCTACGTCTCACATGCGCCCGCCGATCTCGAACTCGTCCAGGAACTGTTCTCCACGGTGAAGAACTTCCCGTTTGGCGTCCACATCGCCCACGAGGAGGTTGAATCCGGCCGGTCTCGGAAACGACTCGAGGGTAGACTCTCGAACAGCGACGTCGTGGTCGCGGTGCTAACCGACGCGTCGGCCGACAGCCAGTGGATCAATCAGGAGATCGGTTATACGCTGGCCAAGGGCATCCCCGTCGTTCCGCTGTACGACGACGAGGACCACCGCGGTGGGTTTATCGACGACGCCGAAGGCGTACGGATCAACCGTCAGGACCTGACGAAGACGATTTTCGATCTATTGAGCCGTCTTCGGAGCGAACTCGCGCCCCTCGGTGCGCTTTCGGTGCCGAACTGGTACATTCGGTTTCCCTGTACGATTCCGGACTGCGACCAGCCAGTTACCCTCGAGATCGAACAGAGCCAGCGGACGCTCTGGAAGCGTTCCAGGCACCGAAAGCTGCTGACGACGTCGTGTGAAGAATGCGAATCGACGTACTACTTCGAACCCGGGACGATTGGGTACGTTCGTCGTGAAGACGGGTTCCGGTGACTCGGTACTGGTACTGGTACTATTACTCATCTTGGAGCCGTTCGTAGGCGCCAGTCACGAGCTGGAACGCAGACTTGCTGCCGCTTTGTTGGTCGGGATGAGCACGCTTGACCTGCTGGTGAAAGGCCGCCCGAATCTCCTCGTCGCTCGCGCCTTTCTCGACGCCGAGTACCTCCCGAGCCTTCGTTTTCCGGATTTCGACCTCTCGGATGATCCCGTTCTCCTCAGCGGAATCCTTACACGGCGGACACAGTCGCTCGGTTCGGTCGTCGATGGTGGTCACCTGAAACAGTTCGGGGGTGACACACTCGTTGCACTGCGTGCAGAGATTGGTGTCGTCGGTTGAGGTCGTGTCGGTCCCGTCCGTGTTCGTGACCGTCGTCTCGGCGTCGGGTCTCGAGCCGTCTGCCCCCGAAACTGCTCCTGTTCCTGTCGCTGCCCCCGTCCCTGACTCAGTTCCAGTTCCAGTTCCAGTTCCAGTTCCAGTTCCAGTTCCAGTTCCAGTTCTAGTTCTAGTCTTTGTACCCTGATCCGGCGCTTCCGCCGCACACGACGGACAGCAGGTAAAGACGGTGCCGTCGTTCAGGACCACGTCCTCGAGTTCGGCCTCGAGGTAGGTTCCGGTACAGCCATCACAGCTGCCACGTCGCTGGTCGAGCGAAGAGCACTTCCGTGCGGCTTCGCGGGCGTGTGGCTCACAGCGCGGACAACACGCGACCTGCTCGCCGTCCGGCATCGTCACTGCCGTGAGTTCCTCGAGCCGAACCGTTCGGCCACATCCATCGCAGCCAGCGTGACGGTCATCGGCCACAGCCATTATCCACCCCTTTGTATTCATCCCTCATTAGTTCTTCTTTTGACAAGGGACGGATAAGTGAGTCCTCGAACTGGCACCCGCGAGCGGTACACCGGCGTTCGACGATTCGGTATTTCACCGAAATAGTACTGTCAGGTGTCCGCACTTATTTAGCCGAGCAGAACGTGTGACAGTGCAGTCGCTCGCTGTCCACCGTACAGACGGTGGCTCTCTGGTCAGTCTCGGTCGGTCTTGCTCCAGTCGCAGTCCTGGCATTTCCACCCGGTGACGAACTCGGTGACCGACGGCATGTAACCGACCGCCAGGACGTCCCCACCACAGTCGGGACAGTCCCTATCGGCGTCTTCGATCGACTCCGCCTCCATCACCGAGTCGTCCTCGATCAGTTCGGCGAGTTTCTTGCCCGTGACCATTCGCCCCTGGACGACGCGATTTTCGCTCACACTCGAGCTATCGGGCGGGTCCCTCCTAAGCGTTTTCAGGTCAGTTCGTGTGTTCCTCGAGGTTCCCGGTTCGGGTGCGGTCTCGAGGGGCGCTGACCGGAACTGAGACTCCGGAGGCGGGAAGCGAAAATCGGACGATTTAACCCGGTAAGGCGGTAACCCAGTACTGCGTGCGAGGGTAGCCAAGCGGCCAACGGCGGCGGACTCAAGATCCGCTCTCGTAGGAGTTCGTGGGTTCGATTCCCTCCCCTCGCACTGGCAACCAGTGCGGCAAGAGAGCATCTCTTGCCCTCGCAACACTTCTACCAACCCGCCATCCTCTGATACGGATTGCTGTAACTATGTACCGCCGATCACCAGGGATGGGGTCGGTGATCGGCGGTAATTGGCTACAGTAAACCGTATGAGCGCGGTGTCCGGAACGATGACCGCGAGTTTTCCTGCGGCCTCCGGAACATCGGTACGGGTGACCACATCTGCCTACGACATACCGGTATCCCGAAAGGCGAACGGTGTGTTCGGGTGAGAATCCGGAGGTATATCCGTCCGAGGACCGACCGTTCGAGCAACCGAAAGACGCGCTGTCTTTCACATGGTGTTTCGGAGCCGTAAACGGTGATCCGTTTGCGCCTTTCGACTCATTCTTGCTGCAGTGTCGACTGCCGCGTTGTGTGAACGGGCTGCTATGATCGGCCTTCCTATGGAAATCGAAATCGCAACAATCGGCGGCTACGAGGAAGTCGGGCGGCAGATGACTGCCGTTCGTGCTGGTACCGACATCGTCATCTTCGATATGGGGCTGAACCTCTCGAAGGTGCTGATCCACGACAACATCCGCACGGAGAGCATGCACAGTCTCGACCTGATCGACATGGGCGCGATCCCCGACGACCGGGTCATGAGCGACCTCGAGGGCGACGTGAAAGCGATCGTCCCGACGCACGGTCACTTAGACCACATCGGGGCGATCTCCAAACTGGCTCACCGCTACGATGCCCCCGTCGTCGCGACGCCGTTTACGAACGCACTCGTCGAGCAAGAGCTACAGGATGAGCAGAAGTTCGGATCGGACAGCGAGTTGATCACGATGGACTCCGGCGAGACGATGTCCATCGGCGACTCCGGCACGGTCGACCTCGAGTTCGTCAACGTCACCCACTCGATCATCGATGCGATCAATCCCGTCCTCCACACGCCCGAAGGTGCGGTCGTCTACGGGCTGGACAAACGGATGGACCACACGCCCGTTATCGGCGATCCGATCGACATGAAACGATTTCGCGAGATCGGTCGCGAGGGCGAGGGGGTCCTCTGTTACATCGAGGACTGTACGAACGCGAACAAGAAGGGGCGCACTCCCTCCGAGAACGTCGCTCGAGAACACCTCCGCGACGTCATCTACAGTATGGAGGACTACGACGGCGGGATCGTCGCCACCACCTTCTCGAGCCACATCGCCCGCGTGAAGAGCCTCGTCGAGTTCGCCGACGATATCGGCCGTCAGCCGGTCCTCCTCGGTCGCTCGATGGAGAAGTACTCCGGAACCGCAGAGCGACTCGACTTCGTCGACTTCCCCGACGACCTCGGCATGTTTGGCCACCGAAACTCCGTCGACAGTTCGTTCAACCGGATCATGAACGAGGGCAAGGAGAACTTCCTGCCCATCGTTACCGGTCACCAGGGCGAGCCCCGCGCCATGCTGACTCGGATGGGACGCGGCGAGACGCCGTACGAACTGGACGACGGTGACAAGGTCGTCTTCTCCGCACGCGTCATTCCGGAACCCACGAACGAGGGCCAGCGCTACCAGGCCGAAAAGCTGCTCGGCATGCAGGGCGCGCGCGTCTACGACGACATCCACGTTTCGGGCCACCTCTGCCAGGAGGGCCACTACGAGATGCTCGACGCGCTCCAGCCCCAGCACATCATCCCAGCTCACCAGAACATGAAGGGGCTGTCGGGCTACGTTGACCTCACGACGAACCAGGGCTACAAACTCGGTCGTGACGTCCACGTTTCGTCGAACGGCAACATCATCCAGCTCGTCTGAACGGCACCGTTCGCTTTTCTGCCCTCAGAGTCTGCTCTTCGAATTACCGTCGCTCTCGAGCTCAACGGGCCGGAAGAGCGATCAGCACCTATCGCAATCGCTGAACCGAGTTCCACACCACTCGAGGCGGACGGCGGTCGGCGAACGCGCCGCCGTCGGGTACAGTAGTCAAGCAACAGCCCACGATATCAGCCGGCGGCGGTCGTCAAGCCGACAACCGCGTCCGAAGCCGCGCACCCAGCGCGACCAGCAGGAGTACGACGGCCAGGAGTGCGGGGCCGATGCCGAAGCCCGGGATGGGAATATCGTCTTTAAAGTTCGACCCGACGTCGTCCACGACGTTCACGCTCCCGACGGGTTCGCCGTCCGCGTCGTGTACGTCTACCGTCAGTTCGTGACCGGCCTCGAGTTCGATATCGACGGTCTGGTCCGCCTCGACGACGCGTTCGAACGACGCGAGATCAACCGTCGAGGTGTCGACCTCGAGCAGGACGGCGTTCGTGAGCCAGAACTGATTGCGAACCGTTACGCCGTCGGTCGTTTCGGCGTAGGTGACGATCGCTTCTTGGCTCTCTGCGGCGTGGCGTTTGAGCGCGTCGGTGATTCGATCGGGAGATGCAGGTCCAGGTGCAGACGAGGACTCGGACTCGAGTTCGGGCCCGAATTCGAACTCGGAGTCGCTGTCACCGACGTCGGCTTCGGCGAGACGAACGATGACCTCGACGGTTCCGCCGTTCGCATCGGTCGACTCGAGCGCGGAATCGATCGTCACGCCGTCGGAGGCGGCACCCGGTTCGGCCGTCTCAGTAGTCGGTTTTTCGGTGGTCGGTTTTTCGGTGGTGGCCTCGGTAGTCGGTTTCTCCTCGGCCGTCGTCGTACCGATCCCGCCCGCGGCGGGGATTGCCACGAGGCTCGCACAAAGAAGCAGACAGCAGACGAGACCGATTCCCACCCTCCGGTCGGTCCCGCCGCGGCCAGACATACCTTTGAAGTGGAGAGTACGCCCGTAAATACATTGACCTGATACTGTCACTCTGTTATTAGCGACAGTCCGAATTTCAAATATTATCTGACCGGTGGCGTACTGCGGACGAAGCGTGGACGTGGAATCGCTCGGTGAGTGACTCTCAGCGGGGCCGGATGCGACCCCTTTTCACGCGTGCGCGGTTGATGACTCGTAATGAACGAACGCGACGCGGACGATCGGCGAGCGGACGTTGCTGTGCGTGCAGCCGCGGCGGGCGCGGAGCTTGCGGCGGACTCGTTCCGATCGGAGCTCGAGGTCGAACGAAAGGACGGCAAGACGGACGTCGTCACGCAGGTCGATCGGAACGCCCAGACACGGGTTATCGACGTCATCGGCGACGCGTTTCCGGCCGATCCGATCGTTGGCGAGGAAGCCGACGCGCTGAAACGGGTGCCGGAGACGGGGCCGGCCTGGATCGTCGACCCCATTGACGGGACGAACAACTACGTTAACGAGATCCGCGCGTTCGGGACGGCCGTCGCCGCAGTCCACGACGGAGAGCCCGTCGGTGCGGCGACCGTCTGTCCCGCGCTGGACGACACCTACCGGGCCGGCTCCGATGGTGCCGTCCGCAACGGCGATCCGCTCTCGGTCAGCGACTGCGGCGACCCCGAGGCGGCGACCGTCTGTCCCACCTTCTGGTGGAACTTCGACCAACGGGACCAGTACGCCGCGGCGTCGCGAGCCATCGTCGACCGGTTCGGCGACATGCGCCGCTTTGGCTGTGCCCAACTCGAGCTCGCGATGGTCGCCTCGGGCGCGCTCGAGGGGACGATGACGAACCTGCGGACCAATCCATGGGATTCCGTCGCCGGCGTGTACCTGATCCGCGAGGCCGGCGGAACCGTCACCGACCTCGAGGGGGACCGATGGCGTCACGATAGCGAGGGGCTGGTGGCCTCGAACGGGGCGATCCACGAGGACCTCCTGGCGGCCACTCGAGAGATCGAGAGCGCCATCGAGTGACGGTCTTCGATCCTCGACTGTCACGGACTGCAGAAAATCGGAAACGGTAAGCGGCCGCCGTTCCGGATATCGGTTATGGACGAGTATATCGAACGGTACGGGGCCGAGAGAGTCTGGGCCGCGACCGTTGTCCTCCTCGCCGCTGGCGTGACACTCGCCGCCCTGCTGTTTCCCCAGCGCGTGTACGTCGACCTCATCTGGCAGTACTACTGGGGGCCGGTCGTCGCCGACGCACACGGGTGGGGCTGTATCGCGTGGGCGGGTGGCGAACAGGTCCACTGCAACAACGCGGCCGCCGACGCCGGGCCGACCGCCGCACCCGGCTACACGTTCGTCTCTTATGCCGGCTACATCCCGACGCTGATCCTGTTCGTCATCGGGATCCTGTTCCTGATTCGGCGTCTCGAGATCGAACGCTACCGCGCGGGCTTTTACGCGCTGTTCCCGTTCATGCTCTTCGGCGGCGCCCTTCGGACCGTCGAGGACGCGAACGTCGCCGCCTACCGCGACACCGGTGAACTCGCGATCGAGTTGCCGTGGTCCGGGTTCTTGATCAGTCCGCTGATCTACTTCACCGTCGCTGCCCTCGCGGTGATCGCGGTCTTCGTGTCGGTCTGGCTCGATCGGAACGACCACGTTTCAGGATACGAGTATCCCCTGGCTGCGATTGGGACGGGATACCTCGCGCTCACGCTCGCGTATCTCGGGTACGCGGCGACCCAGGAGTACGCGACGTTCTATCCGTGGCTGCTGATTACGACGCTGGTCGGGGCCACCATCGCGACGGGACTCACCTGGGTCGCGATCGAGCGGTTCGCGCCCGATATCAACGCGGGGACCCGGTACATGGGGCTCGTGGTCATCTGGGCCCACGCGGTCGACGGCGTCGCGAACGTTATCGGCCTCGACTGGGCGACCGCCTTCGGCCACGCACAGAACCTCTCGCCGAAACACCCCGTCAACGAGGCGATCGTCAACGTTACGGGCTCCATGCTCCCCGCGAACATCGTCGAGGTGACCGGGCAGGCCTGGCCGTTCCTGCTCGTGAAACTCGCCGCGGCCGTCTTCGTCGTCTGGATTTTCAACGAGGAAATCTTCGACGAGAATCCACGCTTTGCAATCTTGATGTTGATCACCGTCGTCGCCGTCGGACTCGGCCCCGGTACCCGCGACATGCTCCGGGCGACCTTCGGCATCTGAGACGGACGATTTGCCGTCGGCGGCCGATTTTGTCGGCGTACACGGCGAGACTGAAAGCAAAAGTTAACGACAACGACAACGACGATGGTAAAAACAAAGAGAAAGCGACGACTCGCTCTTCCTCAAAAGTTGACCACCGCGAGGAATTCTTCACCCGACATCGGGTTGGTGTACGCCATTGGCAGAGCAGGCCGAATACCGTAAGGTCAGACGAAAGCCCTCTGGCCGTCCGTGGTTGCGAGAGGACGACGGGTTCTCGAGCCACTTGGCGAGGCGGCCACGATCGATGCGATCCAGTAGCGATGGCGACTGGAACGCCAGACGACACGATGGTGTCGTTGCGATCGCGGGAAACCGTGAATTTCCGGGAAACACGGACTATCGTTCGTGAAAAACTGATGAGCGTCGAACGAACCAGTTAAGCGGAAGGTCCCATATTGGCCCACTATGTGTGAAAAGAGACTCGGACAGCTACAACTCTCCGCTCGATATCGTGTCCTGGTTGCATCCGGATACAGCATCGGTGAGGGGTAACCGACATGTTCGTTCGACACCATCGACGGAAGTCAACAGTAACCGCACAGCAGATTGATTCTGTGAGACGAGCAACGAGGGGAGACCGATGACCGGAAGCGACGAAGAACTCGCCAAGGACCTCGGCCTGATCTCGGCCCTCGCGATCGGTATCGGGACGATGATCGGCGCGGGAATTTTCGTGCTCCCGGGCGTCGCTGCGCAGGAAGCGGGCCCGGCTGTCGTCCTCTCGTTTATCATCGGCGGCATGATCGCCATGATAAACGCGTTTTCGGTAAGCGAACTCGGGACGGCGATGCCGAAAGCCGGCGGCGCATACTACTACATTAATCGTGCACTCGGACCGTTGTTCGGCTCGATTTCGGGAATGGGTGACTGGATCGGGCTCGCCTTTGCGAGCGCGTTCTACGCCATCGGCTTCGGCGGGTATCTCGCCGACTTGCTCGACGGCGTCGTCGTTCCGATTCCGGGACTCGGCGAATTCGCGCTCCTCCCGACCATCGCGCTCGGTCCGCTCGTCCTCACCGAGATTCAGATCGGCGCGGTGCTCGCCGGAACCGTGTTCGTCGGCGTCAACTACATGGGCGCAAAGGAAACGGGTGGTATCCAGACCGCCATCGTCACAATCCTGCTCGGCATCCTCACGATCTTCGCCATCGTCGGCTTCTTCTCGTTCGACTGGGGAACCGTCACCGTCGACGGCAGCTACACCCCCGAGGGGACGGCGGCGATCCTGCCAGGTGCGGCGCTCGTGTTCGTCTCCTACCTGGGCTACGCAAAGATCGCGACGATCGGAGAGGAACTCAAGAACCCCGGCCGAAACCTCCCCATCGCGATTATCGGCAGCGTCGGTATCGTGATGGTCATCTACACGATCCTCGTCGGCCTCCTGATGGGGCTGATCCCACACGAGGAGTTCTTCCTCGAGACGGTCGAGAACGCGCCGATGTCCTACGCCGCCGAGGTCGTGTTCGACTACCAGTTCGCGGTCGTCGGCTTCGAGATTCCGATTCTCGGCATCGGCGTGACGTCGATCACGCTCGCGGCGCTTCTCGCGACCGCCTCGAGTGCGAACGCCTCGATTCTCGCCTCTGCCCGAATCAACTTCGCGATGGGCCGGGACAAGATCGTCACCCCGAAACTCAACGAGATCCACCCGCGGTTTGCAACGCCGTACCGATCGATCGCCGTCACTGGCGGCATGATCATCGTCTTTATCATTGGTCTCGGGGAAACCGTTGAGATCCTCTCGAGTGCCGCGAGCGTGCTTCATCTGGTCGTCTACGCGCTGATCAACGCCTCGCTGATCGTCTTTCGCGAGACGAACCCGCCGGAGTACGATCCCGACTTCGAGGTGCCGTTCTATCCGGCCACGCCGATCGCCGGCTTCGTTCTCTCGCTCGCGCTGATCTACTTCATGGATCCGCTCGCGACCGCGATCAGCGTGGTTTTCGTCGTCTTCGCGATCGTCTGGTACTTCACCTACGCGCGAACCAAGACCGACCGCGAGGGCATTCTGAGCGACTACATCCTCTCGCGATCCGAAGAGATGCCCGACGCCGCCGTATCGGCTGCGAACGTCGCGAAACCGTCCAAAGAGGAGGAATACACCGTCGTCGTGCCGGTCTCGAACCCGCGGACGGAATCCCGCCTGCTCTCGCTGGCGAGTGTCGTCGCGAAAGCGAACGACGGCGTCGTGCAGGCCGTCCACATCGTCGAAGTTCCGGACCAGACACCGCTCGAGGAGGGGTCGGAACACATGCGGCGGATCGACGACGAATCCCAGCGGCTGATGAGCCAGGTCCGAGAGAGTACGGAGACGCTCGACGTCCCCGTCGACATCCGGACGGTCGTCTCCCACCGCTCGTTCGAAGAGGTGTTCAACGTGGCCCAACGCGAACAGGCCGACACCGTCGTCATGGGCTGGGGCCCCGGCCGTCCGTGGACCGCTGGGCGGGCGGAACGACCGCTCGACGAGCTCACGCACGACCTGCCGTGTGACTTCCTCGTCTTCAACGACCGCGGCCTCGAGACCGACCGCGTACTGGTTCCGACCGCCGGCGGTCCCGACTCCGATCTCAGCGCCGAGGTGGCCCGGTACATGCGCGACCAACTCGGCTCCGATATCACGCTCTTGCACATCGTCGACGAGGGTGAAGAGGCCGAGGGCGAAGCGTTCATGACGGAGTGGGCCGCGGACCACGCCCTCGAGGATGCGAACATCAGGGTCGACGTTTCGGACGATGTCGAGGCGACGATCGCGGCAGTAGCCAGCGACCACTCCCTGCTCATCCTCGGAGCGACCGAACGCGGGCTGCTCTCGCGGCTGCTCCGTGGCTCGCTTGCCTACAGCGTCGTCAACGAAGTCGAGTGTTCGGTGCTGCTGGCCGAACGGCCGACGAAACGATCGCTCCGGGAGCGACTGTTCGGAAGCGGCCCCGACGATGACTGACCGGTATCCATAGGACGGGTCTATCGGGCGGTCTTGAACAGTCTCTTGGTTGGTTCAAGTTACACGATGTACCGATGCCGGGTTCGGTGAGTGTTCTTCGAGACATCGATCGGCAACTGTCGACCGCCGATCGTCGATAGCCGAAAACAGGCTGCTCGAGAATGGGCTGTATTCCGACGTCAGTGCCGCCGCGTTAGCGCTCCAGCCGTTGGATCAACGCCTGCCGGAACGTCCGCGGCGCGCATTGTTCGCTGCGAGCCATCACGACCGTCCCGTCGCTCTGCTGAACGATACGCTGTGGGATCGAGCCGTACAGCGCCTGCGCGACGGTGCTGGTCCCCGTTGCACCGACGATGACGGTATCGTACTCGCTGACGGCATCGACGAGCGTTTCGCGAACGTCGTCGGCAACGATGACGCGAGCGTCGTACTCGTCGTCTGCCAGTTCCGCGTCCTCGGCGACGGCAGCGATCGTGTCTCGCCCGATCGCTTTCGGATCGATCGGGGTCTGCTCGTCCGTGTCCTCGTCGCCGCCTTCCGCCGGTGACGATTGGACGTTCAAAAGCGTCACCGTACTGTCCGCGAACGCTCGCCGGAACTCGCCCGCTCGTCGCGCGGACGTTGCGGCGTGGGGACCGGTACCCGCGAGCGTTACGATGTTCCCCGGCGATTCGGACGGGTTCTTGACCAGCGTCACGTCACACGGGGCTCGCTCGAGGAGCGGAGCGATCGTCGATCCGAAGAGCACGTCCCGACGGCGGCGTTCGCCGGTCCGGAGATGCCCGAGGTGGCGAAGGTCATGCTGATCTTCAACATGTGGATCGGTCGCCTGGAGATCATCCCGGTCGCGGTGTTGCTCGGTGTGACCTTCCGGTCACTCAACCTCTACCGATAGCCCAACAACTGCGGGTTGCCGTATCGATTTCTCGGCCTAACCGGACAGACACGGGAGCGCCGGCGACGGCTGACTGCGGTCCCCAGAAACGAGTTCCGCACCGATCAGACGGGTGTCGGACGAACGGGTCCGTATGAACGGTCGACAGGGACGATGCTCAGAGCACCGCCGAAACCTCGTCCAGCACGGTCGCGTCAACGAAAAGGACGACGTGATCGCCGGGCCGGGGAACCGTCGTCCCCCGTGGGGTGACGAGTTCGCCCTGTCGAGAGATCGCGCCGATGACGACGCAGTCGGGAAGATCGGCCATCGAATCCGCGATCTGTCGTCCCGTCAGGGCGCTTTCCGCCCCGAGTTCGACCTCGATGACCTCGGCCCGGTCGTGTTCGAGCATCGCGATCTTCTCGGTCTGGTTGGTTCGGGTGAATCGGATGATCTCCTCGGCGGTCTCCTCGCGAGGGTTGATCGCGACGTCGATGCCGACGGTCTCGAAGAGGTCGGCGTACTCCGTGCTCTCGATGATCGCGACCGTTCGGTCGACGCCCACTCGACGCGCGAGCAGGGACACAAGCAGGTTCTTCTCGTCGCTGTCGAGGGCGGCGACGACGATATCGGCCTCGTCGATGTGTTCCCGTACGAGAAACTCCGTATCGGTCGCGTCGTACTCCATCACGAACGTGTGCGGAAGCGCTTCGGCGATCTCGCGTGCGCGGTCGTGATCCCGTTCGACCAGCCGCGGCTCGAATCCGTGTGCTTCGAACTCTCGAGCTGTCTGGAAGCCGATCTCGCTCCCGCCGACGATGACTACGTCGTCCGTACTCGAGGTCGTATCGCAAACGGTCGCCATGGCGAACTCCTTGACAGAGGTGGGGCTGCCGATGACGACGATCCGATCGCCGGCCTGAAAGACCGTCTCACCCTGGGCGACGATCATCTCGTCGCCCCGGAAGACGCCGGCGAACGTCATCGAATCGTACTGGTCGGCGTCCATGACGCGCCGTCCGACGAGCGGGCTGTCGGCTCCGATATCGAACTCGGCCATCCTGACGAGTCCGCCGGCAAATATTTCGACGTCTTGGGCCTGCGGAAATCCCGAAATCCGGAAGATCGTCTGTGCAACCAGCAGGTCGGTACAGACCATGAAGTCGACGCCGAACGCGCCCTGGGACCCCTCCCACGTGTTCAACAGCGTGCGCTGGCGGACGCGTGCGATCGTAAACGCATCGCTCGCGGTTTTGGCGGTTCCGCAGACGACGATGTTCGTCTCGTCGCTGTCGGTACACGCGACGACCAGATCCGCTCGCTCGAGTCCCGCCTCCCGGAGCGTCTCGAGTTCCGTCCCGTCGCCCTCGACCGAGAGGACGTCGAACGAGTAGGTGATCTCTTCGGCGACCTCCGAATCGCGTTCGACGACCGCGACGTCGTGTGAATTCTCGAGGTTCGAGGCGATCATCTTCCCGACTTGCCCCGCGCCGACGATCAGTACGTACATTAGTGGTTGCGCCTCCCGAGAGCCATTTCGTACCGTCGATTCGAGCGGGAGATCGAAAGGCGTTACGACGCTTTGCATCGGCCGTTCGTTCGATTCTCGTTTCGCCTGCTATCGTAGCCACTGGAAGTCAGTGCACACCCGATCGCACGATGGGAACAGTGTCTGCGGGATTTATAAGACGTGAGCCAAATCCATCACGGCATGCAAAACGACGGCACCGAGCGGAGACCCACTTTCGACGAGCCCGAAGACGTGCTCGAGCGGCTGTTCCGAAGCGGCCGGACCAACGCGCTCATCTCGTGGGTGCTCGTCGGAATTCTCTGTCTGGTGTTCCTCGAGAGCGTTCTCGATGCCGATACACTGTGGATCGTCTTCGTCGCGGCGACGGCGGCAATCGTCCTCGCTCCGCCCGTCGCCTACTGGGACTGGCGGATGATGCTTCCGTGGGAACTGCTCGTGGTGGCCTTGCTCCCGATTCTCGTCCGAGCGCTGTTCGGCGGCGAACTCGGAACGTTCGGCTACTATCTGTCGGTCGCCGGATTGGCGCTGCTTCTTACCGTCGAGTTCCACATGTTCACCGTCAGCAACCTTCGGCTGAACCATGCGGCCGCCGTCACGTCCGTCGTCCTGACGACGATGGCCTCGGCCGCCGCGTGGGCGATCGTTCGGTGGAATATGGACAGGCAGTTAGGAACCTCGTTCCTGATCGAACCGGGCGTGTCACAGGACGCGGCGAACGAGGCGCTGATGATCGAGTTCCTGTGGGTTACCCTCGCCGGACTCGCCGCCGGGGTCCTCTTCGATGCGTACTTCAGACGTCGCGGTCGTCGTCTTCGCCATCGGCTCTGGCAGGTGGTGCGTCGATGACGCTCCTCCCGCGCCCCTCGCTGCGAACCCAGCGCCGACTCACTCGCGGGATGCAAGTGTTGCTGGTCGCGATCATCGGCTACGGCGTGGTCTTCGCACAGCCCAAGGCGGTCATGAACGGCGCTATCGCGCTGGCGATCACGTTCGCTCCGGCAGTACTCGAGAAAAACTACGATCTGCCGCTCGATCCGTGGCTCGGGCTCTGGATCACCCTCGCGGTCTTCTTACACACGATGGGGTCCGCCGGACTGTACGGCGCTATCGGCTGGTGGGACCACCTGACACACGCCACGTCGGCGTCGCTCGTCGCCGGGATCGGCTACACGTTCGTCCGGGCCGTCGACCTCCACAGCGATCAGATCCGGATTCCGAGCCGATTCGCGTTCGTCGCCATTCTGATCGTCGTGATGGCCTTCGGCGTCATCTGGGAACTGTTCGAGTTCGGGTTAGACGTCGCCGCTCAATCGACGGGGATCACCATGCCGCTGTCCCAGCACGGTCTCGACGATACCGTCCGCGACATGATGTTCAACATGCTGGGTGCGATCGTCGTCGCCACGTTCGGACAGGTCCACCTCTCGGGCGTCGCCGAAACCGTCAGAGAGAGTCTGTTGTCCGCCGACTAGGCCGTTCTGTTCGATCGTCTCGAACGGCCTTGTTGAAAGCCTCGACGTTCGATAGGTTTCAACGAGCCCCTAAATACAGGGCGCAAATGTGGTACTGTGTGAGTACCGATCAACACGGAAAGTCGAGCGGTCAGTACAGAACAAGCAGGTAACGGAGAGACGATCAATCCCTCCGATAGCTGTCAAAGACCGTCTGCTGAATATAGAGGATGAGCCTTATTTAGACGCAGCGGAGACTGGCTCTAGCGCTTCGTTCTCGAAGTACGAAACCACACCGTGGGGAACTCACTACGGGATTCTGTTCAGTTGAACTGGCTCCTGATCCGCCCGTTCTGAAGCGTCCAAACAAGGCCCTCAGTCTGTATTCACCTATGGAAATTCTGCTGACTGACCAAACCACGCTTGCCAAGATAATTTTTCGGGCGACGAGGACTTGCTGTAGTTTTCGAGCGTAGAATCGACAGCCGGCGAACCGATGACTACTGAAACAGCTATCAGGCGGAAGACTTCTTGTTAGCGAGAGTAGTTACTCACGCTGCCACCAACATGCCAATGAGCGCCGCCGGGGCGGCGCTCAGGCACTCACCCCTGGTGGATCGTACACTTCCTCACGGTCCAGCATGTGATACATTGAAACCAGCAGCTTCCGGGCGGTTGCTACGATCGCTGTTTTCGAGTTCTTCTTCCGAGCTAACCGGTTGTAGAACCGGCTGAGATACTCGTCTTCGCACGTATGAACCGCTGAGTACGACGCTTGAACGAGCAACCATCGGACTCGTCCTGATCCTCGCTTCGAGATGCTTCCCTCAAACCGCGAGTCACCAGACTCGCGGATTATCGGGTTCAGTCCAACGTAACTGACGACCTCTTTGGCCCGGTCAAACCGGTCGATCTCTCCCAACTCCGCGTAAATCGTCAATGCCGTAAAGTAACTCACGCCTGGAATTGTCATCAGGAGCTGGGTCTCCTTCAGAGACCCAGCCCGTTCCTCAATCTCAGCTTCCAACGACTCCATCTGCTCGGTGAGCACTTGAATGAGTTCCAGATACGATTCCAACAACGCATCCCACGGTGCCGGGAGCGAGAGTTCCACCAGGAACTCTCGTCCCTTCACACTCAGTGGTTTTACTTTCTGAGTGATCCCGTGATCACTCAACAAGCCATGGATCTTGTTCGCGTACTCGGTCCGGTTCTCGACCAGCTTCTGGCGCCCGCGCACAAGTGCGCGGGCTTGCCGAATCTCGTCGGTTGGAACGTAACTTTCAGGAACCGATCCCAACCGAACCATCCGAGCGAGTTGTTTCGCGTCAACGCGGTCAGTTTTCTTGTCTGAGTCAGAGATCAGTTTTAATTCGCCTGGGTTGGCAACGGTCACATCCAGATACTCTGAAAGAGTATCATGGATGTGATAGTAGTTAGTGGTGGCTTCAAGTGCGGCTTTGGACCCAGCGTACTGCTGGGCGAAGTCGTCGAGGTTCGCGTTTTCGACGCGAACCTCTTCGACGATCTCACCATTTTCGTCCAATACTGCGACTTGTGAGTACCGCTTGTGTACGTCGATTCCAATGAACATTGGCCTCACCTTGGAACGCCGGTGCGTGAAACAGAGATTCACCTATACGGGCTTTCCCGACTGCCGCCAGGAGCGGCAGTCGGGCTGTGATGCCCAGGACTCGGCTTCCTACGCACTCGGACCAGTCAGCACCACGTGTTCTCGGACACGGAATACAGCTCGGTCTCTTGCGTCCCATACTTGTTTCACGCTCTCATGGGATAGCAGAATTTCCATCGAGTCAGCACGCTATTCCTATCACGTTCTGAGGGTTTAACAGAGCCTCTCGGGCACGTTTTCTACCGACACGCGCCATCGAGAACGCATAAACGAGTAGAGGGTCTTAGAGACAGCTATGGATGAAAACGCCTCCGTCACGGGAGGGTGGTTCGCCGATATCGAACCGGGGGACGTCGACGCCGCGAGCGACGCGATTACTGGCGGCAGCGCCGAGACGCCACGGGACTGGCCCGAACTGGCAGTCGAAAGCGGCTACGCCGATTCTATGGGGGCCTACTACGACCGCCTCTCCGAGATGACGACGGAGGCGACGCGCCGAGAAGTCGCCGAACGGGAAGCGGCCGACGACCGCCAACTCGTCCACGCGGTGCGGGCGATGGACGACTGTACTCGAACGGCGAACGAACTCGCGGAACGCCTCGCCGAGTGGGCCGGCACCGTCGACCCGGACGCCGGAACCGGCGTCGACTACGCTCGAGAACTCGCGACTCGACCGGCCGATCCCGAGCCAGACGAACGGGCTATGGTCTCGCTCGCCGAGCGCGTTGCGGGACTCGCGGACGAGGCCGACGATCTGCGCGAACTGGTCGAACGACAAACGCCGACCGTCGCGCCGAATCTGTCGGCGCTCGCTGGGCCGATCCTCGCGGCCAGACTGATTTCGTTGGCTGGCGGCCTCGAGGCCCTCGCCAAGAAACCCAGCGGCACGGTGCAGGTGTTGGGCGCCGAAGACGCGCTGTTTGCCCACCTGCGCGGCCACGCGCCATCGCCCAAGCACGGGATCATCTTCACCCACGACGCGATCCGGGGAACCCACCCCGACGAGCGGGGGTCGGCGGCGCGTGCGCTCGCCGGCAAACTCGCCATCGCCGCCCGCGTCGACCACTATTCGGGCGAGCGAAAGCCCGAACTCGACGCCGAACTCGCGGATCGGATCGAGACGATTCAGGCTCGGACGGAGGACGACAGCGCCGGACGCGACGGCGGTGATGACGGTGAGTGACGGATCGCCTTCGCTGCCCGCCGGCGTCGAACGGCACGCGTTCGACGGCACCGAGCGTCTCGCCACCCGCGGCGACCCCGTCTACGGCGAGCCGACCGACGGCCCGTGGCGGGCGTGGAATCCCCACCGCTCGAAGCTCGGAGCGATGCTCGAACTCGAGATGGCGACCGGGCTCGAGGGCGGCGAAACGGTCCTCTACCTCGGAGCGGCAAGCGGCACGACGGCGAGCCACGTCGCCGATTTCGCCGGGCCGACGTACGCCGTCGAGTTCGCCGCGCGGCCGGCCCGGGACCTGCTCGAGGCCGCCGAATCGCGACCGCGGCTCTTCCCGCTGCTTAAGGACGCCCGGAAACCCGAAACGTACGCACACGTCGTCGAATCGGGCGTCGACGTAATCGTCCAGGACGTCGCGACGCGCGGTCAGGCCCGCGTCGCTCTCGAAAACTCGCGGTTCCTCGCCGACGACGGGCGACTCCTGTTGGCGGTCAAGGCCCGAAGCGAGGACGTCACGCGCGATCCCGCGGCCGTCTTCGAGGACGTACAGTCGGAACTCGAGTCGGGGTACGAGGTGCTCGAGACGCGGAAACTCGAGGCCTATCACGCGGACCATCTCGGCGTCGTCGCCCGACCTCGCTAGCGGCCCCGAAACCGACAGCGGCAATCTTCCCGTCGCTCGATAACAATTATATGGCGATCTGTCGTATCGGATCACGGCATGTCAGCGCACCCCACGATAGCCGACACGCTCGAGCAGACGGTCGATCGACACCCCAATCGGGACGCGATCATCTACCCGCGGAAGGACCAGCGGTGGAGCTACGCGGAGTTCGACGAGCGGGTCAATCGGCTGGCGACGGCGTTGCTCGACGCCGGAATCGAGAAGGGAGACAGGGTGGCGACGGTCCTGCACAACGGGTCGGAGATGGCGCTGACCGTCTACGCCTGCGCCAAGATCGGGGCCGTCTTCACCCCACTGAACTTTCGCCTGCCGGCGGGTGAGATCGAGTATATCGTCAACGACGCCGAGGCGGATCTACTGCTCTTCGAGGCCGAAACGCAGGCGGCGGTCGAGGGCGCTCGCTCCTCGCTCGAAACTGTCGAGGAGTACGTCTATATCGACGACGACGTTCCGGCGTACGCGAGCGGGTTCTACAACCTGCTCGAGTCGAGTCCCGCCGAACGACCCGACGTCGCAGTCACGGAGGACGACGCGTACGCGTTCATCTACACCTCCGGGACGACGGGTCGGCCGAAGGGGGTGGTCCACGAACACCGGAGCATGGTCGAACACAACCTCCTGTGTATCGCGGAGATGAACGTCACCCGCGACGACGTCGGACTGTCGATGATGCCGCTCTATCACTGCGCCGAACTCCACTGCAATCTGTTCCCGCGAGTCCACCGGGGTGCGGCGACCGTTATTCACCACGAGTTCGAACCGGAAGCCGCGCTCGAGGCGATCGACGAGTACGACGTTAGCGTGCTGTTCGCCGCGCCGACCGCCTGGAACGCGCTGTCGCTTTCGGCGGCCGAGTCGGACGTCGACGTTTCCTCGCTCCGACTCGGGCTGTACGGGGCGGCGCCGATGCCCGAACAGGTACTCGACAACTGTAGAGAACACCTCTGCGAGGACTACGTGCAGGCCTACGGCATGACGGAGATCGGTCCCGCAGGGGTCTTCCAGCCGCCGGAAGATCAGGTTTCGAAGCAGGGATCGGCCGGGTTGCCGGCGCTCAACCACGAAATACGCGTCGTCGAACCCGACGCGGATCCCGACCGGACGGTCGAAGGCGGCGAGATCGGCGAAATCCTGATCGCCGGTCCGTGTACGATGCGCGAGTACTGGAACCGTCCCGAGGCGACCGAACGGTCCTTGCGTGAGGCCGACGGGACCACGTGGTACTACACCGGCGACCTCGGCTATCGCGACGACGACGGCTACCTCTACGTCGTCGACCGGAAAGACGACATGATCGTCTCCGGCGGCGAGAACATCTATCCCGCGGAGGTCGAAGACGCCCTGTTCTCCCACGAGGCCGTCGAAGAAGCGGCCGTCGTCGGCGAACCCGACGAGGAGTGGGGCGAACTGGTCGTCGCCTACGTCGTCGCCGACGAGACGGTCTCCGCGGACGAACTGGACTCGTTCGTCGTCGAAAGCGACCGGCTCGCCGACTTCAAGCGCCCTCGAGCGTACTACTTCGTCGACGAACTCCCGAAGAACCCCAGCGGCAAGATCCAGAAGTTCAAGCTCCGGGACGACGAGGGAGACGTCGATTCGGAGGCCGAAACCGTCGCGTCTTGATCGGCGGCTGACGATCGAATTCCGTCTTTCGGTGTCCGAGATCGGAATCGGCTACGTTCCCCGAAGCCCGCCGTAGATCGACTGGCTGAGGCGGGGAAACGCGAGCGTCGACCCGGCGGCAACGACGAACGCAACGATCAGCGAGAGCGGCGCGATACCGGCCGCATTCGCCATCGCTACGCCGCCGAAGACCGCGATCCCCAACGCTAAATTGTAGTAGACGAGTCGCAGGGCGACCAGCGACGGCGTCACTGCGACCCAGCCGAGCGTCTCGGTCGCGGGTGGTCTGATCCAACCGCCGCGAATCGCCGTCCCGATGAGGACCATCGTCGTCCACGCGAGGAGTCCGGCGGCGGTCGCGTCGAAGGCTCCGGCCCCGGGCGCCGCCATGATCGCGAACAACACCGGAAGCGACAGACTCGAGATATCGCCGAAGACGTAACTGCAGTCGTGGAGGAACCGCCCGAACCCGCTCTTCTCGACGCGGGCGCGTTTTCCGTACCCGTACCAGGTTCGACGCGTGGCGCTGTGAGCGGGGCGGGTCTGGCGTCCGGGAACGCGTTCGTGACCGCTGTCCCGTCTCATGATATCACCCACCACGAAGCCGAACATAAATACTGCCGCACGAACGTCTTCCCCGTCGTTGCGACGTGGTGGGAATTACTGTACCCCCTTATCGACCGCTCGCCGCTCGTCTCGAGTATGAACTGCAACCAGTGTGAGCAAACTCCCGACGGCGGCTGTACGACCGTCGGCGTCTGTGGCAAGGAACCGGATCTCAACGGCCTCCAGGAACTCGTCATCTACGGCCTCAAGGGAATCTCCGCGTACGCGACCCACGCTCGAGACATGGGGTATCGCGACCCCGATGTCGACGGCTACGTCCACGAGGCGCTGTACTCGACGCTGACGAACGTCAACTTCAGCATGGACGATCACATCGATCTCGCGATGCGGGCTGGCAACGCGGCCGTCGACGTGATGGAACTGCTCGATACCGCCCACACGAACGAACTCGGCGTCCCCGAGCCGACCGAGGTCCCGCAGAACGACGTCGAGGGGAAGTCGATTCTGGTCACGGGCCACGACCTCTACGGTCTAAAACAGCTTCTCGAGCAGGTCGAGTCCGAAGACGAGCGGATCAACGTCTACACGCACTCGGAGATGCTGCCGGCCCACGGCTACCCCGAACTCGCGAAATTCGACAGTCTGAAGGGTAACGTCGGCGGCGCGTGGCACGATCAGCGGATCCTGTTCGCGGACTTCCCCGGCGCGATTATCGGCACGACGAACTGCGTCCAGCCGCCGCGAGACGAGTACCGCGACCGGTTCTTCACGACCGGGCTCGCCGGCCTCGAGAACGTACAGTCCCTCGACGACTACGACTTCGAGCCGGTGATCGAGAAAGCAAAAGCGCTGCCGGAAGCCGACTGGGACCAGGAGGGGACCGTGACGACGGGGTATCACCACGAACCGGTCCTCGACCGACTCGACGAAATCGTCGATGCCGTCGAATCCGGAAAGCTGCGTCAGTTCTTCGTCGTCGCGGGCTGTGACGGGCCGACGCCCGGCCGCGATTACTACCGCGAACTGGTCAAACAGGTCCCCGAGGACTGCGTCGTCATGACAACTTCGTGTGGCAAGTTCCGGTTCAACGACCTCGAGATGGGCACTGTTCCGGGGACGGACATTCCGCGCTACATCGACCTCGGCCAGTGTAACAACTCGATCTCGACGGTGAAGATCGCGGCCGAACTCGCCGACGCCTTCGACTGTGCGGTCAACGAACTGCCGCTCAACGTCGTGCTCTCGTGGTTCGAACAGAAGGCGATCGCCGTCCTGCTCGGCCTGCTCAGCCTCGGCGTCGAGGACATCCGTCTCGGGCCGACCGTTCCCGACTTCCTCACGCCCGAGATCGTCGACCTGCTCAACGCCGAGTTCGGCCTTCAGCCGATCGACGAACCCGAACGCGACCTCCGGGAGATGCTCGGCGAACCGGAGCCCGCTGTCGCGGCTAAAGCGGAACCGGCCGACGACTGATACGGATTGCTGTATCGACGATTGAACCCGATTTCGAACTGCCACGCCCCGACCGATTGCAACCGATCCCGCCAGTCTGCCGAGTCCAAACGGTATTTACCACCGCAGACGAAAACGGGAGACGATGGAACGCGGGTCCCGGGATTCGTTTACGCGCATGGGCACGCTGGGGATCGAAGAGGAGTGTTTCGTCGTCGACGAAACGGGCCGTCCCACGAGCGGCACCGATGAACTCGTCTACGAGCACGACCCTCCCGAACTCCTCACCGACCGCCTCGATCACGAACTGTTCAAGTTCGTCATCGAGACCCAGACGCCGCTGATCGAGGACCCCGGCGACGCCCGCGAGTCGCTGCTCGAGATCCGCCGGGCGCTGGTCGACCACGCCACCGAGCACGGCTACGGAATCGCCGCGGCCGGGCTACACCCGCTGGCGAAGTGGCGCGAACTCGAGCACGCCGAAAAGCCTCGCTACCGCTCGCAACTCGACCGCATTCAGTACCCACAGCACCGGAACACGACGGCCGGAGTCCACGTCCACGTCGGCGTCGACGACGCGGACAAGGCCGTCTGGATCGCCAACGAACTGCGGTGGTACGTCCCAGTCATGCTCGCGCTCTCCGCGAACTCGCCGTACTGGGACGGGTTCGACACCGGCCTCCAGTCCGCCCGCGCAAAGATTTTCGAAGGGCTACCGAACACGGGAATGCCGACCTACTTCGAGGACTACGCGGCCTTCGATCGGTTCGAACGTCGGATGCTCGAGACCGAGTCGATCGAGGATCGCGGCGAACTCTGGTACGACGTGCGACCCCACACAGCCCACGGCACCGTCGAACTGCGTACGCCGGACGGGCAGGCCGATCCTGATATCGTCCTCGCGTTCGTCGAATATGCACACGCGCTCGTCGAAGCGCTGGCCGAGGAGTACGAAGACGGCGCGAGCGGATACGGCCGTACCCATCGGCGCGAACTCCTCGACGAGAACAAGTGGCGGGCGATCCGCCACGGCCACGAGGCCAGCTTCATCGACCGCGAGATGGCGGGGACGGTCGACCTGGGCGAACTCGTCGACCGAGAGTGCGAACGGCTGGGGATCGACGGCATCAAACGGGTCTACGAGGCCGAAAGCGGCGCGGACAAACAGCGCCGACTGCTCGAGGAAGCGGGCGCCGACGCCCTCTGTTCGTCGCTACTTCTCGGCGTCGAGTGAGGCAGTCGGTAGCGGTGGCAGTCGTGTACCGTCTCCGGAGACGGGTGACCACGTCCGAGTGCTACCGGGGAGATTCACGCGGGCTGTCGTGAGAGAACGGCAAACAGCACACCCCGCAAAGGTTTACTTTCGCGCGAACCGTTGTCTCTACGAGAAGACACATGGCTTCAGATGATACCGACGAGCGCCGGGTAGACGATGGTGACCGTGAGGGTGACGGTGAGGGTGAAGGATACGAGTACGAACCCGACGAGCGAGTCGACGAGACGGAGACGCTCGAGGCGCTCGATGCGCTCGATGCGCTCGAAGACGACGGTGACAACGACGGCGTCCGGACCGCAGCCGTCGAGGAAGTCGATCAGCGCATCGTCGACCTCCTGTCGTGGATTCTCGACACGGAGACCCGTGCGAAGATTTACGTCCACCTGCTGGCCCATCCCGGCAGCACCTCCGAGGAGGTCGCACAGGGAACCGGACTCTATCCGAGCACCGTCCGCGAAGCGCTCGCCGAACTCCACGAGGAAGACCGCGTCACGCGGGAAAAGCGAGCCAGCGAGGGGGCCGGAAACAACCCCTACGAGTACACCGCCATCCAGCCCAGCGAACTCGTCGGCGGCGTCGTCGATCAGGTCCAGCAGGAGCTCAACACTATCTTCACGCTCGATCGCGTCCTCGATCGGCAGTCCGAGTCGGCCTCTGAAACGGAACTCGAGGGTGATGCCGAACCGGTGACAATCACCGTCGACGATACCGAGCCACCGGAACCCGACGCCGCTGACGAAGCCCCAGCGGACGATGTCGACGACGAACCGCCCGAGAACGCGTCGGATCGGACGGACATCGAACTCGTCGGTGAGAACGATCCCGAAGCGCCGGACGGAGACGACGAACAGTAGCCGCCGTATCGATCACCGTCTCCGTCACCCGGCTCGCCGTCGGTTTCGTTTTGTTTTTGTTTCGTTACTGGTGCGGATTCAGCCTCGAGTCCCGCCCGCTCGTCAGTCCTCGAGCCCGAGCACCGCCGGCCGCTCGAGTTCGAGTTCCAGATCGTCGCCGACGGCCTCGACGCTCGTCGTCGGCCAGTCGTCCGTCGTCGTGAGCGACTCGATATCGTCCGCGGTGACAAGTGCGGTATCTTCGCTTTTCGCCCCCTGAACGGTCGGATTCCACGCGTAGGCCATCGGCGCGGTGATCGGTGCGCCGTGGTCGGGCGTGGCGATCCACTCTCGGCCCGCGAAGCCGGCAGCGCCGCCCTGATGGTGGTGTTCCCACTCGCCGTCGTAGCCGAGCGCGTCGTAGGCGTCCTGAATCGCCTCGAAAATGTCGCCAGCCGTTCCCGTTCCGTCGCCGGTCGCCGCTTCCCGCGTCGCCGCGAGCGCCGTCGTCTCGACGCGGGCTGCAACTGCGTGTCGCTCCTCGAGCCACGAGGGCGGATCGAAGGCGACGGTCCGGGTACAGCTCGCGTGAAGACCCGCACGCTGGGTCGTCACCGAGACGAGCGCGTACTCGCCGAGTTCGGACTGGGTCGGGGTGTAATGGCGGTACTGCTGGGCTCGCTCTGCCCCGCCCACGAGGACGACGGGAGCTTCGATATCGCGCGCCGAAAGCGCGACGCGCAGCGCAGACGCCACCTCGTGCTCGCTGTCTTCGGCGCGAAGCTCTCGACAGACCGACTCGACCGCGGCGGCGGTCTCCTGACCCAGCCGACGGTACCGTTCGCGGTCACGTTCGGTCAACGGCTGCCGAAGCGGCGTCGGGTCGACTCGATCGAACCCCGCGATTTCGATGTCCGCGGCGGCCCGTTCGTCCGCGTCGACGCGCGCTTCGATGGCGTCGCCGAGCGACGACGCGTACCACGGGAACGTCTCGAGCGAGACATCCTCGCGCTCGAGGTCCGGTATCTCCTCGGCGGCGATGCGATCGGCTTCGATGGTGTTCGCGACGAGCCGAACGTCGGCGCCGTCGTAGCCGACGGCGGCGACCCCGGCCTCCGCCTCGCGGTCGACGACGTTGTTCCCGCCGGTCAGCCAGCCGAAGGCGTTCGGCCGGGCGAACCAGACCGAATCGAGCCCTTCGGACTCGAGGTAGGTCTCGAGTCGTTCGCGTTTGTTCTTGTTCATGCCGGGTGCTGGCACGGCCGACTCTTGAATGCGACGAACGCGAAGTCGTCGGTTGCGATGACTGTCGGCGAAAGGAGTCGCTAGTCGCCACCGACGGCCGGTCAGGTGACCGATTCCAACCCAGTAAGAACGACTCGGGTAACCTAAGTACAGCTGGTCCTAACCCTCGCCCGAACGCCTGTGTCGACCGATAGTCACACTTCCCGTCCGGTAGTTCGTCCGTTGATCGAACGGTTCGGCTTTCCACACCTCCTCGCGACGACGCTCGTGCTGGTCGCGGCGACCATCTTACTCGGCGTTGCCGCGAAAGCGACGGGGTCGGGACTGGCCTGCGAGGCGAACTGGCCCCAGTGTGACGCCGGCCCGTTTAACCTGCTTCCGGCGAATCTCCCGAGTTTCTACGAGTGGTTCCACCGCTTCGTCGCCATGTTCGCCGGGTTCGCCATCATCGGGACCGCTATCGCGGCGGTCCGCTTCCCGAACATCGACAAGCGCGTGGCCGCCCTCGTCGTGGCCGGGATGATCCTGACCCCGATTCAGGTCGTCCTCGGGCGCGAAACCGTCACGAAGTACACGATGGACATTCTGGCGCTGCACTTCTGGACGGCCGTCCTCATCTTCGTCCTGTTCGTCGTCGCGACCGTGCTCGTCTGGGCACCGCGACTGACGGCCACTCACGTCATCGGCGCGCTCGCACTCGGTGCCGTTTCGCTGCCGTTCCACGTCGCTCTCAGCCCGCTCGTGATCGGCGACATCACCGACTACAGCGCGTCCATGCAGATGGCACAGTACGGCGTCACCCTCGCGTTGCTCGCCGCCGTCATCGTCGCGACGATGGTCGGTCGCCGCCGGTTCGAGAGGGATCGATTGACGGCCCTCCTGAGCGGCACTGCGGTGCTTGCGCTGCTCGTCGTCTTTCTCGGTCGACGGGCCGTGATGACGTTCAACCCCGTTCTCGACGACCTCTACGTCGGCGCAGCCGCGTTGCTCTTCGTGGCGTTCGTGGTCGGCATTCGATTGGTCCAAACCGCGTCGAGCGAATCGGTCGATGCGCTTTCGCCGTAGTCACGGCTCCTATTGGTTTCTGGTGCTGGTACCGGGACGCGTTTCCTGCGCAGAGTCCCCATCGCGTTCGGTCGACTGCGGCCACCGCGACACGCTCAGCCGAGTACGGCTACGACCGTAACGCCGACGAGAATCGCACCGACGCCGATACCGAACAAGACGTAGTTCGCGAGCGGGTTCGCCGCCGGCGTCACGGAGAGCGTGTAGTGTCGATTCGAGAGCGGCCAGAACGGTCGGATTCCCATCGGCGTCAGCGCGTCCGCGAGGAGGTGTGAGACGATCGACAGCGTCCCGACGACGAAGGCGAAGGCGACGAACCCGACGTCGACGAGCGGGGACGCGGCATCGATGAGAACCGCGGTAACCGCGGCGAGGCCGGCACCGACGAAAAGCGCGAACGCGAGGGAGTGGGTCGGGCCGCGGTGCTCGAGCATCGGGATTCGATGATCGCAGTCGGGGAGCGTCGAGAGGGCGACACAGACGAGTGCGCCGACGATCGCCACCGTTTCGTAGCCGCCGAGGGCGATCACCGTTCCGAGTGGTGTATACGCGAGCAACGCGGCACCGTAGTGGCCCACCTGATACATCTATGGGACGCGATTCGGTACCGAGATATAAACACACCGTAATCTACCTATCAGTTTATTTGAGAGGCGTTGACGGTGACGAGTCGAGTCACCGACGGAACGATCGGTCACCGCTCCTGACGGCCGCGACCGCTGGACCTTTTTCGTTTCCGAGCGAACGGATAGCTATGCGAACGAGCCTCAATATTCCCGAAGCGATGCTGTCCGAATTCGACCGGACCTGGCAGGCCGAGGGGCTGGATTCTCGCTCCCGTGCGCTCCGAGAGGCGATCCAGGAGTACGTCGAGTCACACCACCGTCTGGAACAGGCCCGCGGAACGGTCGCGGCGACGATCGTCTTCGACTACGTCCACGAGGAAATCATCGAAGAACTCCACGAGGTACAACACGAGTTTCAGTCCGAAATCGATACGACCTGTCACGTCCACCACGGCGAGTGGTGTCTCGAGGCCGTCTTCTGTCACGGCTCGGCCGACCGAGTCCGAAATTTCGTCTACCGATTGAAGGACTTCGACGCCGTCGAACGCGTTTCGGTGACCTTGCTGCGTGCGGATTCCGCGTCCGGCCACGAGCACTCCGGTCACCACTGACAATCAATTCGTAGCTCCGCGTGTATTCTGCCGATTCGACGACGTATCGGGGGGACCCGACGCCGACACTACCTCGACACTGACGCGCAGTCGGGTCGGGAGACCGCGGCGACTGACAGCGAACAGTATTTGCTTCTCGACGGTCTTCCCACGGGCGTGAAGAACGTCACCGAGAGGACGAGCAACCCGTTCGGACTGCGACCGCCGTTCGACCGTACCGGTCCCGACGAGCCAACCGCCGCCTTCGGCTACGGTGACGCCAACGCCGACTTCCACGTGATCGGCGACTACCCCGGCGTCCACGGCGGGAACGCCACCGGCGTGCCGTTCACCGAAACCGAGGCCGGGCTGGCCGTCCAGGACGCGCTTCGCGAAGTCGGGTTCGCGAGCGGGCCGCGGGATCGGCCGGTCCTCGAGAACTGTTTTGCGAGCTACATTCACATGTGCTGTCTTCCGGCCGGGGAGACGCCGACCGACGCGTCCTACGCCGATCTGGAACGCTACTTCGACGCGGAGCTCCGGGCGATCAACGCCCACATCCTCCTCCCGGTCGGCGAGCAGGCGACCGATCACGTTCTTCGCGAGTACACGACCCAGCGGAACCGACTCGAGCTCGATATGACCGCGTTGCACGCCAGCGAGATCCGCGGTCGCGGCTTCATGGTCGTCCCGATCGCCGACCCCGCCGACTGGGTGGACAGCGACGAGGAGCGACTCGTCTCGCGGCTCGAGGCGATCCTCGCGAGCGATTATCGACAGACGAAAGGCGTCGCGACGACGGTCGGCTGAAATCGTCTCCGGTAATTCACCGGCCGAAATGCTTTCTGATAGTCGCCCGCAGCGGCAGCCCCAGCGCGCCCGCGATCGGCAGGAGAACGAACGCGAAGAGATCGACCGGTAGCGTCGCGTACCCGCCCGCTGCGGCGGCAAAGCCCGCCGCCGGAGCCAGCACCGGAACGACGTACAGATACGACGGGGTCCACCCCGGGCCGCGTCTGGTGTGGTGGACGACGACGCCGAACAGGCACGGCATGAGAACCGCCCCGGCAAGCAGCGGGCCGCCGACCAGCGTCGTCGTAACCCCGAGCGCGAGGGCGACGACGATCGTCTCGTCGATCGTCACCGGCCCCCAACTATCCCCGTCCCGGAGCAGACGAACTCCCAGCACGCCCGCGAGTGTGAACGCGACGACGCCGGCTAACGCGGCGTACCACTGCGTCGGCTCGAGCGGCGGGGCGACGAGGTCGACGCTCGCCAGAAACCCGGTCGTCGTCTCGAGTCCGTGGCGACCGCTCGAGAGCACGGCCCAGACGGCGTCGAGGTCGGTCCCGGCGGCGCGTAACTCCGTCGAGAGCGTTTCGAGCCCGGCGTCGTTCTCGAGGGCAAAGTGGCCGAGCCCGGCGACGTAGAGACAGACCGACAGCCAAATCAACGGGAGCGAGAAGTTCTGTCGACGCCACCATCGAACGAGCGGGTTGTCGGTGACGCCGCCGGAACGCGACCGAGAACCGGATCCGGTTTTCGATCCCGCGGATCCGCGGGCCGTACCGGTGCCGGTTCCAGTGCCGGTACCGGTCGAACCGGTATTAGGACCGTCGTTCGCCGCGGCTCCGGTTCCGGTCGGTCCGGTCGTCCCGGTCGCTCTACTGGATCCAGTTGCCCCCGCCGTACCTGCGCTTCCCGTTGTCGTCCTCGAGCCAGTTGCCGACGTCGACGTTGACGTTCCTCCCGAGGCCGTTGCGCCGGCTGCCGACGCCGTCTTCGATCGTCCCGACGTCTTCGATTTAGCGGAGTCGTTCGTACTCGAGGAACTGGAATGAGAACGAGAACGAGAACTGGACGCATTCGACGAGTACGTAAACGTCTTGTCGCCGTCGGTCTCGCTCGATTGTGACTCAGTTGACCCCGCCGTCTCTGCGGCGTTCGACGCGGACTCGCCGTCGTCGCTGCTCTTCCAGACGTCGGGCGAGGGGATGCCGCTGGTTCGCTTTGCGACGTAGTCTTTGTGCCCCATCCGGTCGTAGGCCTGGCGTTCGACGGGATCGCCGAGGATGTCGTACGCCTTTTTGACCGCGGTAAACTGCGCTCGAGCGCGGTCGTCGTCGTTCAGATCGGGGTGATAGACCCGCACCTGTTCCCGGTAGGCGTCCTTGATCTCGTCCTGAGAGGCGTCGGAGGGAATGTCGAGCAGGTCGTAGAAATCCTCAGTCATGGAAGCGTAGATCGACTCGTTTCGTATGGGTTGTGATCGAGGGGTTATAATTACGATGTTCTATCCGATCCGGTCTATTCCCATCGTCGTTCGAGGTAGTTGACTATTTCGGCTGTAGGCGGGCGCCGGTACCGAACTCCCGTCTGACGAACCTCGCGAGCGGCAGACGCGCGGGACTCACGGTCCCGAGAAGTCGGTTAACGACGACTGACCCTCAGTGGGGCCGTGTTGGCTGTGTGTCGTCGACTCGGACTCGGGCTCCGGATCCGGTTCCGGTTCGTCGGCTGCTGACTCACCGCCGTCGGCCCGCTGTTCGTCGCCACTCTCGCCGCCGGCCCCTTCCCAGCTATCCAGGCTGGCCTGATCGGCCGTCGCGAACTCGAGGTTCGCCACCCGCACGCCGAGTTTACGGACGGCTTCGTCTTCGAACTCCGTGAACAGGTCGCGAGCGATACGCTCGACGAGGTCGGGGTCGTCTACGGGCCCCGAAAGCGACTGCTCCCGAGTGTTGACGTCGTACGGCGGCGTGACGGCCTTGACGCCGATGGTTCGGTAGAGTGCTCCCTCTCGCCGGGCGCGGTCGGCGACGGCGGCCGCGAGGGTCTCGACCTGTTCGTACTTCGGCTCCGGTTTCTCGACGGGGTCGGCGAACGCGGACTCCCGCGAGAAGCTCTTCGGATCGCCCTTCGGCTCGACACGACGGTCGTCGTCGCCGCGGGCGCGGTCGTACAGGTCTCGGCCGCGTTCGCCGAACCGTTCGACCAGCGGCTCCGGGTCGGCCGCGGCGACGTCGCGAGCCGTCTCGAGCCCCATCTCCCGAAGTTCGCGAGCCGTGACGGGACCGACGCCGTGGAGCAGGTCGACCTCGAGCGGGGCCAGAAACGCTTGGACGTCGCCGGGTTCGACGACGGTTAGCCCGTCGGGTTTGTCGAAATCGCTCGCGATCTTGGCCGCGCTCATCGTCGGCGCGACGCCGACGCTGACGGTGACGCCGACCTCGCGGCGGATCCGGTCTCGAACGTGGCGGGCGAAGCCGTCCGCAACCTCCCAGGCGGTTCGCTCGGTGACGTCTAAATACGCCTCGTCGATGCTCACCTCCCGCACGACGTCGGCACAGTCGTGGAGGATCTCGCGGACCTCCGCGGCGACCGACTCGTAGTAGTCCATGTCGACGGGCCGGTAGAATCCGGTCTCCTCGCGTGTCAGCTCCGGATCGTGGTCCGCGGCGCGTCTCGGCAGGCGCTCGAGCGCGCTCGAGATGGCCTGGGCGCTCTCGACGCCGAACTCGCGGGCCTCGTAGCTGGCGGTGGCGACGGCCCCTACGGTCTTGCCGGGTTCGTATCCCATGCCGACGACGACGGGCTCGTCGCGGAGTTCGGGCTCGCGAAGCCGCTCACACGACGCGTAGAAGCAGTCCGCGTCGACGTGACAGACGATCCGCTCTTCCTCGTCGTCGTCCGTTTCGACGCCCGGCAGCACTGGCCCGTCGGACATTCGTCTACTGATCGGTTCGCGCGAATCGTTGTGAACGTTTTGTCCGGGGTCGTCCGCTTTTGCTGATCGTCACACTGGGTCAATGGGTCCACCGTTCCAGTCGTTGGGAGTGCGTTTTCGGCGTCCGAGACCGTCCGGAAAACTCGCGTTCAGTGGAGCGGAGAAGCGTGTACGTGCCGCGAGCGAACGGCGCAAGCAGGCCGACGACCTCCCGGAGAGCGCGACGCAACGCGGAAGGTCGTTCTTTCAGTTGTAGCCGCGCCACCGCTTCCCGCACTCGGTGCACTTGAAGAACCGCGTCGGCGGTTCGTCCGCGGACGCCGTCTGTTTGAGCGTGTACCACGCCTCTTGATTCCCGCAGTCGTCACAGACCACGTCCGTGGCCTTCGGTTTCCCCTCGAAATTCGCGTTCGCGTCCGACTCGATCACGTCGTCGTCGGTCTGTGACTCGGTCGAGACGAACGCGTCCTCTTGCTCTCGGTCGCGCTCGCTCGAGCCACCGCAGTCGTCGTTCGTACAGACCATGCGGTCGCCTTCGGCTTTCATCATCGAACCGCAGTCGTCGCAAAACTGCATAGCCGGCCGTACGCGATCAGCCCGCAAAAGTACTCCTCTCCCGAACGGAAGCGATCGCGTGGCGATCCGTCTCAGTGTCCGGACCGCACCCGGGCCCCCGTCGCGTCCGGCGCGGCCAAAATAACCCGGCCCTCGAGCCCGTTGTCGGACAGCGCGTCGCGAGCTGCCGTCTCCGCTTCGTCGGCGTGATCCCGATCCGTCACGCCGTAGACGACGGGCCCCCACGAGGACTGTCCGATGCCGGTACAGACCGGACACTCCTCGAGGGTTTCGACGAGCGTTCCCGCCGGCGGCCGGAAGACGCCACCTTGCGCGTCGGTGTACCAGACGCCGTTCTTCCGGCCGATTTCGGCGATCGCGTTGCCGAAGGCCTCGAGCCGACCTTCCGCCGCGGCCGGTAACAGCTTGCGGGTGACGACGCCGGCGATTTCGTCGGCGACGGCCGGATCGGCGCGCTCGACGACCGTGCGCATACTGGCGTCCTCGTCGGTGCCGCTGCGGCCGGGGTCGGCCTCGGGGACGACGACGAGGAATCGCCAGTCGTCGGGCAGGTCGTGCCGGGCGACGACCGGAGGAACCGTCCAGTCGCCCTCCGCCGGGGGCTCCGTGGTAAAGCGGTTCGTCGGATGGCCGGCGTCGACGACGAAGCCGCCGTCCTCGAAGGTCGCGACGCCGACGCCGCTGCGGCCGCCCCGGCCCATCGCCGGCGCGTGCGCTCGAACGCGGGGCTCGAGGCCGTGTGCCCGCGCCGTCGCGACGAGCACCGACAGGGCGAGCTGGGTGCCGCTGCCGAGGCCGACGTGACGCGGCAGCCGTTCCTCGACCGTCACCGCGACCCCGGAGACGCCCAGCGCGTCGACCGCGCGAGACGCGTACTCCCGGACCAGCGAGTCGTCGCTCTCGACGCCGGCTGCGGGCTCGGCGGTGACCGTCACGCGGGGCTCCTCGAGGCCGACGCCGATGCCGCCGTAGAGTCGTCTGCGAGCGAGCGAGAGGTTCTGGAAGCCGACGTGGAGTCTGGCCCCCGCGCTGACGGTCGCGAGCGTCATGGCTGGCGTTAGGCAACCCCCCGGCAAGGGGGTTTCGACGGTGGCAACGCCTGTCGTCACGAGTGCTGTCGGCGTCGGCGTCGATGTCACCAGGACCCCGCCCACCAGTGGCTCTTTTTTCTCGCTCGTCGTACCGAGGATATGGAACTGAGACGCGCGCTCGAGGCCGACGCCGCCCTCACCTGCGTCGTCGGTGCCGGCGGCAAGAAAACGACATTGTACGAACTCGCTGGCCGGCTGGAGCGCGCGGTCCTCACGGCGACCGTTCGCATTCCGATCTTCGACCGACAGGTGGCAGCGGTACGGGTAACTGAAGAGCCGGTGGCAGCCCTCGAGGGGAACGACGACCTCGAGTGGCCCCTCGGGCTGGTTCCAGCGCGGGAACGCGAGGATCGGTATCTGGGATACGATCCGGCGGTCGTCGATCGGATCGCGGCGGTTCCGGACGTCGATTGCATCCTCGTTAAAGCCGACGGCGCGCGAACCCGACTGCTGAAAGCGCCGGCCGAGCACGAACCCCAGCTACCCGACAGCGTCGAGACGGTGATCGCGATCGCCAGCGTCGACGCGGTCGGTCGGCCGCTCGCGGACGACGTCGTCCACCGGCCCGAGCGCGTGTCCGCTGTGACTGGACGACATATCGGCGAGCCCATCGAACCCGCAGACATCGCGACGATGCTGACGAGCCCCGAGGGTGGGTTGAAGGCCGTTCCCGCGTCCGCCACGTACGTCCCGCTGCTCAATATGGTCGACGACGCGGCCGACCGCTCGGTCGCTCGCGATATCGCCGCGACAGTACTCGATCGGAGCGCGAATACGCACGACCGCGTCCGTCGAGTCGTGCTGACGAGCATGATCGCCGACCAACCGCTGGTCGACATGCTCGAGTGACGCGGCTGGCGACCGATGACCGATCAACTCGAGCCGGACAAAGACCTAAATGTGAATTGGTAGCAATAGCCGTATGAGCACCGACGACGACGGCGTCAACACGATCTGTCCGTACTGCGGCGTCGGCTGCGGTCTCAGCCTCGAGTCGGGCGAGGCCGCGGGCGACGTGACCATCAAGCCATGGTTCGACGCGCCGGTTAACGAAGGCGCACTCTGTGTCAAAGGCGGGGCGTCGACCGAGGTCGTCGCCCACGAGGACCGCCTGACGAGTCCGCTGATCCGTGAGGACGGAGCGCTCCGGGAGGCCACGTGGGACGAGGCGCTCGAGCACGTCGTCGACGAACTCGAGCGGATCCGCGACACCTACGGTCCGGACGCGACGGGGTTTTTCGCTTCCTCGAAGGTGATGAACGAGGAGAACTACCTGCTACAGAAACTCGCTCGCCGGTACGGGACTAACAACGTCGACAACTGCACGCGGATGTGTCACGCCTCGACGGTCTATACCCTTCGGAACAGCCTGGGAGCGGGGGCGATGACCAACAGCATGGCCGACCTCCGCGACCATGGCGACGTGCTCTGGATACAGGGGGCGAACCCGGCCGAACAGCACGTCATCGCCCACAGCCACTACTTCCGGCAAGCGGCCCGCGACGGCGCGACGCTGATTCAGATCGATCCGCACGCGAACAAGACGACGAAGGACGTCGACCGCCACCTCCAGCTCGAGCCCGGAACCGACATTCCGCTGCTCAACGTTGTCCTCGAAACGATCCTCGAGGAGGGACGACTTGACGAGGCGTTCGTCGCCGAACGAACCCGGGGAATCGATCATCTGAAGGCGACGCTCGCCGACTTCGACGCCGAAGCGGCGGCCGAAACCTGCGGCGTCCCTCTCGAAGACATCCGCGAAGCGGCTCGGATCTACGCCGAGGCGGGCAACGCCGCCATCTTTACCGGGATGGGGATGAGCCAGCACCGCTGTGGCGTCGACAACGTCCAGAACGAGGTCAACCTCGCCTTGCTCACCGGCAACATCGGACGACCCGGGACGGGCGTGAACCCGCTTCGCGGCCAGAACAACGTGCAGGGGACCTGCGACGTGGGCGCGATGCCGAACGTCCTGCCGGGCTACCGCGAAGTCGACGACGACGAGGCCCGCTCGAGCGTCGAAGACGTCTGGGGATTCGAGATCCCGTCCGAACCCGGTCTGACGAACGTCGAAATCTCGAACGCCAGCGGCGACTCGGTCCACGGGCTGTATGTCGTCGGCGAGAATCCGGTGATGAGCGAACCGGACGCCACCGAGGTCGAAACCCGCCTGTCCGACCTCGAGTTCCTCGTCGTCCAGGACATCTTCATGACCGACACCGCCGAGTTCGCTGACGTCGTCCTGCCCGCCACGTCGTGGGCCGAACGCGGCGGCACCGTCACCAACACCGACCGTCGAGTGCAACTGATGCGGCCGGCGACGGACGTGCCGGGGAACACGCGCCACGACCTCGAGATCCTTTGCGAGGTCGGGACGCGGCTGTTCGGCGACGCCGCGGGCTTCGACTTCGACGGCCCGGAGGCCGTCTTCGAGGAACTCACCGCGGTCGCACCGATCTACCACGGACTGAGCTACGAGCGACTCGGACGCGAAGGCGTTCAATGGCCTTGCTACGAGCCGGGCGACGAGGGCGACCAGTATCTCTACGCGGAGACGTTCGACACCAACGACGGACGAGGCGTCATTCGCGGCGTTCGACACACCGAGCCCGCGGAAGGACCGGACGAGGAGTATCCGCTCGTCCTCACCACGGCGCGCCTCGAAGAACATTACAACACCGGGACGATGAGCACCCGCTCACCCACGCTGCGCCGTCGGACACCCGAGAACTTCGTCGACATCCACCCCGAGGACGCCGCCGACCGGGGTATCGAGGACGGCGACTACGTACGGCTTCGCTCCCGACGGGGCGAAATCGTCCTCAAGGCGAGCGTCACCGAGGACATCAAAGCGGGCTCGGTTTGGACGACACCCCACTTCTCGGACGCGCGTGCGAACACGATCACGAACGACGTGCTCGACCCGCTGGCGAAGATTCCGGAATACAAGGCCGCAGCGGCGGCTGTCGAGCGCGTCGAGGACGGCCCGGCGAGTGACGGCGAGATGGACGGCGAAACGCCCGACTGATCGCCGGTGACCGTTCGTCCGGCACTTCGTCTCGGAGGGTTCTCCTACCGGCTGGGAAGCCCGCTGGCGATTTATAGGGGCAGAATCCGTAGCGATGATACGTGACAGCCGACGACTCATTCGGCGGCGTCGTCCTCGCCGGCGGCTACTCGACGCGCTTCGGCGAGACCGACAAGGCCGTCGCCGAACTCGCCGGGACGCCCATGATCCGCCGCGTCGCCGAGCGAGTGGCGACGGTCGCCGACGACCTCGTAATTAACTGCCGGGACGAACAATCCGAGGCGATTCGGGCCGCCCTGTCGGAAAGCGACTGTGATCCCCGCTACGCGACCGACCCCGTGCCCGACCGGGGGCCGCTAGCCGGGATTCAGGTCGGCCTCGAAGCCGTCGACAGGGAGCACGCTGCCGTCGTCGCCTGCGACATGCCGTTCGTGGACCCGACCCTCCTCGAGACGCTCCACGAGCGTTCCCGCGGCCACGACGGGACCGTCGTCCGCCTTGCGGACGGCTGGTACCAGACGACACAGGCGGTCTACCGGACCGATGCGATGACAGTCGCCTGTGAAGACGCGCTCGCCTCCGAGGACGGACGGATCGTCGCCGCCCTCGAGCAACTCGATATCGTCGAGATGTGTGCGGACGACCTCGAGGACGTCTCCGAGTGGACATTCGAGAGTATCGATACGCCGGACGCGCTGCTTGAGGCCGAGCGCTGGCTCGCGGAAACGGAACCGTAAACGACCGATCGAAACCGGGCCGTTACTCACTCCTGCTTCGCGCCGGGGTTCGTCACCGCACCGTTGGCCGCGGAGTCAAACGTCTGGCCGTACTTCGCCAGCACGCCGCTCGTGTAGTTGGGTTCGGGCAGGTCGCGTTCCGCGAGTCGCCGCTCGAGTTCGTCGTCGGAAAGGTCCACCGACAGTTCGAGTTCGTCGATATCGATGGTGACGGTGTCGCCGTCCTGGAGTGCCGCGATGGGGCCGCCGACGTAGGCTTCGGGCGCGACGTGGCCGATGGAGAACCCGCGGGTAGCGCCGGAGAATCGGCCGTCGGTAAAGAGCGCCACGTCCTCGGCGTGGCCCTGGCCGGCGACCGCGCTCGTGACGCCGAGCATCTCCCGCATGCCGGGGCCGCCCTGGGGGCCCTCGTTGCGGATACAGAGCACGTCGCCGGAGTCGACGCGGCCCTCCTGGACGTACGCCATCGCGTTCTCTTCCTCCTCGAAGACGCGGACTGGTCCCTCGTGACGGAGGTGGTCCTCGCCGGTGATCTTGATGACCGCGCCGTCGGGCGCGAGGTTCCCCGTGAGGATGCGGATGGCACCGCGCTCGTGGATCGGGTCGTCGACGGTGTGCAGGAAGTCGGTGTCGAGGTCCGCGATTCGTGGCGGATCGATGCGCTCGAGGGCTTCAGCCATCGTCTCGCCGGTGACCGTCAGCGCGTCGCCGTGGAGCAGGTCGGCCTCGAGGAGTTCCCGGAGGACGACGGGGACGCCGCCGACCTCGTGGAGATCGTTCATTACGCGCGCGCCGCTCGGCTGAAGCTTGGCGATCTTCGGCGTGCGAGCGCTGATCTCGTTGAAGTCCTCGATATCGAGCTCGATGCCGGCCTCGGCGGCCATCGCGAGCAGGTGAAGCACGGCGTTGGTTGAGCCGCCGATGGCCACCTGCAGGGCGATGGCGTTCTCGAACGACTCGCTCGAGAGGAACTCCGAAGGCCTTCGTTGCTCTCGGACGACCTCGACGGCGAGTTCGCCGCTCTCGCGGGCGACGTCGTACCGTTCCTCGTCCTCGGCGGGCGGGGAGGACGAACCGAGCGGTGCGAAGCCGATCGTCTCGGAGATCGAGGCCATCGTGTTGGCGGTGAACATTCCGCCACAGGAGCCGGCACCGGGGCAGGCGTTGCGCTCCATCTCGTCGAGTTCGTCCTCGGACATCTCGCCTTCGGCGACGGCACCGACGCCCTCGAAGACGTTCTGGACTGTGATCTCTCGGCCCTCGTGCTCGCCGGGCATGATGGAGCCGCCGTAGAGGAAGACGCTCGGGAGATCGGTTCGGATGGCGGCCATCATCATCCCCGGCATGTTCTTGTCGCAGCCGCCGATGGTGACGAGGCCGTCCATGCGCTCGCCGAATGCGACCAGTTCGACGGAGTCAGCGATGACCTCCCGCGAGATCAACGAGGCCTTCATTCCTTCCGTTCCCATCGAGATGGCGTCGGAGATGGTGATGGTTCCGAACTCGATCGGCATCCCGTCGGCCTCGTCGACGGCGTCGTAGGCCGATTGGGCCACGTCGTCCAGATGGACGTTACAGGGCGTGATATCCGCGGCGGGGTTCGCGACGCCGATCATCGGCGAGGAGAGATCCTCGTCGTCGTATCCCATCGCGCGGAACATCGCGCGGTGGGGGGCTCGTTCGGTTCCCTCCGTGACCTCCTTGCTCGGCAGGTCGTCGGGTTTGCCATCCGCTGGCGATCGCTGTTCGGGGTGTTGGCTCATACCGTGGAGTTGCCTCGTCGGCGCTTAAAAGCCTCGGATACCGGCACCAGCACCTGATACGTCGCAGTCGAACACCTTCGGTCGACTGCCGCAGACGACGCCGCTCCGGTCTCGCCTCGCCGTAACTCTTCACCCGCTCAAGAACAACGGCTCTCTCCAACACATGCCGTTCGGCGCCCTGCACACGCCCGCCCCTTCGATTTCCTGCACCGGCCTTTCCCGACCCTGTCACAGAGTGACTGACAGAGCAACGAATGTGTAAGTACTGTCTCGAATGTGACTGGCGGGCCAGTACCGCCGACGGCTACACGGAAGCCGAGGTGTCGAAGAAAGCGATCGAACATTTCGTCGAGACAGGCCACACTGTCGATTCGTTACGGCTACCGCCGCCGGTGATTATCGAAAACTGACACGGTCGGTTGGACCTATTTACCGGCACAATCGCAAGGTGGTTCGGGGTTGCTCCCGGGATGACCTCCGACCGACCGTACGGGCCGCGAATCGAGTCGTTCAGGTGCCGATCGGATCAGAACGGCGGCGAGTTCGGAATCTCGGTGTCGTACTCGCCGATCGGTCGGACGCCGAGGCCGTGGAAGTCCGGCGTCGGGGTCTCGTCGTCGTCGAGTTCGTCCTCGGAGTAGTCGTCGATCGGATCGGGTTCGACCGTCGTCACGATGTCTCGGCTCTCAACGTCGAGAACCGAGAAGCCGGGCGTGACACCGGTCGCGGCGTGGGGGTCACCCGACTGCGGCGCGGGGCCGCGCAGGGTGACGAACATGTACTCGCCGTCCGGCGAACTCCACATGATGTCCGGGGAGTCGCGCTCTTCGGGCTCTTCGGACTGGTGTTCGCCGTACGCGTCGATCTCGTCGATGACGTCGTCGGTCTCGGGGTCGACGACGACGCCGTCGTTGGTTTCGCGGTTGAGCACCCACAGCTCCTCGCCGTCGGGCGTGAACCAGAAGCCGTGCGCGTCGATCCCTTCCGTGCTTTCGCCGTCGACGATAACCTCGTCCTCCGCGGTGTCGTAGACGTAGTAGTCGCCGACGCCCTCGTCGTCGCTGGACGGCAGTCCGGCGGTGAGGTAGAACTTCTCTTCCGTCGGGTGTGGCATCGTCCCGCAGTTCGTCGGCAGTTCGTCGCCGGAAACCGCGTGGTCGACGGTGAAGTCGTCGTGGTCGACGACGACGAGCGCGCCGTCGTGATAGCTCGGGCCGAGCGTGTGCAGCGAGCGCCCGTCGTGGGCGTACTGGTGACAGATCGGTGCCCCCTCTTCGATTCCAGCGTCGAGGACCGTCTCGTTCTCGCGCAGGTCGATTTCGTCGGTAACATCGAACTCCTCGCTCTCGAGGTCGGCCTCGACGCGGACGATGGCTTCCTCGCCGATCGCGTCGACGTGGATGTAGTCGTCGTCGGGCGAGAACGCAGCCATGTGTGAGCCGGCGCCGGTGTCGATGTCGGCGACCAGTTCGTGATCCTCGGTTCGGAAGACGAGCGTCCGCGCGCCGGCCGTACAGGCGATGGCGGCGTACTCGTAGTCCGAACTGTAGTCGATCATGTGCGGGACGATCCCCTCGTCCGGGAGCCCCTCGAGTCCGTTCAGGTCGATGGATTCGGTCTGGTCGAACTCGTCGTTGCCCTCGCCGGGTTCGTAGATGTGGACGTTGTCCCGGCCCTGATCGAGCGCCCAGATTTCGTAACTGAGTTCTTCGGTTTCGCCGTTTTCGCCGCCGTTTTCGTCGCCGTTCTCCTCGCCGTTTTCGTCGCCGTTCACGTCCTCGTCATCGCCGTCCCCAGCACAGCCGGCGAGTGCGACTGCGCCAGCAGTAGCACTTCCCATCAGGAACATTCTGCGAGTTGCGTCTGTTGGCATATGGTTATACTCCGAACTGCTTCCCCAAAAGTTTGCGGGTTTCAGGCCTTCTCCGTGCTGAATTCGGCGTTTGGACTATAGACTCAGGCAACAATTGACTCCGTTTTCGACGGCGGGAACGCCGTTCCGTTAGCTCCGGCCGTTCCCCGACATATCACGGCGCTTTATCAACGAATATGGGGATTATATTGCCGCTATCTATGTCGCCGCCAACGTGATAGATATCTCTCCCTTTCATCTTCCACCCGTTATCTCACAGTAACAGTTGACCTCGTGACTTCGAAGCACAAAACCACAATTAGCCGCTCTGGTGTGCGCGATCGCGGGGATACTCAATTAACGGCTTTCATCCACTGGGCCCGTCACCCTCGTCGCTCGAGAATCCGATCGATGATATGTCTCGTCGACAGTATCTCGTCCTCGCCGGTCGGTTCGCGTCCGCTCGCGCGTTCGACCGCACAATCGATGCCGCGGCGCTCGAGTTCCGTCTCGATTGCCTCGGCGTCGTGGTGCTGATCGTGGCCCAGCGCGATCACGTCGGGGTCGATTTCTTCGATCGGAACGAAGATGTCCGCCTCGTGGCCGAGGATCGCCTCGTCGACGGCCTGGAGTGCGCCGACGACGTCCCGCCGCTGCGTCGCGGGACAGATCGGTGCTTCCTTGTGGTCGACGTTCGCCTTGCGCGCGACGATGACGTACAGTTCGTCGCCCATCGCCGCGGCCTCCTCGAGATAGTGTACGTGGCCGGGATGGAGGATGTCGAAGGTCCCCTGGGCGATAACGGTTCGAGTCATTCGCGCCTCCCGGGTGCGGCCGCGTTCATCGGCGACCAGTTTTTCGCGGGGACGGTTGGGGATTCCGTTCTCGTTGCTGTCGTCGCTGTTGTCGCTGCCGGCGTTATCGCCGCTATCGCCGCTGTCGGCCGATCGGTCTCGGCGCTCGGTCTCATCGTCGTTTCACGGATCGTGCCGGTAGTCGTCTCGAGCATCATACTATCGTCGGAGGTCGTCGTCGATGTCCGCCTGCGTGAAATCGAAGAAATCCTCGGTCTCGGGGAGCTCTACGTCCATCACGTTCAGCTGCGTGCGCTTGCCCTGTGAATCGAAGGCCTGCCAGTCGCTCCGTCGGTAGGGTGCCCCGATGATGATGTGGACGCTGCCTCGACCGAATGTTTCCAGATCCGCGTCGCTCGGTCTGATAACCCCGTTCGGGTGGGAGTGGACGCTGCCGAGTGCCTTCACGTCGTTCGGGATCTGACTCGTCTTGACCGTCGCACTGACGCTGTTTGCTTCGGTGCCGGGAACCACGAGGATATCCGTGATGACCAGCCCCTCTCGCTCGAGTCCCAGTCGGTCCGCCTCGGTGCCGCGGAGAAACCCCATGTACTCGTTCGGGTGGGACGCCTCCGAGGACTCGATGGCGAACTCGAGCGTCTCCTCGGCGATCCCGAGAATCTCACTCGAGCGAAACAGCGCGTCGAACAGCCCCATATCACGACCTGCGGGCTTGCGGTTGCTAAACGTTCCGATAGGGGTGGCTGAGCTGGCGAGTGTATGCGGGCGGCTGAGCTGGTAGCGATACCTGGTGTGTCGGAGGGGGCCGACAGGAATACGCGGCTGGCTGAGACGGCAGGACTATCTAGCACACAATCAAGATAATTGAAACGTCAGCCCGCTCAAGGACGCCCCGCGGTTACGTCCCGAATGCTCCCCTCTCACTATCGTAATTATCAATGATTGATTCCGGCAGTCACGCGGCCGTCCGGATCCGCTCAACGCATCATTGCGGGGCGCTTTTCCGGGGGCTGTTCGTAGTCGAATACATGTCATTAGACGATGATTCGCTGGCGTATCACAGCGACGATCCACCCGGAAAAATCGAGATCCGGACGACGAAATCGACGAGCACGCAGCGGGATCTCTCGCTCGCCTACTCGCCCGGCGTCGCCGCCCCGTGTCGAGAAATCGCGGAGCGGTCGAACGACGCCTACCAGTACACGGCGAAGGGGAACCTCGTTGGCGTCGTCTCGAACGGCTCTGCCGTCCTCGGACTCGGCGATATCGGTGCCCAGGCATCCAAACCCGTCATGGAGGGGAAAGGCGTGCTGTTCAAACGCTTCGCCGACATCGACGTCTTCGACATCGAACTGGACCACGACGACCCCGACGCGTTCGTCGAGTCGGTCGCGGGCATGGGGCCGACCTTCGGCGGGATCAACCTCGAGGACATCACCGCGCCGGACTGTTTTCGAATCGAAGAACGGCTGCGCGAGCGCATGGACATCCCGGTCTTCCACGACGACCAGCACGGCACCGCGATCATCACCGGCGCGGCGCTGTTGAACGCCGCCGAAATCGCCGGGAAGGACCTCGAGTCGCTCTCCGTGACGTTTGCCGGCGCCGGTGCGGCAGCCATCGCGACGGCGCGGTTCTTCGTTTCCCTCGGCGTTCGAAAAGAGAAGATCACGATGGTCGATGTCGACGGGATCCTGACCGAGGAGCGCGCGGACCGCGGCGATCTCGACCCCTACAGCCGCGAGTTCGCTCGCGACGTCCCCGAGGGGGAACTGGCGGACGCGATGGTGGACGCGGACGCGTTCGTCGGGCTCTCGGTCGGCGGCATCGTCTCGACGGAGATGGTCCAATCCATGGCCGGCGATCCGATCGTCTTCGCGATGGCCAACCCCGACCCCGAGATCGACTACGAGACGGCGAAGGCCGCACGCGACGATACGGTCATCATGGCGACCGGTCGGTCTGACTACCCGAATCAGGTCAACAACGTCCTCGGTTTCCCCTTCATCTTCCGCGGCGCACTCGACGTCCGGGCGGCAGAGATCAACGAGGCGATGAAGGTCGCAGCGGCGGAGGCTATCGCGGAACTCGCCAGACAGGACGTCCCGGACGCCGTTCGCAAGGCCTACGGCGACCAGCCGCTCCAGTTCGGCCCGGAGTACATCATTCCGAAGCCGCTCGATCCGCGGGTGCTGTTTGAGGTGGCACCCGCGGTCGCACGGGCGGCCGTCGACAGCGGTGCCGCCCGAACCGAGATCGACCTCGACGCGTACGTCGAGCGCCTCGAGGCCCGGCTCGGCAAGTCCCGCGAGATGATGCGGACCGTCTTCAACAAAGCCCAGAACGAGCCGAAGCGGCTCGCGCTGGCCGAAGGCGGCAACGAGCGAATCATCCGGGCGGCGGCCCAGATCGAGGAGCGAGGGATCGCCCGACCGGTGCTGATCGGCGACGAAGACGAGATCAGGCGGACGGTCGCGAATCTCGGTCTCGAGTTCGTCCCCGAGGTCGTCGATCCGAGCGCGGGGGAGTACGACCACTACACCGAATCGCTCTACGAGCGCCGCCAGCGCAAGGGGATTACGCGCACCGAAGCGGCGGAACGGATCCGGGACAGCAACTACTTCGCGTCGGTGATGGTCGATCAGGGTGACGCCGACGCGATGTTGACCGGGCTGACGAATCACTACCCCTCCGCACTGCGACCGCCGCTGCAGGTGATCGGCACCGCGCCGGACACCGACTACGCCGCGGGAGTCTACATGCTCACGTTCAAGAACCGCGTCGTCTTCCTCGCGGACGCGACGGTCAATCAGGATCCGGACGAGGACGTCCTGGCCGAAATCACGTGCCACACCGCGGATCTCGCCCGACAGTTCAACGTCGAACCCCGCGCCGCGTTGCTCTCTTACTCCGACTTCGGGAGCGTCGACAACGAGGGCACCCGGAAGCCTCGCCGAGCGGCCCAGCGGCTTCGCGAGGACTCGAGCGTCGAGTTCCCGGCCGATGGCGAGATGCAGGCCGACACCGCGGTCGTCGAGGAGATGCTCGAGGGCAGCTACGAGTTCTCCGAGTTAGACGAACCGGCGAACGTCCTCGTCCTGCCGAACCTCGAGGCGGGTAACATCTGCTACAAACTCCTCCAGCGCCTCGGCGGGGCCGAAGCGATCGGGCCGATGCTCGTCGGGATGGATCGCCCGGTCCACGTGCTGCAACGCGACGACGAGGTCAAAGACATCGTCAATCTGGCAGCCGTCGCGACCGTCGACGCCCAGAACGAGTGATCCTCCCGGTCGGGCCGATGTGAAGGCCGGTCGTGCTGTTGGGCCCGTCATCGTCGGAGACGTCCGCAGAACCCATGCGTTCTGCCGGGCAGCACAACCCGGTGATTCCCTCGACGGCCGCGAATTTGCGACCGATTTTCTCGTGACTGCTGTCCGATAGCAGAACCGACGACTGGGGCCGGTTCGTCCACCGTTCGTTCTTGACAAGGGTTATACGCGACCGTCCCAAACTACGGTTCAAGATGACACGTGAGTCCGCCGGGGAACCCGGCGCAGACGACGGGGATTCCGTCGTCTACGATCTCGCTGCTGAGTGTACTGCAGAAGATGTTGAACACGATCGGTCGTATCTCGCCGAAATCAACGGCATCGTCGACTACGGTGTCTTCGTCGATCTCTCCGAATCGGTTTCCGGTCTCGTCCACGAGTCGGTCCTCGAGGGCACCTTCGCCGTCGGCGACGAACTCGTGGTCGAACTCGAGAGCGTCCGTGACAACGGCGACATGGCCTTCGAGCCGGTCGATGTCGACGACTACTCCCTCGAAGCGGTCGCCCACGATTACAGCCTGACCGGTACGGACCGGCTCAAGGCGAACATCGGCGACCAGATCCACCTCGAGGGCGAGGTCGTCCAGGTCAAACAGACCGGCGGCCCGACGATCTTCCACATCGCTGATGAGTACGGCGTCGTGCCGTGTGCCGCCTTCGAGGAGGCCGGCGTCCGCGCCTATCCGTCCGTCGAAGTCGGCGACATCGTCCGCGTCACCGGCACGCCCGAACGCCGCGAGGGCTCGGTCCAGATCGAAGTTGACGGCCTCTCGAAACTCGAGGGCGACGACGCCGAAGAGGCCCGGGAGCGACTCGAGGCGGCCCTCGAGAAGCGCGCCGAGCCCCACGACGTCGAACCGCTGATCGACTGGCCGGCGTTCGAGAAGCTTCGACCCAACCTCCAGGAGGTCGCGAAGCTGCTCCGTCGGACCGTCCTCGAAGGGCGGCCGATCCGCGTGCGCCACCACGCCGACGGCGACGGCATGTGCGCCGCGGTCCCCGTCCAGATCGCACTGCAGCGATTCATCGCCGACGTTCACGAGGACGAGGACGCGCCGCGACACCTGATCAAGCGTCTCCCCGCGAAGGCGCCGTTCTACGAGATGGAAGATGCGACCCGTGACCTCAACTTCGCGCTCGAGGACCGCGAGAAACACGGCCAGCAACTGCCGCTGTTGCTCATGCTGGACAACGGCTCGACGGCCGAGGACGTCCCGGCCTACGAGACGCTGGCCCACTACGACATCCCGATCGCGGTCGTCGACCACCACCACCCCGACCCCGAGGCCGTCGAGGACTTACTCGACGCCCACGTCAACCCTTACCTCCACGACGAGGACTACCGGATTACGACGGGGATGCTCTGCGTGGAACTCGCGCGGATGATCGACCCCGAAATCACCGACGAACTCCGCCACGTCCCCGCGGTCGCCGGGCTCTCGGACCGCTCGAAGGCCGACGCGATGGACGACTACCTCGCACTCGCCGACGAGGAGGGGTACGACGAGGATCGCCTGCAGGACCTCAGCGAGGCGCTGGATTACGCCGCCTTCTGGCTGCGCTACAACTCCGGCGATCAACTGATTCAGGACCTGCTCCAGATCGACTCGAACGACGAGGATCGCCACCGGGAACTCGTCTCCTTCTTCGCCGACCGCGCCGGCGAGGAGGTCGACGAACAACTCGACGCCGCAATGTCCCACCTCGAGCACGAGGACCTGGACAACGGCGCTCACCTCTACCGGATCGACGTTGAGAACTACGCGCACCGATTCACCTACCCCGCACCCGGCAAGACGACCGGCGAGATCCACGACCGCAAGATCGAGGAGACCGGCGACCCGGTCATCACGGTCGGCTACGGCCCCGACTTCGCCGTCCTCCGATCCGACGGCGTCAGACTGGATATCCCGCAGATGGTTTCGGAGCTCGAGGAAGAGATCCCCGGCGGCGGCGTCTCCGGCGGCGGCCACCTCGTCGTCGGCTCGATCAAGTTCGTCAAGGGCAAACGCGAGGAAGTGATCGACGCCTTAGTCGAGAAGATGGAAGAGGCCGAGATCGACGAGGCGCTCTCGAGTGCGGCCCCGATCGACGACTGATAACAGATAACTGAGAGCTGGCGGTTAACAGCTAGCGAGCGTGTCATAGAAAGCGTCACGTACGAAGCAGCAGGGTGTGGAAAGTGTGTCCAGCACAACCACAACCCTGCAAGACGTTGC
>NZ_WUYX01000006.1 GCF_009834785.1 Natronorubrum halalkaliphilum
TTTCATTGTCTGCTTGCTGCTGTTTGCTAGGCACATTCACAGCAAGCAGACGTTCTAACTAAGCGGCTTTGTGAAGTACTGAGTCTTACTTTTCGCGATTTCCGCGGTGACAGTGACGGCTTCGACTGGTCGGCTGCCCGTTGAGTCGCCTGGTCGAACCGTCCGCGAGTCGGGTGCCGCGAGGAACACAGTTATGGGCCCCGTCCGCAAACCGTCCCGAAAATGGCACGCAAACCGACGCGATCCGATCGGCGCTCGAGCGGGTGCAGCCGCGTACTGAAACCGATCTCGGAGTCGCCGACTCGAGACGGGGCTGGCGATGGGAGCGGGGGAGAGAGCCGTGCCGAGTAAGTCGATGGCGGACCTCGAGGAGCTGATCGGCACCTCCCGGGTCACCGCCGAGCGCTTTCGGATCGAGGCCGGAAAAGTCGAGGAGTTCGCGCGAGCGATCACGGATCCGAACCCAGTGTTTCGAGACGCAGATGTTGCCGAACGGCGGGGGTACGACCGCGTTCCGGCACCGTTGACGTACACGCGCGTCGATCGGTTTCCGCGGTATCGACCCGACGACATCGACGGCTACGGGTTCGATCTCGGCTTTCAGCCGGAGTACGTCCTTCACGGCGAGCAGGCCTACGAGTACGAACGGCCGCTGCGGGTCGGCGACGTCTTGACGGGCACGACGACCCTGGCCGACGTCTATCAGCGCGACGGCGGCCGCGCCGGGACGATGACGTTCGCGATTTTCGAAACGGAGTACCGAGACCGGTCCGCCGACCTCGTCCTCACCGACAGGGCGACCGCCATCGAGACGGAGGGAGCCGTCCGGAACGACGAGGGCAACGGCGAGGCGTCGACGGCGGACGAAGAATCGGCGGACGAGTCGGCTGATTCGGCCGGTACGGAGACGGCGGCCAACGGCGGAACCGTTCCCCAAACCGCCGACGTCGATACCGTTCGCGCCGTCGGCGACGTCAGCGTCGGCGACGCGGGGCCGACCGTCGTCGTCGAGGACCTCGAGCGAAAGCACTTCGTCAAGTACGCCGGGGCGAGCGGCGACTTCAATCCGATCCACTACGACGAACCCTACGCCCGCGGGGCGGGCAACGAGAGCGTCTTCGGCCAGGGAATGTTTACGGCCGGCGTCGCCTCGCGAGTCGTCACCGACTGGTTCGGCCTCGAGTCGGTGTCGGCCTTTGGCGTGCGCTTCCAGTCGCAGGTCTTCCCCGGCGATAGCATCGTCGCAACCGGCGAAATCGTCGAGAAGCGACCGGACGACGGCGTTCTCGAGGCCGACCTCGAGGTGACGAACCAGCGCGGCGAGACGCTGCTGACCGGGTCGGCGACGGCGACGCTACAGTAACGACTGGAACCGCGAACGCGCCCATGGCTGCGGGCCGAATCGGGAACACGCATACGTTTTATCTCGAGCGCCAGTATGGCCGCCCATGGAACGAGGAGCGGACCCGCGATGCCGGCCGAAAGCGACGCCGGACCGACCCCGAACCGCACATCACCAGGAGGCGGTGGCCCCGTGAACGTCGTCGTCACGCCGTACGTCTTCGAAGGGGGTGACGCTCCCCTGATCGAGGCGATTCGCCGACGCCGGTCCGATATCGACCTCGAGCACGTCACGGACGAGGACAGACTGACCGAGGCCGTCGCCGACGCCGAGGTCGTCGTCACCAGTCGGCTGCCCGAGGACCTGCTGTCGGCGGCCGACGATCTGCGCTGGGTGCAGGCGCTCAGTGCGGGAACCGACTCCTACGACCGCGACGCGCTCGCCGCCCGCGACATCGCGCTGACGTCGGTTTCGGGCGTCCACGCGAAACCGATCGGCCAGCAGGTACTCGGCTATCTGCTCCACTTCGAACGACGGTTCGATCGCGCGGTCGCCCAGCAGCGACGGCGGGAGTGGGAGCGCCACAGCGGCGGTGAACTCGGCGACCGAACGATCGGGATCGTCGGGGTCGGCGCTATCGGCTCGCAGGTCGCCGACTACTGTTCGACCTTCGACGCCCGAGTCATCGGCACGAAACGCGACCCGAGCGACGTACCCGAATCGGTCGACGCCATCTACGGCTCGGACGATCTCGAGTCGGTTCTCGAGGAGAGCGACTACCTCGTGCTCGCCTGTCCGTTGACCGAGGCCACGCGCGGCCTGATCGACGCCGACGCGCTGGCGACGCTGTCCGACGACGCGGTGGTCGTCAACATCGCCCGGGGCGAAGTCGTCGACCAGTCGGCGCTCGTCGACGCGCTCGAGGCCGACGCCCTCAGCGGGGCTGCACTGGACGTTTTCGAGGAGGAACCGCTGCCCGAGGCGTCGCCGCTGTGGAATCGCGACGACGTCATCGTAACGCCGCACATGGCGGGATCGACGCCCCACTACTGGGAGCGGTGTGCTGATATCTTCGTGGAGAACTACGATCGGTTTCGGAGCGGGGACGAACTCGAGAATCGCGTGGTCTGAACGGTCTAGCTGTGCCGGAGAAACTGAGTTTGCGCGGTTGTGGAGTTGCTCGAACGCGGCGGCTGTGATTGTCGCCGGATCGATGACGCCGATTCCTGAGGAGACGCCGCCCTGACCGGGAGGCGACCCGTCGAGCAGCCGATACTATTTAGAGCGTTCCCGCGTCACGCACAACCGTGCCTTCATCAGAGCCAGTCGCGTCGTCGATCGACGTCGTCGCGGAACGGATCGGCGGAATCGACAGGACCGAGGTGACCCTCGATCCCGGGGTGAACGTTCTGACGGGCCGCAACGCGACGAACCGGACGTCGTTCCTGCAGTCGATCATGGCTGCGATCGGCAGCGATCGGCCCTCGCTGAAAGGCGACGCCGAGACGGGCCGGGTCGAACTCTCCCTCGACGACGAGGAGTACACGCGAACGCTCGAACGCCACGACGGAACCGTCACCTTCGACGGCCGGCCCTATCTCGCCGACCCCGAACTCGCCGACCTCTTTGCCTTTCTGCTCGAGTCGAACGAGGCCCGGCGGGCGGTCAGACGCGGCGACGAACTCCGGGAGCTCATCATGCGGCCGATCGATACGGACGAGATCGAAGCCGAAATCGCCGCAGTGGGGGCGGATAAACGCGACCTCGACGACCGTCTCGATCGGCTCGAGGAACTCGAAGGGGAACGCCCCGCACTCGAGGAGCGACGGCGAGCCATCGAGGCGGATATCGACGCCAAGCGCGACCGACTCGCAGCGCTCCGAGAGGACCTCGAGGCGTTCGATCTGACTCTCGACGCGAGTCAGGACCGGCGCGAAGACGTCGAGGAGACGATCTCCGACCTGCAGGACGCGAGAGCGGAACTCGAGTCCGCGGAGTACGAACTCGAAACCGAACGCGAGAGCAAGGCGGAACTCGAGGCCGAACGCGACGAGATCGAGTCCGAACTGGCCGCGTTCGACGACGTCGACTCTCCCGAACGCCTCGAGGGTCGCGTCCAGGAGCTTCGGGGCCGGAAGCGGTCGCTCGATACGACGCTGAACGAACTGCAGAGCGTGATCCGATTCAACGAGGAGCACCTCGAAGACGGCGGCCTCGATCTGGAACTCGAGCCGGAAGGGGAGCCCAATCGCGGTGACGAATCAACGGAGTCAACCGGAGCCGGATCGGCGGACGTCACCGATCGGCTGCTCGCGGAGACCACCGACGTCGTCTGCTGGACCTGCGGGTCGACGGTCGAGCGCGACCGGATCGAGTCCACCCTCGAGCGGCTCCGGTCGCTTCACCAGCGGACCCTGGGCGAACGAAACGACTTGCAGGATCGGATCGACGATCTCGCCGGCCGCCAGCGGGAGCTACGAGAGCGAACGGAAGAACGCCGCGAACTCGAGGACCGACTCTCCTCGATCGAGGACGAACTCGAGCGCCGACGGTTGCGCATCGCGGATCTCGAGCGGGACGTAACGGACCTGCGGACACGGGTCGAGGATCTCGAGGGCGAGACCGACGCACTCGAGACGACGGACTACGGCGAGGTCATCGAAACGCACCGTGAACTCACCCAACTCGAGATGGAACTCGAGCGACTCGAAGACGAGCGGACCGACGTGGCCGAGCAACTCGCGGATATCGACGCGAAACTCGACGACAAAGACGACCTCGAGAGCCGGCGCGACGAGCTCACCGACGAGTTGGCGGATCTTCGGACCCGCGTCGATCGCCTCGAGAAAAACGCCGTCCGCGCGTTCAACGACCACATGGACTCGATCCTCTCGATCCTCGAGTACGGCAACGTCGAACGGATCTGGATCGAACGCCGCGAGACGCCGGTTCGCGAGGGCCGGCGGGCGGTTACGAAGACGGCCTTCGACCTCCACATCGTTCGGACGACCGACGATGGGACGACCTACGAGGATCGGATCGATCACCTCTCGGAAAGCGAACGCGAGGTCACGGGCTTGATCTTCGCACTCGCCGGGTTTCTGGTCCACGACGTCCACGAGACCGTGCCGTTCGTCCTGCTCGATTCCCTCGAGGCGATCGACGCGGCTCGAATCGCCGACCTCGTCGCGTATTTCGAGGAGTACGTCGACTATCTCGTCGTGGCACTCTTACGCGAAGACGCCGATGCGCTTCCGGAGTCGTACACGTACGTTACCGAAATATAGCTCGCCGGCTCCGAGTCCGCCACTCGTGGACGCGCTCGGGGTTTCTCGGTCCTGCCGTACTCTCGAGCGTTCAACAGAGTGGTTATATCCGACAACGAGTACACACCGGCCTCGAACCGCCGCGTCCGGCCCGCCGACCGTTCGCGACTGATGGTTCGGTTTGGAGCCCTCCGCTCGAGATTTCGGTGGATCGAAACTGCGACCGAGAGCGAGACGGGGATGGGGCTGTGACCGAGGACACAATCGCATCTTCGAGCGGTAAAGACCCCACGGCCACGGCACGGGGCGGACAACCGATCAAGCAGACCGGCTATTCGTTTATCGACCGCGCCGCAGCTTTCGTTTTACGGATAAGTCGATACGCCGGAACTATCACTGCACTTGTTAAGTCGTGCACAATGCTGGCAGTTCGATTAATGCCCGTCTGTATCCAACGCATTGGTGGGATGGGGGTAGTAACGAGACTTCGGCTGCTCATCGACGACGATGGGGAGCTCTACGAGTGTCGCAACTGCGGCGAGAAGTTCGACAGCGACTGTACCGAGTGTTCGACCTGCGACTCGATGGAGATCGCTCACTACGAGTTCTGATACGGATTGCTGTACCGATTTACCGGCGCAACCGCCGCCCGGGTCGCGGTTGCGCCGGAAATGACGTACAGTAAACCGTGCGAGTCGATCTACCGTCACGGGCGACGCTCCCGTGACTTCCGAGTGTCGCTCACGAGTCCGGAGCGAAGCACGCATCCGCCTACGGCGCCTCGGTTCAGTATGGCACGCTCGGATCGAGAGCGAACGGACTCGTCACCGCTCGAGCGCGAGATTCCACCGGACGAAACCGAGACAGCGACGTTCGGAATGGGCTGTTTCTGGGGCCCCGACGCCCGCTTCGGCGCGATGAAGGGCGTCGTCCGAACGCGCGTCGGCTACGCCGGCGGGACGAAGCCGAATCCCAGCTACTATTCGCTCGGCGATCACACCGAGGTCGTCCAGGTCGAGTACGATTCCGACGAACTAACCTACGACGACCTGCTCGAGGTGTTCTGGGAGAACCACAGTTGGACGTCGACCGGAAAACGACAGTACCGCGGCGTCGTGCTCGCTCACGACGAGGCCCAGTACGAGGCCGCCGAGCGCCGGCGAGCGGCACTCGAGGAACGGACCGGTCGATCGGCCATGACGGAGGTCGAACGGCTCGAGGACGTTACCCTCGCCGAGGAGTATCACCAGAAGTACGAACTCCGATCGACGCCGGTCGTCGGTGACGAACTCGCGGCCGAGTACGGCGAGGGATTCGTCGACTCGACGACCGTCGCACGGCTCAACGGTTTCGTCGCCGGCCACGGTGAACCGGCCCACCGCGACGAGGTTCTGGCGACGCTGGAACTGCCACCGTCAGTGCTCTCGGAGCTTCGTCGGCGCTTCTGACTATTCTGAAGCGTTCAGTCTGGAGGGTTCGCGCTCTCCAGCAGTACCTGAACGTCTTCCCCGGGTTCTTTCACGAACCGCGTGCTGGAAACAGCGGATTAGTGCAGCACGACGATCCCAGTTCTTTCATTCCAAAATCGGTAAACATCCGCACACTATACGTGCACACTGTTCACCGCATCTCCCTTCTTTTTGATAAAATCCAATCGGCCTACTACCTATTTTTATAAAGCCGTGTCAAATACTGTGGTTCAGCATCTGTCATCCATGGACAAATTGCCAGAAAACGGCTTATCAATGATATCGAATTCTTCACGTATCATCGATTCACCTTTACTGTGATTAACATCGTCGCCATCAATATGTTCAACAGGATTGTGCTTCGCACTGGGTTCCCAATGAGCCCTCACTTCTGTCTGGCCACCACGTGGAAACAATCGAACGTGGAGTTGCTTGTCACCATCTTCAGATAATCGGATGAGGTTCCCTTGTTCATAGACTATCTGATCATCACGCTCATAGGCCTGAAGATATGAAAAATAAAACTCTTTGAATCCGTTATCCTCGAACTGCTTTGTAGCATCCTCTACAGCCATATCGAGAACTCCCACATACCCATCTTCTGAAGGGGAACAAACGGCTAAAATTTGAGGTACGTAATCGTTCAAATATTCGTATGAAATACGTGCCTTTCTGTTTCGAACGTTCGAGGGAGATGTAAGATAAAGTGCGCTTCCGCCGAGTGCTGCAATGGCACTCCCAACAGAAGCGAGAATAGTACGACGTTTCATAACGTCCGAATTCTATAACCGTACTATAAGTTTTCTGTACTGAGTGTTCGACCGTCCGCGTTGATCCCTCTACAGCCCGTGCAACATTCACGCCACGTATTCAGCAAGACTACCGAGCCCCATCTGTACGTGCGAAGTTCCACGAACCCGATTATTTGTGCCCGGAGTTCGTAGTACCGGACATGACTGGGGACGACCGCTACAAGTTGTTCGGCGTGTATCTCTCGAAGCCAGTCGTCGACGCGCTCGCCGAGCATCTGTACGACGAGGCTGGGGTCGTCGACCTCGAGTCCTACTTCGACACCACCACGGATTTCGTCCCCGCCGGCGATCCAGGTGCCGATGTAACCGACGAACTCGTCGCCGACGTCCTCGGGGCGTTCGCCGATCTGTACGACCGCGCGGATTTCGAGGGAGCCGAACGCGTCCCTCCGGACACGTTCGTACTCGTACACCTCGCGGCGAAACCGCGACGGGTCACGGAGGTCCGCGAACGGTTTCGGGCCGCCGGGACGATCCGCGAGTCGGACCTGCGAACCGTTCAAACGGCCATCCTTGCTGCGTTCCTCGATACAGAACCCGACTCGTAGTCACTGCTGTCGGCGGCTTGCCGATCCCCGCCGCGTCACTCCGTCTCAGCGTCGGGATTTCGTCGCTCGATCATTCCCAACCCGATCCAGGAGATAACGGTCTCGCCGTCTTGATTGACGCCTTCGAGGAGCGTATCGACGTAGCCCCGCCTGGGATCGCTGTCGGAAACTCGTTTGTCCACGATCTCCGTTCGGATGGAGAGGGTATCCCCCGGCTTGACGGGCCGTTTCCAGCGGAGTTCGTCGACGCCGCGGGCACCCATGCTGGCCTGGTTCTGAATCGGTCCGTCGACGAGCAGTCGCATACAGATCGACGCGGTGTGCCAGCCCGAGGCGACGAGTTCGCCGAACGGGGACTCTTCGGCCGCGTCCTCGTCGGTGTGAAACGGTTGCGGATCGTACTGTTCTGCGAACTCGAGGATCTCCGCTTTCGTGACGTGGTACTCACCGAACTCTCGAGTATCGCCGATCTCGACGTCTTCGTAGTACTGCATGTCCTGCTACTGTATCGCACGGGCCAAGAGTCTATGGAAGGGAGAAACGCCCCTCGTCGCTTCTTGATGGGTTAGACTTCTTGGATGTCGTGAATGCTCACCCAGTGCTCGGGATACTCGGCCTCGTGATCGCTGGCGTGTCGGTTGGCGTCCGGCCAGTCGGGACACTCGCGATCGAGGTCGCAGCTGTCACAGCGCAGCTGGTATGTCATACGTTCACCTACCACGACCGTCTTTGTAAACGTTCGTCACGGTCGTCCCTCGACAAAGCGCGAGCGTATATCGTCGGCGGATGGACGACTCGAGCGAGTCGCTCAACGGTGCTCGCGGGAGTGCCGTCGGAGGCACTCGACGCCGTCGCCGCCGTCAGTCGTGAATCCCCATCGCGTCGATCTGCTCCTGATACCGGTTTCGAATGGTGACTTCGGTCACCTGTGCGACGTCAGCGACCTCGTTTTGCGTCTTCTTTTCGTTACAGAGGAGCGCGCTCGCGTAGATGGCAGCGGCGGCGTAGCCGGTCGGTGATTTGCCCGACAGCATCCCCTGCTCGGCCGTGGTGTCGATGATTTCGTTGGCCTTCGCCTGTACCTCTTCGGACAGATCGAGTTCGGAACAGAATCGCGGAACGTACTTCTTCGGATCGACGGGCTCCATCTCGAGGCTGAGTTCCTGGGCGATGTAGCGATAGGTGCGGCCGATCTCCATGCGTTCGACCCGGGAGACCGCCGCAACTTCGTCTAGCGATCGCGGAATGCCCTCCATTCGGCAGGCCGCGTACAGGGTACTCGTGGCGACGCCCTCGATCGACCGGCCGCGAATGAGATCCTCGTCGAGTGCGCGTCGGTAGAGGACGCTGGCGACCTCCCGAACGGAGCGCGGAACGCCCAGCGCAGAGGCCATCCGATCGGTCTCGGAGAGCGCGAACTGGAGGTTGCGTTCGCCGGCGTCTTTGGTGCGGATCCGCTCTTGCCACTTCCGCAGCCGGTTCATCTGACTCCGCTTGTCCGAGGAGAGCGACCGGCCGTAGGCGTCTTTGTTCTTCCAGTCGATCGTGGTCGTCAACCCCTTGTCGTGCATCGTCTGGGTCGTCGGCGCGCCGACCCGGGACTTGCTGTCTCGCTCGGAGTGGTTGAACGCGCGCCACTCCGGCCCGCGATCGATCGTCTCCTCTTCGAGGATCAACCCACAGTCTTCACAACTGACTTCGCTCTCGTCCGAACTCCTGATGAGCGCACTCGAGTCACACTCGGGACAGGTCCGAACGCCCTCCTGATCGGTTGTTTCCTGTGTCGTCTGCTTGTCGCGCTCTTTTTGGCGAGTCGGGCGTTTCATCTGTTGTTTGTAGAAACTCACCCGAGAGGGTTAAACACTGTGAGCGATCCGCTCGAGATTCGCTGCGCTCGGAGACGGCACAACTATTCAGAAGACGAGCCTGTGACGGCATCTACTCGCCGCTAAGGGAACTTTTGATAGCCCGGGAGCATGAGATCGTCTAGTAGGCGATTTATTTCTTATACTGTCGAACAGAACGCGTGAAGATCGGTCGCTCGATTGCGGCCGTCTCCGACGTTGACGGCCGCGAATTCGCGACCGACTTCGTATTGACTGCTGTCGGACAGTATCAATCCTCGGGGGCGAACGATCAATGGACCAGAGGTAATAACGCTTTCCCGGTGTCAGGGAACGACCGTCCTCAGCATTCTCGGTGCGTTCTACAGATAAGACAGTCCGAGTGCCTCGGGGCTTGACCCCGAGGCGGTTCACCTTACAATTCCCGAAACTGGGACTAGCAGTCAGAGAGGCGTGTTGAGTCCGTAGTAAGCTGATTGCGGGGTTAGGTCGGAAGCTATTCGGTCCGTCCGGTTGACGGTCTCTCGTCTGGACCTACTGACTTTCGCTATTCGCTACGAATAGCTCGTCGTAGCCGGTGTGTTTTGTTAAATTGAGCATCAGTGTATCCGAAGACAGGACTGAACAACCAGCCAAGCCCGGAGATATAGCGGCCATTCCGAGGACGAAAGGACGACGTCTCATGTTTTAATGTACTTCTTAAAACATAAGCACCCCTCTAAATTTAGAGAGAATTACACGAGTGTCTTCTGAACAAGTACTTAGACACTCGTTTGGCTTCCTTCGATGGCACAGACTACCGATAGAATTGTCTTTTATATTTTCGTTGCACAATCACACAACTTCGACGGCCCCGGCGAGGGACTTGATTGAATCCAGTTTTCCAACACTGGATTTACTTATAAACGTCCCTACGCTGTCTGTGGGTTCACGCGAACGAAGTAAGCGAATGGGTTGGGGCAGATTTGAACTGCCGACTTCCTCCGTGTGAAGGAGGTATCATAACCGGACTAGATCACCAACCCGCACGGGGTTGTATCCGTCCGTTCGACTTAAGACTTCCTTTCACTCTTCGGCAGGCGGTTCCCTCGAGTGGTATGCCGAGAGGTTCTCTCGAGCGCTCCCGGCCACCGATCGAACCCGTCCGGTCGCCTGCTGCTCGAGTGCAGTCAGTTCGCCGACGACGGTTTCGAGGCGAGCGGGTTCGGGTTCGGGTTCCGGGTCCGCCTCTCGCCCGACCAGTTTTCGGAGCCGTGTTGCGTAGGGTTCGAGCGTCTCGCGAACGCCGAGGCTCGCATGTTCACCGGCGCGTTTGAGGTAGTATCGGCTGTCGTCGAAGTGTTTGTTCATGTGGTCCTCTCACATAGGGAGGCCGTCGGAGAATATAGTCCTTTCGTCGGCAACAGAAGTTTGAGCCGGTCTGTCTTCGGGATCCGGCCTCGAGTTCGATAACCGAGCTCCAGTTCGCGGTCCGCTTCGATTCGGGACCGGACTCAGTACGAGGGGGACTCTTCCGGTTCGCCCTCGCGTTTGTTGACGACGCGGCCGAACGTGAACAGTCCGTCCGAGAGCCGATTCAGGTACTGAACCGCCTGCTCGTTGATCTGTTCCTCCGAGGCGAGTGCCACCGCGCGCCGCTCGGCGCGCCGACAGACCGTTCTGGCGTGGTGGAGTTGCGCGCCGGTTTCGCTCCCCGTCGGCAGGATGAACGACGTCAACTGCTCGAGTTCCGCGTCGTGGTCGTCGATCCAGTTCTCGACGGCGTCGACGTGGTCGGCGCGGATCGCGGGATCATCCTCGTCTGGGTCCGGGTTCGCGAAGTCCGCCTGGACGACGTGGAGGTGGTTCTGCACCGAGCGCAACTGATCGTCGATATCGTCGTGGCCGGTCGGCCGAATCGTTCCGATCAAGGCGTTGAGTTCGTCGACGGTTCCGTACGCTTCGATACGCGCACTGGTCTTCGAGACGCGAGTCATATCCCGAAGGTCCGTTTGGCCGTCGTCGCCGCGACCCGTGTAGATCGACATACTCGATTCGACGGACGGGACCCACTTAACTGCTGTCGGCCAGGCCGCACTGTCGGGATCTCGTCCGGACTCGAGTCCACGCCTCTACCGTCGCTCCTGATACTGTCGGACAGCAGTCAGTACGAAGCCGATCGTGAATTCGAGGTCGTCGCCGACGGTGACGACTCAAGCAGAACGATCGGCTTCACGCCGTTCTGTTCAACAGTATGAAACGAGTTACAGACCGACGCATTCCACGGACCGATCGACCATCCGCCGTGCGACTCGGTGAGCAGTGACGACTGTAGTCACTGTGTCGAGGCCGGAATCAATATCTTCAACAGGCGTCGCGCTCAACCCACGGGTATGGCTCTGGAACTCGATCACCACTGCCCGGACTGTGGTACCGAGCAGACGTTCTACCGCGCGGCGAGTACGTCCCTGCACCTCGGCACGAAGGTCAAGTGGCACTGCCCCGACTGTGACTACGGCTTCGTCCGGATCGGCGACAACGGCACGGCCGTCGACTCGAGCGCCGAATCGGCCTGAGACGACACGCGATTTCTCTCACCGGCCCGCGACCGGGTCTCTCCAGTCGCGCTACGGGAACTGGTCTCCAGTTACACCCCGGCTATCGATCCGTGACGAGCTGTTCGTACGGCGGCGATACCGCTCGAATCGTGTTCGCGACGTGTTGTAACTCCATGCCCAACAGGACGACCACGTCGGAAAGCGAGACGATGCCGACGAGATCATCGTCGTCGACCACGGGGAGTCGACGGACGCCCTTGGTGGACATGAGATCGAGTAGGTCGTAGATGCCCGTGTCCGCCTGTACCGTGAGCAGTTCGTCGGCGACGAGCTCCGCAACCGGCGTTTCCTGCGTGGCACCGTTCCTGGCGAGCACCTCGAGTGCGAGGTCCCGATCGGAGACGAGACCGATCGGTTCGTCGTCCGAGACGACGATCACGCTCCCGACCCGCTCCGTACGCATCGTGTCGACGACGTCGGAAAGCGTTGCGTCGGGGTCGACGGTGACGACGGTCTCTCGTGCGATGTCGATGACGGCCATACGCGTCAATTCACGTGGATCCGGACAAACGTTACCCCGATTCTGGACCGGCGGGACGAACCCCGTTCCTAGGAGTATAAAAATCCGGAGAGCGGAATCAGACTCACCGCAACCGCTGTGGCGGGAATATACGTATGCAAGGGCGCAGACTGGCTACGACGGACGAGATCATCGCTATCGTCAGCCCCGACAGTGAGGAACCGCTCGAGACGCTCACCGACTGGGCCGACGAACGGGGCATCGACCTCTCGACCGTCGACGTCGGGGACGATATCGGCGACGTCTACGATCCGAACCGGGCGACGCTGGGGATCACCCTCGGCGGCGACGGCACCTTCCTCGAGGGGATCAAGACGTTCGCACCGCGGAACATTCCGCTGCTCGGCGTCAACACGGGGACCCTTTCCTTTCTCGCCCGCGTCGAACCGGAGGATTTCGAGGACGCGCTCGAGGAGACGCTCCGCGGGCGCGCCGCGGTCGACAGCCGCCAGCAGGTCCACGTCAGCGGGCCCGGGATAGATGCGACCGGAATCAACGACATCATGGTCAAGCAGGTGCCGCCGGAGAATCCGATCGATCGGAAGGTGACCCGCCTCGACGTCTACGCGGACGACGAGTACGTCGGCGAGTTCGAGGGGACGGGCCTGGCCGTTTCGACGCCGACCGGTTCGACCGGGATCTCGCTGTCAGCCAACGGGCCGGTCCACTACCCCGTGAACAACCACACGCTCCAGATCGTACCGCTTCACACGCACAAACTCGGCGTCAGACCGATCGTCGTCTCGCCCGAAACCGAGTTGCGGATCGTCCCGCAGGGCCAGGCGAGTCTGCTAGTCGACGGTGGCCGAGCACACACCATCCTGAGCGAGGGCGACGAGATCACGGTTACGGGGGCCGACACGCTCGCACACATCGTTCGGACCAGCTACGACGACCACTTCTTTACCGCGATCACGAAAAAACTCGGCTGGGACATTCGGGACGCGGAGGTTCCATCCGAGAAGGTTCGGAACCCGGCGTCGGATGACCAAACCGTAACTAACACCGACAGCAACGAGGCGGGAGACATTGTCGAACGCGCGCTCACGCTCGCCACGGAAGCCGCGAAGGCCGCTGCCGGACCCCTGCGCGAACTCCACGGGCAGGTCGAATCGATCGACGTCAAAAGCGACAAGTCGGACATCGTCACCGAAGCCGATCACCAAGCCAATCGGATCATCACGACGGTCATCGGTAACGAGTTCCCCGAACATGCGATCTTCTCCGAAGAGGGCATCCGACAGACCAACGAGGAAACGGACTACACGTGGGTGATCGACCCCCTCGACGGGACCGGAAACTTCGCTCACGGCAACCCGAACTACTCGATCTCGATCGCTTTGATCGAGGATGGCGATCCGATTATCGGCGTCGTCTACGTTCCCGAGACCGAGGAACTGTTCACCGCGATCGCCGGCGAGGGAGCCTGGCGCGACGGCGATCCGATCCGGACGACCGATCGAGACCGACTCGACGAGAGCATGCTCATCTCGGGGTACGATCCCGACGGCAGCTTCCTCTCGCACTTCTACCAGGAATCCCGAGGCGTCCGCCGGCTCGGTTCGGCCGCGCTCAACCTCTGTTACCTCGCGAGCGGCAGCGCCGACGCGACCTGGGAACACGACACCTACCCCTGGGACATCGCCGGCGGCCTCGTGATCGCCCGCGCCGCCGGCGCGACGATCACTGATGAAGCCGGCGATCCCTTCGAGTTCTCGCTGGACACCGACGATCGAGCAGCCCTGCTCGGATCGAACGGGCCCCTTCACCCCGCGCTCCTCGAGCATCTCGAGGATGGTGTCACGGGATCGAACGCATAGCTCGTCGACGGTCTCGGGACCTCACTAAGTGAAACGCGTCGGTCGAGTCCGAGTTTAGTTGTAGCTCGAGTAGTAGTTCCAGTCCCAGGAAGAAGTCAACTACGAACTACCGTACATCCCAGCCACCGAAACCGCGGTCAGTCGTCCTCAGCCGTCCTCAATCGTCCTCGAGGTCGAGCGTCTGCCACGACAGTCGCGGGCTCCGCGCGGCGCTGGTCTGGTCGATCCGGCGGGCAGCCGTTCGATCGGGGGCCGCCTCGAGCGTCGGGTCGTCCTCGTCGGCGACGGCGTTGAACGCGGCGGCGAGTCGATCGAGCGTTTTCTTGCTCTCGACCTCGGTCGGTTCGGTCATCAGCGCCTCGGGGACGATTTCGGGCCACTTGGTCGTCGGCGGGTGGACGCCGTAGTCGAGCATCCGCTTTGCGACGTCGGCAGCGTCCTGCTCGCCCGCGCTGGCGACGAACTCGTGGTGGAACGGTTCGTATGGGACGTCGTAGCCGATCTGGCTCGCGAGGTAGTTCGCGTTCAGTACAGCCTTCGCGCTGGCGTCGGCCAGCCCCGCGTCGCCCAGTCGCGCGATATAGGCGAAGGCCTTGATTAGCACCAGCCAGTTGCCCTGATAGCCGTGGACCTTGCCGATGGTGTGGTCGGGATCGAACAGTTCGTAACTCGTCTCGCTCTTGCTCCCGCCGTTCTCTCGCACTCGAGGCGCGGGCAGGAACGGCGCGAGGTCGTCGACGACGCCGACCGGGCCGGCACCGGGGCCGCCGCCGCCGTGGGGCGTCGCGAACGTCTTGTGGACGTTGTAGTGCATCACGTCGAAGCCCATGTCGCCGGGCCGGGCACGACCGAGCAGGGCGTTCAGGTTCGCCCCGTCGTAGTAGAGCAGCCCGCCGACGTCGTGGACCATCTCCGCGATTTCGGTGATGTCGCGCTCGAACAGTCCGAGCGTGTTCGGGTTGGTGAGCATGAGCGCTGCCGTATTCTCGCTCAGGGCCGCCTCGAGCGCCTCGAGATCCACCCGACCGTCGTCGTCGCTGGGCAGGGAGACGACGTCGTACCCGCCGAGCGCCGCGGTCGCGAAGTTCGTCCCGTGGGCGCTCTCGGGGACGATGACCTCGTCCCGGTGGCCCTCGCCGTTGTGCTCGTGGTAGGCCGCGGCGACCCGGATGCCGACGAACTCGCCGGCCGCACCCGCGGGCGGCTGGAGCGTAACGGCGTCCATCCCCCCGATTCGGCCGAGGTAGTCCTGGAGCCGGTAGAGTAACTCGAGGGTGCCCTGGATCGACCGCTCGGAGCGGTCGGGGTGGACGGCCGCCGTCGGCAGGGCCGCCACGTCCTCGGTGAACTTGGGGTTGTACTTCATCGTACACGAACCGAGCGGATAGGGGCCGCTGTCGATCCCGTAGATCATCTGGGAGAGGCGCGTGTAGTGACGCGCCAGTTCGGGTTCGGACAGTTCGGGCAACTCGAGGGAGTCGCGGGTGAGGTCGTCGGGGAGGGGCGACCCGTCGTCTTCGCCGCCGATCTCGACTCGAGTCAGGTCCTTTTCGGAAAGCAGCGGTTCGTACTGGCCGTTCTCGACGTATCGGGCCTGATCGTATCGGACCTGTTTGTCTTCGGACCGTCCATCACCGTCGCCCCGGGAACCGCTCATCGTGCCACCTCCCTGAACGTCGTGACGAACGAATCGATCCGCGCGTCCGAGACGCCGGCGACGCACACCTGTATCTCGTGTTCGCCGACGACGTGAACCGCGAAGCCGCGCTTCTCGAGATCGCTAGCGATCGCCGGCGCGGGCTGGTCGACGCGGACGACGAACTCGCGGAAGTGATGGCGGTCGTGGACCGGCGCTTTGACGCCGACGAGGTCGTCGAGTCGCTCCGCGAGATCCTCGGCGCGAGTGACGCCGCGCTCGGCGAGATCGACCATGCCGTTCGGCCCGAGCGACGCCGCGTGCATCGCGGTCCGCAACGCGACCCAGGCCTGGTTCGTACAGATGTTACTCGTCGCTCGCTCCCGGCGGATGTGCTGTTCGCGAGTCTGTAGCGTGAGGGTGTAGGCTCGCCGGTCGGTCGAATCCTCGCTCGCGCCGACCAGTCGGCCGGGAACCTGTCGGAGGTAGTCTTCGCTCGTCGCGAACAGTCCCAGACCCATTCCGTAGCTCGTCGGGAGACCGAGCACGCTCGCGTCCCCGACGACGACGTCCGCGCCGACGTCCGCCGGCCGCTGGAGCACGGAAAGTGCGATCGGATCCGAACCGAGGACGAACAGCGCCTCGTTGGCGACGGCGAGGTCGCCGACCGCCTCGAGGTTCTCCTCGATCGTGCCCCGAACCGTCGGGTTCTCGGCGTAGAGCATCACGGCCTCCTCGTCGGTCGCTTCCTCGAGCGCCGCGAGGTCGACGTTGCCGTCGTCGGTCGGGTACGCCTCGACGACGAGGTCGGTTCCGGCGACGTAGTTCTCGAGGGTGGATCGTCGCCCCTCGAGCAGGCGGTCGGGAACGAGCACGCGATGGCCGCTCGTGTCGCGAACGCGCTCGGCCAGCGTGGCCGCCTCGCCCAGCGCCGTCGCGGCGTCGTACATCGAGCAGTTAGCGATCTCCAGTCCCGTCAACTCGACGAGCAGCGACTGGTACTCGAACAGCGCCTGCAGGAACCCCTGCGAGACCTCGGGTTGGTACTGCGTGTAGGAGGTGAGAAACTCGGACCGATCCGCGAGGTGGTCGACCAGCGACGGAATGTAGTAGCCGTAGTGGCCGCGTCCGAGCAGTTCCGTCAGGTCGTCGTTTCGGCCGAGAATCGATCGAACCAGCCGTCTCGTCTCCCGTTCGGAGCGCGCGTCGATGTCGAACTCGCCGTCGAACTGGACGGCTTCCGGGATGTCGAAGAGATCGGCTTCCGTCTCGGCTCCGACCGCATCGAGCATTTGCGAGCGTTCCTCGTCCGTGTGCGGGGCGTACGGACTCCCCGTGGCGTGTGATCCGTGCATAGCTAGGTCCGGCCTCGGTCGAACGAGTCGGTCCATCCCCACCGGCGTGGCCCGCCGCGTTCGATCCGAGACATGATATCCGGCTATAGCGGTCAGGGGGTAATGAACGCACCCCTTCGGACGCGACGAGTCGCCGTCCGGTCCCGCAGGCGTGGTGATCGGGGGAGCGGAATGAATCAGTGAGACGAGTCGGTATCGGTCTCCGCTCCCCCCGAGGTATCCTCGTCCGCGTTCGCATCCAGTTCCGGATTCGAGTCTGTATCAGAATCGCCACCCGCCTCGAGGTCGTCCGCGTCAGCGTCCGTTTCCAGTGGCTCCTCGTGAGCGGCACCGTCGGAACCGCCCGAATCCGGCGTCGCCGTCTCGGCTCCGATACCGGTATCCGCCGCCGTGTCGACCGCAGCGTCGGCAGCCCGCTCGTCCTCGAGTGCCGGGTCAGTTCCCGTCCCTCTATCGCGCTCGCGTGCGAATACGTCGAGCGTGACCTTCGCGCCGCCGAGGACGACGGGGCCGATGAACAGGCCGACCGCGCCGAAGACGACGATCCCGCCGAAGATACCGACGACGACGATCGCGGAGTTGAAGGCGCTCGTCCGCCCGATGAGTGCGGGACGCAGGTAGGTGTCCGAGGCGCTGACCAGCGAGCCGTACACCGTGAGCGCCGTCGCCCCGACGAAATCGCCGGTCGCGAGCAGGTAGAGCACGACGGGCACCCAGATGCCGAAGGCACCGACCAGCGGCAATAGCGCGAGGACGAACGTCGCGACGGTCAGGAAGACGACGGCGGGGATGCCGAGGACGGCCAGCCCGATTCCGAGTGCGATCGCCTGTATCGCCGCCACGACGACGTTGCCGACGACGGATGCCCACATGAGCTGATCCAGTTCGGAGTGGAGCTCTCGCTGAATGTCGTCGTCGACCGGCAACACTCGCTGAGTCCACGCGACGAGTCGCTCGCCGTCTCGCAACAGCGCAAAGAGTACGAACAGCGTTACGGTCAGGCCGATGAGAACCCCCGGGAGCCCGCTTACGAGTTCGATCCCGCTCGTCGCGAGTCCCTGTACCATCGTTCCGATCGGCTCCTGATAGGTCTCGTACAGTTCGCCGAGATCGACGACGTAGCCGGTTTCCGCGAGTTGTCGTTCGACGTCGTCCATATCGAGCGTCCCCTCCTGGATAGCCGTGAGTACCTCCAGGGCCTGTCGAAGCGCGATCGCGAGGACGTACATGACCGGCAGCAAAATTGCGAGAATCGCGACTGCGACGAGCGTGAGGGCCGCGGTCATCGAACCGACGGCGCGCTCGAGGCGACGCTGTGCCGGTGCCAGAATGTACGCCAGGACGACTCCGAGGAGGACGTACTGGAGATACGGCAGAATGATGAGCGTGGCGAGCGTGGCGGTTATCAGCGTGAGGGCGGTCAGCCCCGGCTGCTCGGAGAACCACCTCGAGCGCGCAGACCGGTCGGACATACCACACACTATGCCGTTCCGGACCAATTAGTCCTCTGAAAGATCGGGGCTGTGTCCGCCGTGTCCGAGCCGTGCTCACGTGGATTACCGGGCCGGACGTCGGTCCGGCGGTCTCGCAACCGACCTGGGACGTTCTGGGACGTCGGTGCTGCAGACCGCTTCAGTCGTCGTCCTCGAGCAGCGGCCGCGACGAGTTCGTCACCACCAGCAGGCTACTCGCCCCCATTGCGAGGGCGGCAAACAGCGGGTTGAGCAGTCCCGTGACGGCGAGGGGGATCGCGATCGCGTTGTAACAAAACGCCCAGCCGATGTTGCCCTTGACGCGCCGATCGGTCGCTCGAGCGAGTTCGAAGACGGTGTCGACGGACGAGAGGTCGTCGTCGACGAGCGCCACGTCGGCCGCGTCGGCGGCCATCGCGGTCCCGCCGCCGAGCGCGATGCCGAGGTCCGCGCTGGCGAGCGCCGGGGCGTCGTTCGTCCCGTCGCCGATCATGACGGTTCGGCCGGTCCGCTTGAGCCGGTCGACGGTTTCGGCTTTCCCCTCCGGCGGGACGCCGGCGAACACCTGATCGACGGCCTCGTGGTCGCGGAACTGCGTGGCCGCGCGACGGTCGTCCCCGGTCAGGACGACGATGTCGGTCCCTGACTCCGAAATCGCGGCGAGCGTCTCGTCCCAGTTCTCGCGGAGGTCGTCGCCGACGACGACGAGACCCGCGGCAGCGCCGTCGCGGCCGACGGCGACCGGGACGCGTCCCGTTTCGCGCGCGTCCGCGATCCGGCCGTCGAGTTCGTCGGGGACGGCCCACCCCCGATCACGGAACAGATCCGGATGGCCGACGACGATCTCGTCTCCGTCGACGACGCCTGAGACGCCGTTTCGGTGGGATTCGAACGAGTCGATTCGGTCGTCCGCACGGCCCTCGTCAGTCGCATCGGCCTCGACCGGACTGTCCGAATCCGATGCCGGCGCGATCGTTCCGCCGTCCGTCACCGGCCTCGCCGCCGCGATCGCCTTCCCGACCGGATGCGCAGAACGGCCCTCGAGTACCGCCGCCTGCTCGAGCAGGTCATCCTCGATATCCGCGTCGACGACGGTCATCTCGCCGGTCGTCAGCGTCCCGGTCTTGTCGAAGACCACGGTGTCCGCGGTGCGGATTCGTTCGAAGACGCTGTCGTCGAAGACGACGATCGAACGCTCGAGGGCGTCCCGGATGCCGGCGGCGACGGCGAGGGGGGTGGCGAGCCCGAGCGCGCACGGACAGGAGACGATCAGGACGGTGAGGCCGACGAGCAGGGCGGCGGCCACGCCGTGGCCGAGCGCGAGATAGACGACCGTCACCACGAGCGCGAGCGCGAGCACGAGCGGAACGAAGATCGTCGCCAGTTTGTCCGCGAGTTTCTGAATGCCGTGGGTGCCGCTCTGGAGGTCCCAGACGAGTTCGCTGATTCGGTCGAGGGTACTCGTGGCGTCCTCGCCGACCGCGACGGTGAGCGAGCCGTCGGAGACGACGGAGCCGCCGACGACCGCGTCGTTCGACTCCTTCGTCACGGGCAGCGATTCGCCGGTGACGACGGCTTCGTCGACTGCAGCCCGGCCGTCGACGACGGTCCCGTCCACGGGGATGCGCTCGCCGGTGCGAACGAGGACGCGGTCGCCGGACTCGAGTTCGCCGACGGCGACGGTCCTCTCGCCGTCGTCGTTAACCCGGCGGGCGTCGTCGACCTGCACGGCGGTAAGGTTAGAGAGGCGCTCCATCGCCTCCCGTTTGAGCGTCGACTCGTAGTAGCCGCCGACGGTGACGATGACGATGATCGCGACGGTTACGTCGTAGTACAGTTCTGGATCGCCGACGGCGATCGAGAGCGTACTGTAGAGGTAGGCACTGATAGCAGCGATCGAGACGAGCAGATCCATGTTCGGCGACCGGGTCTTGATCGCCACGTAGGCACCCTGCAGGATCGGTTTCCCGGTAACCAGCAGAATGATCGTCGTCAGCGCACCGATACCGATGTAGAACGGCGTCGCGCGGCCGCTCGCGAGCGCTTCGGTGAGGAACTCAGTCGTGCGCTCGTCGTAGAACAGCCCGCCGAAGTAGGTTGGGTAGATGATAACGATGTACTGCATCATCACCATCATCCCCATCAGGACACCGACGGCGACCCGTCCCATTTCCCAGTTATCCGCGCGGCGGCGGCTGATGGCGTCCTCCCGGTCGTAGGCGCTGTAGCCGAGCTTACTGATCTGTTCTTTGAGCCGCTCGACCGAAACCGTCTCCGGATCGTGGTCGATCCGCGCTGTATCCGTGACGTAACTCGAACTGGCGTGACTGACGCCCTCGGTGTTCGACGCGACGGACTCGATGAACGCCTCGCAGGTCGCACAGTACATGCCGTCGACCTCGAGGAAGGTCGTTTCGTGGCCCGGTGGGATCTCCCGCGTGTCCTCGCTCTCGCTTTTACCCGCGCCCGCTTCGTCGGACGCCGCTCGCGCGTCGCGGACGTCCGTCGCGTCCACGTCCTCGACGTCGCCGAGCACCTCGTAGACGTCTCGGCAGCCGACACAGCAGAAGCTGTTTCCGCCGCGCGTAACGCCGCTCCCTTCGACGGGGAGGTCACAGAGCGTACAGCCGGGTTCGGTCGAGTTGTCGGTCGTCATCTGTTGGTACTCGTAGGGGTTGAGGGGGGCGCGATCTTAGTGGTGGTCGTGTGCGCCCGGCGCGTCGATGCCGTCGTAGAACGGCAGTTCCGGGTGTGGAACGTGGATCCCGATGCTCATCAGTCCGTGGGCGAACAGCACGTAGCCGAGGACGACGAACGCGACGCCGAGCAGTCGATGGACGCGGCGCCGGTGAACGACGTCGACACTGTCGAGTATCGTCCCGTAGGCGAAGACGGCGGGAATCGTCCCGACCCCGAGCGCGGCGAGTGCAAGCGCCCCGCCCGTCGGCGAGCCCGTCGCGAACGCGTAGAGAAACGCCGGGTAGAGAACGGGGCAGGGCAACAGCCCGTGAACCGCGCCGAGGCCGACGATGCCGGGTCCGTTCGCGAACCGGTGGACTCGAGCCGTCAGCCAGCCGACGACGCGTTCGACGCCGGGCACGTTGATTCCGCCGGTCGTTCGACCCAACAGGTAGTAGACGCCGGTGGCGATGACGAAGCCGCCGACGAGGAGTCCGACGCCGCCGCGAGCGACGTCGACGACGGGTGAAAGCTCGGCCGTGGTCACGAACAGGAGACTGCCGAGCGCGCCGAAGACCCCGCCCAGAAGGGTGTAACTCGCCGTTCGGCCGAGGTTGAACAGCGCGTGCTGGCGCACTTCGTAGGTCGTAAGATGACTCGTTCGGCCTCCGCTTGCGCCCTCACCGCTTTCCATCTGTCCGGCGTAGACGGTTACGAGCGGCCCACACATGCCAATACAGTGCGCTCCGGCGAGTACGCCGATAGCGAGGAACAACAGGACGTCGATGCCGAGGAGTGTAAACGGGTCCATATTTCTGTCTGAGTAGCGATCGAATCGGTCGTTGGCCGACCTAACCGCCGAACGATGTAGTGCGTTTCGCTCGAGCGACGACTTTCGATAATCGTACCCAGAGTCTAGCGGTCGGCAGCCGATCGGTCTCGGGTGAATTGCGCCAGCCTGTAGTCCCAACTGGAACGGTTCCCATACTGATCGCACTCGCTCACGGGTCGTTTGCTTGTCCCGCAGTTCTCGCTTCCTCGAACCGCGCTCCCGTCGTGTGAGCAGGTGTGCACTGACTTCCAGTGGCTACTATACTCCTGAAACACAGGTAAACGCAGTACCGCTGTTCCAACCGCGAGATCGAAAAAACCGACTCGAAAACCCGTTACTCGACGTATCGGTACTTCCGCTCGCCCATCCGCCCCCAGCCGTCGAAGACGAACTCCGACTCGGGCGTCGTGAACTCCTCGACGTCGACGTCCATCTCGTGGTTGTGCACGTCGTGAACTTGCTCGTAGTCCGCCCAGCTCAGATCGTAGCGGTTCTCGAGTTGTTCGTCGACGTTCAACGCCTTGATTTCGTCCTTCCAGCCGTCCTGAATGGTTTCCGCGTGGCCTTCGGCCTGGGCACCAGAGCCGTAGGAACCGACGAGGAGTTTGCTTCCGGCGAGGTCGAGATCGTTCTCGAGGCCGTGTTTCAGCGCGCTCACGCGGGCGACGTGAACGGAGCCGGTGTACCAGTTGCCGACTTCGCGCGAGAGCGTAAGCGTCGGATCGATCGTCGCTTCGTACCACTCCTGGTACGTTTCGGTATCTTTGAGTTTGTCCATATACTCCCGGAGCGCATCGCGGAACGCCTCGTCGTCCTCGAACGCTTCGGAACGGGGTTGGCGACCGATCTCCTCGGCCAACTCGTCTTCGATGTTGGTGTCACGGATCATGTGTCGGTAAGCCAGCAGGCCCGCCTTGCGAACCATCCCCGGGAACGGGGTGTGGAACGGGATGTAGGCGAACTGATCCGGATGGGTGTCGCCGGCGACGCTCTCGAAGTCCGCGAGCGCCTCTCGCATGCGGGCGAGATACACCTGTACGGAGCGTTTACCGTCGACGGAGGGGAACTGTTGGTTCGGCTTGAGAAAGTCCGTCTCGTCTGCCGAGCCGTACCCCTGCTCGGTCGAAAGTTCGACGAGGTCGGGATCTTCGGTGATGTACATCGCGACGGCACCGGCACCCTGGGTCGCCTCGCCGGCGTCGCCGCGGGCGTACAGTGCCGTGTCGGTTGCGATCACGAGTGCACCGCGGCCGCGGTTCCGGCCGGCGCGGATCCAGTTGTAGGCGTCGTCCAGACTCTGGGTGCCCGCAATACAGGCGAACTTCCGCTCGCCCTTGTTGGCGTGGTGAAAGTCCTCGCCGTAGACCTGCTCGAGGCAGCCAGCGACGTACGTCGAAACCGGCTTCGAGTTATCGAAAGCGCTCTCGGTCGCGACGTCGATTCGTCCGATGTCGTCCGGCTCGAGGCCCTTCCGCTCCATCAGTCGATGGGCGGCGTTTGCGCCCATCGTGACGATGTCCTCGTAGCTGTCGGGGAACGAACTTGCGTTCAAACCGAGTCCCTTCGTGTACTTTTCCGGGTCTTCGCCCTTCTCGGGTGCGAACGTCCCGGGTAAGTCGAGTTTGAGGTTCCCGGTCCAGATTTCGATGGCGTCGATACCGACTGCAGTCATACATCGTCAATGCAGGTGCCGACACATGATATTGTCGTTCGAGATGTCGACAGCTGTCGATTATTTCGGCAGTCGGCCGACTCACTCGCGGCGAGTCGACGGATCGAACCGTCGTTCGAAGACGGCGGTAGACGACGGAATAGTGTCAATTCTAATTACCATCGGCTCGATCCAATACTCATTCAACTCGGTCCCTCTCAGAAAGGAGCGGCTTACTATGTACTGTGTCGCGGTAGGGAAACCCGAATGAGACTCGCGGAAGACCGGTTCAGTAGTCACCTTGTCGAGGGCGAATCGATGCGGGATCTCTCTTCCGGGAGACTCCTCGATGACGCCGTTCGCGGAGAGGCCGCGATCGGACTCACCGACCGGCGGCTCCTGTGCGTCTCGAACCTCGGCGAGTTCGTCGACGTGAGATACGACTACATCTGTTCGATCAAGAGTCGACAGCGCACCCAGGTTGCCTATCGATCACCGGACGGGAGCAACCGACTCCTCCATCTTCTAGGCGGCCTTCTCGTCGTCGTCGCACTCGGTGTCGGCGTGCTCTCGTTCTCGGCTGCGGGCGCACTCGAGGCCGGCGTGACGGGGCTGCTTGCCATCGTTACCGTCGTCGTCGCCGCGACTGTCGAGTCCGTGCGCAAACGACCCGGCGTCGGTCGAACGCACGAACCGGTGTTCGTCGGCGCGGGCGTCCTCGCCCTCTTCGGTCTCGTCGGTGCTAGCCTCCTCGTGGCCGGTGTGGTTACGTCCCTGTACGCCCTCCTGACGCTCGGCGGACTCGGACTCGTCGGCTACGCCCACCGCTATCGAGCGGACCTCGACGGAACGGGACTCACCAGCCATCAGGAGACGCTTCTGACCATCAACACGATCGACGGCGAAACGGTTCGTATCGCGGTCGACACTGACGCCGACCTCGACCACAAACTCAGCACCTGCGTCCACCAGCGCGACGCGGCCCCGGTCGATACGCCGGTGATTACGTCGCCAGTCGATTGAGCGTCCCGGCGATGGGGTGCCGTTCCGGACCACCGTCTCCCACGCCGAAGCGTCTCCCTACGCGTACAGTCGCGTCCGCTCACGACGGCAACCGATCCGGAAGTCACGACAGTACTCCGCCGTCGACGCGTTCGCTGTGCCACACGCCGGACAGCGGTCGGTCGGGTCGCCCTCGTTCTCGAGTCCAACCCCACTCGCCAGCACGAGGAATATTGTTTCATACGGTTTGCTGTAACGATTTACCGGTGGGACCGCAGGACGACTCCCGGCCCCACCGAAAATAACTTACAGCAGACAGTATCAGTGGCGACGATCGCTGTCAGTCGTCGTCGGATTCCGGCTCCGGGTTGGCTCCACTCGAAGCTATCTCACCAGAATTCGGAACGTCGACATCATCTTCCTCCCGCAGGAACAGCGACCGCTGGGTGCCAAAGGCGAGCACCATCGAGGCGACGGCGATCAACGTAATAACGGAAAACGGTCCCCCGGTGATAATCGCGGCCGCCTGCAGTGATTCGACACCGCCCGTCACAATCAACAGCGAGGCGAGCGCGCCGATCATGAAGCCCCAGAGAACTCGGTTGATCGTCGACGGACGCTGTGCACCGCCCGTCGTGAGCATTCCAAGGGCCAGGGTCGACGAGTCCGCGGATGTGATCAGAAAGAGGAGCACGAGCAGGAGAAACAGTGCGGTCAACAGGCCGCCAAGTGGGAGCGCTTCGAAGAGCGGATAGCCCGCACCCGCCTCGTCAAACGTCTGAATCGCCGACAGCACGTCGGCCTGGCCATCTCCTTGTAGGTAGATCGCCGTCCCACCCATCGTCGCAAACCAGGGGATCGTAATGCCGGTCGACGCGAGCACACCGGTGACGGCGACCTGCCGGACGGTTCGGCCGCGGGAAATCCGTGCGATGAACAGGCCGACGAACGGCGTCCAGGAGAACCACCAGGCCCAGTAGAAGATGGTCCAGTCGCCGACCCACCCCGACACGCCGCCGCTCCCGGTCTCGGCAGCACCGGTATAGAAACTCATCGGGATGAACTGGCTGATGTATGTCCCGAGCGCTTCGGTTCCGATTGCCGTGATGTAGTTCGTCGGACCCAGCACGAAGGTGACTATCGTCAGCAACCCGAACAACCCGAGGTTGACGTACGAAATTCGGCGAATTCCCTTCTGAACTCCCAGTGCAACCGACGCAGTGAACGCGACAGTCATCCCGGTGATAATGAGAATCGTTCCGAGATCGCCGACCGAAACACCCATCGTCCACTCGAGGCCGACCAGAAACTGGCTGCCGACCAGCCCGAGGGTCGTCGCAACCCCACCGATGGTTGCGAACACCGCCAGGATATCGACGATCTTTGCGATCGGACTATCGAGATTGTCGATGCCGATCCACGGCGCGAGCACCGTCGAGATACGCATCGGCGCGTCGTAGCGATACGCACAGTAGGCGATCGGCAGGGCGACGACGACGTACGCCGTCCACGCGGAGACACCCCAGTGGAAAAACGTGTACTGGATTGCGCCGACGGCGGCCTCTGAACTCTGGGCTTCGGCCCCAATAAACGGCGAGACGTCGTCGTAGTGGGAGACCGCCTCTGCTGGTCCCCAGAAGACGATTCCCGCGGCGATCCCCGCCGAGTACAACATCGCGAAATACGAGAGAAAGGCGAATTCCGGTTCCTCGTCTTCCTCGCCGAGTTTGATGTTTCCCCAGGGGCCGAAGATCAGGAAGATCACGAACGCGACGAGGAAGAACATCACGATCAGATACCACCAGCCAAAACCGGTCCAGATCACCTCGTTCGCGGCGTCCAGATAGCCGGTTGCCGTTTCCGGTACGGCGACGAACGCGATCACTGCAGCGAGAGCGATCGAGAACCCGACCCCGAACACGGTCGTATCGAGCTCCTCGAGAACTCCCTCGTCGGAACTCCCGCGATCCGGATCACTCATTGTACTGGCGCGCTGGTACTGCTCCCACGATGAGGATTCGGATCGATCGGTGAGCCTGCTTGACTGGGAGCGACTGCCGTTGTCGATAGGAAATCATACCTGTCGGTTGAGGAGAACGCGGGACTGCGGTTCTGTCTTCCCGACTACCGCAACGACGCAAATATGCGCTTGGCTTGCACTGGTGTGGAACAAATCGCGACGAACTGGAGGAAACTCTCGCCCGGCTCCCGCTCTCGAGCACGCTCGCTCGAGAGTTGATACGGTTTACTGTACGTCATTTCCGGCGCAACCGCGACCCGGGCGGCGGTTGCGCCGGTAAACCGTTACAGCAAACCGTATGAGAAATCACTCTCGAATTAGCTAGCGGGTATGTGTTTACCCCGAGGTCTCGACAGCCGGCACAGCGTGAGCCCGTGAGATCATCTCATTGCTGCTGACGACTCGGCGAAG
>NZ_WUYX01000043.1 GCF_009834785.1 Natronorubrum halalkaliphilum
AACGGCTGATTGACGACGCTCAGAAGATACACCAACAACGACCGATCCTCCAAGAGAGGCTCGCTACCGCTACACAACCGATGGATGAGGGTTAGCTAAAGACAGATGATTAGGATTCATAATAGACATCTTTCCGGTCGGCCAGTTCGTTCTAATACAATATTAGAATCAAACGTTCACGACGATATTTTGACTTCTTTGAACGGTTTGTGTCATAAGTTAACACGTTGATTCGCTCTCGAGGTAGTATTCGTATCGATCTCTGATGCTCGTGATCTTATTGTTTTCCCAGTTATCGTCACAGCGGAACAGCAACGGAAGACTATTACACCCGTACTTTTGTAATTATGACCATGTGCGCTACGAACGGATGGTAATTCAGTAACAGGAGAGACCGTTCCCAGTAGCGTAAAATATGGTTGAACAATCACGAGAATTCGATTCCATATTATGGAATAAATAAAGGTAGAACACATTCCGAATCCGGCAACAACGACCATGGATCGAATCACCGCAGTAAAGAATCTGGTTTTGTATAAAAGTCCCAATAGCTGAGCGAACCGGTTTCGGTTACCTACCGTCAGACGTACAACGTATCCACGCATCGCTCAACCGTCTTTACGGTGTTTTCTAGGGAAACATACAAGACGGTTAGCAATATTCTAGATCCATGCGGATAACGAACGTTGAAGCGGTGCCAATCCGCCACGAGTTAGAAGACACCTTCGCGAACTCTCAGCATTGGTACAACAGTAGGGAGTACTGTCTGGTGAAGATCGAAACGGACAGAGGGTTCGTCGGTTGGGGCGAGTGTTACGGACCGATTGCTGGAAACCGCGAGATGGTCGAGAAATGGATCGCGCCCTGGCTGAACGGGAAGAACCCGATGCACGTACGGGAACTCCACGAGAAGATCGCGGTCCGTGCTCGAGCCTCGTACCACTCGTTTCTCCCAGCGACGACGATCAGTGGAGTCGACATGGCTCTGTGGGATCTTCGAGGGAAAGCAGAGAGTAAACCAATTCACGAACTCCTCGGAGGCAAGCGACGATCGTCGGTGACTGCATATGCGACTGGCCACTACTTCAGAGACGTCGACAACTTCGAAACGCTGAAAGAACTCTTTGCTGAAGAAGCCAAAGGACACGTCGAAGCCGGATTTGCGGCATTGAAAGCAAAAATCGGTCTCGATCGGAATACCCCCTGGGGTATCGAAGAAGACATCGAGTTGATCGGCGCAATACGGGAAGCCGTCGGTGACGATGTTCGAATCATGGCTGACGCGAACCAAGCATACGATCGAACCGAGGCGAAATGGGTTGGACGGCGTCTTGCCGAACACGATGTCTACTACTTCGAGGAGCCGATTCCTGTCGAAGATATCCAGGGGTATGCCCACTTAAATGAATGTCTCTCAGTTCCGATTGCCGCGGGGGAATGTTGGGCATTCATACACGAGTTTGAACATGTCATCCGCAACAACGCAGTGAGCTACATTCAGCCCGATATCCCAAGCGCAGGCGGAATCACAACTGTGCAAACAATCGCACGTCTGGCCAATGAGAATAATATTCCGTGTATCCCCCATATCTGGGGATCGGCAATCTCGATCGCCGCGGGACTTCAAATCATCGCGACAATTCCCGGACGAACCATGATCGAGTTCGACAGGACACCCAACCCACTCAGAGATGACATCGTCGCAAATCCCATCGACAATGACGGGAACACTGTTTCGATCCCCGACGGGCCGGGACTCGGTATCGAAGTAGATCAAGATACGTTAAATACATACCGAGTTAATAAGATATGAATATACCATTATATCGTTCAATTATGCCACTCTTCTCTACTCAGGTTGCTTCTGAATGAAAACGGATTCGACGGTCTAAATCCGAGTTATGGTGTCAATTTTCTAGAACAAATGTGCAAGTGCCAGAAAGAAAGTATTATCCAGCACGTTATTTATTTCGGTCAAAATTTAGTGAGGAAAAGTTAGAACCTCCCTCACAGTGAAGAAGAGATGCCTACGCTAACTAAGCGATTATTGCGTTTCACAGCCTCTAAGAGTATCTCAACAAACCATACAGCGGTTGATGGTCGTCCGATCCCAAGTGAGGGACGCTCTCTCCGAGACGTCTCGAGTCGAGAGTGTTTTCCGCCGCGAACGTTCTCAACGAGTCCAATTTTCGCGTCTGCTCTCAACATTAATAGTTGCAGGTGTTGTATCGAGACCGGTGAAACCAGGCGATTAGTACAATAACTCCGGTTGTGTTATTATGGGCTCACACTACGCATATAGACGAACTGATCGTTCAAAGAGACACATTTCCAACATGGCTGTTATCCTATTAGTATATTATTATACATACATTCTCAGATGATACGTGTATGTTTCAATGAGGCTATCGTGCGGCGGGCAGATCTGCTCTCGGAATTCCTCGAGTGTTAGCAAGCGATGTCGTATCGGCGCTCTCAAGGGTGTAACAATTCTTTTAGAATCAATAGTAGAAACGTAGGTAGTTGTCTCGATAGTGGTATCCCCATAGAAGTCGTGATTTAGGTTCACCAGCTGCGAGCAACGGTGGAGCGATGAATCACCTAAAATCGGCCAGCGACATCGTCGGATCGCTCGAGTCCTCATCCGTCATGTGGTCTCGGATCGAATCGTGAATGCCGACATCGTCCAAGACCTCGTCTAACGCCGAGAGAACGAGTTCGATATCCATATCGAGTGTGTACTCTCGATAGGTACCGCCACGGCGTCCCTCGTTTCGCTCGGTGACCGATACGAGGCCCAACATGGCGAGTTCGGAGAGGTGATCGCGCATTCGACGCGGGACGAGCGGGTCGCGTCCCGCTCGCTGAGCAAAGCTCGTGTATCGTGGGCGGACATCACGCGAACGGACGGGCGTTTCCTCCTGGAGATGGAGTGTAAGCAAGGAGTACAGAACGAGATGGCCGTGTTGAGTGAGTCCGCTGATGCCCTCTTCGATACGCCCCCGTTCCAGGTCGTGGCGGCCTGCTTCGACGTGGTCTTCGGTGACGACCGTCGTCTCTTCTTCCTCGCGAGCGAGATCCCCGGCTTTCATCAGAAGGTCGATCGACTGCCGGGCGTCACCGGCGTCTTTTGCTCCGTAGGCGGCGCAAAGCGGAATCACGGCGTCGTCGAGAACGTCGTCGTGGAACGCAACGGCGGCGCGCTGCTCGAGGATTTTCTGGAGGTCGCCGGCGTCGTATGCGGGGAAGTGGATCTCCTGTTCACACAGCGAACTCTTGACTTTCGGCGAAAGATCATCGCGAAACGAGAAATCGTTCGAGATGCCGATGATACCGACCTTCGCGTCAGAGAGATTGTTGTTCGCACGCGCTCGAGGGAGCTGATAGAGGATCGAATCGTCCTCGACGTGGTCGACCTCGTCGAGGACAATGAGATTGGTTCCGCCGATCTCGTCGAGATCGTCCCACAACATTTCGTAGACGGTTGCTCGGGGATAGCCGGTCGTACTGATCTGGTTCGCTTCGTCCCGGAGTTCGTTGACGAGACGAGTTGCGATCTGGTAGGACGACGTGAGCCCGTCGCAGTTGAGGAACGTAAGATGGAGATCGATATCGTCGTACTGGTCGGCGTCCGCCTCGAGATGAGCGAGAAGATAGCGAGTGGCGGCGGTTTTTCCGACACCGGTTTTCCCATACAAGAAGACGTTGTTCGGCTGCTCGCCGTTGATAACTGGTTGGAGAGCCGCCTGATACATCTGGATTTCTTCGTCACGGCCGACGAGTTGCTCCGGTTGGTAGTCCTCCCGCAATGCGTCGCGGTTTTTGTAGATCTCAGTGTCACGCTCGAACAGGCCCATTCGTGATCTCTCTCTAATCCTCTAACAGCAGTGTTTATAAAACCACCGTGTCCGCAGTGTCCGCTGTTCTGATCGCTTATAAAGATGGTTGAGACACACCCACCCCACCATGTCCGGAGTTAGCCGAATAAAAGGTGGGTGGGGTGAGATTGTCCGTCTCTTCTAGATGGAGAAGTTTTAATACAATAGAAAGAGAGCTAGTCCAAATGGCAACTTAGGCTGTTTATTGTATCGTGTTTAGTGTTAGATTGAAGTTGATGGATTCATCTATGAACGTCTTGTCTCTCACCAACCCTCTCTTTCACCAGAACAGCGGACACAGTGGGGTGGGTGTGTCTATTCCGTTTCAAGATATGACCGAATCGCTTGACAACACGATCTCATCTCCAGATATCCACTTTTCGAGGTCAATACTCAGTACTTCACAAAGCCGCTTAGTTAGAACGTCTGCTTGCTGTGAATGTGCCTAGCAAACAGCAGCAAGCAGACAATGA
>NZ_WUYX01000044.1 GCF_009834785.1 Natronorubrum halalkaliphilum
CTTCGCCGAGTCGTCAGCAGCAATGAGATGATCTCACGGGCTCACGCTGTGCCGGCTGTCGAGACCTCGGGGTAAACACATACATTCGATATAAACCTCCGGCTGCTCCACACCGTGCGAACCACGTGCGGCGACCCGCTGGACCGGAGCACACAACGAACGTTGTCCACTCTCGTGTGAGGTCTTCAAGAGCGACGCGAGCGACTGGCTCGGAAGCGCGTGCTCGAGTCTAGCTCGTTTCGCTGTTTTCTCGCGTGTATTCGCTCGGAGCGACTGCTCCTCGCGAGTAGTTGCTCGAAGAACAGCGCCGAAGCCAGGACTCGAACCTGGGACAACCTCGTTAACAGCGAGGTGCTCTACCATCTGAGCTACTTCGGCTCATTTTCTCGTAGTCGGGTGTATTTGATAGGGCTTTCGTTTTGCCCGCTCCGTGTTCGACACCCTTTCACGCACTGCTCGAGTAGTCACCCCCAATGAGCGAGGAGGACGCCGACAGCGACGAGAACGACCGGAAGACGGGAGTTGACGACTTCGAGGCGGTCACTGACGCGATTCACGACCGTATCAAACCCGACGCCGAGGAACGCGAACGCCTCCGTGAGGTCGCCGACCGTCTCCTCGAGCGCGCCGAGGCCGCCGCGACCGACCGCTGCCCTACCGCGGACGTCCTACAGGCCGGCTCGACGGCCAGAGGAACGTGGATCAGCGGCGACCGCGATATCGACATCTTCGTCCGCTTTCCACCCGATCTCGATCGCAAAACCCTCGAGCGATACGGGCTCGAAGTCGGCCACGAAACCCTCCCCGAGGGCCACGAGGAGTACGCCGAACATCCCTACGTCAAGGGAACCGTCGAGGGATTCGATATCGATGTCGTCCCCTGCTTTCGCCTCGAGTCGGCCACCGAGATCCGCTCGGCCGTCGATCGCACGCCGTTTCACACCAAGTATCTCGAGGCGCGACTCGACGACGAGCTCGCCGCCGACGTTCGACTCACCAAGCAGTTCCTGAAGGGAATCGGAGCGTACGGTAGCGACCTCCGAACGCGGGGCTTCAGCGGTTACCTCACCGAGCTGCTCGTCTGCGAGTACGGCGGTTTCAGACCGCTGCTCGAAGCCGCGGCAAACTGGCATCCACAGGTCGAACTCGATCCGGAGGACCACGGCAAGGAACGCAAAACAGGGTCGACGTCTCGGGGAGAGAGTGTCGACGATGTCGCCCTCTCGTTCGACGACCCGCTCGTAGTTATCGACCCCACCGATCCCGAGCGAAACGTCGCCGCCGTCTGTTCGGCAGATAACGTCGCCCGGTTTCAACACTACGCGCGCGCACTCCTCGAAGAACCCCATATCGAACTGTTCGAACCCGAAATCCCAGACCCACTGACCGCGGCCGACCTCCGCGAACATCTCGAGCGTCGCGGCACCACGCCCGTCGCCATCCGATTCGACGCACCTGACCTCGTGGAGGATCAGCTCTATCCCCAGCTACAGAAGTCGCTCGACGGCATCACGATGGGGCTCGACGACCGCGGTTTCGACGTCTTCCGGGCGACGGCGGTCGCCGACGACACCGCGGTGATCCTCGTCGAACTCGCCGTCAGCGAACGCCCCGCCGTCGAGCGCCACGACGGCCCACCGGTCCACGTTCGGAGTCACGCCGAGGGATTCTACGAGTCCTACGCCGACGACCCCGACGCCTACGGTCCCTTCATCGACGGCGACCGGTACGTCACCGAACGACCTCGCGAGTTCACCACGGCCGAAGCCTTCCTCGAGAGCGACCGGCTCTTCGACGTCGGGCTTGGTGCCCACATCGAGACGGGACTCGAAGACGAGTACACGGTCCTGGTCGGCGACGAGATCGCGGCGCTACTCGAGGAGTTCGGCCAAGAACTCGCTCGGTATTTCGATCCCACTCCCTGAACTGGCGACCGATACAGTCTGATACGGTTTACTGTAGTCAATTACCGCCGATCACCGACCACGTCCCTGGTGATCGGCGGTAAATAGTTACAGCAATCCGTATGAATCGAGCCAGAACAAGACCGAGCGATCGGCTGTGACAGTCGAATCCGGAATCAAAGAGCAAAACCGGGAGGGACAGAGAGTTGAGAATCGAGAACCGAAAGATCAGCCGTCGAGATCCAGATCCAACTCGAGATCCAGCCCGTGTTCGTCGGCAACGTCCGAAATCGCCGACGCCGCTTTCGCCTCACACTCCGAGTCCGGTTCGATCGGCTCGCGGCCGTCGAACGTCTCGTGGACGATCGCGACGCTGTCGGCGAGGACGTCCAGTCCGTACCCGCCCTCGAGGATGAACGCGAGCGCCGCATCGGTGTCGTCGGCGAACGTCCGGAGTCGGTCGGTCATCAGGGCGTAAGCCTCCGTCGACAGCCGAACCCGCGAGATCGGATCGTGGCGGTGGGCGTCGAAACCCGCGCTGACGAGCAGCAGGTCGGGATCGAACGCGCTAAGCGCGCCGATGATCGGCCCCTCGATCGCCGCGAGATACTCCCGATCACTGGTCCCGGCCGGCAACGGAACGTTCATCGTCGTTCCCGCGCCGTCACCCGTTCCGGTCTCGTCGACGGCACCGGTGCCGGGGTAGAGACCCTGCTCGTGAATCGAGACGAAGAAGACGTCATCGCGGTCGTAAAAGATGTCCTGCGTACCGTTGCCGTGGTGGACGTCCCAGTCAACGATCGCGACCCGATCGACATCGTACGCATCCGCATCGAGTGCGTGTTGGGCGGCGACCGCCGCATTGTTCACGAAGCAAAACCCCATTGCATCGTCGTACACCGCGTGATGTCCCGGCGGCCGTCCGATCGAGAACGGCGTATCGCGACCGGTTGCACCCTCGAGAGCCGCCTCAGTGGCCCAGCAGGCGAGGCCGGCGCTGTGACGGACCGCATCCCAGGTCTCCTCGACGGCAGTCGTGTCGGGATCCCAGTTGCCACCACCGTCGGCACAGAACGTTTCGACGGATTCGATGTACTCCCGCTCGTGGACGGCCGCGAGCGTGTCGATTTCGCAGGGGTCGGCCTCGACGTACTCGACGCCGTGTTTCCTTTTCAATCGCTCCCGAATGGCGCGCAACCGGTCCGGCGACTCTGGATGGCGCGAACCGGGATCGTGTGCGAGACAGACCTCGCTGTAGCCAAACTGCATCTCACTCAAACAACGAGAAGTACGTCTCGATGTCGTCGTCTGTGATCGTCCGGCGGTCAGCGTGGTGGGCGAGAATCGCCGCCGCCCGAGCGACGTTATCCGCGTAGTCCTCGAGAATGTCTGCGAGGGCGACGCGAGCGTCCATCGAGACGCGGTACCGATCGTCGATTTCCAGCCTGGCGATACGGTCGACCGGCGCAACCGGCAACTCGAGGTCGTTTTTGTTGACGACTGTGCCGACGCCGAAATCCTCCGCCATTAGCGTCTTCCGACCGTCTTCGCTCGCTCGCTCGGCGGCATCGATGGCGAGCTCGCTTCCGTGTTCTTGAATCCGTGTTGCAAGTTCCTTCGACGCGTCGGCACTCACCCGAAGTTCGCCCGCGTTTCGCCGGATGATCGTATCCACCGGGGCGAACGGGAGTTCGACGTTCATACCATGATACGCGAAGCAAACGCCCTTAACGCTTTTCCTAGGTGCTCGATGAGGTTGCTCGCGGCGTCAGAACACGTCGTTTGCCTCGAGACGACCGTCACGGACGATCCCTCGTGCGGTTACCTCTTCTCCGAGACCGACGTCGGCGTGGGTCTCCACGCTCATCGTCGTCTCGCCGTCGTCGAGAACGACGGGATCGCCGGCCTGAACAACGACGCCCGTGAACTCGATCTCTTCGCCGTCGGCCGGTTCGTCCGTGTCGGTACTCGTGTCGCCCGAGCTGTCCGTTTCGGTTTCCGCAGCGTCTTCGTCTTCGTCTTCGTCTTCGTTTCCATCGTCGTCCCCGCTTCCGGAAAACGCCGATAGCCCGGCGTTCTCGTCGCTCGAGTCGTCCGCGTCGGCCGCAGCAGCCCCAGCCCCCTCGGCGGATTCGGACTGGAGCACCGTGATCGTCGACTGCCAGCCGGCAGACGCCTCGAGGTCGTCCTGCCAGCCGTCCTGAATTTCGACGTCGCCGAGTGCGACCTCGTCGCCCGGGCCGATGTCGAGGTCCGCTTTGTCACCCCAGAGCGCCACACGGATGTCGTCGGTCGCGTCCTGGACGCGAATGTTCCGTACCTGTCCCTCGGAGCCGTCGTCGCGATCGAAGGTTCGTTTCGGATCCGCCGAGCGGACGACGCCCGCGAGATCGACCGTCTGGCCGATCTCGATAGCTTCGATCGGCGTACTCTCCGGGACGTACTCGACCGTTTCGTCGACCTCCTCGACGGCGCCGCGATTGCCGACGTGAAGTTCCAGATTGCCGTCGCGCTCCTTGACGTAGCCGTCGATCACTTCGACGGTGGTATCGGGCTCGATTTCGGTGGCCAGATCGGCCTGCTCGTCCCACAGCGTCACGCGGATACGGCCGGTCGAATCGCCGAGTACGAGGTTCGACACCTTCCCTTCGGAGCCGTCGTCGCGGTCGAACGTGCGCACGCTGTCGGTGTCCAAGACGAGCCCTACGAGGTTGACGTTCGAAAGGCCCAGCGAGAGGTCCTCGACGGTGTGGGTGTCGGAAACCTTTACCTCGTCAATTTCCTCGTCCGGATCGGGTTCGACCTCGTCGACGCTGATCTCGACGCCGCTAAAGCCCTCCTTGGGGCGGCCCTTGATCCGCAGCACCTGCCCCTCCTCGAGTTCCTCGATGGCGGCTTCGGCGTGTTCGTCCCAGAAGGCTGCCCGGACGGAGCCGGTCTCATCGGCGACCTCGACGTTGACGACGCGACCGTCCTCGTCTTCCCCGTCGCGTTCGAAGGTCCGCACGTCGCCGATGCTGATCACTTTGGCGATAAACTTTGCTTCCTCCATCCCCGGTTCGATATCGGCGATGCCACCGACTTCGCTCTCGCCGATTTCGTGTGCGATGAGCATCGCCGCCGTCTCCTCGTCTGCGAGTCCACCCATCTGCTCGACTTTCGCCTCGACGGCCTCGCGAAACTCCTCGAGAGAGACGTCGGCCTCGAGGTCTTCATAAACGCCCTCGATGTCGCTCATTCTATGCTCGTGCATGGGTAGGCTGCGCATAAGCGTTGTCCATTCGGTGTGTTCGTCGGGGTGTTCGACTCCGTTTCACAGTGGGATGGGGGCTGGGATGGTACCACGCAACCCGCCGCTGGTCCCATCCGTGGAGCCGACGATTGGCGTCCGAACGCATACCGCCGCTTGCCCCGGCTCCGTATATAAACCCGAGTGTTAGTCAGCTGGACGGAGGCGGCCGTTGTGGCAGGCGTAGACACGCACGATCGGGGGAGAACGGCGGACTGTGGCCGGTTCCTTTCGAAAGGGCTTTAATGTCGACGCGGGTATGAAGAGATGAGTCCTGATAGGGTAGTGGACTATCCTCTTGGCTTGCGGAGCCAGGGACCGGAGTTCAAATCTCCGTCAGGACGTTTCTGTCGACGCCAAACCGCGAGCGGAGCGAGCGGCTGGTGTCGACGAAACTCCGATGCGGAGATTTGAGCAGACGAGTCGCAGCCCGGGAAGCGAACAAAGTGAGCGACCCGGAACGTCTCGGCGAGTTCAAATCTCCGCCAGGACGCTCACTTATCGCGGGCGCTTCGCATTGCTCAGCGCCCGCTTTTGGGTTCGGTCCTGACGTGCCTTACGCTCACTTCGTTCGCGTAAGACTCCGTCAGGACGCTTTCACCGATGCGACAACGCCGAACGTAGCCAGGCGTCCGTGTCGGTGAAAACTCGCACCTTGTACGTCGAGTACCCGAGAACTCCGCAGCGACACCTATTCGGTCTCGAGGCGAGAACAGTCAGCTATGCTTGACAGTCTGGTCGTCTTCCTCGTCAGTTTGCTGATCGGTGCACTTGGACTTCACATCGGCGCGATCGTTATCGCCGACGTCAGTGATTACACGCACGCGTTCTTTACCGCACTGTTCGGAGCGATCGTCTGGAGCCTCATCGGCTTCTTCTTCGGCTGGATCCCGTTCCTCGGTCCGGTGATCGTCCTGCTCGCGTATCTGGCGGTCGTCAAGCGACGATACCCCGGCGGCTGGATCGACGCCGCCGGCATCACGGTCGTTGCGTGGGTTTCCGTCCTCGTCGTCTTGTACACCCTCGCTGCCGTCGGTCTCACGACGTTCGACGCCGTCGGCGTCCCCGGGACGTGACGCGACTCGAGCGACGGATGATCGGCCCCCATGAGCGGCCGTCATGTGCCGACAGGGCGGTTACCCTCCCTCGGTTCCGAACCCGGCCGTAAACGGAGTTCGAGGACGATGACTGAACACGATCCGGACGGAAGCGACAGCGCACAGCGGGACGAAAATAAGCGGACGGACATCAGCCGACGGCGCGTACTGCGGACGACCGCAGCGACGGCGGTCGGCGGGGCCGGCCTCGCCGGCGCAACCGGAACCGCCTCGGCGAGCGGATTCACGGGCTGTGACGACTGGGTGAACGCGCCGGCGGAGTACCCGGAACTCGACCTTACCAGTTCCAATCCGTCGGCGTCGAATTTCGACGATATCGAGGACGAAGACGAAGACGAAGACGAGTTCGTCGTCTACGTCCACGGCTGGCGCGGTCTCGAGACCAGCACCGATCAGGCCGAGACGCTTCGGGAGGCGCTCGAGGAAAGCGACTACGACGGGCCAGTGGTCGCCGCGTCCTGGGACGCGGACACGCTCAACTACTGGCGCGCCGAAAGCACGACCGAAACCGCCGGCCACCGCCTCGCATTGTGGCTGGCGTCCGACCGCGTGGACCTCGAGGAGACGACGGTTCGGCTAGTCGGGCACTCGCTCGGCGGTCGCGTCTGTCTCGAGGCGCTCACGGCGCTGGGTGGCGACGCGACCGTCGAAAGCGTCGCGCTGGTCGGCACCGCTGCGGACGACGATGCGGTCTGTACGGACGGGCAGTACGCCTACGGTATCGACGCCAGTGCCGAGACGGTCGCCAACTACCACTCCGAAAACGACGACGCCGTCTGCTACGGCTACGACGTGCAGTCGCTCTCGAGCGGCCTCGGCTGTGCCGGCTCCGACTGCGAGGCCGGCCTGCTCACCGATGACAGCGGCTCGCTGCCGGAGAACTACACCGACGTGGACGTCACCGACGAGGTCGCCGGCCACTGCGACTACATCAAGCCCGGCGTGGGCTGTGTGCCCCAACTAGTCGACGACTTCGAGTGATCGTCGGTCGCTCGAACAGCGTCGTCACTCGAGGGGAGAACGGACGGTCATCGCTCGAAAACGTTGGCACTCGAGGTATCGAAACTGGGTGAGAGGAGTAAGCCCCCTTCTGTTCGTCCCGGCATTCGGCTGAGCGTCCGCGCCGTCCGCGGCCAGGCCGCGGGGCGTTCGGGCTACCACGGCACGGACTTGCACCGGTGAGGGTTCGCCGTTCCATCGATCCTCGGCCGTCTGGGTGTGGTCGGTTACGTCGCCGAGGTTCGGATCCCCGAAGGGAAGAACCGCGCACGCAACCCATGGATTCGAACCATGTATCGTTCGAACGACCACACGCCCTCTGCAGGTTAGCTTCCCTTCCTCTCGGTCGGGTTCGCACGCATCATCGGTCGGGCCGAGACGTGTCGTTTCTGTTCCAGAGCCAGCGGTCTCCCGCTCCGGACTTGCGTCCGGTCACCTGCCCGAACAGGTGGGGGGACTTTCCTCGCGTGCGTTGGGCAACTCGAAGAGTTGGCCAACGGTAGGAGCGTGATGCATCCCGAAGGGATGGCCACAATGTACGGATGCGACGTCGCCGACGCATCCGCCGCGGCAGCCAGGCTCTCTCTCCCACCGATAGTACGAGCGTGGGCCGAATAAGTCCCTCGGTCCCCACGGAAAAAGAACGTCGTAGCGAATGGAAGCGCTTTAGGACGACTATTACCATGTACAGTTGTATGTCCCAGCGACAGGGCGTCAACCTCTCCTACGAAGACGGTGCGCGAGCCGTCGAACTCGCTCGCGAATCCGTCGAATCTTACGTACAACACGGGCAACGAGAACAACCGGGCAGTATGCGCGAGGCATTCTACGAGCGAACCGGCGCGTTCGTCCGCCTCGAGTCCACGCGCGGCCGAGGCAGTCTGCGCGGCTGTGCCGGCGGCTACCGCTCGGGCGAGCAACTCGGTCACGTCATCGTCGACGCGGCGATCGAAGCTGCAAGCGAGGATTCGTGTGGCTCCGAAGTGACACCCTCGGAGCTACCGAACCTCACCGTATCGGTCTGTACCGTCAAGAACGTCGTTCTGACCGACGATCCGCTGGCGGATCTCGAACTCGGAACCCACGGCGTCGCCATCGACGGCGGCGAAGGCGGCTGGCTCTATCCGACGGTGCCCGTCCAGAACAACTGGAGCGCCCGCGAGTATCTCGACCGGACCTGCCGAAAGGCGAAGCTCGCACCGACGGCCTGGCAGGACGACGACGTCGTCGTCACGCTGTTCGAAGGGCAGGTGTTCCGAGAGCGCGAAGCCGACGGAAGCATCGAAGAGGTCTGACTGCGACGAGAACAGGAACCGTATCGACGGTCGAATCGGAACGCTAGCGGTAGAATACAGTTACTTCTCACGCGGATATCTCCCCTCTCGAGTCGAGCGGTATCGATCGAAGCCGTCTCGAGTCGAAGCTGGGGCCGCCGCGACGGACTGCTGTACGCGGTTCCGGCGCAGCCGTGATGTCCTGCGGTTGGACGTATATCGGTAAGCGATCCGGATGAGTTATCGATCGAACGTCCGATAGATCACCGCGAGTCCGATCGTATGCGAGAGGGTGATCGCAAGGAGGCTCGCGGCATCGCTGAGGTCGAGGATCGGATCGAACAGATAGAGGATCAGATACGGGACGACGGCGATCGAGACGATCCCGATCGCGAGGGCGCGCATCGTCCGGCTCTCGTGTCGCCGGTAGCCGCGATAGGCGAGATGCGCGACGAACAGTCCGAGGACTGCCGTGAGGGCGGACGCGACGGCGGTGATGGATGCAAGTGGCATAATCTCGTTATCAGGTTGTGTAGACGGCGTAGAGAATGACTAGCAGGCCACACAGTTCGGACAGCGTCGTGAGCAGCAACTGTGCTGAGAGCGGAACCGACGCGACGTTCCCCGCGAGCAGCCGAACGAACATCGGCGCCGGTGCGAGCAGGAACATACCGATCGCGAGCAGCAAGATCGGCCGTGCCTTCGTCCGTCGGTAGCCCTCGACGAACCGGTAGGTGACGAGGACGGCGAGGACGGTCGCGACGAAGAACGAGAGGATAGCGGCGACCACGACGGGCGTCGAACCGCCCTCGACCGTGACCTGGATCGGAACCGGCACCGACAGCAATGCCGACGGTGATAGCGACGTCGTCGGAACCGACACCGCCGCCTCGAGAGAGGGGCCGAGCGTCGCGGCCGTTGGCTCGAACGGCGCGAAGAATCTGAACCCGAACGCTCCCCGGAGCACCTCGAGCGCGCCGGCCGTCACGCCAGTGTACCCTGTCATCCCGAGAACTCCTCGTACAGTCGCGTGAAGGTATCCGCGGCGTCTTCCTCGGTGTACTCGAGCGTCACGTCGAAGCCGTCGTCGGTGACGTCGATCGCGACGTGTTCGAGGCGGGCCGCGTAGACCTTGTAGTGGTGGCCGTTCGGATCGAGTCGCTGCTGGTCCTCCAGGAGTCCGTGGTCCTGCAGGCGATCGATGCGTCGATACACCGTCGACGGGTCGGCGTTACAGGCGGTACTCAGGGCGTCGGCGGACCGGGCCTCCCGGTAGGTCTCGAGGATGATCGTGCGCGCGTACTCGTCCTCGAGCAGCGTGAGGAGTTCCTCGGTGTCGGGGTCGACGCTGGTCGTCATCGCTCCCCCCTTGCTCGCGTCGTGGTCGCGTGCCGGTCCCGCGATCGCACCGCGGCCGAAACGGCGAGCGATCCGCTGGTCGGAGATTGCGGATCGCCGGCGGAATTCAGTTGCCGAGCCGACACGTCGATGTCGACTCCCGTACGAAAGGCAATAATCGTTCGGATGCGTGGCGAATCGCCGGGCGACGAGCACGGCGGAGCGCGAACCGGCAACTGAGTTCCTCGAGACCGGTTCTCGTATATAAGCGTTTGGTACGGTTGGCGCCCCGCCAACTGTGAATCGGCTTATACGATGCTGTCGGACGACGGTCAGCATGCAATGGTCGAGACATGGTACACCGGTCGTTCCGCGGCCGATTCGATCGAAGCGACGGGAGCGTCTCGTATCGACCGCCGAAGCCGACCCGGGCACGGCGGCTTCCGAACGCCCTACCGACGGCCACCGGAGCCGGAGGTGTCCCGATGACGGCGATCGAAACGACCGACCTGACGAAGCGTTACGGCGAGGAGACCGCCCTCGAGAGCCTCGAGTTAACCGTCGACGACGGCGAGGTGTTCGGCTTTCTGGGGCCCAACGGCGCGGGAAAGACGACGACGATCGATCTCCTGTTGGACTTCATCCGGCCGACCGCAGGATCGGCGACGGTGCTCGGCTACGATACGCACGACGAGACCGACGCCGTTCGCGACCGTGTCGGCATCCTTCCCGACGGGTTCGACCTCTGGGAGCGCTCGTCGGGCTATCGCCACCTCGAGTTCGCCCTCGAGTCCAAGAACGGGACTGAATCGCCCGAGGCGCTGCTCGAGCGCGTCGGGCTCGACCTCAAGGACGCCGAGCGACCGGTCGGCGACTACTCGAAGGGGATGGCCCAGCGACTCGCGATGGCGATGGCGCTCGTCGGCGATCCGGACCTGTTGATTCTGGACGAACCGTCGAGCGGCCTCGACCCCCACGGCATTCGGACGTTCCAGGAGATCATCCGCGAGGAAGCCGCCGACGGGACGACGGTCTTCTTCTCGAGTCACATCCTCGGGCAGGTCGCGGCCGTCTGCGACCGCGTCGGCATCTTGGACGACGGCGAACTCGTCACCGTCGACACCATCGCGGGGCTGCGCGAGCGATCGGGTGTCGGCTCGAGTCTCGTCGTCGACGTGGCGGGAGAACCGTCGACCGAAGGGACGGCGCTGACCGAGATCGACGGCGTCACCGAGGTAACGGCCGACGACGGGCGTCTTCGGGTGACCTACGCTGACCCTGCAGCGAAAGCGCTCGCGATCCACCGACTCGTCGAGTCGGGACCGCCGATCGTCGACTTCGAGACCGAAGAGGCGACGCTCGAGGACCTCTTCTCGGCGTTCACCGGCGTCGACGGGGAGTCAGTCCGCGAGCAGGGAGCGGTGGCCGACGAACCGAAGGCGAGCCAGAAAACGGTAGCCGACGGCGGCGTGTCCGCCGACACCGACGCCGACGAGGAGGAAGAGGAGGTGGTTCGATGAGCACCGCGCTGCTGGCCCGGAAGGACTTCGAGGACGCGATCCGTTCACGGATGATCTGGGCCGTGATGGGCGTCTTCGTCTTCCTGATGGGGATCATCGCCGCCGGGGCCGCGACCGACAACCTTTCCGAGGCCGAGCCGACGGAGGTGATCGGCGTCGTCGCCAACATCGGCGGGCTGTTGCTCATCCCGATTATGGCACTCCTCGTCGGCTATATGGCCATCGTCGGCGAGCGACAGTCGGGCAGCCTGCGGGTGTTGTTCGGGCTTTCACACAGCCGGTGGGACGTCTTCGCCGGCAAACTCCTGAGCCGTCTCGGCGTCATCGCGGTCGCATCGGTCGTGGCGTGTCTCGTTGCCATCGTGATTGCGGTCGGATTGTTTGACGACGTCCCGATACGGACCTTCCTCGGATTTTCGGTGCTGACGATCCTCCTCGGGATGGCCTTCACCGCCATCGCGGTCGGCGTCTCGGCGATCGCATCCTCGAGAATGCAGGCGATGGCCGGCGCGATCGGGAGCTACGTCGTGTTCACGCTCGTCTGGCATCCGGCCGTCACGGCGTTCCATTACCTCGTCGAAGGTAACCTGCCGGGACTCGAGGCCCCCGAGTGGTACTTCTTCCTCCTGAGTCTGAACCCGCTCGAGGCCTACCGCGCGGTCTCGAGCGAACTCGCCGGCCAGTTCATCTGGCCGATGGTCGGCTGGCAAACTATGGTCGAAGACATTCCGGAGGAGACGCTGGAGGAGCCGAACGCGCTTTTGCTCTCGAATCGCGTGAGCGGCGACCTCCCGTTCTACCTGAGCGACTGGTTCGCCGCCGTCGTCCTGCTCGCCTGGATCGTGGTCCCGCTGGCGATCGGCTACTGGCGGTTCGAGCGGGCGGATCTGAACTGACGACGGTCGACACACTCGGTGCTGTGACCGGAGTCAGTCACGCTCGATCGTGGAGTTTCGACTCAAGCAACTGGTCGAGGGCGGCGAAGACGGCGTCGACGACGAGCCAGCAGACGACGACGTTGCCGAGTACGAAGAGACCGATTCGGAACAGGCCGAGCGGACCGGAGACGATCAGGGCGGACCAGTTGACGACCGCCGCGAAGATCCCGACACCGACCAGTTTGAGCGTCAACAGGTTCACGATCGAGCCGCGGGAGGGCGGCGATGCTGCCGAGGATTCCATACCGAGTCTGTTGACGGAAAAAAGTTCAATCCGTTGATTCGCTGAACCCGACTATCTCGGCGTCGGTCAGACACCGCTCGCTCGCCTCGTCCAGATCGAACTCCCGGACAATTTCGCCGTCTCGAACCAGCGGCTCGAGCAGCGCCTCGCCGTCCTCGGGTCCCTCGCGGTCGGCGAGCGCGACGTGGTGGCCCCCCGCTGACGTTCGGTACACCTCCTTTACGCCCGAGAGCTTGCCCCGCTTGGAGATCGGTTTGCCCTCGATTTCGACGATATCGAGGCTGAAATCGACCGATTCCGCGTCGGTGATGTGACTGCCGACGCCGAACCCGTCGGCGAGGTTCTGCAGTGGCCGGATCGTCTCCGGGGTGAGCCCGCCGCTACAGAAGATGTCGACGTCCTCGCGGCCCCGCGCGTCGAGTTCCCAGCGGACTTCCCGAATGATGTGTCGGAAGTCGCCGCGACGGGAACTCGTGGTGTCGATTCGAACTCCGTCCAGATCCTCGCCCAGCGTTTCGGCGGCCAGCAAACTCTCGCTCTTCTCGTCCCAGAAGGTGTCGACCAGCGCGGTCCGCGGCACGTCCTCGCCGACGGCCTCGTCGAAGGCCGTCCACGCGTCGGCCTGGTTGCCCTCGCCGAAACAGAACATGAGCGCGTGGGGCATCGTTCCGCCCGCCTCGCGGCCGAGAACCTCGCCCGCGGCGACGTGCGAGAAGCCGTCGAGGCCGGCAAGCAACGCGGCGCGCTCGACCGCCGTCGCGATCGAGGGATGAACGTGGCGAGCGCCGAAGGAGAGCACGAGCGACTCCGGGGCCGCCAGCCGCGCCTCGAGTGCGGCCGTCGCGAACCCGCTCGGCTGCGACAGAAAACCCAGCAGCGACGTCTCGAGTTCGGCGAACTCGAGGTACGGCCCTTCGATTCGCATGACCGGTCCGCCGTCGAACAGTTGCCCGTCCGGGAGCGCGTCGATATCGACGTTACGGCCCTCGAACAGCGTGGCGACGTCTTCGATCCCAGTAACGACCTCGAACGAGCCGGTGGGAAACTGGTCGGCGGTCACCTCGGCGACGACGCGGGGGTTTTTTTCCGCGTGCTCGAGGGTCGCGCGAGTGCGCTCGAAGTAGGCATCCGTCGCGGAGCCCTCGAGAATCGCCTCCGCTGGGACGGTTCCGAACGGGTTAGACATGTCGACGACTTCCCGTGGGAGACAAATAAGCTCCCCGTCTGCCGACGCCCTCGGGATCGGCTACGCTGGCGGCGCTGGCGACGTTACCGGGCCCGTTACGGACGGCCCGTCAGCAGTGTTGGCCGACCCACCCGCGTCAACGCGCTCGATCGACGCCGATCCCGACTCCGTTCCGTGAATGTCCTCGAGGTCGTCGACTGCAGGCGCACCGACGATTTTGATCGTCTCTCCGGAGACCGTCACCCGATACGCGCCGGCGAAGGCGTCCCCGTCGCCGATCCGGTAGGTATCGTTCGCGGCGTCGATCGGTTCCGCGCCGTTGTTCTCGAGGAGCGTCCGGTAGGCCTCCGCAAAGGCCTCGGCGTCGTCCTCGCTCTCCCAGGCGAGGCCCCAGACGTGGCCAGTCCGGCTGTCGTCGTCGACGTCGTGGTAGACCCGGAAGGTGTCGCCGGCCCAGCCGTCGGTCGCGGGGTGAGAGTAGTTGTACGGCGAGAGTTCACTGCCGCCCTCGCCGATCGGCCGCTCGACGACGCCGTTGGTCCAGAGCGACGCGAACAGCGTCGCCTCGCCGATCGTCTCCGAGCGTGGCTGGCCGTTACGGGTGACCGGCTCCCAGTCGTCGGTCGAGCGGTCCCGAATCTCGACGTCGACCGGTCGGTCATCCGGGTACCGCTCGGGGTGGATCAACTGACTGGTGCTCGCCGGTCGGTCCGCGTAGGCGCCGTCGACGGCCGCCCAGCCGCCGCGGTCGCGGAGGTGAGCGACGAACGGCGGCCCCTCCGAGTACGGCGTGTAGATCGAGAGGAACAGCCCGATGTTGAACGAGCGCTCGCCGGATTCGCCGTCGGCCGGCGGTCGGTCGTCGTCGGGCAGACACTGCCACTCCTCGCCACAGCGTTGGTCGTACAACTGCGGGATGTAGTTCGCCTCTCCCTCCGTGAGCCCGATTTCGGCCCGCTGGGCGTCGATCGTCGTGGCGTGTCGTTCGAGGCCGAAGTGGTGGTCCTGAAGGGCGTGGACGAGTTCGTGGACCAGCGTCTCGCGGTCGATCCGCAGTCCGTCGGCGCCGTCAGTTACGATGACGATCCGATCGTTCGTGTAGTAGCCCTGCACGGAGCCGCCGTAGAGATCGTTCATCGCGCGGTTGACGTCCGTCTCGCCGTCGACGATGAACGCACCGCGCCACAGTTCGTTCGCGAACGGCGACGCCGATCCCGGCTGGCCGCGCTGGCTGCGATACTCGGTTCTGGTGATCGTCTCGAGGGTGACATCGTGGTGGAACTTCAGGCCGCGAACGACCTCGATTCGGGCCATCGAACGGTACTTGACGGCCTCGAGTTGATCCTCGGTGAGCGACTCGTTGTCGTCGAACTCGAAGACGTCGTCGTGAGCGTAGTGGCCGACGTGACCGAGTTCTCGGTCGGTGTCGAATCCGTCGGGAGTACTGGGGAGCGTACAGCCCGACAACACGATCAGCGCGACGACCGCGAACAGTGCCAGTCGGCCACGGTTCATGTGGCCAGTCTTTCGACGGCGGCGACATAGGTTCGTCGCTCAGGCGCGGCCCCGACCGTGACGGCAGTCGTCGACGCGGCCGGGATCGATCTCGCTAGCGATCGACGTGGCAGAATCGGCGGATACGGACCGACGAGACGGCTCTGAAACGCGGGTTCGAGGGGTGACTCGGGCTCTCGCGACGAGCAGCGCGAGCGAGATGGCAACTACCGCACCGGGTGCAGCGAAGCCGGCGAGGGAGTCGTCGCCGTCGTCATCGTCACTGCTCGCGGTATCGTCGTCAGCACTGTCGTCCGCCGAAACGCGTTCGAGGGTGTCTTCACCGGCGGGCGCGGCACCGTCGACGATTCCGTCGAGTTCGGCAACCGACGGGGCGCGGACCACCGTCACCGTCTCGCCGTCGCGCTCGAGGTAATAGGCGCCGGGGAACGCCTCGTCGATTACGTAGCTATCCTGCCGGTCTTCGATCGGTTCGGCGTCGTGGATGTCGAGGAGTTCGAGGTAGCCGGTGGCGAACTCTCGGGCGTCCTCGCTCGAGCGCCACTCGGTCTCCCAGACGTAGCCGGAGTCGGCTGCCCCGGGCTCCTCGGCAGTTGCGTCGATATAGGTGACCAGTTCGTCGCCGGCCCAGCCGTCCGTATACGGCTGGTCATAGTCGAACCCGCCGAGGTCGTCGGTGAGCAACGCCTCGGACTCGATCACCGACGGCTGTTGGTCAGGACTGAGAGCGTTCGCGCCGAGCATCGCGACCATCGTCGCCTCGCCGGTCGTCTCTCTGGCGACCTCGCCGTCGAACTCGAGGGGCGTCCACGACTCGTTCGAGCGGTCCTCGACGGTGGTGTCTGCCGGCTCGCGCTCCTCGTGGTGAATGACCGTCGACGAACTCGTCGGCGGGTCGTCGTACGCCGCGTCGACGGCCGACCAGCCGTCGTCGGTCTCGAGCAGGTGGTCGACGTAGGCCGGGCCGTCGCTGTAGGGCTGGAAGAGCGTCATGTAGATCCCCCAGTTGAGCTCTGGAAAGTCGTCCGGGTCCGAATCCGCGGGGAGCACGCAGCCCCACTCGTCGCCACAGCGTTGCTCGTACTCGGTATCGACCCAGACGGCGTCGCCTTCGATGAGACCGTTCTTGGCGTTGTCCTGGTCGATCGTCTCTCGATCGTAGCTCGTCAGATCGTAGTGTTGGTCCTGAAGCGCGTGGACCAGCTCGTGGCCGAGTACGACCTCGTCGAGTTCGGGCGTCTCCGGATTGTCCGAGACGAGCACGATCTGATCGCTCGACGGAGCGTAGTAACCGTCGACGGAGCCGCCGTACATGGCCTCGAGTTCGTCCGCGGCGTCCGTGTCGCGGTCGACCATGAACAGGGCCTCGTAGGTGACGTTCTGTTTGCGCTGTTCGTCCTCGCTCAACTCGACGAAGATATCGTCGTGTTCGGTCTGGAACTCCTCTCGAGAGATGACGTCGACCGGGACGTCGTCCTCGAAGGTCAGGTTCCGAATCTCCTCGACGCGCGCCATCGATCGGGCGACGACCGCATCGAGTTCGTCGTCCTCGAGCACGGCGTCGTCGCGGTCGTCGACGGACAGTTCGTCGTCGTACCAGTAGCCGTCGACGTAGCCGACGGTCCCTTCGGTGGTCGGTTCGTCGGGGCGGTCCGACGAATCGTCCGAGAACAGTCCCGGGACGACGCCGCCGGCCGCGATCAGCACCAGAACGATCGCCGACACCGCGAGAAGGGAGGCGAGAAGTCGCGTCCGCGTGAGTGTTGCCGTCATTTGGGCGGGATACCCACACATACGAAGGCGAGTGCAAAAAGGTCGCTGATCAGCGAACTCCTCGAACGATCGACTCGCTTCGGCGTCATGAACGTTTTTGGGAACCCCTTCGTACACTCACGTATGCACCTCGAGCCAGACAGCACGGCGGTCGTGGTCGTCGACATGCAAAACGGGTTCTGCCATCCCGACGGCTCGCTGTACGCGCCGGGCAGCGAGGCGGTTATCGAACCGATCGCCGACCTCGTCAAGCGGGCCCGGGAGGTCGGGACGCAGGTGATCTTCACCCGCGACGTCCACCCGCCCGAACAGTTCGACGACGCACACTACTACGACGAGTTCGAGCAGTGGGGCGAACACGTCCTCGAGGGCTCCTGGGAGGCCGAGATCGTCGACGAACTGGCCGTCGAGCCGGCCGATCACGTCGTTGAGAAACACACCTACGACGCCTTCTACAACACGGAACTCGAGAGCTGGCTAAACGCCCGCGGAATCGACGATCTCGTGCTCTGTGGCACGCTTGCGAACGTCTGCGTGCTCCACACCGGTGGCAGCGCCGGCTTGCGTGATTTCCGGCCGATCATGGTCGAGGACTGCATCGGCGCGATCGAAGACGAGCACAAGGAGTACGCGATCGACCACGCCGGCTGGCTGTTCGGCGAGGTCGCCGTGCGCGACGACCTCGAATTCGCCGGGGAGTGAGCGGGAGTGGATGGTCTCGCGTTGTGTCGGCCTCGGATCCGGCGTTTCGCGTTTCCCTCGTGTTGGTTCCGTACTGCGTCGCTTTCGGTGGCACACGCCCGCCACTCGACACGCAACACCACCCTCGATACTCGACACGCAACACTCGACCTCCGGAAGACAGCCGACCCGCCGAGAAGTGTGACTGTTTTCACCGGCCCGCACTAACGGCGAGTATGGCACTATCTCGGCCCGCACGGAGGGGGCGACTCGAGCGAGCGACAACCGGTACGGACACTGGCACTGAAGCGGGTCCAAATCCCCCCGGCACCGACGACGGCACCGGTGAGACTGCATGAACGCCCGTCGAATGCGATCGATGTACCTCTTCGGAATCGCACTGAACGCGGTCGCTCTGGTCTATGCGGCCATGGACGGCTCGCCGCTGTTCGCGGTCACGTTCGGTATCGTCATGGTCTATCTCGGCGTGCGCTACTGGATGATCACGAACGCTTAACAAGCCTGTCTCACTGCAGGTGGACTCGTATTCCGAACGCGGCCGAACTAGCTGTTGATGCTCGAATCGGTCCCTCCAGTCGTCGAGGCGGCGATCTATTGCTACTTCGTCGCCGTCGCGGCGATCGGCTGCTACCTCCACGGACGCGCCTGGCTGCGTTACCGGAACCGCGACGCTCGAATCGACGAACAGCCCGGCCTCGAGGGCTGAAATCACACCCGCGAGAGCCGGAACGTAATCCGGCCGACCCTCATACGGTTTACTGTAGTCAATGACCGTCGATCACCGACCCCATCCCTGGTGATCGGCGGTAACTAGTTACAGCAATCCGTCTCAGCCGACGGTCGAAAGTTCGTCCCACTCCCGAACGTCCCCGCCGTGATCGTCGGCGACGCGCTCGGCGTCACCGCGATCGGAAAACGGCAGCAAGTCCGGCCCCATCGCCCCGTGAACGTCGCTCTCGACGACGTAGTAAAGCTCCGTCGCGTCCGCGAACGCCGCCTCCTCGGCGTGGGTCGAGATGTGCGGCGTTCCGTCGTGTTCGGCGAGGTCGTAGTCGACGCTTGAGTAGTCGGTGACGAAGGCGCCGCGAAGCTCCCCTCCCTGCGCCTCGTGCTCGTCTCGAGCGACGACGAGTTCGGAGAGACTGTCGTACCGGAGGGGGCCGTCGCGCTCTTCGGGCCGTCCGTCGGCGTAGAAGAGCTGTCCGGCGGGACCGAAGTGGTCGGCGATCACCATTCCGCAGGCGTCACACGACTGTCCGTCGGCCAGGCTGATCGGCTCGGCCGGGGAGTCGTCGGTACCCTCATCTCCCAGACAGCCGGCCAGCCCGGCGGCCGCGAGGCTTGCGGTTCCCGCGAGGAGCCGTCGCCGCGAACAGCGACAGGTCATAGCCGCCGCCTCCGAATCGCGACGGTCGCGAGCGCGGTCGGCAGGACGATCCAGGCGGCCAATGCCGCCGCGAGGACGCCGCTCGAGAGCCCGGTGTCGGCCAGCAGGGCCGCGAATCCGGCGTCGCCACCGGCACCGAGGGTTCCGAGCACCAGCGCCCGAAAGATCCCGGTCGGGTTGGCCAGGACGATCGCCGAGACGGCCGTCTCCGAGAGGCCGAAGGCGGCGATCAGACCGAGCGCGAGCAGATCGTGGACGAGGACGAACCACGCCCACAGTAGCAGCGCGAAGCCCAGCGCGTGGGTCTTCTCTGCGGCGAGCGTCGACAGCAGGACGCCCATCGAGAGGAAGGCCAGTCCCAGCCCGACGGTTCCGACCAGGAAGCCGACGTAGGCGTCGAATCCCGCGACGCCGTACTCCAGCAGGAGGAACCCGCCGGCGACGCCGAAGCCGACGACGGTCGCGCTCGCGAGGACGGTCGCCCGGCCGAGGACCGTCCCGAGGACGACCCAGGCCCGCGAAACCGGCAGCGCGAACAACGTCTGGAGCCAGCCGCTCTCCTCGCGACCAACGACCGCGTCGTAGCTAAACGCCAGCGCGACCAGCGGGACGAGGTAGACCGCGAGCACCGCCAGACTCGCGACGACGCGTTCGAACCCCGCGGGGCTCACCGAGGAGCCGCTGAACGTCGTCAGCCCGAGTGCGAACGCCGCGAAGATCGCGGTGAGTGCGATCGCCCACCGGCTCCGAACCGCGAGTCGGTACTCCGTTTCGGCGACGACGAACAGCTGTCGGTACCACTGTCCGGAGCCGGCGGCGTGACCGCGGTCGCTCTCGATCGCCGTCTCGGCTCGAGCGTCCCGTTCGACTCGAGCCGCCGGGCCGGTCTCGAGGTCGTAGCCGCCGTCGGGTTTCGGTTCGCCGGCGGGGCGGGTGTCTGAGGCGCTTGCGGCGGATGCTGCGGACCCGTCCGTCCCAACCTCCTCACCGTCCGCTCGACTCGAGTCGTGCGTCATGGCCGCACCTCCTCGGCCGCGGCCGTCGGCTCGTCGGCCGACAGTGCCTCGTGGAACGCCGCCTCGAGCCCCGGCTCGTGGACTTCGAACCGTTCCACGTGCTCGCGCTCGAGTGATCCGAGCAGGTCGAACGCCGCCTCGCGGCCGCAAACGACCTCGATCTCGTCGCCGGTATCGGTGACGTTGCCGCGGTTCTGGACGGCCTCGAGCAGCGATTCGCGCTCGTGATCGGCGGGGGTAAGGGCGACGGTCACGCGCTCGTCGCTGGACCGGAGGTCGTCGACGGAGCCGGCGGCCCGAAGCCGCCCCGCTTGCAGGATGACGACCTCGTCGCAGAGTCGCTCGACCTCGCTGAGCACGTGCGAGGAGAGGACGACCGTTACGTCCGTCTCGCGGTCGATGCGCTCGATGATGCGGTGGAACGCGGTCACGCCGCGGGGGTCGAGCCCCGCGGTTGGCTCGTCGAGGACGAGCACGGGCGGCCGCGAGAGCAGGACGGACGCGAGTCCGAGCCGTCGTCCCATCCCGTTCGAGTAGCCCGAGACGGGGCGGTCCGCGGCGTCGGCGAGGCCGACGAGCGCGAGACACTCCTCGATGCGAGCGTCTCGGTCGGAGAGCCCGCGGATGCGGGCGTGAACCGAGAGCACTTCCCGGCCCGTCATCGACGGCGGAAAGCCGCTGTGCTCGGGCAGGAACCCGACGCGTTCGCGGACGCGGTGGCCCGCGGTCTCGACGTCGAGGCCGCCGACTTCGATCGATCCCTCGTCGGGCCGGTCGTGGCCGACCAGGAGTTCGAACAGCGTCGTCTTTCCCGCTCCGTTCGTGCCGAGGACGCCGAACGTCGACCCCGTGGGAACCTCGAAGGAGGGCCCGTCGAGAGCGACGACGTCGCCGTACCGTTTGTGGACGTCAGTTATCGTGATGTTCATTGTCGTAGTAGGACCTCCAGTCCTTGTGTGGGGGCTCGGCGAGCGGTCGGTGATCGACCACGCCGGGCGATTCGACGACCGGGAACGAGCTCTCGGCCAGTCGGACGGCGTCGAACGCCGGACTCTCGGCGAAGACGGCCGCTTGCGGGTTCTCGTGTACGAGTTTCTCGACGCTGCCGGCGGGTTGGTGGCGGATTTCGCTGGTTCCGTCGCCGTCGAGGTCGACGCCGCTCGCATCCGCCCAGTAGTTCCCCTGATCGCTGTCGTTCCAGCTCGTCTGGGCGTTCGCGTGGGCGTACGCCGCCTGTCCGTTCCCGATGAAGCTGTTGCCGGTCACGACCTCGCCGGTGCTTCCGGCCGTGATGTGGACCCCGACCGCGTTCTCGAGGACGAGATTATCCGCGAGCCGGTTGTCCTGGGCGTTATAGACGTAGAGCCCGTTGTCGTTGCCGACGACCTCGTTGCCGACGATCTCGCTGCGTTCGACGTCCTTGACGAGGATGCCGTGACCGCTCGGGCCGTCGTTGTTCACCGCGACGTTGTCCCGGAGGGTCAGTCCCTCCGAAACCATCAGCGCGAAGCCGACGTCGTTGTCGAAGGCGGTGTTGTTCGCGAGTCGGTTGTCGTCCGAGTACATGTAGTGGACGCCGTAGCGCAGCTCCCACATGACGTTGTTCTCGGCGACGACACCCGACGACCACTGGTAGTAGATACCGTCGCGGACGGTCGTGATGTGATTGTCTCTGAGTTCGGCGTCGGTGGCCTCCCAGAGGTGGATTCCGTTGCCGCGCTGGTCCGCTGAGACGTCCTCGCGGCCGGCGATGAGACTCTCCTCGACGGTCGTGTTATCGACGCCGTGGACCCAGATTCCGAAGGCGACCTCGGTCAGCCGGAGTTCGGAGAGCGTTGCGTTCGCGCCGTCGACGAGGATCCCGCTGTCGTCGTCGTTCTTGTCGTGGCCGCCGTTGCGGATCCAGACCCCCTCGAGCGCGACGTCGTCGGCCGCGATCTCGAGGACGGTCCCCTCGCCGCCGCCGTCGATCACGGCCGCGTCTCGCTCGGCGGCGGCGATCGTCACGTCCGGCGTCTCGATCGTCACCCGTTCGTCGAAACGTCCCTCGAGGAGGACCGTTTCGCCGGGATCGGCGGCGTCGACGGCGGCCTGGATCGAGTCGAACTGCTCGTCGCCGTCGATCGTCGCGGTACCCGCCGCCTCGGGTTCGGCGACGTCGTGGACGTCCGGAACGTCCGGACTCCAGGCGTCGACGCCGTCGGCGTCGGCCGGGCCGTTCGTCGCGGCGACGGCTGCGCCGGCGAGCGAGGCGACGAGCATCACGGCAGCGGCGACGGCGAACCACGATTCGTTCACGGGCGATCACCGTCCGCCGTGGATCGCACTGGGTCGGAATCCGGTTGGTCGGTCGTCCCCGACGCTTCGCCGCCGCGCCAGCGACGGAGTCGTGCGTTCGCGCGTTCTCGTCTGTCGCGAGCGAGTTCGGGCACGTCCCCGAGGGTCTCCTCGGAGCCCCGGAACCGGAACGCGACGAACAGCAAGCCGACGGCGGCCACCAGCAGGTAGCCGCCGGGACCGAACCAGGCGGTGCCGCTGATGTTCGCGACTTCGTAGCTGCCGGCCAGCGGCGGCGTAAACCCGTCGACGCCCGACAGCGGTGCGGCCGGATCGAGCGAGTGACCGGTCTGATGGAGCCGGTACTGGATGAGCGCGCCCATCGTGACGAACACGAAGAGCGTTCCGCCGAACAACCCGGCCAGTCCGCGTTTGAGCCGTTTGCCCGACGGGAGCAGCGCCACGGCGACGCTCGAGGCCGCGAGGGCGACGAACGCGACCGGGCCGAGCACCCACTCGGGGACGGCGACGGCGTTCTCGTGGACGTCGTAGTTGGGGTCGACGTACACCGGATCGGGGTAGTAGAACCCGACGTAGCTGTTGAGCGCCTGTATCTCGGTAATATCGCCCTCGAGCCGCGGGTAGGCGTAGAGCTTGACGGTCAGCGGCTCCATGTACTGCGGCGCGGTGAGCGTGATCCGCCACACCGGCATCGTCAGTGCGAGCAGGAACAGCGCCGCCGCTGCCAGCGGGAGCGCGCGTCGGAGTTCGGTGAGCCGGGTGAGGCGGGACATCGTGATCAGTTACTCCGCGGGTTCGACCAGCAGTCGCGAGCGCATCTCGAGGTGGAGTGCGCTGCAGAAGAACGCACAGTACATCCAGTAGACCCCCGGCTCGTCGGCGGTGAACGTGACCTCGCGCGTTTCCTGCGGTGCGAGCTTGATGTTGATATCGTACTGGGGAATCGCCAGCGAGTGCAACATGTCGGGGGTCTCCTCGACGTTCGTGACGGTAAACGTCACTTCGTCGCCCTCCTGGACGGTCACGTCGTGGAAGCCGAACTGGTTGCGGACCGAGTGCATCTTGACGTGGACCCGGCCGTCCTCGCGGATGATGTCGGTGTCTTGTGCGCTGATGAACTCCTCTTCGTAGTCGTCGGGGTCGTAGATCGATGCCGGGTCGAGCTTGTCCGCTTTCACCATCGAGGCGTCGTGGGGCTCGGCGTACGCCGGCGTGTCCTTGACGAGTTTCATCCCTTCGTCGTCGTCTCCGATGTAGATCAGCTGGTCGTTCTCCGGGTACACCGGGCCGACGGGGAGGAATCGATCCTTCGAGAGCTTGTTGAGACAGATCAGCCAGTCACCCTGCGGATCGGCCGTGTACGACTCGGCGGCGATCAGGTGGCCCGGATTGTAGTGGACGTCGATCTTCTCGATCACCGGATCTTCGGAGCCCATCTCTGCTTCGATGGCCGCTTCGATGTCCCACTTGACGACCTGCGAGTCGACGAACAGCGTCGTGTAGGCGTGGCCCCGCCCGTCGTAGGCAGTGTGCAGCGGCCCCATACCGAGTCGGGGCTGGCCGACGATCGCATCGTTCGAGTCGTCTACTTCCGCGAGCCGTTCGATGTCGATGATCGTCGCGGTCGGATCGAGTTTGCCGCTGGCGATCGCGTACTCGCCGTCGGGCGTGACGCTGACCCCGTGTGGACTCTTGGGCACGTCGAGGTAGTGGACGATGGGATCCGAGCCGTCGTTGAGCGAACTGTCCTTTCGGCCGTCGACGACCGGGACGCCGTTTACCTCTTCGTACTCGCCGGCGTCGACGACCTCCTCGATCGCGGGCGTGTCGAACGCCTTGACGTAGTCCGTCTCCGAACTCGACATCTCGCTTTCGGTGACCGCCTCCTCGCTGTTGTAGCCGGTCGAGAAAAACCAGCGGCCGTCCTTACCGCCGTCGCCGTTGTCCATGTTGCCGTCGACGAGCACCTGCCAGACGACGTCCATCGTCTCGGGATCGATCGCCGAGAGGACGGACGTGTACGCGCTGGGATCGTCGAGGTCGCGGCCGTCGTTGGGCATCGGGACGCGGAACTCGCCGACGCCGAAGATGAGGTCCGTGTCGGGCAGTCGGGCGCAGGCACCGTGTACACCCTGCGTGTTCGGAATGTCGACGATGGCGTCCGTCTCGAAGTACTTCAGGTCGATCCGGGCCATCCGGCCGTTGGCCTTGTCGTTGACGTAGGCGAATCGGCCGTCGTAGTCGTTGTTCGTCTGGCTAAGGCGCGGGTGGTGGGTGTCACCCCACGTGTAGCCACCGGCGTTCTCGAGCATCTCGCTGGTGCGGTCATCGTGACCGTAGCCGCGGGCGCTCTCCTTGTTGAACACCGGAATGCGCATGATCTGGCGCATCGACGGTACGCCGTAGACGCGGATCTCGCCGGAGTGACCACCCGAGAGGAACGCGTAGTAGTCGTCGTGTTCACCGGGTGGAACGGTCGCGTCGACGTCCGATGCGGATGCGAGATCGTCGTCGTCGAGGAGGCTCGTACAGCCGGCAAACGCCCCCATCGCACCGGCAGCTGCACCCGCTTTCATGAAGTCGCGGCGGGGAATGCGGGCGAACAGCGGATCTCGATCGTCGCTCGATTTCGACTCGGTCGGCGTCTGGTTGCCGGAGTGTGTATCGGTCATGGTCCTGAAAGATGTCGGAGCGTGCTCGTTTGCCGAGCCGATCCGATCATCACAGATGGTACTCAGAACTTCCGGCTATTAGTGGGGTCCAGCAATTCCTACGGAGTGGAAGAAGGCCCGAACGGGTTCGCCAGAAAGATGGAGTGGGTGTAATCGGCGAGGTTGTTTCCGGTGGATAGTGACGAACGAAAAGACGCGCACTGGTTGTCGATACCCGTTCCCGCTCGAGTCGCGAGTCGGCCGCGACCGTCCGTCGCCGGCGCGGTTACTCCGATCGGAAGATTCGATAAGCGCCCTGTCCGGTCGCGACTTCGCGCGTCTCCCCGTCCGGAGTCGTGCTCTCGACCATGATCTCGCTGACGCCGACGCTGCCGCCGACGCGGATGACGTCCGCCGTCGCCACGAGGTTCCCCGTGGCGGGCCGAAGGTAGTTGACGTTTAGATTGATCGTCGCGATGCTGGCCCCGAACGGTTCCTCCATCTCCGTTCGGAGTGCGAGCCCGCCTGCCGTGTCGATCAGGGTTGCGGCGACGCCGCCGTGGAGGTCCGCGCGGTGACTCTCGGGCGCGTTCGGGCGCGTGTTGCTCAATTTCTCGTCGTACGGAAGCGAGAGCGTCATCGTCCCCTCGCCGACGTCGTCTACGCGCGTCCCGATCCACGAAAGGAACTCCTGGTGATTGTCGATGAAGTACTGGAGCAGACTCTCGAGGTCCTCGAACTCCTCCATCATCGACTGCATCTCGTCGGTCATGCCCTGTGATCCCACAGCGATGCTCTTTACGGCTACGTTTCTCGATTGTCACGTTGTCGAACGTTGATTTGGCTCGAGGGCGTCGTTTCCCTATGACCGACGGTCACGACGCCGGCGACGGTCCCGAGTACGACATCGACTTCCGGGAGCGGCCGGACGCCTACGAGATCGGGCGCGGCGAACAGGGCGTGTTCAAGGTCGAACCCTACAAGAGCGAACTCCTCCCGCTGTGGTCGTACGTGGACGAGGAGGCGGCCCGCGAGTCCGCCGAGGCGATCTACGAGCGGTACGAACGCTACCGGGAGGACGACGACTTTCCCGGAATGGACATGGCCCGAAAGTACCTCCAGATGGGGTACACGCGGGCGATGCGCTACGCGAAGTATCCCGGTGGCAAGAAGTACGACAGCGACGGCGAGCGCGAGCCACAGCAGTGGGCCGACCCGGAGAAACGGGCGGCGGCGCTGGTCTTCGAGGAGTACTGGGAACGCGTCCGGGAGGACGACGGCTACCAACGCGCGAAGGAGCGCCACCGGGAGCGCCGTCGATCCGAGTGACCTCCCAAACTCAAAGACCGGTTTCAGTCTACAGAAGGTGTTTATCGTCCGCCTACGGGGAATCGTATATGCCCGCCGATAGACGAACCGTCCTGGCGTTGACCGGTGCCCTCCTCGCCGGCGCTGCCGGCTGTACGAGCAGCGACGACACTGATACCGATGCCGACCCCGACGAATCGGATCCCGTGACGAACGACGGCCCCCTCGAGGGGAACGACGCCCCCGAGTTCCCGCAACTGGACCTCGGAACCGATCCCGACCTCGAGCCGGATCTGCTCGCCCGGCAGATTCGCGGCAACGTCGCCTTCTCGTTCGATCTGCTCACGCAACTCCGCGACGACGCCCCGGACGAGAATCTGTTCTACTCGCCCTACAGCGTCTCCGTGGCGCTAGCGATGACCTACGCCGGCGCCCGCGGCGAGACGGCCGCCGAGATGGCCGACGCGCTACGATACGAACTCGAGGACGGGAACGGAGACGGGGATAACGACCTCCACGCCGCCTTCGGCGCGCTCGAGGGCGAATTCGAGCGGCGAAACGCCGACGGCGAGGAGGTCGACGCGCCGGAGTGGGACGACGAGGAGCGCGACGACGAGTTGGGGTATCAACTTTCGAGTGCGAACGCCGTCTGGATGGACGAGGAAAACGCCACGAGCGACGACTACCTCGAGTTGCTCGCGGCCTACTACGAGGCCGGCGAGAACCTCGTCGACTTCGCGGGCAGTCCCGAGGAGGCCCGAGAAGAAATCAACGCGTGGGTCGAGGAGGAAACGAACGACCGGATCGAGGACCTCTTGCCCGAGGGATCGATCGACGGCTCGACCCGGCTCGTCCTGACCAACGCCGTCTACTTCCTCGCCGCGTGGGAGCACGACTTCGACCCCGCAGCGACGGAACCGGCGACGTTCACGAGCCTCGACGGGAACGAAACCGACGTCGAGATGATGCACCAGACCGCGGAACTACGCTACGCCGAGATCGGCAGCCATCAGGTGGTCGAACTCCCCTACGCCAACGAGGACACGAGCATGATCGTCGTCCTCCCCGCCGAGGGCGAGTTCGAATCGTTCCAGGCGTCGCTTTCGGTCGATCGACTGGCGACGATGCTCGAGGAACTGTCCCGGCCCCAGGTCGACCTCGCGCTCCCCAAATTCGGAATCGAATCGAAGTTCAGTCTCGTCGAGATCATGCAGGAGCTGGGAATGGAACGCGCCTTCGGCCCCGGTGCGGACTTCAGTGGGATGGTGGACGGAAACGGAAGCGGGCTGTTCGTCGACGATATCATCCACCAGAGCTTCGTTGAAGTCGACGAGGAGGGAACCGAGGCGGCGGCCGCGACGGCGGTCGTGATGGACGAGTCCGCGCCGCCGGAGCAAGTCGAGATGACCGTCGATCGCCCGTTCCTGTTTTACATCCGCGATCGGCCGACCGAGACGCCGCTGTTCGTCGGTCGCGTGGTCGACGGGGAGACGCTGCAATTAGAGTGAGGGGCAACCTCAATCGTCGACGTTCTCGGCCGGGAGCGGCTCCTCGAGGTCATGCGCCCCATCGAGGCCGCCGTTCGCCACCGCGTGCTCGAGCAGCGACGCGAGTTCGTCCTGCTGGCAGTGGAGTTCGTCGTACCGATCGAACAACCGCTCGATATCCGCGAACACCGGGTCCGGGAGGTCGCCGTGCTCGAGTTGCATCACCGGCTCGTCTTCGGATCGGTGGACCGCCTTCGCGGGGATACCCACGATCGTCGAGTTCGGCGCGTGGGACTCGAGCACCACTGAGTTGGCACCGATCTTCGAATTTCCACCGATCTCGATGGGGCCGAGCAGCGCCGCGCCGGCACCGACGACGACGTTGTCGCCGAGCGTCGGATGGCGTTTCGTCGCCTCGAGTGACGTTCCCCCGAGCGTGCAGCCGTGGTACAGCAGTACGTCGTCCCCGATCTCGGTCGTCTCGCCGATGACGACGCCGGAGCCGTGATCGATGAAGAATCGCCGGCCGATCGTCGCCCCTGGGTGGATCTCGATTCCGGTTAGCCACCGCGAGACGTGGGAGACGAAGCGCGCGGTCGTGGCGAAGCCGCGGTTCCAGAGTCGATGGGCGAGCCGGTGACACCAGATCGCGTGCAGGCCCGGGTAGCAGGTGAGTACCTCGAGCGTCCCCTTCGCCGCCGGGTCTTTCGAGAACGCCGTCCGGACGTCCTCGCGGATTCGTTTAATCACCGATCTCACCCGACAGTTCGATCGAGCAGTGCCAATCCTTGGTATCGCCACAGGTGGCTACGACGGTAATCGACTCGAAGGGCTCGATCGAATTCATCGGACCGAGCCGAGGACCGATCGGTCAAAACCCATCGCGTCACTGTGTCCATCACATCGACGAGAACGTACAGTCCCGCCTCGCTCGGCAGATGACGTCCGTCCAGCGTTCTGAGCCACATTATTCGTTACTCTCGTGGATACACTCTTCATCTCCCGTCCGGAATCTCATTCATTCACACCACTACGCAGTAGGCCCAGAGATGAAATAACCTGATCACCTGATGGACAATGGTTGGCTGTCTTCGACTGATAGGGATTATCGTAGCCGTCGGAGGTTTCGAAGCCTCGACCGTCTACCTGTATCTCGGATTCTCGTGAGAAAACTACGAACTCCTACGATAATCCCTGTAAATGGCAACGAGCGAGGAATGACAGTCGGAGCAGCGGTTCCACATTGGAAAATGGATTGGAGTACGACTCTCGAGATCGACTGATACGAATTGCTGTACCGATCCACCGGTACAACCGCCGCCAGCGTCGCGGTTGTGCCGAAAATGACTGACAGCAAACCGTATGAATCACTCCGGTTCAAGCGTCGTCCGTGTTCGCTCGAACGATGGGTAATGTAGTCGACCGTGAGGTCGGCTACTCTTCGGCCTCGGGTTCTTCTTCGTCTTCCGGTTGAACGGCCACTCCTGCATCAGCTTCAACCGCCGTAGTGACTTCCACCTAGGCGTAGTTCTCCGCACACCGGTTCGGATTCTCCTGTCCGCCTGCACTGACGATCGCACTACCCTCCGGCACCTCGAAGCAGTACACGGCGTCCCAGTCACGGACCGCTGGGTCGTTCCGGTTGGATTCGGTATTGGTAGAGCCGGTCTGGGTGACTCCGTTTGCATCGACGTACGTCACAGAGGTGCCCTGTGTATCGGAGCACACCTGGCTGCAGCCGTAGAAGTTGACTCGTCCCTCTCCACCGTTCCCGCACCTGAAGAACGAAACGTTACTGATATCCTGACCAGTGGGAGAGTTAACAGTTATCTGACCATTGGTTCCCGAATAGCTGACCGGGTAGCAACACGTCGCGACTTTGACGGCGACGCTGTCGAACTCGGCGGCTGATTCGGGGACACTGATAGTGACGCTCTGTCCTGACGCGTCGACTTTGGCCAAGAAGTCGCAACTCGGGTGTGCACATTGACACATGTCGTCTCCCGTCCCGGCACTACATCCCCCCTCCGCACAGGCCTGCTGCGCTGTGACCGCTCCGGGGAACACTCCCCCAACGGCCGCTGTCGCGCCTATCGCTTTCATTACCGATCGCCGGTTTGGACTATACCGGTCGGGCGACTCCTCGTCTACTGATTTGAATTCGTCCATTGTTATCACCGAAAACCGTCGATCGAGCGCATGCGAGCCCTGTCGCATCTCTACGTTAGAAGGTCGGCTTTCACTGTAGAGTAGGCTCACAAGCCGGATAATGGTAGAACCTTGTCCATCAGGTGTTGTGCGCCACAGCGGAATAAATTCGAGATCGCGACCCGATTCGACGTCGACGCTCGAGCGAGCATCCGCGTCGATAACTGCTGATCTCACTCGTGCACCCCCCGGACTCCGCGATAACCGGCAGCCTCATACGGATTGCTGTACCGACGTACCGGCGCAATTGCCGCCCGGATCGCGGTTGCGCCGGAAATGGCTGACAGTAAACCGTACCAGTACCGCGTTCTCGCCCGGCGTGAACCGTTCCCGCGCTGTCTTTTTGTAGTAGCTACTGAAAGCCAATTCACGCCTGATCGCACGACAGCTGTGCGATCAACCCGTATCGGTGCTCAAAACGTTTGGCGGTGGTCATCCGATACAGCAAACCTTGTAGATCAGGTATCTCGGTTATACGCTTGCTGGCAGTACTAACGAACAGAAATCCGACCCGTCGTCGTGACCGCTTTTCGGGGCCAACCGGACGATAGTGCGTCCGATCGGTCCGATGACGGACGACGGGTTCCGGAGAACGCGGTCGCCGACCTGTCGGCACACCGCGGGAGCATACTGTAATGACCATCGCACACTCACTCGAACCGATTCGCCGACCCGAGTACACGGGCGAGAACCGCTGCGTCCCGTGTACGGTCCTGAATGTCCTACTTGCCGCCGTCGTGAGCGCGGCGATCGGCCTCGTCTCGCCCTCGCTGATGGCAGGCTCGTTCGTCGCCTTCCTCGGAGCGATCTACCTCCGCGGGTACCTCGTGCCTGGGACCCCAGAACTGACGAAGCGGTACCTCTCGGAGCGCGTCCTGGCCCTGTTCGGGAAGTCCGTGATCGACGACCCGATCGCCGCGCTCCACGGAGACGAGATCGATGCCGAAGCCCTTCTACTGGAAGTGGGCACGGTGATCGACTGCCCCGACGGCGACGACCTCTGCCTCGAGCCGGGATTCCACGACGCGTGGATCGATCGAATCCGGCGGGAAACCGCGGCCGACGACGTCGTAAGGGCCTTCGACGTGACGGCCGCAGGCGGCGAACTCACGCTCGAGGACCGCGAGCACTCGTTCGTCGTCGAGGCCGGCGGGATTCCGATCGGCTGGTGGGAGTCCCGCACTGCGTTCGTCGCGGATGTGGCCGCCGGCCGTGAACTGAAGCGGCGCTACCCGGGGTGGAACGACCTCGAGAACGCGGAGCGCACTCGCGTGCTGGGTTCGCTGCGGGTCTTCCTCGAGCACTGTCCCACTTGCGACGGCACGCTCGAGTTAGGGACCGAAACGGTGTCCTCGTGTTGTTCCTCGTACGACGTCGTTGCGCTGGCCTGCACCGACTGCGACGCGCGCCTGTTCGAGTTTGACGCCGGGGCGCTCGAGGCGTAGCGCGATCGATTTTCACAGGTTGCGAGTCGGCCATTATACACTCGGCTCCTAGTTCAACCGTGTCTCCCGCGTAGAGAGTACCGTGATGACGTACGAGATACCGCTGTTTATGATGCCCGGCGGCCCGGAACTGCTGATTGTTTTCTTCATCGCCGTTCTGCTGTTCGGATCGGCTAAACTCCCGGGACTGGCCCGCGCGGCCGGCGAATCGATGGGCGAGTTTCAGAAGGGACGCGTCGCGGTCGAGCGGGAACTGGACGAAATTCGGCGCGGGTCCACAACACAGTCGACGATCGACGACAAACCGTCTACCGACGCCGCGGTCGCGGAACCGGGTTCCGAGCCGTCGGTCGACGCTGCCGACTGAAGGGTTTTTGTACAAAATTGAACGCTGACTAACGTTTTCAGCAGCCTCGAACTGCCACCGGACGAGCTACCTACCGAATCAGAACGCTCACCGCCACTCCGCGAGTTCGACGGCGGTGGTCGACTCGAGCCACTGCGTCGACGGTCGCCGAACGCTACAGAGAATGTAGGACCCTCCCGACATCATGTACAGCTCGTCCACACTGGTTCGGCGCGGGTTCTCCGCCCCGCGGTTCGTTCGCGCTCGGCCGCCGTCTTCGTTCCGTTCGGACACGTTCGTCACCTTTCTATCGAGAGTATACGTCCGCTATGCGGGTAACTCGAGAACATGACAGGTAATGGCCGTTCGGACGGAGGCATCCGTCGGTACCCAACACGCCGGTCAGTCGTCGACCGAACTCGCCGCCAGGAGCGTGTGTCGCGTGAGGTTGGCGATGCCCCGACGGAGCCGTTCGGTCACCGCCTGTGAGGAGATATCCAGTTGCTCGGCCAGTTCGGCCGTGGTACACCGACGAGGAATGTCGTAGTACCCCCGTTCGACTGCGAGCGAGAGCGCCTCCTGCTGACTGGCCGTGAGTCCGTACTGGGGCTCCTCGCCCGGTTCGCTTCCGTGATAAATCCGCTGAACGTGAAAATCGAACGGTCCGGCCTCGACGGCCCGTCTGAACGTCGACAGGTGCTGGTGGTGTGAAAACCTGACGACGAACTCCCAGCGATCCCGTCGACAGACGGCGCGTAAAATGTGTCCGTTCGCGTCGCGGATCGCGCCAAAGATGGCGTCACTCGAGTCGTCCCAGTCGAGAGCGACCAGCGTCGCCCGCCCCGTCCGTTCCACGACGTCGACTGCGATGACGGTCGATCTGTCGCGCAACTGGTCGACAATCGGGTCGACGTCCGCCGCGTGAATCCAGAAGAACGGTACCGATTCGGACCGGGTCGGAACCAGCGTCTCGAGTTCGATCGTCGGAGACTCGTCGGAACCGGCCTGCGACACGGCTCCGAGTTCGCAGGCTGTCGCCGGAACGTCGAACGTGAGTATAACGGCCATTCCAATGCGCGAGAGACCACCACGTCCGTACGCAAAAGCATGACAGTCAATATCACATAGCGCCCACCCAAGATTATCTCGAACAGACCGTTATTCTAACCGACTCGCCGCGTTCGAACCCGTGATCCGGACAGATCAGTTTCGCCCCGAAGTCGGCGTCTCGAGCGCAGAACAGCGACAGACCGGTAATCGCCTCGCCGTTCGCGGTGACGACCACGTCGTCCCACTCGATCGTCCGACCTCGAGCGACGCCGAGTCGGTCGCCGTTCAGCGAGACGGGCGTCGGTTCGCACTCGAGCGCCTCGGCTCGGCCGTGAACCCCACCGCCGTCGTAGTGCGGGAGCCCCCCGTCGAGGACCCCGCCACCGTCGGAGCACCGCTTCGACGAGGATCGCCTCGTTTTACTCGGCTCACCGCCGTCGGCCCGAACCCCCACGAACGTCTCGCCCGGGTCGGGATGCGTCGGCGCGTCGAGAACCGCGTAGGTCTCGCCAGTCGAAACGACGGTCCCGGTTCCGTCCCACTCGAGCGGCCGAATCTCGACCCCGAGTTCGAGCGGGAGCGAACCCGACGCCCGGTGGGGGTTCTGATCAGCCCGCCGAAAGCCGACGTGGAGGTGGTTGTCGACCCACGGCGCGAAGAAACCGGCGCGGACGAGTTCGCCCAGCGACTCGCCGCGTTCGACCCGCTGGCCGGCCTCGACTGCAGGCTCGACGTGGAGGACGCGGGCCGTCAGCCCCTCGAGCTCCGCGGGCCCGTCGCACTCGAGCAGGATCAGATGATCGTGCTCGGGCGCGTACGGTTTCGGCGGTGCCCGAACGGCTCTGGTCTCGAGGACGGTCCCAGAGACGGGACTCGGAGCGACCGTCGTGCGCCCGTCCCGAAGCGTTCCGGGATACAGGTCGATCGCACAGCCCTCGTCGTGGGCGGGGTACGGCGAGTTGTACAGCGAGAAGCGCTGGTACTGGGCCAACACTGCCTCGGGAAGCGTCGCGGCCATCGGTTGTCAGGTTCGTCTGTGCGACGAGGGTGTTTAGGTCCGTCGGGAACGAGTCCCAAACGATGCGAGTTATCCGCGGGCGCGCGGCAACAATCGAAGCCGATCGCGACCTCAGTCGACAGCTCCTCTCGTTCGCCGCCGACGGCGACCCCGCAGTTCGAGTCTGGACGCCACACCGTCAGGTCGCGTTCGGCCGCCGGGACCGACGGCTCGAGGGCTACGACCGGGCCTGCGAACGCGCCCGCGAACGAGCGTTCCCGCCGGTCGAACGCGATGTCGGAGGCCGCGCGGTCGCCTACGACGGGGAGACGACACTGGCCTTCGCCCGCGCCGAACCGGTCGCGGACTTCCGACGGGGCACCGACGAGCGGTACGAGCGAGCGACGAACGCCATCGTGGACGCGCTTCGATCCCTCGAGGACGACCTCGAGCCGGTCCGCGGCGAACCGTCGGACTCGTTCTGCCCAGGGACGCACTCGCTCTCGCACACGCGCGAGGGGGACGGCGAGGAGCCGGAACGAAAGGTCGTCGGCATCGCCCAGCGTGTCCGTCAGGACGCCGCCGTAACCGCAGGTATCGTCCTCGTTGCTCGGCGCGAAGAACTGACGGCGACGCTCGAGGACGTCTACGGCGCGCTCGAGGTGCCGTTCGATCCCGAATCAGTCGGTACCGTCGCGGGCGGCGGCGGCCCGTCGGATCCCTCGGTCGTTCGATCCGCGCTCGAGGACGCCCTCGTCGGCGAGAGAGCGGACGTGACGATCGAACCAGTTAGCGAGACGTACGGAAACAGCGACGCAAACGAGAGGAGATAACGTTTTTCGTCTCGGTGTCATCGGAGTCGAGTATGCACGCTCGAGTGCGACCGAACGTCAACGCGGAGGGGGACCGATGACGTCGAATCTGGAAGACGCGCGCTGGACGGAACTCCTCGAAGACACGACGGCGATCGCCGAGGAGTACCGAGAGAACGGCTGGGACGCCGTGGTTCTGGATCCCGAGGCGGTTTCGCCGGTCGAGAACGAGGAACGGACCGGGTTCGACGTCCGGGTTTCGGCGGACGAATACGAACTCGTCGAATCGCTGATCGAACGCGGGGACGTCGCCGTTACTGCAGCCGACGTCTACTATCGGCCGCCCGAGTCCGACGACGAGCCGCGGATCGCGCTCGCCGTCGAGCGCGACGAGGACACCGAAACCGCCGTTTTCGTCCCGCTGACTTACGACCTCGCTGAGTCCCGCTCCGTCTTCGAAACGGCACTCAAAACGGAGGAGCTCCTGTTACACGTCACGACCGAAACGGACGACGCCGACGGCTGGGTCAGCTTTTCCCACGAGGATCCGTCGCTGTTCCTCGAGGAAGCGGACGTTCGCGGTTGGTTCGACGAAGCGTAATCGGCGGCTGCTCGAAACGTTACTCGTCTTCGTCCTGTTCGCGAAGTTCCTCGCTGGCCTCGCGAACCTCGCGCATCACGCTCGAGATCCGCTCTTCGGCCTCGAGTTCCTCCTCGACGGTGAGGTCGACGCCTTCGACTTCCAGCAGGAACTTGGCGACCTCGGTCGACTCGTACATCACGTCGTCGAGTTCCTCCGCGGTGAAGAAGTCACACATCGCGCCGTAGAGGAAGGTTGCGCCGGCCTTACGGACTTTTTCCTCGAAGGAGGACCGGGCCTGATTGACCGCCTGTGGCGTGTAGGTGTCGGTCATGAATGGGACGAGTTCGGGCAGGTTCTCGCCGATCTTGGTCATCTCGACGCCGGTCTCGGTCCGGAAGTCCGAACAGAGCCGAGCGATGGCCCACTCGCGAGCGGTGACGTAGGTTCGGTCTCGCAGGAACTCGTTGACTCGATCGTACTGCGCGCCGTCCATCTTCGTAAAGCGAGCGTACTTCTGGACGTCCTCGGGGACGTCGCTTTCCTGGGGGTTGGGGTCGGGAACGCCCGGCATCGAGCCGTCCGTGTCGGTGTCGGTGTCTGTGTCAGTGTCGACATCGGCGTCATCACCGTCAGTCGTCCCGGTATCATCCGTCGTATCGGCGTCATCCGTCTCGAGTTCCGGTTCCGGTTCCGATTCCGACTCGGGCTCCGCCTTCGCCGCCGATCCTGCGTCCGGTTCGGAAGCGTCTTCGACCTCGGCTGACGCAGCATCGTCGGCGTCGAATCGAGACGCGTTCAGTCCGTCCTCGTCCATGGCCGCGTATTACCAGCAACCCGAGATAAACGTTGTTCTCGAGCGTTTTTCCGCGCGCGGTTTCCGTCTCGATGCGATGACCACCTGATCGAGTACGGCACCGAGTACGGCGGTTCGAGGGCGAACGCACCGATCGGCGCGATCGTAAACAGTTCACCTATGTCCGGGAGTTCTACCGGATTTAAGTTCGTGAGGGACCTGCGATAGTGTATGTCACAGACGCCAGTCGTGGTGAAGGCTGTACGGACCCCGCAGGGGAAAGAAGACGGCGTGTACGCCGACGTCCGCAGCGAGGACCTCTCCGTCCCGCTGATCGACGAAATCCTCGCGGAGACCGGCCTTTCTGGTGACGATATCGACGACCTGATGTGGGGCTGTGCCCAGCAGCGCGACGAGCAGGGGAACAACCTCGCTCGCGTCATCGCGTTGCTCTCCGAGCTGGGCGAAAGCGTCCCCGCGACGACGATCAACCGCTGGTGTGCCTCTTCGATGCAGTCGGTCATCTCCGCTTCCGACGCCATCGCAGCCGGGAACCGTGACGCCATCATCGCCGGCGGCGTCGAGAGCATGAGCCGCGTCCAGATGGGCCAAAACACCGGCAACGTCCACCCGCGAATGGCCGAACTCTACAACATCGGCGAACTCCAGATGGGAATGACCGCCGAGAAGGTCGCCGAGGAGTACGGCGTCAGCCGCGAAGAACAGGACGAGTACGCCGCCCAGAGCCAGCAGCGAGCCCAGGAAGCGACCGAAGAGGGCCGCTTCGACGACGAGATCGTCCCGATCGAGACCGAAGACGGCACCGTCGAGGAAGACGAGGGCATCCGTCCCGGCACGACCGCCGAAAAACTCGCCGAGTTGCCGACCGTCTTCAAGTCCGACGGAACCGTTACGCCCGGCAACGCCTCCCAGATCTCCGACGGTGCGTCCGCGCTGCTCGTTACGAGCGAGGCCTTCGCCGAGGAACACGACCTCGAGATCCTCGCCGAAGTCGGCATGAACAACGTCGCCGGCGTCGACCCGACCGTCATGGGGATCGGCCCGGTACCGGCGACGAAGGGCCTGCTCGAGCGCAACGGCCGCGACATCGACGACTACGATCTGGTCGAACTCAACGAGGCGTTCGCCAGCCAGTCGCTCTACTCCCGGGACGAGCTCGGTGTCGATCCCGACATTTTCAACGTCAACGGCGGCGCAATCGCCATCGGGCATCCGCTGGGAGCCTCCGGTGCGCGACTGCCGGTGACGCTGATTCACGAACTCCAGAAGCGCGGCGGCGGGCGCGGGCTGGCGACGCTCTGTGTCGGCTTCGGTCAGGGTGCGGCGATCGAGTTCGACGTCAACTAAGCCGTTCGATTTCCGCTTTTTGCTCCAGGTTTTGCGAGCGAGGAGCACTGCGACGAGTGAGACAAAAGGTGGTCGTGCTAGGGTTCGGCGATCGAGTTCGACGTCACCTGAGGCAGAAACTAGTCTTCCGTATTTTCACGCCGCAGTTCTCACCGGACGCCGACAACGGCTCCGTGCGTGATTCCGACCGAGCGCACAGCCCGCTCGAGGCGACGCGTATTTCGACTGTTCGATCTGGCCCGCTGCACACCCACGGACCAACTGTTCTATGGTTGCACCTCGTAGGCCAAGTATGGAGCCAACGCCACTGGACAGGATCGACAAACGGATCCTACACGCCCTGCAGAACGACGCCCGCAGTGTCACCACGACGGAACTCGCCGCGGATCTCGAGGTCTCGCCGAGTACCGTCAGCAATCGAATCGAGCACCTCGAGCGCGACGGCATCATCACCGGCTATCGTGCGACCGTCGACTACGAGAAGGCGGGGTTTCCGCTGCAAGCCGTGATCGTGGGGACGGCATCGATGTCGGACCGCGAGACGGTGGCGAAGCAGGCCTGCACTGTCCCGAACGTCGTCAACGTGCGCGAACTGATGTTCGGCGAGGACAACCTCCTCGTGAAAGTCGTCGGCGAGACCAGTTCCGATCTCACCCGCGTCGCCAAAGCGCTCACCGAACTGGGCGTGACGGTACGGAAGAAGATCCTGATCAGCGACGAACGGTTCGAACCGCTGACCGCGTTCGAACCTGAGTCGGAACTGGTGATACACGATCCGTGATGCGTCTGTGAATGTGCGACCGAGACGGCGACCGCGTGCAACGATTCACAGAACGTGGCTCTTGTCCATCACGAAGTGATATATAGCCGACAGCAGTTGGTCTATCCGATGCTGTGTACCCGAGCAGCGTCACCTATGACGACAAAAAATCAACGGACCATCGGAGACGATTCCTCGCTGGACAGTGGCCGACGGGTCCCCGACGATCGTCCGTCGGTCGAGACGCTGCTCGAGGTGCTCGTCGATCCGGGACGTCGGCAGATCCTCGAGACGCTGCGGGGAGGAACGGACGGGCAGTTCATCGATAGTTTGCTCGAACCCAGGGGAGAGCCCGGACGCGACGAGCAGCCACAGAGACGGTCCGAACTACGGGCGGCGCTCTATCATCAACAACTCCCCAAACTCGAGGACGTCGGGCTGGTCGAGATTGACTGGGACCGGAAGCTGATTTACTACCGACCGGACGCTCGCGTCGAACGCCTGCTGGATACCGTTTCGTCGGTTGCGACCGAGTGGGAACCGGTCGAACAGCCGCGACCGACGACTCGGAGCCGTGACGTCGTCGACAGCGTTCGCCGACTGGTCCGTTCGCTCGGCCGGAATCGGTGAGCGAGGAAGAGCCGAATCGAACGAGCGATCCCTCGACGCGGTACGCGCAAATCGTTCGACCGACGACTGGAACCCGTCGCGTGGCGGGCCGTTTTGTACCTTCGAGCCGTAGTTGTCGTATGAGCACGATACTGCTGGTGGCGATCGTGGGGATTCCGCTCGCCTGGCACGTCGGCCTCACTGCAGTTACCTACTACGACGCCGGACGGGTCGGTCTGGAGCCCCCGAAGAAGTGGGCGGCGATCACGTTCTGTATCCCGATCTTCGGCTTCTTCATCTACCTGTTCGAACGCAGCGAGCTGTCCTACGAGCCGGAGAACGATCCCTACCGAGGAAACAACTACAACATACACCCCTCACGAGCCGACGACGCGCCGCTGCCGTCCCGGGGCGACGACCGACCGGATCCCGACGGCGACGACTGGGATGCGAAGCGAGACGGTGACGACGAGTGGGGAGACCCACACGGCAGTTGGGGCGAACGCGATACCGACGAGCGGAATCGGTAGGGTGATCGATCGCTGCGCGCCCCGACTCGCTCGGAGCCAGCCGACAAAAAGACCGACCTGGTACAGCCGAACGGTAATCCCTCCGTCGCCGAATCGTTCTGTTATCCCGCGGCGGCCATCATCTCCCCTCGCTGTCCCCCCGCGCCGCGGGTGTCGGTTTTTCGAGTGAACCGTCCGAACGCGAACGAGCCCTGGCCGAGTGAACATCGATCTGGTCGCAGGTGCAAAAAAGAACGTCGATACCGTTCAGTACGCCTGACTGGCCCGCGATACGTTTCATACGGCTGCTCTACCGAGTTACCGTGCAACCCACGGCGGCCGCGGGCGCGCCGGTCTGACTACAGTAAACCGTATCAGTCGTCCGCGGGCGCGCCGGTCGATCCCGCGTCGAACCGGTCGGCCGGCACCGTCCCGTCATCGTCCCAGCCGCGCTCCTCGTAGTACTCCGACAGACCCTGGTCGAAGTCCGGAATCTCGTAGGGCAGCGTGTCGTCGCCGCGGTCGAAGCCGCGCTGATTGTTGAAGTGGCGCTCGAGGGAAACGACCTCGCCGCCGAGTTCGAGTAGGTCCTCGTAGTCGGCGTCGAGCAGCGTCTCCATGCGGTCGTTGGTCACGAAGTCCCGCGAGAACTTACAGAGGACCGCGCTGTCTTTGATCACGTTGATGTTCTCGAGTTCGACGACCTTCGGCGGTTTGCCCTCGAGGCCTTCCTTGTCGAAGGCGTCGTCGGCGTCGACCAGCGGGTACTCGTAGGGGTAGAACTCGGCGTACATGTGGTCGGCACCGCGGTTCGAGGTGGCGAAGGCGAGTCCCTGTCCGTTCAGGGTCCGGCCATCGTGAGCGGCGAACTCCATCCCCTTGACGGACCAGTTCTCGACGCCCAGTTCGTCGTGGATGCGGTCGATACCCTCGGCGAGCGTGTCGCCGACGCCCTCCCGGTGGGCGATCTTCTCGACGAGGTCGTGGATGAGCTCTGCGTTGCCGAACTCGTCTTCGCTCGCGAGGTAGGCAGCGACGGTGTCGCCGGCCGAAATCGTGTCCAACCCGTACTCGTCGCAGAGCTTGTTCGACTTCATCAGGTCGACGATGTCGTCGATACCGGAGTTCGAACCGAACGCCATGAGCGTCTCGTACTCCGGCCCCTCGGTTTCGAGTCCGGACTCCTCGTCTCTGGTCGGCAGTTTGCAGGCGAAGGCACAGGCCGAACAGGTCCCTTTCTTGTACTTCTTTTCTTCGACGCGGTCGCCGCTGATGCCGTCGAGCCCCTCGAAAGAAAGCTCCGAGAAGTAGTAGCTCGGCAGGGCTTCGACCATGTTCGCGTACTCGGCGACCGAGGTGGTTCCCTGCTGTTTCATCGGATGCTCGGCCTGAGCCGCCTCGCCGTGGATCTCCATCTGGAGTGACGGGATTTCGACCTCCTGGGTCGAGTCGCCGTCGAAGGTAATCGCCTTGACGTTCTTCGAACCGAGTACGGCACCCAGTCCGCCGCGGCCGAAGGCGCGCTCCTCGGAGGTCATGATCGAAGCGAAACGAACCTGGTTCTCACCGGCGGGTCCGATGACGACGGTGTGTTCGTCCTCGAGACCGTGTTCGTCCTCGATGTACTCGCAGGTCTCGGGGACGGTCGCTTCCTCGAGATCCGGCACTTCCTCGAACTCAACGCCCTCGTCGGTTACGTGCACGATGACGAGTTCGTCGCTTTCGCCGGTGATCTCGACCGCGCTGTAGCCCGTGCCGGTGAAGTTCCGCGAGAGGAACCCGCCCGCGTTCGAGGAGAGCAGACCGTCCGTCAGCGGCGAGACGCCCGTCGCCGACATTCGGCCGGTGAAACTCATCGTCGAGTGCTGGAGCGGCCCCGTCGCGAAGTAGAGGCGATTGTCGGCACCCAGCGGATCAACGTCGAACGGGACTCGGTCGTGGGCGAGTTTGGTCGCGAGCGCACGCCCGCCGAGGTACGACTCGAGCAGCTCGTCGATCGCTTCGGTTTCCGCAGTCCGTTTCCCAACGTCGACCGTACACAGCGGTCCTCGTACGTGTTTCATATGAGACGTAGTGGCACCCGACGCTGCAAAATGGTACCGGTTCCGGTCGTCTGCACGAAACGTTCGGCTGTCATGAGTACAGTATGGGCAACAACGCCACGGCGGTAGTCGAATCGAGCAGCAATCCGTCAGCGCCGGTCGGACGGTTCCGGCGAATTTTTGAGCGTCGTCTGTGAGAGACGTGGTGTGTCACGCGCAGAAGCAACCCCTGACGAGACGACGATCGACGACCTCTACGAGCAACTGGAGACGCTCGAGGAGACGGTCGACGATCCCGACGAGCGAAAGGAGGTTCGTCGGACGATGAAACTGGTCAACCGGCTCTCGCACAACGGGATGGTCAACCGGGTAATCACCCAGTTTACGGGGAAGGACAAAGCGGAGGCGTTCGTCGGGAGCGTCGTCATCGGGATGCCGCTGCTCGTCGAGGACGGCGTCATCGAAATCGGCGAGTTTCTCGCGGAGACGCCGGCGTTTTTCGTCGCGAACCTCGCGCTCGCCGTCGCGCTGGTCGTCGGCATCCTCTACGTCGCCGACTTCCGCGACGTACAGATCCACAACCCCTACTTCGGCGTGGTACCGCGCCGACCAGTGTGGGTGCTCGGAATCGCGTTCGTGACGGCGACGGCGATGATGACGCTGTGGGGGCGGGTTACCTGGGACGAACCCTGGGTGAACCTCTGTCAGGTGTCGGTGATCTTCACGGGGATGGCGATCGGCGGCTCGCTGGGTGACATTCTGCCCGGCGAGAGTTGAGAGCCATCGGCTCTCGGTAGGCATTGATCGGGCGGGTGCTTACTCCGACGGTTCCAGTTCCGGAACGCCGTCGTCCGGCACGTGGCTCTCGTCGTCGAGGACGACCTCGAGTCGATCATCCTCGATCAGTCGGTCGATCTGGTCGTGGGTGAATCGGCCGTCACACTCCTCGCCGACGACCGTCACGAATCGCTCGGTTCGTTCGACGACGGTTGCCAGCGAGTCGCCGGTTCGGTAGTGGTACCGAACCGTCGTTCCGGGGTGGAGAGCATCGGCGGTGGTGCGCGTGTACCGCCAGCGGGGACGAACCATACCGGAGCACATTCGGTGGATACTATATCTCTTCTGGAACAAAAACCGAGTAACGTCGAAGCATCGACCGCCGCCTTCTCCGCGTCGACGAAAATCGCTCGTCACTCGAGTCCGTCGCCGTCGCCATCGCTGGCGAGTTCGCGCAGGCGATCGACACCCAGTGGCGGCCCGCGAACGAGCAGCGTCTCGTCGGACGCACACGCGAGGTCGTCAGTCGGATCGAACGTCCATCCGTCGCCCCGGCGGATCGCGAGCACGACCACGCCGGATCCTTCCTTGAACTCGTGCTTTAGACGGTCTGCGTAACGACGCACTCGAGACCGACGACTCCGTCGCTATCGCCTCGATCGACCGTCTGCCTCAGGTCCGGAGTTCGACGTACTCCCCATCGATGACGCAAACGTCGACGTCCTCGATCGAGAACATCACCGACCCGTTGCGCGTTCCGGTCGTCGTATCGTCGAACAGCGCGTCGACGCTCTCCGGATCCACGTACTCGTAGAGCGGGCCGTGGGCGCTGACTCCGTCATCTTCCAGCGCCTCGAGCACCCGAACGACGGCGATCGACGGCTCTTCGTGTTCCTGTACCTCGGCGCGAACCGTCGGCTCCGTGAACGAGTGTGAGTCCTCACGCATCGAAATCAATCGGGAACGTTCCGACGGCCAAATTAGTCGCCAGAACGCCGTCAACGACACCATTAGTGAATCAACGTAGTCAACTGCCCCGCGCACGGTGGCGCGGGGCTTGTCAGTGAACTCGACCTCAACCGACCGTAGTTAGTCGGACGGGACGAATCCCCGGTTCGGCGTCACCGTTCCTGACTTCAGGGCGAGTTGACTGTCGCCCGTCCGCCGAGACGACTGTAGGCCCCGACGGACATACCGCCACCCAACATTCTTCGCACCCACGTAATCCGCATTCTGAGTCGCACCACACGACTCACACTCAAACTCCGCCTGTCGAACCCGGTTCCCCTCGCTCGTGTGACCACATTCGGGGCACCGTCGACTCGTGTTCTTCGGGTCTACAAACTCGACGCTAATCCCTTCGGCTTCGGCCTTGTACTCCACAAGGTCAACGAGTTGGCGGTGCGCCCACTGGTGAAACTCTTTGACAGGCGGCGCACGCTCTCGAATATGCTTCAGATTCTCGAACGCGATGTACTCGCAGTCGTATGTTCGTGCTTCTTCGAGAATCTGGTTAGCGACTTGATGGAGCTGGTCACGGAGATACCGTGACTCCCTCCCGCTCATCTGCTGAATCGTCCGATGGGCTGATTGTGTACCGGTCTGTTGAAGGTTGCCGCGAATCCGCTCGAACTCCCGGTGCCGGTGCCTGAGTTCTCTCCCCGATGCGAAGTACGCTGTGCTGGTGGTGGCAATGTTGACGATGCCGAGGTCAACGCCGAGAACTGTCCTGTCCTCGTCGTCATCCTGTCTTTCGACCTGTTTCTCGGGCTTGTCTTTGCGAAACCCGAGATGGAGGTAGTATTCGCCATCACGCTTTGATAACGTAGACTCTGTTACTTCCCATTCATCATCGGTGAGGTATTCGTGTTGATACCCGTCTTCTTCGTCAGGGAGGTTCAGGTCACACCGAATCCGACCATCGACAGTGGAGAGCGACACAGACCCGTCATCGAACAGCGTCATCGTCCGGGTGTCGTATTTCACCGTGTTACTGGTGAACTCTGGTCGGGACGTTTTGTAGTGTTCGTCGAGGTCTTCGATTGATTCGACACCATCAAGTGCGGCTGCGGCTTGGTGGGTGGCGAGAATCGCGTGCTGACTCCCGAGACGTGTTTCCTCCAACACCGTGTCGTAGGCGAGGTCTTGGAGGTAGGTTTTCCGCGTCTCACCGTTTTCCCATCCGATGCGGCTGCTGATATTGCAGGCAGTTTTCCACTCGCTGATGGTGGCGTCGAGCAAGTCCTGTTGCTCGGTGGTGAGGATGGGGCGGGTGATTGCGGTGCGTCTCAGGTAGTCGTCTGCCACGAGTTTCAATAGATGGTGAAGGTAGTTAATAGTTCGTGGTTTGTGGCAGTGAGTGTCGGCTTCAACCCCGCCCACGGTGGGGCGGGGAATCCGCCTCGCTACCTAGTTTGAAATTGTGGTCCGCGTTCGAGGACCGTGACCGAGAGGGGAAACAGTTGTGGACGGGACGGCGGACCTACGCCGACTCGTCCTCGTGGCGCATCACCGTCTCGGAGAGCAGGCGGTCGAGCCCGCGGTTGATTCGCCCCGCTACCGCCGCGTCCGAGAGGCCCAGTTCCTCGCCGACCTCCTCGAGCGTCGTCTCCTTCGGATTCTCGAAAAACCCGGATTCGAAGGCTGTGGCGAGCGCTGCGACCTGTTTCTCGGTCAGATCGTACTCCATGGACGGGCTGATCTCGAGTTGCGTGTGCAGCCGCTCGAGGACCAGTTCGAGATCGAACTCAGCGACGAGTTCCTGGAACCGTTCGATGCGCTCTTGCTCGCGAAAGCGGATTTCGAACGTCCAACTATCTCCGGTTCCGACCGCCTCGAGGAGCGTCGCCTCCGATTCGCGGATTGCCTCCCCTAGACCGTCGGTCGACCCGTCCCAGCGGACCCGGTAGAGCCGACCGCCCTCCACCTGCTCGATTTCCTCCAGTCCCGTGACTGCCGGATCGTCCCGAATATCGGCCTCGATCGAATCGAACGCCCCGTCGCTCCAGACGAACACGAACGGGAACAGACCGCGGTGGGTCGGAACGATGCTTTCCAACTCGAGTCGAATGTTCGAGTGTTTCTCGAGGACGGCACCGACGGAAAACTCCGACGCGGGGAGGCTGAATTCGGCGACGAACGTCATACCGCTCGAAATATGGGGATCGGTCGGATAAGGATTCGGCCAGCGATAGACGCCGACCGGAGTACAGTGAGACGCTAACTACCGCGGGCCCGCCTCGAGTGGTCGTCCGCGGGCCCGCCTCGAGTGATTGGTCCTAAGCGTCCGTGTAGATGCGATCGACGCGGTCCTCGAACTCCTCGAGAATCACGCGGCGTTTCTTCTTCATCGTCGGCGTCAGCATCTCGTTCTCCTCGGTGAACTCCCGCGGTACAAGTTCGAACTGCTTGATCGTCTCGTGTTTCTCGAAGTCCTCGTTGACGCGGTCGACTTCCCGCTGGATGTACTCGCGAACGCGCTCGTCGTCACACATCGCTTCGGGATCCTCGGGAAGGTCGATCCCCTCGCTCTCGGCCCACTGACGGATGTGGTCCGTGTTAGGGACCAACAGCGCGCCGATGAACTTCTCGCCGTCGCCGACGACCATCGCCTGCTCGACGATCTCGCTGGCCGCGAACCTGTCCTCGATCGGGCCGGGTGCGACGTTTTTCCCCGTCGAGAGGACGATGATCTGTTTGACGCGGTCGCGGAACTCGATGTAGTCGTCGGGGCGCATGTGGACGATGTCACCGGTACGGAACCAGCGGTTGCCATCCTCGTCTTCAGTGAAGGCGCCCTCGGTCGCGCCGGGTTTGTTCCAGTACCCTTTGGTAACGTTCGGCCCCTTGACGAGGAGTTCACCAACCTCGCCGGGGTCGTCGGTGAACGCCTCCTGGTCGGCGACCGATTCGTCGACTCGCAGGTCGACCCCCGGAAGTGCCGGCCCGATCGTCCCGATCTTGACCGCTTCCGGTGGGTTCGTCGTGACGACCGGCGAGGTCTCGGTCAGCCCGTACCCCTCGTAGATGGGGAGTCCCATCGCGTGATAGAGCTGGCAGAGCTCCGGCGAGAGACTCCCGCCCCCGCTGATCAGGAGTTCGATCTCGCCGCCGAGTGCCTCCCGAACCGTCGAGAAGACGAGTTTGTCGGCGAGCGACCGTTTGGCGTTCAGAATCGGGCCGGGCGAGTCCGCCGTCTGGTACTCGACGCCGACGTCCGTCGCCCACTCGAAGATCCGTTCTTTGACCGACGACTCGCTGGCCTGCTCGCGGATCGCGTCGTAGATCTTCTCGTAGACCCGCGGCACGCTCGTCGCCGTCGTCGGTTTGACGAGGCTGAAGTCCTCCTGGAGCGTCTCCGAACTCTCGGCGTACGCGACGCACGCGCCGGTCGCAAACAGCACGAAGTGACCCGCCGTTCGCTCGAAGACGTGCGCCAGCGGCAGGTACGACACGGCCTGCGATTCCTCGTCGAGCGCCGGCACGTCGTCGGGTTTGTCCGGTCGCGGCGCGAACCGTTTCCGAACCGCGTTCACGTTCGATCGGAAGTTCCAGTGAGAAAGCTGGACGCCCTTCGGCTGACCCGTCGTCCCGCTCGTGTAGATCAGGCTCGCCAGATCGTCCAGATCGGGCCCATCAACGCGCTCTTCGTAGGCCTCGAGATCGAACGTCTCCTCGCCCCGGTCGTAGACCTCCTCGAGCGTGTAGACGTCGTCGCGGTCGTCGTAGCCCTCGAGTTCGTCCATCGAGACGATGAACTCGAGATCGAGTTCGTCCTCGACTTCGAGGACGTTCTCGAGTAGCTCCTCGTTCTCGACGACGACGGCGGAGGCGTCGGGGTCGTCGAGCAGGTACTCGACCTGACTCGGCGAGGAACTCGTATAGACCGTCGTGATGACGGCACCGACACCGAGCAGCGCGAAGTCACACTGGGCCCACTCCATGCGCGTGTTGGCGAAGATACCGACGCGGTCGCCCTGTTCGACGCCGAGGTCGTGAAACCCGGCCGAGAGATTGCGGACGATATCCCGCATCTCGGTGTACGAAAGCGTCCGGAACTCCCCGGGCGTTGCGGCCGGAATAACCGAGTCGGTCAGCGATCGATCGTAGATACCGCCCTTGTACTGCTGTGCTGGCCGGTTCGCGTTCCGTTCGACGGCATTTTCGAACATCCGTCCGAGCGTCGTCTCCCCGATTACCTCGTCCTCGTACTCTCGTTCGGCGTCCCACCAGTTCATATACGTGTGACAGTACCTCCCGCGCGATAAAACGTACTGAAACGGAAATCATCCGTGCCGGCGTTTATTATTTGTGAATGTTCGAAGTATGTCGGCTGTAGCCATCGGTATCGAGCGATACTGGAAAACGGCCTGAAGTTGCTCCGGAACCGGTTGCGCTGTCGTGGAGATCCACACCTTCACGGCGAGATCGGCCAGCGGAAGGTGACCATTTCAGGAGATAATACGCCTATAATTGGACAAGCAGTATTACTGGTCCAGTTCAAACGAGACTCGAGCCAGTACCCGCACCGGCCAGCAACCGTCCTACCCGTCTCGAGTCCCCGACCCCCGTTCGCCCGTCGACGGCGACCGATCGGCTCATTCGGACCGCCTAGGTCAGTTCGGGCGCGATCATAGCGCTCCGTGGTTGCCCCGGTAACTCGGTGCAGCGGACCGTCTCATACGGTTTATTGTAGTCAATTACCGCCGATCACCGACCACGTCCCTGGTGATCGGCGGTCAATAGTTACAGCAATCCGTATCAGTCCCGCTCCCCGAGGGAGCCGAGGACGCCTCGCGCGTTCATCGCGGCCTCGGCGCTCGCCTTGCGCTCCCCCCAGACGTCGGCCATCTCGCCCGCGTTCGCGAAGTGTCCGACCACAGCCGTATCGTCCTCGAGTTCCGCCCGTTTCGCGGCGACGGCGTCGACCCACTCGCTGAGGACCGTCGCGTACTCCTCGAGAACCGTTTCGGCGTCGTCACCGACTTCCCGCGGCCCGAAGTGGGTGTAAAGCAACACGTCGGGATCGATTTCTATCAGCGTTTCGACGTCGTCGAGACAGCCCTCGAGGTCGAAGTCCGACGGCGGCGAGGTCTCCCTGATTTCTTCGGTCTGTGGGACCCAGATACCGGCGGCGTCGCCGGTGAAGACGGCGTCGTTTGCGGGATCTTCAAAGATCACCTGGTGGAACGCGTGGCCCGGCGCTTCGTGGACCCGCAGTTCGTGGTCGCCGAGGTCGATACTGTCGCCGTCCTCGATTTCGACGATCCGCTCCTCGGGAATCGGTTTCGGTTCGACGTAGAACTCCCACTGATCGCCGACGGCGTTTTTCGTCCCCTCGACCAGTCGCGTCGGATCGACGAGCAGCCCCGAGCCAGGAGCCGGCACGTAGACGTCGGCGTTCGGACAGGCGTCGGCGAGAAAACCCGCTCCGCCGGCGTGATCGAGGTGGATGTGCGTCACCGCGATGGCCGCGAGCTCCTCGCGATCGATTCCGAGTTCGTCGAGCGCCTCGAGAATCAGTTCGTGGTTGGTGCCGATCCCGGTTTCGACGACGGCGGGTCGCTCGTCGTCGAGGATGTAGGCGGCGCCGTACTCCTCGGTGTCGTACATGCCGGTGTCGAGGTAGTAACAGTCCGTACAGTCACCGGCCGTTACCTCCCGTACCGCACCGATTTCCGATCCCATACCGGTACCGCGTGGGCCGATAGGATAAAAGCTACCGTCGCGGTTGAACGAACGGGGTTCCGGTCCACCTCGGCGACGTCTTCGACGATATCGAGATCGATGCCGCGATTCCGGGTTCGGTACTCGTCCGTGGGAACGACGGCATCTCGTGGATCTTCCGGAATCTGTTCGAGAACGCCGTCGAACACGCCGAGAGCGACGCGTCGCGTATCGAGGTGGACGTGGAGACGACGCCCGAAACCGCGACGGTTACGGTTGCGGACAACGGGCCGGGAATTTCGGCCGATACCCGAGCGACGCTGTTCGAGCGCAAATCGCAGCATCACGGCCTGGGGCTGTACCTCTCCCGAATACTGGCGAACCGATACGGCGGACGTATCGAACTGGTCGAAACCGGCCCGGACGGCAGCGTGTTCGCCGTCACGCTGCAGCGAGCCACGCCCGAGGGCGAGTCCGGCGACGGAGCGGCGGGGCGAGAAGAGACGGGGACGGAAAGGGACACAGTCAGGAACACGGACACAGACTCCGGTACGACAATCCGTTAATCGTCCGGGCGATCCTTCCACTCGCCGATTCCCGAGGGATCCAGATGGACGTGGGCATCGCCGACGTCCTCGAGCGACCGCACTCGAGCGACGAGGTCCGACTCGACGTCGTGGGCCTGCCGGAACGGCATGTCGCCGTCGACCTCGACGTGGACCTCGACCTCGAGAACGGTGCCGTCGTAGAAGACCGTGAGATCGTGAACGCCCTCGACGTCGGGATGGCTCCGCAGGGCGGTTGTAATCTCCGACCGTTTCTCGGGGTCGGGTGCGGCGCCGATGAGATAGTCGACGTTCTCGCGGCCGATTTCGACGCCCTGATAGACGACCAGCAGGCTGACAAGTGCGCCGGCGAGCGGGTCGAGCAGCGGTTGGCCGAGCAAGACGCCGATGACGCCGACGACGGCGGCAAGAGAGGTGTAGATATCGTTCAGACAGTCCGTCGCGAGCGCCTTGAGCGCGGTCGAGTTCAGCCCTTCGTTGATGTACTCGGTGTAGCGGTAGACGAGATACATATCGATGATCGCGAAGGCGAGGGCCCCGAACAACAGCGGACTGAAGCGAACGTCGACGCCGTGGAGCAACCCCTGAGCGGATTCGTAAAGCAGGTTCAAGCCGAGTAGTGCGATGACGCTCCCGACGAACAGCGCCGTCAGGGGTTCGATCCGATCGTGACCGTGGGGATGGGTGTCGTCGGGTTCGTCGTAGGAACTCCGGCCCCAGACGAGGACGACGATGCTCGCGACCAGATCCGCGATGGAGTGGGCCGCGTCGGCCAGCAGCGCGACACTGCCGAAGGCCAGCCCCGCGGCCCCTTCGACGATGATCTTCGCCGCGTTGCCGAGGACGTTCGCCCACGATGCTCGTGTGAACCCGCGTCGTTCGTCCTCGGCATCGGCCATGGCTGATTTAGAGGGAGTCTAAACTTGGGTCTTTTCCTTCCGCGGTCGCTCGAGCGGACAGCTGAGGCCCGTCTCGGAACCGGGCATCTCGGCGGCCTCGAGGTTGCGAGTCGCAACCCTGATACCGGTCCTGTGAGAACCGTGGCGTATCCGGGCGATGGGGCCCGCCTGATCCAACTGCCGAACCGCTCGCACTCGGCGTCGTCGCGTCGACGGCCGAACTCGACCCAGATACCGACCCCGATTGCGAGGGCGGCTGACGGTCCCTGCCGACGACGACAGCTATGGCAGCCGACCACCCCCTCGTTCGACTCGAGACGCTCGCACTGATCGGCATCGGCGGCTTCGCCGGTTCGAACCTCCGGTTTTTCGCGCTCGGCCTGATATCGGAGATACAGGCCGTGTTGCTGGTGAACATACTGGGCTCGTTCGCGCTGGGCTTTCTCGTCTACGAAGCCCAGTACTCGGGGCTCGTCGGGAGCAAGTCCCGGACCGTCTTCACGACCGGTTTTCTCTCCTCGCTGACCACCTACAGCACGTTCGCGATCCAGAGCGCGCTGGCGGCCGATCCGTTGTTGCTCGTCGCCGTTGTCGCCGGGAACTACGGACTCGGGTTCACCGCCGTCCTCGCGAGTCGAGCGCTTGCACGCCGGCTCCGCGACGGTTCCAGTCCCGCCACAGGGGGTGAGACGGCGTGACCTCCGCGCTCGCGCTCGCCGTCCCTGGAGCCGTTACCTTCGACCCCGAACCCGCACACATCGTCGGCACCGGCGGAGCGATCGGGGCCGTGGTGCGCCACTGGGTCTATCTGCAGTTCTCGAGCGAACGGTTTCCCTGGCCGACGCTCGCGGTGAACGTGCTCGGGAGTTTTCTGTTCGGCGTCGCGGTGTTCGCCGGCGCGAGCGAGTCGACGCTTCAACTCGTCGGCATCGGCATCTGTGGCGCGTTCACGACGTTCTCCTCGTTTTCGGTCGAGACCGTCCAGTTGTACGAACGCGGTGACCGGCTGATCGCCGCCGCCAACGCCGTAGGCAATCTCGCGCTCTCGCTCGCGGCGATCGGAGTCGCCTGGGGGATCGTTTCGATGGGGCCGCTTTAATCGCCCGTCGTTGCGCGGACGACGGCCACCGTGAACGGGAACGTCGTTTCATGCGCCATGGTAGCTATAGGAGCCACTGACGGTCAGTAACACTGTAGCTCGGTGCGTAACGTCTCAAAAATGATATCGTCGTTCAGCGTCGCCATAACGCGACGGTGAAGTCGGAGTTATTCGCGGACGACGTTCGTCGCGCGGGGGCCCTTGGGGGCCTGTTCGATGTCGAATTCGATATCCGTGCCTTCCTCGAGATCCGGGCCGCCGACGTCTTCCATGTGGAAGAATACGTCATCGTCCGCGTCGTCCGTCTCAATGAAACCGTAGCCGCCTGTGTCGTTGAAGAAATCAACCGTACCGTTTGCCATTACAACCAGATAGAGGACCACGCCACGGATAACGCTTGCGAGGGTCGTGGTACCACGCTTTCGTTCGGCGGTGCCGGAATCGAAAACGGAAGCGACGCCGCTCGGTTCCCGAGGTCCTGCTACAGGAGCTCTTGGAGCAGGACGGCCGCCAACCAGAAGTAGATCAGCAGCGCCGTCACGTCCTTGACCGTCGTGATCAGCGGGTCCGATGCGGCCGCCGGATCGTATCCGAGTTTGTTCATGATCCATGGGATGACGTACCCGACGACGGACGCGACCACACAGACCGAGACGAGTCCGACGAAGACGACCATCGCCAACTCGAGGGCGTACGGTTCGTTTCGCTGCCAGAAATAAGCTGCACCGCCGCCGATCGAGCCGATGATCAGCCCGATCAACAGGCCGATGAATCCCTCGCGAGCGAAGTATCGCATCGCGTTTCGGTCGTCGATCTGTCCGAGTGCGAGCCCGCGGACAAAGATCGTCGACGCCTGTGTGCCGACGTTCCCGCCCATGTCCATGATAACCGGAACGAAGAACGCGAGTGCGACGACCGCCTCGAGCGTTTCCTCGTACACTTCGATCACGCCCCCGGCGAGCAGTCCGCCGGCCAGTGCAACGATCAGCCACGGCAGTCGCAGCCGTAGAATTCGCGGAATCGAGGACTCGAGGATAGCCGAACTACGGGACTGCTCGACGTCGGCGAACGAAAAGCCCGCGCTTTTCAGGATGTCTTCGGTCGCTTCCTCTTCGACGACCTCGAGCATGTCGTCGGTTCGGAGAACGCCGACGAGGACGCCGTCCCGGTCGACGACCGGCAACGCGGGGAAGTCCCGATCCGCGATCTCTGCGGCGGCGTACTCCGGATCCGCACCGGCGTCGATCGTAAACAGGTCGGTCACCATGTGATCCTCGACGACGTCGTCCTCCGGCGCGTTGAGAAGCTCTCGGAGGGACATGACGCCGACGAGTCGGCCCGCGTTGTCGGTGACGTAGAGGTAGTAGACCGTCGTTTCGTCGGAAACCGGTTCGAAGTCGCGGAACTCGTCGATGGCGTGGCCGACGAACGTTTCCTGCGTGACGGCGACGTACTCGTCGTCGGTTACCTCGCCGACCCGATCCGCGTGGAACTCGAGGTCGCGATCAGCAGCCCCCATACACCTCCCCCCGGCTGTGCGAGCGAGTGGCGCTGGTGAACATGCCCCGAATGGGGTCGAGAATCAGTTTCTCGACCGTCCGTCCGTGCCCGTGGGCCGTCGCAGCCCCGTCGTTGATTGCCGTTTCGATACCGTCTCGACTACTGTGGTTAGTATCCAGCATGCATTCGAGCCGTTATTAGCTGTGTCTAAAAATAGTCCTCATCCACCCTAATAATGTGTCTGATTACTATGGGAGACGGCCGCTATCGTAACGCCTAGAGACGAATATTCGATGCCCGACGACACGCCGGTGACCCCGATCACCTACCCCTCGAGGCGCTTCGGTCTTCGGACAATGGTCTCGCTTCGAGAGAGGGACAGCGCGTTTGCGCCAACGTCTGTACGTGCGGGCCCTCCGTCGGAGTCGACGGGTTCGCGGTCCCGAGAGCGGGCCCGAACACCTCTGCGTCCGTCAGGCGTCTGACCGCGTCTGTCGAGCGTCTGACTGACTTTCAAGTGTACTGCTGTGGCCGTCAGTGGTATGGCATTCGAATCGCACCCCCACGGAAGAAACCGATGGGTTACCGTTCAGCGAACCGTCAGACGGAGGCGACCCACCCAATGATCGGATTCCTGCGGACGATCCGACTACGAGAGCGCGGACAGCCGCTCGTCCCGGTAGCCCTCGCCGTCATCGTCGCCATCCTCGGTGCGCTCGGCTATCTCGAACTCGTCTCCCTCCTGGTCGGATACGTCGGCTAACGCGAGCGAACCGGACCGAAAAGGGACTCCGACACGGTTTTGGCCGGGCGCAAAGAACGCACGAGCAATGCTCGATCGGACCTATCTGCGTGAAAACCCCGAGGAGGTGCGCGACGCCCTCGACAACCGAGGTGCCGACGTCGACCTCGACGAGATCCTCGAGATCGACGAGCGGTGGCGAGAACTGAAAGCCCGCGGCGACGAACTGCGCCATGAGCGCAACCAGATCACCAAGGAGATCGGCAAACTGGTCGCCGCAGGCAAAGACGAAGAGCGCGAGGAAGCGATCAGAGAGTCGAAAGAGCTCAAATCGAAGATCGAAGACGTCGAGGACGAGGCTGCGGGCCTCAAAGACGAACTCAAAGAACGGCTGCTCGAGGTGCCCCAGATCCCCCACGAGAGTGTGCCGCTGGGGATCGACGAGCGACATAACGTCGAGGACCGACGCTGGGGATTCGATGAGTTGCGCGTCGATGGCGACGACGAGATCACCCCCCACTACGACCTCGGCGAGGAACTGGACATCATCGACGAAGAACGCGGCGCGAAGACGACCGGGTCGGGCTTTTACTTCCTCAAAGGCGACGGCGCACGGCTCGAACACGCGCTGATCCAGTTCATGCTGGACCTCCACCGCGAACAGGAGTACGTCGACGTCTTCCCGCCGGTGCCGGTCACGAGCAAGTCGATGCGCGGCACCGGCCAGTTACCGAAGTTCGCCGACGACGCGTACCGACTCGGCGGCGACGAGTCGGAGTACGAAGACGACGACCTCTGGCTCTGCCCGACCGCAGAGGTTCCCGTCACCAACATGTACGCCGACGAGATCCTCCTGCAGGACGATCTGCCGCTCAAACATCAGGCCTACACCCCGAATTTCCGTCGTGAGGCCGGCGAGCACGGCACCGAAACCCGCGGTATCGTCCGCGTCCACCAGTTCAACAAGGTCGAGCTGGTGAACTTCGTCGAACCCGAGGACAGCTACGACCGCCTCGAGGGGCTGCTCGAGGAAGCCGAGGACGTCCTCCAACGGCTCGGCCTTCCCTACCGCATCCTCGAACTCTGTACTGGCGACCTCACCTTTGCGAGCGCGAAGACCTACGACATCGAGGTCTGGGCCCCCGGCGACGATATGGACGACGGCCCCGAGGAGGGCGGCCGCTGGCTCGAGGTCTCGAGCGCCTCGAACTTCGAGGACTTTCAGGCCCGTCGCGCCGGCCTGCGCTACCGGCCCGAACGCCACGAATCGGCCGAATATCTCCACACCTTAAATGCCTCGGGCGTCGCGATTCCCCGGGTTATGGTGGCGATTCTCGAGTACTATCAGAACGAGGACGGCACCGTGACGATCCCCGAACCGTTGCGGCCGTACATGGGCGGCCAGGAGGTTATCGAGGGTCACGAGAAGGTTGGCGAGTCGGCGCTCGGTGCGGGCGAACGGGAGTAACTGCAGTTAGCCACCCTCGATTCGTTCGCGTTTTCGTCAGGATCGAAATACGGGTAGCAGCTGCTAGCTGGCAGCTGCCAACTGCTTCGGGGGCCACCCCGTGGCATCTGAACACAATCCTGTGCAGAGCCGCTGCTCGGGATCGAAGCGAATAGAAATAAAAACGCGAGAGGTGCTCGGTAGCGCTTACAAGTAGTCGATAGCCGGCGGCAGCTCGAGTTTCATACCCTTGCGCTCGCGGATCTCCATGATGTGCTCTTGCTGGAGCGAGTCGGACATGACCTCGAAGCCGGCGTTTTCGGTGTTCCAGGAGGCACGACCCTCGGTCGCGGAGCGAATGTCGCTCGCGAAGCCGATCATCTCGCCGACGGGGGCGATCCCCTCGACGACCATCAGATCGCCTTCCTGGTACATGTCGTCGACGCGGCCACGACGACCCTGGATCTCGCCGGAGGCGGCACCCATGTGGTCGTTTGGCACGTCGATACGGACGTCCTGCATCGGCTCGAGCATCTTGATCGTCCCGTCGATCAACGCCTTGTGGACGGCGTTGCGGGTTGCGGGGATGACCTGTGCCGGGCCGCGGTGGATGGTGTCCTCGTGAAGCTTGGCGTCGTGGAGACGGATGAGCGTCCCTTGAACCGGCTCGTTTGCCAGCGGACCGTTATCGAGGGCATCCTCGAGTCCCTCGATGAACAGCTCCATCGTCTCGTTCAGGTGCTGGATACCCTTCGTCTGATCCAGCAGGATGTTCGAGCCGTGGATGTGTTCGACGACCTGCGAGTCGTCTTTGTCCATGCCGGCTTCCTGCAGGGCTTCGCGGCGTTCCTGCTCTGGCATGTCCATCGTGGCCTCGCCCTTCTTGATCGTCTCGACGAGGTCGTCCGAAAGCGGCTCGACGGAGATGTAGAAGCGGTTGTGGCGGTTCGGGGAGATACCCTCGACCTGATCGCTCGCCTGCTGAATCGCCTCGCGGAAGACGACAATCGGTTCACCGGTGTTGACCGGAATGCCCTGGTTCTTCTCGATACGCTGGGTGATGACCTCGAGGTGGAGTTCACCCTGTCCGGAGATCAGGTGTTCGCCGGTGTCCTCGTTGATCGTAATCTGAATCGTCGGGTCCTCCTTGGAGACCTGACGCAGCGTCTCGATGAGCTTCGGCAGGTCGTCCATGGTCTGGGCCTCGACGCTCTTCGTAATGACGGGTTCGGAAATGTGTTCGATCGACTCGAACGGCGTCATCTCGACGCCGGAGACGGTCGAACCGGCGATGGCGTCTCTGAGACCGGTCACGGCCGCGATGTTTCCGGCGGGAACGTGGTCGACCTCCTCGCGTTCGCCACCCATGTAGACACCGACGGACTGGACGCGGTTCTTGCCCGCAGTTCCGGAGACGTACAGCTCCTGACCCTTCTCGAGGGTACCGGAGAAGACGCGGCCGGAGGCGACTTCGCCGGCGTGGGGGTCCATCGCGATGTCGGTGACCATCAACACGACATCGCCGTCCTCGTCGACGAGTCGCATCGACTCTGCGAGGTCGGACTCGTCGTCGCCGCGCCAGATACGCGGGATACGACGTGGCTGTGCGTCGACCGGGTTCGGGAAGTGCTCACAGACCATGTCGAGCACGACGTCGGAAAGCGGCGTCCGGTCGTGGAGTTCCTGGCGCTTGTCGGCGCGCTCGAGTTCCATGATCTCGCCGAAGTCCATGCCGGTACGCTGCATCGACGGCATGGAAACGCCCCACTTGTAGAGGGCGGATCCGAAGCCGACGGTGCCGTCTTCGACGGAGACCGTCCAGTCGTCGATGTCGTCCATCTCCTCGGTCATGCCACGGATGAGTTCGTTGACGTCGTGGATGACCGAGAGGAGTCGTTCCTGCATCTCCTCGGGTCCTTCCTGGAGCTCCGAGATGAGGCGGTCGACCTTGTTGATGAACAGGGTCGGCTTGACGCCCTCGCGGAGCGCCTGTCGCAGCACCGTCTCCGTCTGGGGCATGGCCCCTTCGACGGCGTCGACGACGACGAGCGCACCGTCGACGGCGCGCATCGCTCGGGTGACGTCGCCACCGAAGTCGACGTGGCCCGGCGTGTCGATGAGGTTGATGAGGTGGTTCGTGTCCTCGTACTTGTGGGTCATCGAAACGTTCGCCGCGTCGATGGTAATCCCACGTTCCTGCTCGTCTTCCTCCGTGTCCATCGCGAGCTGTTCGCCGGCAGTCTCGTCGGAGATCATGCCCGCACCCGCGAGGAGGTTGTCAGAAAGGGTTGTTTTGCCGTGGTCGACGTGAGCGGCGATGGCGATGTTCCGGATGTTCTCCGGGTTATCCATCAGCCGTTCACACTCTTGGACGATCTTCTTGCGTCGGCCCATATACACCCTGTTACCGCCAGCGGGGTCAAAAGGGTAGTGTTTCGTCGCCGCCGGAATCCGCCGTTGTTCCCCGTCCGAACGCTGGAATATCCAATTTGAGTGAGTGAATCCCTCGCACAATTGTTCGGGACACGCTACTCGACGCTGACAGTATCGACACCCACGTTTCACACCCTGGCGCACAAAAGAGTGAAATTCTTCGGGCCCTTGCTACCTACACACATGGATATCCGCGTACAGGGCCCTGGTCCAACCTCCCCATTTCTCAGCGCTCGTGACCTCTTCGAAACCGAACACGACCTCTCGCTCCCGGTCTACGTACACCTTCGAGACGACCCGGACGAACGAACCTGGGCCGCCCACTACGACGACCGCCACGTCCTGAACATCTCGAGACAGGCCGCTTCGAGCGCCATGGCCCGGGAACTCGCCCTCCACGAGTTCGCCCACATGGCCAGACACGAACAGGACCACCCCTCACACACCCAGTCGACCGAAGAAGTGCTCTACCTCGCACTGGCCGGCAAGAGCGTCGAACGGCGGAAGCTCTCTCACTGCTACCAGATCGCGAACCACATGAAAGACATCTACGCCGACGATATCACACTCGCGGTCGGCCCCGGCGAGAAACTGCTCTCCTTCCTCGAGTCCAGTCTTGCGATGGCCGTCGCCGACCGACCCGAGACGCCGTCGCGGCCCGGTTTCGAACGGCTCTCCGCGAGCGCGGATCCGGAGATTACCGCAGTCAACGCGGCCTTCGCACTGGCCCTCGCCGAACGCCACGACCTCGTCGACGAGGAACACCGGCTGTACGACCTCGCACACGCGGCCGCGATGGACGCCCCCGGTATCGACTTCCAGGGGTTCAAACGTCGCTTCCGGGAGCTCGCCCGCGATCCGGACTCGAGCAGCTACCGACAGGTGCTCGTGGACGCGACCCGCGCGTACGTCGGTGGGGAGGGGCCTGCGGCGGACTGATTACCGAGTATTCGGTCGCCGAGCGGTGGCGGCTACGCAACCAACAGTTCTCTGCCGTCTTCGGTCTCTCATCCACGGATCGGTGCACCGAGATCCCGCTGTTGAGAGCCACGAAACGACAGTTCGCTTCAACCCGAACATTTAATGTTTGATCCACCCATGCCAGTAACATATATTGATGCTTTCGAGCAAGGACTGGGGTGGGGGGGCTGAGGACGAGCTGTTTACCGAAGCGTTGTCACAGTTGAAACGACGGGGGGCAAGCGTGCTTGTTGTCGGGTCCGTCCGAGCCGATCAGCGGCGAAATGTTCGTCAGCGACTCCTGGGACAGGCCACCGATCAGCCGCGCCAGCGTATTTTCGTGTCGACGACCGGCGAGTCCCACGACCTCGAGGTCTCCGGCCCGGTTCGCCGTATTACCTACGCGGCACAGGCCCGAAGTGCGGCCGCACAGAGCCCCGACTCTCACGAAGCGGAACCATCCGCACCGTCGACCGACGAGTCGCCGATCGAAGCGACCACGCTCGCCGACCTCGGTATTGCAATCTCGAGTGCTATCGAAACGTTTGAAACCGAATCGAACGGACTCGCACCTGCGGAGCTTCGCGTCGGAATCAACTCGCTGGTCCCGCTGCTCGAGGAATACGGTGCCGAACGGGTCTTCAAATTCGTTCATCTGACCAACGGTCGAACCCGGGAGACTGACGGCATGATCCACTACCATCTTCCGATGGACCGCAACTCGGACGTCGTTTCGGTTCTGGAGCCGCTGTTCGACATTCGCATCGATCTTCGGGAACAAAACGGCGAGTTTCAGGAGCAGTGGAGGATCCACGACGGCGGCCATCGCTCCGGGTGGATCACGATCGACCAGTCCTAACGACGATCTCCCTGATATACACTCTCCGTCTCGTTGCACGACCGCCCCGCTGACCTATCTACTCCATGAAACCGAAATTCGAGTCAACTGACGACGGCCTCGAAATCATCGACCGAATCGAACGCCACCGCTACCATTTGACAACACACGATCCAGTCTCTCCGACAGCAGTGGAAACGGATCGCATTCAGTTCCCGGTCGCCACGGCCGTCGAAATTACGGCCGGAATGATCACGCTCCCGACGAACGAGACGGTCTACGTTCGTGATAGCGACGGTTCGATGGTCTCGGAGGTTCGACCGAGCAAGCAAACGTCGCTCCCACACGGGACCTACACGCTCGATCTCTCAGGACCGATGAAGGTGTACGCCCGCGTCGAAAGTTCGGTATACATCTACTCGGACAGCGAACAGACGTATATCACGCTCGACGACTCGACGCGAACGGTCCTCGGCGCACGATCGTATCATCGCCGTCCGGCAGGCACGATAACGACGACAGCGGAGCCAACCGATCTGATGCGGGCCGTCTCGGCCTTTGGCTCCGCACTGAAATCGACAGACCCCGAACGCTCGTATCCGACACACCGGGGCCACCCGCCCGCCATCGAACTCGGCGACGAGTTGTCGATACCCGAAGCGTTCGAGCGGCCGGAGACCGGCATTCAAATCGAGGTGCCACCGACGCTGGGCCACGTATTCGTCGTCACGCCGCTTGCGTACTATCTCGGTGCTGAGGTCGTTCCCGGCCCGGAGCCGCGACTGCTCACGAAGAACGGTTTTACCTACGATCTCGACGGAGAAGACGGATTCGAGGCGACAGTCGAGCGCGTCCTCAAGCAGGTGTTCTTCCTCGATTGCGTCGTTCGAACCGAAGGGCCAACGCCACTGCCGCTCCGCGAGCGACAGGTCGTCGAACCGAAACTCGAGTTCGATGTCGGCGAGCTCTACCAGCGAGAGCTAGCCGACCAGGTCGAAACGTATCTATCGGTACCGTTTGCGACAGTAGCGCCCACCCTTCCCGAGTGGCGACTCGAAACTCAGTTGCAGCCGGTCGCCGAAACGGTCGAGTTTTTACCGTACCTCACCGATACGCTCGCGATTGTCAGTATTCAAGAAACGGAGGAACGGCCGGCATCAGCGACACAAACGGACGCGATCACGGCGTTCACCCGGGGCGACTGTGACTTTCACCGAAGTGCGAACTCGGTCCGCGGGACCGAATCGTCGTCGACGCCTGCTGATCGGCCGTCGATGCCGCTGATCCAACAATCGTGGAGCAGCACTACGGCGGCGGATATCACGAGTAAGACGCCGCTATCTGCGTTCCACCACAGCCTCGATCGAACTCCTCGAGACGAACCTATCGAGATCGAAGTCGTCTGTAACGACCAGGAGATGCGGGAAGAACTCGAAACGGTAAACGGCGTGTACGGAGTCCGCGAGGAAATCCCGTTCGACGTGACGGTTCATTACGATACCGAAACGGACCAACTCGCGGAGATTCTGGCAAAGAATGCGGATTTCTTTCACTTCATCGGACACATCGATGACGGCGGGTTCCAGTGTGCTGACGGCAAGTTAGACGTCTCATCAATCGAGACGGTCGGGACGAAGGCGTTCTTTCTGAACGCCTGTCAGTCACACGATCAGGGGCTACAACTCGTCGAATCCGGAAGTATCGGCGGAATTGTGACGATCGACGATATTATCAACAGCGGTGCGGTCAAAGTTGGAAGTACGATCGCTCGGTTGCTCAATCGAGGGTTTCCGCTGTATGCGGCGCTGGACGTCGTCCGAAAGGGAAACATCATCGGACAGCAATATTTTCTCGTCGGCGACGGAATGACGACGATTGCCCAATCGGAGACGGGGCCGCCCCTCGTGTGCTCGATCGAACGCGACGGAAACCGGTTCGAGACCAGTATGGAGACCTACACAAAAACGGGGTTGCGGAAAGGCGGACTGTTCATCCCGTATCTAGAGGACAACGAAGTGTACTTCTTGGTTTCGGGCCGACTCGGATCGTTCTCACTCACGAAGTCACAGGTTGCAGAGTTCCTGGATCTAGAGGACTTGCCAGTTATTACTAACGGATCGGTCGACTGGAGTAAAGAGCTTCGTCTGGACGAACTGTAGTGTACTTACGTTCCAGCGTAGGAGCCAGATGCTCCGGCTGCGGCGGTGCCCGCCTGGGACAGGGCCAGCATAATCGTAAACAGGACGCCGATCATTCGTGGGTGATTCTTTAGGTGTTGGGTTAGGTCTTCCATGCTACACCTTAGTCATAGAGAGTGAAGATTATAAATTTATTTTAATATATCATATGAGAAAACCATGATGTTATTTGATAGCATGACTGTTCGAAAGAGTTCCGGGAGAAAACGTCTCTCAAGGAAGGTGACGAGAGAAGCGACTCAGGTGTACTGCACGGCGAAACGCGAAGAAAGAGCAGTCGGTGTGCTACTCCTCGAGTAGTCGTCGGAGCGTTCGATCGAACGCGTCACTCGAGAGTTCGTCTCGGATCGCCGCTGCCCGTTTGCGGTACTCATAGAGGTCACAGACAACGGACTGGTACTGATCCGTGACGGCGAGACCGGATTGGAGTTCGCTCTCAAGCAGTGCGCGTTCGGTCGAGAGGCGGAAGAATTCGCCGATCGCCTCCTCGTAGGCCCCCTGTAAGAGCAACCGTTCGATCGTCGAATGCAGCGTCTCGTCCGAGATCGGACTGACGAGCAGTTCGTCGGCACCGCGATCGACCGGATCGTCACCCGGCACGTCATCGGCAAGGACCAGAATCTGAATGTCTGAAGTGTGCTGGCGAAACGTATCGAGAACGCCGCGAGCATCCGGGGTCTCGAGACCCCAGTCGAGAACGAGCAGATCGTATCGGTCGTCGATCTGCTCGAGAACCGAGCGATCGAAATCGGCCCTCGTAACGGAAACGGTGACGCGCGAACAAGCAGCGTCTAGCCCGGTCAGGGAACGGGTAGGATGAACGACGAACAGAGATGACGGAGAGTCCAACAACACGGTTCGTATCACTACTGCTCGAGCAGGTACTATTAAATATGAGTGGAAGCGACGAGGCTGCCGCGGTAGTCGACCGACGCGCATACTCGGGTTCGATATGGAAACACGAGGCGTGGGCCACAACGTATATTTTTACCGATACACATTCGTTTCTACAAGCACGTGGGGCGGCCAGGCAGTCCCCTCGATCGATCCTCGTTGCTAATGAAACCGAAAGTCAAGACGACGGACGCTGGCTTAGTGATTATCGATCCGATCGAGCGGCGACGATATCGGCTCGAGGCGCAGGCAGCGCTTACACCCACGCCGGTATCGACCGATCGGATTCCGTATCCGCTGGATACGGCGGTAGAGGTTTCTCTCGACGAGTTCGTGTTACCGGGCAATAACACGGTGTACACCCGTAACGAAGAGCAGGTACTGCTTGCGGAAACCCAACCGAATCAACGCACACAGTTGCCACGCGGGACGTATATTCTCGATATCTCTGTTGCGATGAAAGTCTACGTTCACGTGGACAGTTCAGTCGATATCCGCGTCGGCTCGGAAGAGACGCGAATAACGTTCGGAGAGACGGTACCGGTGACGTTCGGTGTCCGGTCGTATCACACGCGTCCGGCGAACTCGATTACGACGACCGCTGAGCCGACCGATCTGATGGAGGCCGTTTCGACGTTCGGAACGGCATTGAAGACAACGACGGCTGAACGATCGTATCCGACTCTTCGTGGGCATCCGCCGACGCTTACGCTCGGTGATGAGCTACGGATTCCCGACGGGTTGGACCGACCGGAGACCGGCGTTCGAATCGAAGTCCCACCAACGCTTCGACACGTGTACACCGTCACACCGCTTGCGTACTATCTTGCAGCGACGGTCGTCCCCGGATCGACGCCGAGACTTCGCACTGACACCGGATACTCGTACGCACTCACCGGAACCACCGACTTCGAAACGACCGTCAACCGCGTTCTACAGCACGTGTTCCTCCTCGACTATATCGTTCGGACCGAGGGAGAATCACCGGCTCCGATCGCCGAACGGCAGGCGCTTGAATCGGCGCTCGATTTCGACGTCGAACGGCTGTACGGCCAGCCGCTGGAAACGCAACTCGAGACCTATCTCGAGGTTCCGTTCGCCACGACCGAGTCCCAACTCCCCGCCTGGAACCTCGAGACACGGCTCGATCCAACTGCAGCACACGTCGAATGTCTCCCGTTTGTCGCCAACAACCTCTCAGCAGTCACTGTCTGCGACGACGACAGCGGTTCGGCTTCGTCGATGGAAACACGAGTTCAGTCAGCCGCGGAACCGCGCTGTTCGTGTCCCGAGTCCAGTTCCACTTACGGCAACGTTTCGAAACCGGAGGCAGACGACGACTCGTCGTCATCGGTTTCGATAACACGACAGGTCTGGCGAAGCGACGATGGTGACGAAATATGGAGCACGAGGCTCCCCGGAGCGTTTCGAAACGGGTTAGCCCAAACACCACGGGACGGACCGATTGAGATCGAACTCGTCTGTAACGATCCGGAGATGAGCAAAGAACTGGTGACGGTCCACAGCGCGTATCGAAACCGCAACGATCTCCCCTTCGACGTCACGATCCACCACGATCTCACCCGGGGCGATCTTGCGGACGTTCTCACTCGAGAGAGCGATTTCGTCCACTATATCGGCCACAACGATGCGGACGGCTTTCGGTGTTCCGACGGGCTGTTAGACGCGTCAACTATCGAATCAGTCGGTGCGAAAGCGTTCTTTCTCAATGCCTGCCAATCCTACGAACAGGGGCTCGAGCTCATCAACGCAGGGGGGATCGGTGGTATCGTAACGCGGACGGATATCGAGAACGATACTGCGGTCGATGCGGGATTGACTATCGCACGGCTGTTGAACTGCGGACTGCCACTCTATGCGGTGCTGGCGATTCTTCAAAAAATCGAGGATCAGCAACAGCGGTATCAGATCATCGGAAACAGCATGCTAACGGTCGCACAAGCCGAGCAGGGAGCGCCGGTATCGGGAACGGTGACCCGGGGAGCGGAACGGAACGAGATTACGATCAGCGGGTATTCGTCTTCGAACATCGGTCAAGGCGGCGTCTTCACTCCGTATATCGAGCCAGCGGATTCGTACCACCTCCTTCCTGGAAGAATGAATTCGCTCTCCGTGACGGACGCACAACTGGTGGAATTCTTCAACACGGGGGAGATGCCGATTTTGCTCGACGGTGAACTCCGCTGGAGTACTGCGATCAAAACGAGCGAACTGTGAAGCTATCACGCGCTGTACGCTCTCCAAGAGACACCCGATCACACGGTAGCTGTGCGATCAGCGCGTCGCCGGTTTCGGGTGTTATGGTAGAGACGCGGCGGCGTTCGCCTCGAGTAGTCCGAGTGTACGCCCATATCCGGTTTCCGATAGGCTGTTGGTCCTCCTAGTATGACGAAAACCGATACCGCTGTTGCTCACCGGTGGCAGTGTCGAAAACGAAAGAAGATAAAGCCGCGTTCTTAGCGTGCAGCAGCCGCGACGCGCTCTTTCTCCTCTTTCTGACTGACGGCGTACGTCTGGACGTCGTAGTTAGCCGCGCCGGTTAGCTGGCGCGCGATGGCCTCCGAAACGGAGGTCGTCGTCTTGAACGAGTCGTTGTAGACACCTTCCGCGAGGAACTTCAGCGCCTGGTCGACGCGCCGCTGGGGTGCGACGTCGACGGCCTTGGGAACCGAGATACCACCGTACTTGAGGCGGACGGTTTCCTCACGTGGAGCCGCGTTCTCGACGGCAGTGACGAGCACCTGAATCGGGTTCTCGTCAGTCTGCTCGTGAATGATTTCGAACGCATCACGGACGTGGTTGAGCGACTGTTGTTTCTTGCCCGTGTTCTCCTCGGTCTGCATGAGCCGGTTGATGAAGCGCTCGACGATCGAGATCTGGGACTTCTTGAACTGTTTGCCCGCGTGACGGCCGGCGGTGTGAGCGACCGGCGTTACCGCGATGTAGCGCTCCGTCGACGGATCGTTGTACGCGATCTCCTCAATCTCCCAGGTGCCGAACAGTTGTGCACCGACATCCGCGCCACCCGCTGGGGCATCCGGATCCGGTTGGTCTTCTGCAGCCATGATTATCGCACCGGTTTCTCTGCGTTTCCGCGAACGAGTTCCTTGAGTGCGACACCGTTGACCTTGTCAACCTTGTAGTTGACACCGGAGAGGTCACCCATCGCACGACCCTTCGCCCCACCGATACCGGCGATGGTAACTTCGTCGTGTTCGTCGATGAACGAAATGGCACCGTCGCCGGGACAGAACGCGGTGACCTGCTTCCCGTTCTTGATCAGCTGGACTCGGACACACTTTCGGATCGCCGAGTTGGGCTGTTTTGCTTCGATGCCGACCTTTTCGAGTACGATACCTCGAGCCTGTGGAGCGCCCTCGAGCGGGTCGGACTTCTCGCGAAGTCCACGGGCGCGGCGCGCGTAGTCAGAGTCGGACCACCGCTGGTTCTGGCGGTCCTTCTTGAGCTTGCGCGCGGCGTACTTGCCGTTTGCCATGAGGGTCGCTATCCGTCGAAGCCACTTAAGCGACCCGTTTCGAAGTTCCCGTTACGGCTCGAGAGCGCTCGATTGGTATCATCGAAGGGATTTCAGGCCGTTTTGGCTCCCGAGGGTGGCGCTCGTCGCGTTCGAGAGCAAAGGGAGAGACTCGAGCACCGACCGGTCGCTCCGTCCAGCAGTGGAGCGCGATCAAAAAAGCGGTCCTCCCTCAGACGAGTTGCACGTCGTCGATGTCGAAGTGCCGATCCGCGAGCGTCCGCGCGGCCTCGATCGTCCGGCCGCCCGTGCCGATTGCGACGCCCCGATCGTCGTTTGCCACCTCGACGTAAGCGACGGTATCCTGATTCTCGCTGATCGTGACGTTGTACACCGCCGCCGGGGAGAGCGCGTTCGCGACGAACTCCTCGGGATCGGCGGCGTCTTCGACCAGTCTGACCGGTTTCCCGACACGATCTTCGTACCGCGTGACGGTTCGGCCGCCGGGGCCGATCGCCTCGCTCATTTGCCCGCTCGAGACGACGATGAGGAGCTGTTCGTCGGCGTCGGCGGCCTCAGTCGCCTCGAGGACGAGACAGTCCTGGCCGTCGACGCTGGTGACGTCCTCGAACGCCGCGAGATACTGGCGGGCGTCGTCATCGAGGGTGATGCCCATCGGTTAGTCAGCCTGACTGCCGCCGGAGCCGGGCCCCGTCGATCCCATCCGGAGATCGACGTCGCCGGTGCCGAGCTTGATCGGTTTGCCGACGATGACGTTTTCGGTAACGCCGTCGAGATCGTCGACTTCGCCGTGGATCGCGGCGTTGAGCAGGTGGTTAACCGTCACCTCGAACGCCGCGCGGGCGAGGACGGACTCCTTCGAGCCCGAAATCCCGTGGCGGCCGATCGACTCGATTTCGCCCCGGTTGGTCATCATGTCGGCGACCAGCATCAGGTGCCGAACGTTGACGTCGTCCAGACCCTGTTCGGCGAGCGTGTTGTTGGTTTCCTCGATGATCGCTTCACGGGCGGCTTCGATGCCGAGGTTGCGGTGGATCTCGTGGATGTTGTTACAGGTCGTCCGCGATGCGTCGACGCCTTCGATATCGAGGACGTCGCCGAAGGCCGAGCCCTCGGTGTAGAGGACGAACTGTTCGCCGACATCGAGTTCCTCGCGACGGATAACGACCCGGGAAACCTCCTCGATCCCCTTGAAGGTGATATCGCGCAGTTCCTCGACCAGCTGGAGCAGGTCGCGGTAGGACGGTTCCTCGGGACCGAACTGGATGTCGGTTCCCTGCTGGACCGTACTTACGCCGAGGTTGTCCTCGATGATTTCCGCGACTTCTTCGGGCGTGATCATCCGCTCTTCGAGCGTATCCCGGTTGAGCGAGATCTGGACGCGCATGTCCGCGACGTTCGTGGAGACGTCACCCAGCGCGAGAATCTTCGTCGCCTCGATGTTCCAGACGACCTCGTGGGCGCGCTCGCGCTCGGTCGCGTACTCGTCCTCGAGATAGACCGTCATCATCGGCGTGTCCGGAGTCTTCCGGGCGTCGACGAGTTCGATCAGGCGTGGCAGCCCCTGGGTCACGTCGATCTCTGCGACACCGGCGTAGTGGAACGTGTTCATCGTCAGCTGCGTCCCGGGTTCGCCGATGGACTGTGCGCTTACGGTGCCGACAGGGTCGAGCGGGTCGACCCGCGTATCGAGGTAGCGGGTCTCGACGGCCTTCGCGAGCTCATCGGCGTCCTCGACCGTCGCGTCGCCGCGATCCTCGAGCGTCTCGTAGACGTTGTCTTTGAGTCGACGAGGGAGATCGGTATCCTCGACGACGGCGATCATGTCGTCGGTAACGTCGAAATCGACTTCAGTCATCGGAGGTCACCTCCGTCCCCTCGATAACGCGGCTATCCGCGTGTTCGGAGAGGTTCGTCAGCTCTCGGCTCGCTCCCGAACTGAGGAACGCCTCTCGTTCCGCCTCGGACTCGAACTCCGAGTCGAGGACGCGGCTGGCGATGTGCTCGACGTCGATCGTGTTGTCCTCGCCGGAGGACACCTTGACCGGCGACGTGCCGTCCTCGCCGAACTCGAACTGAACGATGGTGTCGCTCGTGTCTCGGACGGTCCCGTCGTACTGCGTTTCGAGTTCCGAGAGGGCGTTGATCAGCCGACGCTGCAGGTAACCGGACTTCGACGTTCGGACTGCCGTGTCGACCAGTCCTTCGCGGCCACCCATCGCGTGGAAGAAGAACTCCCGCGGGGTCAGGCCGCTGGTGTAGGAGTTCTCGACGAAGCCGTGGGCTTCGGCCGAGAGATCGTTCGGCGCGTAGTGACTGAGTGTGCGGTCCTCGTAGCCGCGGTTGATCCGTTCGCCCCGAACTGCCTGCTGGCCGACACAGCCGGCCATCTGAGTCAGGTTCAGCATCGACCCACGAGCACCCGAACTGGCCATGACGACGGCCGGGTTGTCGTCGGTGAAATGCTCGTCGGCGATGTTCCCTGCGTTGTCACGCGCACGCGAGAGCGTCTGCATGATCTTCATCTCGAGCGTCTCGTCGATCGTTCGACCCGGCAGACTCTCGAGTTCGCCGCGCTCGTAGGCCTCGATGAGCTCTTCGACGCGGTCGTTGGCGTCCTCGATCGTCTCGTCGATGCGGTCCTGTGCGTCGGCGGGGATGGTCTCGTCGTCGATGCCGATCGAGAACCCGAAGTGCATGATCGCACGCATCGCGAGCGTCGAGACCTCGTTGACGAAGACCCGGGCGCGGGTGTTGCCGTAGACCTTCGTGATGGTGTCGACGATCTCGCCGCCGAACTCGCCGACCTCGTCCTCGGCGATGGTTCCCTCGAGGAGTTGTCCGTCCTCGATGACGACCTCGTCGCCGACGGTGCCGGTGAACTCGAGGTTGAGATCGTCGGGCAGGAGTTCAGAGAAGACGTCGTGGCCGGTCCAGAACGGCTCGTCCTCGTCGTCGATCCCGCTGGGTTCGGGCAGTTCGTCGATCCGGGTGGCACGCAGCAGGTCCAGCGCCTGCGTCTCGTTGAATCGTGGGTTGTCGTGGGTCAGGAGGTACATCCCGGAGATGTGGTCCTGGATGGCACCGATGATGTTCTCACCGAATCGGGGCGAGAGCATCTGTTCCTGAACGCGCATGAGGACGCGCGCCTCGGCGCGGGCCTCCTCGTTTTGCAGCGCGTGCATGTTCATCTCGTCGCCGTCGAAGTCGGCGTTGTACGGCGGACAGACGACGGTGTTGAGTCGGAACGTCTTGTACGGCATGACCACGACCTCGTGGGCCATGATCGACATCCGGTGGAGCGACGGCTGGCGGTTGAAGATGACGATGTCCCCGTCGATGAGGTGTCGGTTGACCTCCCAGCCGGCTTCGACCTTTTCGGCGAGCTGTTCGCAGTTCTTCTCGGTCACCTTCAGGCGACGGCCGTCAGGTCGGCGGACGTAGTTCGCGCCGGGGTGGCCCTCGGGGCCGTTCGAGACGAACCGACGGGCGTCCTCGAGATTGCGTTCGGTGACGTTCATCGTCTGGGTCATCTCCTTTGCCACGCGGTCGGGGACGCCGACCTCGTTGAGCGAGAGGGTCGGGTCCGGCGAGATGACGGTTCGGGCCGAGAAGTTCACACGCTTCCCCGAAAGGGAGCCACGGAAGCGTCCCTCCTTCCCTTTGAGTCGCTGAGAGAGGGTCTTGAGCGGCCGTCCCGAGCGGTGTCGAGCCGGCGGCGTGCCCGAAATCTCGTTGTCCATGAACGTCGTGACGTGGTACTGGAGCAGCTCCCAGAGGTCCTCGATGATCAGCTGTGGCGCACCGGCCTCGCGGTTCTCCATGAACCGCTGGTTGATCCGGATGATGTCGACCAGCTTGTGGGTGAGGTCGTCCTCGGAACGCTGACCGTTGTCCAGCGTGATCGACGGTCGCGCGGTGACCGGCGGCACGGGGAGGACGGTGAGGATCATCCACTCCGGACGGGAGCGTTCGGGGTTGATCCCCAGGACCTCGATGTCCTCGTCGGGAATGTTCTCGAACCAGTCCCGGATATCGGAGGGCATCAGTTTGTTCGTGTCCTCCTCGGTGAGGTCGATATCGAGCGCCTTCTCGATGGCTTTTCGCTGGCTCTCGCGCGGGCGGAAGGAGCCGGAGAGAATCTCGTTGACGCGAGTAATCTCGATCTCGGTCTCCTCGGCGAGTTCGTCGGGCGTCGTTCGTTCGACGCCTTCCTCCTCGTCGCCCTGCATTGCGGCCGCGATGCGCTGGGAGTACTCGCTGGTGAGGACCTGCTGGACCTCGTAGTAGGTGGTCGGTTTCTCGTGATCGATGTCGTACTGAATTTCGCCGCAGAACGGACATCGATCCTTCTTGCGAGCCTGCCGGATCGCGGCCTTGGTCACGTCGTTCAGGTCCCGACTCAGCTTGCGCGATTCCGTGATATCCTCGCGGAACTCGTCGCGTTCGTCCTCCGTGAGGAGGAGTTTCGAACACTCTCGGCAGGTTCCGCGCAGGAGTCGCCGAATGAGCTTCGTGAAGCCGACGTGAATAACGGGCGCGGCCAGTTCGATGTGGCCGAAGTGGCCGTTACAGGAACCCGAGTGTTTGCCACAGGTCTTACACTCGAGTCCGGGGTCGATGACGCCGAGACGCGGGTCCATCAGCCCCATGTCGATGGGGAATCCGTCGTCGTCGTAGGTGTCGGCGGTGATGATCTTCGTCGCGCTCATCTCCCGATACTCCTCGGGCTCCATGAGCCCGAAGTTGATCGATCCGATGTCTTTTGGTGTGCTGTTTTGCATGATGGTGGCTTAGACGGCGTCGTCCAGTTCGAGTCGCGGTGCGATACCCAGCGCCTTCATCTCGTCCAAGAGGAGCTTGAACGCGTAGCTCATCTCGATCTCGTGGATATCGGTTTCCTCGTCGCAGTTCGGACAGTAGACCCGCCGTTGTTCGACGTTCTCGACCGCGCTCATCCCACAGTTTCCACAGACGTGGATGAACTCGCGGTCCGACTCGTCGAGCAGTCGTTCTTTCAGCGTCATCGCCGCACCGTGTCCGATGAACACGTCCCGTTCCATCTCCCCGATACGGAGGCCACCCTCGCGGGCTCGACCCTCCGTTGGCTGGCGAGTCAACACCTGCACCGGCCCGCGCGAGCGGGCGTGCAGCTTGTTCGAAACCATGTGGTAGAGCTTCTGGTAGAAAATGACGCCGACGAAGATTTCGGCCTCGATTTTCTCGCCGGTGACGCCGGAGTACATGACCTCCTTCCCCGCAGAGTCGAATCCGGCGTCCTCGAGTCCCTCGCGGAGTTCGTCCTCGTCCTCGCCGAGGAACGGCGTCCCGTCGACGCGCCGCCCCTCCATCGAACCGAGTTTGCCGCCGATCATCTCGAGAATGTGACCGACCGTCATCCGCGACGGCAGCGCGTGCGGGTTCAACACGAGGTCCGGCACGACGCCGTCTTCGGTAAACGGCATGTCCTCCTGTGGAGCGAGGTGGCCGATGACGCCCTTCTGGCCGTGGCGCGATGCGAACTTGTCCCCGAGTTCGGGGATCCGCTCGTCGCGCACCGAGACCTTCGAGAGCTTCGAGCCGTCCTCGCCTTCCATCAGCGTGACGGTGTCGACGACACCGGACTCGCCCGAGCGCATGGTGACCGACGTCTCCCGGCGCTTCTGGGGCGAGAGGCCACCCATATCGTCGGGCTCCTCGAGGAACCGCGGCGGCGAGGTCTTCCCGAGCAGGACGGAGTTCTCGTCGACCGTCGTCTCGGGGTTGACGAGGCCGTCCTCGTCGAGGTGATTGTAGGCTTCCTCGCCCCGAGCGCCCCGAACGTCCTGGCTTGGGATCTCGAAACGGTCTTCCTGTCCGCCGGGGTAGCGGCGTTCCTCGCCCTCGTAGGTCCGGAAGAAGTGAGACCGCGCGAGCGCGCGTTCGACGCTGGCCTTGTTCATGACCAGCGCGTCCTCGATGTTGAACCCTTCGTAGCTCATCACGGCGACGACGAAGTTCTGCGCGGCGGGGCGCTCGTCGTAGCCGATCTGCTCGGTCGTCTGGGTTTTCACCATCGAGAGCTGCGGGTAGTGAAGCAGGTGCTGGCGCGTATCCGGCCGGATGCGGTAGTTCGCGCTCGGCAGACCGAGCGACTGCTTGATCATCCCTGCCCCCATCGTAATACGGGGCGAGGCGTTGTGTTCGGGGTACGGAATCATCCCCGAACCGATCGAGAAGATCAGCGACGGATCGATCTCGAGGTGTGTGTGATCGTCGGTCAGATCGTCTTCGTCGACGGCGACGAGGATGTCCTCTTCCTCCTCGGCGTCGATGAACTCGATGTAGCCGTGGTCGACGAGGTCCTCGAACTCGAGGTCGTCGTCCTGGAGCGCTTCGATCTCCTGCTGGGAGATGCGCGGTTCGCCGTCCTCGACGACCAGCAGCGGCCGACGGGCGCGGCCGGCGTCGGCGTTGACGATCACTTCGCGGGTGCGATCTTTCACCGAGACGTTGACCATCTCGCTGACGTCACCGATGCGTCGCGCTTCGCGGATCTGTTCGGCTAGCTCGTGCGGGTCGGGGTGTGTCCCCACCAGCGACCCGTTGACGTAGACCTTGGCTTCTCGTTGTTGGCTGCTCATTGTAGATTAGTCGTCTGCGGTCGATCGTTCGATGCCCTCGAGACCCGGAATCCCCTCGACACCCATCGACGCCAGTTCGCGTTTGAGTTCCTGTTCGTCCTCGACGTTCTGGGAGAGCTCCATGGACTGTGCGAAGTTCTTCACGAGTCCACAGTTCGGCCCCTCGGGCGTCTCCGAGGGACCGATACGACCCCACTGGGTCGCGTGCAGGTCCCGCGCTTCGAAGTGGGGCTGGCTCCGCGAGAGCGGACTGCGCAGTCGGCGAAGGTGAGAGAGTACACCCATGAAGTCCGTGCGGTCGACCAACTGCGACACGCCGGAGCGGCCGCCGACCCAGTTGCCCGTCGCGATCGGGTGCTCGAGTCGCTCGGTCAGGACGTCCGAGCGGACGACCGTCGAGACCGAAAGGTTCCGGTTACGCATGTTAGCGCGCTCGAGCTGGTATTTGACGTCCCGTGCCAGCTTGTTCAGCGCGGTCCGGAACAGATCTTTCATCAGGTCGCCGCTGACCTTCAGCCGCTTGTTCGCGTAGTGGTCCTTGTCGTCGGATTCGCGTCGCCCGAGCGCGAGTTCGAAACAGGCCTCGGCCATCCGACAGAGGTAGTGGGCCTTGTTGATTCGGACGTCTTCCTCCTCGACGCCGTCCTCGTGGAGGTGTGGCAGGAGGTAGCGATCGATAACGTAGTTGGCGCGTTTGAGCTGGTAGTTCTTGCCCTGGCCCGACGCGACGCGTTTTCCGAGTTCCTCGATCGCCTCCTCTTCGCTCTGGACCTCGGCTTCCTCGAGGTTCTCGAGCATGTACTTGACGACCTCGGGGTCGTTCGAGACCTTGTGAACGATCTCCTCGTCGCTCTCGAGGCCGAGTGCTCGCACGAGCGTGACGAAGTTGATCGAACCCGAGACCGACGGGAACGAGACCTCGAGCAGGCCGTCGCGGGTCCGCTCACAGAGTACGAGCGCGCGGTAACCACGGCGCTGAGAGAAGGTCTTTGCGACCTGAATCTCGTCGCCGTACTTGGTGTCGTACTCCGCGAGGATCTTGTTGGGTGCGAGGTCCTCGCTGGTCATCAGCACCCGCTCGGAGCCGTTGACGATGAAGTAGCCGCCCGGATCTGCAGGGTCTTCGCCGATCTCGATGAGTTCCTGATCGGAGAAGCCGGCAATGTTACACTTGTCGGAGCCGACCATGATCGGCATCCGGCCGATCTTCGTCTCGGTCGAGTCAACGACGCGCTCGTCGCCTTCCTCGCCCTTGACGATCGAGAGCTCCATGAACACCGGCGCGGAGTAGGTGATGTTGCGCAGGCGAGCCTCCTGTGGATACAGCAGTTCTTCGGAGCCGTCTGCCTCCCGAACGCGTGGGGTCACGACACGAACGTCGCCCAGTTCGACGTGGACCGGTTCCTCGCCCTCCTTGTCACCGATGTCGGTATCGATCGTTTCTTTCTCGTCGACTACCTCCTGCATCCCCCGGTTGAGGAAGGCGTTAAACGAGCGGTAGTGGTGTTCGGCGATCCGCTCTTTCGAGAAGTAATTGCGCGAAATCTCTCGTCGTTTGTCTCGGTTGAGTTCTATTGACATTTATTCCACCACGAGCCGATAGATGATCGCTTCATCGGTTGTCCGTGAGTTCCGAACGATTTTGATGACGTCTCCGATCTCCGCCTCGTCCGGCAGGGCGGAATCGTTGCGCTTGATTTTCGGCAGGTCTGTGCGGTCGATGTCGTACTCGGAGAGCACCTCCTCGAGGGCCTCCTCCTCGAGAACGGTGTGCTCCGGAACGAGTTCGTGTTGGCTTACGTCTACCATGTGTTAGGGTTGGTGTGCGTGTCGGCTATCGGGAGAGAAGCGGCTGTCACGAGATACTACAGGCAGATACCGGCGGGACGCATTTAACGGTTTCTAACTCGCCTCAGAAGCACGGCTATCCGACCGGGGGCGAACCTGACCGGAGGGACCGATCACATCCGACAGTACCCCAGTATCAGTTAAATTCCTTGTGGAGCATGCGATAAAGTGGCACAGATACGGAGGTGAAACCCGGCGACTCGAGCGTATTTCGTGGCCCGATTCACCGTACCATACGGGGGTCAATTGGAAAGCCTTAATACTCCGACGGGGGAACGAAGAGTTGCAGGTTGCCCGGGTGGTGTAGTGGCCCATCATACAACCCTGTCACGGTTGTGACGCGGGTTCAAATCCCGCCTCGGGCGTCTTCTTCCGCGAACAATACCCTCGAGCGACGCGTGGCGTATACCCAATCGTGAGCGAATCAAACGAAAACAAGGGATTCGAAAACAACGAGTCGGACGCCCGGACCGGTCGAACGGAGTGAGACCGCGGCCCCGAACGTCTCTACCGCGAACATCGCTACTGGGTCCAAATCCCGCCTCGCGTTTCTATCGACGCTACGTCTCGAGAGCGCAGTTATACTGTCGGACAGACGTCAATACGACGCCGATCGTGAATTCGGGGTCGTCGGCACGGTGACGACCCCAGCAAGACGATCGGATTCACGTAGTTCTGTTCAACAGTATTAGATGCAAAGCACTGGAGCATCACCGAAATAGCAGTGACAATTTCAGTTACGGGCAAACCAACGTGGTGATTTCCTACTGTGAGATCGTACCAGAAGGACGGTCTGAGAACGTCCGATCACGGCCTCCGAACACGAAACGTAGGGACGGAGTGACGGTCGTGTCACTGAACGATGAGAGCAGGTAGAGAGCAAAACCCTTAATACTCCGACGGGGAAACGAAGAGTTGCAGGTTGCCCGGGTGGTGTAGTGGCCCATCATACAACCCTGTCACGGTTGTGACGCGGGTTCAAATCCCGCCTCGGGCGTCTTCTTCCGCGAACAATATCCTCAAGCGACGCGTAGCGTATACCCGCTCGTGAGCGGATCAAACGAAGGTTCGAAGATTCGCTATAGTAACAACTGGAACTGTTTATACACCTATCGTACTCGCTCACGGGTCGGCCACTCCCCGTCTGCTCACGGCGGCGTGCCGCCGTTCGCACGGTTCGCGGGATCGTTGATCCCGCGCTATTCGCGTCTCCGCGGTTCTCGCGTCCTCAAACCGCGCTCCCGTCGTGCGATCCGGTGTACACTGACTTCCAGCGGCTACCATCGCCGATGGTTTTTATCGGATAACAGCGCCAACTGTCGGGTGCGCAATTCGAAGGATGTGGGCGATGAAACCGAGTCGAAGGCGCTTTCGACGCTAATCGAGTGTGGATACAGCGTCTCGATACCGTTCGGCGATAACGATAGCTACGACCTTATCGTGGAGGACGATGGTGACCTCTATCGCGTTCAGTGTAAGACGGGTTGGTCCAACAAAGACGAGACAATGCGGTTTAATACTCATTCTCAGACGGCGAAAGGAGGAGCGTATCACGAACGTTCATACCACGGCGATATCGACGCATTTCTGGTCTATTACCCGGAAAACAGTGCGTTCTATTGGATCGACACAACTGATGCGACCGAGCAAAAGATGGAACTCCGGTTCGAATCCGAGATCGATCACCCATCGATAAACTGGGCGGAACGATACGAGTTCGACGGGGAGATACCCTAGTTACGCCCCGCGTGACAGTGACGACCGGAAGCAGCCGGTACTCGAAAACACTAATTATTTAGTATCTACTCCGTATTCCATCAGAAGACTACAGCAACTGCCGCCACCGCTACAATGACGAAACCGATCACCGTCCTCATCGTGGATAACGAACCGGGGTTTGCCAACCTCGCCGGCGAGATGCTCGAGCGCGAACGCGACTCGATCGTCGCCGAGTCAGCAACGAAGGCCGAGGAGGCTCTCGAGGCGCTCGAGAATCGCCAGATCGACTGTATCGTAAGCGATTACGAGATGCCGACGATGACCGGCCTCGAACTGCTCGAGCGAGTCCGCGACGTAGATCCGGATCTACCGTTTATCCTCTTTACCGGACGAGGGTCCGAAGAGATCGCCAGCGAGGCAATCGCTGCGGGCGTAACCCAGTATCTCCAGAAGGAGGCCGGGAAAGAGCAGTACGCGCTGCTTGCAAACCAGATTACGAACGCAGTTTCCCAGTACCGGACCGAGACGGAACTGCGCGAGAGCGAGCGCCGCTACGAGCGGACGTTGACGACCCTCCACGAGACGACGCGAGATCTGATGCGTGCGGGCACGAAGCGCGAAATTTACCAGTCGGCGGTCGAAACGGCGGGCGAAATTCTCGACGTCTCCGTCGCCGCAGCGTACACGTTCGAACCGACGGCGGGCATCCTCGAACACGCGGCATCGACCCGAGAGTCACGGGAGTTCGCCGATCCGGAGATGCAGTTCGAGCACGGCGAGGGACTCGTCTGGGACGTGTTTTCGGAGGGCGAGAGTAGCTACTACGAAGATGTGACACGCGAGTCCGAGACACCGGCCGGCAAAACGCCGAGTCGGAGCGAGTTGATCGTTCCGCTCGGCACTCACGGCGTGTTAGTCGCAGGGACGGAGGACATCGACGGTTTCGACGAGACGATGAGCGAGTTGCTACACATCCTGGCGGCGAACACGGAGGCGGCACTCGACCGTGCTGAACGCGAGCAACTGCTTCGAGAGCACGACCGAACGCTCACCCAGCAAAACGAGGAGTTGACACGACTGAACCACACCAACGAAATCGTTCGCGAGATCAACCACGGCGTCGCACAGGCATCGACGCGGACGGAGATCGAGACGACGGTGTGTGAGCGATTGGCCGAAACCGAGCGCTACTGTTTCGCCTGGATCGCTGCGAGCGACGACGACCCACCGGAGCCGACGTCCTGGGCGGGCGTCGACGCGGCGTTTATCGATCAGATTCGAGCGGACGGAAACCGCGCTCCCGAGATCGAACTGGTCAGGGAGACGGTCGAAACCGAACGCGTGCAGGTCGTACAGAACGTTCTCGAGGCCGACGGCTGGGATCGCCGGCGAAAGGAGGCGTTGACCTACGGCTATCAGACCGTCCTCGCCGTCCCCCTCGCCGACGACGATCGTCGATACGGCGTCTTGCTCGTCCACGTACCGGGAGCCGATTCGATCGGCGACAGCGAGCGAGCGGTACTCGGCGAACTCGGCGAGACGATCGGCCACGCGATCCGATCGGTCGAACGCACGCGGGCGATGTTGACGGACAGCCGTCTCGAACTCGAACTCGCGTGTCAAGACTCTCGACTCCTGCTCAATCGGCTCGCCGATCGGGTGGACGGAGCGGTCACAATCGAGGGCGTGATCGACCGGGACGATGAGGTCGTCATGTTCGTCAGCGCCCCGACGACGGCGGACCTCGCCTCGTTCGACCAGTGGGCGTCGATCGAGACGCTGTCGGTCGTTTCCGAGGGCGAAGACGAAATCCTGTTCGAGGTGACGGTAACCTCGTCACCATTTTTGGATATCCTGCGGACCTACGACGTTCAGTTGCGGACCGCGACGGCTCAAGACGGGATGTCGACGCTCGTCCTCGAGGTGCCCCAGCGGGTCGAGACCCGGTCGTTAATCGAGGCGATCAGGGAGAGGTATCCCGAGACGGAACTCGAGGCACGGCGCGAAACGACCAGTGCGCGGTCGGCCCGACAGCTCGATACGCACCTCGAGGAGCGACTCACCAGCAAGCAGTTCGCGGCGTTACAGGCGGCACATTACAGCGGATTCTTCGAATGGCCACGAGAGAGCACGGGCGAGGATCTGGCGGACGCGCTCGACATCTCGTCACCGACCTACCATTATCACTTGCGCGCAGCCGAGCGAAAGCTCGTGACGCTCGCGTTCGACGGACAGTCCAGGAAGTAGTGGGCCGAGCCGGAGATTGCTCCCTTCCCAACCGATGAGTCGTCTCGATGCTTGGCGATCCGCGATACTCCGTCGGTCTCTTCGATCCGACTCCCGCTTTTCGTTACCTCGAGTCGACTGCTGTACCATCGAGTGTGGAGTAGCTATTGGAGTGTGAATCCGCGTTTCGGTGATTTTCTAAATAATTAGTACTGCTGCCAACCAGCCACTAATTGATTAGAAACCATAGTTAACCCCCATCAGTCCGTACCCATAGATGGCGATCTGCGTTAGTCTGTCGCCACCCCCAATCCCCCACCCCCCACTTTTCGCCGGTGTTACACCGTGAGCGAGAGCTCTCCCGATCGAGATCGGGCAGAGACGCGGCTACTGGACACGACAGGGTTACCGTGAGCCGACCGACTCCTCCCACTCGATCCAGTCCTGTTCCCAGCCGCGTCGCGATTCGGCGCGGCGCATCGCGTGTTCGCGATCCTCGCGGGTCATCCGGTTGCGTTCGACGGCACCCGACTGTTCTCCCTCGACCAGCAGCGGATCGAACGTGACGGCGTCGAACTCCGTTCGCTCGCCGTCGGCGTTGACCGCCTCGAGTCGCTGTTGCTGGGTTCCGCAGGGAAAGACGAGTCGACCGCGCTGAGTCAGTTGATCGAGCAGCGCCCGCGGGGGATCGACGGCGGCGGCCTCGAGCAGGATGCGGTCGAACGGCGCGTACTCGGGCAGCCCGTTCGCGCCGTCACGCCGGTCGACGAGCACGCCCTCGTACCCCGCTCGAGCGAGGTTTTGTCGGGCTTCGACGACGAGCGGTCGGGAGATATCGACGGCGTGGACGTTCGTTTCGCCGACGACTTCCGCGACTACGGCGGCCGTATACCCGACGCCGGCACCGACGATCAGCACCGCTTCGTCGCCCTCGAGCGACAGCGCCTGCAGCAAGCGAGCGACCGTACTCGGGGCGAGCACGCGCGTGCCGAGGGCGTCGTGATCGCGATCGGCGTAGGCGGATCGGTCGTCCTCGAAGAATTCGTGTCGGGGAACGTCCCGCATCGCGACGGCGACGGTCTCGTCCTGTAGGACGTCCTTGGCGGCGGACTCGAGGCCGTCGACCATATCTTCTCGCAGTACCGCGGGGTCCATAGTCGAGATATCGCTGCGGTGGTTATCAATGACGCGCTTGCGCCACCCGGTCTGGGGTCGCGAATTCGACTGCTATCTGCGGGTTACGCTGGGTCGATGCGTCGATGGGGGACTCGTATATACTACGGCGAGTCCCGTGTCTCGAGTGCCGACTGATCAGTTCCCGGTCGTGTCCGCCAGTCTCCGGCCTTCGGTCTCCGGTCTCCGATCGTTGGTCTCCCGTCTCCGAGCTAGCCGCGCATCTCGACGAACCGAACCCCGCCGTGTTCCTCGCGCTCGAGCGTTCCGTCCTCGCGTTTCGTGGCTTCGACGAGCGTCTGGAAGCCGGAGCCGATGGGTGCGAGCAGTCGGCCGCCGGGCCGGAGCTGGTCGACGACCGGATCAGGAAACTCGGGTGTGGCACACGTGAAGTAGGCCGCGTCGTACGGTGCGTACTCGGACCAGCCGTCGCGACCGTCGCCGATTCGGATCGACACCTCGTCGTACCCCGCCCGTGTGAGTTGATCGCGAGCTTCGGCGGCGAGTTCGTCGCTGTACTCGACGCTGTAGACGTGCTCCGAGCCGACCATTTCGGCCGTGACTGCGGCGTGATACCCGCACCCGGTGCCGATCTCGAGGACGTCGTCACCGGGCGCTACGTCGAGTTTGTCGGCTATGATTGCGACCATGTGCGGCGCGCTGATCGTCTGGCCGTCACCGATCGGCAGTGGCCGGTCCGCGTAGGCGCTGTTTCGACGGTCCGGCGGGACGAAAGCGTGGCGCGGGACGGACGCGAGCGCCTCGAGCACCCGATCGTCGGCAACCCGTGAAGCGACGGTCTGGACCATTCGCTTGCGAGCGGACTCGTAGTCGTCGTCGGTAGCGCCGTCGGAATCAGAGGTGAATCGATCGAACATGCTCGAGTCTATTCGCTCGCTGACAATAGGCTGTGGGGCACCATGTGAATGCCCTGCAAACGCGAACGACCGTTCAAAATTAGAGCGCCGGACGCTCCCTCGAGAATCCGTCGAATCGGAACCGAGTCGACTACCAGGCCGACCAGGCGCTGGACTGCTCGTCGTAGGCGTAGACGCGTTTCGTGTCCTTCGCGAGGACCGTATCGCCGGGTTCTTCATAGCGGTCCCGACGGTAGCCGGAGGCGTCCTTGCGCACGACGAAGGCGTCGATTTCGAACTCGTCGTCGCCGAACTCCTCGGTCGAACCGACCTCGAACTCGTAGTCGCCGGGAACGTGAACCGTGATGCTCCGGCTGTCGTTTCGCGAGCCGTCTTGCGGGTGGACGGTGACGTTGACCGCGACGTTGTCGACCTCGCGGGTCCAGACGGTTTCGATATCGTCGACGTCGGCCGCTTCTCTGCGCTTCTGGCCGTCGAGTTCGAGGCTCGTAACCCGAACCGTCGACAGGACCTCGTCCGTCTCGAGAATGAACTCGTCGCCGGTCTCGATGGTCTCGCCTTCCGGCGTCGTCACGTTCGCCGTGAACGACTCGCCTTCCTGTGAGACGACGACGTCGAGGGTTACCTCGCGCTCTCGTTCCGGTTGAATCTTGTGGACGTGGCTGCACTCGCTACAACGAACCGTTACGGTCCCGCCGCCTTCCGTCACCGTCAGGACTTCGTGGACCGTCTCGAGGTCCGACGAACAGGACGGACAGGGCGTTGGGACCCGGTCCGGAATATCGTTCATAACGCGGTCTAGACGCTACGTGCCTAAAAGCCGATTGAACTTGGTCCCGAGATCGAACGGAACCGTCCTCGAGCGGTCCGCACCGAGCGGAGCGTCGTGAGCGGGAGCCGGAGAGGAGAATTGACACGGTGGGCCGGTCGTGGCCTACTCGGCAACAGTACCGTTGACCGGCCTCACTCGCTGTCCTGCGTGCACGTACGCCGCGTCGTGGGATTCCGTCTCAGTCCGCGGATGGTCGGTGCCGACGTCTGCAAATCGGATCGGCAGCCCCGCCCCGAGGAAGAAGTTCGGGTGATCCTGAACGTGGAAGTGAAGGTGGGGTTCCGTCGTGTTTCCGGAGTTGCCACAGCGGGCGATCCGCTGGCCGCGTTCGACTCGGTCGCCCGGGTCGACGGCGACGCTGCCTCGCTCGAGATGAGCCAGCACACTGTACTCGTCGTCGGCGTGTCTGAGTATCACGTTGTTGCCCAGAATGCTCCGCTGGAAGGGGTCCATTCGGCCGTCGGTTCGGTGATAGTCGCGGTGGTCGTTCCGAACGCTCACGACGACGCCGTCCGCGGGTGCGAGGATCGGTTCGCCGAAGCAGTAGTAGTCTTCGGGCAGGCTGCGCTCGCCCTCGTGAGTTCGCCCGTCGTCGTCGGTGATGACGAAGTCGTAGGCGTACCGTTGGGTGAGTATCCCCCACGAGTGGGAGTACTCGCGATCCGGACTACCGTTGACGACGGTCCAGGACCCCTCGAGCGGAAGTCGGTAGTCGACGTCGCTCTCGTAGGTCGCCGGCGAGGGGAGTCGTCCGCGGTGGCGTGCGAGGATCGGGATGTGACCGACCATCTGTAAGATCCCCGTTAGCAGGAGAATCGGCTGGAATTGCAGGAGCAACATCGACGCGAGCGCGCGGGCGTTGGTCGCCCGATCGCCCATATCGATCCAGTCCGTCGGCTCCGGCGTGTCGGTCTCGTCCGTCCCGTTGCCCGTCACCATTCCGAACAGCGTGGTGGCGAGACCGACGACGAGCGGCCACAGCCCGGCGAGGAAGAACAGCGCGAAGAGCTGGAGCGAGGCGAAGCGCTCGAACAGGTAGCCGGGAATCGAGAGAAAGCCGAGCAAGAAGACGTACATCGGATCGGGAAACGAGCTTCGAATCGCGGCCAGCCGACCTGGTTCGGGTTCCACGTCCGGATCGATCGGATGGTGAACTGTCATACTGACTCGAATGCGGGTACAGGGGGATCAAGGTTTGGCGAAGAAGATTTCTATAGTCAATCTGTTACGTCTGCGACTGGGAGCGGTCCGTCTCCGACCGGGACTCGAGGTCGGGATCGAGATCGAGATCAACGACGCGAGCCGACTCGTCGATCGTCGCCCGAACCCGTACGTCGTCGATCGAAACCGACAGCCGAACGCGGAGCGGCCCCTCCTCGAGCACCGTGACCTGGTCGACCCGATCGACGACCTCGAGTTCCCACCAGTACCGGGTACTGATCGGGCGCCCTCGTCGATAGTACAACGACTCGATTTCGGGATGTGTGAGCAGGACAAAGCCGGCCGGTGCGTCCCAACTGGCGGCACAGGAGTCACAGTAGGCGCTGAATCGGGCCGACCGTTCGGCCCCGTCGGTTTCGACGAGACGGATCCCCGGCTCGACCGCGGAGTAACACGCCGAGCAGGTTCCGCCGGCCACCAGTTCGTACGACTGGAAGGCGAGCGTCGTCGTCAGTTCGACCAGTTCCTCGATCGAGCCGCTGGCGGCCGCGTTCGGCGGGACCGTCCAGAAGAACAGCAGGTGATCGTTCTCGCACGCGACCTCGAGGACGCCGTCCCGGTAGCTCGCGCGAGCACCCGTTCCACAGCGGCTGCAGGTGCTGTCGAGGGTGACCGGTCCGAGTCGCTTCCGGCCGGTATAGGTGCCGGCGATGATCGCGTTGATGACGTTCGAGCCGGCGTAGGTCAGTCGATAGCCATCCTCGCACTTCTCGACGAACATCCCTCGAAGCTGCTCGAGGTGGTAGCGAAACTGCCCGGAATCCCTGATCCCGGTCGCCTTCCGAAGCGTGGAGAACTGCACGGTCGTCTCCTCCGGGTTCGCCAGATACCGCTCGAGAAACGCCTGCAGAATCTCGACGCGAGTCGAATTGCCGAGCGCGGCGAAGGCGTCGGCGGGGTCGATATTTGCATCTCCGGTCTCGCACTCAGCCTCGACCGAGTCGCTCCGGGCTACTTCGCGGGTATCGTCAGTCTCGTCCATTTCCGTGTTTACGGCTCGCGCGGCTCGCGTTGCTCACTCCGCTCGCGGAAGTTTCACTTCCGTCCCGTCCGCAGACACCGTCGGCTCCCGCAGAATCCCGTCGAGGTGGATTGGCGCTTCCGTCTCCCCGCCGATTCCGGCGTTGTCTCCGATGGCGATGTGGACCGTCCCGCCCGCTTTTTCGTCCAGCAACACGGAGCCGACGAGTTCGGTGACGGCCACGTTCGTCCCGATTCCCAGTTCGGAGAGGTTGTACGCCGCGTCGCCGACCTCCTCGGCCGCGCCTTCGACCGTCTCGCGGATCTCCTCGTCCGAGATCTGCGTGACGAACCCGTCTTCGACCTCGAACGTGAGTTCGTGACCGTCCTCGAGTAGCCCGTGGGGACGCATCGTGCCGTCGACGACGAAGGTGCCCGTCGCGGTTTCGGGGCTAACGAACACCTCGCCGGCCGGCAGGTTGGACATGACACCGGCGTCGTGGACGATCCCGGTGTCCGAGAGCCACTCCCGGTCGCCGATGCCGAACGTGATGTCCGTCCCGGCAGGGGTTGTGACCCGAACCTCGTCGGCACCGGCGACCTGTTCGACGACGTCCTCGCAGTGGGCCGCGATCGACTCGTAATCGGCGTCAAGCCCCGCGGTGAAGACGTCCTCGGTAATCCCCGGCAGCGTCGCGACCCGAGCCCCGGCCTCGTTGGCCTCGGTGCGGGCCCGCGTGTGACTCAGGCTCTTCGTCGTCGGCGCGAGGACGACGTCCGCACCGGCCATCGCCGCTGCGACGGGTGCGGGCGGCTCGCTCCCGTGGGTCGCACCGGGCGGGTAACGGACGATGACCGCATCGTCGGTGATCTCGCTGGCGACCTCGTACAGCACATCGCCGATGGGCTCCCGCTTGTCGTCAGTGACGATCGCACAGGACTCGGCCTCCTCGAGGGCCAGACACTGACGAACGGCCGTTTCGGCAGCAGCTCGAAGCTCGGACATACGGGAGTGTGTGGGTGAGAGCCCGAAAGTTGTTGCTATTGCTCGTTCCGAAAACGACTGCGGTACCGTTTTAGTGTCGGCAGCCATCTCTCTACAGGGACGATGACCACGTCGACGGTCAACGATATTTTCTTCGACGAATCGACGAACGAGGCGATCAGAGAGGGCCTCCCTCCCGCCGTAATTACGTTCTTCGAGTACGTCACGCACCTCGGAGATGGAGCAGTGCTGATCGTCTTCGCGACGTTGCTGTACTGGTTCGGTGCCGAATCCCGTCGCGAGCAACGGGCGCTCGTGATCGCGATCGGACTCGGTGCACTCGCGATCAGCGCCGGGATGAAAGGGATCTTTCTCCGACCGCGTCCCGAACTGGCAGGCGACTACGGCGGATACAGTTTCCCGAGCGCACACGCGATGGGGGCAGCAGCGTTCTACGCTGCGCTCGCAGCCGTCGCCGACACCGGAACGCGGTTGCAGCGGTACGTCGTCGCCGCAATGATCATTACCGTCATCGCAGTGTCACGGGTCGTTATCGGCGTTCACTTCGTCGGTGACGTCGTGGTCGGCGTCGGCATCGGACTGCTCTTCGTCGGACTCGTCGTCTACGGTGAGACCGCCACACCTGCTGCCATCTTCGCTACTGCAGGTGCCATCGCGATCGTCGCGTTCGCCCTCGGTTCGCGGGAGTTCACCACGCTAACGATCGGTGCAGCACTCGGCGCGGCCGTCGCCTGGCAGTACGTTAAATCTCGATCGGCGAAGCCGCGCGGAGCCGCAATCTTGCTGTTGGCCTATCTCTGTCTCCCGGTGATTCTCGCGCTTCGCGCCGTGTCCGCCTTCTGGCCGAATCACGCGCTTCTCGCCGGTATCGAGATCGTCGGCTATGCGGCCGTGACCGCCGCCGTCCTCGTCGTTCCGATCGTCGCCGAGCAGATGAACGATTGGCCGCCGGTCGAGTGGCTACAGACCCGGCTCCCGTTCAGCGGTCGGACGATCGATCAGCAGCAGATCCTGGCGACTGCGGACGACGAGTAGCCATCTCCGCATCGACCCCGTCGTCCGCGCCCGGTGAACCACCGCCCACATCTAGCGTCTCGAAAGTCTCGAGATCACCGGGCGTCCCGAAGACGTAGATCGTGTCACCGGCCGCTAACGGTTCGTTCTCCGCCGGCAAGGGGATCACCTCGCCGGCACGGTCGATGACGAGGACGGTTCCGGGAACCCAGCCGGCGAACTCGCCCTCGAGTGAGCCTCCGTCCTCGACAGTGATCGACGCGACCGTCTCGTCCGCAGTTCGAATCGCCGCGCAGAGCCCGTCGGCACCGCTCGGTGTCTCGGGTCGAATCGTAAGCCGGTATCGACTCCCGGGTTCGAACGCGTCCGCGTCATCGGCGTCGACGACCAGCGTCGTGACCGAGCCAGCACTCGACCGAAGTATCCCCGTCGCGACGAGGCGACTCGAGTCGCCGTCGGCCGTCCAAACGGTGACCGGATCGCCGGTACTCGCCTGCGCCGAGCGGTCACCGGCGACCGCGACGGCAACCCGATCGGGACCAAGCGTGGGACTGAGACCAGTCCGGCGATCGCCGAGAGCGAGCGCAGTCACGCTGCCGTCTTCGCCGAGTTCAGCGCGAGCGTAGCCGACATCGTAGTCGGCCTCGAGGCGGCGGTCCAGTCTGGTACGGCGTTCCGAGATCGAGAGACCGCCCGGGAATCGAAGTTCACGACTCTCGAGCTCTCGTTTGACGGCCTCGTCAACGGGCGGGTAGCCTTCCGCGTCGTCGATCGAATCGGGCAGGGGTACCGTCGCGCTCAGTCCCGCCGATTCGACGAGATCCGCAACGGGACCGCGAGCATCGATCGGCGTGATCCCGTAGGCGCCGCACGCGAGGTGATCCCCGAGGCGGTGGCCGACGGCGGCAACGGCGGTACCGACGACCATCATCCCGAGGAGGTAGCTGCCCGTCGTATAGTGTCCCAACGGCGAGTCTGCGATCACCCGGCCGTGGCGAACCGCCTCGATCGCGAGCGCGCCCGTAGGCAACGCGAGGCCGGCGAGGGCGGCCGGGCCGGCCGGCAGCTGGCGGACGGTCGAGGCGCGATAGGCGAAGGCCAGTGCGAGCGCGCCGACGCCAGCAAGGAGCCCGTATCCGAGGATCCCCAGCAGTGCCGTTCGCGTCCACTCGAGCGTCGTCCCTATCGCCGCGAGCGTACTCAACATCTCAGTAACTCACCTCAAGAGTGGGGTTGGATCCGTTGCTCGGTCCGTCCCCGAACGCCATCGCACCGTCACCGATGACAAACGCCTCCATCCCGATCGCGAGCGCGTCCGGTTCGGGCTCGAACTGCCACTCGTGACCGCGAGTCGAGTCGATACCACTCACCCCGGGACGTCTGACCGCGAACGCCGTAAGGTCGCTCTCGCCGCGTATCGCGTCGAGTACCGACTCGGTCAGCGTCATCCGCCGAATCACCGCCTTGCTGCGTTCGAGCAGCGAGAGCGCATCGAAGACGCGGGTCGTCCCCCGTGAGGTGACGACGACTCGAACCCGATCAGCGTCCAGGAGCGTCTCCGCGTCGGTCGTCGGAACGGCGACAGTCACGCAACCCTCGCCACCGACCGCCACGGCGTCTGCGCTGTGTCCAGAATCCGCACTGCTGGTGCCGCCGTCGCCCTGAAATCCGTCGGAAGCGGATTCCGGTGTCGGTGGTCGAACACCGTCGGCCGCGAACGCGTCCACAGTAGCACTGAGCACCGTTCCGGAGACGGTCATCGAATCGCCACTCACGAGGACGGCGTCGCCCGGTGCCAGTCCCGCGGGGAGTAGCGCTCGAGTCGAAACGGCGCGCCACCCGTCGGGAACTTGCGTTGCGACGCCGCTTGCGGGCGGAGCCGCGGTGATCGACGCTCGGCCGCGTCCGTCGATGGCGACCGACACCGCCTCGAGATCGTAGCTCGTTCGCAGCCGATCCCCGAGGCGCGTCTCGAGCGCCGAAAGCGGTAGGTCCGCCGGGAGTCGCCAGGCACCGTTCTCGAGCGTTTTCCGGAGCCCCGGACCGAGCGGCGGATAGCCGTCGAACTCGCGGACGCCGCCGCTCGATCGAATCGTTACCTGCCCCATCGCGTCGACCGCGTCGATTGCATCCGCCGCGAGCGGTTGCGTTCGTTCAACCGAGCCAGCGGTGGCCCGCGGCAGATCGGCAGCGAGCTGTCGTCCCCGACTCGTCGCGTACAGTCCGAGCACGCCGACGGACCCAAGCCCGAGCACGAGTCCGGGCTGGACCGTACTCGCGTCGGCGATGTCGGACACGTACAGCGTAGTGATGGTGAGCAATACAGTGAGTAGTCCACCGGCGATGCTCGGAATTCGTTCGGTCGCGAAATACGCAGCCCCAAAACTGATCGCACCGACGAATGCCGCGACGGCGATACCGAACAGAAGCGCGATCGATACGCCCGTGAGAATCTCGACCGGCGCAATAACGATCGGAAGTGTCGAATTCATGTGTGTCGTGGATTTCTCCGTGCAGTCCGTTCCAACCGGTTCTACGTCCGCCGTCGAAGCGGTCCGAGAGCCGCCGCAATCGCGAGGGAAGCAGCCGCGATGACCGCGCCAAATCCGGACACGCTATCCGAATCATCTGAATCAGCGTCCGCTTCCGACACCGCGACCGACGCGGACGCCTCGTCGGTGTCGGTCTCGACGGTGTACTCGGACTCGCCGGACGCTGTTTCGCTCACCGACAGCGAGAGCGATTCGCTTTCACCGGCCTCGAGCGTGAGGGCGTCAGTCACAACTCGCCCGTCGTCGTCCGAGACGACGACCGACTGCGTGCCCTCGACGCCACCGGTGTTCTCGACCATCACCGAGAGGTCGAACTCCTCGTCGGGTTCGACGGTGTCGGGCGTTTCGACGGCAGTAATGTCGAACTCGGGTGGGTCGGTGACGTGGCTCGTCCCCTCGAGGGTCTCGCTGTCGACCGTCACCGCGTGCGCGATGGTGAGCCCGATATCGACGTCGGTCTCGTCGGAGAGGACTGCCGTCGAACCGTCGGGATCGACGGCGACGGGTTCAGTGGTGGTGCGGTCGCCGTCGAGTTCGTACGCAACCGTGTCGATCACCGTCTCGTCGGCCGCGTTCTCGAGGTCGACCGTGAACTCGTAGGGAGCGCTGGAGCCGACTTGTTCGGGGAACGAGACACTCTCGAGCGAAACCGTGCCGGGCTCGACAACGGTGATCGAACCGAGATCGGTTCCGTCGACCGCGACGTCGTACTCATCGCCGACGGCTCCGTCGGGCGTCCATTCGAAGTCGACGTCGGTCGTATCGTCGGCCTCGAGCGAGACCGACTGCGTGTCGACGACCTCGCCGTCTGCGGTTAGCTCGACGGTGTCGCTGCCCGGTCCGCCGTCGTTCTCGTAGGTGGCCGTGGCAGTCAGCGGGCCGTCTTCGACGACGGCGCTGGCGTCGACGTTGGCGTCCTCGAGTTCGATGTTCGGCGGCTCGACGACCTCGAGTTCGGTACTGTCGCTCTCGCCGGCGACCGTTGCGGTGATCTCGGTTGTGCCTTGCTCGCTAGTGTCGACGACACCGGTATCGATATCGGCGATACCGCCAGCGTCGTAGTCGGCGACTTCAGAGGCGGTGACCGTCGAGCCGTCGTCTAAGGAGAGTGTCACGGTGGCAGCTGTCTGCTGGCCTTGGCCGACTGTCGAGTCGTCCAGGGAAATGGAAACGTCTTGGACTTGCCACTCGAGGACTGGGTAGTCGTCTGTGAGTGTCCAGAAGTTGTCGAAGTCCAACCCCGCCATATTTGCTTTGGCATCCGAACCCGTCATTTCATTAGTTCGCAATGCTGTCCCCTCGCCCTCTGGATAACTACTTAGTTGACTGTTCCAGTAGCCATCAGTCACGCTACCATCGTCATCCCATGCGAGCCCGTCTGTTGAGTCTCCTCCAGAAACGTCACCTGTAGAATACGAATCGGTAACCGGACCTGAATTCAGTCCAGTTAGACCGCCGAGATAGCCTTCATCGTCTTGATCTATAGCATCGCCGGTCGCGTATGAATTGCGAATCGTAGAAAACCTAAGCAAGTTCCCAGAGATTCCGCCAGTCTCCCCAGAATCACCAGCAACATCACCCGTTGTGTACGAATTGGTAATCTGAATACCGCCAGCAAAACCAACCAGGCCTCCAGCATGATACTGCCCTCCTGTAACATCGACGGTAGAACCAGATCGATCCAACGTATCGCCAGCATCTCTACCGCTGCTTGCGACTAATCCTGCCGCTTCTCGGTCACCCTCAACTGTCCCACCTGCGTATACAGAGGAAACATAGCCCCCCTCTAAACGGCCAACTACTGCCGCAGCACTTTCGCCTCGAACTTCTGTATTCTCGAGGGAAAGATCCTCAACAGTACCCTGAAGGCTACTGAAAAGTGCGATATACCCTTCATTTGGTCGATCAATCGAGAGTCCCTCAATTGTGTGACCTTGCCCATCCAATGATCCGGCAAACGGATCTGACGCGACGTATCCTCGATTCACTCCTCCAATTGGCTCGAAACCGGCACCTGCGTTCCACGTCTCAGTCTCACTCGCATCAATGTCAGTTCCAAGGACGTAGTGTGCATCATAGTCCGCATTCATCGCCTGCAACTCCTCAGAGTCAGAGATCACATACGGGTTCTCCTCTGACCCATCTCCGTCCATACCGTCAAGAGTAGATTCATCAGCTGCGGCAGAGGCCGCAAAAATGATGGTCAGCGTTAATACGACCGTCAGAGTGATCCAAATCGGCCTTGTGTTCTTCATTTTAAGCATTGGTTTTATATTAGGTAGTGTCGGCAACCCGAATTTCAGGATTTGGCTGTTCGTCAATATAATTACTATCTGCCGGGGGAATCACGTCGATTTCCAATGTCCCTATATCTTGATCAGCACGGAGATCTGGCTCACTGTCAAAAGTGATTTCTACAATATTCGAATTGTCATTAGTCGCTGCATCAACAGGTTCAGATAGTTGTGCTGAACCAGCTGTGACAATCACAGTCGCATCTTCAACAGTTCCGCCGTTTTCATCGATGACTTCAACCTCAATGTCGCCTGAGAATCCCTTTTCAATCATCTGATCATCCGAATCAGGAATGTCAATAGTTACCTCAGTATCGCCAACAGATCCAATCGTTCCGAGCATATTCAACATCAACGCGAGCGCCGCCACACCGACGACCAGCGCGATCACGAGTCGGATCGGGAGTCCTTCGATTGCACGATCGTCTCGAGCGAACGACGATCGGAATCGCGTCGATCGTTCGAGTCCATCAGACCTGTCGGCATCATCCGACAGCAATCTGTTCGGAAGCATGTCCCCGCTTGGGCTCGCCTTCCTACTTAAATGATAGACCGGGGATTCAAACCGGAAGCCGAGCCACGGTTTCGGCGTGAGCTTCGTAATCGGACGCGGCGACGACCTCGAGGCCGGCCCCGTCGGGCACCTCGGAGCCTACCGGGCTCGAGACGGGAGCAAGGGAGCGACGCTTCACCTCGACTTCGACGGCCCACACGCGATGTTGATCGTCGGCAAGCGCGGCTACGGAAAGTCCTACACCATGGGCGTGCTCGCGGAGGGACTCGCTCGAGCGCGGGGTGTTACGCCGGTGATTATCGATCCGATGGGCGTCTTCGATACACTCGCGGCGTCGACGCCGGGCGAGGGCGTCCCCGCGACGGTCGTCGAGAAACCGACCGTCGCGCCGACCGCGCTCGATCCCCGCTCGTGGTGTGCACTACTCGGTCTCTCGCCCGAGAGCGGTCCGGGCGGGCTCGTCTGGCAGGCCGCACAGGAAACGTCGACGCTCGAGTCGATGGCAGATCACATCGAGGCCACCGACGCGCCGGTCGCCGACAAGCGAGCGGCGGCCAACCACCTTCGGCTCGCCGACGCGTGGGCCGTCTTCGACCCCGACGGCCTCGACGCTACCGATCTCGGCAGTTCCGAGGTGACGATCATCGACGTCTCCGGGCTCGAGTCGGCGCCGATGAACGCCGTCTGTCGGGGCGTCGCGGAAGCGCTGTACCGCGCACGCGTGACCGACGCGATCGATCGGCTCCCGTGGTTACTCCTCGACGAGGCCCACACGTTTTTCGACGGCGTGGCGGAGCCGGCTCTTCGGACCATCCTGACTCGCGGACGCGCGCCCGGTGTGAGCCTCGTCTCGGCGACCCAACGGCCGAGTGCCGTCCCGTCGGTCGGTATCTCTCAGTCGGACGTCCTGCTCTCCCACCGGCTGACCTCCCAGGCGGATCTCGACGCACTACAGGACGCCCAGCCGACGTACATGAACGTCTCGCTGTCGGATGCAGACCGGTTGCCGGACGACCCCGGAGAGGTCCTCATCATCGACGACGCGACGGAAACGATCCACTCGGCGCAGGTCCGTCCCCGCGACACGCCACACGGCGGTGACAGTCCGCGGGCAAGCGACGTCATTGTGGACGACAAACCCGACGACGCGACCGCCCTCCGCGATTCGAACGGTTCCGATCGCGGCTGACGTTTAAATACAATAGGGCGGCCAACGACGATATGAGCGATATCGAGCGGATCGACCAGCGACTCGCCGCAGTCGAGCGTGCGGTCGTCGACGGCGACGCCGAACTCGACCGGCTCGCCGATCTCGCGACGCTCGCCGAGGACGTCGAGCACCTCGAGGATAGGCTCGACGAACACGAGCGGCGGCTCGCAGAGTTGGCGGGAACCGTCGATGCGATCGGCGGCCTCGTCGGAAACGTCGAGACCGTCAACGAAGGCGTCGAGCGCCAGGCCGACGCGGCCATCGCCGCCGTCGATCGACTCGAGAATCGGATCGACGAACTCGAGCGGTCACTCGCGAAGGGACCGGTGGCGGACGGACGAGTGGTCGGCGACGCCACTAGCGCCCGTACGGAGATGGAAATATCGGCAGCCAACAGCACTGGTGTCGGCGATCAGACCGACGGATCGGGCCACGCGTCAGGGACGAGTACGAACGATTCGACGGGACCCGTGGCGACGACGGCCGGGGCCGACACCCCGTTCGAAGAGCCCGGAGACATCGAAGCGACCGCCGAAGCGCTTCTCGATCCACCGGGCCATGGAGGACGAGCAGAAGTCGACTGCGGCACAGTAGCCGATACCGGAGACGGTACGAACGCCGATGTCAGTGACACCACCGAAGCCAGCAACGCAGACGAAGCTGCATCCGGTGGACTGACCATCCAGCGGGCGATCGAACGACGAGTGGCCGGTTCGGACGACGCAGTTGCTGACCGTCAGCCAACCGATAACGGAGAATCGAACGATCAGGACCCGTCGACCGACGCTGACGACGACTCGGGTACGCTGCTCGCGTCACTTCGAACCAGACTCCCGTGATTCGGTACGTACTCGCAGCGTTGCTGACGGTCGCACTTATCGTACTCGCGGTACCCGCCATCGACCGGGGAGCGACGGTAAACACTGAGCGCCAGGTCGACACGAGCCTCTCGTCGATCGACGACGAAGCGACAGCGCTGATCGAAACCGAGGAGGTGACTCCCGACGGCCATCCCGACCCGCAGCGAATCGTCACGGTATCGCTCCCGCGGAGTACGCTGACGACTGCAGGGGTGGACCATTTCGAACTGGTTCCGCACGAAAACGGGAGCTACACGCACGCGAGGTACGTCCTCGAGGACGGCGCGACTCGAGAAGCGGTCATCGACGAAAGAATCGTCTGGAACGATCCCGACGGAAACGAGACGACCGAAATGGGCGGGTCCGGAGACCAACGCCTCGCACTCGTCCTGCTCGAGGACGAACACGGCGAGCCGAGACTCATCGCACGCCATGTCTGAATTTAAATCGGAACGCGCGGCCAGTGCCGCCATGGCACAGGATGGAATCGCAAACGCCCTTCGCCCGGTCCTCGAGGGTCTCGGGTTCGGTCGTCTGCTCGGCGATAGCGACTCGGCGCAGGCATGTACGTGCAGTCTTTCCGCCGAAGACGACCTGGTAGTGATCGACACGAGCGACTGCGATGGCGAACTCGCGACTGCGTCCGCGTGTCGGTACACCGTCATCCACGCGCTCACCGACCGCGAGGTGTCGGACATCCGCAGCCGATCGAACGGAATCGAACGACGGTACGACGATCGGGGCGTCGAGCTCCTCGGCGCGGCCGGTCGATTCGTCGAACTGCTCGGCGAGCGCGACGAACCCCTCGCCGAGGCCGCCGCGCACAATCCGCTCGAGGTCGCTGCGGAACTCGAGACGCGGGTCGGACCGGTCGCGGACATCGGCGTCGAATCCGGACTCGCGACTGCGGCGGCCGGGATCGACAGCTACGAATCGGTTCTGACGCCGACCGTCGGGCTCACCATCGGACACTCTTTCGCGGATCGACGGATCGACGACCGGTCTCGGCTTCGGGACGTCGAAACGCTCGATACCGGCAGCGAGGCGCGTATCTACGAGCGGCCCGACGACGTTCCGTTGTACGCACTCGACGCTGTCGACGGGAACCTCTCCGACGCGGAACGAAACCGCCTCATCGAAGGCTACGAGGCCATCGCGGAGGGGACCGTCGAGGGCGACCGCGCGGCCTCGCATGCGATCGAGTACGCGACCGACGAGCCGGCGGATCCGTTGCTGACCAGGGTGCTCTCGAAGCATACCAGTGGCTACGGCGTCCTCGAGGACCTGTTCGCCGACGAACGGGTGACGGACGTCTACGTAACGTCGCCGGTCTCACGGAACCCGATCCGGGTCGTCGTCGACGGGGAGTCGATGACGACGAACGTCCACCTGACGACCGACGGGGCGCGGGCGTTGGCGTCGCGGGTCCGCCGAACCAGCGGCAGAGCGTTCTCTCGAGCAAATCCGACGGTCGACGCGATGGCGACCCTCGAGAACGGAACGGGCATCCGCGTCGCAGGCGTCACTGATCCGGTCGCGGACGGTGTCGCGTTCGCGTTTCGCGAAGAGGCCGACGACCGGTTTACCCTTCCGGGTCTCGTCGCGAACGGTACGATGCCGGCCGAGGTCGCGGCGTTTCTCTCGGTCGCCATCGAACGCAACGCGGCCGGACTGATCGCCGGAACGCGCGGATCGGGGAAGACGACGCTCCTCGGTACCCTTCTGTACGAACTGACGCCGGATACGCGGACCGTCCTGATCGAGGACACCCCCGAACTCCCGGTCGACCCGCTGCAGTCGGTCAGCCGGGACGTGCAGGCGCTCCGGACCGGAACCGGCGACGGTCCCGAGATTTCGCCGGACGAAGCCCTCAAGACGGCGCTCCGGCTCGGCGACGGAGCTCTCGTCGTCGGGGAGATTCGAGGCGACGAAGCGCGGGTCCTCTACGAGGCGATGCGGGTCGGTGCGAATGCCAACGCCGTGCTCGGGACGATTCACGGCGACGGGGCCGATGAAGTCTACGAGCGTGTCGTCTCCGATCTCGACGTCGAGCCGTCGTCGTTCGGTGCGACGGACCTCGTCGTCACCGTCCAGGCGTACCGAACGTCGAGCGGCCGCGACCGCCGCGTTGCCAGAATCGAGGAGGTCATTACCAGCGGCGAGGACATCTGGTTCGAGCCGCTGTACGACCTCGACGACGACGGCCACACCGTTTCGACCGGACGGATCGACCGCGGAGAGAGCCGGATCGTCGATCGACTCACCGGGCCGGCCGAGGAGTACGCATCGGTCCGGCAGTCGATTTCGGAGCGTAGGGAACTGCTCTCGAGGCTTGCCGCCGACGGACGGACGAGTCCGCGGGAAGTAGTCGCGGCGTACGCCGATCGGGGGAGAGAGTGATCGCTGGATGACGCTACCGGCGACGCTCATTCGAAATTTGGCGGTCCTCTACCCCTACGACGTCGACGGGAGCGGCGACCTCGCCGACTCGCTTTCGTTTATCGACTCGCCACACGACGACGAGACGGTTATTCGAGCGGGCTACGGAGCAGGGATCGTCGGCGCGCTGCTTCCGTTACCGTTGTTGCTTACTTCGGCACCGCTCGCGTTCGTTCTGTTTTTCGTGCTGGTGACGCCCGTCGCAGCGATTCACGCAATTCACTCGCTGCCGCATCTCCAGGCGGCGCTTCGCCGAACCGAGGCGCTCGGCGACACGCCGAATCTCATCGGCCGCGCCGTATTACGGATGCAGGTCCAGCCGGCGCTCGAGAGCGCCGTCCGGTTTGCCGCCGACACCGGGCGAGGGCCGCTGGCGACCAGCCTCAACGCTCACATCGATCGCTCGATGGGGACTGCGGACACGGGGCTGCTGTCATTCGCGGAGGAGTGGTCCGAGTGGTTCCCCGCGTTGCGCCGGTCGTCACACCTGCTCGCGACGGCCCAAGATGCCCCGGACGGCGAACGGGCGCGAACGCTCGATCGGGCGCTCTCGGCCGTGCTCAACGGCACCAGAAATCAGATGGCGGACTTTACCGCGTCCATCCGAGCGCCGACGACCGCGCTGTTCGCCTTCGGGATCATGATCCCGCTGGCGCTGATCGCGCTCGTCCCCGCCGTGCCGATGGTCGGCTTCTCGGTCAACATCTGGATTATCGTCCTGCTGTACAACGTCGTCCTCCCCGCCGGACTCGTCGCTGCGAGCCTCTGGTTGCTGGTTCGACGTCCCGTCGCGTTCCCGCCGCCGAAAGTCAGCCACGATCATTCGGACGTCCCGGATCGGCTCCGGCTTCGTGGACTGTGGGGTGTGCTTGCGGGCCTGTGCGGGTACGCGATCACGACGACAATCGGTCCCGCCCATCTGGCCCCGGTCATCGGACTCGGGCTCGGTCTCGGCGTCGGCTTGCTCGCGGTCTTCCAACCGATCCTCAAAGTGCGGAACTACGTCCGCGACATCGAGGAACACCTCACCGACGCGCTCTACATCGTCGGTCGGCAGGTCGCCGAGGGCGAATCCGTCGAATCGGCGGTCGAACTCGCGGCCGAACGGGTCCCCGCCGAGACGGGCGAGGTTTTCGAGCACGCGGCCGGCGTCCAACGACGGCTTCACGCGGGCGTCGAAGCCGCGTTTCTCGGCGAGTACGGCGCACTCAGGGACGTCCCGAGCCCTCGAGCCCGCGGGACGGCCGCCCTGCTCGCGATCGCCGCCGACGAAGGCAAACCGGCGGGTCGAGCGATCGTTTCGATGGCCGATCACCTGGAGGAACTCGACGAGGTTGAGGCCAAAACGAAACGGAGTTTAGAACAGGTGACGGGAACGCTCGACAACACGGCGGCGTACTTCGGGCCGCTGGTGGCCGGCGCGACGGTCGCGATGGCCGCGATGATGTCGAGCGAAGACATGGTCAACACGGCGGACGTCGATGCGGCCGCGTTCCCCGCCGAATCGCTCGGCATCGTCGTCGGCGTCTACCTCGTGACACTGTGTTTCGTCCTGGTTCCGCTCTCGATCGCCCTTCGGTACGGGGTGGATCGAGCCCTCTTCGGCTACCATATCGGCCGTGCGCTCGTCTCGTCGACGGTCCTGTACGGCGTTTCCGTCACCGTCATCGAGATGGCACTCTGAAGGCGAAGCACGAGCGAACTCGAGTGAACAGGGCGCTCGAGACGCGTTCCGGACCGAACGCCGCAGCGACGCCAGCCGTCCGGACGGCCCGCCGACGGTGGCCGCGACTATAGTAACAACTGGAACTGTTTACACACTAATCGCACAGCTTTCGTCCGATCGGAAGTGCACTGACTTCCAGTAGCTACTATAGGTTCAAAAAGGATGCCGCGCCAGACCCGGTATGCTCGCTATCGCCGGTGCGAAAGGCGGCTGCGGAAAGACGGTAACGACGCTCGGACTCGCAGAAGCGTTCGCCAGAACGGGAACGCCAGCCGTTGCGATCGACGCGGATCGCCAGCTACCGAACGCACACGTTTCCGGGGGCGTCGACCGCGAACCGACGCTCGCGGCGCTGTCCGACGAGAACGGCATCCGATCGATCGCACAGACGAGTCCGCGAACGCCGGACGCCGGCATCGTGCCCGCGCCGGGGCCCGCCGAGAAACTCGATTACGAGGCGGTCCTCGGCTCGCTCGAGACAGGGGCGATACAGACGCTCGTGGACTGTCCCTCCGGCGCGGGGCCGGACGTCGTCGAGCCGCTCTCGGCAGCCGACGGAGTGATCGTCGTCACGACGGACGGTGATCGAAGCCTCACCGCAGCCGAGACGACGGTCGAGATGGCGCGCCGCCTCGGCGTGCGAGTGCTCGGCACGGTCCTCAACGGCTGCGAGACGGTCCCGTCGACCGTCGAGTCGTGGGTCGACGTGCCGGTACTGGGCCTGATACCGGAGGCCGAATCCGAGTCGCCGTTGACCGACGACGCCACCACGTCGGCCTACGAGGAGATCGTCGAGGTCCTGCAGACGCGAAACGCGACGAACCGGACGCCGCCGGCGTACGACGACGACCTGTTAGCGACGGGTATCGGCCCCCTCGATCGGCGGCTGGGCGGGGGACTCGCGCCCGGCTCCGTCGTCGCGCTGACCGCCGAGCCGGCCAGCCAGACGGAACAACTGCTCTACGAGACGACTGCGCCCCGCGGGACGCTGTATCTCTCGACCCAGCGCTCCGCAGCCAACGTTCGGCGAGCGCTCGAGATCGCATCCGTCGAGACGGGGAACCCGACGATCCGGCAGGTCAGCGGGACGACCGTGCTTGCGGATGCCGCGGAGATTATCGACAAGTTACCGGAGGGGGCGACGCTCATCATCGATCCGGTGAACGGACTGGAACGACGGGACCGGAGCGCGTACGTCTCGTTCCTGAACGAGCTCAAAGACCGAATGGTCGAGACAAACAGCATCGCTCTGTTACACGGTCTGTGCGGCCCTGATCGGCCCGCAAACCGAGCGGCGACGATCCACGCGACAGACGCCGTCTTCGACGTCCGGACGGTCGAATCGGGGGACGGAGCGGGCGTCGACCACTACCTGTCCGTCCCGAAATTCCGGCCCGACTGCGCGTTTACGGAGTCGATCGAACTCGTGTTCGACGAGGAAGGGCCAATGCAGATCGTGGCGAGCGAGGACGACGATCGGGCGAACGGACGATAACCTGGGGGCAACAAAAACGGGAGTGGCGAATCGATGTATCGGCTGGACGAAGGTCAGTGCCCGAGAAATCGGACTCATACGGTTTGCTGTACCGATGTACCGGTGGGACCGCAAGCCGTCCTGCGGTCCATCGGAAATGACTGAGAATAGATAGTATCAGAGAACGCCGATACGATCTGAGAGCCGCTTTTCGGCTCGTTCGATCGAACGGGCGACCGATTCGAATCCGTCGATCGCGTCACAGTCGGAGTGGACCTCCCTGACCGGTCGTCCCCGTTCCATCGCGTCGTCGACGGCAGCGTGCTCCTCGATAACCGACGTCGGAGCGCCGAGTTCCCGTTCGACGCGAGTCACGACCTGATCGGTTACGTCGGTTGGAGCCCGGTTGAGAACGATCGCCGCGATCGGCGTTTCCAACTCGAGTGCGACCCGTCGAGTCCGAAGCGCATCGACGAACGCCGATTCGGACGGCGTGGTGACCAACACCGCAACGTGGACGCTCCGCAACTGGACGCCGACATCGCGTGCCAGCCCCGCCGGACAGTCGATGACGACCCGACCGCACTCCCGTTCGAGTCGATCGACCACGTCGGTGAGTGCTGCGAGTTTCGATGCGCGAGCACCGGCGAGGGTTCGCCCGCACGACAGCACGCGAACCGACCCAAACGACTCCACGGCCTCGAGCGGATCGGCCCGTCCGGCGAGAACATCGTGCAGGTCGGGACCGCGTCCTCGGGGGAGATCCGCCGTCGCGAGATCGGCGTCGACGACAACGGCATCGAGTTCCCCGGCGAGGTTCAACGAGACGGTCGATTTGCCGACACCGCCCTTGCCACCGCCGACTGCGACGATCACGGTCCCGGAGTGAGGATATCGGGTGTCGGTGCCCAGCCGTCCAGTGTGGCGAGTACCTCGTCGGCCGTCGCGGTCCTTGCGTCGGAGACGCGCGACACCGCGAGAACCTCGAGTGGCGGCTCCGTCGGCGGGGCCGGACTCGCGAACCCGACGCCGCGGCAACGGTTCGATTCGACGGTTCCCTCCCAGATGTCGTCGCTCCACTCGGGTGCTCTGATGCCGTCGTGTCGTGGCGGCCACGTCGGTCCGTCGAGTTGGCTCTCGAGCCGGATCGTCTGCGGGGTCGTCCGCGTATTTGAGACGGTCGCCGTCACGAACGTTACACCCGCGCGTCGATCCGTTTTCCAGTCGACCGCTACCATGTCGGTGTGTTCGCTCGTATTCACATATAAAGTCCAACACGGTCTGGCTCAATAGTGTGATCGGGGACGGACCCGACAACCGGCTGTACGGTCGTGAGAGTATCTCAAACTCGTTTCCGAGTTACAATCGACCGCGAATCCTCGAAACGGTTATCCCACTCGATAGTGGATTCTCGAGTATATGATACAGGTCGCGATCAACGGCTACGGAACGATCGGCAAACGCGTCGCAGACGCCGTCCGGGAACAGCCCGACATGGAAGTCCTCGGCGTCGCCAAGACGCGACCGAACTTCGAAGCCGAGACGGCCATCGAAAAGGGGTTCCCGCTCTACGCCGCCGTCGAAGAACGCGCCGACCAGTTCGGGGACGCCGGCCTCGAGATCGCCGGCCCCGTCGAAGAACTGGTTGAGGACGCGGATATCGTCGTCGACGCCACGCCCTCCGGCATCGGTGCACAGAACAAGGAACTGTACGAGGAGTACGACACCCCGGCACTGTACCAGGGCGGCGAGGACGCCGACCTCGTCGACGTCAGCTTCAACGCTCGTTCGAACTTCGAGGACGCCGTCGGCGCCGACCACGTCCGCGTCGTCTCCTGTAACACGACCGGGCTCTCGCGGGTTCTCGCGCCGCTTCGCGAGGCCTACGGCGTCGAGAAAGTCCGCGCCACGCTCGTTCGTCGCGGCGGCGATCCGGGCCAGACCTCCCGGGGTCCGATCAACGACATTCTGCCGAACCCGGTCACGATTCCGTCCCACCACGGGCCCGACGTCGAGACCATCTTCGACGACCTCGATATCGACACGCTCGGAATGAAGGTTCCCGCGACGCTGATGCACATGCACAGCCTGAACGTGACGCTGTCGGAGGAGGTCGACGCGAGCGAGGTCCGGGACCTCTTCGCCGAGGAATCGCGCCTGTTCCTGATCCCCGAGCGGATGGATATCGACGGCAGCGGGAAACTCAAGGAGTACGCCCACGATTCGGGTCGTCCGCGCGGCGACATCTGGGAAAACTGTATCTGGGAGGAATCCATCTCGACCGTCGGCGCCGATCTCTACCTGTTCCAGGGGATTCACCAGGAGAGCGACGTCGTACCGGAGAATATCGACGCGATTCGGGCGGTACTCGGCGAAGCCGACGCCGAGGAGAGCATCGAAACGACGGACGGAACGATTGGAATCGGTCTATAGCGTCCCGGCACCGCGACAGAACCCGTTTCGACACTCGTTTTCGACTTCCGTTTCTTCGATTCCGATCACCCCGAACAACTAGTGACGACAGAAAGTTTTTGCCTCGCCGTCCACTACGGATTCGCATGCGCCGAGACGACCGCGACGAACCCTTCGACGACCTGTTTCGCGAGATTGAACGCATGATGAACGAAATGATGAACGGAGCCGACGCTAACGTCGACTTCAACTCCTCGAGTGACGTCGAGAACGGCTTCGGGATGGACACCCACGTCGATATCCACGAAGCCGAGGACGAACTCCGCGTCGTCGCCGACCTCCCGGGCGTCGAAAAGGACAATATCGAACTCGAGTGTGACGGCAAAACGCTGACAATTTCCGCCACGAGCGATCATCGTCAGTACGACGAACGCGTCTCGCTCCCACAGCGAGTCAACGAACACACCGCATCGGCGACCTACAACAACGGCGTCCTCGAGGTGACGTTCGACCCCGCAGAACAGTCGTCCGGTATCAGTCTCGAGTAACCCGAGTACTCTATCACGGCAGTCGCGGTCGCGTCGCTCGTTTTCATACGGATTGCTGTAACTATGTACCGCCAATCACCAGGGACGGGGTCGGTGATCGGCGGTCATTGACTACAGTAAACCGTATCAGTCCCGGTCGGCAGTTTCACGGATCGCACCCGCAAGCCGATCGTAAAATCCCGGTTCGTACTTCGTCTCCTCGTCGATCGTCGGTCGGGCGTTCGTCTCGTTGACCACCAGTCGGTCGTCGGTTTCGAGCAGGTCGACGCCGAGAAACGGAATCTCGAGTTCGCGTGCGACGGCTTCGGCCAGTTCGCGCCACTCAGCGGGCAGGTCCACACCGGTTGCCGTCGCGCCGCGGTGAACGTTGTGTTTCCACTGGCCCTCAGCAACCGCATCGGCGGGTAGCCGACGTTCGACCGCGCCGACGTACTCGCCGTCCAGCACCATCACCCGGTAGTCGGTCGCGTCCGGGAGATACTCCTGTACCAGAAACGACCGATCGCCGGTCGCGCGGTAGTCGTGAACCAGCGAGAGGTAGTCACAGATGCCCAGAAACGAGTCGAGGTCGTGGGCCTTCGCAACGCCGACGCCGCGAGTCGTCGAGTTCGGTTTGACAACGACCGGCGGCTCGAATCGGCCGAAGACGTCGGTGAGTTCGGACTCCGAGACGTCGTTCGAGACGTAGACCGAGTTCGGAACTGGGAGCCCGGCCCGCTCGAGACGGGCGATCACCTCGGCCTTGTTTCGCGAGGTCAACACCGTCTCGTGGTCGTTGAGCCACGGGATGTCCAGCAGGGCGTCGGCGACGCCGCCCTCCATCAGCCGGCCGGGATAGACGTAGCCGGCGTCGTACTCGCCGGGAGACCACGGCGCGTCATCGCCCAGCGGTACTACGCGTTCGCTCGCGGGGACGTGATGAACCTGTATGCCACGCTCGGCCAGCGGCTCTCGTATCCGCTGGAACGTCTCCTGATCGTTCGCGACCGCGAGATCGATCATACTCAGGAGTCGGGATGGAGGAAATAAAAAGATGCCTCGAGACGAGCGATGTGGGTGGCCGGGAGTACGTCTCTCGCGTCTGCTCGAGCAGTCGGCGCGAAGCGTCGCTCAGGAGTGAGCGAACGGAAGAAGGCGCTCAGTCACGAGAGAGCGTTGCTCTCTCGAACGACAGAGCAAAGCTTCGTTACGCGATCAGCTGCTCTTCGCCCTTCTCGACGACGATACGGCACGGCGGCGAGATCTTGTTGTACGCGCGGCGGAGCGCGTCCTTGGCGAAGTCGGCGTCGTCGACGTCACACCAGATCGTGAAGATGCGCTCGCCGGCACCCATTCGTGCGGCGGTGCCGACGATTTTCCCGAAGGACTGTCGCATCCCGTCGGAAACACGGTCTGCACCCGCACCCGTCGCCTGCTTGTTCTCTCGGATGACCTGATGGGGGAACTTCCGGAGGATCATCTTGTAGTTGCCCTCACCGGCGTTTTTCAGCATGTGACGGTTAGCCGAGAGACGCGAGGCCTCGAGGCTGCCGTGACGGAGCTGAACCTCCTCTTCGGTGACGAGGCTGATCTGGACGGGGTAATCCTCAGGATCGGCGCTGATGTCGCCCATCTTGTGCTGTGCGATCTTCGAACCCGGGATGCCAGTGATGTACTCGCGTCGCGTGTAGGCTGGCTTATCGATTTCCCGGTACATTGAGGCGGGTTTGTCTGACATGGCTGTAGTTACTTACGAAAACGCAGGCCTACCGTGCGGATAAAGGCTTCGAACCACGCGTTAGGGATGGGGGTCGGTCGCCTGCCGGGACGGGCCTCGAGTAGCGCCGGCGAGGAGCAATCAAGTCGGAGAGACGGACGACAGATAACTGATTATAAGATGTGTTTTTCCGTGCGGGCACGCGACTGCTGACCTGGCCGTGCGTACTCGACGGAGAGTACTGGAACCGTGATTCGTCGATGCTGACGCGTCAGATCGTCGAATTCCGATACCGTATCCAATACGCCGGCGCAGTTCGCGGTAAAGCGGCTCGCGACGGCTACAGCGGACAGTCGTAGAAGAATCCGTTTACGGCCGCGGCACGTACTCGCCGTCGCGCTTCTCGATCAGTCCCTGGCTCGAGAGCGAATTGCAAACGCTTAGAATCGCGATCTTCTTCATCGTGAGAACCTGACCGAGCTCGTCGACCGTTGCCCCGCCCGTTGCCTCGAGGTAGAGGTAGACGAGTTTCCCCTGGGGGGATGCGAGGTCGGTCGGAAGCTGGCTGATTTCGTTGTTGGCGCGGACCTGTTCTATCATCGTACCAACACCAACGACAAACTGGTGTATAAATCTATGGTGCAGACGATCTATATTGACTAGCCAGTAATCTTGTGATTATATGTATTGATATCCAGTGGGACGGTCGGTTTGAGTTTGATAATAGCTTACATTTAGGTGTGTACAGACCTGAGAGACACGTATACAGAACAGAATTGAAACGTGATAAACAGTAGAGATGGGTGAGATAACGCTCGCGAGCTATCGGTGAGTTCAATCAACTCGGTTATAAGTGACTGGTGGGCTATACTTTCACCCCCGATTCTATCTTGGGTAAGGAATATTAATATCGCCAGACGGTTAGCGACGGAATTGGGACTTAGTGCCCTGAGAGGCCCGAAATAGGGCAAATCAAATTATACATCGATCGCACCGTGATCAGCCCATCGAACGGGCTCTGACGACCAGTAGCACCCGGGCGTAACGAAGTACCGAAATCGGAACCGGTAGCTCACCGTGTGGTGGGAGTGAGAACCTCGATCAGGCGACCGCTATCGCGTCATTCGGGTCTCGGGTGTATCCTCATACTGCTGGACAGAACTACTCGAAGATCGGTCGCGCTACTGCGGCCGTCATCCCCGAGGACGGCCGCGAATTCGCGACCGACTTCTCAGTGACTGCTGTCCGACAGTATCAGTCCAGTAGTCACTATCCTACCAGCAACTCGAGCGATCGGAACGGCTGGTCGGGTCCCGAACGTAACTCTCGGCGTTGCACTCGCTCGAGAGTAAGCGGCGAAAGGTCATCCCAGCAGCGTATTTAAGGCCCTTCCACAGGAACCATAACGCATGATGAAGAGTTTCCGGATCGGCTCCCTGTTCGGGATTCCGATCAAACTGGATCTCACGTTCTTGCTGGTACTCCCGTTGTTCGCCTATCTGATCGGGGTACAACTCGAGCCGGTTGTTGACATTCTCAACGCGACGATGGCCGCTGGAATCGACGTCGATGCACTCACTACCGAGTGGTGGCATCCCTACGCCGTCGGCCTCGCCGCGGCGATCGGGCTCTTCGTGGGCGTCGTCCTACACGAACTCGGCCACTCGCTGACGGCCCAGCGCTACGGGTTTCCGATCGATTCGATCACGCTCTGGCTGTTCGGCGGGATCGCCGCGCTGTCGGAGATGCCCGAAAACTGGCGGCAGGAGTTCTGGATTGCCATCGCCGGACCGATCGTCTCGATCCTCGTCGGCATCGGTTCGTACGCCCTCTTTCTGATCACACCCGAAACCATCGACAGCGTCCGGTTCGTCCTCGGCTATCTCGCGGTGTTGAACATCGCACTCGCCGTCTTCAACATGATCCCCGCCTTCCCGATGGACGGTGGCCGGGTCCTTCGTGCGTTCCTCGCTCGCAGTCAACCGTACGCGAAGGCCACCCAGCAGGCTGCGAGCATCGGTAAACTGTTCGCTATCGCGATGGGGCTGTTCGGCTTGCTGGTGGCGTTTAACATCATCCTCATCGGACTCGCCTTCTTCGTCTACATCGCCGCCTCGAGTGAGGCCCAGCAGGTGACCATGAAGGCGGCCTTTCAGGACGTCACCGTCAGCGACATTATGACGCCCACGCGCGATCTGCACACCGTTGAACCGGAAACGTCGCTCTCCGAACTGATCAGCCGAATGTTCACCGAACGCCATACGGGGTATCCGGTCATCGAGAACAGCAGTTTCGACGACGGTCGGCTCGTCGGCCTGATCACCCTGTCGGACGCTCGAGAGATCGATCCCGTCGAGCGCGACGCCTACACGGTCGAGGACGTGATGTCGACCGACCTGAAGACGATCTCGCCCGACTCGGACGCGATGACGGCGATCGAACGGATGCGCGAGGACAATATCGGTCGCTTGCTCGTCGTCGAGGACGGGGACCTCGTCGGCCTGATCTCGCGATCGGACGTGATGACCGCGTTCGACATCGTCCAGAAGAGCGGCTCGGTCGATCCGGCGAATCGACCGCGCACTGCGGACTGATCGATCCGACCCGCTGCCCGATCGAACGAACCGGCAAAAACAGCCGTAACGGCCGTCTCGGGTGTCGAGACCAACATTCTTAACCGCAACCGGGGCTGACACTGCGCCGATGCCACCGGCCATCGAGACGACCGATCTCGTGAAGGAGTACGGCGATTTGCGCGCCCTGCAGGAACTCTCGTTGACCGTCGAGGAAGGCGAGTTCTTCGGCTTGCTCGGCCCCAACGGCGCGGGCAAGACGACGTTTATCAACACCCTGGTGGGTCTGGTCCGCAAGACCGGCGGCGAGGCGCGCGTCTTCGGTCACGACGTCGAGGACGACTACCAGCAGGCTCGAGATGCGATCGGGCTCGCACCACAGGAATTCAACGTTGATCGGTTCTTCCCCATCCACGAAGTGTTAGAGCACAAAGCCGGCTACCACGGCATTCCCGAAGACGAGGCCGCCGAACGCGCCGACGAGGTGCTCAAGCGCGTGGGGATCTACGACAAGCGAGACGAGCGCTTCGACTGGCTCTCCGGCGGAATGAAACGCCGGCTGCTGCTCGCACGTGCGCTCGTCACCGAGCCCGATCTGCTGATTCTGGACGAACCCACGGCGGGCGTCGACGTCCAACTGCGACACGACCTCTGGGAACTCGTCACCGAACTCAACGAGGAGGGGACGACGATCCTCCTGACGACCCACTACATCGAGGAAGCCGAGCGACTCTGCGATCGCGTCGCGATCATGAACGAAGGCCGGAAGGTAACTGTCGCGACGCCGGACGAGCTGAAGACCCGCGGGACCGATACGATCTCGGTCCGCCTCGAGTCGCCGCCAGCCACGACACCCGAACTCGACGGGTACGCCCACGAGGTGACGGTATCGGGTAACCAACTCGAAGTTCGCGTCGACGACGGCGGGTCGACCGCACCCCGACTGTTGAACGACCTCGAGGCGATGGGCCACGAGATCGCCGACCTCGAGATTTCGCGCACGTCGCTCGAAGAGATCTTCGTCGATCTGACCGGAAGCGAGGATCGAACAGTGACGCGCTCGTCAGCGTCGTCTGCGGACGGCGACGTCGAGGAGAACTGCGACGTCGAACAGGAACGCGAACGCGAACCGGAACAGGAGGGAGTCGTCTGATGCTTTCGGTCGGGTTCAAGGCACTCTTCCAGCGCGAAGTGCTGCGGTTCGTCCGCCGGCCCAAGAACACGTTCATGCCGCCGGCGATCACGAACGTGCTCTACTTCGCCGTTTTCGGGCTGATCCTCGGCGGTCGAATCGACCAGATCGCCGGCTTCGATTACATTCTGTTCATCGTCCCCGGACTCATCGTCCTCGGTGCCATCTCGAACGCCTTCGAGAACGCCTCGTTCTCGATCTTTCACGGGCGGTGGAACGAGTACATCCACGAGACGCTCACCTCGCCGCTATCCTACGTCGAGATGGTCGTCGCCTATATCGCCGCGAGCGCGGTCCGCGGGCTGATTGTCGGAATCATCATTGCTGCCGTCGGACGGCTGTTCGTCCCGATCAGCATCGAGCACGGCCTGTTCCTCGTCGCCACGATGATCGTCATCACGGCGCTGTTCGCCGGGCTCGGAATCGTCGGCGGCCTCGTCGCCCGCGACTTCGACGATCTGACCGTGATGAACCAGTTCATCCTCCGGCCGCTGGTGTTCTTCGGCGCGGTCTTCTACTCCCTCGAGACGCTCGAGCAGGCCTGGCAAGTTCACGTTTCGCTGCTGAATCCGATGGTCTACATGGTCGATAGCGTCAGGTACGGGCTGCTGGGCTACTCCGATCTACTCGAGGTCGCTCCGGCCGCCTACGCCGAGTTCGCGCCGTTTGCCGCCCTCGGCGTGCTCACCGCCCTGACCGTCGCCGTGATGGCGCTCGACGTCTACCTGTTCAAGATCGGTTACGGACTGACCGACTGATACGGACTGCTGCGTCGATGGACCGGTTTGATCGTCGGATGGATCACGGTCGCGCCGGCAATCACGTACAGCGGCTCCTATACGAACGGGTTCAGCCGGTCGGTACAATCACCGCGCTCAGCCGTCGTACTCTCCGACCTTGACCAACTGCTTCCCGGCGTTCTCGCCCTCGAACAGTCCGAGGAAGGCGTCGGGAGCGTTCTCGAATCCGTCGACGATGTTCTCGCGGTAGCGCAGGTCGTCGTTCCGGATGAACGTCGAGAGCCGCTCGAGTGCCTCGCCCCAGCGGTGTTCGTAGTCGCTAACGAGGAACCCTTCCACTTTCGCGCGGCTCTCGATGAGTTTAGCGAGCTTTCGGGGCCCGGTCGGCACCTCGGTCGCGTTGTACAGCGCGATCTGGCCGCAGATCGCGATGCGGGCGTCGACGTTCAGCCGCGGCCAGACGGCGTCGGTAATCGGTCCCCCGACGTTGTCGAAGTAGACGTCAACGCCGTCGGGACAGGCGTCGTCTATCGCGGCGCTGAGATCGTCGGTCTCTTTGTAGTTGATCGCGGCGTCGAAGCCGAGGTCGTCGGTGAGCCAGTCGATCTTTTCCTCGCTTCCCGCGGTGCCGACGACGCGCGCGCCGCCGAGGCGAGCGAGTTGCCCGACCACGGAGCCGACCGCGCCGGCCGCGGCGGAGACGACGACCGTGTCGCCGGGCTTCGGGTTCCCGACGTCGTTCAGTCCCCAGTACGCCGTCACACCGGGCATTCCGAGCACGCCAAGGGCCGTCGAAATCGGTCCGTGGTCCGGGTTTACCCGGCGGAGTTCACCCGCGTCCGCGACGGCGTGTTCCGCCCAGTTGAGTTCGCCGGTGACGACGTCGCCCGCCTCGAACGCGTCGGCGTTAGACTCGAGCACTTCGCCGACGACGCCGGCTTTCATCGGGTCGCCGACGTCCCACGGCTCGGCGTAGGACTCCGCGTCGCGCATCCGTCCGCGCATATAGGGGTCGACGGACTGGTAGAGCGTTTCGACGAGCACCTCGTTCGGGCCGGGGTCGGGCCGGTCGACGGTAACGAGTTCGAAGTTTTCGTGAGTCGGTTCGCCGACCGGACGGCTCTCGAGTCGCCACTGTCTGGTTTCTGCCATACCGACCCATGGCGACGACGGAAGGTGAAGATTGGGCTCCCGGAACCGGTTTGACTCGCAGCGACGTCGCTTTCGAACCCATCACAACGTCTGAACGAACGGGAATCGTTTTGGTGGAGATCCCACGTTGTTCATATATGTGCGCGGCTCACGACGTGTTACACGAGTTACTTGCCGGAAACGAGCGTCACACCGAAGAACTTCCCGAGGACTACTTCAGGGCGGTTCAAGACGGCCAACATCCCGATATCGTCTCGGTCTGTTGTTCCGACTCTCGAGTGCCCCAGGAACGGATGTGGGGCGTCGATCACCCCGGAACGGTCTTTACACCCAGTAACATCGGCAACCAGGTCTGGGACGATGACGAGGGAACACGTATCGTCGACGGTGGCGTGCTATACCCGATCCATCACGCCGGAACCGACGTCGCCGTCGTCGTCGGACACACCGGCTGCGGAGCCGTCACCGCCGCCTACCAGGTCGCGATGGGAGCGGAACTGCCCGGACCACGCGGCGTCGACAAGTGGGTCGAACTACTCGTCCCGGTCATCGAAGAGGCTCTCGAGAGCGAGACCGTCGATACCGAGGCCGACGAGCAGACGGTGATCAACCAGTTGGTCGAGTACAACGTCGACCACCAGGCGAGTTTTCTGCGGGATGCGTCGGCCGTCCCGGACGATGTCGACGTCTACGGCTTCGTCTACGACTTCCAGGGCATCTACGGCAATGAACACGGCCGGGCCTATCTGGTCAACGTCAACGGCGAGACCGATCCCGATCGGATCGCCGCCGAGATTCCGGACGCGTACGAGGACGCGACCCGCAGTCTGTTGTTCTAAGTTAGTCCCGTCCGGAGAATCGTCTCGAGTCCGAGACGGCTTCGGGACTCGAATCGCTGGGACGTTAGTACCCGCCCGCGTCGTCGAAACAGCGACCGCACCTGCTTACGTTCGAGTCACTGGCCGCTCGTTCGACCGAAACCAGCCGTAACTGATCGTGCGCCACGTGCGACGTTGCGCCACAGCGCGTTCCGAAGTCGGAATGGCCGTCTTTGTGCTTGTGTATCATGTCAGTTGTCTCGTTGATTACACCATCCATGGTAAGCGATACCGCGACACAGTTCCATAAGCGTACCACCCCAGTTGTTAGGGACCGTTCGCGATGACTCGAAGCGATGGACCGAACTCAGGTCGGTATCGTTTTGCTGGTTGCGTCGAAACATCGGCCTATGCGGGAGTTTCTCAAAACCGATACGGGCTTTTACTACGCAATCGGTCTCTTCACCATCGCGGTCTTTCTCGTAGCGCTGGCAGTGCTCGCGGTGGTAAACCCCGGGGGCATCGGGGCGCGAGAACTCGGCGGACTCGTCGTCGGCTTTTTGCTGTTTATGCTGGTCTATTTCGTCTCGGTATCGGTCCACCGACTCGAGGAACGGGACGAGCTGTGACCAGTTCTAAACCCCTTATGTCTACTTTGCGCACCTCTCATACACTCGGAACGGCGATTGACACGAGTCGCAGCGTTTATACGCCCTTGGCTGCTCTCTTTAGAAGCAATGGCGAAAGGAACCGTTGATTTCTTCAACGACACTGGCGGCTACGGATTCATCGAAACTGAGGACGCGGACGACGACGTGTTCTTCCACATGGAAGACATCGGCGGCCCGGACCTTGAGGAAGGACAGGAGCTCGAGTTCGACATCGAGCAGGCCCCTAAGGGCCCGCGCGCGACGAACGTCGAGCGCCTGTAAGGCGAATTCGCGGAGGTATCGGCACTTCAGAACTGTATTTTACACCGACGAGCGACGGCGCTGAGCCGGCAGGTTCTACCGTCGACTGCAGCGGGCAGTAGACAGCAACCGACAAACAATCAATGTACGCGCCGTCTCGCGCTCGAGGACGGGCGGGTAGGACTTCGCCAACGGGACGATTTTGTAGTTGGCCCGTCGATTGGGAGGTATGGCCGAGTCCGAGCCTGAATCCGAATCCGAGTCCAACCCCGACCCGCTGCTTCGCCGCAGCGACGATATCGAGTACGAGACCGTCGACGCGGCCGACGGCCTCGAGAAGGGCGTCCTGATCAGTGACGACCACGGTGCGCCGAACTTCGCGATCCGGCGATTCGTCCTCGAGCCCGGAGCCGAGGTACCGGAACACACCAACGAGGTCGAACACGAGCAGTACGTCCTCGAGGGCGAGTATACCGTCGGCATCGGTGACGAGGAGTACGCGGTCGAATCGGGCGATTCCCTGCTCATCCCCGGTGGCACAGTCCACTGGTACCGAAACGAGGGCGACGATCGAGGCGCGTTCATCTGCGCCGTCCCCAACGGCGACGACGCGATCGAACTGGTCGACTGAGACGGATTGCTGGAACTATGTACCGCCGATCACCAGGGATGGGATCGGTGATCGGCGGTCATTGACTACAGTAAACCGTATGAGACCGGCTACTGTACGTCAGTCTCGGCCCCGGCCCAACCACAGCCGCCGTGTTGTACCGGTACATCGGTACAGCAGCCCGCGTGAGCCGAGACCGTCGCAACCGTCACCTCACTGGCCGTAATCACGGACCAGATATATACCGCGATTCGTTGAACCGCCGAGCGTCGTGAACGTCCTGTGTATTCTCGGCCATCCCCGACCCGATAGTTTCTGTGGCGCGTTGGCCGACGCGTATCGCGACGGCGCCGACGAGGCGGGCGCCGCCGTCCGCGAACTCGCCGTCGCCGACCTCGAGTTCGACCCCGACGTTCACGCCGAGAGTCCGACCGACCAGCCCCTCGAGGACGACCTGCAGACGGCCCAGCGAGACATCGAGTGGGCCGACCACCTCGTCTTCGTCTACCCGAACTGGTGGGGGACGATGCCGGCGCGGCTCAAGGGCTTTTTCGACCGCGTCTTCGAGCCCGGATTCGCGTTCGCGGAGTACGAAGACGGCGAGGGTGCGGGCCACGAGGAGTTGCTCGACGACAAGACCGCCGAACTGATCGTCACGATGGACATGCCGCCGTGGGTCTACCGCTGGATCTACCGCCAGCCGGGCACCAACGCCGTCAAGCATGCCACGCTGGGCTACGCGGGCGTGCGGACCACGCGGGTGACGGAGCTCGGGCCGATCGAGTCCTCGACGCTCGAGGAGCGCGAGGAGTGGCTCGCGGAGGTCGAAGCGTTGGGTCGCGGACTGGGGAGCGGGCCGGAGTCTCGGACGGCGCGGGCAACGCGGAAAGCCGGGGCGTGGCTGGGCGCACTGCGGCTGCAGTTCTACCCGATGGCCTGGCTCGCCTACACGATCGGCGCGCTGGCTGCGGGCGGCTCCAGCGGCGTCTTCAGTTCGAACGCGTACTGGCTTGGGCTGGGGTTCTTGGTCTTCCTCGAGGCGGCGACGGTGTTTTCCAACGAGTACTACGACTACGAGACGGATCGTCAGAACACGTTCGCCGGACCGTTTACTGGCGGATCGCAGGTGCTGGTCGACGACGCGCTCTCGTTTCGCGAACTTCGGACTGGCATCGGCATCGCGGTGGCGCTCACGGGTGTTTTCGGCGTCTCGACGGTGGCGGCCAGCGCTGGTTCGACGGTCACGACGGCGAGCGCGATGGTCGGTCTCGCAGTGCTGGCGCTCGGTTATACCGCCCCACCGCTGGAACTGTCGTATCGAACGCTCGGCGAGGTGACCGTCGCCTGGACCCACAGCGTCGGCGTGCTGTTGATCGGTTTCGTCGCCCTCGGCGGGTCGTGGCAGACGCCGTATCCGTGGCTGCTCGGCGTTCCGTTCCTGCTTTCGGTTCTCCCGTCGATTACGCTCGCGGGGGTGCCCGACTACGCTGCCGACCGGGCCGCGGGGAAGCGAACGATCGCCGTCCGGTTCGGGATCGACCGCGCGGCGATGGTCGCGATGGTCACGGCGCTGCTAGCCGCCCTGACGGCGAGCGTCTGGTACTGGCAGGGCGTCGTTCCCGAAGCGTACGGGCCGGCGATTTACCTGAGTATGCCACACGCGCTGGGGCTCTGTTGGCTGCTTCACCGACGATTGGAAGACGCAGCCGGCCCGCAGCGCATCGACGGGCTGATGGCAGCCTCGCTGAGCTACATCGCGTGGTTTGCCGTCGTTCCGCTACTCGGACTCCTGTGAACCGCCTCGGGGTCAAGTGGTCCGAGAGATTTTGTCTCTCGTCATCGAGCGAAGCGAAACTTCGCTCAGTCACGGAAGACCAAGTCTTCCGGACGATCCCGAGGCTCCCCGTGGTTCCCACGACCGACTCGTCGGTCGTCGAACGATCTCGCGGCCGTTGAGGAGCTCCGCGACGAGGAAGTCGGCAATTTCAGGAGGGAACAGAAACTCCGTTCAACGGCTGCTCAACGACCGCTAAACGACTGCTCAGCGAGCCGACGACAGGTCGTGTGTCACGGTATTTCCTAACAAAGAAAGTCCGAACCGCTCAAGTACGCCACGCTACTACCACTGTGTGTGTCGAAGCAGGTACAGGAGGTCGAAACGATCTTTTGTCACGAGACGGGTGACGACTATCTCGTCGTCGTCGAACGTGACGGACAGCGACTCTTCCGGGCGAAGCTCGGACTCTCGGAAACGTCGGCCGGTCCTCGTCCCGCGAAGTTCCGACTGAAAGACGGCTCGAGCGAGGAACCCCGACAGCCCGACGAGTTCGTCGAGCTCGCCCGTCGAGCGCAGCGAATTCGCATCTCCGAACAGACGTCTCGAGCGGGCCGCCAAGAGCTCACCGAAATGCTCGGCGGCTACCAGCTCGAGGACAAGACCAAGGCCGTCCGAACCTGTCGCTACTGTGCCTCCGCGGGCCGTTATTCGCCGATTACGACGGACACGGCGATCAAAGACGACAACGACTGGATCTGTCACGACTGCGCCCGTCAGGAACTCGAGCGCCAGCTCACCTACGCAGGCGGCAGCGGCGAGGTCACCGGCGCGGCCAAAGACCGGCTGGAGGACCTCATGATGGAGGTCCAGGACTTAGAACGGATTGTCAACCTCCTGAAAGGACAGCTCGACCCCGATCTGACGAAGTTCGATACCATCTCGGCGACGACCGACGAGGTCGACCCCGTTCGGGTGGACTCGCTGGATCTGCACGCCGATCTGCAGGATCTACTCGAGGACCGATTCGAGACGCTGCTGCCGGTGCAGAGCCTCTCAGTCGAAAACGGTCTCCTCGAGGGCGACGATCAACTCGTCGTCTCAGCGACGGCGACCGGAAAAACGCTCGTCGGGGAGATTGCCGGTATCGACCGCGTCTTGAACGGGGAGGGGAAGATGCTCTTTCTCGTCCCGCTGGTCGCGCTCGCAAACCAGAAACACGAGGATTTCAAAGACGAGTACGGCCACCTCGTCGACGTCTCGATTCGCGTCGGGGCGAGCCGAATCAGCGACAACGGCAACCAGTTCGACCCCAACGCCGACGTCATTGTCGGCACGTACGAGGGGATCGATCACGCCCTGCGGACGGGCAAGGACATGGGCGACATCGGAGCCGTCGTCATCGACGAGGTCCACACGCTCAAAGAGGAAGACCGCGGTCACCGTCTCGACGGGCTCATCTCGCGGCTCAAGTACACCTGCGAGCAGCGAGCGAAGCGCCGCGAGGGATACAATGGTGCACAGTGGGTCTACCTCTCCGCGACCGTCGGCAACCCCGAACAGCTCGCCGGCGCCCTCGAGTCGAAACTCATCGAGTTCGAGGAGCGGCCGGTGCCGATCGAGCGCCACGTAACATTCGCCGACGGCCAAGAGAAGGTACGCATCGAGAACAAACTCGTCAAACGCGAGTTCGATACCGAATCCTCGAAGGGGTATCGCGGTCAGACGATCATCTTCACGAACTCCCGGCGGCGGTGTCACGAGATTTCACGAAAGCTGGACTACTCCGCCGCGCCGTACCACGCTGGACTGGACTACGGGAAACGGAAGCAAGTCGAACGGCAGTTCAGCGAACAGGAGCTCTCGGCCGTGGTCACGACCGCTGCACTGGCCGCAGGGGTCGATTTTCCGGCCTCGCAGGTTATCTTCGACTCGCTGGCGATGGGCATCGAGTGGCTCTCGGTCCAGGAGTTCCACCAGATGCTCGGCCGCGCGGGTCGCCCGGACTACCACGACAAGGGGACGGTGTACGTCCTCGTCGAACCGGACACGGCCTACCACAACTCGATGGAGATGTCCGAAGACGAGGTCGCGTTCAAGCTGTTGAAAGGAGAGATGGAGTCGGTGATGACCCACTACGACGAGAGCGCCGCCATCGAGGAGACGCTGGCGAATATTACGGTCGGTGGCAAAGCCGCAAAGGCGCTCAACGACCGCATGCTCGGCGACGTGCCGACGAAACACGCGATCGGCAAACTCCTGCAGTACGACTTTATCGACGGCTTCGAACCCACGCCGCTGGGCCAGGTCGTGACCCAGCACTTCCTCGAGCCCAGCGAGGCGTTCATGCTGGTCGACGGCATCCGAAAGGACGCCCACCCCTACGAGCTCGTCGCGGATATCGAGCTTCGGGACGCCGACCTCTGAAGTCACGACGGACGCCCGTCGAACCATCGACCCCTGTCGAACGTCTCGCCGGTCGTTTTCAGTATGTTCTGCGCTCTGCACTCTGACTGCCACTCGCGTTCAGAGACACTCGAGTATACGGAAACGCGAATTCGGCCGTCATCCTTTTGTAGAACCCGTCAGCGGCCGGAACGGTAAAGGACGAGACGTCACATTCAACGCTCAACACCGGGGATTGCCTCGGGGAGATTACGATGGAGTCACACCCCCCAACCGCGATCGAGCCGCCAGCGAACGTCTTGTTCGTGCAGGAAACGCACTGTGAGTCCGCCGCCTGCGATGAACTCTGTCACGAGGACGGACCCACGGCTGCGCTCACCGTCAGCTTCGCGGACGGCCAGCCGGACCAGCCGGACCACCCCGAACCAGCGGCGGTATCGGGGAAAGTCGGCCTATTGACGATCGGGACCCTCCTCAACGGTGGCGAGGGGTCAGACCCAGATGCAGACCGGGACCCCGACTTCGACGACCCAATCGTCGTCGACTCGGTCCGCGACCCGTCCGACATCTCCGAGATCGGCGTGGCTATCAGCCGATTCTGTAAACACTGGTCGGACGACGGCGAGCAGATCACGGTCTGTTTCGACTCGCTCGATGCCCTCCTCCGCGGGACACCCCCCAAGAAGGTCTTCCAGTTCGCGCACGTCCTCACCGACCGACTCGAGAGCGCCGAGGCCTACGCGCACTTCCATTTCGATCCGACACACCACGACGAGCGAATCATCTCCACGTTCGGAACGATCTTCGACACCGTCGTCACCGACGAGAGCATCGACGAGCCGCTCCCCGAAGCGACCGACGAAGAGGTCGAACGACTCCTCGCGGAGTGGACCGACGAGCCAGCAGCGGAGATCGAGCCAACAGTTCCAACCCCGGAGCCAGCCAGCGAAGCGACCGACGAAGAGATCGCACAGCGACTCGAGAAGTAGCGGGCGCGTTACCGATCGACCTACGGGAACGGAAGCCGGGTTGCCGACGACGGGAGTGCTACGGAAGTGACGAGAGCAATTAGGGGACGAAGGCGACGCCCAGCAGGGCGAGCAGGAGGACTATGATCGAGCCGGGAACGCCGCCGAGTGCGACGATAACGAGAACGATCGGCGTGATCGCTACCGAGAAGCCGAACACGGCCTGTGCGAGAAACAACACCACCAGTCCGACGACCGCGTTGATGATGAAGGGGCTGACCGCACGGATGAGGCTTGCAGCAACGAGGACGCCGACGAGAACGAGGATCAACAGCAGGATTTCGATGCCGGTCATACGGGCGGCGATATCACGTCGACTGACAAAATCGTTCGGTTCGTAACGAAACCCTTTATGCAGTCCACCCGTAAGAGGGAGGTACGGGATCGTGGGTTAGCTTGGTATACTTCGGGCCTTGGGTGCCCGTGACCCCGGTTCAAATCCGGGCGATCCCATACTGTATAAAAGTGAAGCGGCGCGTTTTGCCGCTTCACTCCCACCGTTCTCACACCATCCAGCGACCGCTTTCTGGAGGTGGTCGGCGTGACGATCGCGCCGTGGCCGTCGGCCAGCAACGAAACGACGTGCCATCACTGCGGAGCGTACGTCTCGGACCAGTTCTGTCGAGTTTACGGTGACAACAACGATCAGGTTCACCGCTGCGGTGAGTGTGACAGCTACCGGCGGCTGACTCGAGGCTCCGCTGCTGGGGTCACGCTCTCGATTCCCGATCCGGAGACCGACAGTGGTCACCACGGAGGTGAGGCCGATGTCTGAGTTCGTCCGGGCGAGTCAGCTGTACCTCGTCGAGAGTCGGACGCCCATCGCCCATCCGGCCCATCAAGCGACCGACGACGACGTAGCGCGGGCGCTCGAGCAGCGAGAGGTTCGAGCCGACGGCGGACAGTCCTCGAGCGGAACTGAACGCACCGCCGAGGCGACTCTCCACACCAACATCGGGCGAGACGGGGTTATCGTAGAGTGTCGTCCTGTTGGTCAAGA
>NZ_WUYX01000045.1:0-12937 GCF_009834785.1 Natronorubrum halalkaliphilum
TCTGGTACAGTATGCCGATCCCGAGCAGTTCGCGGCGTTCGCCGACGAACTGCTCGAGCGCTCAGCCAAAACAGCCATCACAATCGAGGTGTCAACTGAAGCTACCAGAGGCGAACTCTAGACGACTTTGGGACGGGACCCGTTAGTTGCGGAAACGCCGCCGATCATCCCTATATTTGCCGCTCCGATCCCTACTGATTGTAGCAGTTTTCTTCTCTGCATAATGAATTGATATATAACTCATCATTTAAAAACTTCTATTTTATATAGAGCCGATATAGTATAACTGCAAAAATAACCAAATAATACCATCACATTTCTCGAATAGGACACGTCGACAGGCACCGACGTCCCCAAAGAGCAGATCCTCAAGAGTGGGTTCTCGGACTCGACGCGGTAACGATCCTCGAGAATCGAAACGGCTCCGTCGTCGGTTACTGAATCCGATAGCTCACCGCGATCCCCTCGCCGAGCGGCAGGAGGATTGTCTCGAAGTCGGGGTCATCGCTGACACGCTCGAGGTAGTCGGCGATCCCCTGCGTGTGCTCGTTCAGGTCGTCTGGACTGCCGCCTTCGGCCAGTTCCAGTAGTTTCTCGAACTCGATTGGACCCGCGGTGATCGCGTTGTCCGCGACGACGACGCCGCCGACCGGCACCTGCTGTCGAACGGCCTCGAACGCGTCGGCGTAGCGGTGTTTCTGGTGGTCGATCAACACCACGTCGAAGGGGCCGTCGTCGGTCTCGATCGTTTCCATGGCGTCCCCCAGTTCGTACCGGGCGAGGTCGTCGTACCCGCCCCGGGGCATGTACTCGCGGGCCAGCTTGAGTTCGTCCTCGTCGACCTCGGTGAGCACGATTTCGCCGTCGTCGGGGAGCGCCTCGGCCATCCAGTACGCCGAGTAGCCATAGCCCGACCCGAACTCGAAGATCCGCTCGGCGTCGCTCATCCGGGCGACAAAGCGGAGGAACGCGCCGACCTCGGGACCGACGTGGGGAAACCCCTCCGCCTCGGCGAACTCGTCCATCTCGCGCAGCGTCTCGTCGGGGGACGGTCCGACCGCACGAACGAAACGCGTGATCTCGTCTGAGAGAACGTCGACCATATCCGAACCTACGGCGGCACGCATATCAAAGTCGGCGTCGGCCGATCGGGTTCCGACGATCACTTGGAACACGTTCCGCTCATCGAACGACGACGCGACGCCGCCGAACCCGCTGGGCTTTTCACGACTGCGGACCGATTCGAGAGCGAGAATCAGTGACCGCCATCGCAACGGCGCTCGCGGGTATCGTCTTCGGCATCGCCCTCGCCGCGCCACCGGGACCGATGAACGCCATCATCGCCGAGGAGAGCGTCGTCCGCGGCTGGAACGCGGGCTTTCGGGCGGGGCTCGGTGCGATGCTCGCGGACGTCGTCTTCTTCGTGCTCGCGCTGGCCGGCGTCGTCGCCGTAATCGACCGCTATCCCGCCGTTCGTCCCGTCCTCTACCTCGTCGGCGGACTGCTCATGCTGTACTTCGCCGTCGGTGCCGTCGAAGAAGCGCGGGCCGCCACGTCGTTTACCGACGGCTCTCGCGGCGCTTCGAAGGGGTTTCGCAAAACGTTCGCCCTCTCGCTGACCAACCCCTACCAGATCGGGTTCTGGCTCACGGTCGGCGTCGGCCTGCTCGAGGCGGGAACCCTCGACGTGCTTTCGTATGTCCCCGGTGCGGGCGGGGCGCTCGAGGGGGCACTGATCGTCCAGACCGGGTCGCCGTCGCTGCTGCTCGGCTTCTTCGGCGGCATCGCGGTCTGGATCGTCGCCTACCCCGCAGCGCTGGTCGCGGCGGGCCGCCGCGTCGACGCCTTCGCTCCCACCGTCGCGGCGCTGAGCGCCGCCGTGTTGGCCGGGTTCGGGCTGCTCTTTCTGGCCGTCGGAACGCTCCGATTCGTCTGACCAGGAGTTCACGAAGGAGATCCCGCGGTGGGAACGACGGCTCGGTTGCAGTTTCGGTTTCGGTTCAGTCTCGGCTTCGATCTCCGCCTTGGTCCTCGTTTCCGGGATCCGCGTCCTTCGACGCCGAATCAATATCTCCGCTTTCCGTGTTCTCCGACGCCGAATCGGCGTCCGCTCGGTTCGCGTCCGCGTCGTCGCCCGCCGTCGCCTCACCGTCACGCACAGTATCGGAATCGAGCCACGAACTCGAGTCGTCACCGCCCGACCCCCACGCCGACTCGCTCGAGTGGGATCGCTCGTCGCCCTCGACCCGCTCGTCCAGATCGTCCCAGATGGGCGGCCCCTCCCAGACCGGGCTGTCCTCGGCCGGCCGCTCGAGCGATGCTGCGTCGCTGTTTTCGGTATCGACGCCTCGAGCGGACCCGACGGCACCCCAGTCGGCCGTCTCCCGCTGGCCGTGATCGGCGGAGCGTTCTGCGCTGGTCGTCGAACCGCCGTCGGAGCGGACCGCCGCGCGCTGGTCCGGGATGAGATCGAGCGCCTCGTCGGTGTCCCCGAGGAGCAACAGCGCGTAGTAGCGGACGTAGCTTCGGAGCGGCGTCTCGAACACCGCGATAACGTACTGATAGGCCAGATACGCGAGGAGAAACAGGCCGATGGAAACGACCGCGAGGCTGGAATGGATCTGTCCGAGCAGGACGGTTACGAGGACGAACAGGATGAGGCCGAAGATGCTGACGACGAAACTGACGATCGCGAACATCATCCAGAACGCGAACCCGAGCGACCAGGCGACTAGGAGGTACGCGAGCAGTCCGCTCCAGTTCGAGACCAGCACGGGTGCGAACCGTCGCCACGCGCCGATCGGGCCGCGGTCCTGGTGGAGCATGATCGGGACGACGAACGCCGTCGTCAGCGTGTAGACCGCGAGCCAGCCGACGAACACGCCGAGTCCGGAGAGAACGAGAGCGGCGGCCGCTTCGGACGACAGTTCGGCCGGGTCGGTGACGTCGCCCAGGACGAACGCGGCCGCGACGAGGAGTCCGATTGCGACGATCAGTCCGATCCACAGGACCGCCCGGAACAACAGCAGCCACAGGGCGCGGCCGAGGTTCGCGCGGGCGTACCGACGGAGGTGGATCGCTTCGGAGCGCAACGACTCGACGAAGATGAACTCGAGAACCGCGGCGAGGTATCTGAAGACACCGTAGACGGCGAGCCCCGCTGCGCCGATGAGCAGGACGACCAGCAGCGCGTCCGGATCGTCGAGAAGGGGTCCTATCGCCTCGAACGGGATGTTGAAAAAGTACGTCGGGAGACCGATGCCGCCGATGAAGAACACGATCAGTGCGACTTTTAGCCAGCCGCCAACGCCCAGTGAACCGAGATAACGTTTCGTCACCGCGAGAGAATCAGTCAGGGTATCGATCGCATACATATTACTGATGAAACGATAGTCCATTGATAAGTAGTTTTGTATACGATTCGACCCCCGAGACTTACGCGACGCGACCGACAGCGGCTGCCACGTCGATCCTGACGGATGTATGCACAGCTATCAGCGAATCGGGGACGGTCACCAGCGGATCGGAGAGCGGGAAGCGACTCGAACGAACGCGTGGCGACACTACGAGAACGAAACAGCTACTCCTCTCGGTAACTGAGAGCACCGCCGAAAATAGCGCCGCGGGTTGGGTTGGATTACCCCATCGCCGCGATTTCGTCCTCGAGCCACTCGCGGAACCACTTCACCCGTTTCAGGCGCTGATGAGCGATGCCTTCGGCGGTGTCGCTCTGGACCCGCGAGGCGGCGTCGTAGCCGCGCTCGAGCACGCGCTCGACCATCTCGTCGGAGTCCATGTGCGTTCGGGCTTCGTACCCCATCCGTAACAGCATGAGGGCGGTACCGTTGGCGCCGACCTTGTCGAGCAGGTCGGCCTCGATGAGACACTGGGTTTCGAGGGCGAGATCGGTCAGGTCGCCCTGGTAGGAGTGGTGTTCGATCGCGCGACACACCTGTTCGATGAACGATTCGGGGTACTCCGCGCGGGAGGACAGGTACTCGCGGGCGACGCGAGCGCCGGCCTCGGCGTGGAGTTCCTGATCGGTCTCGAGTTTCGCGACGTCGTGAAAGAGCGCGGCGACACGGGTGACGTCGGCGTCTGCGCCCTCTTTCCGGGCGATTTCTTCGGCGAGTTCGACCACGTTGAGGATGTGGTTGTGCCGGTACTCGGCGGAATGCCAGGGGTACCAGCGCATCCGTCCACCCTCCTCTTCTTTCTCGACGCTAGCCGAGAGATACTCGAAGACGAACCCTTTCATCTCCTCGAACTCGGCGTCGGTCACCCTGGTCTCTTTTATCTCGACGCCCACGAAAGATCCCTCCGCAGTAAACGAACGATAGTCATTAGCTGAATGTTAGGTCGTTTCGCTCTTTAGCCTTTGGTTCAGATCAGTTCCGTTTCGGTGTGATACTCACGGAGGCCGAACCGATCCTGGACGGGGTAATGATCGACGGACGATGGTCGTTTCGACCCAGTGTACGGGGCCTCCGACCGATTTCATCCGCCCACTCGTAACTCGAGCGGACCCCACCGATTCAATCGTTCGATGACTCGAGGTCACGAACCGGCCGCCGAACTCCCCTGAATTTCCGTTAAAGTCAAACAGGCGGCCGGGGAAAGGGGAGTATGAGCAGCGAACAGGAACAGGAGTCGATTCGGTGTCTCGTCGCCAAAGTCGGACTCGACGGCCACGACCGCGGGGCACACGTCATCGCGCGGGCGTTCCGCGACGCCGGCTTCGAAGTCATCTACTCCGGACTGCACAAAGCACCCGAAGAAATCGTCCAGGCTGCCGTCCAGGAGGACGTCGACGTCCTCGGCATCTCCATCCTCTCGGGGGCCCACGATACGCTCGTCCCGAAGATCATGGACGGACTCGAGGAGTACGGCGCGAAAGACGACACGCTCGTCCTCGTCGGCGGCGTCATTCCAGACGAGGACCGCGACGAACTCATGGACGAAGGCGTCTCGGCGGTCTTCGGCCCCGGCACGTCGATCGAGGAGACGATCGAGTTCGTCCGCGAGAACGCACCCGAGCGATGAACGCCGACGACGAAGCCCTCCTCGAGGACCTGCTCGCGGGCGAACACCGCGCGCTGGCTCGAGTCATCTCGAAGATCGAGAACCGCTCGCCCGGCTACCGGGATCTCGTCTCGGCGCTGTACGCCCACACCGGCGACGCCGACGTCGTGGGGATCACGGGGAGTCCCGGCGCGGGGAAGTCGACGCTGGTCGACAAACTCGCTGAGACCTACCGCGATCGGGGCGAGACGGTCGGGGTCATCGCGATCGATCCCTCCTCGCCGTTTACCGGCGGGGCCGTCCTCGGCGACCGGATCCGGATGGCCTCGACGGTCGGCGATATGGACGTTTTCGTCCGGTCGATGAGCGCCCGCGGCACGCTCGGCGGCCTCTCGACCGCGACCGCGGACGCCGTCAAGGCGATGGACGCCTTCGGCAAGGACAAGATTATCATCGAGACCGTCGGCGCCGGCCAGAACGAGATCGATATCGTCCGCACCGCGGACACGGTCGCCGTGCTCGTCCCGCCCGGCTCGGGCGACGACATCCAGACGCTGAAAGCCGGTATCCTCGAGATCGCGGACGTCTTCGTGGTCAACAAGGCCGACCGCGACGGGGCCGATCGGACCGTCCAGGAACTCCAGGAGATGATCCACCTCGGGGACGGCGGCGGCCTCAGCGGCAGTGGCGGTGGCGGCCACCACAGCCAGGAAGTCATCGACGCCCACGACGACTGGGACGGCGAGACCGAGGACGCGGACGAGGAATCCGGCTGGAAACCGCCGATCGTCGAGACCGTCGCCACGAAGGGCACCGGCGTCGAGACGTTCATCGACGAACTCGCGGCCCATCGAACGTACCTCGTCGATTCCGGCACGCACGCACAACAGGTCCGCCAGCGCTACGCCGAAGAGATTCGGACGCTCCTGCGCGAGGACGTCCACGGCATGCTCGAGGACGAACTCGAGGCCGCCGGCGGAATCGACGACCTCGCGGACGACGTTCGTCGAGGGGAGACCGATCCCTACTCCATCGCCACCGAGTTGCTGGAACCGATCGAAGCCTGCGTCGGCGAACTCGAGGTCGACCGCGAGCGCGACGACTGAGTCCGACCGGTCCGGCCTCGGGGCGCAAGCGCGCAACTAGCAGTTTCTGAATGCCAACCGGAGGTCTAAGGCCGTCGACGCCATACGGACGGCTATGAAAGCCCGGACAGTCCTCGGTGCAGCGGTCGGAACCGTCGGCGCAGCCGTCCTCGGTAATCGGTTCCTGAAAAAGCGTGCGAGCGAGTTCGACAACCCGCTCGTCGGCATCGAGCGGACGTATCGCTGGCGCGGCATCGAGACGACCTACACCGTCGCCGGCAATCCGAACGATCCGGACATGCTCTTGCTCCACGGCATTCACGCGGGAGCGAGCAGCCACGAGTTCGAACCGGTCGTCGAGCGACTGGCCGAGGACTACCACGTGTACGCCGTCGATCTCCCCGGGTTCGGCCGCTCGGAACGGCCGCCGCTGGTCTACTCGGCGACTCTCTACGCCGAGTTCATCCGCGATTTCGCGACCGATGTCACGGACGAGCCGGTCGTCGTCGCCTCGTCGCTGACCGGTTCCTTCGCCGTCGAGGCCGCCGACGAGGCTGATATCGGGGAACTTCTCCTGATCTGTCCGACCGACGAAACGACTGACGAACGGCCGTGGGTTCGGACCCTCCTTCGGACGCCCGTCGTCGGCACGACGCTGTTCAACCTGCTCGCGAGCAAACCCTCGCTGCGGTACTTCTATCAGCGGGACGGCTACTACGACGCCGATCGGATCGACGACGCCGAGGTCGAGTACGCCTGGCGGAGCGCCCACCAGCCCGGCGCTCGCTACGCGCCCGCCTCGTTCAGCGCCGGGTCGCTCGATCCCGACTTCGATCTCCAGACGGAACTGGCCGCCCTCGAGACGCCGACCACGCTCGTCTGGGGCAGGGACGCCGAACTCGTTCCGCTGCGCGACGGCCGGAGCCTCGCCGAGGCCGCAGACGTCGATCTCGTCGTCATCGATTACGCGACGCAGTTGCCCCACGCCGAACATCCGGACAAGTTCGTCGAGTACCTGACCGCGGAACTGTTACACGCCGACACCAACGCGGACGACTGATACGGGCTCCAGTACGTCAGTGCCGGTGTACCGCACCCACGGCCGCCGTGGTTTATCGGTCACTCGACATAACGGCCCGTATGCGTTGTACCGAGCTGCGTACTGGTCGTCTGCGTTCGCTACCTCGAGTCCGGCGATCCCGTAACGACGACCGGGATGTCCGATTTGAGCATGAGTTGTTGCGTGACGCTTCCGAAGGCGTGTTCGCCGACCGGGGATTGCTTTCGTCCGCCGAGGACGATCGTTTGTACGCCTCGCCCGTGAGCTTCCCGCCAAATCGTCTCGGCCGGCTCGAATCGGCGATCGACGACATCGACGTCGATACCTCGATCGTCGAGATACCGGAATGCGGTTCTGACCGAATCGACGAACTGTTTCGACGGAGTTTGTTGCTTGACCGCTTCAGGGATCTCTTCGAGCGTGTCCGATTCGAACACGAAGAGGATCGTTGCGGCGACGGACTCCTCGGCGTTCGGCAGCGAGGCAACCCACTGTGCCTGGCTCAACGCTCGTCGTTCGTCGAGGTCGACGGGGACCAGCAGTTCGTACATTTACTGGACCGTATCAGCGGACTGGTAATTATCGCTCGCCGAAACCCACCCAGTAAGAATGATGTCGTGACTCTATCCACCCTTATAGAGCCAACCGAGACAAATTATATACCGATTGGACAGCTGTCCCCCGGTCAGAGAACCGGTACCACTCAGTAGCTACTTCACTCTTGGTTCGCGGCCTCGAGTCGGAACTGGACGTTCCCGAACTCCAATCGGGACAACCACTATTCCGGCCGACCGGTAGCTCGGGCGTCTTTGCCGTCGTCCGGATTCGAACGACAGTTCGGCACGTTTCGTCCGTCGGTGACGGACGTGGCCGAATATTTATATGTTGACCATTCGTTCTCGTACGATACGATGACCGAAGATGTAACGACGGTCCACTGGAGACCCGTCTTTCTCGCTCTCGGAACGGTTGCGATCCTGCTCTACGGCATCGCTTTCGAGACCCTGCTTCTCGCCGTCATCGCGGTCGTGTTGCTGTTGATTCTCAACGTTCTCTATCGGATCGAGGCGGCCGTCTCCGACGAGCAGTGAGTCGCGTTTCCAACGCCGCGCAGTACGAGCGTTTGCACCTGAACCGTCTGCTGGCGACCGGAAAACACCATCAAAAACCGAATCGCTCGAGGCCTTAGACCGGCCTGAATCCGAGCACGCGCTCGCCCGTCGTCTCTGAGACCGTGATCTCGATCTCGACCTCGAGACCGTTCTCGACGGTTTCGGGATCGACGCCGACGACCTGGCCCGTGATTCGCACGGGACCGAAGTTCGCGATCGCCGTCGCGTACGGCGCGTCCTCCTCGAAGGCCGGCGTCGGAACGTGGGTGACGGTGAACGTCTGAATCTCGCCCGTCTCCGGAAGCGGGGCCTCCTCGAGGTCGGTCTCGCCGCAGTCGGGGCAGACCCGTCGCGGCGGCAGCGATCCGTGTCCGTTCGGACACTCGAGGTAGTACGCGTCGTCCTCGGCTGCGGCGTCGATCCAGTCGTCGAACCCGGCGTCTTGGGTTCGGGTTTCGGCTTCGGACTCGGCGTCGGTGTTGTCGCTCATTAGTGATCCACCTCCAGAACGTGTACCGTTGCACTGGCGACGGTGCCACCCGCGTTGTGGGCGACGCCGGTCGTCGCGTCGTCGACGAACGTGCTGTTGGGATGGTCCCCGGAGAGCAGTTTGGCGACCTCGGCGATCTGAGAGGCACCGGTCGCACCCACCGGATGCCCCTTGGCTTTCAGGCCGCCGGAGAGGTTGATCGGCAACTCGCCGTCTGCGGTTGTCCGTCCCTCCCGGGCCGCCGAAATCCCTTCCCCGACCGGGAAGAGGTCGAGCGATTCGATCGCGAGCACTTCGGCGATCGTAAAGCAGTCGTGGACCTCCGCGAGGTCGACGTCGGCCGCGTCGACGCCGGCGTCGGCGTAGGCCTCGTCACCCGCTTCGCGGGCCGCGGGCGAGCGGGCGAGGTACTCCCGGTCGTGGAGGGCCATGCGATCGCCGCCCTGGCCGGTTCCGGTGATCGAAACCGGGGCCTCGAGGCCGTGTTCCTCGGCGTACTCGTCGCTCGTCAGCACGACCGCGGCGGCACCATCGGAGATCGGACAGGAGTCGTACAGTCCGAGCGGGCTGGAAACCTGCGGGGCCTCGAGGACGTCGCTGACCTCGATCGCGCTCTGGTACTGGGCCTTGTCGTTGTTCAGCGCGTTCTCGTGGTTTTTGACGGCGACGTTGGCCAGATCCTCGTGTTCGCCGCCGTACTCCTCGAAGTAGGCCTGGGCCATCAGCGCGTAGGCACCCGGGAACGTCATTCCGGCGCGCACCTCCCAGAGGTCGTCTGCGGCGATGGCGAGCGCTTCCGTCGCGCCCGCGGTGCCGAGATTGGTCATCCGCTCTGCGCCGCCGACGAGGATCACGTCGGCCTCGCCGTTGCGGATTCGAAAAACCGCGTCGCGGACGGCCGTGCCGCTCGAGGCGCACGCGGACTCGTACCGAGTCGCCGGTGCCCGGACGCCCGCGGCTTCGGCCATCAGGGGGCCGTGGTGGCCCTGATGTTCCGACAGTTCACCCATGAAGTTCCCGTAGAGAAGCGCCTCCACGTCGTCTCGAGAAACGCCGCTGTCCTCGAAGGCTGCGATGCTCGCTTCTGCGAAGAGATCCCGACTCGTCCGCTCGGGGGTGTTCCCGAACGGAGTCAGACCGACACCTGCGACACGCACGTTACTCATACGCACGTCTAGTAGGTCATCCCGTTAATACTCCGCGGTTACTGTCGAAACACCTTCACGAACCGGACTGTACGTGCGGCGAGACCGTTCTCGGAAATGAACGACGGTTACCATCGGGTTTATGAGCAAAACGGTTACCATCGGGTTTATGAGCAAAACATACACAGGGGCAACCATGGCAACAGCTTCGATCGATTTCGATCTCCTGGCGGAACTGACCGAGACGAGCGGCGTCCCCGGCTACGAGGACCGCGTTCGCGACCTCGTCATCGACGAGTTCGAGGACAGCGTCGACCGCATCCGAACCGATGCGATGGGTAACGTCGTCGGGACTCTCGACGGAGACTCGGAGTACTCCATCGCCGTCGCGGCGCACATGGACGAAATCGGCTTCATGGTCAGCCACGTCACGGGCGACGAGGACGGCTTCGGTTTCGTCGAACTCGACGCGCTCGGTGGTTGGGACGCTCGCGTCCTCAAGGCCCAGCGCGTAACCATCCACACCGACGACGGCGACCTGCCGGGCGTCATCGGCTCGCCGCCGCCACACACCCTGAGCGAGGAGGAGCGCGAGAAGACGCCGAAAGTCGAGGACGTCGCCGTCGATACCGGCCTCCCCTACGAGGACCTCGAGGAGCAGGTCTCGCCCGGCGACCTCGTAACGATGGACCAGACCACCGAACGCGTCGGCGAGACGGTCACCGGGAAGGCCCTCGACGACCGCGTTTGCCTGTTCGCGATGCTCGAGGCCGCCCGCCGGCTCGAGGAGCCCGACGTGACGGTGCACTTCTGTGCCACGGTCCAGGAAGAGGTGGGCCTGCGCGGCGCTCGCGCGCTCGGCGTGGACGTCGATCCGGACCTCGCGATCGCTCTCGACGTCACCGTCGCCAACGACGTACCCGGCTTCGATGCCGGCGAGCGCGTTACCGAACTCGGCGAGGGAACGGCGATCAAGCTCAAAGACGGGAGCGTGATCACGAACCCGAAGGTCCACAAACGGCTGCAGGCCGTCGCCGAGGACGAAGACATCGACTACCAGCACGAGATCCTTCCGGCCGGCGGCACCGACACCGCCGGCTTCCAGTTCTCGGCCGGCGCGAAGCCCGTCGGCGCGATCTCGATCCCGACGCGGTATCTCCACACCGTCACCGAGACGGCCCACGTCGACGACATCGCGGCGACGACCGACCTGCTCGAGGCGTTCCTCGCGAGCGAGACCGGCGACCGGGAGTATACGCTCTAGAAGGGCGACGATAGCTGCGACGGCGATAACGACGGCGACGATAGCTGCGACGGCGAAAACAGGTACGACAACGGCGGCGACGGTGACACGAACCCGACGGTCACGGCATCTCGTGAACCGTCAATTCGATCTCTCGTTTCCGCCCTTCGATGTCCGCGACCAGGCGTTCGACGACCGCCTCCGCCTCGTCGAGGAGTTTCGGCTCGACTTTCTTGACGACCCAATCAAGCGACACGAACCGGGGCAACGAGAGCGCGTTCTCGTCGGCCGAGTGGGGATCGTACACCGCCTCGAAGTAAATCCGACTCGCCGTCTCCACGTCCGCGGGTGCCGACTCGGGTTCGGCCTCGACGCGCCATTCGCCCCGAGCGTCGAGGTTGTTGACCAGGTGCCACTCGAGGGAGTTCGGCGGGGTGATACCCGTTACCTGCGAGCGGGCGGTGTAGCTGAGTTTCCACCAGGCCAACTCGAGGTCGTAGACGGAGCCCGCATCGCCGTCGCCGTGCACTCGAACCTCCTTGAGGTGGTCCGTATACCGCGGATAGTCGGTAAACGACCGCACGTACGGAAAGACCTCCTCGGGGGAGCGGTAGGCGAGCGTACTGAGAAGGATTTTGTCCACGAGTCTGGCCGTGCCTACGGTCGGACCGAAAGTAAGGATTGCCATCGGAGCGACGGACACGGCTGGACGCGGCCCCGCGACCCCGCGATCAGGTGATCGAGCTATCGCCGATATCGATCAGCCGCCCGCGTGGCCGCTCGGACGCGAGTAGGAACCTTTGATAGTCGGTGCGGGTAAGGACGACCCATGCGAGACGTCTGTATTGTCGGCGGCGGCGTCGCCGGACTCGCCGCATCGATCTTCACCGCACGCGCGGGACTGGATACCCTCGTAGTCGACGGCGGAGAATCCATCCTCGCGCGCAACGCCAGCCTCGAGAACTACCCCGGATTTCCGAACGGGATCGACGCCCGCCGGTACCTGCAACTGTCGCGCGAGCAGGCCCGAAACGCGGGCGCCACATTCGAACTCGGCCGCGTCACGAGCGTCGAGCCGATCGACAGCGCGATTCCGTCGGAATCGCGAGACGCCGGCGAGACCGTCGGAAAGACGGATCTCGAGGACGGATTCGTCCTGGAAACCGAAGGCGGGGACCCGCTTGAGGCGCGACGCGTGATCGCGGCGTCGTGGTCCGACAGCGAGTACCTCGTCCCGTTAGACGTGGGCCGCACCCAGCGCGGGAGCAAACACTATGTCGCGGTCGACGATGCGGGACGGACGGCCGTCGACGGCGTGTACGCCGCGGGCCGAATCGCGAACGAGCCACACCAGACGATCGTCGCGGCCGGCCACGGCGCGAAGGTCGGCCTCGCGGTCGTCCACGACTCGGACGCCAACTTCTATCACGACTGGGTCGTCCCCGAGGGCTACTTCACCGGCCGCGGTCGCGAGGTGCCGCCGGGCTGTGAGGAGATCACCGAGGAGGAGCGACGCGAGCGCGACGAGCGGGCCCGGAAACGGATGCTCGAGGCGTTCGAGGAACCGCTCGAGGAGCGGCCGACGATGCATCCGAGCGTCGAGCGCGACGAGGACTGATACGGTTTATACTGTTGGACTGAACGACGTGAAGCCGATTACCGACCCCGTCCCTGGTGATCGGCGGTACATAGTTACAGCGTATGTGTTTACCCCGAGGTCTCGACAGCCGGCACAGCGTGAGCCCGTGAGATCATCTCATTGCTGCTGACGACTCGGCGA
>NZ_WUYX01000045.1:12947-52533 GCF_009834785.1 Natronorubrum halalkaliphilum
AAGGTTTTGTTAGCGGCCACGGAAAGCAGGTCGTCCGCTGGAACGCGGACGACCTGCGGCCCCGCCTTCATATCGTGTTTCCACTAGGTTAAGATATGTACGGAAAGGGCTATAAGGTTCTCTACATCAGTCAGTATCATCACTTTTCAACGTCTGGAGGCTATTTCCGGATCGCTGACGGTAGTATACGAATAATGCAGAACAACGTGCACCCAGCGGTGAACCCGCCGTTGGAGGGCTCGTCCGCGTGTTTCCCTAACGCTTGTTTGGCTAGGTCTCGACACTGCTCAACGAACTCGAGGATATCGATCTCCATACCAAGTTCGATTTCCTCGATTTCGTCCTTCTAGCCCGTGGTATCAGCTGACTAGATCGCTATTCACGGCAGAATCGGCGAGGGGTCCAACCGGGTTGACAGCAGTCACGACAAGGGTACCGACCAAACGATCGGTGCTCTCGAGGACGCTCGCGAGAACGCCGAGACGAACACGGTGAAACGTAAAAAGAGACCAAATAGCAGACGGTCCGAGGTCAACCGGCGGAGACGGACTGCGTGACTGAATCACCGAACCCAAGACGAGGGTCGAAATCGAGACCGGTCCTGATTCAGGGGACGGCAGCCCGGTCTTCGATGTCGACTACGGCTCCGACTCGATCGGACGAGCGTCACGAGATGTCTCTCTTCGTCGCTACAGGGCTCCCGTCGGCGGGCAAACAAAGGTACTCCGGCTCCGAAACGCGAACTCGAGTCGAATATCGCTCGAGCGTGACGGACCCCACACACGATGATGCGGAGAGCGCGCGCCGTTCTTCGTTAGAAGTCGTCCGGTTGGATTCGGTCTTGGTCGGCGTAGACGTGGGCCGAGCCCTCGGTGAACGTCAGGTCGGTAACCGATCCGGAGAAGCGGAATCGCTGGACGCCGCTCTCGATCGAGCCCTCGACCGTTCCGGTCGACACCACGTTCGTTTGGTCGCCGAAGTCGTCCCAGGCGAGTTTCTTGATCCCGCCGCTGACGTCGACCTCGTACGAAGCCGGTGAACCGTTTCCGACGACGGTCAACACGCGCTCGAGTTCGTCGGCGTAGTCGTCCGTATCGACCGCTTCGCCGTCGACCAGCACGCGTGCCTCGCCGTCGACGGTGAGCGTATCGAGGTCGCCGTTGAAGACGAAGGCGTCGCGCCAGCCCCTGACGGAGCCGGTTACGTGCCCGCCGTCAATTGCGGTGTCGTCGTTGATTGACGCACCGTGGTCCGTCGACGATTCGATATCGCCGGTCACGGAGAATTCGTAGTTGCTCTTCCCCGTCGTTCCGACGCCGTCGATCAGGATCGTGTGCTCGTACTCCTCGCCGTGCCACGGCATGTCGCCTTTCCAGGCGTCGCCGTTCGCGCCGGAGAGCGGATAGCGGCTGAGATGCGACGGGTTGTCGTCGACGAACGGCTCGGCCGAACCCTCGACGGTGACGTCGACTAGCGGCGTGTCGAACTCCCAGGCGTGTCGGCCGTCGACGACGCGGCCCGCGGCGCGGGTGCCGTCGTCGCTGACCCACATGTACTCCGGTTCGATCGTCGCGTCGTTGTACGTCGACGGCTCGATCGGACCATCTTCGACCTCGAAGTAGTAGTCCGTCGGCTCGTCCTCGCCTTCGGCGTCGAACTCGTAGGTGTGTTGCAGATCCGGGAAGTCCGTGTGCCACGGCATGTTGCCCTTCCAGTCGTCACCGCTCGCACCGGAGAGCGGATAGCGGCTGAGATGGGACGGGTTGTCGTCGACGATCGGATCGGCCGATCCCTCGACGGTGACGTCGACCAGCGGCGTGTCGAACTCCCAGGCGTGTCGGCCGTCGACGACGCGGCCCGCGGCGCGGGTGCCGTCGTCGCTGACCCACATGAAGTCCTCCTCGACCGTTGCGCCGTTGTACGTCGACGGCTCGATCGGACCGTCTTCGATCTCGAAGTAGTAGTCCGTCGGCTCGTCCTCGCCGTCGGCGTCGAACTCGTAGGTGTGTTGCAGATCCTCGTAGTCGCCCCGCGAACGGCTGCCGCCGCCGAACGAGCCGTCGCTCGACTCTCCCGTAACGGCCTCTTCGGGCGTCATCGGGACGCCGTCCGGTGGCGTCAGGTCGGCGCCGCCGGAGGAACTCGTCGAGCCGCGCTCGATGACGTTTCCGTTGCCGGAGCCGCCGTAGTTGTAGCCGTCGTGGACGGTGTCTTGGACGGTCAGCTGCGTACTGTCGCGGACGTGGATTGCGTTCGGATAGCTGCCGGAGTCAAACGCGCAGCCGCGAGCCTCGATATCGGCACCCCACGCCCAGAGACAGCGGCCTCTGAACTGTCCACTCGAGTCGTTGTAGGCGACCGAGTCGACGACTTCGGAGCCGGAGCTGCCGATCCGGAAGTTCGACACGTAGTTGTTGGCGGAGAGACACTCTTCGATCCGAACCGAGCCACCGTTCTCGTAGTACGGCGGGTTAGCGTAAATGCCGTTGTTCGGCCAATCCTGAATATTGCAGTGGCGGATCGTGACGTGACCCTCGTGTTGTCGGTGCACGAAGATACCACACTGCCCGTGACTCGAGTACGACGACGGTCGGGTACAGCCATCGGCCATGTAGACGTTTTCGATCAGTCCCGGCCCGCCGTCGTTTCGAACGACGATCGTGTGCTGGTCGTGTGCGTGCTGGCCGACGAAAGCGACGTTTCGGATCTGCCAGTTGCTTACCTCGTTTGCAAGAAGCGTGAAATAGTTCCCGTTCGAGTAATCGATAATTTTGTTTTCGAACGTCTCGCCCTCGTCGAGACGGTAAAGCGTGTTGTCCGCTTCGATAACTTCGTAATCGCTGCCGGCTGCCGTACTCGCACTGCCCGCCACCAGCGCCGCGCTGGCCGCGGTCGCGGTGCCGGCCAACTTCAGGTACGATCGGCGGCCGAGTAATGAGTCATTACTGCTCGATTCGACGTTCTCAGGCCCGGAGGTGCCGGGATCGTTGTCATCCAGTTCGGGTTTGTCGCGTGCCATGCAATCGGACTATCTGATACAGGAACCATAAACTTTCTCTATATCTTTCTATAAAATTTCCTGACTGTGGTTTTATCGCGAGTATTTATATAAGAATTCAATATTCTATCGAAATGCTGGATGTTCGAAAAACGATAGCGGGCGGCGGGGTAACAGGCTATTACCCAGTTACCATTCTGATTCGTACGGAAAATTGTTCTGTCCGAAAGTGCGAATAAACAGCCGGGAAGTCATTCACGGCGTTCCGAGAGGGGTGTGGAAAACGGGACCGGTCAGATGTGCGCTCTGACCTCCTGGGGATCGACGAACCCGCTGACCACCGAGGTAAGCGCCCAGACCAGCACGCCGGCGGCGACGACGGCAAACAGGCTCACGATACCGTCGACGTACGGCTCGAGCACGGAAACGATAGCGACCATGACCGTCGTGATCGCGATCGCGCCCGTACTGAATTTGGCGATCCGGCCCCAATCGAGGGAGACCTCACGGTCCATGAGATAGATGTTGTAGAGGACCATCAACCCGAAACAGAGCGACGTCGAGAGCGCGGCCCCCTCGACGCCGATCGTCGGAATAAGCGCGAGGTTCAGACCGAAGTTGAGCGTCCCCGTGACGCCTTTTCCGATCGCTCGTTCCGTCGCTCGGCCGAGATAGTCGAGGCTGTCGTTCGTGATCTTATCGATCGCCTGGAACAGCACGAACACGCTGAAGATCTGCAACACGAGCGCGGCGTCCGCGTACTCGGCGCCGAAAATGAACCGTATCGCCGGATCGGCGAGCAACACGAGGCCGGCGACCGCCGGAATGTAGAGCAGCAGAACGTACTTCAACGACTGTTCGTACACGCGAGCCGCGTGATCGAGCTGGTTCGCCGACTTGTCTTCGCCGAACATGGGCGCGACGGTAAAGCCGAGCGAGTCCGCCGGGGCGATGACGAACGTCGAAACCTGTTTTGCGAGTTCGTAGAGCCCGACCGCGAGCGGCGTCAGGAAGAACCCGACCATGAGGGTATCGACGCGTTTGTACAGGAGATTGCCCGCCTGCGATGCGGTCAGGGGGATACTGTACTCGAAGATCCGCCGTCGAAGCCCCGACTCGGGTGAGTCGGTGCGCGGATACGTCGAGACGATCCGGTACAGGAGGAGCCCGCCGACGCCGACCGCGATAGCGTAGCCGGCGACGTAGCCGGCCAACGCGCCGACCGTGCCGAATCCGAAGGCGAGAAAGAGCGTAATGAATCCGAGATGGCCGACGCTCGAGACGGTGCTGGTCGCCGCGGTCAGCGGCACCTTGCCGAATCCCTGGAAGGCGATCAGCAGGTAGCCGTGTGCGACCTTAATAATGATGTACGCGACCCCGAGCGCCAGGAGCGGCTCGAGGGCGGGCTCATCGTAGACAGCCGCGATCGTATCTGCAAGGACGTAGAACGCCACGCAGACGATTCCGACCGTGACCGCGTTGAACGCGATCGAGGAGCGGAGAATGTACCGAATCTGGCTCTCGTCTTTGCTCCGATACTCGGTGAGAAACTTCGCCGTGGATTTCGGGATCCCGAGCGTCGCGACCAGCGTCGTCAGCGAAAAGATCGAGATCGCGAGAAAGATCAGGCCGTACTCGGACGGGCTCAAGAACACCCGAGTCAGCAAGAGAATGATTCCCGCCTGCGCGACGAGACGAAGAATTTCGGCTCCGAACGTCGCTTTGACACCGCGAACGATTCTGGACAAGGACATTGATAGGAAATGGACCGAGTGCTGAAGCGACTCGTCGCCGACTTACGATTCGACCGGGATGATGTCTTCTTCGTCCAGATCGACGTCGGCGTCCGCCTCCAGCTCCGCCTCGACGCGACGCTGTGCGGATTCACGGATGTGTTCGAGAATGCGGATCGTCCACCGCGACTGCTCGAGCGAGACGGGAACGTCGCCGTCCGACTCGATCGCATCGACGAACTGGTCGAAGATCGCACAGTGGGAGTTTTGCTTTGCCTCGGTTTCCCAGCTATCGTCGAACTTCGAGGTGGCGACCGATTTCACGTTCTCGAGCGTGCTCGTGAACTGGGCCGTCGAGAGGTCGAAGCCCTTCTTCGTGCGAGCGATGACGGAAGCGGTGTAGTCCTCGTCGATCCGATACACCGACTGGTTAATTTCGTCCAGCACGACCGACTGCTCGGAGCCCGTGATCACGTGGAGTCGCTGCGGGAGCGTCTCCGAGAGCATGGTCACGTTACAGAGCGTCCCGTTCTCCGAGACGTACTGCACCTGCGCCTGGTCGTAGCTGAACTCGTCGTCGTACTCGCGCGAGAGGGTCGTCTGGGCGGAGATATCCGCATCGCTCGCCGGAAGCCCGCCGATGCCCAGAATCGAGTAGATCGGGTGTGGAAGCCCCTCTTCGAACTCGCCGCCCGGCAGGTCGAACACCCAGGACCCGCGGTTGACCTGGTCCGGCGGCGTGAGGCCCGCATAGAGCGTGTTGACCGATTTGATCTGGCCCAGTTCGCCGCGGTCGATCATCCCGCGGACCTTCCGAACCGCGGGGTAGAACAAGTGGTTGTGGATAACCGTGGCGGGGACGTCGTGTTCCTGAGATAGTTCGTCGATCCGTTCGATCTCTTCGACGGTGACGGTCGACGGCTTCTCGATCACGACGGCGACGCCCGCTTCGATCGCCGTCTTCGCGATGTCGAAGTGCGTCTGGACCGGCGTGCAGATGTGCAGACAGTCGAGCGAATCGAGCAGTTCCGTGTAGTCGGTCACGGCCATCGTCCCGAACTCTCGAGCGCGCTCTCTCGCCAGTTCCTCGTCGAGATCACAGACCGCCACGAGTTCCATGTCCGGATTCTTCCGTACGCCTCCGAGATGAGCGCGCGAAACCGTTCCGGCGCCGACGACTGCGGTTTGAACAACCATGACCGATCAATCAGCTCAACTGTGTTTAGTTTTGATCCGATTACGATTGGATCGATGACGGGGACGGGAAAGCGACTCGAGTTATCGACTCATTATACGCGATGACAGTCGTCAGATCCGACCGGAAGCGGCGAGGAGCGTTCGACCGAAGGCGTCCGAAAAAGCGGGTCTGTGGACCGGACGCGGCCCAGGAGTCGACACGGGTACCGTTCCAGCGTCTCGCCCCCCGGGATCGGGACGGGAAACGAATGATTGTGACACTCCGTTCGCGCGATACGCGGGACCGTATCGAACGGGGAAAGTGCGGCCGACGCTTCACACCGGTGCCTTCGAACGTATCGGGTTGGAATGAGCCCCCTACCCACCCTCGAGTTCCTCCCGGGTGGGTGGGCTGGACGGAATTCTGCTTTCTGGAGACCGTACGCGTGGATCGTGGGCAGAGTCGGCAGGGACGCGTGCACGGAATGCGAGACGGGACCCGCAGTTGCGGCTCTCGAGGGAGATTTCGGTAGTAAAGGTGGCTCCCGCGCCTGAAACGGGAACAGATGCTGGCACGCGAACTGCTCCGGTACTGGATGACGGTCGTCGGGAGCCAGTCGGTGGTACGACCGGGGTGGATAAAAGTCCTTCTTGTCCACGCACTGGATGATTAGAGACAACGATCCCGGCCGCCGCGAGTCGATCCCGTCTGCGGTATTGTCGTGATTCCGCGCGAGATGTGGAGCGATTTCATCCGCGAAGCGTCGTGATTCCGCGCACGGAACAGCAGGGTCGACGATCGCCGTGCTCGAGTCGGAGCCGGCGGGCGTCGGGGTCGCGAATATCGACGGCGGTCGGTCCGAGAGCGAAGCGGCTCCGGCAGACGAGGTGTTCGGCCGAATTCGTTCGTCGGTTGTGGCCTCCCGAACCTGAACTGACGGGGGAAGTCATGCGGTAGCTGACGATTTCACTGCTCAGTCGATTCGCGGGAGGGTACTAGATAGTCACAACCGGAACTGTCGACACTGTTCGCACAGCTTCGTCGAGTACGGACCGGCGATCGATGGCGACTGTAGCTGCTGTCGGTCAGCTGCGGGAGACGTCTCTCAGGAATCGTTTTTGCGCGAAGCGGTCGACGGTCGGAGGAAAACGCGCGATACCGTCGGCTGGCAGTTAGTGTGTCGGATCCACCGACGGGGTCGGCGAATCCCAACAGCTACGGTCGGCGCGGGATTCGATCCGCGCCTGAGAGCGCATTCGACCGCGGAATAGTCGGTTTCGGTTTCGGTTCCGTTCCAGTTCCCGTTCCCCTCCCCCCAGAACGATTACTCGATGCGTGATAGTTTACCATCGACGTCCTGTTCGCGTTCGCGGTTCGTCACGACGTGGGCGACCGAAAGGAGGAAAAACGCGACGACGACGATACCGGCGAGGCCGAGCGTCGGGATCGCTGACAGCGGCGGGACGCCGAGAAACGCCCCGGTGACCAGCGCGGCGCCCACGACGCTCAGCGTGGCGTACCACTTGTCCCACCGGTCCTGTCGATGCGTATCCGTATCGAGATACATCATCAGCAGGTCGGCGTTGTCCGCGAGCGAGATCAGCCCCCGATCCTGATCGTATTCGACGATCCCGGCGTCGTCCATCTTCGGGAGGTGGGTCTGGTAGAGAGCGACGTAAACGCGCTTTCGCTGGTCCGAGCTGAGCGCGCTGACTTCCGTGTCGTTCTCCCAAGCGGCGATCTGCTCGGCGAGTTCACCGAGCGTGACCGTTTCGTCGGCTTCGAGCAAGTACGCGAGGACTTCCCGCCGCCGACGGTTCTTCAGCAGTTCGAAAATGACGTCCTTCGAGAGCCGCTGCTCCTCGTCGGAGTCGGCGACCGATGCGATTTCGTCGGGAAGCGACGTATCGATTGATGACATTATACTCCGCCTCCGGACCCGACGGTTCCTTTTCGATGCGATTGATCCCCGTTACGGAACGCGAAACATCCGCCATACTGTCGGGACGACGGCACCCGCTGTACTCTCGAACGGCAAGTCGCAGTCACGATTGACACACCAAGTTGTACACCAATACTGACACTCTTAAGGACGGCCACGTTTCGCACCGGCTGCAAAGCGGGTACGGATCGACTTCTCGGGACCGCTGACGGGGGGTCGATTCGGCGGGGTACTCACTCATCATCCCACGGGACGACGCCGTCCGGTATCGAACGATTGTTCGGGTGTATTGGTCGCGTACGTGCGGGAGGGGAGCGACGAACGGTCTCGGACAGGGGGTGGAACGCAGGTTTTCGACACAGCACTGAGACGGAACATCTGGGACCAACGACATAAAGTCGAACGACGGTTCGCAGCCGAAAGACGAATTTACGCGATGAACACGTGCTTTACATCACTCGCGTTGGGAAATGACGGAAACGGTTCGTGTCCAGCGTTCACATTACCCACAGAAGGGTGAAATACACACCTGCGAACGCCGGCTGTAGACAGCCACTGTGCACCCGTATTAGACGGGTTCAGTCGAGCGTCTCGATCGAACGCGACGCCGACCTACCGCCCCGCTTTCCGTCTCTTTTCGCCGGTCGATAACGCCGGTAGTAAGTCGGGGTTTCTCGCGAAACCATGTTAACCCCTTACAGTGCCGGCAGGGGTTCCTCCACTACTGATGACGCAGTCCATCATCGATCACACCAGAAGCGAATCACAGGAGGCTGAGACCGGTCTGTGTCCGGACTGCGAAACCGACACGATCGTCCACGATCCGGACCGCGGGGAACGAGTCTGTCAGGAGTGTGGGCTCGTCCTTACTGAAGATCCGATCGATTACGGCCCGGAATGGCGAGCGTTCAACGCGCAGGAACACGACGAACTCTCTCGAGTCGGCGCGCCGCTCACACAGTCGATGCACGACCGGGGGCTGACAACGACGATCGACTGGCGCAACAAAGACGCCAACGGTCACTCGATGTCGGCCGACAAACACGGCCAGCTCCACCGACTCCGCGTCTGGCAGGAACGAATTCGCACGAAAAACGCGGGCGAACGCAATCTCAAGTACGCGCTCTCGGAGATCGACCGCATGGTCAGCGCACTCGGCGTTCCCAAGCCCGTCAAAGAGACGGCAAGCGTTATTTACCGACAGGCGCTCGATCAAGATCTCATTCGCGGCCGCTCGATCGAAGGCGTCGCGACCAGCGCCCTCTACACCGCGTGTCGAAAGGAGGATATTCCGCGCAGCCTCGAGGAAGTAACCTCGGTTTCACGGGTCGATCAACGCGAGATCGGCCGGACCTATCGCTACATCGCCGACGAACTCGGCATCAATCTCGAGCCGACGAACCCCCGCCAGTTCGTCCCGCGGTTCTGTTCGGAACTCGACGTCGGCAAGGACGTCGAGACGAAGGCCATCGAGATCATCGATCGCACGACCGAGCAGGGGCTTCACTCGGGGAAGTCCCCGACGGGCTTTGCGGCGGCGGCGATCTACGCCGCCGGACTCCTCTGTGACGAGACGATCCCGCAGCGAGCGGTCGCCGACACCGCACAGACGACCGTCGTCACGGTGCGAAATCGGTACCGGGAGCAACTCGAGGCGATCGATCAGCAGCCGGCGACCTGAGTACGAGTACAGTTACATGATCGAGCGTTCCTCGTCTCCGGACTCCGTATAGAGGTCTCCGTCCGCCAGCGCGTGCAGGTTCGCGTACGGAATGAACGCGATGAACTCGTCGTTCTCATCGTAGAGTTCGACGCCGTTGTCGGTGTGGTCATACCGCTCACAGTCGATCTGGCCTTCCGGCAGAAGGGCACGGTACATACCTGGTCCGACGCTCGCCAGACAAATATAACTGGGCGGTGGGTGGAGGTTCGGCGAGCGAGCCGAGCGTCGGCACCGAACGGCGCGGAGCCCGTGGACAGCTGTCGTCTCCGGACGACACCGTCTCGGCGTCTCCGATATCGACCGCCGACGACCGCTCGAGTGACGGACGGACAGCTAACCACGGGAGCACACAGCCGCACGCGGTCAGAGTGGAGCGTGATCGGTGAGAGGGGTGGCTCTCTCGAGGGCGGGAGTGACTGCGTCGACAGTCCTACCCGCGGACGTCAGCTGTCTCCGGAGCCCTCGAGTCACCGTCCTCGCGGGTCCTGCCGGGAATCGCCGCCGCCGTCGGGAGGATTACCCGTCGTTCGGTGTACTCGAGGCCGTTTTTGCGTTCGGTTCGTCGCCGTACCGCAAGCCGGTTTTTCGACAGGTCCAGCAGGGCGTCGATCGTTCGCGAGACCAGCTTCTTCGCGTAGCTCTCGCTGATGCCGGGCTCCCGGCGACGGATCCAGTGTCTGAGGTCGCCGGCTTTGACGTACTCGTCGACGTCCTTGCAGCCCTGCTCCCACGGGTTGTCGCCGAACCTCGAGTCGGTGCGGGCCTGCCAGAGTTTCGCGGCCAGTCTGGTGGGGAGGGCGTTCGCCGCGGCGCGGCGTCGATCCTCGTCCATCCGCGCGAGTTGCTGGATCGGGAGCAGGTCGCCGTAGGCGAGCGAGACGTCGCCGTGATCCAGGGGATCGGCGTGCTCCGGGAGGCGGTAGTAGGCGTGGCCGTCATCCTTCTCGATCCGCTCGAGTCGGCCGTCGGCGACGGTGACCGCGTGTTCGTCGATCGTGTCCGTTCGAAGGTGGGCACCTTTTTCGAGTTCGCGCGACTGGAGCTCCGTGACGCGCTCCTTGTTCGCGGTAGCCTTGTTACACGCGGCTTCGGCCAGGCTCTCGAGGCGTTCGGCCGCGGCCTCGCAGTCGGCGGCACGATTCTCGAGGGCGTCGGTCCGATCCTCGAGTCGATCGACCGTTTCGGCGAGCCGATCGCGGTCTCGCTCGAGTTGGTCGATACGCTCGTCCTTGCGCTCGAGGGCGGCCTCGAGGGACTCGAGGCGCTCGCGGAGCTGTTCGAACTCGTTCGGCTGGTCAGATGTCGATTCGTCCGTTTCGGGTTCCGGTGAAGATGCCATTTGTGGGGTGTGTGGGTTCGGGGTGTTTCGAAGCGGGGCGTCTCGGTTCCTCGAGTGAGCGATTTGTGTTATGCGCGTGCGTGTGAGCTCGGGGTGTCGAACCGGCGCGCTCTCAGAGGGGCGTTTGGCGGCCGCTCGGGAGGTGATGGTAGGAGACGGTGCTCGCTCGAGTCGTGACGTCACTCGAAGGACGATCCGTGACATCACTCCGACCGCGAGTCGTCTCCGTCGATGTGGGTTCGAAGCGCGATCTGGAGCGGATTGATCTGGGCGCGGATCTCCCGCAGGCGACGCGTCGTCTCCCGTCGGGTCTCCTCGTCGAGTTCGTCCGGAACTGACTTGAGCAGCCGCGCCGCGTGCGTGTCGAGGACCTCGAGGTGGCTGCGATACTGCCGGGCGGTCAGCCGCCGGGAGCGATCGCGTCGGTTGGAGGTGGGGTCGTCGCTCATGGCGTCACCTCGCCGTCTGCGGGGTCGGTGGAGAATGAGTCATCGATCGCGCGTGCGTACGGGTACCTTTGTTCGTGGCCGTCCGAACGGCCAGCTATGCCGTCGTCTATGGGGCAATCTCTTTGACCCCTCGAGCGTTCATTTCGCATGGTCGGAAATCCTCATAGGGAGGTTGACCCGACCCCCGGCGTGCCCTTACACGCCGGACCTTTCAGTCCGGAAGGGACAGGTCAACAACTACTTCTCACAGGCCATTAATATAATTTTCTGACTACTGATCAGTTACAGAATATTGAAATGAGGATGTTGTATTCTGATAGACCAGTGGAATGCAGAACCAATATTTATATTATCATTGGTTTCAACCCCACGAATAAGATGCGTCAAAATGCGGAGTGGATGGTTTCTGCAGATGACAGAATACTCGAGTTGATACGCGAGTACGGCAATTTAACGCCCACTGCTGTCGAGGATCTCGGTGGACCGACTTCTAGCTACGCCCGAAACCGCTGTCCAATACTCGCAGAGTACGGACTTGTCGATCGAATTTCACGAGGGCTCTACGGGATTACTGACGAGGGAGAAGCCTATCTTGACGAGGAACTCGATGCGAACGAACTCGAGGCTACTGCCGAGACCTCATAATGATCCACCAAGCAGTGATTGGAATACCAGTAGCCGGTGACAGGTTGCAGTAGTCGTACTGAAGACACGTCGTAAAAGTAGCAGAAGTTATGTATTATAATGATTCCTGAATAACAAACATCTATGGCAGAGTGTAATGTTTGCGGAGAAGATTCCAATATGCCCTATACGTGCAATTACTGTGGGCGAGTCCACTGTAAGAAACACAAGTTGCCCGAGAACCATAATTGTCCTAACATCGCTGAAACAAATACGCTTGGTCCTGAACTCAGACGAGAGTATCAGACTGTTCCCTCGAGTTCTATGTCAAAGTTAAGGGACAAACGAATATGGATTGCGGTCGCTGCTATTCTTATGGGATTTCTAACAGTTTTGCTGCTGTTATGAGGTTGCGCGTCTTATCAGACGCCCTCGGCAGTAAATAGTTACAGCAATCCGTATGAGTCGTCACATTGTGTCTGACACGAGTTAGGTAATTCGCTCAGTGTGTGCTAGCTACAGATAATAATCTTCGATGCGGGAACGTCTGTGCGGTAGAGAATCACAAGAACATCATGATCGCAATCGCAAACAGTAAGAACACAATCAACACACGCAACAGTGGTCTGATACGGACATACCACAACCGCAAGTCCACATTAGGCATGAGACTCCACACTGACTTGCTGCCGTCCGAATCCCGCTCTGTTCCATCCTCATTATCGCCGTCGTATACAAGTTCTCCCGTCGGAGATACGTCAGGACTCCGTGAATCGATTAATTGGTGTTGGCGACGGCAGTGCACGCACCGAGTTTTGTCTGCTAGAATCATAGACGAGCAATCTTCGCACGTGGTTTTCTCGATTCCATCATCCTCAAGTTGTTCGCAGATCGGACATTGGTCGCGATCTGTGGCGATTTCACTGCCGCAGTCCTCACACGTCTGTTTGCGTAAAGATTGACGTGTAGACCCAGCCACAGACTCAGTAGTAGACGTAGTGACTCGGTCGGTGGTGTCTGATGATGGCTCCCCGAAATCGTTCTCTTCAGGCTGAACTTGTTTGACTGGCTCGTTCTCACTGGTGTTGGGGCTGGATTCTGTATTGCCTAGGACACCAGAGTCTTCAACATACTCACGCAACTCTGGTCCAAGAGTTTGAGCGTGAGCGAGCGCGGTACAATCATGGCGCTCGGGCAAACGATGACCGGAACAGTGCTGGCGCCCACAATATGAGCATCGAAACCATGTCGAGGCCGCACCCTCGTGGCCGCATCCGTCGATACTACACTCCGACATTATCACCACAATGTAATTTACAGGATATATTGGTTTCCCTTAATGTATGATAGGAGATGGGGACGCAAAACCCGTCACATACAAACTCCGTTTCGTGTGCTTCAACTGGAAAAATCTGCGCGGAGGTAGAGGTGGGGAGCTGTAATTTTTTGGCTCAGTCCCCTTGGAGACAGTGCAGAGACGGGGCGGTTAGTTTGTGACCGTGGCCGTAGCCCCAGTCTTCGTCCCAACAGTGAATACGACACCATTCGTCAAGTTGCTGAATCGCTTCAGCGATCGTCAGGCCGTGCTGAGTCACGATCTCAAAAACAAACCCGCTCGAGTGAGAGCAAGAGCAAGTGTCCGTCAGCGGCCGCTTCAGTCAACCGGTTCTACAGACACCGTAACGATCGAAAACTGATACACTGTCGGCGGGTCTGGCGCTGTATGCGTCGCTCGAGAAAATTGCCGATCGATATCTCGAACGAGATACGTCCGATCAGCCTCCTGAAGGGTCGTTGCGAGCGTGTCCGTCTCCCCAAACTCGACATCCGAGAGCGTTATTTCGTCGCCGACTGCCGGCAGACTGACGCCGGTGGCCTGTTCCAGTTTCGTGATGGTCTCGCCGGTTTCGACGTGTTCGAAGAATACTCGCTGGCCGACGGGATCGATTTCGGGGTCACTCATCTAACTCACCCGGTAATTGCCTTTACAACCTGTTCCCGCATGTCGTCCGTATCGGCGTTTCCAGGGTAATCCCGCCGATCCCGTTCGATCGACGCCTCGATCGATGCTGCAATCTCAGCGTTGATCCGACTGCTGGAGTCGTCCAGTACCTTGGTTGCGTGATCGAGAATATCGGCGTGCGCACTCGCCAGCGTCTTCGCGAGTTCGCTCTCCTTGTTCAGCCGGTACGTCTTGGAGTTCCCCGTGGTACCAGTCTGTTCGATGATCCCCAGCGCCTCGAGCGCGCCGATATTCCGATGGAACGATGATCGAGACACGCCGGTCAGCGTCTCGACGTCCGATGCAGTCACCTCCTCGTAGTGCTTCCGGAGGAACAAATCCAGCAGTTTCGCCCGGCTCGGCGTTGCAAACAGATGGACGAACGGCGAACTCTCGCTGTACGCACCGTTCGCTTCCGACTCGTATCCAGGGCTCATATCTCTATTAAAGAGCCGATTCCACATAAATCTATTTCACAGATGGGACGAGTTCCGTTGTCTGTGAAATGGCGTTTCCAAACACTAACGTGAATAGCACCGAATCTATCTCCTGTGGACTGGGAGTCAGATTCACATCGCGCTGCGATGAAGCTCGATATCGTCCTCGAGCTATACAAGCGCTCCCACTGGAGTCCGTATTCTGTCGCGATCGACAATCTCGAGACCTTCTCAGACGCGTACGATGACGAGGAGTCCGACGAGTTAATCGCCGAAATCGTTGACGAAAGCGATGCCGTCGAATACACAAATCGGCAGCAAACGCGGATCCAACTCGCGACGCGTGCGAAACCACAGGATTACATCGACGAACTCAATGAGCAAAACGACTGGTATGCGTAGCCGTCGCGGCGAACAACTCCGAGCGGCTATAACAGGGACTGCAAGTCGGGACACCCAATCGCACGACGGCCGTTCGACCAGTGTGTGAATAGTTGTAACGGATTAACTCGACGCTGTCTGGCGATTCACCAGAGCCCAGGAGAGTGCTGATTGAGGCATGTAGCCGCCAGCAGTGATGTAACGCCTGGCGTTTCACGATTCTATTCAGATAGCAACCATCCGAATAACGTGATAATTCTATATGCGAACTGAACGAATTGGATGAATTGGACAAGGCATATATTCAGTTAGACTAACAGTAGTATATGGACACCCCCTCCGACAAACGGCTCTTTGCGATGGGCCTGATTTCGGCTCTTACAGGGTTTATCGTTTGGCGTGTCTTCGGAACTGACTACGGCGGGGGACTAATACTATTCATCGCAATAGCAGTCTTTGCCGTACTGATGTTTGCTGACGGATACAAACAGACTGCGTAGAATAACGGTCAATACATCACCTGTACTGAACGGAGCAGACACGATTGAGACTACTGCCGTCAGTATTCATACTGGTACACACGAGATCTCGGCACTCGTGTACATATTCGGGAAAACGCATTTGCTGACGTACAACCGGCAGAAGTCACACCAAAAATGAGTATCGAGTCAATTGAGATACTATCTCTTTCTGACTCAATCCGAACACAAGACTTCAGATCCGATCGACTGTATTCAGCGCATTAATACGGCCTGCTCCGAACTCCGGACTGCTACGGCCATTGGCGAGTTCCGCACCGTAAGCGATGGCGTTTTCGACCTGATTAGCACTCGCATTCGGGTCGAGTTCGCGAACGAGGCCGACGAGTCCCGCTACCTGCGGGGCCGCCATCGAGGTACCGGCTTTCCAGCCGTAGGTCCCATCCGGCTCGGTCGAGAAAACGAGATCGTCAGGGATGACAGTCTCCTCGAGGGTTTCGCGTGCACCACCAGGAGCACCGACCTCGATCTCGCTCGTTCCGTAATTCGAATAGAACGACAATCCGTCGTCCGGGCCACTAGCGGAAACGGTCATCACGCCCTGAACGGTACCGGGGAGGTAAAACAGACCCCCTCGCTGGAGGTCTGTCTCAGCGTTTCCGGAGGACACAGTCGAAACCGTCCCACGACGGGCGACGTTTTGCATGACTTGCTGGACCGCGACTCGAACTCCATCGGGGTTTGCCTGTGGTGGGTACGGTCCGGCACCGAGACTGTAGTTCGCTACGTCAGCGCTGATCTCGGCGGAGTATTCCGCGCCCACAAGGATGTCCGCGAACGAACTACTGTCGGGCCCGAGCACCCGAACGGAGACGAGCTCGGCGTCGGGTGCGGTTCCGGTGACGCCCTCTGCGCCGCTCGCTCCTGCGATGCCGGCAACGTGTGTGCCGTGATCGCCGATGTCTCCGACGTGTTCATCTATTTCGCCGCCATCGACGATCGAGACGCTCAGCTCTTCGTTGAAGTTGTCTGCCAGATCCGGATGTGTCCCGTCGACGCCGGTGTCGGCGATAACAATACGCGTTCCCTCACCGGTCGCGTGCTCGTGGGCCTCGAACGTGTCCGTGATCTCCTTGTCCCACTGTAGATCGGTGAATGCTGCGTCCTCCGTGGTCACTGGATCACTCTCATCGACCGGTTCGGCCTGCTCGACCTCGAAGTTCTCCGTAACACCCCTTACGCCTGCTACCGAGTCTAATTCGCTCTCGGCATCTTTTGGCCCAGAGACGATCGAAACCGACCCCTCGGCAAGTTCACGGACGACGGAGAAACCAGCGTCTTCGATTCCGTTACTCGATCCACCAGTGACAATATATCTAGTCGACGGCTGAGCACTGCCTGTACCGATCATCCCCATCGTCAGTCCTGTAGCTGTAACGCCTTTCAGAACGGTCCTACGTGTCTGCTTATATTGTGGCATGCAAACATATAGCTTCCAGCGAAGTACAAGTAATTTACCGTGAATATCATTATGAGATTTCAAAGGCAGAATTATAATATATTATACTGCAGTTCATTTTCGTCATATAATCGGAATAAAATCTGTTCAGATTCTTATCAAGGAGTGCGGCATGAGACAGCATGTTGCCCGCCTACCTCGGGACCCACCCAAAACCCAACTTGTCAATTCTCCATCGACACAGCTCAACGATTGAACTCCGTACTCACCAGAGCCTCGAGCACGGAAGAGGTCGCAAGCATGGTCGACCAGACTGTCGCCAGTGCAGAGACGATCGCTGACGAGACCGAAGCGATTGCGTCCGAGGTGCAGTCTCAAACCGATCAGATTAACGAAATAGATCAAGCACTCGATCTCCTCGTCGACGATTTTGCACCTGCCCCTGGACCACAGTCATAGGTTAATTTTGGACTGTAGCAAATCCAACTGGATCAGTAACGACAACTGATAAGGAAGAAATATGTATATTATCATATCTTTCCTGCAAAGATACCACTGCAGTGTACGATCTTCTAATGGTAAGATTTCCAAACCAGATTGGGGAAAGGCTATTTAGCGTATACTCTTTCATAGAGTGTGAACGATAGTGAGGGGTAAAAATCAGAGTTTAGCTCCTGTGATGGATAACCTAAATATTGGAGTGACGTTATATGATCCCGAAACAGGTAATATTCTCGATATGAATGATCGTATAGAGCAACTGTACGGGTACTCCAAAGAGGAACTCCAAACGATGACGTTCGAGGAGTTCACAGCCGGCTCAACAAGGATGGGTGAGGAGGAGATTCGCCACCAAATTCAGGCTACTGCTGATGGCGAACCGCGATCGTTCGAGTTACAGATCGAACGGGCAAACGGAGAATTTCGATGGGTCACCACCCATTTGAGTCGGACGACGATCGATGGAAGCGTCTGCGTGGTCGGGGAAATAACTGATATCACCGAATATCGAGTACGTGAACAGTTGCTTCACCTCCTGAATCGGGTCATTCGCCACAATCTTCGGAACGACATGAACCTTCTCGTCGGGTATGCGGATCGGGTTAGAACCGCAATCGAAAACGACGAAATCGAGGAAGAAATTGAAACGATCTTAGATATCGCTACCGAGGTCGGAACGCTAAGCGACTCGCTTAATCACATCGAAAAAATCGTCAAACCTGATGCGACACAGCGTGAACCGACTAACCTGCGCGCCGTCGTCCAAACTCGTGCCACGAAGTTCCGGAGCGAGTACTCGGAAGTTGAGGTGACAGTTGACGCACCCTCTGATGTCTGGGTGATCGCTGATAAGGGGCTTCAGTACTCGATCGACAATGCCATCGAAAACGCAATTGAGCATAACGATCAGGAGACGCCAGAAGTCACCCTGATTGTCAGTGACGACCCGGAGAACAACCAAGGAGTGGTCCAAATCGAAGATAACGGGCCCCCGATTCCAGAGATCGAGGTCGACGTGTTAGACGATGAGACGAAGGCAAACAATACGTATCACGGCTCTGGTGTCGGTCTTTGGGTGATAAAATGGTGCGTTGATTCTCTGGGGGGGCGAACTCTCCTTCGAAGAGAACGATCCTCGAGGAAATGTTGTTCGGATATCACTTCCGACTGCCAGCCTCTCCGCAGATGAAACGCAGTAACTAGAGAGTCCGGAACGTATTGGACAAACGCTCTCGAGAAGAGAGCTTACTCGTCAGCGATAAGGATATCATCCGACTCCTCGTCTTCAGTCTCCTCTTCGCGCTCTCGAATGGCTTCCTCGACGTCTTCTTGGGTCGCTTCATCCATTTGCCAGCCCGTATTGTATGCAGTAATTGGTAATGGCAGGGCCTAAAGCACTACCACCGTATTCTGAACGAGAAAATACGTCTGCCGGACTATATGATGCCGCGTTGCCAGCCCCGCCTCGAGTCCCCGTCAGTCCACGACACCCTCAGAGCTCTAACTCCGCACCCGCCGGGGCCTCGAGCACGACCGTCTCGCCGGCCGTCATCGAGTCCCCGATCTCCACCGAAACGTCCTCGAGGTCCACCGCGGGCGGAAACAGCAGATCGACCCGGCTTCCGAAGGCGATGTGGCCGATCCGGTCGCCGCGCTCGAGGTCGTCACCCGGTTCGGCGTAGGGGTGGATCCGGCGGGCGAACGCGCCGGCGATCAGCGTGACCTCGGCGTCACTGGGCGGATCGTCGGGTTTCGAGTGGAGCGGCTCCCCGTCGCCGTCGCGGCCGGGAGAGACGGCCCCGTCGGACGCCGGCAGGTTCGACGAGTCGGTCACGCACCGAACGTGGACCCGTTCGTTTCGATCGGAGTCCTTCGAGAACGCCGGTCTATTCGCCCCGGAGACGTGTTCGACGTCGGTCACGGAGCCGGAAAACGGCGCGCGGACGACGTGGACGTGCCAGACGTTCATGAAGACGCCCAGTCGGACCCGGTCGCCTTCCTCCCGGAGGACGGAAACGTTCCCGTCGGCCGGCGAGACAACGCCCGTCGGCGGCGGGGTTCGATCCGGATCGCGAAAAAACGCAAGCGTTCCGGCACCGAGTGCGACGGCGATGAGACTCGCCGTCACGCTGAACACGAACGCGAACGGCGCGGCGAGCAGCGGGAGCATGGCGTACTTCCAGGCCCCCGGCGCGAAGTTCATGCCCTAGTCCACGCGGTCGATTCCTATGGCCGTTACGATGGCCGCGGAGACGCCACAGCACCGACCTACCGCCGGGGCAGCGTAAAGGTAAACGTCGTCCCCTCCCCCGGCTCGCTCTCGACCCAGATCTCGCCGCCGTGGCGTTCGACGATCCGCTGGCAGAGCGCCAGCCCGATCCCCGTCCCGTCGTACTTCTCACGCGCGTGGAGCCGCTGGAAGACCTCGAAGACCCTGCTCGGCTCCTCCGAATCGATCCCGATCCCCTCGTCGCGGACCGAGAACGTCCACATCCCGTCGGTGCGCTCGACCGCGACGTATACGCGGGGCGGCTCGTCCCCGCTGTACTCGATCGCGTTCGACAGCAGGTTCTGGAACAGTTGTCGAAGCTGGCTGGGGTCGCCCGCCAGTTCGGGCAACGGCTCCGCCGTGATTTCGGCGTCGGACTGCTCGATCATCACCTGCAGATCCGTCAGGACGTCCTCGAGCACCGCGTCGAGATCGACGGGTTCGAAGGGGTCGCCCTGCGTGTCGATCCGGGAGTACTCGAGTAATCCCTCGATCATCTCGCGCATCCGTTCGGCGCCGTCGACGGCGAACTCGATGAACTCCTCGCCGTCGGAATCGAGTTCGTCGGCGTACCGCCCCTCGAGCAACTGGAGGTAACTCGAGATCATCCGCAGCGGCTCCTGGAGGTCGTGAGAGGCCGCGTAGGCGAACTGCTCTAACCGTTCGTTCGACGCCTCGAGTTCGTCGACCGTTTCGTTGAGCCGTCGCTCGTAGCGGTCGCGCTCGATCGCGTTCGCGATGATCGTCGCGACGCTTTCGATGAAGTCCACGTCGTGATCGGCGAACTCCCGCTGTTCGGTGTCGTAGACGTCGAGGACGCCCCAGGGATCGGTCGCCGAGCCGACGGTGACGGTGATCCCGCTCCGAACGTCGGGGTCGTCGACCAACGACGGGCCGTCAAACCGGTCGTCGGAGGCGAGGTCCTCGATCACGACGACGTCGTCGTCCGCCAGTGCGGCCGCGGCGATCGAATCTGCCACGGGCGCGGTCGTCTCGTCGCCGGGGTCGAAACCGGTACCGGCCCGGAGTCGAAGCGTCTCCGCGTCCGGGGACGTCACCTCGTTCGCTTCGTGTTCGAAGACGGCCGCGTATTCGGCGTCGAGTGCCGCCACGACCAGTTCGGTCGCCTTCTCGAGCAGTTCGTCGATATCGGCGTCCTCGAGGGCGTGGCGGCCGAGGTACGAGACCGACTCGAGTTGGGCGACTTTGGTCGTCAGCGTCTGCTCGGCCTCCTTTCGCGGCGAGATATCCCGGAAGAGGCCGACGAAGTAGCGGTCGCCGTCGTAGAAGAAGTCGTTGAGCGACACGCCGAGGGGAACCTCGTGGCCCGCCTCGTGCTGGCCCGGGAGTTCGACGTAGGTCCAGTTCAGGTTTCGCTCGCCGGTCTCGAGGTATCGCTGCAAGGCGTCGAGGTGTGCCTGTCGGAGCCGCGGCGGGATGATGTTGACTTTGCTCGAGCCGACGAGTTCGTCGGGCGAGTAGCCGAGGATGCGTTCGACCGCGGGGTTGGCGTACTGGACGTCGCTGTTCGTATCGAGCACGATGATGCCGTCCGGAAGCGCGTCGGCGAGCGCCTGAAACGTTCGGCCGTAGGTGAGATCGGAGTCGGAGACGGACTCCGCGGCGGACGGTTGGCGGTCGACGATCCCGCCGATTCGCGTCTCGCCCCCCTCGGTCTCGATTCGCTCGAGGTGGAGGTCGGCGGTGAGTCGCGTGTCCGCTTTCGTTCGAATCGAGAGCGTGGTGGAGATCGGGCCGGTTTCGAATCCATCAGCCTCGGCGTCGGCATCGGTCTCAGAGGCCTCACCGGCTTCGTTCTCGCCGCCTTCGGCGTCGTCTTCGCCGCCACCAGCGCCGTCGATACCGACGAGCGACCCCAGGGACGGCTCGCCGTCGACGACGACCGTCGAAAACGGCGCGCCGAGCAGCTCCGAGCGGTTGTACCCGGTCAGGACCGTGAACGCGTCGTTGACGTCGGTGATCGTGCCGTCCGGTCGAACGTGGAAGCTGGCGATGTCCGCAGCTGCGAGAAGCGACCCGAGCCCGTGGGCGTGGGCGTGGGCGCTCGAGGCGTCGTAACGGTCCGGATTTTCCGCGGACGACGAAGACGGCGGACCGGATTCCATTGGACGCGATTGGCTAGTGATAATTATAAGAGCTTGGGACGCTGGTGCAGTGTACCCCACGGATACTGCCGGCGCCGTGGACCGTACGCTACCGATTCGCTGCCCCGCGGTCGTACAGCCGCTGTCCGGTCGGATTCGAGCTCCCGTCTCACGGGGGCCGCTGTGCCGACATAGGTGCCACCGGAAGTCAGTGTACACCCGGTCGCACAGCTGTCGTGCGATCGGTGTGTGAACAGTTCCAGTTGCTACTATAGACCGGACCGCGAAGACGACTCGAGTGACACACAGCGACGGACAGCAGTCCGTCTTATACGGATTACTGTAACTATGTACCGCCGATCACCAGGGACGGGGTCGGTGATCGGCGGTCATTGACTACAGTAAACCGTCTCAGTCCCAGAACGACTGCGTCCGTGCGTACTCCCGTTCCTTCGAGAGGATGTCCCGGTAGAACTCGTCTTCGTCCTCCCGGAGCTTGTTGATGATTCGGGCGGCGTTGTGCGGGCCGACGCCGCGGGCCGCCATCGCGATCACGGCCTGCTTGCCGTGGCTCTGGACCAGACTGGCCGCGCGGAACGCCCGCTCGGTCATCTCCGCCTGCTCCTCGTCTTTCTCCTGGGCGCGGACCGCCTGCACGACCTCGTCGGCCCACGGGTTCAGCGACGCGATCCGAGTCGAGCCGCACTCGGGACACTCGGGCTGGTCCCGAACCCGCTTGACCTTCGTCTTCACCTTCCACTCCTTGCAGTGCGTACAGAGCAGGATGATCCGGTCGTCCTGCAGTCGCTCCCGAACCGTGTTGATAACGCTCGCGTCCGCGTTCTCGGGAGCCAGTAACTCCTTCCCGCCCGACGAACGGCCGCCCTGGCCGACCGGCGTCCGACCGCGGTGGGCCACCAGCTCGATCTCGCCCGACTGGATCCCCTCGAGGATCGCGCTCGCTCGCTCGACGTCCAGATCCTCGTGGAACACCTCGCGGATCGACTCCTGGTACATCGGGGTGTCCTCGAGGGCCGCCAGCAGGCGCTCGTTCGAGATGCGTCCCGAACCGCTGTTCTGCCAGCGCTTGAGCGCGCCGAACTTCGCCGAGACCTGCGCGAGTCGGAACGCGAGCGCGTCCGAGTTCTTGAGTCCGAGTTCGACGATGGCCTCGACGTGGCCGGGATCGGTCTCCTCGAGCACCCCCACGACATCGCTGGTCGCGACCGAGTTCGGGACCTCGAGTTCGATCCGGTAGGGGTCCGTCTCGAGACCCACCGAGGAGCCGGCCTGCTGGCCCAAAAGCGCCGAAAGCACACGCCCCAACGTCTCGTTCGCCGTGTGCCCGAACGGCGCGTTCAAGACGAGCGTCCGCCCCTGCCGCTCGAGGACAAGTCGGTCCGCCGTCGGCATCGGAGCCTCGGCTTCGATCTGGCGCTCGAGTTGGCTGCACGCTTCGGTGAGCGTGTACTCGTCGGCCGGGTAGCGATGGGCGAGCTCGCGGCTCACGGCCCCGGCGTCCGCGCCGGCCGACAGCTGCGGTTCGGCGACGCCGCGGATCTCGCCGACTTCGCCCGCCACCGCCGCGGGCACGGGAATCTCCTGGCCGATCCAGGAGGGCACCTCGCCCGCGGGGTCCTCGATCGGACTCACCTTTACGCGGCCCTCCTCGTCGTCGATCTCCGCGATGCGCCACATCTCCCCGCGCTGGATGAACACCTCGCCGGGCTGGGCGAAGTTGACCACGAACCGCTCGTCCAAGGTCCCGATCTGGGTGCTCGAGGCGATGTCGTGGACTTCGTAGGTCTCCTCGTCGGGGATCATCGAGAGGTTCGAGTAGACGTACTGCCAGGTGCCGCCGGTCGTCTCGAGGCGGTCTTCCCCCTCGTCGAACCAGACGATTCGGTTGCGGTGGAGTTCCGAGACGATCTCGCGAAACGTCTCCTCGGGAACGTCGCGGAACGGGTACGCGCGCGTGACGGTCTCGTAGGCCTCGCGGAGGTGCGTCGAACCCCGGCTCTGGACGAACGCCGGAATCTGGTTCGCGACCACGTCGAGGCTGCCCTCGTGGATCGCCGCCGGTTCGACCTCGCCGTCGCGGGCGCGACGCGCGATCGCCACCGCCTCGAACGTGTCGTCGGGCCGGGTGGTCACGATGGTGCCGCTCGAGACCTCGTCCTGGCGGTGGCCCGCGCGGCCGATCCGCTGGAGCAGCCGGGTGACCTGTCGCGGGCTCTTGTACTGGACCACGTGATCGACCCGGCCGACGTCGATCCCGAGTTCCATCGAGGACGTACAGAGCAGGCCGTCTAGGTCGCCGGCCTTGAACCGATCCTCGACGTCGATCCGCGCCTCCTTCGAGAGCGAGCCGTGGTGGACCCCGATCGGGAGCTCGAGTTCGGTGAATCGCGAGCCCAGCGCCTCGGCAGTCTGTCGCGTGTTAACAAATATCAGCGTCGACTCGTGCTCCGCTACCAGATCGCGAATCAACCGAACGTGACTGGCCGTGTCCGCTTCGGTCATCAACTCGCCCGAAAGCTGTTCGTCTTCCGCGGTGATCTCGGGCCGTCGAACGGTCACGTCGACGTTGCTGCCGACGTCGATCTCCCGGATCTCACAGGGGCGGCCACCGGTCAGAAACTGCCCGACCTCGCCCGGGTCGCCCACGGTAGCGGAGAGTCCGATCCGTTGCATATCTCCCGCGAGGTCGTGCAGACGCTCGAGGCCGATCGCCAACTGAGCGCCGCGCTTGGAGGCCGCGAGTTCGTGGACCTCGTCGATCACGACGTGGGAGACGTCCGAAAGCGCCTCTCGCAGCCGCTCACCCGTGAGCATCGCCTGCAGCGTCTCCGGCGTCGTGACCAGTACGTCCGGCGGGTTCTCGGCCTGCTTGCCGCGCTGGTACTGGGTGGTGTCGCCGTGGCGGACATCGACTGCGAGATCTAAGTACTCGCCCCACCACTCGAGGCGTTCGCGCATGTCGCGGTTGAGCGCCCGCAGCGGAGTGACGTAGAGCGCGCCGAAACCCTCCGGCGGCCCATCGTCTGCGACAAGATGGTCGAACACCGGCAACATCGCCGTCTCGGTCTTGCCGCTTCCGGTGGGCGCGATCACGAGCGTGTGTCGGCCGGCCGACAGCGGCGGAATCGCCAGTCGCTGCGGTGCCGTCGGCGTCGAGAATCCTCGCTCGGAGAGCGCCCCGCGAACCGTCGATCCGAGGCGCGTAAACGCCGCAACGTCCCCGTCTGTCATCGATACGCGCTAGGGGCGACCGGCGGATAAGGGCCACGTTCTCCGGGCTCGCCCGCCTCGAGTGGATCGAACGATCGAACGGATCGAGCGGACTGAACCGATCGAACGGATCGAGCGGACTGAACCGATCGAACGAATCGAACGAGTCGAGCGACTCGAGCGGGTCGACCGTAACCGGTCATTCCTCGGCGTCCTCGCCCGCGTCCTTGTCGTCGGACTCCCGTTCGGAGTCCACATCGACCTCGTCCTCGACGAGAGTCTCCGCCACCTCCTCGTCGACGGTCATCTCGCCCGGCTCCGCTGGTTCGGTCTGGGTATCCGATTCGGCACGCTCGGCGATTTCTTCGTCCGAACGGTCCTCGGTGTAGTCGGCGTTCGTATCCGTCTCGTCGATACCGTCGGCCTCGCTGGGAGACGACTCAGCGTCGTCGACGTCATCCGCAGCCGCGTCGGTGGGCGACCCCGCATCGGCGCCGCCCTCGTCGTCGGTCTCAGCCGATACAGGGTCATCTCCGGGCTCCCCGATGGGAATTTTCGCGACGTCGTCCGGAACCGCACCGTCGGCTCGCTCCCGTATCTCCGCGACGGATTGCGACGGATCGACGGGGAGCGCGGCCAGCGCTCGGTCCCGAATCCCGGGTGCGGACTGGCCGGAAGACGCGGGCGCAGACTCGTCCCTCGAGTCCAGCGCTCGCGACACGATGTAGGCAACCACGAACACGGCGACCGCGGTAAGCAGGTGTCTCGTGAGGCCACGGGGCGACGAAGCGGCCGTGGTCTCCGGTTCGGACGCTGATTTCGCCTGGCTCCGGTCGGACGTTCGAAGTCGCATCACGCCCCGTACGGTATCAGCCGGCAAGTGGGTTCGGGATGCTCAAGCCGGCAGTGTCCGGTGTCGCTGCCCGGCCGACCCGATACTCCGGAGAGAGTCTAGGGGCTCGTGAACGTTGCGCCGAACTCTGAAACCACCGCCTACTGCAGATAGCGGCCTTCTACTCCGAGGTATGGCGCTCATATATAGAACGGGGAATCAGGTACCTTGGCTGGATGACACAGACTCGATTACGAGCACCGCAACGGGCCCACTCGAGAGGGCGAGCCGTCGAATTCACGGCATCCGAATTCGAGGGTACCGGAGCTAACGACGGAATACAGCGGCGGTCGGACCGCCGTTTCGGACGGCAGACCGAATCGACCGGACGACCGCGTCCGACCGCGAGACGGGACGGAGGAGCGAGGTAACCATGCTTCGATCGCGCTATTCCATCGCAGCTGGACTGGGCGTCCTGGTCGTCCTCGGGCTGATCGGGATCGCAGGGATCGGCGGCGTGAGCGCAGGCGCGCCCGCCGACGCCTCCGCCAGCATCGTCGATCCGGACGACGACAAGACCGTCTCCGAGGAGGAATACGTCGAGCCGGCACCTGAGCCCGGTGACCTGTACTACGAAGCGGGCTCGGAAAACTGGGTTAGTTACGACAACCCGCGGGACGAGTACCGATCGCCGTATCTCGGAGACGGTTCCGGTAAAGTCTGTGTGACGCTAGTTAACGAGGCCGGAGATCCGATCGTCGGCGAAACCGTCCCGAACACGACCGTCACGGTCCCGACCGGCGAAACGCTGTCGTGGCACTCCCACGCCGATCCGATGACCGTCGAGTACCCAGTGACCGACCACTACGAGCGGCCGCTCGACGCCGACCAGTTCGGCACGACCGACGACCTGCCGCAGGGAGACGGCTACATGGACTCACACTGCATCGAGATGCACGGCCAGCCCGAGGACGCGACGATCGAATACGGTGAGGCCCAGATCGACGGCGAACACGCCGACCGTATCGAGGTCGTCGGCTACATACAGCAGGCACACGATGCGTGGGACTCCGACGTCGATCCGATCGAAGACGCGGAGCCCTACGAGAAAGCCGGCGGGGGCTGGACCTTCGAACCCGACGGCTCGCACGGACAAGCCGTCGCCGTCCTCCAGTTGACCGGCGAGGACACGACCGACGATGAGTCCACGTCCGAGACCGAGGACAAGGACGACGACTCGACGAACAGCAGCAACTCGACCGACGAGAATGCGGACGATTCCGACGGCGAGGATAACGCGTCGGTGAGTGCGAGTGAAACGAGCGATAGCGACGACGGAGACGACGAGCAGATGCCCGGATTCGGCCTCTCCGCAGCGATCGTCGCGCTGACACTCGCTGCGCTCGTCGGCTCGCGATATCGATCGGAATAACCCGGTACTGGTCGCCCAAATACCGATCGAACCGACACTCGACGGGTTCCGTCCTCCCGCCCGAACCGCGACCAGTGAGATTTTGACGGTCCGCTCGAGAGAGTCCCACGATGACAACCGCGAGCGAGTCGGACGATCCCCGGGTCCCGATCGTCTGCCCCGACTGTGAGACGACCTCCCGCGTACCACTGCCGGACGTCGCGGAGACGGTCGAGCGACACAACGAACAGTTACACGACGGCGACGACGTCGCCACGGTCGATCCCGATATCGCCGATCAAATTGCCGATCTGGTGGCCGACGAGCTCGGACTGCTCGAGGAGTGATACGGTCTGCTGTACCGATGTACCGGTGGGACCGTGACCCGTCCTGCGGTCCCGCCGGAAATGACTTCCAGCAGTCCGTACAAGAACCGCTTCGATCCTGCGCCTCGAACTCGAGGAGCGCTCGGAGCGTCGCATCGAACGCGATCGCTGACACTCAGATATCGGTTGTCGACGCTGCGTTGATTCCCACGACGGAAGAAGTCGTGATACTACTATACCCGTTTCAGTGGGAGTGTCCGGTATGAGGTTCCTCGTTGCAACGGACGGCTCCGGAGTCAGCGATACAGCAGTCGAATACGCCGCGAAGGAGGCCAACGCGTGGAACGCGTCCCTCGAGATCGTCCACGTGTTAACTCCCGAGACGGAACTCGTGGACGGCACGCTCGTGCTGCCCGGCGAAGACGAGGCGGTGAAGTACGGCGAACAGACGCTCGAGCAGGCAAAGCATCACGCGACTGAGATCGTCGCGGCATCGAATACTGGTACTGATACCGATACCGATTCCGGCGCCGGCGCTGACGTCGATGCAGATTCCGACACCGATGCCGATGCCGAAATCGAGATTGCGACCGAACTACTGGCCGGCAGGCCGGCCGAAGCGATCGTCGACCACGCCGACGAATCGGGAGTTACCGGCATCTACGTCGGCCATCGCGGGCTCTCGGATGAGCGTGAACGAGTGGTCGGCAGCGTCGCGAAAACGGTCGTCGACAAAGCGACCGTCCCGGTGACGATCATCAAGTGAGAGCCACTACGCGCCGGAGACAGCGAAAGCTATCGACACCACCCGCAGCGAGACTCAGCGGAGTCGAGCGATGCCGGCACACCCTCCGCAGACGGCCGTCTCTCACCGCAGGAACGAACGGATCGCCTCGAGCAGCGAGTCGGAAGACTCCGACTCGTCGTCCGACCCGTTCCGTTTCGTCACGAACCCGTCCTCGTCGGACGAGTCGTCCAGTCGAACGTCCGGGCGTTTCGAATCCATCCAGTATAGAAACGGTAACGAGGCACACAAACGATGGCCTTGCAAGCAAAACCCGGGCCCGGGCCCGGGCCGTCCTCCAGTCCTGTTCCCGTTTCAGTCCCCGTCCTCGTCCACCGACAGCCGATCAGATCACGTCGAGAATGACGATCGAGAGGTACAGCTGGCCGACTCCGGCGACGATCATGACCACGCCCGCGACCCGCTCAAGCGTCTCGGTGTGGGCCGCCAGTCGGCCGGCGTTCGCGACGAGGCCCATCCCCGTCGCGACGGTCAGCGAGACCATCAGGACCACGACGCTGCCGACGTAGGTGCCGATGACGAGCGACGCCGACGTCGGCGGCAACGACAGCGCTCGAGCGATCACGCCGACGAACAGCGGCGCGACACAGCCTGCCGCCGCCAGCGCGTATCCCGCGCCGAAGATCGCGAATCCGAACGTGCTCGAGCGACGCTTCGGAAGCGCGATCGACAGCGACGGGGCGCGATCGAAGACGATCAACAGCCCGAACAGGACCAGAATCGCGCCGATGATCGGCTCGAACAGGACGATATTCGACAGCGTCGAGTGGCCGACCCAGTACGCGGCGACCAGGAGAACGCTGAACGTCGCGAGGACGCCGACGCCGGCGACGAGACCGCGGCTGAGCGAGCCGGACAGCGAGCGCTCGTCCCCGTCGGTTTGGCTCACGTAGAAGCCGACGTACCCCGGGAGGAGCGGGTACGCACACGGCGAAAAGAAGGTTGCAACGCCCGCGGTCAACGCGAAGCCGAGCGCGGTCAGCAGTGAGGCGTCGAACATACTTATTCGGAACTCGCCTCGAGTGCCCGTTCGATTCCGTTCACCAGTTCGTCCGCGGTCTTGATACCCGAATCGGCCCACTGGACCCGACCCGACGCGTCGATCGCGACGGCGGTCGGAAAGCCGCCCTCGAGGTATCTGGCGGTGATTTCCGCCGACGGGTCGTGACCGAGCGTCCAGTCGCCGTCGTTGTCGGTCCACCACTCGACGAGTTCCGCCTCGGTGATCGCGCCGTTCTCGCCGACGGACTCGTTGGTCACGGAGGCAAACACCACCTCGTCACCGATTCGGTCGTTGGCTTCCGCGAGCGCCGGCATCTGTTCGATACACGGTGCACACCACGTCCCGAAGAGATCGATGAACGTCGCACGCTCAAGGTCCGGCACCTGAATCGTCCCGGCGTCGCTGCCGGGGGCGTCGATCGTGTCGATCTCGAGCGGGTCCTGGACGGCGCCGGACTCGTCCTCGAGGAGGGCGTCGGTCGACGGCACACCGTAGACGGCGACTGCACCGGCACCGCCGACGATGCCCGCACTGCCGATTCCGGCGAGGACGTCCCGTCGGCGCATGCTTACTCCACCCCGACGACCGTTCTGACGTCCTCGACTATCGTTTCGTTATCGACGGCACGGTCGGACTGCACCGCTTGCGGATAGCCGCGTTCGACGATCCCGTCTTCGTTGACGAGCGTGACCACGTTGTTGTGCGAAAAGGTGTACTCGCCGTGGTCGTGGTCGTCGTGGTCGTCGTTGTCGTCGTGGTCGTGGTCTCCGTCTTCGTCTCCGTTCCCATCGTGATCGCCGTGTCCATCATCGTCGGCGTCTGCACCGTCTTCGGTATCGTCATCCTCGATCCGCTTGAGCGCCATCTCGAAGGTCTCGGTCATCGTCGCTTCGGCCTCGTCGGACGTCTCGGGCCGAAGGAAGTGCCAGTTGTCCGCCTCGTAATCGATACTCCGCTGGGTGGCGTACTCGCTGAGCACGTCGGGCGTATCGCGTTCGGGATCGAAGGTAAACGCCAACAGCCCGATGTCATCCTCGTATCCGTTCGCTGCAGCATCCTCCTGGATCCATCGCAGCCGCAAGAGCAGGGCGGGACAGGCCCCGTCCGGACACGTCGTAAAGAAATACGTCATCAAAAACGGTTTCTCGCCGACGAAATCCTCGAGCGAGACGGTCGTCTCCGCGATCGGATCGGGTATCGAAAACGACGGGAACTCCTCGCCGTACGTCGGATACGAGGATCCCGTCGGATGATCTGGCGGTGGCAGAATCGCCGGCCCGTCGTGGTCTGCCGTCCGGTCGCCGGAGACGGCCTGTTCAACCGTATCGAGACACCCAGCGACGCCGGCAACACCCGCAACCCCGAGCGACCGTAGATATGTCCGCCGTTCCATATCTAATTCGTAGGAGTGCGCCATCAAATGTTCGTTGGTTCAGCCACCGAATACACCGGTCGCTCAGTTGCCAGCTACCGCGGGGTGGAGACAACGATTCGAGTTTCAAGTCTCGAATAGGAGTCACCGCCTCGAGTCCTGAGTACTGTACCGAGTCTCGAGTACTGTAACCGAGACCCGGATACATGTAGACCGCTGTGGTGGACTCCATCGGTGCCACCGCCGCGCTCGATCCGGTTGATCGCCTCGATCGCACTGGGATGTGGAGCGGTCGGTATCGCCGCGGTGTGCTGGACCGAGCCCGCGAGTGCCTCGAACGTCGCCGCCGGCCTCGGCGAGGATCGCGAACTCACGGTACCAACGTGGCTCACCCTGCTGACCGGCGGAGCCGCCGTCGGTGCCTCCGCCATGCTCGCCGCGCTCGTAACCGATCGGCGGTTCGTCGACGCGCTCCACGAGTGGGACCGTCCGTTCCCGTCGGTCAGCACACGCTCGAGTCGAGTACTCGCTATCGGCTCCGTCCTCGGAAGCGTGCTGGGGCTGACCGCCCTCGCAGCCGTCATCATCGTCGGCCTCGAGGGGCCGGCGATGCCGACGGCGAACCTCGCGGTGATCCTCGCGTTCGTCGGCGTCCGGGCGCTGCTGCCGATGATCACCTTCCTTGTCGTGGATCCGTGGCCGACGATCGATCCGTTTCGGTTCATCGCACGAGGCGTGACCGGGATACTCGATCGCGTTCGCGGGCGCGAGCGAAGGAATACAGCGCAGACAGGAACGGAAGGAGCGAAATCGAACGCGGCCTCCAAGAACGCGGCAATCCTCGAGTACCCCGCGCGGCTCTCGTCGTGGCCGGCGGTCCTCGGCCTGGGAGCGCTCGTCTGGCTCGAGCTCGTCCTGCCGGTCACGACCGACCCGGGTGTTCTCGCGCGCGTCGCGGTCGGCTACGCGTGTGTCACCGTGGTTGGAGCCGTGCTGTTCTCGCCGGCCGCCTGGTTTCGGCACGCGGATCCGCTCGCCGTGCTCTTTCGGCTTTACGGGGCGGTTGCACCCGTTCAACGCCAAGATAGTCAGTTTCGACTTGTCGTTCCCGGCGCTCGGCTTCGGGACGAATCGGTCGTCGCCGACTCGAGCGAGGTCGCGTTCGCCGTCCTGCTGGTCTGGGAGCTGACGTACAACGGCTTCGTCGTCACGACACCCGGTCGTCGGACGGTCGAAACGCTCGTCGCGACCGGGCTGTCGGCCCACGTTACCTACCTCGCGTTGCTGCTCGGCGGCTTCGGACTGGCGCTCGGGCTCTACTGGCTGGCCGCACACGCGTCGCGGCGAACCGCACCCACGTATCGGTCCGAGCGCGCTCTTGCCCGGCGGTTTGCGCCACCGTTGCTCGCGATCGCCGCCGGATACCACCTCGCACACTACGTCGCGTTTGTCGCCTCGCTCGCACCGGCGTCGCTGGCGGCGCTCTCGAGCCCGCTGGCTCCGCCGGTCAACCCGACGACGCTGCTCGTTCCCGGGTGGATGGGAACCGTCGAGATCGGCGCGCTCCTCGCGGGACACGTTCTCGCGATCTGGGCCGCCCACGCGATCGCGTTCGACTGCTTTCCGGGCCGATTGCAGGCGATTCGGAGCCAGTACCCCTTCGTCGTCGTGATGGTCTGTTACACGACGGTCAGCCTGTGGCTGCTGACGCTGCCGACGACGGAGCCGGTGTACGTCGCCGGCTGAGTTTGTCGAACGGGTTCGACCCGCATTGGACCAGCGTTCGGCCCGTGTTCGACCAGCGTTCGGCCCGCATTCGACCACCAAACCAACAGCCGTTTTGTCGGTGGCTCCCCAAGGCGAGCGTGATGAATCGTCGGGGCTTCCTCCGTGGAACGGCCGTCGCCGGTACCGTCGGTGTCGCCGGCTGTCTCGAGCGTCTCGGGTTCGAAGAACAGTCCGCCTGGTCGAACCCGCCCATCGTCGAGAACCGCCCCGACGCCGTCTACCTCCCCGCCGGTATCGAGGAGATGGGCACCTACGGTCGAGCGACCGACGGCGAGTACGCCGTCGAACTCTCCTATACGATCCCCCACCGGTTCTGGATCATCGCCGGCGAAACCGAGCAGGTCGACGTCGCTCCCGACGACAGTCTGCATCTCATGCTCACCGTCTGGGACGTCGACACGGACACCGTCCTTCCGGTGAATCTGAGCCTCGAAATTCTCCGGGACGGCGACTCGGTCGGCGGCCGACTGACGCCCTGGTCGATGCTCTCTCAACGAATGGGGTTTCATTACGGCGACAACATCCAGTTGCCGGAGGAAGGCGTGTACACGGCGCGCGTTCAGGTTGGCCCGGTCGATGCCGCGCGAACTGGCGCGTTCGCCGACCGGTTGGCCGAGGCCGCAACGCTCGAGATCGAGTTCGAGTTCGAGCGCTCGGACATCCACGACCTCGAGTTCGAACTGATCGATGACGACCGACGCGGTGATCGCGAGGCCTTGCCGCTGATGGATCACGGAGACCATGGCGGGGAGGGACACGGTGAGGACGGTCACGGGGACGGGGACGGCGACCACGACGGTTCGGATCACGACGGAGCTGACCACGATCGCGATCCCGGTCACCCACCGCCGTCGGTCGGCCCGCCGGTCAACGAACTCCCCGGTGAACTGTTCGGCCCCGAGCGAAGCGGCGATGCGAAGGTCTCCGTGAACGCGGTCCGAACCGACCGCTTTACCGACGACCCGGCGTATCTGGCGGTCTCGGTTCGAACGCCCTACCACGATATTAGCCTCCCGTCGGCCTCGCTAAACGTGACGGTCGAACGGGACGGGACACCCGTTCTCGAGCGCGAGCCGCTGACGGAAACGCTCGACCACGAGTTCGGCCACCATTACGGGATCGGCACCGATGGCCTCGAGCGCGGCGACGAGATAACGGTTGCCGTCGATTCGCCCCCGCAAGTGTCACGACACGACGGCTACGAGACCGCTTTTTTCGAGTTCGAACCGGTCACCTACACAGTGTGATTGATCGAAGAGCGCGGTAGGCGGGTGGCGGCACAGCGAACGGACGTCTGGTACTGATGCTACACAGCGAACGAACGTCTGATATTGACTGCTCCTCGAATGAAGACTGAACCGAATCCTGAACTGTGGTTGGAGCGGAATCTGAATCGGGGTTGAAACCAGAACTGGAAACTACTGATTGACAACACTGCAGGCGAATTCTATTCGTAAATTAAAAACTTCGCGCCGGAACGGACAACAGATCACTCTGTATGGCTGGTATAACTATCCGGAACTTCCGAATATATCTACGGTATGTCTCAGTCAGACCACTCAGACATGCGTATCGGTTGTCCGGAGTGTGAAGCAACGGTCAACGCGTCCGTTCCACCGGGTCCGGGGATCGACGACGAGAGCGAATCGAACCGGCTGCAGGGAACGGAAGCATCCTGTCGAAACTGCGGCCACGAACTCGAACTCTACTACTACTGAATTCGTCCCCGATTTTTCCTCCGTCACCCGTTTGCTATCCGTGGAAAGCACCCCAAAACCGATCGTAGGCCGACCTGAACACACACCTGATTTCCGGTGAAAGTCAGGTATTACGGACTGTGCGGTGCTCGAGACCGGCACACCGGGTTTCCGGTGAACACCACGAGACAGTCAGCGGGAAGTCGTCCGAAAAGCAGACTCCAGTAGTCGGTGATCAGATCGGAGTTTTGAGATCGAAAAGACAGCGCTCGAGAAGACAGCGACGGCGAAATCGGGGAAATTTCAGTTTCTGCGAACACACCGGGTTTCCGGTGAACGAGTCCCGTCGGACACGCACACCGGGTTTCCGGTGAAACAGGCCGAGACCGACGATGGGTGAAGCGTGAATAGACGCACACACCACGTTTCCGGTGAAACGGGATAATCAGGGGGTGGGTGGGGGGAGAAGGGAGCGGCGTCGTAATCAGTCGGAGGAGCAAAGAATAGGTAGGATATCGGGTGTAGAACCGATTACTCGCTGTTTTAGTGTCTTCACGATCGGGAGCAGAGCCCAGACTTTCCTAACTACTAATATACGGACGCTATAGTAACATATAATACGCTACAAGAGAAAAAGTCCATTGAGTCGTTAAACCAAAAATGAATTGACGTTAGTCAATTCCGGCGTGTTCACCGGAAATCGGTGGCGGGACAGTCTTCTGAAGACGACATTCTGGTGTTCTAACCGTGCTCTTCGTCAAGTTCGATTCTTCCGCACACTGTAGTCCTTTTGTTCCCATATCTTCCCATCTCTTCTCGCTTCCCGCTCTTCTTTCGATCATCTGTTTGGCGTTTCACTCCCGCTCATGAGTACTGGATTTCCAGTCACACGATATCGTCAATATACCGCCCTCACCGACTGTAACGGCCGTTATCACCGATCCGAACGGAGGTGAGTGGGTCTTCGCTTTACTCTCTCGAGGGTACCCACACCCGGTTTCCGGTGAATCTCAACCCCCGTTTCAACTGCACCCCCTCCCCCCGTTTCACCCGTTTCACCGGAAACGTGGTGTGTGTGTGCTCCGTTTTCGCTCCCGATCGAATCTCGATCATCTGCACCCTCGAGAACTGCTCTGCCCACGAAATTCTCCCGAGTTACCGATTTTCCGGCTGCGAGACCAAACAGTAAAGGTGTTTCACCGGAAACGTGGTGTCTACTATCTATGTCGAGTTCCGGCGATGACCTCTTCACCCGTGACGACCCCATCTTCGAGAACAAGGAGTTACTCGAGATCAATCACCTCCCCGAGGAGGGTCGAATCGTCGGCCGGGACGACGAGATCTCGGATCTCGCCAACGCAGTCAATCCGGCGATCTTCGGCCAGAGCCCGAGCAATTTGCTCATCTACGGCAAGACGGGAACCGGAAAGTCCCTCTGTGCGAAGCATATCTCCGAACGACTCGTCCGCGTCGCAAAAGAGGAAGGCGTCACCGCGGAGTTCGCCTACGTCGACTGCGCACAGGACAGCACGGAGACCCAGGCTGTCCAGACGATCGCGTACTCGCTGAACGATCCCGAAGTTACTGACGTCAAGATTCCGGATAAGGGGCTCAGCACTTCGACGTACTACAAACGGCTCTGGACGGTCCTGGACTCCCAGTACGAAGTCGTCCTCATTATCTTAGACGAAGTCGACAAACTCGACGACGACGACATCCTCATGCAACTCTCGCGTGCGGGCGAGGCCGGCAAACTCGACTCGTGTAAGATCGGCGTGATCGGCATCAGTAACAAGATCAAGTACAAAGATCGGATGGACGAGCGGGTCAAGTCCAGTCTCTGCGAACGCGAGTTCGTCTTCCCGCCGTACGATGCGAACCAGCTTCGCGACATCATGCAGGCCCGCAGCGACGCGTTCAAGGACGGCGTCCTCGAGCCGTCGGTAATCCCGCGTTCGGCCGCGTTGGCCGCTCGAGAACACGGAGACGCTCGGAAAGCCATCGACATTCTCCGCTACGCGGGCGAGATCGCCCAGTCAAACGGCAGCGAAACGGTCCAGGAAGAGTACGTCGTTCAGGCCCGCGAACGGGCGGAGACGGATCGGTTTCGAGAACTCATTCGCGGCTCGACGCCCCACTCCAGGTACGTGTTACAGGCGCTTGCGGTTCTCTCGTTGAACACGCCCAGCGAGGACGGGTTCCGAACGACCAAAATCTTCGACGTCTACGAGGAGATCTGTCGACAGGAGGGGTCCGATACCCTCTCGTTGCGACGGGTTCGGGACCTGCTGAAAGAACACGCGTTTCTCGACATCATCGAGCAGTCCCGCCAGAGCGGCGGCAGCGCCGAAGGGAGCTACACCGAACACCAGTTACTCGAGGATCCGGACGTGGTTCGGAAGGTGCTCGTCGAGACGGACGAAGGATGACTGGTCGCGGATTCGTTTCGGGGGAGGTGACGGCCTGCTGTACCTGTTTCCTGCAGCCGTGGCGCTCGTTTCACCGGAAACCCGGTGTCCCGTCCGCTCCTCGACTCGAGTCTGGTATTCGATTACAACTGGAATCCGGTAATAGTCGCACATCCCAGATCAGATTCTGACTATTTGCGCCCGTTCGTTGACGAATTCGACAGACAGTCTCTCTCCCGGAACAGTCCGCGTTTTTCGGATAGTAGTGGGATGCTATTAGACTTCCATGCTGCTGCAGGCCGCGAATCAACCCGCGGTGACGCTCTGTATATCAGCGAATGCGACTTACCGACGAGCGGTTGTCGTCGACGCACCCGAACAATCGGCGGTTACGAGCCGACGGAGGCAAGCGGGCAACCGATGACGCGCAGTCCGACGGTCCGACCTTCCCCGGTTCGTTGATCGTCGTTTCGAATCGCCAACCGTATCGACACGAATACGCGGACGACGGGGCGACGTCGGATGCCGAGGATCCCGACGGCGGGTCGTCCGCATCGGCGGCCGATGAGTCGGAACCGGAAACTCGAGCCGATGGTGCTGCGCCCGAAACCGAAACGGGTGTACTGGCTGGTGACAAATCCGTCTCGGTCGACGAACCGACCGGCGGACTGACCGCCGGACTCGACCCCGTACTCCAACAGGTCGAGGGGACCTGGATCGCCTGGGGCGACGGCGAGGCGGACTTCGACGTCGCGGACGAGCGCAACCGCGTGGCCGTTCCGCCGGACGACGGCTCCTACACGCTCCGGCGGATCGACCTCTCGGAGGAGGCGGTCGACTCCTACTACTACGGGTTCAGCAACCGCGTTCTCTGGCCGCTGTGTCACGGCTTTACCGACCTCGTCGAGAATCGATCGAACGATTTCGACTGGTACCGAACGGTCAACGAACGCTTCGCCGAGGCGGTTGCCGAGAACGCAACGGCCGACTCGACGGTCTGGCTCCAGGACTACCACTTCGCGCTCGCGCCGCGTATGATCCGCGAGTCGGTTCCGCAATCGACCACCGTCGCCCAGTTCTGGCACATTCCGTGGCCGACGGCAACGACCTTCCAGCGCTGTCCCAGCGGCGGCCAACTCCTCGAGGGAGTGCTCGGGAACGATCTGCTTGGATTCCACGTCGATCGCTACGCCGACAACTTTCTCGAGTGCGTCCGTCGGTTCCTGCCGAGTGCGACCGTCGACCGAGATCGGCGGATCGTCTCTTACGGTGGCCACACGACCCGCGTCGTCGCGACGCCGATGGGCGTCGATGCCGCGTCGTACGATCAGGATGCGCGGTCGGCGTCGCAGACGCAACTCTCGTCGCTGTTCGAGAAGTACGATATTGCCGAGGACACCGTCATCGGGCTCGGCGTCGACCGGCTCGACTACACGAAGGGGATCCCCGAACGACTGGCCGCGATCGAACGGTTCCTCGAGCGGAACCCGACGTGGCACGGCGAGTTCACGTTTATTCAGAAGGCGACGCTCTCCCGGACCGATATTCAGGCCTACGAGCGATATGGGGACCTCGTCCGGAGCGAGGTCGAACGGATCAATCAGCGATTTCGAACTCGGGAGTGGAAACCGATCGTCTACACGGAGGACTATCTCGACAGCGACGACCTCTGTGCGCTGTACCGCCGCGCTGACGTGATGGTCGTGAGTCCGCTGGTCGACGGGATGAATCTGGTGACCCAGGAGTATATCGCGTCGAGCGTCGACGGGGACGGAACGCTCCTGTTGAGCGACCGAACCGGGGCACACGAGACGCTGGGGTCGCACGCGATTACGATCGATCCGACCGATACGGACGGCTTCGCCGGACGGCTCGAGGCGGCGCTGTCGATGCCGCCTCACGAACGGAAACAACGGATGAACACGCTGCGAAATCGGGTGTTCGATATGGATCTCGATTCGTGGATGGAAACCCAGTTCGACTGGATTCGTCGAGTTCGAAGCGAAATTGGACAGACCGGTCCTCAAGACCCCGATCCGGACGGGGAGCGAGATTTCGATCGCAAGTCCGGTTCGGGGCGGGGTTCCGGTTCACAGTCTCAGTCTCAGTCACGGTCGCGGTCGCAGTCGCAGTCGGACTCGGACTCGAGTTCGGACCGTGACTCTCACGAACCCACGCAGCCAGTGTAGCCGATGGCGACCGAAACACCACCGCGACCGATCGACCAAGCGCGGTCGCAGATACGGTCGGCACTCGCCGATAGTTCGCAGCTACTGCTCTGTCTCGACTTCGATGGGACGCTCGCTCCGATCGTCGAACAACCCGACGAGGCGGAGGCGACGACGGCCAATGAGAACGCGGTCGCGACACTGGCTGCGGAGCCCGACGTATCGATAGCGATCGTCAGTGGACGTGCGTTAGCCGACGTTCGCGACCGTATCGACGGACCGGATATCTACGCCGGCAATCACGGGCTCGAGTTCGATCGTAACGGGTCCATCGCCGTCCATCCGGTCGCTCGAAAGCGGGCTGGCAGACTCGAGGAGGTGTGTGCGACGCTCGAGACGGTTCTAGGGTCCGTTCCCAACTGCCGGATCGAAAACAAGCGGCTGACCGGGACGGTCCATTTCAGATCCGTGCCGCCTGCTGCACGGCCGATCGTTCGGCGACGGACGGAGTCGATCGTCGATCGCTTCGGCGATGGTGCCCTCGAGATTTCGGACGGAAAGTGCATTCTCGAGATCGAGCCGACGGTTCAGTGGGGCAAAGGCGACGCGGTGGAACTGATCGCGTCGGCTATGCCGGGGGAGACGGTTCCGCTCTACATCGGTGACGACGTTACGGACGAATCCGCGTTCGGGGTCGTCGAACCGCAGGGATTCGGCGTTCGAGTCGGCGATGATGGCGAATCGGCCGCTTCCTGTCGCGTCGACTCGCCCGACGAGGTTGCGTCGTTCCTGGACTGGCTCGGCTCGACCGGCGTCGAACTGCTCGAAGCGGATTCGACTCAACGGCTCCATTGAATCACTAGGTGGCGTCGAGGTGCGGCAGTAGATCAAAGGAGTTGAAGCGGGATAGTGGCGATTGTTATGAAC
>NZ_WUYX01000046.1 GCF_009834785.1 Natronorubrum halalkaliphilum
TTTCATTGTCTGCTTGCTGCTGTTTGCTAGGCACATTCACAGCAAGCAGACGTTCTAACTAAGCGGCTTTGTGAAGTACTGAGATTATCAAACACGACTTCGAAGTCGAAGACGGAACAATCGAAGTTCCCGACGAACCCGGACTCGGCGTCGAGTTCGACGCCGATGCGGCTCGAGAACATCCCGGCGAGCCGAAAGACAGCCACAGTCTGTTCGATGCAGAGGGCGCACTGAAGCGACCATAACTGCCGATAGCGCGGACCTTGTTCGTCATTCTGGTCTTCCAGTCCGAAGTGTTCGTTTTCCGAAACGCCGTTGAAATTGAGGATATTTCCGGGATAGTATCCGGAAGTCGCTCCATGCGCCTGTTGAACCGGTAGCGGTATGCGACGCGCCTCAGTTCAACTGGATAATATTCCCGTTCGACGTGATGTGTAAATCCCGCCCAAGCGTGTAACCTTGATCGGACGCGAGATCCACGTATCCCGAAAATCCGCTGAGGTCCTGGTGTGCAGGGATGATGTTCTCCGGTTGAAGCGCATCGAGCATCGTGTAGTGTCCTTCCTGGCAGAGGTGGCCCGAGACGTGAATGTCGGAGTAGACGCGTGCTCCTTGCATGCCGAGCAATTTCTCCGCTTGATAGCGTTGTCCCTCGTTAGTCGGTTCGGGAATTACGCGCGCAGAGTAGATCACTTTGTCACCAGGTTCGAGTTCGAACTCGGTTTCACCACGAGCCATTCGCGTAAGTAGTGCCCGCGGTTCGCCTTGATGGCCTGTGACAATCGGCAGGAAGTTTTCTTTGCCGTCGTTCATGATCCGCTCGAGGGCCTGTTCGATGGAGCGGCGGTAGCCGACCATTTCGACGTCCGATGGGAAATCGACGCCGACTCGTTTCGCGGTTCCCGAGTACGTTTCCATCGATCGACCGAGCAGGATCGGGGTTCGATCGATATCTCGTGCAAATTCGATGAGCGATTTGACCCGGGCGATATGGCTCGAGAACGTTGACGCGAGAATTGCACCATCGTAGTCCTCCATGCTGTAGAGGACGTCACGGAGGTGTTCTCGCGCGACGTTCTCGCTGGGAGTCCTACCTTTCTTGTTCGCGTTCGTACAGTCCTCGATGTAACAGAGAACGCCCTCACGACCGATCTCACGGAAGCGATCCATATCGATCGGATCGCCGATGACCGGGGTATGGTCGATGCGTTTGTCCAGCCCGTAGACGATCGCACCCTCGGGCGTGTGCAGGACCGGATTGATCGCCTGGATGATCGAGTGGGTGACGTTGACGAACTCGAGTTCACAGCCGTGGTCGCCGATCGTCATCGTTTCGCCGGCCTCCATTTTGATGAGCTCGTTGTCGGCGTTGAACTTCTGTTCTTCCTGGAGTTCGTCGCTCACGAGTTCGATCGTGAACGGAGTCCCGACAACGGGTGCGTCGTACCGGTGGGCGAGTTTGCTGATCGCCCCGATGTGATCGAGGTGCCCGTGAGTCGGAACGATCGCCCGCACGTCTCCTTCCAGATCGCTCATTATCCGATCGTCGGGGATCGCACCCATGTCAATCAGATCGAGGCTGTGCATGCCTTCGGTCTGGATATTATCGTGAATGAGGACCTTCGACAGGTTCAGTCCCATGTCGAAGATCACGATGTCGTCACCGGCACGGACGGCAGTCATCTGCCGACCGACTTCTTCGTAGCCGCCAATCGTAGCGATTTCAATTTCCATTGGTAGACCCGATCATAGCAATCCGTCGGACACGGCTCGCAGCCGGAATGGCCGCTCTCGTGGGAATCGGAACGTTCGGTAACGTGGCCGACCGAGTCGAACACGTCCTTGGCTATCCCAAAATCGAACGTTGAGTCCCCATCCGTGCCAAGGATAGCGCCTCTTTCGGTTAGGTTGATAACGACGCTCCGTACGTAAGTACTCCCGGATTGGGGGTGAGACAAACCCATTCGGTAGAGACGCCCGATCTTCGAGAGAGATGGAGTCAGCACGCGACGATCAACGAAACGGCGACCATTCCTGAAGGAACAATCTCGACCGGTACCATCGTCTTCGACGTTGATGCCACGAGACGGGACGACGATCCCACACGAACAACGGTAGTCCACCCGAAGTGCCACCTGAGCGTAAGGCGACTACTGATAAAGAACCCGGTCGCGTCTGCTGGTTAGGATAACAGCGTGAGGAAAGTGGGTTGGGGCAGATTTGAACTGCCGGCCTCCTCCATGTCAAGGAGGTGTCATAACCAGACTAGACCACCAACCCGTTTGCTTACACGTCCGTGGCGTCCATCGCCACCTTGTCTGCACTCATTCGTTGCCCGCCACCGTAATTGAAGGTTTCGAATCGGTCGCCGTGCGCGACTCCACCCCACGCATCCCTCCGACACGCTTAAGTCGATGTACTCATTTGGACATTGTAAGACAACTACGTACATTGGTGTTCACTATGCAGGAGTACGTCGAACGGGTGACTGACGGCCAGGACCTTACACAAGCGGACGCTCGAGCGGCCTCGACGGCGGTGTTCGAGGACGCGACCGAGGCACAGATCGGCGCACTGCTGACGGCGCTGCGCGCGAAAGGCGAAACCGAAGCGGAGATCGCCGGCTTCGCCGAAGGAATGCGCGAGGCGGCGCGGACGATCACGCCGGATCGAGAACCGCTGGTCGACACCTGCGGCACGGGCGGTGACGACTACGACACGATCAACGTCTCGACGACCAGCGCGATCGTCGCCGCCGGTGCGGGCGTGCCGGTCGCCAAACACGGGAACTACTCCGTCTCTTCGTCGTCGGGCAGCGCGGACGTCCTCGAGGAGGTCGGCGTCGACGTCGAGGCCGAACCGCCGGCCGTCGAGGAGGCGATCGAACGCGACGGGATCGGGTTCATGCTCGCACCGGTGTTCCACCCCGCGATGAAGGCCGTCATCGGCCCGCGCAAGGAACTCGGCATGCGAACCGTCTTCAACGTGCTCGGGCCGCTGACGAATCCCGCCGGCGCGGACGCACAGGTCGTCGGCGTCTACGACCCTGACCTCGTCCGCGTCCTCGCGGACGCGCTCGCTCGAATGGACGTCGAACGCGCGCTGGTCGTCCACGGAGCGGGGACCGACGAAATCGCGATCCACGGCGAGACGATCGCTGCCGAGGTCCGGGGCGATACCGTCGAGGAATACACCCTCGAGCCGAGCGATCTCGGTCTCGAAACCCACGCTATCGGGGATATCTCGGGGGGCTCGCCCGAGGAGAACGCGGCCGACATGCGCGGCATCGTCGACGGCGGGGTCACGGGCCCAAAACGGGACGTGATCCTCGCGAACGCCGGTGCGGCGATCTACGTCGCGGGCGAGGCCGACTCGCTCGAGGCGGGAGCCGACGCCGCACGCGAGGCTATCGAGTCGGGCGACGCGGCGCGGAAACTCGAGCAACTCTGTAAGGGTAAGGGAGCCCCGGAGCAGGGACACCGATGACGCGCGTGAAGATCTGCGGATTGACCGGCGAAGACGACCTGCAGACGGCGGTTGATGCCGGTGCCGACGCCGTCGGCATCATCTGTGACGTCCCCGTCGACACCCCGCGGGAGGTGCCCTTAGAGCGAGCCCGAGAGCTCGTGGCGGCCGCGCCGCCGTTCGTGACGACGGTACTCGTGACGATGCCGTCCGGGCCCGAACGCGCGATCGAACTGGTCGACGCGGTCGAACCGGACGCGATCCAGCTTCACGGCAGTTTCCGCTCGGGCGACCTCGCGTACCTCCGCGCGAAAATCGACTCGCTGCTCCTGCTCGCAGTCGACGCCGACGACGCGGCGGCCGCCGAAACGTACGACGACGTGGTCGACGGACTGATCGTCGACACGCCCGGCGAAGACGGCGGCGGGGGCACCGGCCGAACCCACGACTGGGACCGAACCCGAACGGCCGCCGCCGACCTCGAGTCGCCGGTGATCCTCGCCGGCGGACTCACCCCGGAAAACGTCGAAGCCGCAGTGCAGACCGTCGAGCCCTTCGCGGTCGACGTCGCGAGCGGCGTCGAAGCAGACGGCGGCATCAAGGACCCCGAGGCCGTCCGATCGTTCGTCGACCGAGCCAAGAGCGCCCGCCGACCGGCGGAGCCGTAAGTGCCCACTGTCCACTATCCCCATGCCCATGCCCATACCCATCCACCATGAGTGACTCCGATCCCGAAGCCGACACGACGTTCGATATCGATCGTGCGACCTTTCGCGACTACGCCGGCGACCGCGACGATCGACCCGCAGTCGTTCGCGCCGTCGCGACGCTCGACGCGGAGACGACGCCGCTCGAAGCCTACGCCGCCCTCACCGGCCGCTCCCCCTCGAGCGATCGGGAACGATCCCCCTACGCCTTCCTGCTCGAGAGCGCGGAGAAGACCGCCTCGAGCGACCCGGATGGTGCGTTCCGGCCGAGTTCAGCCCAGACGGACCGACACGCCCGGTACTCCTACGTCGGCTACGATCCGGACGCCGTCGTCACGGTCGAGTCCGGCGAAGCGAGCGTCGAGGCGCTGACCGACGACGCGCCGCTTGAGCACATCGAGACCGAAACCGACGCCGAGGACGGCACCGTCGACGCGCTCCGCGCGGCGATGCCGGACGTTCGACTCGAGAACGCCCCCGACTACGATCGCCAGCACCTGACCGGCGGCCTCGTCGGCTTCCTCGCCTACGACGCGGTCTACGACCTCTGGCTCGAGGACGTCGGCCTCGAACGCCCCGACTCGCGGTTCCCGGACGCGCAGTTCGTTCTGACGACGAAGACCCTCGCCTTCGACGAACGCGACGGAACGGTCTCACTGATCTGTACGCCGATCGTCGAGGCCGGCGACGACCCCGACGCGGTGTACGACGCCCTGCTCGAGGAGGCCGACGCAGTCGCCGAAACCCTTCGCACAGCCGAACCGCCCGAAACCGGCGGCTTCGTCCGCGAAGACGAGGTTGCGGGGCCGAAAGACGAGTACGAGAAGAGCGTTCACCGGGCCAAAGAGCACGTTCTGGACGGCGATATCTACCAGGGCGTCATCTCCCGGACGCGAGAACTGTACGGCGACATCGATCCCGTCGGCTTCTACAAGGCGATGCGCGACGTGAACCCGTCGCCGTACATGTACTTGCTCGATCACGACGACCTGACCGTCGTCGGTGCGAGCCCCGAAACGCTGGTTTCGCTACGCGGACGCGAGGTCATGTCGAATCCGATCGCCGGCACCTGCGACCGAGGCTCGGGCCCCGTCGAAGACCGTCGATTGGCCGGCGAGATGCTGGCCGACGAGAAAGAGCGCGCCGAACACACGATGCTGGTCGATCTGGCGCGAAACGACGTTCGCCGCGTTTCCGAGGCCGGCTCGGTGCGGGTCGACGAGTTCATGAACGTCCTCAAGTACAGCCACGTCCAGCACATCGAGTCGACGGTGACGGGCGAACTCGCGAGCGATTCGGACGCCTTCGACGCCACGCGAGCGTCGTTTCCCGCCGGCACCCTCTCGGGCGCACCGAAGATCCGTGCGATGGAGATCATCGACGACCTCGAGTTGACTCCGCGCGGACTCTACGGCGGCGGCGTCGGCTACTACTCGTGGTGTGGCGACGCCGACTTCGCGATCGTGATCCGGACGGCCACCGTCGAAAACGAGGGCGACCGTGACCGTATTACCGTCCGCGCCGGCGCCGGACTGGTCGCCGACAGCGATCCCGAAGCCGAGTACGAGGAAACCGAGAAGAAAATGGGCGGCGTGCTCGCCGCGCTCGAGGCGATCGAGGAATCGGCCGCGCCTGACGGCGGCGAATCGGGCGGTGACGAAACGGCTGCGGACGACCCCCTCGAGACGACGGAGGTGAGCCGATGAGCGCCCCGGAGATGGGCCGGACTGACGACGTCGGAGACGCGGAACCGCTGACCGTGCTGTTCGTCGACAACTACGACTCCTTTACGTACAACCTCGTCGAGTACGTCAGCCAGCAGGCGGGCACCGAAACCGAGGTCGTAAAAAACACCGCCTCGCTCGAGGAGATTCGCGCGGTCGACCCCGACGCGATCATCGTCAGCCCGGGACCCGGCCATCCGAAGAACGACCGCGACGTCGGCGTCACGATGGACGTGCTCCGTGAGGTTAGCACGGACGTCCCGACGCTCGGCGTCTGCCTCGGTCTCGAGGCCGCGGTCTACGAGTACGGCGGCACCGTCGGCCGAGCGCCGGCCCCGATCCACGGCAAGGCCTCGGCCGTCGACCACGACGGCGAGGGCGTTTTCGCCGGCCTCGAGCAGGGTTTTCGGGCCGGGCGCTACCACTCGCTGGTCGCGACCGAAGTTCCGGACTGTTTCGACGTGTCGGCGACGGCTGAACACGACGGCGCGGAACCCCGTTCCGCCGACTCCGGTGAGGACTCCCAGAACGGCGAGACGCTCGTCATGGGTGTTCGCCACCGCGAGTATCCGATCGAAGCCGTCCAGTTCCATCCGGAGAGCGTGCTCACGGCGGCGGGCCACGACGTGATCGAGAACTTCCTCGAGTGGGTTTCGGATCGATCGAATCGGCGCTGAGCGACGCCAGAACTCGGCGCTCGGTACTCGGTGCTCGGTACAGTCCCGGGTCAGTGCTCGAGTAACGTTCTGCGTCAACACGGTACAGGGATAGCGACGAGCGCGTCGAACGGCAGTGCTGGAAGTGGTCGCGGTCGATCGACAACCGTGGGATATCGAAAGAGCAGTTAAACGCCGGGAAGCAGTTCGAGCATTCCGGTCGCCCACAGTCCCGCAAGGACGACCGCAGCGACGAGTCCGACTCGGATGGCTAATTTGATCGCAATGCGAATCGCGACGATAGCGACCGCGACTGCGGCCAGTCCCGCGAGCGCAAGCAGGATGGTCGAGGAGGTCAGTGGTTCCAGCATACCCGAGACCCTGTACCGCAGGGACGTAATCTTTCTGGATATCGTGACTAACTCGGAGCCGTGACTAAGTTGGGTGCACAACGGTTCCGTCGGGCGAACGGTCCAGTCTGCGAAACTGAAAACCGCCGGAGGGCGAGCCGATTCCCGTCGGCAAAACCCACTTTCAGTTCGGTCTGAAAATCGTTAAGGTCGGTGGCGTTGTAGACGTGTACAACCGCGGTTACGGCCGTCTCGGCCGTCCGTGATCGGCCCGAAACGAGAGTGCACAGCAACATCTATACAACCAGAGTTGTCCTAATACAAGAAAAGTAGAACAACAACACCCGGTTTTAAGATGGATGGCTGACTATCGAACCTTCGTTACGAATGCTGCAATTCAGGACCCAACCCCACGACAGAATCGACACCCGGAAACGGGATACCGACGAGGTGACCCGCGCATGAGCGAATCGGAGCTCACCGCGGAAGAGCTTACCCTCCCGATCAAGCGCACCGACGGCGACACGCTCGCGGAGCGCCTGACCGACAACGCGTACCAGAACATCCTCCCCGCACGGTACCTGCGCAAGGACGCCGACGGCGAACTGATCGAGAGTCAGGAGGATCTCTTCGACCGCGTCGGCAAGAACATCGCGCTGGCGGAAGCGGTCTACGAGGCCGAAAAGCGCGACCTCGAGATCACCGTCACGCCCGATCAGCTCAAGCCGGACCACCCGCGGCGGGACGAACTCGCCGCGGAGGTCTTCGGCGAGGGCGTCACCGCCGTCGACGACGTCGAGACGACGCTCACCGAGCGCAACGTCAACAAGTTCGCCTACGAGACCATCGTCCCCGAGCTTCCCGACGGCGTCCGCGCACACGTCGAGGAGACCGCGGAGACGTTCATCGAGGGCATGGAGAGCCTTTCCTTTATGCCGAACTCCCCGACCCTAATGAACGCCGGCGACGAACTGCAGCAGCTCTCGGCCTGTTTCGTCATGAGCCCCGACGACGACCTCTCGGACATCCACGAGACCGCGAAGAAGGCCGCCGAGGTCTTCCAGTCCGGCGGTGGCGTCGGCTACGGCTTCTGGCAGCTGCGTCCCTACGGCGACTCGGTGGGCTCGACGGGCGGCATCGCCTCCGGCCCGATCACCTTCATGCGGACCTACGACCAGCTCTGTGAAACCATCGCGCAGGGCGGCACACGGCGCGGTGCCCAGATGGGCATCATGCGCGTCTCCCACCCCGACGTCATCGAGTTCATCCACGCGAAGAACAAGGACGTCTCCCTGGCCCACACGCTCCGACTGAACGACCCCGACGACTACACCTACACCACCTTCTCCGAAGCGCTCGAGGAGGCCCGGGAGCTCATCGACGAGGACGGCCGGGTTCCGAAACACCTGCGCAACGCCGTCGAGGGCCATCTCTCTAACTTCAACATCTCCGTCGGCGTCACCGACGACTTCATGGAAGCGGTGCAGAACGGCGAGGAGTATACGTTCACCAACCCACGGACGGAAGAGCCACATATCGCCACCGAGGAGACCAAGGAGATGTACGGCCGCTACGACCTCGGCGAGCACGTCGAGGTCGGCGAGCCGCTCTCGATCCCCGCCGAACTTATCTTCGAACGCATCGTCGAGGGGGCCCACGAGAACGGCGAACCGGGCGTCATCTACCTCGAGCGAGTGAACAAGGAACACTCCTTCGACGTCGAAGAGCAGGAGGATCACCGGATTCTGGCGACCAACCCCTGTGGCGAGCAGCCCCTCGAAGAGCACGAGGCCTGTAACCTCGGCCACATCAACCTCTCGACGGTCGCCGACGAGGGCGCACCCGACTGGCGCGTCTGGAGCGACAAACACGGAGACGAGTACGACTCCCGGGCCGACGCCGTCGACGCCTTCCTCGAGGAGGCCATCGACTACGAGGAGTTCGACGAGCGCATCGAGTACGGCACCCGATTCCTCGAGAACGTCGTCACCATGTCCGACTTCCCGGTCGAGGAGATCGAGGAGACCGTCCGGGACATGCGCAAGATCGGTCTCGGCGTCATGGGACTGGCTCAGCTGTACATCCAGCTGGGCATCAAGTACGGCAGCGAGGAGGGTAACGAGGTCGCCCGCCAGCTGATGACCCACATCAACCACGGCGCGAAGGCAACGAGCCACGAACTCGCGACCGAACGCGGCTCGTTCAACGACTGGAACGAGTCGAAGTACGCCGACCCGACCGACTACCGCGAGTGGTTCGAGAAACAGACCGGCGAAGACGCCGACGACTGGGACGACGGCTTCCCGATCCGGAACCACAACGTAACGACCATCGCGCCGACGGGAACGACCTCGATGGTCGGCAACACCACCGGCGGCTGCGAGCCGATCTACAACGTCGCCTACTACAAGAACGTCACCGACGACGTCCAGGGCGACGAGATGCTCGTCGAGTTCGACGACTACTTCCTCCGGGTCCTGGAGGACAACGACATCGACGTCGACGCCGTCAAAGCGGAGGCCCAAGAGCAGATGGCGACCAACCAATTCAACGGCGTCGAGGGGCTCTCGACGGTCCCCGACGCAATCGGCGAACTGTTCGTCATCACGAGCGATCTCTCGGCGAAACAGCACGCCGCGGTGCAGTGTGCCGCACAGAAAGGCGTCGACTCCGCCATTTCGAAGACGGTCAACGCGCCGAACGACTCCACGCTCGAGGACGCCAAGGAGGTCTTCGAGTGGGTCTACGAGAACGGCGGCAAGGGGGTCACCTACTACCGCGACGGCACCCGCTCCAAGCAGGTGCTGACCACCCGCGCCGACAACGCCGACTTCGCCGACGAGACCGAGGCCGCACAGGCCCTGGTCGAACAGATCGACGAAATCTTCGGCGGCCTCGAAGGCTTCCTCGAGAGCGAGGAAGTCCACGACGTCCTCGATGAAGACGCCAGTTCGCTCGTCGGCGCCGGCGACGACCACGACCACGATCACGTCACGGTCGACTTCACCGAGAAACGCGAGCGCCCGGATGCCCTGCAGGGTGTCAGCCAGCGCATCGACACTGGCTACGGGAAGGTCTACGTGACGATCAACGAAGATCCCGAGACCGGCCAGCCGTTCGAACTGTTCGCGAACATCGGCCACTCCGGCGGCTTCACGAACTCGTTCACCGAGGCGCTCGCGAAGGTCATCTCGACCTCGCTGCGCTCGGGCGTCGACCCCGAAGAGATCGTCGACGAACTCTGTGGCACGCGGAGCCCGAAGGTCGCCTGGGACAAGGGCGAACAGATCCAGTCGATCCCGGACGCCATCGGCACCGCGATGCGACGGTATCTCGACAACGAGATCGACAAGCCGTACCCGACCCAACAGACCTTAGAGGAGTCGGCTGATGCGGGTGTCGAGACCGAGTACGACGGGCCACAGACCGACGGCGGCGCTGCCGCCGCCGACAGCGGAAGTGCGGCCGACGACACGACGCAGGACCTCATCGACGCCGGCGAGTCGCCTGAGTGTCCCGACTGTGGCGCGATGTCGCTGTACTTCTCGGAAGGCTGCAAAACGTGCGAGAGCTGTGGCTGGTCGGAATGCTGAGCGGCCGAACACACCGATAAGTGGCCGGATCGTCAGGGGACACCCTGACAGCGAATCCTGCTGGCGGAGTGCGTTCCGATTTTTTGCCGACGGTATCCAGTTCGACGGCATGTACTCGAGCCGGTAGCGTCGGCCCCGAGTCCGCGTGAGAAGGCTATCGGCACGGGCAGAAACAGATCGGCGGCCGATCCACCGTCGAGAAGGCTGTCGGTCGATGCCACAACAGCAGGTCGATTTCCGCTTCCGCGAGTATCAGTTTCCCGTGACCGACAAGAAACGGCGAGAACGAACGTGAGAGTGGGTGTCGATTTCATACGGGTTGCTGTAACGATTTACTGGCGCAACCGCCGCCCGGGTCGCGGTTGCGCCGGAACTGACGTACAGTAAACCGTATCAGTCGTCGTCATCGCCGGGAACGACATCCGATGAAGACGACCGTTCCGGTCGAGAGCCGACGATCCAGGCGTCGTCCTGCAACAGTACGCGGCCGAACCGAGCGCTGAACTCTCTGATGAGGCCGAGCATGGCGAGGAAGCAGACGAACGCGAACGGGCCGCCGGTGATGATCGCGGCGGACTGCAGGGCGTCGACGCCGCCGAGGATCATCAGGATCGCCGCGGTCATCCCGAGGACGATCCCCCAGAAGACCCGATTGATGCTCGAGGGACTGGCTTTGCCACCCGTCGTCATCATCGAGACGGCGAGCGTCGAGGAGTCCGCGGACGTGATGAAGAACGTCGTCACGAGGATCATAAAGGCGACCATGAAGACCGACCCGAGCGGGAACGCTTCGAACAGGGCGAAGCCGGCGACCGGCGCGCCGTGTTCGCTGACGGGCCCGAGGATGTCCGTAACGCCGTTGTGCTGGGCCCAGACGGCCGAGCCGCCGATGAACGTAAACCACGGAATCGTCGCGCCGGAGGTCGCCGCGATGCCGGTAAAGGCGACTTCGCGAACGGTGCGACCGCGGGAGATCCGTGCGATGAACAGTCCGGCGAACGGCGACCACGAGAGCGCCCACGCCCAGTAGAAGACGGTCCAGTCGTTCGTCCACGCGGTCCCGCCCTCGACGCCGGCACCGGTGAACAGACTCATCGAGACGAAGTTGGTGACCATTCCGCCGAACGCCTGCGTCCCGATTAACACGAGGAAAATTGTCGGCCCGACGATGAACGTCCCGACCATGAGGACGACGAAAAGGACCATATTGAAGTTCGAGAGTCGACGGATCCCCCTGTCGACGCCCAGCACCATCGAAATCGTAAACAGCAGCGTCATGGTGGTCACCACGAGCAGAATGCCGGTGTTCCCCAGGTCGATTCCCCACTGGTAGTCGAGTCCGGTGACGAACTGGCTGCCGATGAAGCCGAGCGACGTCGCCACGCCCCCGATCGTCGCGAACACCGCGAGGATATCGATGACCTTCGCGGCCGGGCCGTCGAGGTTGTCAGCCCCGATAATCGGCGTGAGCGCGGACGAGACGCGGAGTGGAACGCCGTCGTAGTTGTACGCGAAGTAGCCGATCGCGATTCCCATGATCGTGAAGACGGCCAACTGCGGCAGCGCCCAGTGGAACAGGGTCTGCTGGACGGCGATCGTCATCGCCTCGGCCGAACCGCCCGAGACGTCGAACAGCGGCGACGGATTGTCGTAGTAAAACAGCGCTTCCGTCGGCCCCCAGAAGACGACGCCCGCCGCGAAGCCGGCCGAGTACAACATCGTGAAAAACGAGATGAAGCTGTACTCCGGCGGATCGTCGCCGAACTTGATCTTGCCCCACGGCCCGAGGATCAGAAACAGCAGGAACAGGACGACCAGGAAAACGATCAGGAGCAGCGCCCAGTTCAAGTACTCGAGCATCGACTCGTTTGCCACGCCGATGGCGTGTTCGACGGTGGACGGACTAAGGAAGTAGAGTGCGATGACACCAACCGAGAGTCCCGCACCGAACAGGAAAACGATCGGATCGATCTCCTCGCGGAAGCGTCCGACTGCGCCGAGGTCGTCCGAATCAGCCATCGGCCCGTCCCCGTTCGATACCGTCTGCTCTCGAGTGCACTGCATCCCTCTCACCGTCGCCCGGAGAGAACCTTATTCTCGGACATTTTGTGGCCATTGTTAGCACCACACATCACCACTACGAATCCCTTCTTAACCTTATGCATACTCATTTCTCCAATAACGTGGGTCTCGGATAATTCAACATTCACGTGATGAGCATCTTCCAGCGAAGTCCGTCACCGAGGACGAACTCCGGAGGCGACACCACGGAGAGGCCGAACTGACACGAGTCCGTCGCGTTCATGGTGATGGCAGCCGTCGTCCCCGGTAACCGATGCATCGCAAGCGATCGGCTGTTCCCGGGACCGAGAGGGAGTTCGTTCAGAGACGCCAGGAGTTGACCCTCCGTGACTGACGCCGACGACAGTCGCCGAACGAACGGTCCGCCGTGCCCGTTCTGCGAGACTGGGATGTATAAGCGCCACTGTAAGTACGTCTGTCCACAACACGGCGTCGTGATCGATTGCAGCGATCCGTTTCTGTAGCGGGACTCGCCAGCCGACTCGAGGCGCACCCGCTCCCGATCAGCTATCAGTCGACCGACCGCGGCTCCGCGTCTGCGTCCGCGTCTGGACGGCCCGATACGCGGGGCCTGCGAGCAACGCCGCGGCGGCGACGATACAGGCCACGGTAAGTGTGAGACCGAGTTCGCCCACCCCACCAGCGGTGACGGTTGCCGCCGAGGAACCAACGATAACCGCGGCGACTGTCCAGGGAAGTTCGCCGATCGCCGTACCGACGAGGAGGTGTCGAACGCGGACGCCGCTGACCGCGGCCGCACACGTCGAAATATCTGACGGGATCGGCGCCAGTCGCGAGGCGACGACGCCGCGAATCGGCCCCGCAGTGTCGTAGTAACGGGTAACCGCGGTTCCGGTTCGCTCGAGGGTGGTTCCGAGCAGTCCGTCGAACGACGTCGAGCAGGACGGATCGTCCCGCCCGGCGATCCAGCGAGCGACGACGAAAACGGGAAGCACGGTCGTTACGACACCGAGAAGCGCAATCGGCACGCCGAGTGTGACCCCGTATCCGTAGCCGACGACGACGGCGAGCGGTGTCGTCGGCAGCGCGAGCAGCGGCCGGACGAGATAGAGGCCGACGACGAGGAGGCCGAACAGAAGCGGATCGTTCGCCGCTGATTCGACGAGGCCGAGTATCGCTGACGAGGGACCGAGCACGCCCGCAGCGAGGATCGCACAGCTGAGGACGGCCCCGATGAACGCGCGGGTCCGCAGCGACGACAACGACAACGACGACGACATCGATCGCAGTTTTGCCGCAACTGTTGAAACTTTTGTGTCTCACCGGGGGCCGCGACACAACGTTTATTCGCTCCCGGTCGACATCACTCACCGATGGATCGCGACGAGACCGAGTCCGGTACCGCTGTCGATGCCAGCGACGACCGGGTCGCACTCGGACTGGCACTGCTCGAGCGACTGGAACACGAGTCGCTCCCGCTTCCCGAAGTCGTCGACCGGATCGAGACGGTGACGACCGATCCCACGGTGACGCGAACGATCCTCGACGAAGCGGAGCTTCGGGGAATCATCGAACGCGAGGACGGAATCATCCGGCCGAAGAGCCGCCAGTACGTTCAGTTCGGACAGGACGTGATCACGAAGGAGGGAGAGTTCTCCTGCCGGCGCTGTGGCTCGGGACTGTCGACGGGCTACTTTATCGATCTCGATGCCGGCGAGCTCGGTCCGTTCGGCTCGTCGTGTATTCGAAAGGTGACGGGACGCGAGGATTAAGGGTGAAACCGGTCTGAGAGCGGAACGCGCCGTTAGCGCCCCTCTCGGAGTTCGGCAATCAACTGCTCGATCGTCCGCTGTTGGCGTTCGATGAGTTCGCTTTGCTGTTCGACGGCCGCCTCGAGCGACTCGAGGCGCTCGACGAGTTCCGGGTCCGTGCCGTGTCCGGAGTCGGGTTCGGCGTCGGACTCGGGCTCGGGCTCGGTGACGGAGTCGAGTATCGACGTCGCCGAGTCGACCTCGTGGTCGCGGTCGTCTCGGTCGGATGCGTCACCGGTCTCAATTGACTCGGATCGCTCGAGTTCGGGCTCCGGATCGGTCGACGTCTCGGCCGACATTTCGAAGGTCGTATCGGTTTCGCGGGTTGCAGCCGCGTCGCGATCCGGTTCTGGCTCCGACTCGGTTTGGGAGCGCGGTTTTGTCGTCGATTGCGTGCCCGTCTGCGTGGGTGCGGTCGTGGTCTGTGTCTCCGTCTGCTGGTCGGACCGTTGGCGGGACGGTGACTGACGCGGTTCGGATTCGCGTTCGAGTTCGCGCTTGGGTTCCGTTTCCGCTTTCGCTTCTGCTTCCGCTTCCGATTCCGATTCCGATTCGGTCTCCGCCGGCACCGTCTCGGGATCCGTTCCGACGGCGGCCGTATCGCCGGCGAGCGGGTCACTCGACTGTGGATCGGTCCGGCCACCCGCTTCGTGACTCGGCTCGTCGCTCGTTTCGCGATCGTCCAGTTCGGGCGGGTTCGCGTCGAGCGGATCGACGCCGTCGCCGAAGTCGACGGACGCCTGCTCGCGACGCTGGTCCGGTTCGTCGTCATCGCCGAGGGTCTCGTTGAGCTCCTCGAGGGAACCGACATCGTGGTACTCGAACAGGGCGCGCTTGAGGCGTTCCCGGAGGTCGTTGGCCTCTTCGTTAGGAGCCTTGATCCGCTGTGGGCGACCGTTAGCCGTGAGGACGATCTGCGTGGCGACGCTGCCGTCCTCGAAGGCGAGTCCGGTCACGTCCGCGAAGTGGTACTCCTCGTAGTCGCCGTCCCAGACGGCGCCGCCGATGTGTTTGACCAGTCGGTCGCTCGTGATGATCAGCGTCAGCTCGCTAAAGCGGTAGGTCTGGACGACGGTTTCGCCGGGATCGGTGATCTCGTTGCCGTTTAGCACGCCGGCAAGCACCGGATGGAGGACCGCGTCGGTCTTGCTCGGCGGAACGGTAAACTCTCTGGTTCCGTCGAGGGGATACTCGAGTGAGAACTTGGTCTTGCGCCGGCCCTCCGAAAGGGTCAGTCGGTCAGCGTCGTGGGGGAATTCATCGACCGATTCGTCGCTCAGGAGTCCGTCGGATCGATAGACGAGAGTACTCGACGGTGTAATGAAGAGTTCGTCTTCGCTGCCGAGGGAGACTCGCGCCGCGATTTCCTCGCCATTGAGGGTAGACTGGACGATTCCGGGAACGCTCATGCGCGGGTAGTTGGGAAGGCCGTGTGATAAATCCGTGGGTCCACGTTACAAGCCGGGGCGGAATGAGAAGGTTAAAGAAACACAGCGCGCAATCGATAGATGAGCCCGGGTGGCTTAGCTGGACATAGCGCCGCACTCATAGGGTTCAGAGATTCGGTGCGGTTTCGCCTTGGAAGCCTCCGTGTCCCCACGAGGACTCTGCCGAGCCTCGGACCTGGGACATGCGGAGATCGAGGGTTCGGAGCCCTCCCCGGGCATTTTTCAACGGAGTCACGAACGACGTGAGTGACGAGTCCGAAAAGTATCCGGGACGGAGAACCGGCGGTCGTGCGTGAGCGGAGAGCACAAAGCAGGGAGTCACGCGGGGATTTCCGGTTCGGTGCCGATCTCGAGAAGTGTGCCAGCGCGAATCCCGCACGGTAATACACGCGAGAGAGTGATCCGAACGGCCTCGAGAGCACGGACCTATCCCGAGGAATCGTTATACGGAGATATCAGTCGGACGAAAAGTCGCATTTCGGAGACAGTACGCACTGCTTACTGCTCGGCGGCCCCTTTCCTTTCGGGGACAGTGACACTGTCTCACCCGAGAAAAGGTAGCTCTGGTATGAACGAAGTATCGATCAGTTCGATTGTCACCGTTCGATACTAGTGGTAACCAGTAACAATCACCTAGTAAATTATAGCTATTTTATAACTATACTGAAGAAATACGGTGAAAACGGTATGGACGTACTGGTGCTCAGTCCGCACACTGATGATAGTGAACTCGGTGCTGGTGGGACGATTAGTCGCCTTCGTCGCGAGGGTCACGACGTCTACTACGTGACCTTCTCTTCGTGTAACGGTTCGTTGCCCCCCGAAGAACGTGGAACACTAACCAAGGAGTTCGAGGCCGTGATGGATCTCGTCGACCCGGTCGAGTACTTCCTCTTCGATTACGAGGTGAGAAAACTAAACGACAGTCGACAGGAGATTCTCGAGGATATCGTGACGATACGCAACGAAATCGAGCCCGATCTGGTAATCGGGCCATCCCTGCCCGATCACCATCAGGACCACACGGTGGTCGCAAACGAGATGGTTCGGGCGTTCAAGACGAACGCGAGCATCATCACCTACGAACTGCCCTGGAACCACGTTACTTTCGAGAGCGAGTTGTTCTATCCGCTCGAGCCGCGCGATATCGAGCGAAAGCTCGAGCAGTTGTCGATGTATCGGAGTCAGCGCGAAGAGAAAGACCGGGTGTACTTCCGCGAAGACTTCACCAAGGGGCTGGCCGCGGTGCGTGGCGTACAGTGCGATTCGAAGTACGCGGAAGCGTTCAGCGTCGTTCGGTGGTTGCAATGAGCGGGCGCGAGCCGACGGTCCTCGTCACCGGCTGTGGCGCGCCGGGTGCGATCGGGACGCTCTGGTCCCTCGAGCAGAGCGAAGAACTGTCGACGGTCCGGACGATCGGGACGGACGTTCGCGAGGAACAGCCGGGCCGGTTCGCCTGCGATGCGTTCTATTCGGTCCCGCCCGCCGACGATCCGAACTTTGTCGACGAACTGCTGGCGATCTGTGAAACGGAGGCCGTCGACGTCGTCCTCCCGCAGGTAACCGCCGAGCTCCCCGTCTTCGCGTCCGCACTGGATCGATTCGCAGATATCGGAACCAGCGTCGCCGTATCCGATCCGGCCGCACTCGAGCGAGCGAACAGCAAACGGCAACTGCTCGAGGTCTGTTCGGATCTCGGCGTGCCGACGCCGGAATCGATCGCCGTCGAGAGCCGAGTCGGTCTCGAAGATGCGGCGGCCCAACTCGGCTATCCGGAGCGACCGATCGTCGTCAAACCGCCGGTCGCGAACGGACAGCGCGGGTTCCGGATGGTCTCCGAAGACTGGGACCAGAAGCGGGAGTTCTACGAGTCGAAGCCCGACGGGACGAAAGTGACGATGGACCGCCTGCAGTCGGTTCTCGGAGAGACGTTCCCAACCCTGCTCGTCTCGGAGTATCTCCCCGGAACGGAGTACTCGGTCGACGGCTTCAGATCCGAGACGCAAACGGTCGCCGTTCCGCGGTCGCGAGACCGAATCCGCTCCGGAATCAGTTTCCAGACGACGGTGACGGAGGCGGAGACACTGATCGATCACTCCAGGGCCCTCGCCGACGAAATCGGCCTCGAGTACGCGTTCGGGTTCCAGTTCAAACGCGCCGCTGACGGAATGTTCAAAATCCTCGAGTGTAACCCCCGGATCCAGGGGACGATGGTGGCAAGCACCCTCGCCGGCTCGAATCTCATCGACGCCGCGGTCAGAGCCGCTCTCGGCGACTCACCGACTGTCGAGTCGCCGGAGTGGGAGACCAGTTTCTACCGCTACTGGGGCGGCATCGGCGTGCGAGACGGCGAGCTCGTCGGGAATGTCGGGGAAGACGTATGACGGAGCCGGACTGGCGCGAGTACGAGGAGTACCTGCTGAGCGGGCTGTGGCACGTCCACACGGACGTTACTGACGGAGCGAACGGTATCGACGAACTGCTTTCGTTCGCGGCCGACCAGAACTTTCCACTGATCGGGTTCACGGAGCACGTCCGTGAGTCCCCGACCTACGACTTTGGGGCGTTCTACGAGTCGGTGACCGAACGGGCGGCGGCGTACGAACTGGAGTGTGTCGTCGGCTGCGAGGCAAAAGTACTGAACACGGCGGGCGAACTCGACGTCTCGGCCGAAATCGCCGACCGGGCGGATCTCGTTTACGCCGCGTACCACGGCACCCCCTTCGAGAAGGACGCGTACGTCGAAAGCGTCCACTCGATGTTGCAGAACCCGATCGTCGACGTGTGGGCTCATCCGTTCGCGTACGCGGCTCGAGCGGAGTTTACGCTCTCGCAGGACGCGATCGACGAGATTCTCGAGCGGGCAGCAGCCGAAGACGTCCTCGTCGAACACAGTCTCCGTCACGAATCGGTTCTCCCGGCGGACCGGATCGAGTGTATCGATATCGTCGGCTACGACCTGCACAGTATCGATCGGTGGTGCGAGCCAGAGCCTGACGATTGTCGGTCGCTCGAGGGAGCGGTCCGATAAGAGAGCACGGTCGTCACGGTTGGCTATCGCGTCGCGAGTGGTGATGCTGCCGGACAGAACTATTCGAAGATCGGTCGCGCTACTGTGGCCGACGTTCCACTGACGTCTGCCCGGCAGTATGAATCCGAAAGCAACGGACCGGTTACCAACAGCGTCCGTGACACTGCAACCGCTTTTCTTATCGGTGGGGTTCCGCTAGTTTTATGTGCTACTGAGTGTCATGGCGTCCCATGGGGACGGGGGTCTCACCGAGTCACAGCATCGTCACGCAGATCGCAGCGGCCGAAGGCATCGCGCCGACGGACCTCGAGCCGCCGCTTCACGACGTTATCGACCCGGACGCGCTCGATCAGTTGGTCGACTCGAGCGGTTATCGCTCGAACGGGCCGACCATGGTGATCGAGTTTGCCTACCAGGGACGGACGGTTCGCGTCGACGGCACCGGTGCTGTCGAGGTCACAGCGGCGAACCAGCTTACGGAAACAGATTCGAACACGGATTCGACCGAAGAGTCACACGGCGACTGAAAGCGACCCGCAACCGAGCTATCTAGCGCTTTCCGGCGAGCGAGACGAGACGAATAGCCGAGAGCGTATGATCCCGAACGGAGTCTCAAAAATGCGCTTCGCCGCCCGATCGCGGGCGGTTCGAGGCGATCCGCGTGCGTTCGGTCGATCATCCCGTTCGCGAGTCGAAACGGCGAGGCCGATCAGGCCGATTCGACCCGGATTTCACCGTCGGCGGTAACGGTCACCTGACAGTCGCTGTATTCGAACGTTACTGATCCGCCGGATCGGAGTCCGTCCGTCCGCGGTTCGAACAGCCGTTCGAGTGCGTCGGCATTGATCGTGTAATGTAGCGGTTCGAGGTCGGTGACCGCTTCGTTACAGAACGATGCCACGGCATCGACGACGGCGACGCTCAGTGGTTCGTTATCGAGTCGATCATACTGCACGGCGTACTGTTCCTCCGTTGAAACGGACGGCGATCGTGAAGTCATCTCTGTCATTAATTCTGCGCACCCCCAGTGCGGTCTATGGGAAGACAGTCGTTGCTTCACCCGACGGAGTAAAGAGCCTGATCGTTAACTGTCTAACCGGCTCGATAGTTCGTGGTTAATCAGTTAACCCCGGCGGCGGAGGCGTCGAACAGTGCCCGGAAGAGTTTCTCCTCGACGGCCCTGACGTGCTTGTGGAAGGCCGGCGAGGAGATGTCGAGCGAATCGGCAACTGCTTCCCCCGTCGTTTGGCGGGGCCACTCGAAGAAGCCGCTGTGGTAGGCCGTCTGAACGACTTCTCGCTGTCTATCGGTAAGCCGTTCGAACAACGCGTTGCGTGCGGGCGCATCGAGCGCCGGTTGCTTGTCCGTCGTCTGTTCGCGTCGGGCGGTCATGGACGCGGCGAACCCCTGTCGGTTGAGCCCCGACAGCACGTCCCGTATTTCGATCGTTTCCGGGATGTCGACGATCGCTCGGGCGCTCGACTGGTCGGCGACGAACGTTCGAAGCGCGCCGCCGTGAGCGTCGACGACGGAGCCGAGAAACTCCTCCGAACACTGGAGCTGTAACAGCGTTTCCGTCTCGGTTTCGGCGATGACCGACCCGTCATCGATTCCCTCGAGGTCGTCGAGGCCAGTGGACTGATCGGCGGGAACCGCGTCTTCGGTGACGGCGAAAACGGTCGGTGACTCGTCCCCTCGTATCGTCGCGCCCTCGAACTCCACGGTCGTACCCAGATGGTCCGCGAGCCGGCACAGTGGCGACGTTCCGTCGCCCTCGTCCCCGCACTCGAATTCGAGTTCGAGCTCGACCGCTGCACCGCCGCCCTCCAGTGCCGTCTTCCGCTTGACGGCGTCGATCGCGTACGCGATGGTCTCGCCGAGTTCCGCGAGCGTCGAGCGAAGCGGCTCGTCGAAGGCGTCCCGGTCGTCGGCGTAAATCGAGAGGACGCCGTAGAGAAAGTCGTCGTAGACGAGCGGAACGGTGTACACCGACTGGACGTTTCGCGAGAGCGCTTCGACGCGCCACGTTCCGTCGCGGATCGAATCGGCGACGTTTTCGACGTAGCGCGGCGTCCGCGTCAGCGCCGACCGGCCCGTCGGTTCGGCAGCGGAATCGTCGACGGTCGTCGCGACAACTGCGTCGAGATAGCCTCGCTCGTCCCCGCTCCGTGCCCGCGTGTGTAGCTGATTTCCGCCGGGGTCCGGTTCGCCGAGCCAGGCGAACGAACAGCTATCGAGGTCGGCGAGCCGGTCACAGACGCCGCGTTCGATCTCGGCTCGGGAGTCGGCCATCAGGAGCAACTGTTCGATATCCTGCCGAACGCGACTGGCCTCGTTCAGCCGCTCGAGGTGGACGTTCTGTCGCTCGAGTTCGCGTTCGCGACCGTGGAGGCGTCGCGTTCGGCCGATCCTGTCGAGAGCGGCCTCGGCCGTCCTGGCGAACAGTTGGGCGAGTTCGAACGTTTCGTCGTCGTACCGGCCCGGCTCGGGAGCCTGGGCGACGAGCACGCCGTGCTCTCCGATAGGGACGTAGAGCGCGCTACGGACGGTCGTCGCCGCGTTGTAGATTTCATCCGACTCTCTGACGTCGTCGAACAGTGCGGGGGTGCCGGCGATGAACGTCTGCCAGGTGATACTGTCGTTGGGTTGGAGTCGAGGCGGCGGGCCGACCGCCGACTCGAACCCCTGCGAGTAGGCCGCCGGGACGAGTTCGTTTCGCTGGTCGTCGAACCGGTAGACCACGCCCTTGAGGCCGAGGACGTCGGTCGCGACGTCGACCATGTACTCGCAGGCGGCCTGTTTCGATTCGACGGTTAACAGGTGGCTCGTGGCGTCGTGGAGCGCGTTCAGCGCGTCCTGATACTGGGCGCGCTCGGTGACGTCGACGGCGGTGCCGATGATTCGTTCGATGGAGCCGTCCGCGGCTATCGGACGCAGCCACGTTTCGAAAACGCGGTCGTTGAGGAGCGCCGAAGAGTGGGTCGGGTCGCCATCCAGAGCCGTCCTGGCGTCGTCGAGAATGTCGGGATATCCGTCGAAGACGTCGAACACCGACTCGCCGACGATTTCGTCGGAGGACCTGTCGATCCGATCGAGGCCGCGCCCTTCCGCAAGCGTGATCGTCCCGTCGGTGTCGAACACGAGGAGGACGACCGGTGCGTTCTGGACGAGCGTTTCCAGCCGTTCGGTCCGTTCTTCCAGTTGCCGTTTGCGCTCGATCTGATCGGTGACGTCTCGGAAGTACACCGAGATACCGGACGGAGAGGGATAGATTCGGACGTCGTACCAGCAATCGGTGGGCTCGTAGTACCGTTCGAGGGAGACGGATTCCTGGGTACGTATCGCGTCGGCCGCTGCCTCCTGAAAGACCGTCCCCCGAAGCTCCGGAAAGTACTCGAGGATCGGTTGGCCGAGCGCCGCCGACTGGTCGACGTCGAGGAGGGAGGCGGCTTTGTCGTTGATGTACGTAAAGGCCCACTCCGAATCGAGCGCACAGAAGGCGTCGGTCACCCGTTTGAACGATTCGTCCAGTTCGCGTTCGACCTGATGGTACTCGGTGACGTCACGAACCGAGGCGACGACGCCCCCGACGACGTCGTCCTCGAGCCGGTTCGTCAGGTCGGCCTCGTGGACGTACCAGGCGCCGTTCGCGTGCTGACAGCGATACTCGACCGTCGTCGTCTCGCCCGCCCCCCGTGCACGAAGGTCGTCGAATTCGGTTCGGATCGTCGGCACGTCCTCCGGGTGGACGGTCTCCGTGATGTGGCCGCCACGGAGCGTCTCTGCGTCGTATCCGCTAACCTGCTCGACCGACGGACCGACGTCGGTGATCGTCCCGTCGCCGTCGGTGACGAGCAGTAGATCCGACGACTGTTCGAGCAGCGTCTCATACCACGTTTCCCGGCGTGCGATCGAGTCGTCCATCGCCGCGTGCTGCACTGCCCGGCGAAGCCGATGTTCGAGCGCGGAGGGCGTTTCGGCCGTCGATTCGAGAACGACGTCAGTCGCGCTCTCGATGATCGAGCGATCGAGCGCCTCGAAATCCGACGAGTCGACGGCGTAGACCGTTGGACACTCGTCGCCGACCGCCGCGAGGACGGCCTGCTCGTCCGTAAGCACACAGTCCGTTCCGTCGAGCGTTCCCACCTCGAGTTCGGACGCCGCTTCGAGCGGCCCGTCGACCGTACCGTCCGTGGGATCGAGGCCGGCGGTCACCCGCTGTAGCCACGGCGACGAGCCGATCGCGAGTACTCGAACCGAGGACGTTTCGGGGTCCTCGAGACCGCGGTTCATACCGTCGATGGGCACGGCACGGATAAAAACCTCGTGTTGGTTGCAGGTCAGCTGTGCCGGTAACGAGCGGTTCCGACGCACGGGCCCGTCTGTAGCCGGTTCCAACCCGATCACAACGGCCCGATTGCGACGGTGCCAAAATCCGACCGTATGTGTTTACCCCGAGGTCTCGACAGCCGGCACAGCGTGAGCCCGTGAGATCATCTCATTGCTGCTGACGACTCGGCGAAG
>NZ_WUYX01000047.1 GCF_009834785.1 Natronorubrum halalkaliphilum
TGACCCCTGCCGACAAAGCATATCTCCACCGTAGATCGCCCCCTACGAGATACTAACGAAATCAGCTGGGGCTAAACACGTACGCTAGCGGAAAACGCGGTGTCCGCTCAGTCGCTGATGAACTTGTTGTCCCGCCAGTTGACTCCTCCCTGGCCGGACTGGTGTTCGCGGGGCCCTTCGACGACTTCGATGTCGGCCGGACGAGGCTCGCCCTCGACGATCCGCGTCGCCTCGAGGTCGCCGTCACGTTCCGAAATCGCCGTCAGGGTTCCCTTTTCGGCGGCTTCGGCGATCCCACAGAGGACGAGAAACATCTGATACTGTAACAGCGAGTTCTGTAGGACGGTCTCGCGGTCGCCCTTGAACGCCGCGAACTCGACGAGTTCGGACTCGATCTCCTCTTCTTCCTCTTCGTCCCACCGGAAGGAGTTCCGGCGTTCGTCGGGATCCTCCTCGTAGACTCGGTTTTCGGTAACGCTGGCCTTGAGCTGGGCCGTCGGGGTGTACTTGCTGACCGATTCGTCCGTGGCGACGGCCTTGAGAATGAGCGTGTTGTTTCGCCGCGTAATCTCTACGTCGGCGACGCCATCCGGGTACGTGGCTTCCTCGATGTGCTCGCGAAGGTCTTCGAGGGGCAGTTCAAGGGTCGAGTGCAGCCGATATACGTGTCTGGATTCCTCTGTTGACATAGTGGGATGGTGTGCGACGACAGCCGTTGAGTCCTAGTACGTAGGCGTGACTTATATGATCTGCTATTATATGCGTGAGTTATCCGTCCTGATGAATGTCCGGCAGTTTGAAACGGGGGTTACTCCCCCTGCAGCGTCGCCTCGAGTTCGTCGCGTTCCTCGAGTTCTTCCAGAATGTCCGAGCCGCCGACGAATTCGCCGTCGACGAACGTCTGCGGAATCGTCTCCCAGCCGCTGTGTTCGTTGAGTGCCACGCGGTACTCGTCCAAGGACTCGAGGACGTCGACCGTCTCGTAGTCGTCGCGGTATTGGTCGATGAGTCCGAGCGCTTTGCGGGAGTACCCACACTGTGGCATCAGCTCGGTCCCCTTCATGAAGAGGACGACGTCGTTTTCGTCGATCGTTTCCGCGACCTGTTCGTCGACCTCGTCCTGATCGAGCCCCTGGTTCGGTGGGAAGTCCATGTTCGATTCGTTGGTGATGAACGGGGATAGGCCTTGCGTCATTCGAGCTGTTACCACCGATCACCAGAACGGATCGGCGATCGGCGGTACATAGTTACAGCAATCCGTATCAGTCGGCGGTCGCCGCCGGTAACCCGTGGTCGGCGCGAGTCGAGCGCCAGAAACCCTGGATGTAGGCGCCGATGAACATGCCGGCGATCCCCCAGAGGATGGCGTAGTTGCCGATACCGAGACTGGCGTAGGCCGCACCGGGACAGATACCCGACAGGCCCCAGCCGACGCCGAAGATGCCGCCGCCGATGACGACGTTCTTATCGAGCGTCTTCAGCCGCCGACCGTAGACCGCACCCGTAAGGGGTGCCGTACTGCGGAGCTGTTTCACGCCGAAAAAGGTGATCCCGGTTACGACTGCGGCACCGAACATGACGAACAACAGGCCGAAGTCCTCGAACTGCAGGAAGCTCAGGACGACCTCGGGCTGGGCCATCTGACTGAAGCCAAGGCCGAAGCCGAAGATGAGTCCGCCGACGAACACCAGCGGCAGGAACAGCCGGTGTTGTTCGTGGTCGGCGCTCATGGGCTCACCCCCGCAGCCTGCACCAGTTGTGCGGTTCCGATCGCGATCAACAGGAACGTCATCACGCCGACGAAGGAGGCACTCGAGACCGAGCCGACGCCACAGACGCCGTGGCCGGAGGTACAGCCCTTGCCGACGCGGGTCCCGATCCCGATAAGGACGCCGCCGAGCAGGAGACGCCACCACTGGACGTCGGTCGTCCAGAGTCCGTCCTGAAAGGCGAGCGCGTAGACGGCCGCGCCGGCGACGATTCCCAGCGTGAAAACGACTCGCCAGTCACGCGAGGGGCGATACCGCTGAAACCGAGAGAGCGACGAGCCGTAGGAGAGCGTCGACTCGAGGAACGTGCTCGCGCCGGCCGCAATGCCGGTCCCGAGATAGATCACGGCGACTCCGAGGCCGACGAACAGGCCGCCGATCGCGTAGTGGCTGATCCCGTTGGGGAACAGTTCCGCGAGCATGGCGACGGGAAGCGTTACAGTCATCACTCGTCGGAAGAGGTTGCCAGCGTATCAAAGCTACCGACGCGGGGAAAATTGTGTATATCTCGGATGGGCCTTCGAGTGGAGGCGAAGAGTCGATCGACCCGACTCGGGCGGTCTACCGTCAGTCAGTACCGACGCGAATACAGCCGCACCCGGCCGTGGTTTCCGGGACCTCGTACAACAGTCCGTCTCAGCGCTCTTCCTCCGTCGTCGGCAGTTGTGCGGTGGAGAGCCAGAACTTCTTGAACGTCTCGAGAGTGTCCATAAACTCGCCGGGTTCGACCGCTTTCGTCAGACAGGCGTTTGCGTGGTTCGTATACGAGGTAACGATGTCGCTCTCGTCCTGTGACCCCGTCAGAACGGTCACCGGAATTTGCTTGAGATCCGGATCCCCCTTCAGTTCCGTCAGGACGGCTTTCCCGCTGGTTCGAGGGATATTCCAGTCGAGGAGAATGAGGTCGGGCCTCGGTGCGGCCGCGTGATCGCCGCGCTGGTGGACGAAATCGAGCGCTTCGTCGCCGTCGGAGACGACGTGGAGTGAACTCGCGTCGTCCGGCTCGCCGAAGGCTTCCTGCACGAGTCGCGCATCTCCCGGGTTGTCTTCGACGATCAGGAGATCCAACGCTCGAGAGGACAAATTACTCATTACCGTCTCTTCGGTACGAAGCCAGATGAAAGTACTGACGAATCACAGTCGTTCTGACTGGGACGGTGCGAGCGTCCCGGCGGCTTGGGTTCGCTGGCCGTCGCGTACCGGAACGATCCAACGCCTTTAGGCACGGAACCTATTCGGGAACAGCCCGTTCGAAGGAACGAACGGCAATGAACCAGACGGACGCTTTTCGAGTTCTCGCGAGCGCTGATCGTCAGCTCATCCTTCACGAGCTGTTAGACAGTGATGGATCAATGTCCGTCTCGATACTTGCAGAACGGGTCGCATCTCGCCGACACCGGATCCCGACCGGAACGATTAGCGACGATAAAGTCGACCGCGCGCAGGTCCGGTTGGTCCACCAGCATTTCCCGCGGCTGATATCGCACGACATTATCGCTGTCGACTGGACCGAAGAACGGGTATCGCTGGTCGATACCGAAGACGTCGACTGTCTGCTCACAGCCGCGGCGGAACTCGAACGGTGGCCGCCGGACGGTCTCTTGGAGCAGCCCGAACCGTCCTCGTGACCGGAGTCGGGGTCGACGAGTCACGTGCTGGCTTCGAAAGACCGACGCCGGAAACGAGCACCGCGATACCGTGGCTCCGCCGGCAGCAGTGAGTCGAAAACAGTGCCTCGAGACGTCGGCGTCAGTCGGCGGCTGTCGACGGCGTGAGGACCGATACCTTTTCTGCAGCGTAACCGAACACGTCGCGGTAGCCGTTCGAAGACATAAGGACCGGGTAAAACGCCTCCTCGGCGACCTGTTCGTTGCCGTCGGCGGCCGCGAACGGATCACCGGCTTCGACTTCCGTGAAGTTGTCGACGAACACCTCGTACGTGTCCGCCTGCGCCTTACGGATCACGTCGGTGAGCCGATAGACGGGCAGATCTCGGTGAACCGTATCGCCCGGTAACACACCCACCGCTGTCAAAAACGCCCGCGTCAGCCGATCGGCGTTCTGGGCGGCCGTCTCCGACCCCTGCAGGCCGCACTCGACTTCGATCGTGTCGATCTCCGAGAAGAGTCGCCCCTCCGCGAAGTTGCTCGTCTCGACCATCGCCGACACGGGAAGCTGTGGAACAAGCTCGTTTGCGGTCTCGCTGACGCTGTTGACGATCGCGAACGGATCGGCGTGGCTCTGCGTCGAGTGCATCGAGAAGGTGAAACAGCCTTCGAGTTCGTCGACGAGTCGGTGTGCAAGCTGGGCTTCGTGGGTCGCTGCGTCCGGATCACCGGGGAACGCACGGTTCAAATCTTCGTCGACGAACCGGACCTGTCGCTCGAGAGCGCGTTCGTTGGCGACGATGAGTTTGACCGGCCGTTCGACGGTCGGGCGTTCGTCGAGGAGCCGTTCGACGGCTCGGACGCCGCAGGGTTCGTCTCCGTGGACGCCCGCGACGACGGCGATCTCCGGCGTTCCCGACCCGATCTGTGCAACTCTCATTGGTCTAGTATTGGGCTGGGAGGCCAAAGGCGATTCGGTCTCTCACATTCGCGAATATTCAGGTTCCCAGTTGCGTTCGAGTAGACCGGGCTACTGTCCGTCAGTGAAGCCCCTCCCGACACGATGAGAGGGGGAAAACTGTCACTCCTCGAGTGCGTCGGCGTACTCGAAATCGAGCGCTCGAGCCTCGGGTCGCTCGCCGTCCAGGGGGATTTGCCAGCCGTCGATTCGGCCCGGATCCTCCAGCGCGTTCGTGAGCGCGGTTCGGACCTCGAGGACGTCGACGCCGTAGTAGTCGCGGGGTACACCCTGTAAGTACTGCAATGCGGTTCGGAAGAGCGACCGCATCCCGTCGTCGTTTTCGAAGTCGACGCGTTTGTACGCGCCCGCAGCGACCTGGACCATCCCGTGGAGAAAGGCGCTCTCGGTGGAGCCGCGGCCGTAGTTGTACCACTCCAGTTCGAAGCAGTCGTGGCTCTCGTGGTAGGCACCCGCGTTGAACAGCCGGACGCCGTGGTCCGTCGCTCGACGAAGCGTCGCGTGTTCCCAGCGTCGGTCGTCGACGAGCCAGCCCGTCGGCGTCTCGGCGCCGGGCGGCGGCGCGACGGCGGGGTCGCTGGTGTGGTCGTCCATGCGGGCGTGTTCGATGGGCGAACGGGTAACTCCGTCGCCGGCCGCTCGCCTGCTTGCCCACCCGTGCGTTTATTCTTTTCCGGTCCCGGGTTTCAACTGGGATGAGGCACCCCGACTGGCGGTGTCAGAACTGTGGGGAGCGACTCTACGAGCACGTTGAGGTCGGTTATCAGTGTCTGAACTGCGGACGACGGTACTCCATCGACGAACTCGAGGGGAACGCCGTTTGAGAGAGTGTTCCACGGGGCCGAAACGACACCGGAGCGCAGTAGAGTGCCGGCATTTCGTAAGCGGCCTGTAGCTGCGGGCCCAATAGTATAGGGCGCGACGCCACAAGAACGATGCATGGAGACGCGATGGGCGACCGTCGACGGCGTGCACTTACAGCTACCCGAGGAGTGTACTGTCGACGAACTTCGGGAGGAACTGCACAAACCAGCCGACGCAGTACTGATCGCCGTCACGGGAGACCTCGTTTCGGTCGTTCACGAGGACGATCAGTCACTCACGAATATGGTTGCCGGCTGTGCAGACACGTACTACTTCAAACGGCCGAACGAATCCGACCGAAACGACGTTCTGGCCGCGCCGGAAATCGACCACGCGCTCGAGAACCCGTCCGCGGAAGAAACAACCTTCCAACGACCCGGTATCGATCACTGATACGGATTGCTGTAACTATGTACCGCCGATCACCAGGGACGGGGTCGGTGATCGACGGTAATTGACTACAGTAAACCGTATGAGGGCGGGCTTGAATCGCGGACTCGAGCCTACGCGCTGACCCAGCGGTTCGAGAGATGAGCGGCTTTTGTCGTATGCGAGACTGTCGAGCCTCGAGATTAGCGTGAGAAAAACCATCGGAACCACCCCTACAGTAACGACTGAAACCATAGGAGCCACTGGAAGTCGGTGCACACTCGATCGCACTCGAGGGTCCGACGCGGCTCCCGCTGGGTCATGTAACAGAGTTCTCGTGCGAGGCCGACAATCCGGGTGAGCCGCTGTCATCCAAAGGTATTTCAGCCGTCCTCCTATCGAAGTATCTATGGAGATACAACGGAGGGGGCTCGTCGCTGCGATTGGAAGCAGCGCCGCGGTCGGATTAGCCGGCTGTGCGGCTCTCGCTGGCGATACCGGTGACAACGAGAACAGTCCAGAGATCAGCGGTGAAACGTTGACGTTGACCACGACGACGAGTACGTACGATACGGGCCTTCTCGATGAATTGAACGCCCCGTTCGAAGACCGATACGGTGTTACCGTCGATACCGTCGCTCAGGGGACCGGTGCCGCACTCGAGACCGCTCGGAACGGGGACTCGGACGTGGTCATGGTTCACGCTCGCTCGCTCGAGGACGAGTTCATGGACGAAGGATATGGCGTCAACCGCCGCGACCTCATGTTCAATGACTTCGTCCTCGTCGGCCCGCCGGACGACCCCGGCGGTATTTCGGGCGAAACGGACATCGAAACCGCGCTAACCGAGATCAGCGAGGCGGAATCGGAGTTCGTTTCTCGCGGCGACAATTCGGGAACGCACACGAAAGAACTCGAACTCTGGGACACGGCGGGGCTGACGGTCGAAGCGTTCGGCGAGTGGTACATCGACGGCGGCGGCGGCATGGGTGAAATCCTGAACCAGGCGAGCATGCAGGACGCGTACACGCTGAGTGATCGCGGGACGTTCATCGACATGCAGAGCGAGATCAATCTCGATATTCACGTCCAGGGTCCCGTCGAGGGCGGGCCGGAACCCCTCATGAATCCGTACGGAATCGTCGCCGTCAATCCCGCCGTTCACGATCACGTCGAATACGATCTCGCGATGGCGTACATCGGCTACATCACGAGCATCGAGGGACAGGAGATCATCGAGGAATACACGTCGGAGGGCGAGCAGTTGTTCTTCGCCGAAGCGCTGTCCGAGGAACCGAATTTCCAACAGTACGTCCCCGAAGGATGGGAAAGTTCGAACAGTGACGAGTAAGGTCCGATAGAATGCCCCTCGAACCCGATACGCTGACGCCGCTCCTGATCGATTTCCCCTTCGAGTGGAACTACATTCGGAGTATCATCTACGTCTCCCTGTACGTGAGCCTCACTGCGGTCGTACTGAGTACGCTATTCAGCCTCCCGGTGGCGCTCCTCGTCGGCTTCAAGGACTTTCGCGGGAAGACGCTGCTCACCTCGATCATCAACACGGGGATGGGGTTTCCGAGCGTCGTCGTCGGTCTCGTCGTCCTCTTTGCAGTGTCGAATCAGGGGCCGCTCGGATCGTTCGATCTCGTGTTCACGACCGAAGCGATGATCATGTCACAGTTCATTCTCGCCGCACCGGTAATCACGGGCGTCAGCCTCGCTGCCGTCAGTAGCGTCGAACAGAACGTCCGTGATGCGGCGTATGCGATGGGTGGCACGAAGACGGACGTCGCGCTCGTCACGATCAAGGAAGCCCGTTACGGGATTGCGACGGCGGTTCTCGCCGGCTTCGGACGGGCGATCAGCGAAGTCGGCTCCGTCCTTATCGTCGGCGGGAACATCGCCAGCTCGGACGGAACCTCGGTTACGCGAACGATCACGACGGCGATACAGCTCGAGGCGCGACAGGGACGGTTCGAAACGGCGATGATCCTCGGAGCGATTCTCGTCGTCCTCGTGTTGATCGTCAACGCGATTGTGGTTCGGCTCGGGAACGGCGGCGGAGGTGGTCGGTACGAATGACACTCGAGGCGATAGACGTCCATCACGGCTACGGGACCGAAACGGTGTTCGAAGGCGTCTCGCTCTCGGTGTCGCCCGGCGAAGTCGTCGCAATCATCGGACCGTCCGGTGTCGGGAAATCCACGCTGCTCCGATTGCTCGCCCTCTTCGACGCGCCGAATCGGGGGTCGATCGAGTACGAGAACCAGGCCGTCTGGGACGTCTCGGAGCAGCGGCGGCTCGAGTACCGCCGCCGAATTGGCATGGTCTTTCAGGAAGCGAGTCTCTTCGACGCGAGCGTCCGTCGCAACGCCGAATACGGGTTACGGGTTCGACGATCCTGGACCGATCGCCTTCGGCACGAACTCTCGAGTCTGGTCGGGAAGACGAACGGGACGGGCGATGCCATCGACGCCCTCGAGACCGTCGGATTACGAGAGCAAGCCGACCAAGACGCCTCGTCGCTCTCCGGCGGCGAGGCACAGCGAGTTGCGTTCGCCCGCGCTCTGGCTTACGAGCCGGATATTCTGCTTCTCGACGAACCGACATCGGATCTCGATCCGCGAAATACGGCGGTTATCGAAGACGCAATTCTCGAGGCGAGACGTCGCGGAATCGGCGTCGTTATCGCAACGCACGACATGCATCAAGCTGAACGGATCGCCGATAGAGTCGCAGTTCTCCTCGGGAACGACATTATCGAGGTTGGAAATACCGAAACGGTCTTCGAAAATCCGACTGACGAACGCACCCGGAAATTTATCGAGGGCGAACTGATATACTGAGGAACGATAGCTCATGTTCCATCTCCGTCGGTACCGAAGCGAGGTCCGCGATAATGACGATTGAAAAGGAATACAGTACGAAACTCTCGGTCGATGGCATCACTATCGATCAGCGCGACATCGAAATGCTCGACGCGATCGACCAGTACGGTTCGATGCACAAAGCAGCCGATGCGCTGGGACGGTCGTATGCACGATTACAAAATCGCGTCGTCGAGATCGAAGACGCCGTGGGGACGATCACGGAGCGACAGCGAGGCGGGAGCGGTGGCGGCGGAACCAAACTGACGCAAACTGCCCGAGAGCTACGCCAGCAGTTCGACCGGCACGAAGCGGAACTCGACGGCGTTGCACAGGTAACGGAGTCCGTCTTTACGGGGACTGTCCGAGATCGATCCGGGGAACTTGCGACCGTCGATACTGACATCGGTTCGGTCCTCGCGCTGGTTCCCGACGGGGCGACCGAAGCCCAAATTACCGTTCGCTCCGACGCAGTCGTCTTGACCGACCCGGACGAAGCGCCGCAAACGGACGGAACGAGTTTACGGAATCAATTTACTGGTACCGTAGACGGAATCGAACCCGGTGACGCGGTCGTGAGAGTATCTGTTCAACTCGGAGCGGACAGTACGATTCAGGCGCTGATCACCAAAGCCAGTTCGGATCGATTGGCGCTCGAGCCAGAGCGGACGATCACCGTCTCGTTCAAAGCAACGGCTGCCCGAGCGATCTCGATCGAGTCGGACCCTCTCGAGTAAGCGGCGGTACCCGTACTGATTGATGCTGAAATCGTGCTTTCCCAACGCGTGGTCCCAGTAACGGATCCGCAGTCGATCAGCTCGCGCTCGGACAGCCGTTCTCCAGACTGCGGTGGCACACGGAATGTCGAGGGTATTGGACACCGATTTGACGAACCGATAGAAGCGCAAGACGCCGTGGTTTTTGGCCAATGCGGCGAATCACAACGGCCTGAGCGGCGGACATACGTTCATCTCCAGAAAATACGGGGCGGAAAAGCCGTGGGATGCTCCGTCTGGGATTTGAACTACGCCCAGACGTGCTCGCTACGCTGCGCGCGTCTGGTCTAATTCAAATCCAGGATCGCATTTTCGGCTCACGAGTTTGTTCGCCGAAAAATGCTCCGTCTGGGATTTGAACCCAGGTCATCGGCTCGAAAGGCCGAAATGATTGGCCGGACTACACCAACGGAGCGAGCGCATTAGCTGATTGCTGGGGCCTAGTAAAAAACGTTCCGTTCCGTGCCCGTAGTGGCACGCCCTCACGTGCTCAAATACTCGTCACGTTTCTACCGAGACTGCGGTCACAATCGCTCCCTGACGAGTTCGCCCCGATAACTGCGTTACTCGACTGGTATCGTCGCTTCTGATGCTGCCCGACAGGGATCAATACGAAGTCGGTCGCGAATTTACGGCCGGTGACCAAACCACCGGATTACGGTGCCCAGCAACACGCAGTGGTTCTGCGGACGCCTCCGACCGCGATGGCCAGCAGCACGTCCGGCTTTCACATCGTCGTCCGGCAGTACGAATCTCACGACGCTCCGGCGCTCGCTGGCGCCGGGACAGAGCGACCGTCTCTCGAGTGCCGCCATCTCAATTCTTTTCATGCCGCGACACGACCCTTCCCGCATGAAATACGTTCGATTCCGCGACCCTGCCGGTGCCGTCCGCCGTGGCGAACTCGAAAGCGGTTCCGTCCACTTTGGCAACCAGAGTTTCGCACTCGAGAGCGACGAAATCGATATCCTTCCGCCCTGTGAGCCGTCGAAAATCGTCTGTATCGGACGCAACTACGCCGACCACGCGGACGAGATGGGCAACGACGTGCCGGACCGTCCGCTATTGTTCCTGAAACCACCAAACGCGGTCGCGGCCCACGGCGACACCGTCACCGCGCCCGCGGGCAAAGAACGGATCGACCACGAGGCCGAACTGGGCGTCGTCATCGGCGAACAGTGTCGGCACGTGCCCGTCGCCGACGCGATGGACGTCGTCGAAGGCATTACCTGCGTCAACGACATCTCGAATCGAGACGATCAGCGCGAGGAACAGAACTGGATCCGCGGGAAAGCCTTCGACGGCGCTGCGCCGCTCGGCCCGGTGCTCGCCACGCCCGACGAAGTGCCCGAGGACGCGAGCGTCAGGTCGCGGGTCAACGGCGAACTGAAACAGGACGGCTCCCGCGAACAGCTCATCTTCCCCATTCCGGAACTGATCGCCGAGATTACGACCTACATGACCCTGGAGCCGGGTGACGTAATCGCAACCGGAACGCCGGAAGGCGTTGGACCACTCGAGGACGGCGACGAGGTCGAGATCGAAGTCGAAGGCGTTGGCACGCTCTCACACTCGATTCGACGACCCTGACGAGCACACGGACCGACCCGCGACGAGCCAAACCATTTTCGATCCCGTCGCACAAAGGGGGCGTATGACTGTTCGTTTCGGTGCGGTGACCGTCGACTGGTTCGGTCTCGCGACGATCCGCCTCGAGGGCCAGACCGGGGTGGTCATCTACATGGACCCCGGCCCGGAGTCAGCCGGCGTCCTCGACGGCTACGACGCTCGCGACGGCGACCTCGTTCTGGTGAGCCACGGCGATCACTACGATCCCGACTCGATCCGGCGGGTCGCTCACGAGGACGCCATCGTCGTCGTCCACGAGTCGATCGACGCCCGCGAGATTGATCACGCCGAAGAACAGCCCGAAGCCCTCCCCTACGAGGTCGAGCGCGTCCGCGCGGACGAGTCGTTCGTCCTCGGGCCGCTGGATCTGTTCACCACGCCCGCGTACAACGATCCTGCCGGCGCTCACGTCGACGAACGGGGCGATCCGTACCATTCGGAGGGAGACGGCTGTGGCTTCGCCGTCACCGTCGACGGCGTCTCAACGTTCTGGCCGGGCGATACCGACGTCCTCCCGTCCCACGAGCAGCTGGACGTCGATCTCTTCTGTCCGCCGATCGGCGGAACGTTCACGATGGATCGCCACGAAGCCGCCGCGCTAGCCGAGCGGATTCGGCCCGACCTCGTCCTCCCGGTCCACTACGATACTTTCGAATCGATCGAAACCGATGCGGACGCGTTCGTCGTCGACGTCGCGAATCGCGGTGTCCCGGTGGTACTCGACGAACGAGCCGTGAACTAACCCGTCACGCCGTTCGAGAACACGTCGGGGATTCTAGAAGACCAAAGAGTTAGTGTCGTCCTCGTCGCCCCTTCGAGTATGGGCGGAGACCGTCGCTCGAGTCGGGATTCCGGTGGGACGCTGTACTGTTCGAACTGTGGCACCGGTCTCGAGCCCTCGATGAACTACTGTCCGAACTGTGGCGCTCCGAGCGGCCAGACCGGGACGCAGTCCCAGACGCGACGCGACGTGAGCAGGGGACCGGGACCGGGGTCGACCGCGACCGCGTCGGGAACCAACGAGCTTCGGCCAGGGTCGAGTTCCGAAACCACCGATCGCGACGTCCTCGAGTATCGAATCGCGAACGCCTCGCGGGACGGGTGGGAACTCGAGCACGACTTCGGCGACCACGCCGTCATGGTCCGCCGGACGGTCGGCAGCGTCAACGAGCATCTGGCCGTCGCGGTACTCACCGTCTGGTTCACGATGGGGCTCGGCAACGCACTCTACGGAGCGTATCGGTATTTCGGCGACGCCGAGCGGATGGTGTTGCGAGCGGAGCAGACCGAGAACGGGGACGACGCCGAGAAGACGTCCGGCTCTCTCCTTCTCGGACGGGCGACTGCAGCGGTCTGCTGGCTGACGGCCGCGATTATCGCGGCGATCGGCGTCCAGTTGGGCCCGCCGGCGGTGAGTTTCATCCTCTTCGCGCTCGCGTTCGTCTTCGCCGCCATGGGGGTGAGCGTGCTCCCGTCGGTGAGTCGCCGGCTCGCGAACCGTCACCCGGTAACGGCCAACGGACGAGTTCACTCGGTGGACGAACGTACCGTCGTCGCCTACGACAGGCCGTGTTCGGCCTGCGCCGATCCCGTCGGTCGCGGGGTCGAACGGACGTATCGGAAGGAGTTCTGCGTCCTCGGGATTCCCCTGACGGCCGCCGAGGGCCGTAACTACTACTGTCGGCAGTGTGCCAACGCTGCCCAGTCGTCATCGACCGAGCGGACTCACGGCGAGTCGGCGACGGCTCAGGACCGAGATCGCGAATCGGAACGTACCTGAAACCGGCGCGTGCGTCCGAACGAAAGCGGCGTTACAGGATCCCCATCTCGTCGAGTCGCTCCGGCAGATACGTATCCGTCACGAAGTCCAGACCGCGTGCAGCGAGCGACTGCTGTTCGGACTTTTTCCCGATCTCGAGCTGTAACTCGATCTGTTCTTCCCAGTAGTCGGTCTGGAATCGCGGGTCTTCGAGTTCGCTCTCGAGGGCGTTGATGTCCGAGTCGCTGAGCGGATCGGTCGGGAGTTCGTACTCGACGATATCGGCGGGCTGGATGCCGATGTACTTGGCTTCGGGTGTGGCGAGATACTCCGAGAGGTGGGCCGACTTGATCGAGCCGTAGGCGACGGACCCGTAGATACGATAGGACCACGGGTCACCGTCGGCGAAGACCGTAACGGGGAGGTCGAGTTCGTCGTGAAGTCGTTTGGTGATGCGGCGGGTCGCCCGTGCGGGCTGGCCCTTCAGGTGGACGATGAGGGCGTTGTACTCCTCGTCGAACCCGTTCTCGACGAGTCGGTCGCGCATACCACCGGTCTCCACCGCGAGAATGAAGTCGGCGTCGTTGTCGAGGAACTCGATCGTGTCGGGGTTGTTCGGGATCTGGTATCCGCCTTCGCCGACGTCTTCCTGACAGTGGATTTCGCGTTCGCCGCGGCGAGTCTGTTCGCGCAGGTTGAGAGGGCCCATGATCGTCGCACCCGACTCCTCGGGGCGCATGTGGAAGTCCTCGCGAGTGACCCCAGAGACGATCTCTAAGTCCTCGATCATGCTGTTGGACTCGTCCTGATCGTTGAACTGGGCCTCGTTGTTGTCCCAACTCTCCGAGAGATAGTAGAGTTCACGCAGGGTCGACGACCGGTCTTCGTCGAGTTGCTCGGCGAGGAACTCGATCGTGTAGACCGCCTTGAGGAGCTTTCGAGCACCCTTGACGGAGTTCGCGGAGCGAGTCGACTCCCGGTCGCCGTAGACCCAGACGTTCGAGTCCTCGTCGTACTCGATGTTGTTCTTGGTCCGCGTCGGCACGGACATGTGAGGGATCTCGCCCAGTTCGAACTGGTCGTAAAACTGCGCCGCGAGATCGATCAACTGTTCTCGTGCCTGCTGCTCGTTGTCTGCGCTCATTGTTTCACTGTAAGTTTCTCGCTTTCGACACCCTTGACGTCGAGATCGAACTCGGCACCGTCGGCTACCTCGTACTCGAGGGCGGTTTCGTCGTTACTCGACACCTCGGGAGCCCACTTGATGAACCACTCGCCGTCCATCTCGACGACGGTCGCGTCGTCGGGGAGGCCAGTCGGTTCGGCGGTCACGATATCGGTAATCTCGAGCGATTCGTTCGTACTCGAGTTGTTTTCGACGGTGACCGAGACGGCCTGGCCGTCGCCGTTTTCCTCGACGCCGCGCTCGACGAGCACGTTGTTCATAATCCGGGCGATGGCGTCGTCGATGTTCGGCTCCTCTCGGCCGGTCACCTCGGCAACCTTCTCGGCCATCTCGGGGAGTATCTTGCCCAGGACGTTCTGTTTCTTCCGACGCTGTTGCATCGAGCGGCGCTTGTTCAGATAGCTCTTGAGTTCGCGTGCGGCCTCCCGGATCGCGAGTTCGATCTCGTCTTCCATCTCCGGAACGTTCGCGACGGCGTCTTTCGACTCGCTGGTGAAGGGGACGTTCGTGGAGGCGACGTGGACCATGATGACGGCCGGTCCGTTCGGGAGACCGGAGCCGCCGGGCTGGTCGAGGCCGTAGTTTCGCCAGCCGATGGATTTGACCACGTCGGTCGTCGCACAGGCACCGCGCTGGTAGACCAGCGGGACGCGGTTTGCAAACCGCATGACGTCCGCGCTGCCCTCCGCGGGGAGGTCGCCGCCGTAGGCGATACCCGCCTCGACGATGAACGGGTCGCCGCCGTGGACCTCGGCGTCTCGCGTCGCGGAGGCGTAGAAGTCGGCGTCGAACTCCTTCTCGAGGCCGGCCGAGATCAGGTCCTCGGTAATGGGGGCGAGACACCGCGTCGGCGGGGCCATGATGTCGGTCGCGCGCATCCCGTCGACGAGGTTGCTGGTGGCGTCACGGTCGTTGTTGAGTTCGCGAACGAGCGGCGGGTCGTCGGGAACGGTCGACATCACGCCCCAGACCGCGTCTACGACGTTCTCGCGAGCGGTGTCGCCGAACGTAATATCGTCGTACTCCTCGGTGAGATCCGCCGCTCGGTCGACGTACGCCTCGAGTTCCGTTCGGGTGAGTCGATGGCGGACGTTTTCCTCGGCCTCGCGTGCGTCCTCGAACTTGGCCGCGAACCGCTCGGCGAAGGCGTGGATGACCTCGTCGTCCTTGCGGGTGCTCGTCGCCTCGTCGGCGAGTTCGTAGAGGCCGGCGACGAGTCTCGAGACGTCGGGTTCGCTCGGGTTATCGTCGGTAGCGCTTGCGGCGTCGGCGTCGGCTTCGGTCTCGTCTTCGAGTTCGCGAGCGTCGATCAGCGCGAGCCAGACGGCCTCGACGGCGTTTTCTCGGACGGTGTCGCCGAACGTGGTGCCGTGGTCGTCCTCGACGGCATCGGCCGCCGAATCGACGACCTCGAGGAGTTCGTGGTGGGCGATCCGGTCGTGATCGTCGACCGCGTCGGCGATGGCGTCGGCGAAGGCGGCCGTCGCGTCGGCGCCCTTGTTCGACGTCGCGTTCGAGACGGCGGCGTGGAGATCGATATCCTCGCGACTCGCGGGCGGTCGCCAGCGCATCTCGCGACCGTAGTGGCGGTCGCGGAACTCGTCGATGACCGAATCGGCGGTCTTCTTGCCGACGCGGGTGAACTCTTCCTGGAGGAATCCGGAGACCGTCTGGGAGTCCGTCGCCGTCAGCATCTTCATGACGGTCCCGAGTTCGACGCCGTGGGGGTGTGGACGGATCTCTTCGGTCTCTTCGGGCAACTGATCCGTCGCCCGCTCGAACTTGAAGTGTTCCTGCGGTTCGCGGAGTTCGAGGCGTGCGTGGGGGTTGACGACCGCCGTGTGCTTGATGTAGTCGTGAAGCTGGTTGCGCGCACGCATGTTCGCCTCCATCTCGAGGACGATGCGCGTACCGTGAGGACGGTCCCACGAGGTGGTCTCTTCGACGCTGATCTCGGGTTCGTTATCGTCGGTGTCGACGATGAGTTCGAAGTACTCCGCCTCGCTCGCACCCTGGGTTCGACTCGTGATCTTGGCGGGTTTCCCGCTGGTGAGTTGGGCGTAGAGCACCGCGGCGGAGATCCCGATCCCCTGCTGACCGCGGGATTGTTCGCGCGCGTGGAAACGCGATCCGTACAGCAGTTTCCCGAAGACCTTGGGAAGCGTTTCTTTCGTCAGACCCGGCCCGTTGTCCTCGACGATCAGGCGATAGTAGTCGCCCGCCTCTTCGATTTCAACGTAGATGTCCGGGAGAATACCCGCTTCTTCGGCGGCGTCTAAGGCGTTGTCGACGGCTTCTTTGACCGCCGTAACGAGGCCTCGAGCACCGCTGTCGAAGCCGAGCATATGCTTGTTCTTCTCGAAGAACTCGGCGATCGAGATCGCTTGCTGGCTCTCTGCCAGCTCCTCGGCGATCCCGGCTTCCTCACCGAGTGTCGACTGGAACGACGTCATTGTCCCCCCATACTAACGGCGGGGCTAAAAGGTGTGCGTTACCGGAGTGAAAGTGAATGGGGTGTTCGGCGACCGTCGCACGGATCAGGTCGTCGTCGACGAGCCTCACTCGTCCAGCGACGGCCAGTACCACGCATCCGCTCGGACGACGCCGAGTAACTTCCGTCGGCGCTCGGAGAGTTCCTCGAGCGCCTCGTCGAGTTCGTCGTCGTCGGCGGTTGGAATCTCCTCGTCGCGAACGCGCTCGAGATCCGGCGGCGGCGGCACCTCGTCGGCTGGCTCGATGAAGGCCGTCTCGAGGGTGTCGAGGTAGCTATCCACGCTCGCGCGGGCGTTCTCGACCAGTGTGGGATTCGGCTGTGCGTCCTCGTCGACGCCGTGGCGAAAGAGGGTAAGCGCCTCGTCGAAGATCGGGACGGCCATGGCCGAGGCCCTCGACGGCTGTTCGCTGTGGTAGTAGTGGAGGATCGGGTAGGCCTTGTGCTGATCGGCCAGCAGCGACAGTTGCGTCGAGAGCGACTCCATCGGCAGGTCAAGCCCGCGGAACTCCTCGTCGGTGCCGTTCCAGCCCGCGCGGACGAACGCCTCGCTGCGCTCGCCGAGTCCGGTGACGTCGCTGGCGAACGATCGTTTCTCGGAGACCGCACCGAGAACGGTGAGGATGTAGGAGACGCCGAGGGTGACGAAGGCCATTCCCGTCGCCGTCGTGAACGAACTGGCGATCTCCCACGTCCCGGTCGTCGGCGAATAGTCGCCGTTGCCGTTCGTAAACATCGTGTAGGCGACGTAGTAGAATCGGCCCGTCCAGTCGGCGTACTCACCGGTCTGCGGACTGATGAGTGCGGTCTTGTCGCCGGCAAAGAGGAACGTCCAGCCGATCCAGAGCAGCGCGATCCACATCGCGAGTGTGAACGCGAGAATGAGCGGGCCGGCGAGACTCAGTGCTCGCGGATGGTCTCCGCTCAGCGTTCGCAGTCCGCGCCAGGTCCAGGTCGTCAACCGCCCGGAGAGCGGCCCGGAGCCGCCGTCCACCCAGAGGGTCGTCCAGAGGATATCGACGATCACGGCGACGAGTACGACGATACCGACGGCCAGATACAGCGGTTCCATTTCGTCGCTATACGTGACAGAGCCCCGTCAACGATACCCCGGTCACTGACACGGGTTTTTCAGCGGGGGCGGGAACCGGTCCCTGACCGTCGCCCTTATACACGTCAATCTCCTGTTCCGGATAGTGGCTGCCCCGTCCCCTGATCATCCCATGAGCAACTCCCTTCATCCCCCGACAGACGACGTGCTAAGCCTCGAGAACCCGATCCAAGCGTTACAATCCAGCCCGGAGTTTCGGGGCCCCGTCGAACCCCTCGACGGGAACCACTGCAACGATCACTTCGCGCTCCTCTACGAAGACAAAGCGGAGCAGTTCGCGGCCGCGGTGCCGTTCGTTCGCCAGGGACTCGAGCGCGGCGAGCGATGCATGTACGTCGTCGCCGAGAATTCGCGAGCGGCGGTTCGGGAGGCGATGATCGAGGCGGGAATCGACGTCGACGCCGCTCTCGATTCTGGGGCGTTGACGTTCGAGACCGTGGACGAGACGTATCTCAGTGACGGGGAGTTCGACGCGGACGAGATGATGGCGTTCTACGCCGACGCCGTCGAGGAGGCTACCGAGGGGTTCGAGGCTTTCCGGCTGGCCGCCGAGATGTCCTGGATTCTCGACGGCGACGTGACGACCGAGGAATGCATGGCCTACGAAAGCAAAATAAACGATCTGTTCGACGACACCGACGCCATCGCGCTCTGCCAGTACGATACGACGGCGTTTCCGTCCGAGACCATCTGCGACGTCGTTCGGGTCCACCCGCATCTCATCTACGACAACACCGTCTGTCACAATTTCTACTACATTCCGCCCGAGGAGTTCTGCGGCCCCGAGCAGTCGAGCCACGAAATCGAACGGATGCTCGGGACGCTGCTCGAGCGAACCGAAGCGAAGACCGAACTCCGCGAGCGGAAGGCGTTCCTGGAGGACCAAAGCGAGATCACCTCGGATCCCGACCGATCGTTCGAAGCGAAGTTACAGGCGCTGTTCGAACTCGGCTGCGAGCGATTCGATCTCGAACTCGGCGCGATAGCCCGCGTCGATCCCGAGGCCGACCGATTCGAGATCGAGTACACGAGCGCCGACCACGACTACTTCGAACCGGGCGTGGCGCTCCCGCTCTCGGAGACCTACTGTGATGCAGCCACCGAGGACGGTGGCGTCGCGAGTGTAACTGATCCCGCGGCGGCGGGCTACGAAAACATCACGGTGCACCGCAATTTCGGCTTCCGGACGTATCTCGGAACGGCCGTCGACATCGAGGGCGGCGACGACAGAACGTTCTTCTTCGTCAGTTCGGAACCCCGATCGAAGCCGTTCTCGGACGACGAACACACGTTTCAGCAGTTGATGGGCCAGTGGGTGAAGTACGAACTCGAGCAACGGCGGCGTGAACGCGACCTCGAGCGGACGATCGATCGGCTCGAGACGTCCAACGAACGGTTAGAGCGGTTCGCCTACGCCGCCTCCCACGACCTGCAGGAACCGCTCCGAATGGTCTCGACCTATCTGCAGTTGATCGAACGCCGGGCCGACGACGAACTCTCCGCGGAGAGCCGGGAGTTTCTCGAGTTCGCGGTCGACGGCGCGGATCGGATGCGCGAGATGATCGACGGGCTGCTCAAGTACTCCCGCGTCGAGACGGGGGGCGAACCGCTCGAACCGGTCTCTCTGGACCGCGTGCTCGAGGACGTCCTCGACGATCTCCAGTTCCGGATCGAGGAGTCCGACGCCGAGGTCGAAATCGGGGGGCTGCCGCGAGTGCAGGGTGATAGCAGCCAGTTGCGACAGGTGTTCCAGAACCTCCTGTCGAACGCGATCGAGTACAGTGGCGACGAACCGCCCTGGATCCGGATCTCCGCCGAACTCGAGGACGAGACGAGTATCGTTACGGTCCGGGATCGAGGTATCGGGATCGATCCCGAGGACGCGGAGCAGGTTTTCGAGGTCTTCGAACGCCTGCACACGCGCGAAGAACACGAGGGAACGGGGATCGGGCTCGCGCTCTGTCAGCGGATCGTCGAACGCCACGGCGGCGAGATCTGGGTCGAGTCCGAACTGGGAGCGGGCTCGACGTTTTCGGTCGCGTTGCCGACGGCGCCCGACCGATAGTCGCGAACCAATCGAACCCATTCTGCGGGCTGTACGACCGGTTCTGTGCGCCGAATGCACGACCGAAGCCACCGTTTTGTGAGTCGGTACCATAGGGATCGTATGGGACTCATCGAGTCGATCCGAAGCGCCGTCGGGGCGATCGAACCCGAGACGGAATCCGAAACGAAAACGGATCGGCGCTCGAATCTGGCCGGAGCCTACTGGTGTGATGACTGTTCGGTTCGCGTCCCCGTAACCGAGGACGAAGTCGACGAGAGCCGCTCCTGTCCCGACTGCGGCGAGTCGGTGCAGTTCGAACGGTCGCCCGATTCGGGTCACTGCGCGTGTTAGGAAAGAGGGTAACCGACGGCAGACGAGCGTCGCCGCGATCGAGATGAAACGACTGATACGGTCTCCTGTACGTCAGTATCCGACCATCGACGACCGTGGTTGTACCGGTACATCGGTACAGCAGTCCGTACGAGCGGCTACTGATCCGCCTCGACGACCTCGGCCAGCACGTCCGCGATTTCCTGATTCGTCTCGGGGCTGTAGTGGCCCCCCTCGCCGCGTTCGACGTACAGCGACTCCACGCCGTCGTCGGGATCGAGGTGACGAGCCATATCGATCGTCTCGAGGTCGTCGTAGCTCTCGTCCAGTCGGTCCAGCAGGTCCCCGTAGATGGGGCCGTGTTCGGACTCGTATTTCGCGTACCGGAGCTGTTGAACCATCACGAACACCGGCGTGAACTCCTGCTCGTCCGCATAGTCGACGAACTCCTCGATGAGGGCGTCGAAGAGGTCCTCGTGGGTGTCGAACAGCCGCTCGTGGTAGCGGACGCGGGGCTGTTCCATCCGCAGGGCCGACTGCGTCTGAGCCTGATCGAAATCGATCCCCGGAATCGATCGACCGGCGCGCCGCTCGAGTTCCTTGCCGCCCGTATAGAGTGCGTATCGGAGGTGTTCGGGTTTGTCGAAGAAATCCGGTGTGTACGGGAACGACGCGTAGTGGGGCTTGAACCAGTGGTCGTAGTGGAAGTCGTACTCTCGGAGGAAGTCGGCTTTCGACTCGAGATCGAGCAGATCCTCCTTCTCGTCGACGGGGCTCTCCACCCGAACGAGGTCGTCGCCCTCGAGGACGTACCGAGGTTTGACCGCGAGGATGTTACCGAACTCCTGGTAGTGTTTCCAGACGCTCAGGATGCGGGCGATCGAGGACGCGGTGACGACCATGAAGACGTAGTCGGTCTCCTCCTCGGGATACTGGCGCTTGAGTCGCATCAGCGCCTGATCCAGGCCGTAGTTGCCGCCGCCGTAGTTAGCGACGTGCGTATCCAGTTCCTGGGCGAGGTAGTGCTGGAAGGTCTCGTCGTCGTCGACTTCCCGGCAGAAACAGTAGGAGTCGCCGTACGTCGAGACCGTAACGTCCGCATCTTCGTCTCGGTCCGTCGCGGGACAGACCCGACTCGCGTACTCGTCCGTCGAGTAGGTGACGACGCTGCGGACCTCCTCGCCGGGCAAGTGGTCGCCGGTGTCTTTTTGCTTCTCCCGGTTCGGTTGCGGACACCAGCCAAGCTCCGAGTCGAAACTGCTGAACTTGCCGAGGAGTTCCCGATCGATCCCCGGAAACTCCTCGGTGGCGACCGCCGGAATCCGTTTGAGGGATTGATACGAGACCACCTCGAGCACGATCACGAGTGCGACGAGAACGAACGCGAGCGCTACGAATGGTAGCATTCGATCGGAGGTACCACTACCGAAGATAAGTGAATTTCGCCGTCATTCGCCACTGTCACAGGCTGCGAAACGTGTACGCGATGATTTCACCCGAACTCGTAGAGAACCGTGGGTCGACTGGTCATCGTAAGTAGCCTTGTTAGTTCCGTCTACAGCCGCAAAATCCGGTGTTTGGATCGAGAAGTGGTTTCAGTGACCGCGCCGATCGAACGTCGCCGTTTCTCGAGCGTCGGCGTCCCGCCGTCGGTCACGGGTTTTGGCGGCGCTGTAGGTGCCGAGACCGATCGCCAGCAGGCCGACGATAACGTCGTTCCAGGCACCGATCTCGTTCGCAGCCGCGAAGAGCCCGCCCTCGGGGCCGATCAGGAACGGTCCGACAACGAGCCAGAGCCCGATGACGGCGGCGAAAACAGCGAGGCCGGCGCTGCCGAACTCCGCCTTCGAGCGGCGGGAGGAGTTGTACGCCCCGATCGAGAGTAAGGCGGCACCGACGAGAACTGCGTTCCAGAACTGGCTCGCGACGAGGTCGAGCGCGACGCTTTGGACGATCATCAAGAGACCGAGGGCTCCGATCGCCATCGAAAGCCACAGACCCCGGTTATCCGGGTTCGGATCGTACTCCACTCTGTCACGATCGATCGCGTCAGCGCCCCCGCGCTCGTCGTGTTTCGCGTCCGGATCGTGGTCGCCCATGTCTCTCATCGCACCGTACGTGACGCGGTTCGAAGAGCCTACTGCCCGTCCTTGCAAGGGTCACGAGTCGGGTGCGGATTGGGTCGGTGCTCGAGGAGGGAGCGAAAGGAAACGACGAACGGTTCCCGGCTCCGGCTCTCTGTCCGCACCCGATCCACCAACCAACAGTCACTTGCGAACCACTACTCGACTCACCGAACCACTGTCACCGGCACCGGTGAATGTCTGACGACGACTTCGGCGACGCTTCCGAGCAGAATTCGCTTGACGCCGGAACGGCCGCGACTGCCCATGACGACGTGATCGATCGGATCGCGTTCGGCGAAATCGATTATCTCTTGGGCCGGGGTTCCGACTCGCGTGTGCGTCTCGATTGAAACCCCGCGCTCGGCGGCGACCGTTTCGGGGACGTCCAGCCGGTGGTCGATATCGCCGAAGACGGCCTCGAGTTGGTCCTGTGTCTCGTCTTCGGAGGCACTGTTCGGGATAAACGGGAGCGTCGAGGTGTCGACGACGGTCAGCGAGACGAACTCGCCGTTGGGAAACAGGTCGAAGGCGTACTCGAGGGCCTCGTGTGCGGGCTCGGAGTCGTCGAAGGGGACGAGAATCCGGGGTGGCATGCAAGCGTACGGTTTCGGTGTCGGTCCGCAGCGACTTCAGTGCTGTACCTGTCGCCGATGACTGAACAAATCGATGATCGTTTCGAACGGAAGTGAGCGGACGACTGGCGAGCGTAGGTAAGCGGACGATCAGAGCGCGAGATACGGGCCGACGCCGATGAGGACGACCCCCAGCGCGACTTTCAGCTTCTCCGGGTCGATCATGTGAGCGATCTTCCAGCCCATAACGACGCCCAGCAGGAGCGGCGTGCCGACGACGACCGCGAGCGGGAGGATCACGTTCCCCTGGAGGGCGTAGCCCGTCGCCGCGAAGGCCGCGATGAAGATCGACTGCACCTGGGCGACGGCGACGGCTAGCAACATCGGCACGCCGATCAGCACCAGCGCCGGCACGGCGAGGACCGGTCCGCCGATACCGAGCAGCCCGCTGCAGACGCCGAGAACGAAGCCGAGTCCGCCCAGGGCGACCTGTCCCCGGCGCTCGAGCGGTTCGAGATCGTAGAGTGGACTGAAGCCGCGGCGCTCCCGGTAGAGAATAATCGCACCGACCGACATCGAGACCCCGCCGAGCAGGATACCGAACACCGACCGCGGAACGAACGTGTTGATGTAGGCGCCGACGAGCGCCCCGACGACGCTCGAGAGGCTCAGAACGATCGCGATCGCGCGGCTCTCGCCGGTTTTCATCTCGCCAGAATGGAGGTAGGCGGCGCTGCCGACGAGGCCGGTGACGATGAACGTCGCGTGGGCCGTCCCGGCGACCTGGCTCGAGGCCAGCGGCGTCAGCGAGTAGAGCGCGATCGTGACGAAGATTCCCCCGGGACCGATCGTCGTGATGCCGATGCCGGAGAAGAAGGCGATCGACACGAGCAATAACACGAGTCCGAGGTCGAAGGGGAAGCCGAGCATTTGCAGTCGTTATCGGGTCGATTGGACCAGGGATGGTGACTCTTCTGATTTCGTCGGTTTCGGGTACGCGATTGATCAAATCGAAACGCACTATCTTCGATAAGTGAACGAGCGGTGCGGCCGAGCACGGTGTTCGTCGATCGGGGGATCGGGCGATCGGGGAGTACGACAGATCGGGTCAAAGGATGCCGATGATCGTCTCGTACAGCGACTGTATCGTCGTGAGGCTGCCGATCAGCAAGACGAGTCCCGCGGCCAGGAACGCGGCGTTCTCGTACCACTCGATATCGTAGTAGGTGTTGACGGCGCCGATGAGCGCGAAGACGGTTATCGGGAGCCCGATCGCGCCGTTGACGGCCGGCATGATGATCGCCATCTGGACCGGACCGAAGCCGGTGTAGATCAGCATCGGCAGAGCCGTGACCGCGGAGAGGACGATCAGGCCGATGACCGTTCGCCGGAACGCCGTGTCGCCGAAGACCGTGTCTTTCCCGAGCGACTGCGGGATCATGAACCCGGCGCCGAACAGCGTCCCGGTCGCCGAGGTGATGCTCGCGAGGAAGACGGCGAGCATGAACACCACGAGTGCGGACTGGCCGAGGATATCCGCGAGCGGGACGCCCGGTCCGGTCAGCGTCATTTCTCCTTCCGTCAGCGTGATCGCGGAGACGATCATCACGAAGCTCCCGATGAGCAGCGTCGTCGCGATGCCGACGGCGTTGTCCTGCCGGTAGCGCCAGATGTTCGTCCACTCCTTGGTCGGCTGGATGCTCGACTGGATGAAGAAGTTCGGCCAGTAGACGGTCGTCCCCAACAGGGCGATGACCGTCGTAAGATAGCCGATATCGCTCGCGAGCATCGGCTGGAGACCGGCGGCGACCGACTGCCACGGAACGTCTAACCCGATCAAGAGCAGGCCGTACGAGCCGAAAACGGCGAAGACGGCGGTGGCGATGGCTGCCTCAACGCGATCGTAAACCTTGAGCTGAACGATGGCGATACCTGCGCCGGCTGCGAGGACGATGCCGACGACCACGTTGTCGAGCCCCGGCATGAGCCAGGCGAGTGCCGCCCCCGCGACCGCGTAGTTCGAGACGGCCCACAGCGCGGACATCAGCGAGATTCCGACGACGACCGTCGGGCCGCCAATCGGAAGCGCGTCGACGATGTAGTCCGCAAGCGGCTCGTTGGCGACGGCGAGACGGGCGCTCATGTCGTGGAGCGCGATGTCGATGAGGAACGCGAGCGGGAGTACCCACAGCAGGGTAAACGCGAAGTTCGCCCCGGCGTCGGCGAGGATGTAGACCGAACCGGAACCGAACACGTTCGCAGCGAACAGGACGCCCAGCCCGTATCTGTAGAGCGCACCGTGGATCGTTTCACCGCCGGGGACCGCCTCGACGAGCGTCGACGTCGACGCCGACTGTTCACTCACGCGTGATCACTCCGTTGAGCGACCGAACGGCGGTCGTGCTCTCGGCGGTGACGACGCGAGAGCCGATCGTGGATTCGGCGTTCCTCGGGTCAGCCGGCGAGCCGACCCGGCGTGAACGAAAAGGGGTAATTGAATTCGATACCCTTGGGTCCGTCTGAACGGATGCTCTGTTCATGTGTAGGTGAACTCGAAGCCGAACGCTGTCGCCTCCGACCGGCAACCGAACGCAGTAGCGACCACTCGGCACATCGACAGTCGATAGTGACACCTCGGTTGGTTCGCCTCATCTCACACTGGCACCCTCCAGCTAAGAGAGTCGCTGCCCGGCAAACGAAAGCCGTCTATCACATTTGTCGTTTCTCTCCCTGATTTCGGATGTTTATCTCGGTAATCGGGCGGTAGAACGGCCCTCCTCTCCGATATCTCGATTCTCGATTTCGAACATATCGAACCGCTTTTTCCCAGAACTGTGTTATATATTGAAGTGGGTGACACCCGATTGCCGCCGGTCGAACGATCGAACGCACATTTCCGGGCGAACCGTTTAGTAGCGGTTCGAGGTAGCGAGACTGTGTCGAACCGACGCACGTTCCTCGAACGATTCGGGTCCGAAACGGCAGTCACGGGCGTGATCGGTGCGAACGCGCCGACCGGTGAGGGAATCGGGGCCGCCGAACGGACCGAGTACAGCGCCAGTTCGACGGGTGAGTTCGAGTACCCCTGGCAGTTTATCGGTCGTCGCTCGGCCGTGATGGCCAGAAACGGAATGGTCGCGACGAGCCATCCGCTCGCGGCCCAGACCGGTGCTCGGATCCTCCAGAAGGGAGGGAACGCGGCCGACGCGGCCGTCGCCGTCGCCGCCGAACTCTCGTTCGTCGAACCCCACATGACCAGTCTCGGCGGCGATATCGTCGCACTCACGCACTTCGACGGTGAGTACAAGGCCCTCAACGGAACGGGGTACGCGCCGGGTGCCGCCGACGTGGAAACGTATCGCGAACACACCGACGAGACGAACGAGGACGGCGAACCAGTCGTTCCTTCGGAGGGGCCACTCGCCGTTACGGTCCCCGGGGCAATCGACGGGCTCTACCGACTCGCCGACCGCTACGGAACCCTCGAGTTCGGCGAGCTACTCGAGCCGGCCATCGATCACGCCCGAAAGGGTGTCCCGATCACCGAGTACATCGCCTCCCAGTGGGAGGTTGCCGCGCCGCGAGTGGCTGAGTTCGACTCGTTCCGAGAGACGTTCCTCGAGGACGGCGAGAGTCCCTCGCCCGAGTCGATCTTTACCAACCGGGCGTTCGCCGACTCCCTGGAACGAATCGCGCGCGAGGGGATCGAAACCGTCTACGGCGGCGAACTGGGCCAGAAGATCGTGAATCGGGTGCAAGATCACGGCGGCTTCCTCGAACTCGCGGATCTCGAAGAGTTCGAGAGCGACTGGAACGACCCGATCAGTGCCGAGTACCAGGGGTACGAGGTGCTCGAACACCCACCGAACACGATCGGCGTGGTCGCGCTCGAGGCGCTGAACATCGTCGAGAACTTCGACCTGGCGACGGAGCCGACCGATCCGGAGCGACTCCACAAACTCATCGAGGCGATCAAAATCGCCTTCGCCGACGCCGAGGAGCACCTGGGCGACCCCAAAGACGAGAAAATCCCGCTCGAGTCCAAACTCGACGAGGCGTACGCCAGCGAGCGAGCGCAGGACATCGGCTGGGAGGTGGGCGATCACGAACCGAAGGCCGGCGAGGCTTCGAACACGGTCTACCTCACGGTCGTCGACGGTGACGGCAACGCCGTCTCCATGCTCGGTAGCGGCTACAAGCCCTTCGGCAGCGGGCTGGTCGTGGGTGGCTTCACCCTTCAGAATCACGCAACCTCGTTTAGTCTCGAGCCCGACGACCCGAACGCGATCGAGCCCAGAAAGCGCCCCTACCACACGCTCATCCCAGCGATGCTCGCCGAAGACGGCGAGTTCCGGGCTTCCTTCGGCGTGATGGGGGGATCGACGATGCCGCAGGGCCAGTTACAGGTGTTGGTCAACATGCTCGACTCCGGGCTCAATCCGCAGGCCGCCATCGACGTCCCACGGTTTCGGTTCGACGAGGGCCACGAAGTTGCCCTCGAGACGACGCGACTCCCCGAAGAGACGGTCGAAGAGCTACACGAGCGGGGTCACGAGATCATCCTCGAGTCGGAGTACTTCGAGCCCGACGCCCACCACTTCGGCGGCGCACAGTTCATCTATCGGGACTCAGATGGAACGCTGATCGGCGGCTCGGAACCGCGGCGGGACGGGCAGGTCGTCGGCTTTTGAGCGCGCGGAGTCCGGCTCCCGTCGACCACGTTCGGGGTACACTCGAGGGCTACCCCGGAGCCGCCTCGAGTTGCAATCGAGAGGCGTCACGCAGACGATCGCTGCGGGAAGTCACGACGAAACGCAGTATTCACGCGCCGGTCGCCGCTCTATGGTACCGAAAACAGACAGAATTACCGCTTGACACTCATCTTTCACCAACCCTTATATATAGATATCCATTACCCAAGGTGAAGGTCACGAACGGCCAGATAACCAATGCAAGGTCAATCTCAACAACAGGCCTACGACCGGGGGATCACGATTTTCTCCCCGGACGGACGCCTCTATCAAGTAGAGTACGCCCGCGAAGCCGTCAAACGCGGCACCGCGAGCGTCGGTATCCGCACGCCCGCGGGCGTCGTGCTCGCGGCCGATCGACAGGTTGACTCGTCGCTCATGGAACCCTCGAGCGTCGAAAAGATCCACAAGGCCGACGACCACGTCGGTATCGCAAGCGCCGGCCACGTGGCCGACGCGCGCCGGCTGGTCGACCTCGCGCGTCGGCGCGCTCAGGGCGAACAGCTCCGCTACGGCCAGACAATCGGCGTCGAAACGCTGACGCGCGCGGTTACCGACCACATTCAAGAGTACACACAGACGGGCGGGGCACGCCCCTTCGGCGTCGCCCTCCTCGTCGGTGGCGTCGAGGACGGCGAACCGCGTCTGCTCGAGACCGATCCGTCGGGAACGGACTACGAGTGGCAGGCGGCCGCCATCGGCAGCAACCGAGACGTGATTCAGGGATTCCTCGAGGAGCGCTACCGGCCCGACCTCGATCTCGACGGGGGGCTCGAACTCGCATTGAGCGCCCTCAGCGAGCCCGAAGACGACCCCGTCAACGCGGGCGACGTCGACGTTGCGACGATCGGCACCGACGACGAGACGTTCCGTTCGGTTCCGGAGGATCGCCTCGAGTCGATCCTCGCCGAGATCGACGGGGACGAGAGCGATGAGTAACTGGAACCGAACTCAGAGCTGGAGCCCCGAATCGAACGGCACAGCCGACGGCTCGCCGTCGCCGTACGAGCCCGAGCTCGGCTCGCTGCCGTCGACCGGGGAGGACGGCGCAAACGTCAATTCCACGGGAACGACGACCGTCGGGATCACGACCGACGACGGCGTCGTCATCGCGACGGACATGCGCGCCAGCCTCGGCGGCCGATTCGTCTCGAACAAGAACGTCCAGAAAGTCGAGCAGATCCACCCCACGGCGGCACTGACGCTCGTCGGGAGCGTCGGCGGTGCGCAGTCGTTCATTCGGACGCTGCGGTCCGAAGTGGACCTCTTCGAGGCCCGACGGGACGAGCAAATGCCGATTTCGGCGCTGGCGACGCTCGCCGGCAACTTCGCCCGCGGCGGTCCGTTCCGGGCGATCAACCCCATCCTTGGCGGCGTCGACGACGACGGCAGCCACGTCTACAGCATCGACCCCGCCGGCGGCGTGATGGCCGACGACTACACGGTCACCGGGAGCGGGATGCAACTCGCCTACGGACTCCTCGAACAGGAGTACGAGGAGGGTCTCTCGCTTGCGGACGCGCGGACGGCGGCGGCTCGAGCCGTCCACAGCGCCGCCGAGCGTGACACCGGCTCCGGCAACGGTGTTTTCCTCGCGTCGGTTACCGCCGACGGCGTCGACATTCAGGGCCACGACTCGTTCGACGACGTCATCTAGAGACTCGGGCGTCTGACTCCCCCGGTTTCATTTTCGTTTCCGGTGCCCGTCGATTTCGCGCTCGCGCGCGTACACGTGACTTTTATTAGGGCCCGACCACTACCCGAAAGCAGGTTTTACATGTCCCAGGAAAGCGAGTACGGCGCCGGACAGATTCAGGTCTTAGAAGGCCTGGAGGCTGTGCGAAAGCGACCGGCGATGTACATCGGCTCTACCGATTCTCGAGGACTTCACCATCTCGTCTACGAAGTGGTGGATAACTCGATCGACGAGGCACTGGCCGGCCACTGCGACGACATCACCGTCTCCATCAACGAGGACGGCTCGGTGAGCGTCGCGGACGACGGCCGCGGTATCCCCGTCGATACACACGATGAGTACGATCGACCCGCACTCGAGGTCATTCTGACGGTCCTCCACGCCGGCGGCAAGTTCGACAACAAGTCCTACCAGGTCTCCGGTGGACTCCACGGCGTCGGCGTGAGCGTCGTCAACGCTCTCTCCGAGCGCCTCGAGGCCGAGGTCAAACGCGATGGTGGCGTGTTCCGCCACGCCTTCGAGGAGGGCGAACCCGTCGGCGATATGGAGCGGGTTCGCGATATGGAGCCGGACGAAGAGACCGGAACGCAGGTCCGGTTCTGGCCCGACACCGGGATTTTCGAGGGCGACGAGTTCTCCTTTTCGACGCTCTCGAATCGGCTTCGGGAACTGGCCTTCCTCAACTCAGGCGTGCGAATCACGCTGCGCGACGAGCGCGAGGAGACGGACGACGGACCGGTCGAGGAAACCTACGAGTACGAGGGTGGCATCCGCGAGTTCGTCGAGTACTTGAACGAGACGCGCTCGGCGATGCACGAGGATATCATCTACTTCGAGGACGAGGATCAGAATATCCAGATCGAAGTCGCGATGCAGGCCACCGAGGAACTGCAGGGATCGATCCACGCCTTCGCGAACAACATCAACACCCGCGAGGGCGGAACCCATCTCACCGGGTTCAAGACCGCGCTCACGCGGACGGTCAACGACTACGCCGGCGACAACGACATGCTCGGCGACCTCGAGAACAACCTCAAAGGCGAAGACATCCGCGAGGGGTTGACCGCCGTCATCTCCGTCAAACACCCCGATCCGCAGTTCGAGGGGCAGACGAAGACGAAACTCGGAAACAGCGAGGTCCGCGGAATCGTCGAAAGCGCGATGCACGAGGGTCTCGGAACGTACTTCGAAGAGCATCCCGACACCGCTCAGGCGATCGTCAACAAGGCCGTCGAGGCCGCGAAAGCGCGCAAGGCGGCCCAGAAGGCCGAGGAACTCACGCGACGCAAGTCCGCCCTCGATTCCACGTCCCTGCCGGGGAAACTGGCCGACTGCCAGACCAAAGAGCCCGAGGAGGCCGAACTGTTCATCGCGGAGGGAGACTCCGCCGGTGGCAGCGCAAAACAGGCCCGTAATCCAGAGTTCCAGGCCGTCCTCCCCATCAAGGGGAAGATTCTGAACGTCGAGAAACACCGTCTCGATCGGATCCTCGAGAACGACGAGATTCGGAACATGATCACCGCGATCGGCGCGGGGATCGGTGACGAGTTCGACGTCGACGACGTCCGCTATAAGAAGATCATCATGGCGACAGACGCCGACGTCGACGGGGCCCACATCCGGACCCTGCTGCTCACGTTCTTCTACCGGCACATGCGTCCGTTGCTCGAAGGCGGCTACGTCTACGCGACCCAGCCGCCGCTGTACCGGGTTCGCTACCGCGGCGAAACGTACGACGCGATGACCGAAGCCGAACGCGACGAGATCATCGACGAGAAATGCGACGGCAATCCGACCCGCGTCCAGCGATTCAAGGGACTCGGCGAGATGAATCCAGAACAGCTCTGGGAGACGACGATGAACCCCGAAAACCGCATCCTCAAGCAGATCACGATCGAGGACGCGGCCGCGGCGGACAAGATGTTCTCCGTGCTGATGGGCGACGCCGTCGAGCCGCGAAAGCAGTTCATCAAGGATAACGCTCCGGAGGCGGAGTGGATCGACATATAGCGTAGGTGACGAAGACATGAGCTCAGACGTACCCGATCCAACAGACGTAGAGGCGCGAGCGGTAGAGAACGTCCGAATCGAGGACGAGATGGAGCAGAGCTACATCGACTACGCGATGTCCGTTATCGCGGGTCGCGCCCTCCCGGACGTCCGGGACGGGTTGAAGCCGGTCCACCGGCGCATCCTGTACGCGATGCACGAAATGGGTGTCTCGAGCGGCTCGAGCCACCGCAAGTCCTCCTCGATCGTCGGGGAGACGATGGGTGACTACCACCCACACGGCGACAGCGCGATCTACGACACCCTGGTCCGAATGGCCCAGGACTTTTCGATGCGCTATCCGCTGGTCGACGGCCAGGGCAACTTCGGCTCGATGGACGGCGATCCGGCCGCCGCGCCCCGCTACACTGAGGCGCGGATGGCCCCCGTCTCCGAAGAGTTGCTCGAAGACATCGACAAGGACACCGTCGACTTCTCGGCGAACTACGACGACCGTCTGCAGGAGCCGGACGTGCTTCCGTCGGCGTTCCCGAACCTGCTGGTCAACGGTTCCTCGGGGATCGCGGTCGGGATGTCGACGAACATCCCGCCGCACAATCTCGGCGAGGTGATTGACGCGACGATCGAACTCATCGACAACCCCGACGCGACGGTCGAGGATCTGATGGACCACGTCAAGGGCCCAGACTTCCCGACCGGTGCGAACATCGTCGGTCGCGACGCCATCTACTCGGCGTACAAGACCGGCCGCGGACGCATCCGCGTCCGCGCCGAGTTCGAGGTCGAAGAGTGGAAGAACGACCGCGAGCGCATCGTCATCACCGAACTGCCCTACCAGGCCAACAAGGCCCGGATGGTCGAGCGTATCGCCGACGACGTCAACGAGGGGACCATCGAGGGTATCTCGGATCTGCGCGACGAGTCCGACCGCGACGGCGTCCGCATCGTCGTCGAGTGCAAGCGCGGCGCGAACGTCGAGGTCGTCAAGAACAAACTGCTCGAGAACCACCTCGAGAAAACGTTCGGCGTCATCAACCTCGCGCTGGTCGATGGCCAGCCACGGGTGCTCTCGCTGCGGGAGACCCTAGAGGAGTACGTCGCCCACCGCCGCGAGGTCGTTCGCCGACGCAGCGAGTACGATCTCGAGGAAGCCGAGGATCGCGCACACATTCTCGAGGGGCGGCTGACGGCCGTCGAGAACGCCGACGACGTGGTCGAACTGATCCGCAACAGTGAGGACCGTTCGGCTGCCAGAGAGGCCCTGCAGGAGGCCTATGACTTCTCGGAGGCCCAATCCGAGCACATCGTCCGGATGCAACTCGGCAGCCTCACCTCGATGGAGGCGGCCGAGATCGAAGACGAGTACGAGGAGGTCCAGGCCGAGATCGAACGACTAACGTCGATCCTCGAGAGCGAGCAGGAACTGCTCGCGGTCATCAAAGACGAACTCCGCGAGATCAGAGACGAGTACGCCGACGATCGGCGCACCTCGATCGTCGAGGATCAGGGGACGGTTACCCACGAGGACCTCATCCCCGAGGAAGAGGTCTTCGTCGTCATGACCGAAGACGACTATGTCAAGCGGATGCCCATCGAGAACTTCGATCCCCAGGGACGTGGCGGCAAGGGGATCATCGGGGCGGACGTCAAGGAGGACGATCGGGTGACGACGGTGTTCCGAGCCAACACCCACGACTACCTGCTGTGCTTTACCAATCAGGGGAAAGTCTACCAGCTAAAAACGTACGAGATCCCCGAGATGGGTCGGACCGCTCGGGGGAAATCGGCGGTTAACATCCTCGATCTCGACACCGACGAGGATATTACGGCCATCGTCGACACCGATGCCTTCGGCGACGAGGAGTACGTGACGATGGCGACCCGTCACGGCTACGTCAAACGAACCGCCGGCGAGGAGTTCGATAACATCCGCTCGACCGGGATCATCGCGGCCGATCTCGAGGAGGGCGACGAACTCGTCGACGTCGAGGTCACCGACGGCTCCCAGGATCTGGTCATCGCGACGGAAGGCGGGATGACGATCCGGTTCGACGAAAGCGAGGTCCGTTCGATGGGACGGAACGCTCGAGGCGTCAACGGAATCAAGCTCACCGAGGGCGACGCCGTCGCCGGATTGGTCGCGACCGACGAGGAGGACGGCCAGGCGCTGTTGACCGTGACCCGGAACGGCTACGGGAAACGGACTCGTCTCTCGGAGTATCGCACCCAGTCACGCTACGGGAAGGGGCTGATCGATATCAAGACGGGCGAGCGAAACGGTCCCGTAACGGCCGTCAAGGCCGTCGACGACGACGATCAGCTCGTCATGATGAGCGAACGCGGCCAGATCGTTCGCACTCGCGTCGACGAGATTTCGACGGTCGGACGCAACACGATGGGCGTGATCGTCATGGACGTCGACGAGGGCGACGCGGTCGCCAGCGTCGACGAGATTCCGGCTGCGGCTGCGGTCGAGGACGAGGCAACGGCCGACGGCGACGCCGAGGAAAACTAAAACAGAAGCCAGCGGTGCGGACTCTTCGTCCGGTTTACCGGCTTTGTCTTCGTCAGTGCTCTCTTGCTCACCCAGTTCGTGTCGACAAGCGCTTCGAAACTCGAGTCGAGAGCGTGCAGCGCTAAACGGGAAGGATGCTGGGGGTGAGAAGCGAGAAGTGGGAAGCGAGAAACGAGAGAAAAAGCAACGCTAGTGGGACGACAGACGAGACGGTGTGTCCGTGTCTATGCCGGTAGTGGCAGTGGCAGTCCCAGCCGTTCAGTGTGCCGGCTCTTCTGCGGGCGCAACCATATCGTCGATGCGTAAGATGAGGATATTGTTCGTGTCGTCCTTGCCGTCGACGCGGCCTTTGATGACCAGTTTCGACAGCGGCGTCGGGCCGACGGTGACCGAATCGTCCTCGTGAATCTCGCCTATCGAGCCCTGCATGTGGATCTCGGCCCGACAGAGTTCGGGGTGGTGGACGCTCGAGAGATCGATCTCCTCGACGATGACGCCTTCGACGGCGGTACCCTCGTGCTCGAGCGGAACGGAGGCGGGATCGTCCATCTGCTGGATCTCGAGGGCCTCGTAGGCTGCGGCGGTCGGCTTGTAGCCACCTTTCGGCCCCGGTACGCCTTCGACCAACTGCAGGGCTTTGAGACTCTGCATCTGGTTGCGGATCGTCCCGGGATTCCGGTCGACCTGCTCGGCGATGTCCTCGCCTTTGATCGCGGATTCGGACTCCTTGTGTAGGTTTGTCAATGCGCGGAGAATCTTCTTCTGGCTGGGGGTGAGTTCGATGGATGACATACTTTGTTGTTCGTAATTGATTTCCTTAAACCCGACGGGTACGCCGGGCTGATATGCTCAGATTTTGCTGTTTGAACCGGTCATAGTAAGGCGTTTGGATTCGTCGCCCGTTTCGGTCTCCGCCCGCCGACCGTCGGTCGATTACGCCGGAACCAGCCACCCCTCGAGGAGCAGTTCGGTGAGGACGTCCTCGAGGATAAACATCAGAATGAAGCCGAACGAGAACGTCGCCGCGTTCACCCGGGTCAGGACGGCTTCGGCATCGAACCGAATGAGGTCGGCCATCTCGATGAGCACCTGGAGGATTGCGCCGATCGCGATCGCAAAGAAGAGGGCGGCCAACAGATCGGACTGAGCGAAGCTTCCGATCCAGCCCCCGAGAATAACGGGACCGCCGGCGATGACGCCCATCGCAGCGAAGTGACGGAGTGGCGGCGTCTCGCGCTCGCGAGCAACGGCGGCGACGACCGTCGGCCCCTCCATTACGTTATGCATGACAAACGCCAGTACGAGCAACAACAGTAGCGACGCATCGCCCTGGATGTACGCGACGCCGATTCCGAGTCCCTCGCCGATGCTGTGAAGTCCAAGCGCAAGCGCGACGAGGTACGCGATCTGGAGCCCACTCTTGTCGGTTGTGGCCATCTTCCGCTGGCGCCACTCGCTTGCGAGGTACATGACAGCGAAGGTTACGCCGACACCGACGACGGCGAGGCCGAGTGCAAGTGCCGTGTTCTCGGCGTCGCCGGCGTGTTCGAACACGTCCTCGGTCATTTCGACGGCGATAAAGGCGAGAACGCCGGCCGCAAGCGCCATGAACGCGTGGAGGTACCGAGTGTTGAGATTCCGGATGAACGGAAACCAGAGCATCCCGATCGCGACGGGAATAATCCCCGCAATCGCCCCGATTACCGTCAACATCCAGATAATCTCGAGCGTACTCGCCGAGTCGACCGTCGAGAGGTCGCCGAACGGAGAGGTGAAATAGAGCAGTCCGAACACGATACCCAGAATCAGTACGGGCCCGATAGCCAGTACCCACCGCGGAAGGTCATCTACCCATCGACCGCTCATCGTACGCGGTCACCTCCAGTACGCAAGACTTGAGAGACCATAGTCGATAGATTAGAGAGGGCTAAACTTATATGTTTTCCACTGGCTTCCCTTTAGACCGAATCTAAACGTACTACTGACCGGGTACAGTGTACGAATATGTGATCTTCGGTCTCATTGTTCGAGTTCTGGCGGTACAGCGACGCGCACGTGATGGGCGACGGATTCGGGGAGCGAAACGGTTCCATCGCGTTCGCTCGAGCGCGCAGTAACCATACCGAAGGGGGCAACTTCGACGATTTCGAGTTCGACGCCGGGTTCGACGCCGTGTTCGGCGAGATAGGAGAGGACGTCCGCATCGCGGTCGGCGACCTCCTCGACGATCACGACGTCGCCCTCCTCGAACTCCGTGACGGATTTGCCTTCGGGCCGTTCGGGCGGTTCGAGGTCGGCGCTGGGGATCGGCGAACCGTGCGGATCGACCGTCGGTTCGCCGAGTGCGTCGGCCACGCGGGCCTCGAAGTCCTCGCTGATGTGGTGTTCGAGCCGGTCGGCCTCCTCGTGGACCTCCGCCCAGTCGTAATCGAGGTGTTCCGTAAGATAAGCCTCGAGCAGCCGGTGGTGGCGAACGACCTCGAGGGCGACGGTCTCACCTTCGTCGGTCAGGGTGACGCCGCGGTACTTCTCGCGGTCGACGAAACCGCGGTCCTCGAGTTTATCCAGCATACTGGTGACGGTCGGCGACGTGACGTCTAACTCCTCGGCGATGGCCGACGTCTTGATTCGGTCGTCGGTCTCGCGCTGGAGCTGATAGATCGCCTTGAGGTAGTCTTCCATCACGTCGCTCAGCATCATCGTGTATCGTTTTAGAGCCGTCTAACCCTAAATCTGTCGCCCCGAAAATCGCCACGATCAAATCACTCCGTTCTGTACGCCAAGATATGGGTACGACCGTTAGAATTATTGGCGCGCCGATGGATTATGGCGCTGATCGTCGCGGCGTCGACATGGGACCATCGGCTATTCGGTACGCGGGACTGGCCGACGGGTTAGAGCGTGCGGGTGTCGATCCCGTCGATGCCGGCGACCTCTTGATGCCGCGGGCCGAAGAACGCGATCCCGACGCCAACCAGCCGAGTCACGGGAACGCGAAGTTCCTCCGGGAGGTCGAAGACATCTGCCGTCGACTGAGCGACCAGGTCGCGGACGCGCTCGCGAATGGCGAATTCCCGCTCGTGCTGGGTGGTGACCACTCGGTCGCCATCGGCTCGATGCACGGCTCCGCGCGGGATGCCGACCTCGGAACGATCTGGTTCGACGCTCACGCCGACCTGAACACGCCCGAAACCTCACCCAGCGGGAACGTCCACGGAATGCCCCTCGCCGCAACGCTCGGGCGGGGCATGTTCGAGACGACGGAGTGGGCCACCGCACCCCGTGTCCGCGAGGACGCCATCGCGTACGTCGGACTGCGAAGCATCGACGAGCGCGAGCGGGAACTGGTCCGAGAAAGCGAGATGACGGCGTTTACGATGGCGGACATCGACGAACGCGGAATGACGGCAGTCGTCGAGGATGCACTCGACGTCGCGACCGACGGCACCGACGGCGTCCACGTCAGTCTCGACCTCGACTGGCTCGATCCGAAAACGGCACCCGGCGTCGGAACGCCCGTTCGCGGCGGGGTCACCTATCGGGAGGCTCACGCCGCCCTCGAGACCGTCTCCCAGCGCCACGACGCTGACGGGATCCTCCGCTCGATGGACGTCGTCGAGGTAAACCCGATCCTCGACGAAGGCAACGAGACGGCGACGGTCGCGGCCGAACTCACCGCGAGTGCGTTCGGAAAACGGATTCTCTGACCGACAGCTGTCGTCTATTCGAATCGGTACTATCCAGAATCCTGGGTGGTGAGAACATCTACCACGAGGATGTGCGTTCCAACACCTTTGTATCGTAGTGTATCAGATTGTCGAATATGACTGAGAACGTCGTCGTGCTCGGCGCTGGCTATGCCGGTGCTGGTGCGGTCAACAAGCTCCAATCGGAGCTCGGGGGCAACGCGCGGCTAACCTGGATTGCAGACGTCGACTACCACCTGGTTCTCCACGAGTCACACCGCGTCATCCGCGATCCCGACGTCCGATCGGACATTACGTTCCCGGTCGAGGAAATTGCGGATCCGTCGACCCGATTCGTCCAGGACGAGGTCACCGGCCTCGACGTCGACGAACAGGTCGTCGAACTCGCCGACACCGAGAACGTCGAGTACGATTACGTCCTCGTCGGACTCGGCACCCAGACCGCCTACTACGGCATCCCCGGTCTCGAGGAGCACTCGCTGACGCTCAAGAGCCTCGACGACGCGCTCGAGATTCACGAGACGATCAAGAACGCGAGCCAGGAGGCAACCCGCGGCGACCCTGCACAGGTCGTCATCGGCGGTGCCGGCCTTTCGGGCATCCAGAGCGCCGGCGAGATCGCGGAGTTCCGCGACAACCACCGCGCACCGATCGAGATCCACCTCGTCGAAGCACTCGAGGAGATCTTCCCCGGTAACGATCCCGAAATTCAGCAGGCGCTTCGCGACCTGCTCGAGGATGCCGGCGTCCAGATCCACACGGACGACCCGATCACCGAGGCCAAAGCGGACGTCATCGAGTTCGACGAGGGTGAACCGCTCGAGCACGACGTGCTCGTCTGGACCGGCGGCATTACGGGTCGCGACGCGATGGACGACGTCGACCTCGACAACGAGCACAACCGCGTCAACACGGCGGCGAACTTCCAGACCTCCGACGAACGCGTCTTCGCGGTCGGCGACTCGGCGATCGTCGATCAGGGTGACCAGCCTGCACCGCCGACCGCACAGGCCGCCTGGCAGGCCGCGGAGGTCGCCGGCGAGAACATCTCTCGTGCCATCGAGAACCGACCGCTGAAGACCTGGGAGTACAACGACAAGGGGACCGTCGTCTCCGTCGGCGAGAAGGCCGTCGCCCACGAGGTCAAGCCAGCGATGGGCGTCTCCCTCCCCGTCGACACCTTCGGCGGCTTCCCGGCCCAGAAACTCAAGAAGATGATCGCCGCCCGTTGGATTGCAGACATCACCTCCTGGAACCAGGCCCGCAAGTCCTGGTCGTCGCTGTAAGTCGTTCTCGTCAGTTTCGGTTGGTTCCGATCTCGTTCGATTCGCGTTTTCTACGTGCGCTCTCGAGACCCGTCGTTACTGATCGACCCGAAAGACACGGTATCGCTGCAGGAGACTAGCAAACGAGTACGGGCAGATCAGCCTTCGTCGCTATCGACGGCATCGGAACCGGTCCCGGCTTCGAACTCGTCGTCTTCGTTCCCGTCTTCGCCGTCCGCTCTCGATCCCATCGGTTCGGCCGGGACGCCCGCAACCGTCGTGTTCGGCGCCACGTCCCGCGTCACGAGCGAGTTCGCCGCGACGCGTGCATCGGCACCGATTTCGACGCCCGGGAGAACGATCGCTCCGGCGCCGATCATCGCCCGTTCGCCGATCAGAACCTCGCCCGTGCGATACTCGTCCTGAAGGAACTCGTGACAGAGGATCGTCGCGTCGTAACCGACGATCGCTTCCGTTTCGACCGTAATCAGTTCGGGCCAGAAGACGTCCGGTGTAGCCTCTAAGCCCCAGGAGACGCCGGGACCGACGGAGACGCCGATCCGACGTAACAGCCAGCGCTTGAGTCGGAGGCTCGGCGAGATACGGACGAGCCAGACGACGACGTAATTGATCGCGACCCGAAGGGGGTTGCGAGCGCGCGGCCAACTCGCAAGCGAGTTGCCCGGTCCTGGTGTCGGATGGCGTCGAATGCGGTCGTGGCGGGAGTCCGTCTCGTCAGTCACTGCCGGTGATAGGACCCGTCACCACATGAAACCGACCGGTTGCGACCGCGATTCGTTCTGGCAGCCATCGAGTAGCGCGGTTGACGGACACGCTCGATGTTGAGACAGTCATCGGCTCGGATACAACCCTCGGGTACCCAACTCGTTAGGCCCAATCGTTGTTCGGGATGGCGTCGTACTGAGGGATAACATGATGGGCCAATCAGACGAACTCGACCGTGGGACGGTGTATTCACTGCTCTCGGATCGACAGCGTGAATACGTACTCTGTTATCTCTCGGAAGCCGGCTCCGCGACGACAGCGGAAGTTGCCGACGTCGTCGTCAGGTGGAAACGGCAGACGATGGACGGAGCCGACGAGGTCAGTCGGCGGACCGTCATCATCCGGTTGCTCCACAACCACATTCCGCGACTCGACCAGTACGACGTCGTCGAGTACGATCACTCGAGCGAGGAGATCCGCATCGGCCCGAACTTCGACGCCGTCGAACCGTTCGTCTCGGATCTCGAGGAGCCGATTTCACAGTAGCAAACGGGAGCCGACACGGCCACGGCGTTACTCGGTGACCGCCGGCTCACCGGTAGGCGTTGCGTACTCGCTCGTTCGGTCCCCGGGGAGTCCGACGCGCTGGCGGAAGGCCTCGCCCGAGAGCCCACACCGATAGGCCGGTTTGTACATCATATTCTCGCCGCCGGCACGGACGTCCCAGTCGTCAGCGATCGACTCGCGTAGGTAGTACTGTGCGCGTTCGTTGCCCTCTTTGACGTAGTAGTCGCTCAGCCGAATCGGGTATCGGTCGAACAGCCCACCGGGTTCACGGCCGTCGATGAGCACGACCGGTTTGCCGAGGTAACATTCGCCGTCGCGGGCGCGTTTCGCGTGTGCGTTTTCCGGGTGCGCGTCGAGAATACGCCGACGTTCGGCCGGAGTCATCTCGGGGGTAACAACGTCGACGCGGTCGACGGTGAAGTAGCCGACCAGATATCGATGGGCACGGTCACCGTCGGGGCGGCGCAGGCCGGCGTAAAACCCGACGACGTCTCCCGACTCGAGCGCGCTGAGTCTCGAGACGTAGCCGCTGGTTCGGTGTTCGCCGTAGGTTAGCGCCGCGAAGTTGGGATCGCGATGGAGCGGCCAGGACTCGAGCGCGTCGCCGGTAACGGTGGTGTCGCCGTCGCCGATCGGCTGTGGCGTGATCCGGGTGGTGAGGTCGGCTGCAGTCCGGTCGCCATCTCGGAGGGGCCACGAACCGAGGGTGGCCGTTTCGTCCGTCTCGCGGGTCTTTTCGGGGATCGGGACGTACTCGAAGCGGCCGTCATCGTACAGGGGAGCGAGCGCTCCCAGGTTCGTGCTGTCGGCACCCACACCGGCGAGGACGACTGTCATTACCTCGTGATGGGGATAGCGGAGACGTAAAGCCGCCGGTCGGACGGCTGCGAGGCGGCGACCAGACTCGAGTCGCCGCCGGTCTCGATCGCACGATCACACGGAACCGACACGCTTCGACCGTGTGCTCGAACGTCCTTGCGCTACGCGATGTGGTGGGGCGCAACTCGGAACACAGAATTCAACCTTGGGCACGGTGGCCCGGGGAATTCGCCTCGTTACCTCGTTTGAAGTCACCGGTTCGGAAAGCCGGAATTGGACCGGAGAGACCGCAACCACCATCCACCGTACACGCCCGCGTTCTCTGCATCCGAGATTTGTACAGAGTGCTCTGTTGAATAGCGATCTAATCCGCCGATATCACTAGCTTAGAAGGATGAAGCCGAGGAATTCGATTCTGTCTATGGAAA
>NZ_WUYX01000048.1 GCF_009834785.1 Natronorubrum halalkaliphilum
CAGTATGAGACGAGTCAGCTCCAGAGTATCGGGGGTTGGATATCCCTCGTGAATATTGCAGGCATCGACTGCAAAGACTAAACACTCCTCAAGACCGATAGCGAACAAGTAGCGTGAGCGAACGCTGAAAAGCACCCCACAAAGGGAGGTGCAATAGGGCGTGAAATCAGTTGGCGATAGAGCGACAGGGCACACAAGGTCCCGTATCAAATGAATCAGGCGCGAGCCTGTAGTAAGCCATACGGGAAGCCGGTGTTCTGTCGTACGTTTTGAAAAACGAACCAGGGAGTGTGCCTGTTTGACGAGTCTAACCTGATCATCAGGGAAGGCGTAGGGAAACCAATATGGCCGCAGTGCTTTGCACGAGGGCCACCGTGTTCAAGCGCGGGGAGTCAAACGGGCACAACCCGAAACCGGACGATCTAGGCGTGGACAAGGTGAAGCGTGCCGAAAGGCACGTGGAAGCCTGTTAGAGTTGGTGTCCTACAATACCCTCTCGTGATCTACGTCTAGGGGTGAAAGGCCCATCGAGTCCGGAAACAGCTGGTTCCAACCGAAACATGTCGAAGCATGACCTCTGCCGAGGTAGTTCATGGGGTAGAGCGACGGATTGGGGGACCGCACTCCGAGAGGAGTGCGCCCCCCTGTCCAACTCCGAACCTATGAACGCCGTTTGACGCAGGGAGTCCGGTGCGCGGGGTAAGCCTGTGTACCGTGAGGGAGACAACCCAGAGCTGGGTTAAGGTCCCCAAGTGTGGACTAAGTGCGATCGAAGGTGGTCTCAAGCCCTAGACAGCCGGGAGGTGAGCTTAGAAGCAGCTACCCTCTAAGAAAAGCGTAACAGCTTACCGGCCGAGGTTTGAGGCGCCCAAAATGATCGGGGCTCAAGTCCACCACCGAGACCTAGCGGCACCTGTCAAAAGGTGATTCCGTAGGTTGGCGTTCTGTTCGGGCGGAAGCACGGCCGAGAGGTCGTGTGGACCGTTCAGTAACGAAAATCCTGGTCATAGTAGCAGCGTTAGTCGGGTTAGACCCCCGACGGCCGAACGAGTAAGGGTTCCTCAGCAATGCTGATCAGCTGAGGGTTAGCCGGTCCTAAGTC